>NZ_JACHXN010000001.1 GCF_014192095.1 Phyllobacterium trifolii
ATCTATCGTCTTTACAAGGAGATAGGCCTGCAATTGCGCAACAAGACACCGAGACGGCGGGTGAAGGCCAAGCTGCGGGAGGATCGCAGTGCGGCGGTCCGGCACAACGAGACCTGGGCGATGGACTTCGTTCACGATCAGCTTGCGACAGGCCGCAAGATCAGGATGCTGACCATCGTCGACACCTTCTCGCGCTACTCACCTGCCGTCGACGCCAGGTTCTCGTACCGCGGCGAGGATGTCGTTCAGACCTTGGAACGGGTCTGCCGTGAAGCCGGTTATCCGAAGGCTATCCGTGTCGATCAGGGCTCGGAATTCATCTCCCGCGATCTCGATCTGTGGGCCTATCACAAGGGTGTCATCCTCGACTTCTCCCGCCCCGGCAAGCCGACCGATAATGCCTTCATCGAATCCTTCAACGGCAAGTTCCGCAGCGAATGCCTCAACGCCCACTGGTTCATGAGCCTTGACGATGCCCGGCGAAAAATAGAAGATTGGCGTAAGGACTACAACGAGGTCCGGCCCCATAGCGCCATCGGCAACAAACCGCCGATATCGCTCATAAACGGCTCATCGGCTCATCCGCCGGCATGAGCCTTAACCCCGGAAAATTCCAGCTCCGGGTGGCCTAAAGACGGGTAGCACGTCAAATCTGAACCGACCCCACACAAGCCTTGACGGCATGACACCCTATGAGTTCGCAACCCGGTCCGAAAAAGGCCAAAACCAGAACAGAGCTAACTTATAAATGCGGACACAAAGGGGAGCAGGTCACACCGCAGCCATGCACAATTGCGACTCAAACACACTTGGCTTGGCAGTTCCAAGCTCACTTTCGTTGCTGCGATGCAATTGTGATCAAAAGCTCCTCTAAGCTTTTGACGTACTCGTTGTTTGTCTTTACGACGTCGTGGATGGGCTGGTTCATATATGACCTTAGGCGCTCCAACGTGGGCCGAACATAAGGTCTGAGAAACTTCAGGTAAACTCTTACGAGGATCCGTTTCAGTAATGGAATACGCGGCTGCACAGTGGGTGCACTAGGCTGCGAAACGTTGTCAACCGCTGAAACTGAGATCTGTGCCGCGTTTGATGAATCTTCACGCGTAGCACCGAATATACGACTAATTTTCCTAATGATGCGCGCTAACGGAAGAACAAGACGCAGCACGCGAGGTCCACCAGGATCGCGCAGATTCTTAACTATGTTATCGTAGCGGTTAGCGCTTGGAGTCAATGCTGTCAGAGATCTTTGCGCGATGTCCAAGTGTCTTGTTAGGCTCAGAACTTGGGCAGCTAGACGGCCGACTTCGTCGCGGGAGTGGTCGAGGGAGTCTGCGAGATATTCCGTTCGCTCATTGACCTTTGCTATTTTTGAGCGAAGACCGTCTCGCTCGGCCAAGATAGTGACATTCTCACCCTTCAGCGACTCCAGTTCCGGATCGAAGAGTGTATAGTTATCAAGCACGTTCACCGGTAGTTTGAAGAGCGAGCGAAGTGACCGATCCTCGTTTCGAACATAAAAAACGTTGATTCCGTCGAAGTAGACCCGAGTGAAATCGTTGGCTAGAAGCGTTGCCTCCCACTCCTGATTGACGAGGCGGTTTGACCAAGGGGCAGTTGCTTCAATCACGAGTATCTGCGGGCGAACTGCCTTCCAATTGGTTGAACGAATGATGGCAGACTCTGAGCCTTCTGCGTCAATTTTTAAGAAGTTGATCGTTCGAGCCCCAACATGCTGTGTGACGAGTCGATCAAGCTTAACGGCCTGAACTCTAAGCGCTTTGCTGCCTTCTGTTTCCGCGGATGATTCTTTCGTGGCAACTTTGGAGGTGCCCGGGTCAGCAAGATTCTGAAGTAGATCAACCTTGCCTTCGTGGTCAACGACTGCTGCCTTGATGTTTATATCGCGCGGGCGCGCACGCTTAAGTTCATCGAAGACTTCTCCAGGCTCAACATTGATACCCGACCATCCACGGTCATAGAAGGTCCTGGTTACAGACCCTATAGTCGGGTGATATGCGCCAATATCAATGTAGAAACCGTCCTTGACGTTCTTGAAAACACGATTCAGCAGGACATCTTCTTGATTTTGCGCGTAGCTAGTCATTTTCTCCGCGGCGAGTGGTGGCGCTGCATCACTTCCCATCGTGCTCTCCCGGCTTCATAGTGCCTATTTCCCCTTGTAGCCATTTTGCGAGCTGCTTCACAAAGCCTTTCCATGTCGGAATTTGAAGGCCCGCCGCATCATTCCAGAGTCCCTCTGCAATTCGGTCGTCGAGAAGTTTGCGAACTGCATTTGCAATAAGGTCCGGAGTGGCCGCGTCAATCGTAAGTCGCCCACCTGGTGAAATCAAATCAAGGCTTGGGATACCTTTTAACGCTATGACCGGGACCCCAGCATGGAGGCTTTCATAGGCCGCAATGCCAAACCCTTCAGCCGAGCCTACTGATATCGTGGCCCTAGATTCATTCAAGATATGGCGCACAAAGCCGTCCGTTGCCTTGTCCATTTGATTAAAAGGCTCTCTACCTCTCAATCTTTCTACGATCGAGGCTTCTACAGGAGCCTGATCACCATTCGCTCCTAAGATAGTTAGCGGTGCGTCTACGCCATCATCCCAGAGTTTCTCGAATGCAAGCAAGATCGCAGCCACGTTCTGTCGTGGATCTGTGTTGCCGACGAACGAAAACATTCGCTTTCCACCATCGAATTTAAGCTTCGGCATGCCCAAGCCGTCGCCCCCTAGGGGGATTACAGGACCAGCCCGGTCGGGCATTCGTATGACGCGTTCAATGAAAGCGATGCGCGCCGCGGCACTGATAAAGGAAACCTGAGGAACCTCTCGCAGAACTCGGAGATAAGGCATCAAAAGTTCAGTTGTCCTGCATGAGCGATCTTGCGGTCGCAAATATGGAAGGAAATCATATACCATCCACCGGATGCCAGAGTGGGGTGCGCGACACAAATTGGAATACGCATTCAGGCGCAGTTGATCGTAAAAGACTTCTGGGTTGAAGAGACCTCTGACCAGATCGTCAGTCGCAATCGGCCTTTTTCCGGGAGGAAGGGGCGTTCGACGTCTGTCGACGTCGCCCGAGATGCCGTCGATTATCTCTTGCAGACGATCTGCCGGCACCTCAACGAACGATCCTATCGCACTGTCAAATCGGCATGGAACCAATTCAGCGGTACCCGGCCAATGACTTACAATCTCACGCTCCACTCTATGGATCCCGCATTGTATGGGATTTGACACAAGGTTGGTAAGATCAATGAAAATCGGGGATCGATTCACGCCGCGACTTCCTTCATCCTCGACCTCCAAGGGACCTTCAAATCAAATCCAAGGTACTGACACAGCAACTCTGAATATCGCTTGAAACTATGTTCGTCGGAGTAGAGAAGTCTTTCTCCGCCAAGCTTTGTGCGATCCCGAATGCGGTCAGAAATTTCGGCGAGCGCCTCTGCTATGAGGACAGGACTTGGGTGATCCGGAACACGCAGTATGTACGAAGGGGCGTCCATTGCTTCCGCCATGTCATCGTTTGCAACAGTGGGAAGCCCAGCTGCGATGCAATCAAGCAAGCCGCCTGACAGTCCTCCTAGAAAATGTGTGCGCAATTGAACTCCGGCATCTGCGGCCAAAAGAAAATCGCGGTACTTGGCGTCGCTAGTGTACTCTGCTGCGAAAACGATGTGATCTTCCAAGCCGAGACGACTGCGCAGATCCAAGAACAGTTGGTGCTCGAGTGTAGCCCAACCACCGACGCAATAAAGCTTAGCGGGTACGTTCCAACTTCGTAGCAGGTCAACCGCCCATATTATCTCCTCAATCGCCTTATTTGAGTGAATGTATCCAAAAGTGGCGATAGCGAATTCTCCATCCTCCATTCCAAGTCGCTTGCGGGCGTTGTTCTTGATCGTCAAATCAACTGGATCATATGTCCAGGGACGATAGATCGAGAATGGCAGATGGATCGCCCCAGCATTTAGCCTTTCATTGACCAGAGCCGTCGTCACCTTAGAATGGAGAAACAGCGGCGAACATGATTTCGCCAATTCGCCTAGGAATGTCGCTTCAAGCAACGATTCGTCACTCATCCAACTGTCGATTTCGTGGCAGCTTACGGCACGCTTTAGTTCCATTTGGGCCACGTCTTGGGTCCGGCCGAGACCATGTAGAATCCGGTAGAATCCGAGCAAGCGGTTGTCGTGTTCGATGCACGCTCCACCGTAACGCATCAGAAGATTGAATATCTCAAGGTGAAAATCCGAGTTGCCGACAACGCCGATAACTCTGTCGTACTGGGGTGATACGAACGGGAATGGCGATATCGTATTCGCAGTCGAGGCACCTTCAGGAATTTCTAGCAGCTTCCCCCTTGCGTACACATCCACATCAACGAGCTTGCCAAGCTCCTTGATTGTAGCTGCCGAGTAATCTGCAACCCCAGACCGGTCTGGCGGCATAGGACTGAGAAACGCAATCCGCGGTCGGCTGCCTCTGGTAACGTTGAACACCGTCCCAGGTTTCCGCGTAACCAGCAGGCCATCTACGGCATTCCAGAACATGCTTGCTATGTTGTCAGCTCGAAACCGTTGCCAGCGTGTTGACTGATCTTCGATCACTGCAGCGCGGTGTGACTCATTGCTCACCAGCATTTCCAACTTTGACATAGCCTCTTGGGCGTCGTCTGGCGAAAACATCAAATCGCCTCGCTCAACTAGTTCGACGTGTGCAGGGATATCTGAGGCAACGACTGGGGTGCCCGCCGCCATTGCCTCAACTACAGGGATGGAAAAACCTTCCATGTGCGCAGCCACGATGGCACAAGTTGCTCCACGATAGATTGCAACAAGGTCGTCTTCGTCTATGAACCCAGTAAAAAACAAAAGGTCCGACTGTCCACCGCAGCTAACGTAGAGATCACGTAGTCTCGCCTGCCAATCCCATGGATAATTTCCGGCAACAACCAATCCGATCTGCGCATCTTGCAATGCGCCACTTCGCGCGTGGGCTTTTATCGGACATTCAATGTTTTTCCTTGGTTCCGCACCACCTGGTGCGAGTACGTACCTTTTTGGCAACCTCTCTCTTAAGGCCGACGAACGTAGGAGCTCAAACGCACTGCCTACAGGCGCGGCGGTATTTGTGATCCTAGTTGAATCGATATGCAGAATTCGATGCAACTCATCGGCTGTATATTGCGAAATCGGAAAGAAGTGATCGAACCGCGACAGCCAAGTGAGCTGGGTGTCGTAGTGGATCCGGTTCGACGGATTAGGTAGATACCGTTCCGGCTTCAGCAAGGGAATGAAGTCATAAACAATAGCTATCTTGAGAACATCAGTATCATTTACGACGCGCGCTACGAATAGTGGGTCGTGAGTCATGGGTGATAGTTCGATAAATACCGTTGGTCCCCTCTCCAAGCCAACGTGCGCATTGGCGCAGACTTCATCCACAAGGTTTCGAAAACTGTCTTCTAAGGGCGGCAAGGCTGGGTCAACAAGGCCAAGCGTGGAAATCTTGTACTTCTTGGACAGCCGGTCCACAGACCGCACCAAATTTTCTGAAAGTTTTCCGACACCTCGATGTTTGTAGGCCGAGTCTTGCAGGCACCGCATGTCGAATAGGATCAGTTGCTCGTTTTCGTTCATCCCACATCCGCTCATATTGGAGCCCGCTTCTAACTGCATAAACCCGAAGCGGCAAGGAAAATGAGTGCGCTTCAGCTGGGCCTGCAAATTCTTATGCTCATTGAAATTCGCCGCTCAAGTACGGCGCTGTGCTGTTAAGGCGTGCATGTTGAACAGTCAGTTGCTGTTCGGATAATTTACAACCTTGCTGCACCTTCGAACCGCTTGCTGGATGATGGAAGACACACCCATAGAATTTCCGGACGTTGTGGAGGGTCGAGAACAAAACCGGACGAGATCCCTACACCGTGGTGGACTATCGCCCGCCGCGAGAGGACGAATATTACCTGACAGGCGGGATGGCGTGGCTGTCACACAGCGATCAGCGCATTTCATTCCATATTATCGGATAGAGCAGAAATACTAGGCCTTACAATGTTTTGGGGACAGCAACGCGGAGGGTGCCTGACGGACGATCGACCGTACCACCAGTCCGAGTTGAACATTGTGACTGTCACTGTGCTGGAAGAAGTCACATTGGCCGACATCAACCGCGCGCCAGTTGCGAAACGATATTTTCGCCGATTACACCGAGGAAAACTTTGCGCACGAACTCGGTCAATGTGCATCTATAGTTAACCAGCAGATGGTTTCCGGCAGCGGTCGGATCCTCTACACATATGATCGGTGTACATCGTGAGCCTCAATGTCCTTCATTTACAAACTAACCTTAGCCTCCGCCCTAACCTCCTCGCGTGGATCTGAGGCCGCGTAATACCACGACCCCCATGGCCGACTTGCCATTGTTGAAATTCCTGTTGTCCCAATTGTGTTCTGTCTTGGCACATATGGGACAACAAATTGCAATGACCCCGCACCTGTACCGTTGTTCGTTATCGTAACGGTAATGTCCGCCGGTACGATAAATTCCCGGTTCAAATGATCTCTATCTCAGGGAACGGGAAAATGAACTTCCCGCCGTCAGCCAGATATTCGCGTTCTCTTCTAAGAATTCCATCTTTGAAGTGCCACGGAAGCACCAGGAAATAATCAGGACGCATTGCGCGCGCATCTTCTTCGGAAACGATCGGAATATGCGTTCCCGGCGTGAACCTTCCAAACTTTTCTGGATTCACCTCAGCAATTGCCGGAATCTCAGCCGGAGTGAGCCCGCAGAACTGGAGAACGACATTTCCCTTCGTCGATGCGCCGTACCCGAGCACTTTTTTCCCATCGCCAACCAACGTGCGTATCAGATTGGATAGATCTGTTTTGTGCCTGAAGACACGCTCCTCGAAATCGCGAAACGGCTTTGGCGTACCCAAACCCATGCGATCTTCCTGATCCAAAAGCCAATTGATAACTGGCAGGTTTGCAGCGGGAGAACTGCTCTTTTTATGCGTAGCGGTAACTGCAAAGCTGCCGCCGTTGATATTGTTCATAACAACGTCGACTATTTTCAGATCAGCCGCATCCAATATTTTGGCTACAACACCCAGAGAATAATATTCGATATGCTCGTGACAGATCGTGTCGTAAGAATTCATTCTAAGCATGGACGGCATGTAGCTTTGTTCAAAGTGCCAGACGCCGTCGGGCGCCAAAATCTCGGCGACTTCCTGAGCAAAAGCAATCGGATTCTCGAGGTCGTAGAACATCGCGATCGATGTCACGATTTTGGCCGGTTTGGCACTTGCCGAGCGGAAGGCCTTTGCTGAAAAGAATTCCGGAACGAGCTTCACTTCTTCTGGATAATAGCTCGAGAACTTCTTGCCCGTAGGGTCGATACCAATACGCGACAGGCCAGCCGTGGAATAGGCCTTCAATGTCGTGCAATCGTTGCTGCCAATGTCGAGCACGACGTCGCCGGCTTTAGGACTTGCCAGTCTTTCCAGATAGCGGACCTTATGAGTCAGATGATCCACCATCGATTGGTTCAGACCTGACCGGTAACCATAGTTGTCGCCGTACATCTCAGAGGGGTCATACGAATGTTTCAGCTGCAAAAGTCCGCTGGAGGCAGACCAAACCAATTCCAGAGGGCCACTGGTGACTGGCTCATCTGGTGACTTCGGAAACACTCCGGTTAACGCCTGCATACCGAGATTGAGCACTGACACCAAATCTTCTTTATGCCCCACGCGGCATTCGTTGATAGCCTGGTAACTCACCTGAGCCATGACGATGTTATCCTTTCTTATTGAGCGCTATACGCCGTTCCATGAGCGATGAAGGCTCACCAATGTCTCTAACCGAGCCCTACATTAGTTTTTTGAGGGTATAAAGACCTCGCAGAGTCGATCTCGAAATTTTTCATACGCAAAATTTTCAAGCGCAAATTCACGTGCGGTTGCTTGTTTCTCGATCACGCTTGGCCTGTTATCCAGAATATCCAGAATGCGATCGACATATCCGTCGATGTCGCCAGTCTTTTGAAGATCAAGCGCATCGCCGACATCTCCAAGTTCCGCGACGACAAGAGGCATGGCACTCGCCACCACAGGCACGCGAAGATTTAGTGCTTCTGTGATCTGCGTCGGGAAATTTCCTTCCATCTCCGAGGTAAAGAGCAAGCAAAGTGATTTGTTGTAGACCTTCCCCAGTTGGCTATCTGAAAGCTCTTCGAGGATGGTTACGTAGGGCTGTGCGGCCTTGCTGATGGCGCCTGGCGACAAATGAGTAGTCATAACCCCATGAATACGCTCTGAGCGCCCCATTTTCTTTAGCTGCTTGTTTGCCTTTTCGATCGTCGCAACGAAATCCTTGAGGCGTTTGGAGGGGCGATTGCGCGTGGGATAGAAAACGAAATGCTCAGGCAGCGATAATTCCACCGCATCAGTCCCATGCTCCTGCTCATCCGACTCCTCGTGAAGGAACGGCAGCGGAATGTGAACGATTTTCTCTGCAGCGATGTTCAGGCCGGTTCTCGGCAGATACTCTTTGGTAAAAGCAGAGTTTGTTACCACCCGCTCTGCCATAGTCGAAAGCTGTCGGCCAATTTCTTCGTTTTCACGGGAAGAGCCCATCTCCAGGGAGCCTTGATAGAAATGGGGCAAGTAGTCCGGTAAATACAGAGTAACTTTCTTATCCTTTAACGCCTGCAACTCAGGGAACATACAATAGTGAGGGATCAATACATCGGATATTGTGTCATCAGCGTTCAATCTATCAACATATCCAACTGCTATCGGTCGTATAGGCGTAAGCCCGCTCGTTTTCAATTTCGCCCTTAATCGAAGACCTACTTTAGCGATTACCACGGTAAAATAGGTCACTAGAGATTTCATCAGACTGAGATAGGCGCCACTCTTCAGCAAACTCTTGAATCGCTTGTGGAAAGCCAAAATCGGAAGTGTTTTGGCTTTATGAAGAATTGTGTTGAATAGCTGCTTTTCGAGCCCACTGGCGCCGCTATCCTCCACGGCATCAATATTCAAGATTTGCAGTCTCGCTACATCTTCCACGCCAGACACAAGGAAGCCGTATACTCGGGCAACATCTTGCTCACGGCTTGTTACGATCACCGTGAATTTCTCGTCTGCCAAGGCCCGCACAAACTGACGAACCACCCGGGCAATGCCTTCGGAACAATGATACTTACCATCACGTCGGACGATCAAGGGGCCGAAACCATGGAAAGGAATAAGGATCTGCCGCCCCTCCCCATCCACGCGCTTCGATGTCATTGTAGAAACCATCGTTTATATGTTTCAGAGCATGCCAAAGAATGACATCCTCAAAATTCTGTGCCCAGCAAATCAAAGTCATGGAAGAAGGCCAGGCTATTCATATGCCTTTTCCGCACGCTATTTCGCTGAACATGCGCCATCGTGATGATCCCACTGATTGATGCGCATCTTGCTAGCATACCTCAAAGCTCTCCAAAAAAATGACGGTTCTCGTCGATCAGCCAAGGACGGTTAAAAAACACAACCGCCCTGGACCAAAGATTTATCGAAACGAATATTTGATACCCACTCTCTTGCCAGCAGGCTATACACCGAAGCGGAGAAAGCCGTCAATGCGACGGATTTTGAACATAGCCTGCACGCGTTCCGCAACAATTGCAGACCTCGTTCGGCAACTGTGCGCCGCTGCTTTTACGGTCTCGTGGCCAGAAAGGAGGAAATTTCGTCGATGCGCTTCTGGACTTCTGCCCCTACCGCACCCAGGCCGTACCGCTCCGTTACTAGCGCCTTGCCGGAAGCAGATTTGCGTTGGCGGGCATCAGCATCTGCGAACGCTTGTCTAAATGCCTCGACCGCCGCCTCGACGTCGGGTTCTGCCCAGACTTGATCCTTTGACCACACGTATTCGTTAGGTTTGACAGTCGTCAGCTTAAAGCCAACAGGAAAGCCGGTTTCCTGGGAAAGAAAGTCGGTGCTCCCCGAGTAGTCCGTTCCTATCACGATGTTGCCGAAGCTCATCGCTTCCACCATACCAAGCCCAAAACCTTCTGCGCGGTGAAGAGAGACGTAACAGTCGCAAGCACGGATCAAACCTAATACCTCGTTCCGGGACATGGTTCTGTCTATAATTGTAATTCTTGTATCCGCTTCCGCAGCGACGCGAATTTTCTCTTTTATCTCAGGATGATGCGTCTCAGCGCCTGTCGATTTTATTATTAGACCAACATTTTCATTCTGATCAGGAAAAGCCGTCTGGAATGCTTCAAGGACGCCTAGCGGGTTCTTTCGATAGGGGGACGAGTAGTAATCGAATGAGAAGAGGAAATAGAATCGCGTATCTTGTAGTTCCAGTGCCACGCGATCGGGATAATCGGCGCGCTCGATAACCACACAAGGCGGAATGATAGTAATTTTTCCTGAGAAAATATCCCTGAAAGCATCGCAGACAAATTGATTTGGTGCCCAAATTTCATCAATTCCACGCAACATCGGTGCCCATTCCTGAGGAGCCTTGGGAAGCTCCCAATATGTTCTTAGAATATTGTAACTACCAGCCGTGTGTCGCGGATCTATTGATCTGAACACAGTGGGGACCTGATCTGCCGCGACCTCAATGACGTTGATGTCGTACCGATGTTGCCGATCGTATCGTTCGGGCATGAAATCGCCAATAATCCGCGATTCTACCCCAACGCGATAAGGATAAATGCCAAACTCCAATCCTTGATTGGCTGCCGCTACAATCATACCACGCAACGATTCAGCCAGACCAAGCCCCGCTTGTACGTATCCAACGAACAGGACACCTCTTCGATGCGGAAAAGGTCTCAGTGCTTCAAGCAAATATCTCTTGAATGTTTGGACGATTGTTTGTCGAATCTTGCACAATCGAGACCAGACAAACGATCGCACCGCACTCAAGCTTCCACGGTGCTCACGCTTCTCGGTAAAATTGTTGAGCAGGTTTGCAAGACGTTTGAACATACAAATAAACGATTCTACTTCTTTGCGGGGCCTGCCGAAAAGACAGTCATTAACAGTTCGATCGGCCTACTCTGCCGCCGATATCACTATGGGGAAATGCGTAGTCATTGACGTCAATTCGGCTGGCTAAGCTCGGTAGGTGATCGACTACACCTCATATGTCAAGGGAGCAGGCCGTTGCAGAATCCGGCCGGAAGTCAGAAAATTGCTTGGTAAATAACATTTACGAGAAAAAGTGGCGGTTCATCACGTCTCGACCAACGTTGGTCAAGTGGGATAAAGGTCCCTAAACGGACGGCTTATTGATGTGGACAGGTTAGGCCCCGCCCGCCGCAAACAGTGTTATCACTCCCTGTGACAACAACAGTGTCTCTTTGTTCAATCAATTACTTACCTTATGGCTCAGGTAGATCACCGGCCCCTCCAGCGGCGCCAAATCATAATTGATTTGATCGAGCTGCTTCGCGTTCTCAGGCTGTGCATTTTTAGCTACCCAAGCATCTTTTTCTCGTTGAATTTTAACCGATTCAGTCGGTTCAATCGTGTTGGCCATAGACGACTCCTCTGATTTCTAGAGCCTTGTTATTGTAGGCACAGGAGAACACAACGGAAACGAGGAGTCCATAATGACTCTGGGTATCACATCGGCTGACTGCCTGCGCCTTTTGGACGATCTCGGTGATTAATCCCTTTTTCCTCGAGCCGTCGGCTAGGTCTCAAGTGTATTGCGAATACAATAGGATGATGAGTCGTAAAGGGCGAAATTTTACGGGCGAAACTGGGTATCGTGTGTTCCAGAATTCTCTGTAGTGGTTGTCATGGCCTGTCAAACAGAATAAAGGGCCCAAGCTGTCCCTATCCTCCTTGGGTGTGTGGATGGCGTGCAGCAGACGGGTCATTGAGGAAAACGAGTGCGATGGGGATTCAAACGCGCGAAAGATGTCCTGGAGTGAAAGAATAGATGAAGATCATTCCAACCATAATGAGTGGTGGTGCAGGCGCACGGTTGTGGCCGGTATCGCGTGAGGCCCATCCAAAGCCTTTTATTAAGCTAGGTGATGGCAAGAGCCTGATACAGCACGCCTTCTTGCGAGCCGCTTTGCTGCCGGACGTAGAGCAGATACTTACCATTACGAATCGCGAACTCTTTTTCAAGACTGAGGACGAGTATCGGGAAATCAACGATTCGGCCATTGCATGCACTTATCTGCTGGAGCCGATGGGGCGCGACACCGCAGCTGCCACCGCCATTGCCGCGCTGCATGTTCAGCAGGCCTACGGCGATGATGCGATTATCATCCTTTTCCCGGCCGACCACATGATCAAAGATCTTGAGGCTTTTCGTGTCGCCGCCGTAAGGGCAATTGAGCTTGCATCGAGCGGGCGTCTTGTCACGTTCGGGATCAATCCCGAGTTTCCCGAGACTGGCTACGGTTATATCGAAGCAGACGGACAAAATGTCGTTCGCTTTGTCGAAAAACCCGACCTCGCGCGGGCAAAGGAATATGTCGCATCGGGACAATTCTACTGGAATTCGGGCATGTTCTGCTTTTCAGCCGGAACCATGATCGGATTGATGCAGCAACATTGCCCCGACATCCTCGATCAATGCCGCAAGAGTCTGCTCGCAGCGCACCAATCCAGCGCAGCAAGTGGAACACAGGTGGCCCTCGATCGCGATCTGTTCGCGCAAGTTCCCAAAAATTCCATCGACTATGCGGTCCTCGAGAAAGCCGAAAATGTCGCCATGGTTGGCTGCGATATCGGCTGGACCGACATAGGTTCGTGGAACGCAATTTCCGAACTGATCGAGCCGGACGAGTCCGGAAACAGGATCAATGGCGACACTGTTCTCATTGCGACCGAAAATTGCTTTATCCAGAGCAGCGGCGACAGACTGGTCGGCACCGTCGGTGTCGAAAACCTGGTGATCGTCGATTCCGCTGATGCTGTTTTGGTTGCACATAAGGATCATACGCAAAACGTGAAGCAATTGTTTGCCCAGTTAAAGGCGAACGGCCACGAGGCTCATAGTCTGCACCGAACGGTTCATCGTCCGTGGGGTACCTATACAACCCTTGAAGAGGGTCAGAGGTTCAAGATCAAGCGCATTGAGGTCAAACCCGGTGCTAGCCTGAGCCTTCAGATGCATCATCACAGATCGGAGCATTGGGTGGTTGTCAGCGGAACAGCGAAAGTCGTCAACGGCGACCAGGAACTGATCCTTGCCACGAATGAATCGACTTATATTCCTTGCGGACATAAACATCGCCTTGAAAATCCCGGAATAATGCGTCTTGTGATGATCGAGGTTCAAAGCGGGGATTATTTGGGGGAAGATGACATCGTCCGGTTTGAAGATGTATACGGACGGCAATAATACTGGAATAGACAATATATTTGATTCACCAGCGGCGGACGAAACAATTCGCTGACGTGATTGCAACGACGGAGAGATTAGTTGGCCAAGAAAGCATTGGTAACAGGCATAACGGGACAGGACGGTGCGTATCTTGCGCAGCTTCTGTTGGACAAGGGCTATGAAGTTCATGGTCTGGCACGGCGTTCCAGTACCTCGGAAGTGAACCTGACCCGGCTCGAATGGCTGGGGATCGAGAACGATGTGCACATCGTCGACGGCGATTTGCTCGACCTTTCCGGGCTGCTGCGCACGATGAAGGAGGTCAAGCCTGACGAGGTCTATAATCTTGCCGCGCAATCATTCGTCAAATCGTCCTGGCAGCAGCCTTTCCTGACCGGCCAGGTTACGGCGCTCGGCGTCACCAACATGCTTGAAGCGGTGCGGCTTGAAAAACCCGACGCCCGATTCTATCAGGCGTCTTCCTCGGAGATGTACGGGCTTATCCAGGAACCGATGCAGTCCGAAACCACCCCCTTTTATCCACGCTCGCCCTATGCGGTGGCCAAGCTCTATGGTCACTGGCTGACGGTCAATTATCGGGAAAGCTTCGGCCTTCATGCCTCGAGCGGTATTCTGTTCAATCATGAATCGCCGCTGCGCGGCATCGAGTTTGTCACGCGCAAGGTCACCGATGCCGTCGCACGCATCAAGCTTGGTCTTGCCAAGGAATTGCGCCTTGGCAATATCGATGCCAAACGGGACTGGGGTCATTCCAAGGACTATGTCCGTGCCATGTGGATGATGGTGCAGGAAGACGTTGCCGACGACTTCGTCATTGCGACGGGCCGCACCACCACCGTTCGCCACATGTGCGAGATCGCTTTTAACCATGCGGGCCTTAACATCGACGACCATCTCATCATCGATCCCGCCCTGTTCCGCCCGGCGGAAGTCGATGTCCTCTTGGGCAACCCCAAGAAGGCCAAGGACAAATTCGGCTGGGAACCGAAGATTTCACTTGAAGACATGATCGTTGAAATGGTCGAAGCCGATTTGAAGCGACTCAAAAAGTGAGTTCAGCATGCTCAAAAAGTGTTGAAAAATGACCACGTCTGAACATCGAATTCTAATAACCGGTGCCAATGGATTTGTCGGGACGTGGCTTCAAACTGAGTTGAAGTCACGTCAGTCTAATCATTCCATCGATTTTTTTCCTGTTGGTTATAAAGCAGCGACCGGTAAGTCCATCGACATCAGGGATTACGATCAGCTTGTTGATCTGGTGGATGGATATCAGCCCACCGCAATTGTCCATTTGGCAGCAGTCGCGGCGCCGGCGGAAGCCCGCAACGCCCCACGACTCGCCTGGGATATCAACGCCACCGGTACGATGAATATGGCTTACGCGGCAATGGAAGCTGCACCAAATGCCAGATTTGTTTTCATAAGCAGCTCGGAAACATACGGCACATCGTTCAACGATTTCGAAGGAGAGCCTATCGGCGAGAACGTTGTCCTCAAGCCTATGAATGCGTACGGTGCCAGCAAGGCAGCGGCCGAGGCACTTGTCGGACAGCTCGCACACGAAGGATTGAATACAGTTCGGTTTCGTCCATTTAATCATACTGGGCCGGGCCAAACCGAGGAATATGTCGTCGCAGCGTTCGCGAAACAATTGGCGGAAATTTCAGTTGGTTTGAGGCCACCAGTCATTAAAGTTGGCAACCTATCTGCCAAACGGGATTTCCTGGACGTGCGTGATGTGGTCCGTGCCTATGCTGATGTTGCACTTTTTGATTTCCCTTCGACTCGAGGGCAAGTGTTTAACCTTGCATCAGGTAAGGCACAACAAATACAAGACATTCTCGATAAGCTGATCCATATCTCGGGTCAGAAGATTGATGTTCAAGTTGATCCAGAACGTTTGCGCCCCAGTGCGGTTGCAAGCGCAGTGGGCGATGCCAGTGCTGCTCTTAACGCAATTCGCTGGAAACCAGCAATATCGTTTGAGACAACCCTGACCAACGTTTACGACTATTGGAAGGAGCGTGTCACTGCCGCTTAACGTCCAAGCCCGCTTTAAGGGCGAATTGGAGGCTTGGGTCACAGGATTGGAGCAGGGTCATTGTATTCGATTAGGCGAGCATTAATGACGCCAGATGAATGTCCGCGCTGGAGTTCTTTGTGATCTACAAAGCCGTCAGCAGCATAGCGATCCGTTCATTGAGAAGGTTTGTACGCTTTCTCTATCACGACTTGAGAGTTTTCAAAGCTTGGTCAGACCGCCGGTTTTCGGCGCGATCTTCGATAACCGAATACCACGTCGGAGAGAAAAAAAACGCTGGAGAGGTCTACGCCATCTATCTGATATGGCAGCCAGCCGGCTTTCCTTGGTATGTGAAGAATACCCTGTCGGCGCTCAATGATTTAGGCATCAATGTTATTGCGGTCGTCAATCATCCGCTGAACGATGAGCAATTGTCTGAACTCAGGAGACATTGCGCGCACCTTCTTATCAGGGACAATGCCGGGTTTGACATGGGTGGTTACAGGGATGCCACGCTATTCATACGAGAAACCCTGAAACCCAGTCGCGTCTGCTATCTCAATGACAGCGTATATTGCTTCAGGGAAGGTCTGATTGACCTTTTCAGAAAACTGGCAAATTCTGCGGCCGATATCGCAGCTCCATTTGAAAATCACGAATATTCCTACCACATCCAATCGTTCTGCTTCAGTGTAAGTGGTCGAATTTTCCTCAGCGAAGAATTTAAAACTTTTTGGCAAAATTATCTTCCGGTCGATTCCAGGGTTTGGGCGATCGACAAAGGAGAAAAAGGCCTGTCAAATGCCATCGTTCCGATAGCAGAGAGAATTGACGTCTTCTATACACCCGACCATTTGCGACCCTTTTTGCTTGACCTCCCGTTAGATGAATTACAGCGGCTCAACCGGTATTTCCCGAGATTGGTACGCCACAAGGAGGGAGAGTTGCAAAAACTATCGAAGTCGCAACTCGTGACCGAATTGTGCAGGCTTGTTGCAATTCGGTCCCAAATCCACACAGGCGCGTTTCTCTACCAGCGTTTCATGGGTTGTCCAATGATGAAACGAGACCTGTATTATCGGCTGCAATTCAGCCTGGATGAGATCGAAGAGAATCTTCGCGAGGTTCGTGAGAACGATGATCACTTTGGCGACATTCTTGCCGACATGCAGAAGAAAGGCACGGGGCGTGACTTGTCATACTGGAACATGGCCAAGTTCGCAGAAGGGCTTCTCTAAAACACCGTTGTCAACCAGTGCGGTCAGCCGTCACACTGCACCAAACAGAGATTAAGATTGATGATTGAACCTTGGGAAGTACTTTCAAGCCGAATCGTGCTGGAAGATCAGTGGATTCGAGTACGCGCCGATAATTGCCGTCGCAACGATGGAGTAGTTATCGAACCCTACTATGTACTGGAGTACCCGGATTGGGTCTGTGTTCTGCCGATCACGCCTCAAGGTGAGGTGGTTCTTACGCAAGAATATAGACATGGCGTTGGATTGGTGGTTGCCGGTCTGCCTAGCGGCGTCGTCGACAAAGACGACTTTGGCCCGGAGGCGACGGCACGGCGTGAATTACTGGAGGAGACTGGCTATACTAGTAACCGGATTGTGCCATTGGGATCACTTTACGCCAACTCCACCAATCAACCCAATATGGTTCACTACTTTCTCGCTCTCGATGCCGAACTAACGGGCACACCGGCATTAGATGCGACGGAGCAGATTGATGTCGAACTCATTCCTTGGGAGCACATTCGCTCGACGCTGCTCCTGCGCCAAAGCCACCATATAGCCTGCGTCCATCTGGCGGAAAGACACTTTTTGGGACATTTTTCACCGCCGCCTGCTGGTGCCTGACACGCCGTCATCCACTTGGCGCCCCAGATAACGCCTAAAACGCGCCACTCAACCGGCTATGCATGGCCAGCCGCCGGGAGCAGACAGTCCAGCGTGTAACTTTGTTGAGGTGTCGCCACACACACTAGATCAATTGTTAGGGATTTCGCTCATATCGACCGCGGCGACTCCGAAGCCGGTTGCCTTCACCTTTCGATCAGGGTCTTGCTCGACGTTGATACGATATGTGCTCCTTGCCGAGCGACATGAAATCGAAGCGAGATTCATCGTATCCTGAACCGGTACATCGATGATCTCGTGCGCCTTAGATCTGCGCACTCTAATCATAAGATGGATCAGTACTGTGTCATCGCCAAATCAGACGCCGATAAGGGGTCAAAAAATTCCCTGCAATTGACAGCCAGTCTTCTAACTTCCTTGGCCAAGTCCGCCCGGTTCCTTGCGGATCCGGGGGGCGCGGGTGACGACTACCTGGCGAGACAGGTCGCTGCGTATCCGTTCTATCAACCTTGCGAAAGTTTTTCGCCCGGTTCAAGGAACCTTCCGCGAACCGATTTCCCCTCGACCTCGACCGTAACATGATCCCCCGGGGAAGTCGGAGCAGGTGCACTCTTCGCCGCAGCGCATATTGCTTTTGTAATTCTTTGAAATCCGTCCCGGCCCGTTGAAATGGCAGGTACCAAGCTCGCGAGACTAGACGAGTCCGGAGCCCATCCACACTCGTCATATACCGAATTTCTGAGGGAGTTGGTCGCCAAATTGCTGTCGACACTAGGAGTAGTCGTACACGCAGATAAAAGGACGAAAGCGGTGGCAATCAAGACGTAGCAAGCTAATCGCATTTCAGCACTCCCCGATGGATATCGTTCAGGTGACTTCGCCAATTATCATCTTTTTAGTCTGGTTGCGACCGCGTAGACATTGCAGGGGAACAATGTCCAGCGTTGAGAAAGGAGCTCCTATGACGACGACGCTACGGCTGCACTCCCCTTGCGTTTTAAATACGTATGACTAGAATCCTATTTGGCAGGGAACGTGCTGGGTCGCGCAAAGCCGTTGCCAAGTGCGGCCATTGGCCCAGCCTCTCCTGGAGAATAACGTGAGCGGTGGGGTGATTGACGAGCAGCCGGCAGCCGAGGACAAGCCCCAGCGTCGCCTGCGGCGGTCACTCATTGTCGTCATCCTCATCGCGCTGCTACCGGCCACCGTGTACGCGAAGCTCACCCGCAACATCAGTCACATCGAAGTCACCCGCGAGGATCTGGGCGACGACCGCCCGGCAAAGGCGTCGACCGACGCGCTGAACATCCTCGTCGTCGGGTCGGACCAGCGAGACGACAGGTACGCCGGGGAACGTGCGGACATCATCATGCTCGTGCACCTGTCCCCTACACGGAACGAGGCGGCCGTGATCAGCTTCCCGCGCGACTCGCTGGTCCAGCTTCCGGCCTGCCGTTCCGGGGAAAGGCGGCCGGGTCAGCAGCGGCGTATTGGCATGATAAACTCCTCGTTCAGCTTCGGCGGTATTGGCTGCACCTGGAAGACCATGGAAGCGCTCACCGGCATCCACATCGATCACTTCGTCACGGTTGATTTCACCGGCTTCAAGGGCATGGTGGATGCGATTGGCGGGGTGGACCTCTGCATCCCCGAGCCGATCCGCGACGACTACGTACAGCTCGACCTGCCCGCCGGGTGGCAGACGCTGCAGGGCGAACAGGCGCTGGGGTACGTCCGTACCCGCCACAGTATCGGCGACAGGTCCGACATCGGCCGCATCCAGCGTCAGCAGGATTTCGTCGTCGCCATGGCGAAGAAGACACTGAGCGGTTGGACTCTATTCAACGCGGTCCGGATGCTTGGGTTCCTCAACACGGCTACCATGTCCATTACCACCGACCCTGCCCTCACACTCGGCGTGATGTTAGACCTCGGGCTCATTACCCGCAGGCTGTCGTCCGATCAAGTCCGCTTCGTCATCACGCCGTGGCGCTACTCGACCAGCTACCCCGGCCGGATAGAGTGGCTCCAGGGACCGGCCAAGAAACTGTTCCAATCGATCGCCGCTGATAAGCCCCTCCCCGGGACAAAGCTCAGGGATACCCAGTCCACCGTGCCGCCACCCTCCGAGACGGACGCCAAGCACTACGCGGACCACGCCGGTCCGGCCACGACGCTCACCGTCCCCTTCCCACCCGAACAGCCGCTGCCGACGACCAGGCCCTGCCACCAATAAATTCGATTCAACAGTCGTAGGATACAGACTCTGATACGCCAAAAATATGCGGGAGCGCTGCAAGCATCAATTTTCGCTTGGGACTCGGTATCCAGCATTCTGACGACGACGTGCAGACGCTCATAGGTGAAGGCCTCATTCGTCAGGGTTGATGTTGCCGCCCGAATCTCATCCGGCGAGATTGACATGTTGCCCGTCGCTAAGGGCCTGAAGTTCAGCGAATTAGTGCGCTAAACTGTCAACTTTAGCCGAATAACTCACGCGACGGACCACGTCAGAGTGTTTATTTGACAGACATGCGAGCGAGAGCAGTCTAATCCTGTTGCGCCTGGAATTCTTTGCAACTAGGCCCGGCGCTTTGGCCCATCCTTCGATAAGTAAGACTCTCCCGCCGGGCCCCGCCCGATTTAGTTGGTCGAAACCATGACAGGCAACATGAATTTGAGTTTCTGTCCGCTCCGCGAGGCAGTATTGTTGACATTCCGGTTCATTGACGTGGGATCTCAACTCATCACAGGCGGAGGATCGGATGAGAATGTTGCTTGCTGCCTGACCGTTGCAGCAAGGCGCGTCAAATTGGGATCCAACGCCGAAATAACGCGCCGAGGCTAATAAAACTCAAGGTGAGCAATGTCGGTCCGGGGGGTGCGAAACCGGGAAAATCCGACTACCTTCATTGCCGCGAGAAGCTCTGTCATAAGACGCGCTGTAACGGCAGACAGCCGCGATCTCGACCAACCGAACGCGAAACACAGCGGCGTTGTCCCTGCTTGGTCGTCAAGTCCGAAACGGTTCCAACTCAGTGGCATGAAGTTTTTTGACCATTTGGAACCATCGCGCTCATTGCGCGTTTTATCTTTGCCAGGATGGCATTGGACAAGTTCCAAAAAGTATCCTGACACGAGGCTCAGTATAGTCCAACCAAAATGGGCTATCTGGGCCTCACTTGTCTTCATGGACCATGTAGCCAAGATTTGCTCCTTTGAATTGGATCGAATTGCGCTTCCAAACGTTGAGCGAATTCAACCAGGAGGACCAGCCATGAACGCAGCCAATCTGCAAATTGAAGGTCTCTGTCTCGCCATTGCATCGATAAACCGGTTGCTCGTGGCCAAGGGGCTCGTTTCGCAAGAAGAGTTGGACGTCGCGTTTCAAAAAGCCGAGGCGACCGCCCATGGGGATAATCGTTTTATCGAAGAGTTGTTGCCGTCAAATCGGAATGCTGTTTGCTTTCCTATCAGGGTTCTGCAGGTCGCAAATGACACTGGAGCCGAAAAACCGTGGTCCTTCTCAGAACTGGCCAAACTCGTTGGGGAAACCAAAGAACCTTATAATGATCAGCTCTAGGCGACTTCTTAATCAGCCGTGCAGGGCCAACTACTGGGCGTAGACAGTCCAGCCGGTAGCCTGGTTGAAGTGTCACCACACGCAAGATCGATTTGTGACTGCTGCAAGCCCTGCGCTGCAGACAAGTCCACGCCTTCTATTCTGGTCCGGAACATGAATGCGCCTTCGAACACGGGTTTGCCTCCGATGGTAGCCCCCGTCAGGTCAGCGCGCGACAGGTTTGCAAGGAAAAACCGTGCGTCCGCCAGTGCTGCCTTCTGGAAATTCGCACGCCCCAGTTCCGCTTTCTCGAAGTTTGCGTTCTTGAGGCTTGCTCCGCTGAAATCCGCGCGCTGAAATTCCGCGCTGGCGAAAGATGCGCCATCGGCAGAAATGCCGGCGAAGCTTGATCGATAGGCTTCGACCCTTGAGAAGTTGGCTTTCTCGGCTTTGGCACCCGCCAGGGATGCCCGCATCAAGCTGGCTTTTTCGAAATTTGCAGACGTCAGGTTGGAATTGCCTAAATCCGTCGCATTGAAATCGGTTCCAATCAGATTGGCTCCCTCGAGGTTGCTCCCCGGTATGATAATGCTTTTCTTGCTGCACTCGCTCCAGTCCAGGCCTGGCGAAGCCGTACTGCCACAATCTGCTGCTGCAGCTGGATCGTATCCCAATGCGGATACCGTCGCTGCAAACACCATCGCGAAAGCCAAACACCTTACCGTTTGCATTGCTGAGACTCTCCTCATCCAGTTGGCAGAATGGCGCTTTGCCGGCCGAAATTCAATTCCGGGTGATCGCTAAAAGCGTATACTCGTATCGATAGGTCCCGTGAAGAGGACTTATCGCCAAGGACGGATATGGGTAGAGCGTATTTCTTGAGACTGGTTGTCGGCGCACTGCTGTTGTTCGCTGAGCCTGCGATTGCGTTTGCCGAGGAGGCCGTCGAAACGGCTCAATCAATCATAAAACAGCAAATAGATGCCTTTCTCAGAGACGATGCGCGTACCGCATTTTCTTTCGCTTCGCCAGAGATACAGGGCAAGTTCCTCAACGAGTCCCTCTTTTTTGAGATGGTCAAGAAGGCCTACCAACCTGTTTATCGGCCGGGCAATTTCGCCTTCGGACGAAACAAGGTCGCTGGCGATCAGGTGATCCAGGAGGTCCTGATCACCGGACCAGATGGCAAGGATTGGACTGCCATCTACCAACTCGTGAAACAACCCGACGGCACCTACAAGATCAACGGCGTCCAGATCGTTCATTCCGCGCCCGGCCCCGCGATCTGAACCGTCTGTCGTATCCTATTCCGGTGACCGCAAAAGCGCTTGCGCCATGCAGTGAATACCACCACCGGTTTTGGAGATTTCGCCCATGTCGACCGCAGCGACTTCAAATCCCGTGGCCTTCAGCTTTTCGATCAAGGTCTTGCTCGACGTTGGTGCGATGACGCGGTCCTTGCCGAGCGACATGAAGTTGCAGCCCAGATTCATCGTATCCTGAAATGGCACATCGATGATCTCGTGACCCTTGGATTTCAGCCAGTCGACGATCGCCGGCTCCGTGCAGGCAAGACAGACTGCTGTTAATTTCGGCGCGATCGGCACAACCATCAAATCGATGTGGACGTAGTATTCGTCGATGAACGCAAGGCGCGTCTCCCAGCCCTCCTTGCGGAACCAGTCTTCGACCTGCCGGGCGCCCTCCTCCTGCGTGCGTGCGCCGCCGCAACCGATGAGCACACAGCCCTCCTCGATGACGTTGAAATCACCGCCCTCGAATGTGCCGGCAGTGACCATGTCGTAGATCGGAATGCCGAGCCGCTCATAGGTGCGGATGGCGGCATAGTTTTCGCCGCGACGCCACCAGTTGGCCATGGCGGTGATGATCGCACCATAGGGTGTCATCACACTCGAATCGCGTGAATAGACCTGCATCGGCAGCTCACGCTCCGGCTCGTGCCAGTGGATCTTCACGCCAAAATGTTCGTAGGTCGCAACCAGCTCCTTGTGCTGGGCCTGCGCGGTCTGGATGTTGCACGGCGCTTCGCGCAAATGTTTGCGCGACAGCGAACTTGTCGCCATATGCCGCAAGAAGGCTGGCGAACCAAGTAGCACGTCAGTTAGCGGATCCGTTTCATTGCGAAACCCCCAGCCTTTGAGTGGTTTGGTGCCGCCATTGGCATTGCGCCGCTTCAGAGTGAAAGCATTGGCCGCAAAGTCCTGTTCGTGACGTGTCATTGGACTGTCTCCTATTGTGCGCCGGTGGGTATCCACCACTCGCGCCCGCGTGCAGTTGTTACATATTCCGGCCAGCGGAAATGGATTGGCGGTTCGTAATCACACAGCGGCGCGATCCACTTCGAGCCGCCAACGCCGCCGCCTGTGCGTTCGATGAATTCATCCTTTGCCAGTTTTCGCGCGCCTTCGTCCTCAAGCAGGCGCAAGGCCGTCAACGCAACAGTCTTCGCAGCGCAGACCACCATCGGATCGATCGTCGCCGGAATGCCGCCAAGCGCGTTCATCACCCAGCTTGGATAAGCGTATCCCTTGGGTGCTTTCAGCGCCGGTCGCGCCACATAGAAACGCACCGTCGGCGCGTGCCAGGTCATATCGGTATAATCGTCTGACGTGGAGTTGATTTGTGACGGCGGCAGGTCACGGCGGAGGATTGCTTCGGCCTCCTGCGGTGAAATCAGCTTCTCGCATTCGTCGATGAATGGCTCGTCCATTGCCTCGACACCAGCATTAATCTGGATTTCACGCGCAATGGCCTTCGCCGTCTCATCCCAACGCGGCGCGCCGACAATGTTGAGTGCCTCCCAGGTGATTTCAGCCATCGCGTGATTGGCAAGGCCTGGGCGCGACTTGCAAACCCAGTGCCGTTCCACCCGGCAGCCTGTCATCGCCGCAGCGTGCTCGGCATTGCGGTCGAGCGCTGCGGTCAACTGTTCCGCCATGGCAATCGTCGGCACGCGCATCATGTATTGAATCTCGGCAAGACCCGCCGGAAGATTGTCGGCCGTCGCCTGCCCCGCCGTCAGGATTGCCTCGCTGATCGACCAGCCGCCCTGATGCGGCAGCATGGAATCGCGCAATGCCTTTGACGCCATGTACATCATCATCAGCGCGTCATTGGCGCCTGGCGCCCGGACGGCGGAATGAGATTGCGGGATGGGAGCGCCGTCGCTCAAACCCCATCGCTCCGGTTGATCGCAGACGAAACGGTAGATCATCGAATAGGCGGCGCCGCAATGCGTGTCCCAACGCACGGTATTGCACAGTGGCAGCATATAGAACGGATGAAACGAGATCATGCCGTCCAGCCCGTCATAATAGCCCCTGGCGGCGTGGATCGGCTTGGAACCGCGCACCTTCTCGGCGGGCTCCCCGGTAAGGCGCAACGTCCCCGCGATGCCATGTCTTTCCATAGCGGCCTTGGTTGCCAGCAAACCACCCAGACCAGATATGCCAAGACCGGAATGCGGATCCGTATGTCCACCCGCGTGCTCGCGCAGTCCCTGGCGTGGCCGCTTGACGGTCGATGCGTCCTGGCAGTTTCCCGGGACCGCATCGTACTCGGCATACATGCCGATCGTCGGCGACTTGCCATTTGTTCCGGCCTTGTTAGTCCAATGGGCGCAAAATGCCGTTGGCATGCCGCCTGAGCCAACCTCGACTTCAAAACCTTCTTCACGCAGCCGCGTCACGTACCAATCGGCCGATTGATATTCGCGCCATGCAGTCTCGCCGAAATCAAAGATCGTGCGGGTCCAGGACGACAGATCAGACGCGTGGCCGTCAACGAAATTCAATGCCGATGCCGCTGCTGCCGTGATCAAATTCTGTCTCCCGCTGCCTGGAGATAATCATCTGGAAGGCGGGACAAAAAGTGATATGTTTTTTCCAAACGTGCAAATTCTATTCACCCCTCCCTCACAAGGACCGTCTGATGCGGATACCATCCACCCAGGCCCTTCGCGCGCTGGAAAGCTTCGCCAGGCACGGCAGCGTCTGGCGAGCGGCGGAAGAATTGCATCTGACCCGCAGCGCGGTCAGTCATCAATTGCGGCTGCTCGAACGCGATCTCGGGTTCGAGCTGCTGCAACGGGATGGAAAAGGCGTCACGCTGACGCCTCGCGGCCGCAAATATGCCAATGATGTTCGCAAGGCGCTCATCGTCATCGACGATGCAGGCGAACGGCAAAGCCCGGCTGGTACTGGCGGTTCATTGTGCATTAGCTGCACGGCGGGCTTCGCTTCGCTGTGGCTATGCACCCATATTGCCGAGTTTCAGGAGAAATATCCTGATGTGGCGCTGCGCATCATAACGCCGCGCAAGCTCGATGATGTCAGCGATGCCAGCGTCGACCTCTTTATTGCGTTTGGCGATGGCAATTGGCCGAGTAGATCGGTCGAACTCCTGTGCGAGGTGGAATTCACTCCGCTATGCAGTCCGGTTCTTCTTAACAATCTCGGCGGCATCGCCGAACCGAAGGACATCTTGCGCGCGCCGTTGTTACATCTCGGCGATTTCGAGGACTGGACCCGGTGGCTTGCCCTCGCCAATGTCGACAATCCTGATTCGGAACGAGGCATCGTTTTTTCCGACATGAACCTCGTCTATTCGGCCGCCATCACCGCGCAGGGCATCGCCATGGGCGATGAACTCACCTGTCGCAAAGCCATGAGAGCTGGTCAACTCATCCGGCCGTTCGATCTCAGCATCAAATCACCGAAGTCCTATTTTCTCGTCACAGATTATGCGAAAATCGATCATGCTGCTCAGCTTGCATTCACGCAGTGGTTGAAATCGCGCTTGTCGCAAACCCGCAACGCATGAAACGCAGCCATGAGCGCTCTCGCGCAGTGGCGTGAATTTCATTCACGTATCGCGGCAATATAATTCAATTGTCGAGATCGCGGATTGTGCCTAGGCTTCTCACAAAAGCAGGGGAAAGAGGTCTCAATGCCTCAAAGCATGCAACCGGGCGATGCGAAAGCCGCCGAGATCAAGGCTGTATCGATTGGCAAGACGTTCGGCGCGTTCCATGCGCTGAAAAATCTCTCGCTCGACATAGGTCGGGGCGAGTTCCTTACCCTTCTCGGCCCTTCCGGTTCAGGCAAAACGACTTTTCTCATGATCCTTGCCGGATTCACTGCACCGACGACCGGACGCCTGGTCATGGATGGCAAGGACATCACTGACGTGCCGGCCGAAGACCGTTCCTACGGCATGGTGTTTCAGGGTTATGCGCTATTCCCACACCTGACCGTCGAGCAGAACATTGCCTTTCCGCTAAAGGTGCGGGGTCGTTCTTCGGCTGATGTCAAGCGCAAGGTCGGCGAGATGGTAGAGCGCGTTGGTCTTATTGGCCACGAAAAGAAGCTCCCGGCGAAGCTTTCCGGCGGTCAACAACAGCGCGTGGCGCTCGCCCGCGCTCTGGTGTTCGAACCCTCCGTTCTCCTGCTGGACGAGCCTTTTTCGGCTCTCGACAAGAACTTGCGCGAAATGATGCAGCAAGAAGTCAAACGCCTGCACCAGGAGACCGGCACGACCTTCGTTTTCGTCACGCACGACCAGTCCGAAGCGCTCGCCCTATCGTCGCGGGTCGCCATTTTCAATCATGGCGAACTCTTGCAGGTTGGCAAGCCGCAGGACGTCTATGAGCGGCCGTCGAACCGCTTCGTCGCCGAGTTTCTCGGGGAGATCAATCTTCTGCCACTCGACACCGTAGAGTTGAACGGCGAAACGGCCGCAGGCAAATTCGAGGACCGGACCATCGTCCTCAACAAATCCATTACCCTGGCGGGTAAGAAAGCCGTTGCCGCTGTCCGGCCCGAACATATGTTCATCTCGGCATCGCCGCAAACTTCGGACTGCAATGCCATCACCTGCCGGGTCGAAGGCGCCACCTATTTCGGCGCGTCGACCAAGTACCATTTGCGAACACGCAGCGGAACCAGTCTTGCGGTTTCAATGCCTACAGCCTCGACGTCGCCGATAGCGCCACAATCCGATGTGTGGGTTTCATGGCCGGTGCACCAAGGCTTTCTGCTGCCTGACGGAGGTTAGGCAGCATTCGGAATGTACCAAATAACATCCAGAGGGAAACAAAATGGATAATGCATTTCAAAAGGACTGCCTCGAAATACTCGCCAGCAAGGTCGAGAAAGGGGAAATCAGTCGCCGCCGCTTTACACAGATGGCCGCAATGCTGCTCGCAGGCGCTCCTGCGCTCCTGCGCTCAACCGGTTCATACGCACAAGCGAAGGAACTCGTGCTGGTCAACTGGGGCGGCGACGCCATGACGGCCTATGACAAGGCTTACGGCCAGCCGTTCACCAAGGAAAGCGGCGTCACGGTCAAGATGGATGGTTCTGGTCCCACGGAAGGGGCGATCACTGCCCAGTTCAAGAGCGGCAAACCAAGCTGGGATTTGATGGACATCGACCCATTCTCCGGCATTTCCCTTGGCAAGCAGGGCATGCTGGAAGAAATCGACTACAAGACCGTCGACAAGAACAAGATGCGGCCAGGCTTTGGCTGGGATCATGCGGCCTCGACCTATTTCTTCTCCTATATCATCGCGTATGATTCGTCGAAATTCGGCGACCAGGCCCCAACAGGCATGGCCGATTTCTTCGACGTGAAGAAGTTTCCCGGCAAACGATCGCTGTATAAGTGGGGCTCGGCCATGTGGGAAGCAGCACTCCTCGCCGATGGTGTTGCACCGGAAAAGCTCTATCCGCTGGACCTCAAGCGCGCGCATGACAAGATTGCCGCATTCAAGGAAAACGTTGTGGCCTATTGGGGCGGCGGCGCGGAAAGCCAGTCTGTTTTGATGGATGGCGAAGCCTCGATGGCACTCATCTGGTCGACGCGCGCCTCATTGCTGGAGCAAGATTCCGGCGGCAATATCAAGTTCATCTGGGACCAGGGCCTGATTTCTCCCGGCGCGCTCGGCGTGATGAAGGGAAATCCCGGTGGCAAGGACAATGCGATGAAATTCATCGCCAGCGCGCAGACGCCGGAACGACAGCTAGAGATGTTCAACATGCTGGGCCAGGGCCCGGCAAATCCGGCGACGGACGCGCTGATCCCGGCGGACAAAAAGCGCATCAATCCTGTGGATCCTGCCAATATGTCCAAGCAGGTCCCGCTAGACATGGAGTGGTATGCCGAGAATTATGGCAAGGCATTCGACGAATACACGAAAGTCATCTCGGCTTGATCGCTCTTGGCGCGAAAATTAAGTTTTCGCGCCAAGCCTTTGATTCATAAGGCTAGGAAAAAGCGAATGATCGGAAAAACGATCACCTCTAGAAAGATTCTGTTGCTGGCGCCGCTGTTGCTGTTCCTTGGACTTGCCTATGTCGTTCCATTTTTGGGTGTCGTCCGCTGGAGTTTCACCATGCCCGAAGTCGGGCTCGGCCAATACCGGGCGCTGATGACGGATCCTCTCGTCCAATCCGTCTTCATTCGGACCTTGCGGATTTGCCTTATCGTCACCGCCGCGGTGCTCGTTACGGCCTATGCAATCGCCTATGTGTGGGTTCGGGGCAGTTCGGTTCAGCGCATGCTGGCGGAATTCTGCATTCTCGTTCCCTTCTGGATATCGGTGCTGACGCGAGCCTTCGGCTGGCTGGCGATGCTGTCCAACCGGGGGCTCATCAATACATGGCTGCAATCGGCCGGCGTCATCAGCGAACCGCTTGCACTCGCACGCAATGAGCTTGGCGTCATCATCGGCATGACGCATTTCTTGATACCCTTTGCGGTGTTTCCGATCGCCTCGGCCATGCGCAGTATCGACGAACGTGTTTTGCTTGCGGCACGTGGCATGGGTGCATCGCGAACGCGTATTTTCTGGACTGTCTTCGTGCCGTTGACCTATGGCGGGTTGATCGGGGCCGCGCTGATTGTGTTTGTCTTCGCACTTGGCTTCTTCGTCACACCGGCCATTCTCGGCGGCGGCCGCAGCGTCATGGTGGCGGAACTGGTTTATCTCCGGATATTCCAGAGTCCGGATTGGGGGCTTGGTGCAGCGATCAGCGTTGTCCTCGTATTGTTCATTGGTGCCCTTCTTGCGCTGATGCGACGCTTCATCAAACCTGCGCATCTGATTGGATAATATGAATTCATCCCGTCCAGGCCCTGTCATTCTGATCGTTGCCACAGCGGTAGCACTGTTCCTGTTGATGCCATTGATTGCCGTTATTCCGGTGTCATTCACACCCGCGCGCTTTCTCTCCATGCCCTCCGGCACACTGTCGCTGCGGCATTACCAGGCGTTGATAGATAATCCTGCCTGGGGCCAGAGCATCCTGCTCAGCCTGCGCATCGGCATCCTGTCGAGCGCGATAGCCACGGCGTTGGCAACCATGTTCGGGCTCGGCATCTGGATGTTCCAGCCACGCTTTTCGGCGCTGCTGATTGGCTTCGTGCTGTTGCCGCTGGTGGTGCCACCCGTCGTTTCAGCCATGACGTTGTATTTCCCCTGATGACAACGCTATCGAGTTTCAACAGCTGGATCGGCTACGACACGTGGCTGGGCGTGGCGCTTGCCCATGCCGTGATGATCACACCCTTTGCAGTAGTGCTCATCCTTGTCGCGCTCTATCAGGTCGATCGTCGCATAGACCTTGCCGCAAGGGGGCTTGGCGCCAATCTGGCAACACGCGCCTTCAGGATCATCATCCCTAACATCAAGTTCGGCATTGCAACCGCAGCACTGTTGTCATTCGTGCTGTCGTGGGAAGAAATCGGCGTGACGCTATTCATTACCAGCGTCAATGCGATCACGCTGCCGCGTCTGATGTGGATGGGGCTACGCGACAACATCGATCCGGCCATCGCCGCGATCTCGGTCTTGCTGATCGTAATCACGGCAGTCATTCTCGCCCTCAGAATATTCATCGACCGGCGCAGGACGACAGATCCGCAATGATCGCAGACGAGATTCTCAAGGAACTGCGCTTGATCGTCGGCTCCGGCGGTGTGAAGACCGGCGAAGCATTGAGCCTCGTTCACTCCGGTTCCGATGAACGCAATCTCGATGCCGCGGTGATGGTCACCCCTCGCAATACCGGAGAAGTCGCGTCGGTCTTACGCCTTTGCAACGAGCAACGGATTGCCGTCGTACCACATGGCGGGCGCACCGGGTTGGTGGGTGGCGGTGTATCTGCGATTGGGGAAATCATCCTCTCCCTTGCTGCCCTTAACAAGATCGAATCCCTTTCAGCAGACGGCGGAACTGCTGTCGTAGAAAGCGGCGTTACGCTGCTGTCGCTACAAGATGCAGCTGCAAAGGTAGACCTCGCAACCGGCATCGATATTGCTGCACGCGGCAGTGCCACCATCGGCGGCATGATCTCGACCAATGCCGGTGGCATGGAGGCCTTTCGCCACGGTGTCATGCGTCATCGTGTTCTTGGCCTCGAAGTGGTGCTGCCTGATGGCAGGATCATGAGCGATATGGCGCAGGTGACGAAATCCAACGAGGGTTATGACCTGAAGCAGTTGTTCATCGGAGCCGAGGGCACGCTCGGCATCATAACGCGGGCGGTCATCAGGTTAGCGCCCGCGGACGAATTCACAGCGACGGCACTCGTCGCCTGCCCCTCTGCAACCGATGCGATTACTCTGTTCCGCAAGTTGCAACGGAGTCTTGATCTCCTTCGTGCGGAGTTCATGGCACGGGACTATTTCACCTTGGCATCGGCAAATCTCGGCCCTGCTTCCCTCCCTGCCTTTACCGAAGCGCCGGCATATCTCATCCTCGAAATTGACGCAGCGGATCAGCAGACGGCGCAATCAGCCCTTGAAGAAGCACTCGCCGAAGCCATCGAAGAAGGGCTTGTCGTCGATGCAATCCTCGCTCAGAGCGAGAAGGAGCGCACCGAAATCTGGAATATTCGTGAGGACAGCAGCGTGGTCGATCGCGTTCATCCGAACGGCTACTGGTTCGATATCTCGGTGCCATTGCAGGAACTTGAAATGTGGCTGACGCACTTCAACGAGGGCGTCGCCACGCTCGGACCGGACGTTCGGGGTTTTGCATTCGGGCATCTTGGCGATGGCAATTTGCATGTCGGCGTTGCGGGAGCGCCGGACAAGGATGCCGCCAAGGCGATCGTCTACGCCAATCTACGCGAATTAGGCGGATCGTTCTCGGCCGAGCACGGCATCGGCCTGGACAAACGGCAGGATCTGCATAGGTTTGTCGATCCGGTGAAACTCGCTCTCATGCGCTCGATCAAGGCCATGCTCGATCCGAACGAAATCATGAATCCGGGCAAAGTACTCTGAATGGCCCGCGCCTATGCTTGATGCCCGCTGATATCAGAGCCCGCGGTGGGCGAAAAGCGCCTGTTCCAGATCGTCGCGGTGAGCGAGATGGCCGTGACGACGAGAAACGCGACGGAAAAGTCGCCAAGCTTGGGGTCCGTGTGATCCTGCACAAGCATCGAGGTGCTCAGGGCCAGTGCGCCGACACAGATGCCGAGCGAAAGCATCAACTGCTGAAAGGTCGTGTAGAAGCTCGTTGCCGAACTCATCCGCTCGCGATCGATCTGGTCATAGGCGACAATATTGTAGGCGGTGAACTGGAACGACATAAAGAACCCGCAAAAGAACAGAATCGTGAAGATGAGCCAGATCGGCCAATCCGGACGGAAGAACGCACAAAGCGCGTAGCCGAGCGTTGAAATCCAGCCAATGACCGTCAGGCTGTTGCGGAAACCGTATCGTTTGAGGATTTTGCCGGCTGTCGCCTTCATCAGCATCGATCCAAGCGCCGTTGCAATCACGATGCCGCCGGCTGAAGCTGCTGAGAGGCCGAACTGCAGTTGCAGCATGAGCGGCAACAGGAATGGTTGTGCACCTTGCGTAATGCGGGTCAGCGAACCAGCCATGACCGACTCCTTGAAACTCGGAACCCGCATCAGGGAAAAATCGAGGATCGGCGACGGGTGGTTGCGCGCATGGCGCAGGTAGGCGGCACCGAAGACAAGTCCGATGGCGATGAGAAGAATGGACGTCCCCGCCTCGCCGCTTCGACTGGACATTTCGAATCCGAACAGCAGAGAACCGAGCGACACGCCGGAAAGAAACAGTCCGAAGGTGTCGAACTTGCCCTTCGATTCACCCTTGAATTCCTCGATGTATATCGAAACCAGGACGAACCCGAGAATGCCGATGGGAACATTGATGTAGAAAATCCAGCGCCAATCGAGATAGGTGACTATCAAGCCGCCAACTGGCGGTCCGAGTATCGGGCCTATAAGTGCGGGCACAAGCAGCCATGACATGGCCGCAACGAAGTCCTTGCGCTGGACGCTGCGCATAAGAACGAGACGCCCGACCGGCATCATCATGGCGCCGCCAAGCCCCTGGATCAGCCGGGCAAAAACCAGAAAAGTCAGGTTCGGCGCCTGGGCACAGAGAATCGAACCAAGCGTGAATACAGCAATCGCCGTGCGAAAAACCGTGCGGGAGCCAAAGCGATCTGCCACCCTGCCGCTGGCAGGAATGAAAATAGCCAGGCTCAGGAGATACGATGTCAGCGCGATACTCATTGATGGCGGGCTGACGCCGAAATCGCGCGCCATTGTCGGCAGCGCGGTCGCAAGGACTGTTGCGTCGAGTTGCTCCATGAACATGGCGCTGGCGATGATCAGGGCGATTAGACGAAAATTTGGAGCCGGTTTTTGAGTCGCCCCAATAGGAGCGCTTGGCTGGCCGGTGGCGACCTGACAAGTCTGGTCTGACATCGCTGGAATAGCTCTCGATGGCACGGTTGGATCGAGATGGAGGCAACCGCAGATAGTAAGCACTTAGTGGGTTGGATGACCGGGATATAATCCTCGACACTGGTTATGGCCATATGCCTTTTCGCTTTTCTGCATGGCGCGACAAAAAAGCCTCAGGTTGAACTAAGCTCGTCGTCACAACCCCGAGTCCCCCCGGTTCGCGGGAAATTTTGCGTACGGATCTTTTCTGGTCTCTCATTTTAATCAGGCCCGGTGCCGGCAGGACGATAATTTTCAAAAATCTGCCATCCCCAAAATAATATGCCTCTCCATACACTACCAAATCAGTAGAGTATTGGTGTCAGGCAGCTATATGAGCTCTGCCGGCACGTTTTGATCAATGGGAGCGCACAAATGCCTAAGACAGAATCGAACGCCATTACGCTCGGCACCAAAGCCGCTGACTTCATTTTGGCGGATGCGGAAGGCAAGCTCTACGAGCTTTCGAGCTTCTCCGAAAAGCCCGCCCTGCTCGTAACGTTCATCTCCAACCGCTGTCCGTTCGTTGTGTTGCTGCGTGAAGCGCTGGCACAGTTTGCGCTCGAATATGCGCCGAAGGGATTGCAGATCGTCGCCATCAACAGCAATGACGCGAAGGCGCATCCGGAAGAAACGCTGGCACGCATCGGCGAAGAAGTCGCCAACTTCGGCTATTCATTTCCATATCTGAAGGACGAGTCACAGACTGTCGCCAAGGCCTATCGCGCCGCCTGCACGCCCGATCTGTTCCTTTTCGACGCGGAACGCCGCCTCGCCTATCACGGCCAGTTCGACGATGCGCGTCCCGGCAATGGAAAACCTGTAACGGGTGCGGATATCAGAGCCGCGGTTGACGCTGTCCTCCTGGGCCAGAAGACGTCTGACAAGCAGGTCGCATCCATTGGTTGCAACATCAAATGGCTGGAAGGCAATGAGCCGTCCTCCCTTTCCCACGCTGCCTGAGAAGTCCGAAACAACCGTCAGACCCGGCAAGGGTTTGACGTTTTGGCCGATTACCGGAGAACGCATGTCATCTGATCGGGTAAAATCCACTGGCAATGACCCGCTGCATTTGCAGGCCGATGTGCTGGTGCTAGGCGGTGGTCCCTCCGGCGCATGGGCAGCGCTGGCTGCTGCGGAAGATGGAGCTCGTGTTGTCCTCGCTGACAAGGGCTATCTTGGCACGAGCGGCGCCACAGCTCCGTCCAACACCGGAACCTGGTGCGTACCGCCGGGTGAAAATCGTGGTCAGGCTGTCGAGCGGCGCTGGCAGCGTACCGGCGGCCTTGCCGATCAGCGCTGGATGCTGCGCTGTGTCGATCAGGCTTACGAGAATCTGGTGAAGCTCTCCGAATGGGGCTACCTGTTTCCGCACGAAGATGACGGCCGGCTCTATATCGCCAACCTTCGCGGCCCCGATTACATGCGCTTCATGCGGCGGCGGGTGCTGAAGGCCGGTGTCACCGTGCTTGACCACCACCCTGCCCTTGAACTTCTGTCGAATGGAGATGCGATCACAGGCGCTTCCGGCGTAGACCGGCAGCGCAACCGCGACTGGAGCGTCGAGGCAAAAGCCGTTGTCCTCGCAACCGGCGGCTGTGCCTTCCACGAGCGTATCCTCGGCGCAACCGGCCTCACTGGGGATGGCTACCTGATGGCGGCGGAAGCCGGCGCGCATCTTTCCGGCATGGAGTTCACCGGGAAGTACACGCTCGCCCCGTATGAAACGTCGCTCAACAAGGGTCTGCCCTACAGATGGGCCACGTTCTACCGCGAGGATGGATCACCCCTCCTCGACGCAAACGGCGAGCAAGTTTCCAACGGCATTGGCGAGCGCGAGAAGGATATTGCGAAGGCGCTGATAGACGGTCCGGTTTTTGCCCGCCTCGACCATGCCGAGCCCGCCTTGCAGGATTGGCTGCGCCGTGGTCAGCCCAATTGCTTCGTGCCCCATGACCGTGCGGGTATCGATCCCTTCAAAGACCTGTTCCGCATCACATTGCGGGCCGAAGGCACGGTACGAGGCACCGGCGGCATCATGCTCGCGACGGTCGATTGCGGAACGGGCGTTCCCGGGCTCTACGTCGCCGGCGACGCAGCCAGCCGCGAGAACATGACAGGTGCGGTGTCGGGCGGCGGCGCGGTCAATTCGTCCTGGGCTATCGCCAGCGGCTGGTGGTCAGGCAAAGGCGCTTCAACTTACGCGCGCAAATCAGCACGGAAAGCCTTCCGTTCCATATCGAAACCCCTGGGCGAAGCGGGCCTGCGACCGGCTGGAAACGCTCGTGCGGACCTGCGCACCGCTCAAATCATCGAAGCTGTTCGCGCCGAAGTCATCCCTCTCGAAAAGAATTATTTTCGCGACGGTACAACCTTGCACACCAGTAGCGAGCGGCTGGAGAGCCTGTGGAATGATGTGCGTCAACACCTCCACACCGAGGGTGTGGACCGCGTGCGCAGTCGCGAGGCCGCGTCGATCACGGCTTCGGCGCGGTGGTCGCTTGCTTCTGCGCTTGCCCGCAGTGAAAGCCGCGGCATGCACCGTCGGGCAGACCGTCCCGGCAGCGACCCCGCATTTGCGCGGCGCATCCTCGTGAGCGGGGTTGACGCAGTCCGCATTGGCGAAGCGCAAATCAGTCGCGAGGGCATCGCGTCATGATTGAGATTGTCTCCGCAAGCCGTTGTATTGAATGCGATATCTGCGTCAAGGTTTGCCCCGCGAATGTATTCGACGCGGTGCCGGATTCGGCACCCATTATAGCGCGCCAAGACGATTGCCAGACCTGCTACCTCTGCGAAATCTATTGTCCCGTCGATGCGCTCTATGTCGCGCATCGCGCGGAAGGCCACTTTCCGATCACAGAAGCCGAAGTTGAGGAACGCAATCTGTTTGGCAGTTACGCGCGTGCGCTCGGCTGGAAACGCGGCAAGGCTGGCGGAACCGAACATGACCCGACGCATCGCATTCGCGTCGCGGCAGTTTGAAGGAGAATGCAGATGGACCGAATTGTCGTCTCCGGCATCAGAAAAACCTTCCAGCTCAAGCCGGGTCAATATGTGACTGTCGACGGCGAGGAGACCGATCGCGTCACCGTCCTCGATGGCGTCGATCTGAACATCCGCAAGGGCGAGTTCATTACGCTTGTTGGTCCGAGCGGCAGCGGCAAATCTGTTTTGCTCGATATCATCGGCGGGTTGACACAGGCGAGCAAGGGCATCGTGCAACTGGACGGCACCACCATCACCAGGCCCGATCCCAAGACCGGTTATGTGTTCCAGCAATATGCGCTGTTTCCTTGGCGCACAGCCCTGTCGAACATCGAATATGCCCTGGAGGTGCGCGGCGTGCCAAAGCGCGAACGCAGCGACCGCGCGCGATATTTCCTCGCTCTGTTCGGACTGTCCGGTTTCGAGGATCGTTATCCCAATCAGCTTTCCGGTGGCATGCAGCAGCGTGTGGCCATTGCCCGCGCCTTGGCAAGCAATCCAGAAGTGCTGTTGATGGATGAACCATTCGCAGCGCTCGATGCGCAGACGCGCGAAATCCTGCAGAGCGAACTCCTGAAGATCTGGGAGAAGATCAACACGACCGTCATCTTTGTCACGCACTCCATCGATGAGGCGATTTATCTCGCCGACCGCATCGTTGTGATGACTGCTCGTCCCGGCACGGTGAAGGAGATCATCGACATCGATCTGCCGCGCCCGCGCGATGGCGACATTCGATCCAGCACGGAGTTCAACGCACATCGCGCCCGCGTTTGGGAAGCACTGCGTGATGAAGTCAACAAGGCGCAAAAGGATTGGGCGTTGTCGCCTGCCTACGCCAACTAAAGATCCAGGGAACGGAAACATGGCCTATATCAGTGAAAAACCAGGCATCGGCATCAGGTTGCCATCAATTGCAGCGTCCAGTGCTGCCCGGCCTGCCCGCAAGCACAAGACGGCGCGCGGCGACGGCACATTCAGCTATGGCCTCCCATTGCTCATCCTGTTTTTCCTGTTGTGGGAAATCGCACCGCGGCTTGGATGGCTCAACCCGATCTTCTTTCCCCCGCTCAGCGATGTCTGCCGCTCATGGATCGGCTTGGCAGAAAGCGGCGTCCTCGCTAAGCATATCGGCATCAGCCTGCAGCGGGCAGCGATCGGCTTTGGATTGGCGACGATTGTCGCTGTTCCGCTCGGGTTCCTGATGGGGCGTTATTCGCTTTTCGAAAAGATCTCCGATCTGCTCGTCCAAACGCTCCGCAATACATCGCAGTTTGCTCTGTTACCGGTCTTCATTCTGCTGCTCGGCATAGGCGAAGCCTCAAAGATCGCGATCACCTTCTATTCATCGGTATTTTTCCTGCTGGTGAACACGATCAGCGGCGTCAAGGCAGTCGATCCACTTTTGTTGAAAGCGGCCCGCTCGATGGGAACATCCGATCTCGATCTGTTCCGCAAAGTCATCCTCCCCGCGAGCATTCCATCCATCGTCGCGGGTGCGCGTCTCGCGGTGAAATCATCCATCTTCGCGGTTATCGGCGCCGAGATGCTCGCCGCCAAATCTGGGCTCGGCTACCTGATCCAGCAGTCGCAGCTGATGATGGAAACCGGCGATATGTATGCCGGTATTCTGACCATGACACTCATCGGCCTGATCGTGAACTATTTGCTGGTCTGGTTTGAGCGTTGGGCGACCTCGTGGAAGGGCCAATCCGACACTTCACCTCACTGAGAATCTTCACTTCCTGCAAAAACGCCAACGAAGGAACCATAGTATGACAATTTCAAATAACGGCGTTTTGCGCCGGACGCTGATAAAGACCATCGCCGTCTCGCTGATTGGTTTGACAAGCCTCACCCTGCCCGCCATCGCGCAGGAAAAGCCGGATGTCATACGCATCGGTAGTACCGCTCCTGGCCACCTGAAATTCATTCTCGCCCAGCATGATGGCTGGCTGGAAAAGGAATTTGCCAAGGACGGCATCAAGGTTGAGCTGGTGACCTTTACTGGCGGCGGCTCTGAGGCAACCACCGCCCTCGCCACTGGGGCTATCGAGGTTACCTACACCGGCAACAACCCTGCCCTGCGCGTCGCGGCATCGGGCGCCGATGTCAAGCTGATCGGCATTTCCAGTTTCGTCAAAACAGGCGGCTCGGCGATCATCGTTACGACGAACTCGCCATTGAAAACCGTCGCCGACTTGAAGGGCAAGAAGGTTGCATATCTCGCCGGTACGGTGCGTCACTCGAATTTCAGCAAGGCGCTGAAAGGTGCCGGCTTGAAGACCGACGATGTGGAATCGCTCAGTCTGCCATTCGAGGCTTCGGGCCCTGCGCTATTGCGTGGTGATATCGACGCAATCGTTGAGACAGACAGCACGGCGGCAAAACTCGTCGACACCGGCCAGGCGCGCATTCTTCTCGATGGATCGGAGCACCCCGAATGGGCCGTGCCGAACGTCATTTCAGTCAATGGCGCCTTTGCGGAAAAATATCCCGATCTGATCAAACGCCTGCTGAAGGTCGATATCCAGATTTCGCGCTGGGCCGACGCGCACCCGGAAGACACGATCAAGATATTTGTCGACGAAACAAAGTCCTCGGAGAAATCCGTTCGCAAGACCTACAAGGACGGTGTGTTCTATCAGGACCCGAAGATCACCGACGAAGCCCTCAATTCGCTCAAGGAAGAAGAGAAGTTCATGGCAGAGGCAAAGCTTCTGAAAGGAACGATCGATTACAGCAAATGGGTCGATACCAGCTATCTCGACGCTGCCTACAAGGAACTCGACGCCAATCAATAATCCGCCAGCGACGTTGACAAATCCGGTTGCCGGGCCTGAATTGCGGGCCCGGCACTTTGATATCTGGCCGCGCAGCTTCGCGGCCATCCCGCATGAAATGCACTGAGGTTATGAAATGACGACTGCACTATCGGACGGCGAGGAAACAGCCGTCACAGCGCGGCAACCGCGTCTTGTCGCTCTCGTTGTTGCAGTCGCCTTCTTCATGCAGATGCTCGACGGGACGATCATCACAACCTCCCTGCCCCAGATGGCACTTTCATTCGGCATCGAGCCCGTGGCGATGAGCATCGGCATCACCGTCTACATGCTGTCGATGGCAGTCTTCATCCCGATTTCCGGCTGGATGGGTGATCGCTTCCGCGCACGCAATGTCTTCATTGCAGCCATCGCTATTTTTACGATCGCCTCGCTTGTCTGCGGTCTGTCGGAAACGCTTTGGCAATTCGTCGGCGCGCGTGCCGTTCAGGGCGTAGGCAGCGCCCTGATGACGCCGGTAGGGCGCATGATCGTGCTGCGCAATGCGGAGAAGTCCGAGCTTGTCTCCGCTATCGCGCTCATTACATGGCCTGCGCTGTTTGCGCCGGTCATCGGCCCTGTCCTTGGCAGCTTCATCACCACCTATCTGAGCTGGCATTGGAACTTTCTCATCAATATACCGCTCGGGGTCCTTGGTATTCTGCTGGTCCTCAAATTCGTTCCGGATCAACGCGAAACATCAGTTCCGAAATTTGACATGAAGGGCTTCGCACTCTCTGCTGCCGGTTTGGCGCTCGTCCTCTCCAGTCTCGAATCCTTCACGCATGGCATCCACGAGTTCTACATCGCTGTCGCCATGCTCGTTGTCGGTTCGCTGTTGTCGGTCATCGCGGCAAGACATTTTCTGCAGGTCAAAAATCCGCTGCTGGATCTGTCAGTCTTCAAGATCCACACCTTTGCCATCGCCACGGCAGCATCCGGAACGGCAGGGCGCGTCTCGATAAACTCGGCACCATTCCTGTTGCCGCTGCTGTTTCAGGTCGGCTTCGGCTTCAGCGCCATCAGGACGGGCACTTTCATCCTGGTGTATTTCATCGGTAATCTCGGCATGAAGGTCGTCACCACGCCACTACTCAGGCGGTTCGGCTTTCGCACGATCTTTTGTTTCAACGGTTTGATCGCAGCGCTGTCCCTCGCCGCCTGTTCGTTATTGTCCGCTGGGACACCCGAGATCATCTCTTTTGCGCTTCTGCTCGTCGCGGGCCTCTCGCGTTCGATGCAGTTCACGGCGCTCAACACATTGACCTTCGCAGACATCGACGCTTCACAGCGCAGTTCTGCCTCGACGCTTTCCAGCATGCTTCAGCAGATGTCGATGCTGCTTGGCGTCGCCATCGCCGCCATGGTCCTCAACTTGTCGCAAATGGCTCACGGCAATGCCACCACATCGTTGACGGATTTTCGCATGGCATTTTTTGTCGTCGGCCTGATCGGGGTCGTTTCGGCGCTCCGCTTTCTGGAATTGCCATGGAATGCCGGGGCCGAAGTCTCCGGCCACGCAAGGAAGGCTTGACGCCACTTCAGTCCGCTAGTTTCGTCACGAAATCGGCATTGCCGCGCAACGTATTGCTGACGGTACAGATCTCTTCGGCAGCCTCGACGATCTCGTGCTTCGTTACGCTGTCGAGTTCACCATCGATCTCGATGGAAATATCGAAGCGGGCGACGCGCGACGGCCCCTCATGCGCCTTTTCGCCCGTTACATGCACCCGGACTTCACCGAGTCTGTCGGCAACGCCGAGGCGGCTGGCGGCAATGCGCGCGCTCAATGCAATACACGCCGACAGCGAACTATACAGTAAATCGATCGGGCTGAAGCCGGGTTCGGAAACCGAGCTAACAACCCCGATCTTGCCTCCCGTCTCCGACGTGACGAGCGGCAATTCCTTGGGCTGGAGTACGGACGTGGCGCCCACTGCCCTTGTTCTGATCTTGAGTTCAGACATCTCGTTATTCCCGACAATATATGCCCAGACTTTACTCAGCGCGCGTGCGAAACGCTACCGCTTTGTACCCTCTCGAGCGCTCTCATCGCTTCGAACAGCATTTCCCTGTCCCGTTGATGCGCCTCAAACAGCGCGACGAAGGCCGGGTTGCTGATCTCGTGGGGTTTTGGCGCGGCTTTGGCGCGATCAAGGCTGTTGTCTGCAGCGCGCCTCGCGGCGTCGACGCGTTGCTTTGCTGCGTCGATTACAGAGGGAGCCTGGCGCTTGCCACCTGTCGACACGGTTGATCCTGCTTCGGTTCCTGCAATCAAGGATTGCAAAAACTGTCCGCTGGTCTCATCCACGCGCTCGACTGGTCTACCGTTCATGCCATACGCTTTTCGTTTCGCGAATCCACTTCGCGGAAGCATAAATCCTTGTTCCTTCAAGCAGAACGCACCGGGACTCAAAATTCTTGCCGATATGAGTAAACAATTCCAGTTTCTGGCCGCTTCTGGAAAATCAATTGCGGCAATATTGTTTACCGCCTGCTGCAGGCCGATTCGTATGCCGATAGTCCGTCTCGAATATTTGGCCCGATCTTCGAATAAATCGCGGCGCTGCGTGTTCTCCACATGTCAGATTGTCATTCGGAGATAGAACTCATGAAACACTCGATCACATCCACCCTGCTCGGCGCCAGCCTCGCCCTCGCTGCTTTTTCCATGCCGGCCTTTGCTGCCGGCGGCGGCGGTACCGACGATTCGGCCACGACGCCCACTTGTCCCAAGGGCCAGGTCTGGAGTTCCAAGGCCAAGAAATGCGTCAAGAAGACCAGCAGCGCCGTTCCGGACAAGGACCGCACCGAGTACGCCTACACGTTGGCCAAGGCCGGACGCTATCAGGAAGCACTGGAAATGCTCGATACGTTGAAGAATCCGAACACCAAGGAAGCGCTCAACTATCGCGGCTATGCCACGCGCAAGCTCGGCCGCACCGATGAAGGCATCTCCTGGTACAAGAAGTCCGTCGCGCTCGATCCTAAATACGCAAAGGTTCGCGAATATCTTGGCGAAGCCTATGTCATCAAGGGTCAGCTCGATCTCGCCAAGGACCAGTTGATGACGATCAAGTCGATCTGCGGAACCACGTGCGAGGAATATCGCGATCTCCATGAGGCGATCGAAAAGCCCTCGAAGATCTGACCCGGCTATCGCCCGGCTGAAAGCGGTTGTGATTTGTTCACAAAGAAGGGATCAAGGTGACCATCGCTCATTGCCAACTTTCTGCTTATAGTCGGGCGACACCAGACACGTCGTCAGCGGCGGATGTCCGCAGTGGACTTGTCTGGACGGAGGCAATCATCGCGAGCGAACATGAAATCCGGGCGAGCCTTGCCCAGTATCTCGGCCGGCTCTGGCGGTACGGTATTGTACTGTCCCGCCAGCGCGACGTTGCCGATGATCTCGTGCAGGCGACCTGTGTTCGCGCGCTGGAGCGCGCCAGCCAGTTCACGAGCGGGACAAGGCTTGATCGATGGCTGTTCTCGATCATGCATTCGATCTGGCTCAATGAGGTCCGCTCGCGCCGCATTCGCATGGGTAACGGTTTCGTCGATGCCGACGTAACACTTTCCTTCGACGGCGAACATGAAACCGAAACGCATGTCACGGCCAACCAGGTGTTGCGTCAGGTAAATGAGTTGCCGGAGGCGCAGAGGACCGCCGTGTTTCTTGCCTATGTGGAGGGTCTGTCCTATCGCGAGGTCGCGGAGGTCCTTGATGTACCAATCGGCACGGTTATGAGCCGCCTGGCAACGGCCCGTGCCAAACTCGCCGAACACGCCGATCCCGATGTGACGGCCAAACAGATGAAAGGAGGGAAATGATGGTTGATCTGAAACACGCCGAAATGCCCTCCGACGAAATGTTGGTCGCGTTTCTCGACGGCGAGCTTAGTGGCGAGGAGCGCGCGCGGATCGATAGGCTGATCAAGATCGATGAGGCTGTCACCGCGCGATATGAATTCCTCTCGCGCAGTGAAATGGCCTTTTACGATGCGTTTCAACCGCTGCTCGAAAACGCCCCCACGGCAAAGCTGGAAGCTATCCTGGGCGGACTCCCTGCTTCGATTACCGACGAGCCCGCTTCAAGGGGCTTGAGCCGCCGCGGTTTCATGGCCGCAGCCATAGGGCTGGTCTTTGTCGGCGTCGCTGGCGATCGAGGCTTCATGGCGTTCAAGGAATCTTCCAGCGATCATAATGACGACTGGCGGGCAGTTGTTGCCGAATATCTATCGCTTTACACGCCCGATACACTCGCCAATCTCGATAGCGACGAGCAATCGCAAAGCGCGCAACTACAGAACGTAGGTGACGCGCTCGGCCTCTCGCTTCCTCTGCAGGCAGTGTCGTTGCCGGGCATCCCGCTCAAACGCGCGCAGGTTCTACAGTATGATGGCAAGCCGCTTGGGCAGATCGCCTATCTCGATCCCGAACACGGACCTATGGCTCTGTGCATCGTTCAATCGTCGAGTGGACCGCGTTCGCCGCAAACCGAGCGGCGACACGGCATGAACGTCGTCTATTGGTCGGATCAGACCCATAGTTACATGCTTATCGGCCGTAACACAGCGGATAAATTGAACGATTTGGCGGAGGGGGTGCGAACAGCGCTCACCGCATAAGCTTCTATAAAAGCCGGTGGGTATTCCATGCTGATTGGACTACGGTAGGCATTCTGTGCATTTGACCTCGGAGGAATGTCATGCGCCCAGTCACCGAACCGACAGAAAGCGATGTTGCCAGACTAAGTCTCGTGCGCGGTGCCGATGAGCCGCCATTGCTGGAAACCACCATCTCACAAACGCTCGATAGGGCGGTCTTGCGATGGCGCGAAACCGAAGCCGTTGTCTCGGTCCATCAAGATATTCGGTGGACTTATGGCGAGCTGAAAACAAGAACCGATGCTTTCGCCGCTGGCCTGATCGCGTTGGGGCTGCAGCGCGGCGACCGCATTGGCATATGGTCGCCCAATAATGCGCAATGGGCATTGACCCAATTCGCTGCGGCAAAAGCTGGGCTTATTCTCGTTAATATCAATCCCGCCTATCGCCTCTCCGAGGTCGAATACACGCTGAACAAGGTAGGTGTAAAAGCGTTGGTTGCGCTCGAGCGGTTCAAGACGAGCGAATATGCCGAAATGATCGAAGCCCTCGCCCCGGAAATTTCCTCGGGTGAAGGGGAGATCAACTCTTCAAGACTACCCTGTCTGAAGCATGCCATCTTGATTGGAACACACGTTCGCCCCGGATGGATCGCGTTCGAAGATGTACCCAAGCTCGCAACAGAAATTCACCGTGCCCAACTGTCAGACCGTGACGCAACAACGGGTTGCGCGGATCCGGTCAACATACAATTCACCAGTGGAACGACAGGTTTGCCCAAGGGCGCTACGCTTTCCCATCGCAACATACTCAATAACGGTTTTTTCGTAGGCCGAAGCGTTGGCCTGAATCCCGGAGACCGGCTCTGCATCCCCGTCCCGCTTTATCATTGTTTCGGCATGGTCATGGCAAATCTTGGCTGCGTCGTGCACGGCGCAACTATGGTCTATCCGTCCGAAGCCTTCGACCCTTTGGCGGTTTTGAGCACCATTGAAGCCGAGCGGTGCACGGCTCTTTATGGCGTGCCGACAATGTTCATTGCCGAGCTCGGACATCCTGAGTTCGAGCGCTTCGACCTGTCATCCTTGCGGACAGGATGTATGGCAGGCTCGCCTTGCCCCGTCGAGATCATGAAGCAGGTCATCGAACGCATGCACATGCGGGATGTCACCATCGCTTACGGGATGACCGAGACCAGTCCCGTCAGTTTCCAAAGTTCAGGCGAAGATCCGGTTTTCCGGCGGGTCTCGACGATCGGGCGGGTTCAACCGCATCTCGAATGCAAGGTCATCGATGTCAATGGTAATACCGTTCCTCGCGGCACGCCTGGCGAGCTCTGCACCAGGGGTTATTCCGTCATGATCGGCTACTGGGGTGATCCGGAAAAGACAGCTGAAGCAATCGACGAAGATGGCTGGATGCACACCGGTGACCTCGCGACCATCGATGACGAGGGCTATGGCAATATTGTCGGACGCCAAAAGGACATGGTGGTTCGCGGCGGCGAAAACATCTATCCGCGCGAAGTAGAGGAGTATCTGTTTCGTCACTCCAAGATCAAGGACGTTGCCATCGTCGGCGTTCCTGATCCGAAGTTCGGCGAAGAACTCTGTGCCTGGATCATTTTGAAGACCGGTGAAGATGCCGACGAAGAAGAGATCAAGGCGTTTTGCCATGGACAGATCGCCCATTACAAGGTGCCGAGATACGTCCGTTTCGTCGAAGCATTTCCTCTGACGGTAACAGGCAAGATCCAGAAATATCTTATCCGCAAACAGATGGCGGAGGAGCTTGGAATACAGGAACAGAAAACGGCCTGAACCCAGTCCGCTGCATTCTGCTAATGGCTAATTGACACTGTGAACCCGGTTAACCTAATCCGGGTGGTACTGCTTGGCTCAAAATTTCAAGACGGCTATATGGGGTCATTGCGGGAGGGCGCGAAACTGTGCTCCTTCGCGACTCAAGAATGGAGCACGCTATGATCAAATCCAAACGCGGCAACTTGTCTGGCTTATTCCTTGCAATTCCAATGGGCGTTTTATTGGCGTTCGGTGCCGATGCCAAATCGAAAGGCACCCCGATGCCAACCGACACACCTCGTGCGTATCTTGCGGTGTCGAACAGCACGCCGGCGACCTTGGGCGAAACAATGAACCTCAGTCGGACAACTGCCCGCTTCACCAAACTCAAAGGCGAAATGAAATTGCGATATTCCGGAGTGTGGAATGTCGAAGAAAACACGCAATATGGCGGGGAGGTTTACCAAGTTCTCAATGCCGACGAGTTCTTTTCAAAGAACAAAGGTAAAAATGGATTCTGTGATGAACCCGTCCGGTGGCTAACGGTACTTGATAAAAGCGAGCAACTCCTTGAAGGAACAATTCTTGTCGCGATGTTCAACATTCAGGACTGGCACAAATATACTGAGAACTCCACCGGCTTGTGCAGTATCGACTCATTTCAATTGAAATAACGCCGAGAAGATGTCCCGATTTGACTGAGGAGGTCATTTCGCCCCTCTTGCAAATGGGCCCTATATGATTTCCCGACAAAAGTTGCACAAAGTGATGCCGGCGGTCGAGCGGCCGTTTTCGTCACACTCATAGCTGTCGCGCTCTTCGGATTGCAAACCCCTACTACTTCACCACGCCATAACAGGCCGCGACCTGCGGGATCAGTTATCGATGAAGTCGCGCACGGCCTTGTTGTAACCTTCCGGGTCCTGCAGCATGGCGAAATGGCTGGCGTTATCGAGGATGACCAATTTGGCGCCCGGGATCGTCTTTGCCATGTATTCCGTATGCTCACGGGTGATGGCTTCGTCGTGATCGCCAAGAACGATCGCCACTGGCGTCTTGATCTTCTTCAGATCGTCGTCACTCCAGTTGGGCTGGCTCGCCCACATGCCACTGATCTGTTCGACAAAGGCATCATATTGGTCCGGCGTGGGCGAAATCTTCTTGTAGATTTCGCCTGACTTATCAATATAGGCCGCGAAGGTCTTGTTTTTCATGACATCCGGATTGAGGCCATCGACCTTGGAGTTGGCTGCCTGCGCGAAGAGTTTCGTCAGCCTCTCGGGGTGGTTCATGGCGATGTCGAGACCAATTATCCCGCCGTCACTCCATCCAACCAGTGCAGTCTTGTCGACCTTCAGGAAATCGAGAAGCGCGAGGTAATCCGACGACATCAAATCATAGCTGTAAGGATCAGCATTGCGGGTCGACCGTCCATGGCCGCGGCTGTCAGCAACAATCACCATATGGTCTTTTGCAAGGTCGGCAACCTGCGCACCCCAGATATCGGCATAGCCAAGGCCGCCATGGATGAGGAGCACGGGCGGTCCCTTGCCATAGACGGCATAGTACATTTCGATGCCGTTGACTGGAGCCGTGCCGCTTTTCTCAGCCGCGGGCATTGGTGCTGGCGGGGGAAGCTTTTCCCAGCGTTCGGCGGCATGAACGCCACCTGAAACCAGGGCGAACATGAGGACGACAAGCGAATAGGCTAAGGATTTTAGGAACATCGTCTTCCCTCCAACAAACATGAAATGCGATGTTTCCATCCTAACGAAGATAGTCAAGTTTGGCGAATGCCGCACCGAATTTCTAGGAGCAGAAGACGCAACAAAAAAGGCGGCCCGCGAGCCGCCTTCGAAATACGCAGGAGGTGTCCTACTTGGCGACGTGCCAGACACCGCCGACGCCGTCGCCGGTCATATCCCCGGCCTTCTTGTCTTTGACAAATGTGTAGAGCGGCTTGCCTTCATAGGCCCACATTTCCTTGCCCGCCGTATCCTTGACCAGCGTCCATTCGCCTTCAGCCTTGGCCCCTTTGGCGGCATGGAATGCCGGCCAGTTTTTCAGGCATTTCTCATCACAGTTTGATTTGCCGTCCTTGTCCTTGTCGAACGTATAGAGCGTCATGCCCTTCGCGTCGGTCCACATGTCGCCCATCTTTTTCGCAGGTTCTGCGGCAAAAGCAGACAGGCTGGCGGCGGCGAGAAATCCCATTGCGATCAAAATTGTCTTCATTGTTTTCACTCCCTCTTTGGGATTGCCAGCGGGGGCGCTGACAGTGCCCGTTCTTAAGCGAACCAAGCCGTTCGCATCGAAGAATACTCTACCACATTTCGTTCCGAATTGAGGCACTGCAGGCGGATTGAACGCTTTGATTTGATACATTTGGTCTTGATTGCTAGAAATTCGATAACCCACGTTCAGGAGCGGACAATGGATCTCGACATCAGCGAAATTGACGGCGCCTGCCACTGTGGATCAGTGCGCTTCCGTGTCAGACTCTCAAATGGCCTCCACACGGCACGCCGTTGCACCTGCAGCATTTGCCGGATGCGTGGCGCTGTCGCCGTCTCGGCGAAAGTCGGTGATCTCGATATAATGGCGGGTGAAGACAAGCTCAGCGTCTATCAATTCAACACGATGACGGCCAAACACTATTTCTGTTCCGGATGCGGTATCTATACACATCACCAGCGCCGGTCCAATCCGAATGAGTACGGCGTGAATGTTGCTTGTCTCGAGGGGATCAGCCCTTTCGATTTTGACGAAGTGCCAGTGAGTGACGGGATCCACCATCCATCTGATAACAAGGAAGTCAACAAGACCGGTCCTGTTGGCTTCCTTCGATTCATCAAAGCTGACTGACTACCACTTGACGGTCAGGCCGATATTGCCCTCGAATATCTTCTGTTCGGCGCCCTCGACGTCGAACGTGTAATCTGCCACGGCAAATGCGCTGACCTTTTCGGTAAAGTTGTGCACGATACCCGCGCCGAGTTCCAGCGAAGTCGACTCGCCTTCTGTGGTAATTGCATCCGGGCCAAAGAGCACTGAGTCCGTGGTGCTGAAACCGTGCCACAAATTGGCCTTGACGTAGGGCTGGAACAGCCCGGCCGAAGTTTGATATTTTCCCTGCATCCGGAAACCGAGCCGGCCTGTGAAGCCGTCATCGCTATCGAATCCGACATCGGAAAAGGCATCGGATTGATCGTCAAGCGAGATGTTCTGCCATATGATCTGTGCCTGCGGCTCGATGGTCCAGCTTTCCGACAGCGGGATCGGGTAACCGCCTTCCAGCGATGCGGTAAAGCCCGTGCCGTCGATATCGATACCGACACCGCGTTCGGAGGTCGCATCGCCGCCGAACCACGATCCCATCAAAACGCCGTCCAGGTACCACCCACCAGGGCCGATATGCGTCCAGTAGCCGCCGAAGCTCGTCGTATCAAGATTGAGGCTGCCGACATTCACACCGTTCCACCCGACCGCCTGGCCTTTGACATCCGCGTCGAGATTCGAATACCCGAAGAACAGACCGGCTATATCGCGATGTCCGTTGTCGTGCTGCCAGCCGAGAATATCGAGACCTGCTTGTATGCCGTAGAGGTTCCCGTCAATGGATGGATCAACGGTTCCATCCCAGCTCTGCTCGGTCGATTGCCCGAAGGCGCGGCCCCAGGCGGCGGAGAAGTTCTCGCGCGAGTTGACAACACCCTGTTCGCCCCGTCTCTCGTGGAATGTCCCGAGCGTTACCAGTGCGGTTTGACGCGCAGCCGGCGGCAAAGCGGAATAGAGAGGAACCTCTTCACGATATAGCGGAATTGATTCACCCGGATCCGCATGCACAGGTGTTGCGCCAGCATTGGGTGGTTCCACACCCGGTCCAGGCGGTGCGATCTCGCCAGGTTCGGGGTCGGTTATTGCTGCAGCAATGCTGCCTGGCAACAGCGATGACCGAAGATACCAGTTCTCCGCCGATCCCGCGGACACACCGCCCTTGAAGAGCGCGTATTCGAAGGCACCTGCCGCAACGGAATTGCTCAGGCTGAACGCGGATGCACTGGTGGTTGCACCGTTGACAGCCTGAACAACGAGAATGCCATCCTGTACAGTGCTGGCGCCGGCTCCGTCTAGATTGGTCACCGCAAGCCCGGTCGCTCCAGCGGCTGTGCCGCCGGAAATCACGAATTTGTCGGAAGCCGACGAATCAGCGCCGAGCACCGTCTGCAAGCGGATCGCGCCGCCGCTGCCCGTATAATTGCCAAGGACGGTGAACGTATCGGTTGCGCCACTCGAACCATTGGTGAGATCAATGGTCCCTGCATTGGTCACATTGACCAGTTGCCCCGCCGCGAAAGGCGCGATTGCAGCATTGACCCCGTTGCCCGCGAGCAGCGTGCTTGTACCATCGATCGAAAAGCTGCCGGTTGCCGTTCCGCTGTCACCAACCACGAAATTGCTGTCGAGCGTGAAGGCGGAACTGTTCGTGAGCGCGACGTTTTCCCAATTCACATAACGGCCGGACGTCGTCGCCGTCGTGTTGGAAAAGGTCAGCGTATCCGTTCCGGCACCAGCATTGATCGACGGTGTCGAAGAGATGGTTGCCTCGGTGAGATTCTGCAGTGTTCCGGTGTCATTGCCCGCGCCGAGATTGATCGCCCCGCCGATCGTACCTGCCGTATCCCACGTAAACTGATCATTGCCGCCTGCCGTGGTGACCGTGCTGCCGATGGAGCCGCCGGAGATGAAGATGCGGTTGTCCCCGCTGCCGAGATCAACGAATGTGCCGATTGAACCACCCGAAAGTATCAGCAAGTCGCGGCCTTGCGTTGCAATCACAAAGCGGTCGATGACACCGCCCGACATGCGCATTTCATTGTTGGCCTGCTCGAGATTGACTTCGCCGATCTGCCCGCCCGTCATCGTGAAGAAATCGCCGGCAAAGAACTGACCGATAATCCGGCCGCCGCTGACTGTCGCCGTGTCGAGTTCGCTGCCCTGCTCCACTCTTTGAACCACACCTCCGGTCATGACGAAATTATCGACACCGCCATTCTGGAAAATTGTGCCGTTGACCGTACCACCATTCAGCTGAAGACTGTCGTTACCCCCGCCCTCACTGAGATCGCCGTTGATCGTGCCGGAATTGATTACGACGGTATCGACCCCGGTACCGAATGTGACTGGTCCCGTAATCGCGCCAGTGCCTCCCGTAGGAAGTGTAAGCGAGTTGTTCCCGCCCGTATCCGTCAAGGGTCCGCCGATCCCGCTGTCGCAAATATAAACGTCGTTTCCTGCTGTGGAGACGAGGTTACAAGCTGCAGATGCGGTTTGATTGGATACGGAGAGTGTTATGAGGGAAACAGAAGAAAGCCAGAAGATTCGTGTAAAAAGCTTAGACGACTTCATGTAATTCCCCCTATAGCGATCATATGATAAGGGATTGCCAACTACCCAAAGCAGTCCCCGCGACCAAACAACGATATCGGCAAGTGCAGGCTAGTTTCACATCGAAGGGTGTGCAACCCATGGTTTAATGTAAGCACACTGAACTTTACCAGTGTGGTAAATTGGTCTCACTTTTGTACGCCGGAAGACTTTAAACTTGGCGTTCGTTAACAAAATATTCTTTTGTATTACGAATTTTCGCTCCGATCAGATCAGCTCGAGTCCAAAGTGGGCGCTCTTATTTCCGGATTTGACTGCCTGTTGATATTCCGTTGTAATCGAAATAGAAGCGCATGGACTGACCGGAGAGCACACGATGGACCGCTACGAAACCTTCGCGACCTGGATCTTCATCGTCTTCGGTGCACTCATCATTGCCGGGCTGATGGCCTTCGCGATTACTACCGCTGACAAACCTGCTTTTCTTTTCGCGCTGGCTTCCGCATGCGCCGCATTTTTTCTTGGCTTCGCCGTGATTTTCGATCAGCCCCGGCTTTATGGATTGATTTTGTTTGTGTCGGTAGCGCTGATCGCGGCCTCAATCACTGCCATCGTGACCTGATTTTACTCCAGCGTGCTGATCTGGCGATAGGCGCCATGCCAATAGATTAACGGTTCGGCGTTGTGACGCAGCGTCACTGCCCTCACCCTGCCGATCAGGATGCCATGCGAATGCCGCTCGATAGCATCGTCGAGTTCGCAATCGAGCACCGCTAGTGCATTGACCAGCGCCATCGTCCCTGTGCTGAGCTCCCGCCAATCTGCACCTTGATAGCGTTCCACGCCCTTCTGACCGTTCCTCCCGGAAAAACTGTCGGCCACATGACGCTGATCGTGTGCCAGCATATTGACGCAGAAGCTGCCGTGCCGCTGCAGGACCGGCCAGGATGAAGACGCGCGATTGATGCTGACGATCACCGAGGGCGGATCTATAGCCAATGACGAGACCGACGTCGAAGTGAAGCCGGTGCGGTCGGCGCCACGTCCAACTGTAATGACGCTCACAGCCGCCGCCAGGTGCCGCATCGAATCCTTGAACAGGTCGGCGTCTACGGTTAGCTCGTGGTGGGCCAAACGCGCCACGCTTGGAAAAATGGACATTCATTTCCTCGTTCATTGGATTGTCGCGAACCGCCGCCGGGATGCGAAGGAAGACTCTTATCCTGCATTGCAACACATCAGGCGTGCCTCGAACCAGACCGCTCTTTGCTCCGGTCGGCCACATTTGGCGATTTTGTTTTGCGATTTTCGCAGATTTCCAGAAATCGATTTCAACGGATGCGAGTGCCGGATTTCATCCGCAACTATCGACAGAGCCATCCCGTTTCGTAATCGCACAGCTTGTGGAAAATAGTTCCACGAATTCCGGCGTTAGCGCAAAACTCTACCTGTTAGGCGCAGAGAATTATAATCTCTATCGTGTTAATCGTGTATGGAATGTCGGAAGATGGTCGCTCGGCAACGAGGATAGTCCTGATGGCTTCAACAGATTACACCAGCACGCGCAATTCGCCCGAGGGTGTTCGCCATTCCGTGAGGGGTCGCGCCCTTGGTGTGATACTGTTTGTGACTGCCTTTGCGTTTCATGTGGCGGTCCTTTTCAACCTGCTGCCGTCATAGTTTCAGGCCTTCGACTTCCGATAATTTTGTTCGAATAATTTTGCTGGCAACCGGAACCAACGTACACTTGAAACATTTCTATGTTACTGGTCCCAAACCAGTCTTGGCTTAACCCCACAAAGCCAACATGACCCAATCCTCATGCCCCTTGAGGATTGGGTTTTCTGCATGAGCTGAACAGCAATCGTGAGTGGAGAAAACAATGTCGATTGAAGATGCCAAACATGCGATCGAAGCAGCCATTCATAGCGGTGATTTCAAAAGTATGGGCGTGGCTGTCTTCAAGGCAATCAATGCCCTGGAGCAAAGAATCAAACGGCTTGAAGAAGAAAGCGAACGTAGCAAGGCAAATTTAAGATAGAGTTTTACCATCTGAACCTTGAAATTTTCGCGATATGTGCTAGCATTTTTGTAGGTTGAGTGTTGCGGTACCTTGAGCCTGCGCCGCACTGAAACGATGCGCGATATTCTTATCCAGAGTCCAGTTTGTTAGAGCCAAATCAAGCCTCAACTTGCGAAACCCCTACCGGTCCCGGCAGGGGTTTTGCTTGTGTACTGTGAAGTGTCATAACACCAGCTTAGCCGACTAATCGGCCACGTTTCCCTTTGCTAACTCTCTGTCAGGATCGACTGGATATCCGTGAGCGGGTGATTGGTCAGGGTTTTCGGGATTTCACTGACTATCCTGTCGGAGACTTCCTTGTGAAACTCCAGGCGCATTTCGCCGAGCACCAGCGGTGGAGCAATCACAACCAGCCGTTCGAAATCTCCCTTATGGGCATGGCTATAGAGTGCGTCGGCCACTTCCTTGGCAAATCGCTTCTTGGAAATCTCATGCCAGTCCGTGTCCTCGACAGCACTGCGGTGCGGGCTTGGTCCGTCATTGAAACGCCCCGGCCTGTCGCTTCCCTGTTCTCGTGTCGCCGGATTCGACTGATGCATTTCATGGATGGTGCTGAGTTGGACATGCTTCATATCGTTTTCATTTCGGAGAAACAGTGCTTTTTCCCCATCGGCGACGACGATCCAGGTCTTTTTGTTTAAAACGATGTTGGCCATCTCAAGCTCCCTTCGCCATACATTTATCAAAGGCTTTCTTCATGGGAGCTTCCTTTCACTTTCAGTTTGTCGTTTAGCGACAATGAGACCGCAATTGCTGCGGCCACGATAAAAAAACAACGCTGGCGAGTAAGAGAGGTTCCGATCTCATAGGGATCGTTGCCTCCTGGCGTAATAAAGGAGTCCCGCACCAATCGCGATCGTCAGCAACCCTATGGCGATCCATCGCGTTTGACCCACCATGAAGCTACCGCCGAGAACACTGAGGCCCTGAAGCGCCCAGATTGCTCCCGTGAGGATTAGAAGCACGGCAACGATAGACAGGATGGTTTTCATTTGGTCCGCCTCTTATCAGGTTGCGTTTTCATTCTTGCACCATCAAGGCGGGATGAAAACATTTTATGAGACACGCGCTGTTTCCATCAGATTTATGAGGTCACGACCTAATGTCTGTCTGGATTTGTCGATTGGCGGCTGATAGACCTCGTTGCAAAGCAGGGAGGCTGAAATTCTATGACTGCATTGACGATTATCGTTGAATTCGAAACGCACGAAGGCCGCGAAGAGGAATTCATTGCGCTCATCCGCGAACATGCCCGCAAGACACTGGAAGAAGAACCCGGTTGTCTGCGTTTCGAGGTCATCAAACCCATCGAGCGCAATGGAACACCCATCGCCAACAAGGTCATGGTCAACGAACTCTACGCAAATGAAGCGGCGGTGACGGCCCATGAGAATAATCCGCGCCTCCCCAGGGTGCGGGCGGCAAATGCGCCCTTGCTCAAGTCCAGCAGGTTGATCCTGGCACAATCATTGACCGGCAAGGCACCCGAGGAAGGCTTGACGCCGCAGCAGCTGAACGCCAGCAATGACGACTAGAGCCGGATAACTTTGAACGAAAGTTCTATGACATGATCATAAAAAATGTGCGATGACTGTGTTCCGCCATTCAACAGCAACCTGATCAAGCCGTACCGGAAGACTAAAACGATGACGAGATTGGCTCTGGCTTTCCTGCTGCCTTGCACCCTTGCGATGTCTGGTTGTGGCGCAATGCGCTGGATGAGCGAAGCGCCGCAAAACGCGTCCAGCTGTGCCGGCTGGAACAAAATCAGGATCAAGCCGGAAACGGCGGTTTATCTTGTGAAGAACGATTTTTCCGCCAGCATAGATATCGATTCGCACAATCTCAACGGTCAGAGAAACGGCTGCTGGAAATAGTCCGCTGAATGCCGTAGTCGGAACCAAACGCCATAAATCACGTTCCCCTTTCTCTACTTATGGAAAGGATTACTGAAATGGCAACGAATACAACCAAAGTTCAGGCTATGGCTGAAAAGGATCTGGAAAACCAGGTTGCGGCGTTGCGCAAGCAGCTGGCGACAATCAGCAAATCGCTTTCCGAACACGGCTATGAACTTTATGAAAATGGCGACTCTGCCTACGAGGCGGTGAAGAAGAGCAGCCGAAAAGCGGCACGCTTCGTCGGCGAGGAAGCGCACATGGTCAGTGAAAAAGCCAGGGAGAACCCGATGACCGCGGTCGCCATCGTTTCTGCCGTCGCCGGCATAGGTCTCCTGGCAGGACTAAGCGCTTATCGGCGTTAAAGACCAAGCCTTGAAATTCAAGGGCACGCTTCATATATAGCGTTTAGAAATTCGTCTCCGCTTTTGACCACGGATGTACTGGCACTGGCGTTGAGGCGAATTCGGAAGGTCGGGAATTCCCGGCCTTTTTTGTTGCCTATAGCACACACGACCCTATCCGAGTGCGGTGCGGCAGTGTCTCAGGTTGCTTTCGGAGGCGCGAACGGTCTATGTAGGGCTCACTATCTGCCTGATCATTCATCAGGTTAAGGACATTCCGTTATACGTTCTGAGAGTGAGCTGCCCGAATGGACAATTTTGAGAAATACGCCCTGGCTCTTATGGTCGTATTCGGCGCCCTTATCATCGGCGGTCTCATGGCCGTCAACATTGCATGGGCCCACAAGGCAGGCTTTCTCTACGCTCTCGGTGCCGCAGTGGTGGTTTGGTCTGCCGGTTTCGCGGTCCTTTTTGACAAGCCGCGGGTCTACGGTCTCCTGTTGTTATGTGCGATTGCTCTCATCACGGCCTCTATCGTTGTTATCGTTCGATAAATCGGGGGGACGTTTAGGCGTGTTACCCGGATAATATGAAACTGGCTTTCATATTATCGTTTACTTTATCAAGAATAATTCTAAACTGCGGCCAGATTGAATGTGCAGGCCTGGATTTCAGGTTGAAAGAGATATTCCCATGCGACTGACCAGACAGACGAACTACGCCATCCGAATTCTTATGTACTGTGCCGCCAATGAAGGCAATCTCAGCAGAATCGGTGAAATCGCCCAAGCCTATACGGTTTCCGAACTTTTCCTGTTCAAGATCCTCCAGCCGTTGGTCGAGAACGGTTTCATCGAAACCGTGCGCGGCCGCAATGGTGGCGTGAAGCTTGGAAAACCGGCCAAGGACATTACCCTCTTCGACGTCGTGCGCGTGACTGAGGAAAACTTCGCCATGGCGGAGTGCTTCGAAAACGATGCCGCCGACTGCCCGCTGATCGACAGCTGCGGATTGAATGCGGCGTTGCGCAAGGCGCTCAATGCATTCTTTGAGGTGCTCTCCCAATTCACGATCGAGGACATCGTCGACAAGCGCGATGTGCGTGCTCTGCTCGGGATCGACATACTCACCCCGCGGCTCGCGACGGCCAGCTGAAGCGAGTTTGCCGTACTTCTGCAGTACGGCAATTGCACTCTCGACCGGTGAGAAACCGGAACAAAAACGAGCGGCCTTTTAGGGTGACGTTCTCAACGAAAAAAACGCAAATCTGGTGCAAGAGGCATTGAATCTCATGCAAGAAGTGTCGATTCCGGCATGCTTTTCTGCACCCTGCGTTGCAAATTGGTTGTTCTCGGTTGCGAGAAACGGTGAACCCGCGACCTCACCCTGTCCATCACGAGCTTGTGAGACGTTTTGACACATGTTGAGTCGGCAATATTTTTATGCTTTCAATCTGCCCATGAAGCCAAACATGATTGAAATGGTTATGTTATTTGCCTAGTTTAGAATTATTCTAACTAGTTGAAATCATGACATAATATCACCATATGCATTTGACAGGTTCTCAACAAACCGGCTTTATAGCCGGAGCGTTGGATGAACGCATGACCTTTAATGTTTGGGCCTTGAACCCTTGCGATTGGAGGAACCATTGACTGGTTCGAAAGTATCACCCGGTTTCGGGATAGTATTTTGTGGGTCTAGCGTAAACAACGCATTCGGATCAGCAATTGATTCAAGCTTAGGCGCCTCTGCGGCATTAGATGTCGTGGACATGTGTTCTTATGAGTACGGCGCCTATACAAAATGCTAGTTTGCCATTGCAACATAATTACTCAAAAAGAGATCGAGAATTCCATTATTGAACTTCTCGATGCTGACCCGTGGCAGCTCGTTGTTCCCGCCAAAGTTTACCATGCCATGAAGAAACGCGGCCGCTGCTGCGGTTGCTTCCCAAATGTCGTTGAAACCATCATAAAGGTGACGGAAGAATATCATCTCCGGCATGGTTCAGACGATTCTGATGCAGTTTCGTTCATCGACCGTGTCCGGTCATTGCGTCACGAATACGGGAGTTCACGACATGAAGGGCGAACCAAAGGTCATCGAGCGGCTTAACGAGGCATTGTTTCTCGAATTAGGCGCCGTCAATCAATATTGGCTGCATTATCGCCTTCTGGACGATTGGGGCTTCACGAAGCTGGCCAAGAAGGAACGTGCCGAATCCATCGAAGAGATGCATCACGCCGACAAGATCATCCAGCGCATCATCTTCCTCGAAGGTCATCCAAATTTGCAGTCCGTCGGTGCGCTGCGCATTGGCCAGAACGTCAAGGAAGTGCTCGAGGCGGATCTTGCCGGTGAGTACGACGCCGTGAAATCCTACAAACTGTCCCGCGAGATTTGCGATCAGCTGGGTGACTATGTTTCCAAGGAACTGTTCGACGAACTGCTCAAGGACGAAGAAGGTCATGTCGACTTCCTTGAGACGCAGATCGATCTGCTCAATTCCATCGGTGCAGAACGTTATGGCTTGTTGAATGCAGGGTCTGCCGACGAAGCGGAGTGATCGATTCAATCGTGACAACAAAAAGGGCGCCATAGGCGCCCTTTCCTTTTCAACATAGGTCGCTTGTCCTCATTTCGGCAGCTTGTCGTCCACACCGGCGACATAGAAATTCATGCTCAGAATGGTCTTGTCGTCAGCCGTCTCTCCGGCTTTCAGCCATTCCGAACCATCCTGCCTCTTGATCGGGCCGGTGAAAGGCTTGAGTTCGCCTGAGGTGATCTTGGCCTGCGTTTCTTCGGCCAGCTTCTTCACATCGTCCGGCATGTTCGTGTAGGGCGCCATCACGACGAGCCCTTCCTTCATGCCTTCGAACACATTGTGAGATTTCCAGGTTCCATCCAGCACCGCCTTGGCGCGTTCGATATAGTACGGTCCCCAGTTGTCGACGATCGACGTCATCTGGGTTTCCGGGCCAAACTTGATCATGTCCGAAGCCTGGCCGAAGGCCTTGATCTTGCGTTCCGCCGCAACCTGCATCGCAGCGGTCGAATCCGTGTGCTGGGTGATGATATCCACGCCCTGATCGATCAGCGCCTTGGCGGCATCAGCTTCCTTGGCCGGGTCAAACCATGAGTTCGCCCAGATGACCTTGATCTTGAAGTTCGGATTGACGGTTTGAGCACCCAGGATGAACGAATTAATACCTTGGACAACCTCGGGTATGGGAAACGAACCGATGTAACCAGCGACGCCGGTCTTGGACATTTTTGCCGCAATCACGCCCTGCACATAGCGGCCTTCGTAGAAGCGCGAATTATAGACCGAGACGTTTTCAGCGGTTTTGTAGCCCGTCGCGTGTTCGAATTTGACGTCCGGAAACTTCTGCGCAACCTTGACCGTTGCATCCATATAGCCAAACGATGTGGTGAAGATCAGCTTATTGCCAGCACGAGCAAGCCGCTCGATGGAGCGCTCTGCATCGGCGCCTTCAGGCACGTTTTCAAGGAAGGTTGTCTCGACCTTGTCGCCCAGTTCTTTCTCAAGCTGCTTGCGACCTTGATCATGCTGGTAAGTCCAGCCGAAGTCACCCGGCGGTCCGATATAGATAAAGCCGATCTTCAATTTGTCGGCGGCCAAGGCGGGGCCCGCCACGGCAAAGCTGGCGGCTATCGTTAGCGCCATCATCAGTTTTTTCATCAGGTTCACCTCTTCTGTTAAATCGTTCAAACTGTTCTTTGTGTCCGTGTCCTAGCGATCAGGCACGAAGGGTTTGCCGAGCGATGTCGGCGTGTTCATCAATGTCAGGCGTTTGTTGCGCGAAATCAGCACAAGCACGATGATCGTTGCAAGATAGGGCAGCGACGACATGAATTGCGAAGGAACGCCGATGCCGAGCGCCTGCGCATGTAGCTGGCCAATGGTTACAGCACCAAAAAGATAGGCTCCGGCGAGGATTCGCCATGGGCGCCAGGACGCGAAAACCACCAGCGCCAGCGCAATCCAGCCCCTGCCCGAAGTCATATTCTCCACCCATTGCGGCACGTAGACGAGTGAGAGCTGTGCGCCAGCCAAGCCTGCACAGGCACCGCCGAAAATCACGGCAAGGTAGCGGATGCGAACGACAGGTACACCCAGAGCGTGCGCCGATGTGTGATTGTCGCCGACCGCGCGCAACGTCAAACCTGCGCGCGTCCTGAACAGAAACCATGCCACGCCGATTGTCAGCAGGATGGAAATGTAGAAAATAGGATCCTGTCCAAACAGGACCTTGCCGACATAAGGGATATCCGTAAGCCCCTGTATATACAGCGAATCCATCCTCACACCCGGAAGGCCGACGAAGCTTTCACCAATCATCGCCGAAGCGCCAAGGCCAAGCAGCGTGAGCGCGAGGCCGGTCGCCACCTGGTTGGTGATCAGCGTCAGAGTCAGGAAACCAAACAGCAATGAAAAGGCAGCTCCGGCGAGGATCGCCGCGAACATGCCCAGCCAGGCCGAACCGGTGTATTGCGCAACCGCAAACCCGGTCACGGCGCCCATGACCATCATACCTTCAACACCCAGATTGAGCACACCGGAGCGCTCGACGACGAGTTCGCCCAACGCGGCGATGAGCAGCGGTGTCGCCGCTGTCGCCACTGTCAGGAGTATGGCCTCGAACATCGTCATCACGCGCCCTTCAACGCTGTGTCGCTCAAGCGCGACACAATCCGGATGCGATAATAAATCAGACTGTCACTGGCGAGGACAAAAAACAGGATGATGCCTTGGAAGATACGGGCCGATTTTTCCGAAATACCCAATGAAATCTGTGCTGCCTCGCCTCCCAAATAAGATAAAGCGAGCACCAATCCCGCAGCAATTATCCCCAACGGATTGAGCCTTCCAAGGAACGCGACGATAATTGCCGTAAATCCATAGCCCGGTGAAATGCTCGTCCGCAACTGCCCCACGGCGCCCGAGACCTCGGCGATACCCGCCAGCCCGGCTAACGCTCCCGATACGAGAAAAGCAAAGAAAGTCAGCCGACCGGCGCTGAAACCGGCAAACCTCCCTGCCCTGGAACTACGGCCAAGCACCTTGATCTCGAAGCCATTCAACGTGCGTGACAGCATGAACCACACAACCACCGCAGCGATTATGGCGAGGGCGAAACCCCAGTGCGCCCGGCCCGAATCTGGCCATATCGCGGGCAGGATGGCGCTATCGCTGAACTGTACCGTCTCGGGGAAATTGTACCCTTGAGGATTGCGCCACGGGCCCCGCACCAGCCAGTCGAGAAAAAGCTGTGCGACGTAAACCAGCATCAGGCTGGTGAGAATCTCGTTCGTATTGAAGCGGACTTTCAGAAATGCCGGAATCGTCGCGTAGGCCATGCCTCCCGCCATTCCGAGCAGGAGCATAATCGGCAACACATACCAGCCTTGGAAATCCGGGAAAACCACCGGCAGAATTGACCCTGCAATACCGCCTGCGATGAACTGTCCCTCAGCCCCGATATTCCAGTTATTTGAAAGAAAACAAACGGAAAGCCCTACCGCAATGAGGATCAGCGGTGCCGCTTTGACCAGCAGTTCGTGGATCGACCAGACCTCGGTCAAAGGCTCGACGAAATACGAATAGAGCGCTGAAATTGGGTTCTTGCCGAGTATGGAAAACAAAATCGCGCCTGCAATCAAAGTCAGGAACAGCGCGATGAATGGCGACAAGGCGCTGAACAAAGCTGAATGCTGCGGACGTTTGACGATTTCGATCCGCATCATGCGGCCCCCGCCGTAGCGTCGGCGCCGCCCATCATCAAACCAACGCGTTCCATCGTCATTGCCTCGATTGGCACAGATTCGGAAAGACGGCCATGTACCATTGCCGCGATGCGGTCGGAGATTTCGAAGAGCTCATCAAGGTCCTGGCTGATCACGATCACAGCGGAACCGCTGCGGGCAAGGTCGACCAATGCCTGGCGGATATGTGCTGCCGCGCCGGCGTCGACGCCCCACGTCGGCTGGTTGACGACGATCACGGATGGATTGCGATCAAGCTCCCGCCCGATGAGAAACTTCTGCAGGTTGCCGCCGGAAAGCGCTGATGCATCGGGGTTTTCTGCACTCTTGCGTACATCCATCTGCGTGACGATACGTTTCGCCGCAGATGCAAGGCTGGATTCCGATACAAGCTTCAGCACGCCGCCGGTCAGGAACATTTTACGATCCGTAGAATGGCGCGACAGGAGCAAATTGTTGGTTAGAGACATATCGGGCACTGCACCATGTCCAAGCCGCTCCTCGGGCACAAAAGCTGCGCCAAGCCTGCGCCGGGCCGATATTCCGATTCTGCCGGCATCTGTTCCGCGGATGCGCACGACGTGAGGACGTTCCTGCAGTACTTCGCCGGAAATCGCCTCAAAGAGTTCACCTTGGCCATTGCCGGCAACCCCGGCAATACCGAGAATTTCTCCACCATTGATCGACAGAGAGATATCATGAAGCGCCACCGAAAACGGCCCGCGCGGCCTCTGCGACAGGCCGTTCACCTCAACAAGCGGTATCCGGTCCGTCCATTCTGCCGGAAGCCTTTCAATGACATGGATGTCATTGCCAACCATCATCCGCGCCAACGACGCTGCAGTTTGCGTGCGTGGATCACATTGGCCGACAACCTTACCGTGCCTGAGTACCGTTGCGCGGTCACAAAGCCTGCGCACTTCCTCGAGCCTGTGACTGATGTAAAGGATGGATTTTCCTTCCGAGCGCAGACGCTCCAGTGTCACAAACAGAAGATCGGCTTCCTGCGGAGTGAGCACTGATGTCGGCTCGTCCAGGATGATCAGATCAGGATTTTGCAACAGGCAGCGAATGATCTCGATGCGTTGCCGTTCTCCAACCGAAAGATCACCGACAAGCGCGTCAGGATCGACCGGCAAGCCATAGGTCTGGCCGATCTCGCGGGCCCGTGTGGCGATCGTGTCGAGTGGCGACTTCTCGTCCAGCGACAGGGCAATATTCTCGGCAGCGGTCAGCGCATCAAACAAGGAAAAATGCTGGAAAACCATACCGATACCCAGTGATCGTCCCATGGCAGGACTGGTAACTGTAAAACGCTCACCCTTCCATGCAATGTCTCCGGAAGTTGGCTGCAATGCACCGAACAACATTTTGACAAGGGTGGATTTGCCCGCGCCATTCTCGCCCAGGAGCGCATGAATCTCGCCGGTTCCGATCTTCAGATCGATCCCGTCACAAGCCTTGAGTGTCCCGAAAATTTTGGTGAGCTTTTCGGCTTCCAGTAACGGTATTTCAGAGCCGTCTTTTGTTATTGTGCCTGTCATAATTCCCCGCGGCCAAGACCGTTTTTCGATCCTATGTCAGGCCCACCAAATTTGGAAAGTGCAAAACGTATGGTTGCGGCCATTTGCGCACAATATTCGGGCATTAATAACAGTGGCTTAAGGAATGAGCACTGTCGTGCCGGTGGTTCTCCGTCCTTCCAGGTCTCGATGAGCCGACGCAACGTCCTTCAGCGCATAGGTCTGGCCGATTTCAATGCGAATTATGCCCTTCGCCACGAGGTCGAAAAGCTCTTCGGCGCCAGCGACGAGCGCGTCGCGCGTTGCCGCATATACGAACAGCGTTGGACGCGTCAGATAAAGCGATCCCTTCCGTGACAGGATGCCGAGGTCAAACGGCGGAACCGGTCCGGAAGACTGACCGAAACATACCAGCATCCCGCGCGGGCGCAGACAATCCAGCGAGCCGTCAAACGTATCCTTACCGACCGAATCGTAAACGACATCGACGCTTTTGCCGCCGGTAAGTTCTTTTACCCGTTCGACAAAATTCTCGGTCTTGTAGTTGATGACGTGATCGTAGCCATTGTCCAGCGCCAGCTTGACCTTTTCGTCCGACCCGGCCGTGCCGATGACCGTCGCGCCAAGATATTTTGCCCACTGCCCGGCGATCAGGCCAACGCCGCCCGCTGCAGCATGGAAGAGGATCTTATCACCCTGTTTGACCGGAAAGGTCTGGCGCAGCAGATACTGCGCCGTGAGCCCCTTCAGCATCATTGAAGCGGCCTGTTCCAGCGATATCCCCTCCGGCACCTTGACCAGGAATTTGGTCGCGATCAGTCGCTCTTCGGCATAGGCGCCTATGGAAGTGGTATAGGCGACGCGGTCGCCAGTCTTGAAATCCTCAACGTCGGGCCCGACCTCCAGCACGACACCAGCACCTTCATGGCCCGGGATCAGCGGCAGTCCGCTTGGCGACGGATAGAGGCCAGTCCGGTAATAGACGTCGAGGAAATTGAGCCCGATGGCTTCATTACGTATGCGCACTTCGCCGGGTCCCGGAGCGCCAAGGGTGATGTCTTCATAGGTCAGTACTTCAGGCCCGCCAACCCGATGAATGCGAACAGCTTTGACCATCATAGTTTCTCCGTACGACCAAGATTGGGGAACGCCTGCATCACGGCTCCAATGAAGAAGAGATAGATGCCCGTCACCGAAATGCCGATCCGCACCCAGAGCGGCGAATCCAGTTCCTGAAACAGTGAATATGCACCAAAGGCGCACCACAGGAAGAATATCGCAAGATTGAGTGGCCGCAAGCGCTGCACCCGCACGGGATGGAGGAAATAGATCGGCAGAAACGAGACGATCGCCGCAGCGAGAACGATGGCGAAGGCCACCCACTCTCCGGGGCGCACGATGAACAACGTGAAGACGATCATGTTCCAGACGACCGGGAAACCCTTGAAGAAATTCTCCTTGGTCTTCATGCCAGTGTCCGCATAGTAGATGGCACTGGAAACCACGATGATCGCTGCTGCCAGGAAGGACAGCCCCTCACCCATGAAGCCGCGCTGATACAGCGCAAAGGCCGGAATGAGCACGTAGGTCATATAGTCGATGATGTTGTCCAGAAGTTCGCCAGACCAGTTCGGCAAGACATATTTGACGTCCAGCTTACGTGCAATCGGCCCGTCGATACCGTCGACAAAAAGCGCCAGTCCAAGCCACCAGAACATCGCTGTCCAGCTTTCTTCGCTGGCCGCAACCACAGAAAGAAACGCCAGAAAGGAGCCTGACGCTGTGAGAAGATGGACGGAAAATGCCTTCGCTTGCGGTGCCGTTACCTTTTTGGGTGTTATGGCCTTGGGCAATATCGGTTTTTTCACGGTCCGTGCCAATCTGCTGCATGATAATAGTGCGCTCGCTGTTGTATCTTATCGATAGCGAACGATTTGTGAGCAGCTTTTCTTGAAAAATGCCCAAAGTGCAAGCAATTAGGCTAATATAAACTGTTGAAAGCGTGAAGCGGAGACAAACCATGACCAGTACCAGAACCGATCCGATTGTTGTTGCGGGCGCAGGTCATGTGGGGCTGATCGCGGCTATTGCACTTGCGCAAAGTTTCGACAATGTCATCAGTCTTGGCGTTCTACCGGAGGGTTCCGACAAACGCACAACCGCGCTGATGGTGCCTGCAATCAAATTTCTGGAGAAGATTGGCCTCTGGGACAGCATCGAGCCACACGCCGCGCCCATTGCCACAATGCGCATCCTCGATGGCACAAACCGGCTCATCAGGAGCCCGGCCGTAACCTTCGAGGCGAGCGAAATAGACGAGTCGGCCTTCGGCTACAATATTCCCAATATCACTTTGACATCAGTCCTGAGCGATGCGCTGAAAAATTCGAAAGTGAAGCACGTTGCTGCCTCGGCCACTCACTATCACCCAACTGAAAATGCGATTGCGGTCGAAGGCAGCGACGGTTCCGTGTACGCCGCCAATATCGTCGTCGCTGCCGATGGCCGTTCCTCGCTGGCGCGCGAAGCCGCCGGCATATCCGCTCGGACCTGGAGCTACAATCAGACTGCCATCGTCCTGAGCTTTAGCCATACGCGCGATCACCATGATATTTCAACGGAATTTCATACAGAACATGGCCCATTCACGCAGGTGCCCTTACCGGGTAATCGTTCAAGCCTTGTCTGGGTGACGACCCCGGCCCATGCAGCGGAACTGCTCGAACTTTCGCGTGACCAACTGGCAACACGGGTTGAAGAGCGCATGCAATCCATGCTCGGCGCCGTAACCATCGATGTCGATCCTCAGAGCTGGCCACTGTCCGGTCTTGTACCCAGTTCGTTCGCCCGCAACCGCGTGTTCCTGGCTGGCGAGTCGGCCCATGTCTTCCCGCCGATCGGCGCACAGGGTCTCAATCTCGGTGTTCGGGATGTCGAAACCTTGCTGGAAACTCTGCCGCTCGATGGTATGGACCTCGGTGCAGCCAGCGTTATAACTGCATATAATCGCAAGCGAAGCCCGGACATTCTGGCCCGGACGGGTGCAGTGGACGCGCTGAACCGTTCGCTCCTGTCGGATTTCCTGCCGGTTCAGATGGTTCGCAGCGGTGGCCTTGAGCTCTTGCGAGCCTTTTCACCGCTGCGTGGCTTTGTCATGCGCGAAGGCCTGCGGCCGGGTAGCGGCTGGCGGTTTTCGCACAAGGAGGCAGGCAGGCGCTAATTCACGCCAGCACGAAATCGCTTAGCAATTTCACGTTTAGCAGGGCGATTACCACGGCGATGAACATCGCGAATGCGGAGAGCCAGCGCGGTGAAACGAGGGCGCCCATCTTTGCCTTGCTGGCTGTGAACATGACCAGCGGGAATACGGCGAACGATAGCTGAAGGCTCAAGACCACCTGCGTCAGGACCAGCAGCTTCGCCGTGCCGCTTTCGCCATACCAGACCGTGACGATCGATGCCGGAATGATGGCGATGCCGCGTGTGATCAGCCGCCGCAGCCACGGCGCGAGCTTGATATGGAGGAAACCCTCCATGACAATCTGCCCTGCGAGCGTTGCCGTTACAGTCGAATTTATGCCGCAGCAGAGCAAAGCAATGCCGAAGAGCGTCGGTGCTATCGCCAGGCCCAGAAGCGGCGCGAGCAGCGAATGCGCCTCGCCGAGTTCTGCGACGTCCGTCTGACCCGTCTTGTGGAATGTTGCAGCAGCAAGAATGAGGATCGACGCGTTGATCAGGAGCGCGAACATCAGGGCCAAAGTGGAATCGATCGTTGCGTATTTGAGTGCAGAACGTTTTTCCGGCAGCGTACTTCCGTAATCGCGGGTCTGCACAATACCTGAATGCAGATACAGATTGTGCGGCATCACAGTCGCACCGAGAATGCCCAGCGCAAGATACAGCATCTCCGGATTGGTCACGATCTCCGTGGTTGGTGCAAAACCCTTGATGACGGCGCCCCACTCCGGATCCGCCATGAAAATCTGGATCGCGAAACAAACAGCTATGACACCGAGTAGCGTAATGATGAGCGCCTCGACCCAGCGGAAGCCAAGCTTCTGCAGGTAAAGGATAAGAAATACATCGAGCGCTGTGATGAGTACGCCAATTTCAAGCGGAATACCGAAAATCAGATTGAGACCGATGGCCGTACCGATAACTTCGGCGATATCGGTAGCTATGATGGCAATTTCCGCCAAAAACCATAGCGTATAGGCAACTGGCTTTGGAAAGGCATCGCGGCATGCCTGCGCCAGATCCCTGCCCGAGCCTATGGCGAGCCGGGCGCAAAGAGCCTGCAGGACAATCGCCATGATATTGGAAACAAGGGCAACGACAAGAAGCGTGTAACCGAATTTCGATCCCCCGGCGAGCGATGTCGCCCAGTTGCCAGGGTCCATGTAGCCCACGGCGACCAGATAGCCCGGACCGACGAAGGCCGCTGCACGGCGCCAACCCGGTCCGCTCGTCCGCACGGCGATCGAACGATGAACATCTGACAGTGACGCCTCGCCCCTTGCGTGTCGCCAGCCCCTGGGCGTGTCGACCGCCGGCCCTAGTTGATCCATGGAATACCCCTAATCGCAATTGCAAATCATTCGCAACTATATATACACAAAATCGGCAGCTGCAAGGGCCCAGCTGCGCCGAAAGCGCCAAGTGGAGCGATTATCTTGATAACAAAAACGCTGAGGGCGCCATCTTAAGTCAGGGAATGAGGCCATGCGTCATGAAATAAAGCCACAAGGTCAGGGTCGCAATTGAAAACAAGGTGGTCGCCAAAATGCTGCTGGATGCCCGCTCGACCCACACGCCATACTGTTGGGCGATGACAAAGACATTGGTTGCGGTAGGCAATGCCGCCATGAGCATGGCCGTGTAAATCCACACCGGCGGAAAATTCCCGACAAGATTCAGCACCCCATAAATCAGTAACGGCTGAACCAGCAGCTTGATGGGGACGATGAGATAAAGCTCCCTCGGTACGCGCCGCAGTGGGCGTAATGCAAGCGTTGCGCCCATGGCAAAGAGCGCGCAAGGCGCTGCTGCCTTGGCAAGGAGATCGATCATGCGGTCGATTGCGACAGGTGGCTCGATACCAAGTATCGCGGCACCCACACCCATGATCGTCGCGATAATGAAAGGATGGCCGAATATCTTGCGTAGGACACCGATAGCGACGTCGCGCGGAGAACGCTTGTCATTGCCCGAAAGCGCCATCAACAGCGGTGCCATGACGAAGTGCAGCGTGTTGTCGAAGCAGAATATCAGCGCGACGGGCACGGCCGCCGACGCACCGAAGGCAAGAACTGCCAAGGCCGGCCCCATGTAACCAATATTGCCGTAGGCTGCAGCAAGCCCTTGAATCGTGCTTTCATCGATCTTCCGCGTCCGCGCGAACGCGCTCAGAAACATCGTCAGGAAAATGGCAAATGTCGACAAAGTGCATCCGACAATAAAGGTCCACTGGGTCAATTCCGCCACGGGCGTTTTCGAAAGTATCTGGAAAAATAGAGCCGGCAACGCCACATAAATGATGAACGTATTCATCCACCCCAGCGCTTCTAAAGGCTGGTGATTGATACGTGCCACGAAAAAGCCAAGGAAAATCAGTCCAAAGAATGGAAGTACCAGATTGAAGACACTGAGCATGACGGACTTTTTGAATTTATGGCGGGATAGAGTGGTCGCAGGAACCATTTAGGCTCGCGAGCTTTGATAGAAACAGATACCTACTACGAATGACGATGATGACACAGATACGCCATGCAAAATTTCAGATCGGCCAGGTGGTCAGCCACAGGATATTCGCATTCCGGGGCGTGATCTTCGATGTGGATCCGGAATTCAACAATACGGAAGAATGGTATAGATCTATTCCCGAGGATATAAGGCCGCGGCGTGACCAGCCCTTCTATCACCTTTTTGCAGAAAACTCCGAGAGCGAATATGTCGCCTATGTTTCGGAACAGAACCTTGTTCCCGATACGACCGGTGTGCCCTTGAGGCATCCGCAGATCAAGAACATGTTTGAAACACCGGAAAACGGCGTCTATCGCGTGAAAAAACCGCATATGAACTAGCAATAAAAAAGGACGCTTGAAGCGTCCTTTTTTAGCTCGCAGTGCCGGTTGATTAATTGCCGGTTTTGGCTTTTTCCTGCTCAGCCTTCATCTTCTCCTCGAACTCCTTCTGACGCTTCTGGACTTCGTCCTGAAGTGTCTTCTGGCGCTGTTCGAGCTCGTTCTGCTGCAGGCCGGGACCCTCATAAGCCTGGGTGAAACCGGTGAGCGCAACATTGATCGGATTGGGCTTGTTCTGGAAGTTGACCGAAGTCATCGTCAGCTGATTGCCTTTCTTGAAGGCAGCAAGCAGGTCATCGGACAAGGCAACTTCGGAGATGCAACGATCCGGGAAGCAGATGGCGTAATCAACCTTCTGAGTCTTGCCGCCATTGATCTGGAGGCCAACACCCGGGGCGATCAGACGGCCGGTCGGGACGGAAACCTGGAAGATCTTGCGATTGATCTTACCCTTGATCTCGATGAGATTGACGGCAGTCAGGAGCTGGCCGCTGTCGGCCGTCACGATATTCTGCGTATTGCAGATGTCGTTGTCTTCCTGTTTCGAGCAAACCTTGAACCAACCCTGAGGCGCTCTTTGCTGCTGCTGGGCTGAGGCTGGTACTGCCGCGGCGGCAAGTAATGCAACGGCACCGGCGAAGGATGCGGTTGCAGCGAAAGTCTTTCGGGTGGACATGGTCAACTGGTTCCTTTCAGCGCACTTATCCGAAGTGTGGCTTGATCACTTGTATTTGCTTGTCTGGCTTTGGTCACTAAATGCGGCAACAGAGTGACCCTAGAGCGAGATGCAATTATCGAACGCCGTGTTACACTGCATGCCGATGCAAATCCAGACTACTTTTGGCTGTCTATGAATTCAGATGGCACATAACACGTCTTCCGCCGCAGAATCGTCTTCAAATGATAGTCTTTGACACGAATCAGGGTAAATCGCGCCTTTAAGTGCGCAAGGTTGAGACGATGTTGAAGAGAAGTTTGCAGATTCTGGCGCTTTTGATCGCAGCATGTTCGGCAACGGATGCTTCTTTTGCAGAACCAACCTATGGAATCGCCATGCACGGCGAGCCTGCCCTGCCCGCGGACTACAAGAATTTCCCCTATGTCAATCCGGCCGCGCCAAAGGAAGGTTCCATTACCTATGGTGTAGTCGGCACATTCGACAGCCTCAATCCGTTTCTGATCAAGAGCATGCGAACGACCGCACGCGGCATGTTCGGCGATTCCGAATTTGGCAATCTGGTCTACGAATCACTGATGCAGCGAAGTGCTGACGAGCCATTCACCATGTATGGTTTGCTCGCCGAAAAGGTTGAAACCAATGACGAGCGAACCTGGGTCGAATTCACGCTCAATCCGAACGCGAAATGGTCCGACGGGCAGCCGGTAACGGCTGATGATGTGATCTTCACGTTTGATGTTCTGACCAAAAAGGGACGCCCCCCTTTTAGCAGCCGCATGAAATTGATCTCAAAGATCGAAAAAATTGGCGAACACGGCGTAAGGTTCACGTTCAACGAGCAGGCAAACAGGGAGTTTCCGCTGGTCTTGGCGCTCATGCCGGTCCTTCCGAAACATGCGATCGACATCGACAAATTCGACGCTTCGCCCTTGGCTATCCCGGTCGGCAGCGGGCCCTACATCGTTTCGAAGGTTCAGCCGGGCCAGCGTATCGTTTTCAAGCGAAACCCCGACTACTGGGGCGCTGACTTGCCGAGCAGGGTCGGGTTCAACAATTTTGAAACCGTGACGGTCGAGTATTTCCGTAACGATCAGGCGCAGTTCGAAGCGTTCAAGAAAGGCGTTTTCGACGTCTTCATGGAAGGCGATCCGAACAAATGGGCGACGTCCTATGATTTTCCCGCGGTTAAAGATGGCCGGGTCATCAGGGAGACGTTCCGGTCAAGATCGCCTGCCAACATGTTCGGCTTTGTGTTCAATACGCGGCGCCCCTTGTTTCAGGACAAGGCTGTCCGGGAAGCGCTCGCGCTCATGTTCGATTTCGAATGGACCAACCGCAACCTCTACGCCGGCCGCTATCAGAGACTAGGCAGCTACTGGCAAGGCTCGGAGTTATCTGCACTCGGCAAACCTGCAGACGCAACGGAACGCACGCTATTAGCTCCTTATCCCGATGCGGTGCTGCCGGAAGTGATGGACGGCACCTACGAGCCTGCCAGAACGGATGGAACAGGGCGCGATCGCAAGGAAATGAAGCGCGCTTATGACATTCTGGTCAGCCAGGGCTACAAGATCGAGAACGAGCAGATGCTTGACCTACACGGAACGCCGCTCTCATTCGAAATTCTGACGCGCTCCGTTGGCGAAGAGCGTCTTGGCCTCGCCTATAAACGGACACTTGAGCGACTTGGCATCGGGGCTACGATCCGTACAGTCGACGACGCACAGTATCAAAAGCGTCTGCAGACGTTCGACTACGATGTTATCCTGGGCGCCTATTCAAACTCGCTTTCGCCGGGATATGAGCAATTCAGCCGCTGGGGCAGCCAGTCGAAAGAAGTTGAAGGCAGTTTCAATTATGCGGGGGTAGCCGATCCCGTCATCGACGCATTACTGGACAAGATGCTCGCCGCCCGCGACGACGAGGAATTTACCAGCGTTGTGCGTGCCCTCGACAGAGTCCTGATCTCCGGCCATTATATGGTTCCGATCTACTACCAGCCCGAACAATGGGTTGCCCGCTGGGCACATCTGCAACATCCGGACAAGACGTCCATGGTCGGTAACCAGCTGTCCACGTGGTGGTCCGATAAACGATAGGAATAGCCATGACCGATAAAAAGTTCACGATCGACGTGGTGTCGGATGTCGTTTGCCCTTGGTGTTTTCTCGGACGGAAGCGTTTGGAAAGCGCGCTCGCGCTCAATCCTGACCTCGACGTAATTGTGAATTGGCGACCATTTCAACTCGATCCGACGATTCCACCTCAGGGAAAAGATCGCAATCGCTACATGCAGGAAAAGCTCGGCAGTTCCGACAAGATCTTTGAAATTCATCAACAATTGACTGAGCTCGGCAAGGAAGCCGGCATCGAGTTTGACTTCGAGGCCATCGAAATAAGCCCTAATACACTGGACGCACACCGCCTTATTCGGTGGGCATCGCAGGCGACCCCCAACGTTCAGGACAAGATGGTGGGAATTCTCTTCTCCTACTATTTCGAGCAGGGAAAGAACATCGGTGATCACCAGATATTACTGGAGGCCGCGCAAGAGGCCGGCATGGATGTCGCCATCGTTGCAAGCCTGTTGCCAACCGACGCCGATACTCTCGGTGTGCGGCAGGAAATCGACACCGCCAACCAGATCGGGGTGCGCGGCGTTCCCTGCTTCATCCTCGATCAGAAATACGCCGTCATGGGTGCGCAATCTGCAGAGGCTCTGGCAGATGCCATCCGCCAGGCCGCCGATGGCTTTGAGCCGCGTCCCGTCTGACTATGCGGCCTCAGCGAGTTTCGCCAGCTGCGTCATGACGACCGCTGCACCGTTGAGACGCTTTTCTGCTGTCGGCCAGTCGCGCACAAAGACAATACTCTGATCGGGCCGGATTTTCGCCATCGAACCCTGCTCGCCGATCATCTGGACCAGTGCAGCGGGGTTGTTGAACGTCTTGTTGCGGAACTGGATGACAATGCCCTTTGGACCCGCATCTAGCTTGTCCACATTGGCACGGCGGCACAGCGCCTTGATGTAGACGATTTTCAACAGATGCTGAACTTCTTCCGGCAGCGGTCCAAAGCGATCGATCATTTCGGCGCCAAAGCCGTCGATGTCCTGCAACTCCTCCAGATCGGCCAGACGGCGATAGAGGCCGAGACGCAATTGCAGGTCCGGCACATAGGTTTCGGGGATCATCACTGCGGTGCCGATCGCAATCTGCGGCGACCAGTGCCCGTCCTCGACTTCGCCAGTACCCTTGATCTCCGCAACAGCTTCTTCCAGCATCTGCTGATAAAGCTCGAAGCCGACCTCGCGAATATGCCCCGATTGTTCCTCCCCGAGCAGATTGCCCGCGCCGCGGATATCCATGTCATGGCTTGCCAGCTGGAAACCGGCACCTAGCGTGTCGAGCGATTGCAAGACCTTGAGCCTGCGTTCTGCCGTCTGCGTCAGCAGCTTGTTGGCTGGTAGCGTGAACAGAGCATAGGCACGTTGCTTCGATCGCCCGACGCGTCCGCGCAACTGATACAATTGCGACAGACCAAACATGTCGGCACGGTGGATAATCAGCGTGTTGGCGGTCGGGATATCGAGCCCGGATTCAACGATCGTCGTCGATAGCAGCACGTCGTACTGCCCGTCATAGAAAGCGTTCATGATGTCGTCGAGCTCACCAGGCGCCATCTGGCCATGGGCAGTCGCAACTTTCAGTTCTGGCACCTGAGCATCAAGGAACTCCTTGATGTCGCTCAAATCGGAGATGCGCGGACAGACATAGAAACTCTGCCCGCCGCGATAGCGCTCGCGCAACAGCGTTTCGCGGATCACAAGTGCATCGAATGGTGAGACGAACGTTCGCACAGCCATCCGATCCACAGGTGGCGTGGTAATCAAGGAAAGCTCGCGAACCCCCGTCAAGGCAAGTTGCAGCGTGCGCGGTATCGGCGTCGCGGACAGGGTCAGCACATGCACGTCCGATTTAAGTTCTTTCAGCCGTTCCTTGTGCTTGACGCCGAAATGCTGCTCTTCGTCGATGATCAGCAGACCGAGATTCTTGAACTTGATGCCGTTTCCGAGCAGCGCATGCGTGCCGACGGCAATATCCACCTGTCCCTCGGCAATGCCCTTCTTGTTCTCAGCCAGCTCCTTCGAGCCGACCAGGCGGGAGGCTTGCGCCACATTGACGGGCAGGCCCTGAAAACGCTGGGTGAAGGTCTTGAAGTGCTGGCGCGACAACAACGTCGTCGGCACCACGACGGCAACCTGGACGCCATTCAGGGCCGCCACGAAGGCAGCGCGCAGCGCTACTTCGGTCTTGCCGAAGCCGACATCGCCACAAATCAGGCGGTCCATCGGCTTGCCGAGCGAAAGGTCATCGATAACTGCGTCGATGGCACGATCCTGATCTTCCGTCTCGTCATAGGGGAATCGTGCTGCGAACTCGCCATAGAGGCCGTCTGGTGGCAACAGGATCGGCGCACCGCGCATCTGGCGTTCCGCGGCAATGCGAATGAGATGACCGGCAATGTCGAGCAGGCGTTTCTTCAGCTTTGCCTTGCGGGCCTGCCAGGCGCCGCCACCGAGCTTATCCAACACGGCAGTTGAAGTTTCCGAGCCAAACCTCGACAAAAGCTCGATATTTTCTACCGGGAGGAACAGCCGGTCATCGCCGGCATAGTGCAGTTCCAGACAGTCATGTGGTGCGCCGGCGGCCGTGATTGTCCTCAGACCGATGAAGCGGCCAATACCATGATCCACATGCACGACGATGTCGCCGGCGTTCAGCGCAGCAACCTCGCTGATAAAGTCCCGGTCGCGCTTGCGGCGCTTGGAATGGCGGATCAGCCGGTCGCCAAGGATGTCCTGCTCTGCAACAACGACGAGTTCGCCAGCATCGAAGCCGGTTTCCAGCGACAGGATGCCCGCAGTAATTTTGTCGCGAGCGAGCGCCTTGACCGTTCTCAAATCATCGACAAACTCGATCTTTTCGAGACCATGTTCATTCAGAACCTGCACCAGCCGGTCGCGTGTGCCTTCGCTCCATGCAGCAAGCAGCACCTTCTTGCCTGCAGCGCGCTCATCGGCGATGTGCTTTACAACGCTGTCGAAGACATTGGTGTCCTTGGCGGTCCTTTCCTCAACGAATGTGCGCCCACGATGCGCACCGGCGTGGATAACCGCTCGCCCTGTGACGAACGGCGCATCGAAAGGCGTGAAATCGATGCGCATGCCTGAGTTGATTGCCGACGCCTCGACCTGTTCAGGTGTCAGATACAGCGAACCCGGCTCGACCGGCTTGTATGGGATGCTATCGCCCGGCTCCTTGCCGTCGGATTGCCTTCGGCGCGCCTCATAGTGGTCCAGCACCATCTTGTGACGTTCAGCCATGGATTCGTGCGCGAGGTGATCGAAGACCACCGGCATTTGCCCCGCATGGTCGAAAACGGTCTCGAGTTTGTCATAGAACAATGGCAACCAATGTTCCATGCCGGCAAAGCGGCGCCCCTCCGAGATGGACTGATAAAGCGCGTCATCGCGCGACGGCGCCCCGAATTTCAACACATACTGCGAGCGGAAATGGCTGATGAGCTCGGGCGAGAGCGTGATTTCGCTCATCGGCTGCATCGAGAACTCGGTCTTTTGACTTGATGTTCGCTGCGACGCCGGATCGAAAGTCCGGATCGTTTCCAGAGTATCTCCGAAAAAATCCAGACGCAGTGGTTCTTCTGCGCCCGGGGCGAAGAGATCGAGAATGCCGCCGCGCACGGCATATTCGCCGACATCACGCACGGTTGGAACGCGCTCAAAGCCATTACTTTCAAGGCGTTGCACAAGCGCATTCATGTCGATTCGATTACCGGGCTTCGCCATGAAAAGCTGCTCTGCGAGAACTTTGCGCGGCGGCAATTTTTGCAGAACGGCATTGGCCGTCGCCAAAATAACGCCCGGGTGCTTGTGTTCGCGCAAGGCCGCAAGACCGGCAAGCGCCGCCAGGCGGCGCGCGGATGTATCGGCTCCGGGCGAGACGCGATCATAGGGAAGACAGTCCCACGCCGGCAATTGCAGCACCGGCAAATCCGGCTGGACGAAGTTCAGCACCTGTTCGATATCGGCAACGCGATTGCCGTCGCGCGCGATGAACAGCACGGGACCACCTGCCCCGGCCTCAGCTACCACTTTCGCCAAAGCAAAAGCTTCATAGCCATCGACAACACCGTCGATGACCACATGTCCATTGACGTCAGATTTCAGTCCGAGTTTGGTAAAGGCAGTCATTTCGCTTTCAGAATTTCATTTGCTGGCGGGATGCGACAACCCTTTGGAAGATCGGCGTATCGAATTCGGCGGGAACGGCAGCCTCCCCGGTGACCCACGTCAATAGGTCCCGGTCGAGCGCTTCCATCAGTGCTTCATATTGGTCAAGTTCATCATCGGACAAGGTGTCGATATGGGCGTCGGCAAACTGTCCGAGGATCAAATCCATTTCACGCATGCCGCGATGCCAGGAGCGAAACAGGATTTTTCGCTGTCTCGGCTGCAGATCGGCAGTGGTGCGACTGCTTCCAGTCATGAACTAGCTCCGTTTATGGCAATGAAAAGTATCGGGGCGCGATTGGTGCGGCTGGGTATAGCGTGCCTTGTTGCATCTGTCAGCCTTGCAACGCACATCGAACGCGTTAGAGCGAGATAAGTTTAGATGGCAACGTTCTGCCGGTGGGAATTCAGGACAAGGTCAAGGGGTTTGGCGAGGCCGATGCCTTTCCATCGGACGAAGCCGAAGTCCGATGGATTTGGCCAGAATTCACCCGGCCCTTTGGGTTTCCGGCTGGCGGACGGCCCACTTTGTCAGGCGGCTTCGTCCGATGGGTAAACATCGATCTCGCCACCTTCCGCGTGGATCGTCTCGCCATCCGAGAAACAGAACTGTTGCCATCTAATCTTATCTCGCTCTAAACGTTACGCATGCGTCCGTCATTGCTTGATCCCCTCTTTGCCTCCGTTCGTTCGCTTTCCGGTATCGGCCCGAAAGTGTCTGGCCTGCTGGGCACATTGCTCGGCACGCAGCCGCCGGGCGCCGAGCCACGCGTCGGCAATCTGGTCTACCTGCCGCCGCACAGCGTGATCGATCGACGCAACCGGCCGGGCATTGCCTACGCCCCGGAAGGCGCGATCGTCACGCTGGAAGTACGCATCGACCGCCATCAGCCATCGCCCAGCGGTCGTAGCAATGTCCCATATCGTGTCTTCGCCCATGACGATACCGGAGAAATCGGGCTCACCTTCTTTCATGCAAAACAGGCCTGGCTAGAAAAAGTCATGCCGGTTGGCGAAACGGTTATCGTGTCCGGCACCATGGAGTGGTTCAATGGGCGTCCGACGATGGTTCACCCAGATCATATTGCCAGTATCGAAGATGCTTCATTGCTGCCACTGGTTGAGCCTGTTTATCCGCTGACAGCAGGCCTGTCTCCAAAAGTGCTGGCACGCGGCATTCAGGAAGCGCTGGCCAAAGCACCGGATATGCCGGAATGGATCGATCCGCCAGTCCTCGAGAAGTATGACCTGCCATCGCATCGTCAGGCACTGCAGGTCCTGCACAATCCCCAAGATCCAAGCGACATAGCACTCGACCATCCCGCCAGACAGCGGCTTGCCTATGACGAATTTCTCGCCGGTCAACTGGCGTTGGCGCTGGTGCGCTTGAAAACACGTCGCCTTTCCGGTCGCAAGCTCGAAGGCGACGGCCATCTCATGGCGAAAATCATCGCAGCCCTGCCCTATTCGCTGACGAATAGCCAAAGCCAAACGATCAAGGAAATCATCGCCGATTTGCGAGAACCAGACCGGATGTTACGCCTGCTGCAAGGCGATGTCGGCTCTGGCAAGACCGTCGTCGGTCTCCTCGCCATGGCGCACGCCGCCGAGGCTGGCGGTCAATCGGCCCTGATGGTGCCGACAGAAGTACTCGCGCGCCAGCATTTCGCTACAATCGCGCCTCTGGCCGAGAAGGCAGGATTGCGTACGGCGCTGCTTACGGGACGCGAAAAGGGCCGTGAGCGTGAAGATATCCTGGAGGGTCTGCGGACTGGTGCCATCCACATCATTGTCGGCACGCACGCACTCTTTCAGGAAAAGGTCAGCTATCGCGATCTGGTGCTGGTTATTGTCGATGAGCAACATCGTTTCGGCGTACATCAACGCCTTCTCTTGACCTCCAAAGGGGCGGCGCCGGACATGCTGGTCATGACCGCTACGCCTATCCCGCGCACGCTGGTACTGACCGCGTTCGGCGATATGGATGTTTCGAAGCTGACGGAAAAACCTGCCGGCCGCCGCCCGATCACCACCGCGATCCTGCCAATGGAGCGGTTGAGCGAGCTCGTTGATCGCATGCGGACCGCAATAGCCGATGGTCAGAAAATCTATTGGATTTGCCCGCTGGTCGAGGAATCCGAACTGGTCGACCTCGTTTCGGCGGAAGAACGTTTCGAATCGTTGAAACCTCTGCTCGGTGACAGGATCGGGCTGGTTCATGGCCGTATGAATGGACCGGAGAAAGATGCCGCCATGCTTGCGTTCAAGAACGGCGACACACGATTGCTGGTGGCAACCACAGTGATTGAAGTCGGCGTCGACGTTCCGGACGCGACAATCATCGTCATCGAACATGCCGAACGTTTTGGTCTTGCGCAGTTGCACCAGTTGCGCGGACGTGTCGGGCGTGGGGACAAACCCTCGACCTGTCTCCTCATCTACAAGGGACCACTTGGCGAAGTCGCGCAGGCGCGGCTCAAGATCATGCGAGAAACCGAGGATGGTTTCAGGATCGCCGAAGAGGACCTGAAGTTGCGGGGCGAAGGCGAGTTGCTTGGCACTCGACAATCCGGCACGCCTGGTTTCCGGCTCGCCAGCATCGAGGCACATCAAGAGTTTCTGGAAATCGCCCGCAAGGACGCCCGGTATATTCTGACGCGGGATCCCGAATTGCAGAGCACGCGTGGCGAAGCGTTGCGCATCCTGCTTTATCTGTTTGAACGGGACGAAGCGGTGCGGCTGCTTCGTGCCGGCTAGGTGTCGGGATAAGGTCTGCCATCCTTGTACACGAACCGTCCGTCGGCATTGGAACTCATCATGTCGATGTCGGAGCAGATGGTAATATCAGAGGGTGAGCGTGTCCCCACTTCGAGATAAACCGCCATCGCACCCGATTTGTTGATCATGTGATGGCCATTGCCGGAATTCTTTGGGAAGGCCGCACAATCGCCGGCTCGAAGCAGTGTCTCCCCGCCATCCTCGACCAGCACCAACTCCCCGTCAAGCACATAGACGAATTCGTCTTCGGCCGAATGCCAGTGGCGCTGGCTCGACCAATTGCCCGGCGGTAAATGCATGAGATTGACACCGAAATCAGTGAGTCCGCCGAAATTACCAAGGCGCTGCCGGATGCGATCGGCGCAGGGTATGTCAAATGGCGGTGGATAGCCCGAACCTTTGTGTTTCGGTACAGCGACAGTGTCTATCTTGGGCATCGCAGTTCTCGACGTAACTGTTGTCGCTGCCCTTATAACCCGACGAGGCCAGTTATTCCACAGTTACAGACTTTGCCAGATTTCGAGGCTGATCGACGTCCGTGCCCATGAAAACTGCTGTGTGATAAGCCAGCATCTGGATCGGCAGCGTATAAACGATCGGTGTAATGACCTCCGGCATCTCCGGCAGAAGGATCGTATGCCACGTCTTCAATGTGCTGGCTGCTGCGCCCTTCTCATCCGTGATGAGGATGATCTTGCCACCACGCGCCGCCGCTTCCTGCATATTCGAGATGGTTTTTTCGAACCAGCGGTCATGCGGAGCAATGACGATGACCGGCATGGATTCGTCGATCAATGCAATTGGTCCGTGCTTCAACTCGCCTGCCGCATAACCCTCCGCGTGAATATAGGAAATTTCCTTGAGTTTCAGCGCGCCTTCGAGCGCCAGAGGATAACTCGTGCCACGCCCCAGATAAAGTGCGTGCTTGACCTGGCTGAGCTCGCGGCTGATAGCCTCGATCTGAGCTTCGAGCTTCAGCGCCTGCGTGGCATAGCGTGGAATTTCGGATAGTTCGCGCACAAGCCGGCGCTCTTCTTCGTCAGTGATCGTACCGCGCATTTTGCCGGCCGCCACAGCCAGCGATGCCAGAACGGATAGTTGGCAGGTGAAAGCCTTGGTCGAGGCAACACCAACTTCCGGACCTGCGAGGGTTGGAAATACGGTGTTGGATTCGCGCGCCATCGTCGATTCCTTGACGTTGACGATAGTTCCGATGCTCAGGCCCTGCTGCTTGCAATAGCGCAAGGAAGCCAGCGTATCCGCGGTCTCACCGGACTGCGAGACGAAGAGCGCAAGGCTATTTTTGGAAAGCGGCATTTCCCGATAGCGAAATTCGGACGCCACATCGATATCGACTGGCAGCCGGGCAATGTGTTCGAACCAGTACTTCCCGACCAGCCCGGCATAATAGGCCGTGCCGCAGGCGGAAGCTGCGATGCGGTCTACCTTGGCGAAATCGACCGGCGCTGCGCCAGGACGTATCGTTCCCTTGGAAAAATCGAGATAGTTTGCCAGCGTGTGGGAGATGACTTCCGGCTGTTCATGGATTTCCTTCTCCATGAAATGGCGGTGGTTGCCCTTGCTCACCAGAAACGCGGTGCCCGCCGATTTCTGCACGGGGCGGTCTACGATTTCGCCGCTTTCATCATAAATGATGACGCCACTACGGGTGAGCACCGCCCAATCGCCATCTTCGAGATAGGACAAATTATCGGTAAACGGTGCGAGAGCGATAGCATCGGAGCCCAGATACATCTCGCCTTCGCCATAGCCGACTGCGAGAGGCGGACCATTGCGGGCAGCAATCAGCAGATTGTCTTCGCCCTTGAACATGATCGCGATGGCAAAAGCGCCACGCAATTGCGGCAGTGTCTGGCGAACTGCCTCGACCGGCGCAAGGCCACGATCGAGAGCGCGGGTTACCAGATGGGCAACCGTCTCTGTATCGGTCTCCGTCTCGAAGACGTATCCATCCTTTTCGAGCATTGCGCGCAGTTCGGCAAAATTCTCGATGATGCCATTGTGGATCACCGCAAGCCGCGGCGTCGTATGCGGGTGTGCATTGCGGACCGTCGGCGCACCGTGCGTCGCCCAACGTGTGTGGCCGAGACCGATGGTGCCGCCGAGAGGATTTTTCTTCAGCAGCTTGTCGAGATTGCCAAGCTTACCCTCGGCCCGGCGGCGATCGAGCACGCCAAAATCGAGCGTCGCGACGCCGGCTGAATCATAGCCGCGGTATTCCAGCCGCTTCAGTGCATCCACAAGCAGCGGCGCTACCTGCCCACGCCCGATAATTCCAACGATCCCGCACATAAACGACTCCAATACCCCGAATAGTTTCCAGCTCTGGCTAACTCAGATTCATCGCTACAGAAAAACACTTTCTGTGTCAGAATCCCACACGAACAAAAGGCGTGCCTAGTCAGCCTTCTTGGCTAATTTCTGCGCCGCATAGCGTGCCCGCAATTGCACCGCTCGCCCTTCTTTTACCTCCTGCCGCGCCCTGCCGAATGCAAGCGCGTCCGCCGGCACATTGGCCGTGATCACGCTGCCGGAGGCGACGTAAGCATTGTCACCAATGGAAACCGGCGCCACGAGCGAACTATTCGAGCCGATGAATACGTTGGCGCCGATCTCGGTCAAATGCTTGTTATAGCCGTCATAGTTGCAGGTAATGGCACCGGCACCGATATTCGCCGCAGGACCCACGATCGCGTCGCCGATATAGGTCAGGTGGTTCACCTTCGCGCCGACCCCGACCTTCGCGTTCTTGACCTCAACGAAGTTTCCGACCTTGGATTTTGCTGCGAGATCCGCACCGGGACGAAGCCGGGCAAAAGGTCCTACGTTGGCGTTTGCGCCAATCTTTGCGCCTTCAAAGTAGGAGAAAGCATGAATGACGGCTCCGCTCGCGATCGAAACACCGGGGCCGAAAATGATATTCGGTTCGAGGATCGCATCTGCTTCCACCAATGTATCATGCGCGAAGAAAACAGTTTCCGGCGCCTGCATGGTGACACCCGCCAGCATCATGTCGCGGCGCTTGCGCGTCTGCCAGATTGCCTCGGCCTCAGCGAGTTCAACGCGGGTATTGATGCCGATCACATTGTCGGGCGAAATCTCGATGGCAACGACGGATTCTCCATCCGCATTGGCTATCTCCACGACATCGGTGAGATAGAATTCATTGTTGGCATTGTCGTTGGTGATCTTGTCCAGCAGCGCAAGCGCGGCCTGTCCGCGCAGCGCCATCAGCCCGCCATTGCAGAAGCTGATTTTCTTCTCGGCCTCACTGGCGTCCTTCTCCTCGCGGATCGCGATCAAACGGCCATCCTGCTCGATCAGGCGGCCATAACCATTCGGCACCGCTGGCCTGAACCCCATGACCACGACATCCGCACCGTCTGCGAGCTTTGCGCGGGCCTGGTCGAGAGCCGCGGTTTCAATCAGCGGCGTATCGCCAAACACAACGAGAATATCGTCATAACCGCGTGCAATGCTCTCGCGCGCTGCAAGCACGGCGTGGGCAGTTCCAAGCCGTTCTGTCTGTTCATGCACGTTCACGTTAGAAACGATCGAACGGACTGCGGCCTCGACCTGATCGCCGCCCTTGCCTACCACCAGCGCGATATCGCGGACACCAGCGCCATGCACCGCCTTGGCCACATGGGCGACGATCGGGAGACCAGCAATGTTGTGGAGCACTTTCGGCAGGGAGGATTTCATGCGCGTGCCCTCACCGGCAGCGAGAATAACCGTGAGGCAAGAACGTGGTGTCATGTCGGACTTCCGGATCAATTGGGCTAAAGGCAATATCGTGGCTAATCATGACACGCTATTGGTTTCCAACATGGAAACTTCCGTCTGTTTAGCCGAGTTGGCCGAGGATGGGAAATGTTTCGAGAAGCCAGAACGAGAATGTCTGCAAGCCGCCCGTCAGAAACAGGATGCCGGTCAGTACCAGCAGGCCGCCCATCAGCTTTTCCACCTTGCCAAGATGCATGCGGAATCGCGCTAGAAAGCGCATGAACATCCCGGAAAACAACGCGGCGACGATGAAGGGAATCCCGAGGCCGAGCGAATAGACGGCGAGCAGCAGTGCACCGTCGGCAACGGTATCACGTGCTCCGGCCAGCGCCAGTATCGGTCCGAGCACTGGCCCGATGCACGGCGTCCATCCGAATGCAAAGGCCAGCCCCATGACATAAGCCGCGAACGGGTTAGCGGGCGCTCCCTGCGTCTGGAATCGGGCTTCCCGTGAGAGGAATGCAAGGCGGAACACGCCGAGAAAGTTCAGCCCCATGAGAATGATGACGATGCCCGCGACGATGGCGATTTCCTGTTGCCACATGCGCAGGAACCCGCCGATGGTCGATGCCCCAGCACCGAGCAGTACGAAAACGGTCGAAAAGCCGAGAACAAAACAGAAGGATGACAGAAGTAGCGCCTGCCGGACCGGCGAGATTCGCGTCGCGGCTTTATCCGAGCGGAAATCCTCAACCGTCACACCGGCCATATAACAGAGATAGGGCGGGACGAGTGGCAGGACGCAAGGAGATAAGAAAGACAGAGCGCCGGCGCCGGCAGCAGTCAGGTATGAAATATCAAGCGCCATCCGCGCTCCTTCACAGGCATTTTTACTTGTCGCGGTGGATTAAGCCGAATCTCCTTGAAATTCCAATCACCTTTTCGCCAGTTTGGCACCAATACCTGTCCTGTTTGTATTCTTTTCTGCCTGACCGAGGGTGCTTTCGACCAAAAATTACACGAACAGCTGAAAACAAGGCTTTTTGTTGCGAAAACCCTGCACATTAGTTGTTGACCGATTGGCAAGTCGCACCTATGTTCCGCCGCACTTCCCGAGGCCACCGAGCTGGCTTCGTTTGGGAGCGCGTAGCTCAGCCGGTAGAGCAACTGACTTTTAATCAGTAGGTCCGGGGTTCGAACCCCCGCGCGCTCACCATAAACCCCAGTAAAACCAAGACTTTAATGATACGTCTAAAGCGCCGCTATTGTCATTTTTCCAATTGGGGGAGCTATGGGGGAGTCGTTTCTGACCTCGAATCGCGTTCAGCGAACGGCTGTGTGGCAAGGCGATGGCTTGTGGCGACGGTTAATCCATCCTCAATGGCTTTGCCGCATGTTTCGGCGCATGAAAGATATCTTGAGAAAGCACGCCCTGTTCCTAAGTGCGCTCGCGCTGACAACAGGATGCCAAACCAAACCGCCGCTAGAGCAAATGTCCTATAGCCAATTGGGGCGACTTGCTGGGCAAATTCAGCAAACATGCGTTGCCCGAGGCTACAAGCTCGACACGCCCGATTATAACATCTGCACCCTGAAGGAAATAAGCCGAGAGCAGTATATCAGGCAAACGGGCAGCGACGGATCGCTCTAGCAAGTGTTGTGTAAATTGTTACCGACGCCCTACCCTCGAATCGCGCTCAGCTTTTATTTGTTATCTACCTGTTTACGGCGGCTGGCGTTCTATGGAGCTACCCGCTTTACCGGCGCCGTTTCCCCTTCGTAATGGCTGTTTGGCTCGCGTATCCATTCTTGCTTCTCGCACTCACAGGCCTCGTTTGGATCATGACTTGGTTGGTCCGCCTCGCTACTCCGACGATATTGGCGCTTCGATGCGGCAGCGGCAGTCTTTAGCCGATGGACAGGACAAGAAACCTTATCGATACACTCAAAGTCGCTTCGCCCATCTTGGGGCTTACTGTGGGGCATCTTGTCGGCCCTGCCATCGCGACAACGAAAGGCGGGGTGGCAATCATTGCCCTGCTCCTCATGTTGGCCATGACGCCGTTTCTTTATCAGGTTGTCATGGCCCGCAATGCATTCGCCAATCTGGTGTTCATGGCAACGTGTTTCGTGATGTTCCCAATCGTGGCGCTGATCTATTACCTTCTCGGATGGCACTAGCGGCCCGCACCCGATCTCCCGCTTTTTCGCCGCAGCATCTGCATCGGTCATTTGACGCTACGCAGCATGCTGATCGCATCGTTGACCTTGATGCTGTCTTTCGGCGAAACGCAGGCGTGCAACAAAGTAAGTTCGGCTTTCAACGCAGCCATCTCGTTGCGCACATCGCGAATTTCCTCGTCGGTATCCATGCGATGCTCGCGCACCTGCAGGACGAGGCGCTGGCGTTCCTGTGCCAAGGCCGCGACCTCCTCCTCCAATGGCGCGAGACGTTCATCCACCCCTTTCAAGGCCTCGCCCAGCACTTCGCCAACGGCCTGATAATCGTCGTCGCTGAAACCGCTCATTGCAGTCGTTCCCGCTTCAGGGCCGCGATCTCGCTGCGCAGTGCCTCTATGTCGCGTTCACGCTGCCTGCGTTCAAGTCGGATCGCCGCTTCGATGACTGTGAACATGGCATAGATCTTCTGCGCCATGATGAGCCACGCTGGCAGGTCCGGCTGCCGCGGCGGTGGTTGGTGGATGCTCATATCGCGACCCTTTCCAAAGAGAGGCGCGCGTCGCCTCGTTTGACCGCCAAGCCCGGCCGGAAAAGGACCAGAGATCGACGCGCGCCTGTTGGTTGTTGTGGTATCAGGATACCACAACGCGATGACTTGGGATATACTTGGACTATGTCATATCCGGTTCACGATGGAAAAATGAATGAGCGTTTCGAGGCGATGATCGCGGGTCTCGAAACGGAAGGCGGCATGTCCATCCCCAAAATTGCCGTCAAGGTTGGCTGTAGTAGGCAGCAGATATGGCTCATCGCATCGGGCCAGACCAAACGTCCGGGCTATGGGATTGCTGTCCGCATAGAGAAACTCCACAGCCAGATGGTGACGAAAACCCGAGGATTACGCTGATGGCGATGGGACGACCACCGAAGTCCAGCGTTCTCAAGGCGGCAGAAGGCAACCGTGCAAAGAGAGGACGCGGCCGGCTCAAGGAGGACGTGCGCGGCCGGGGATTGCCGGTGCCGCCGACCAATCTTACCAGGGCTGAACTCGGTCTCTGGCGCAGCATCGTCGCCGCACTCCCGCCTGCCCTCTTGAGTGGCGCGGATGTATCCGTGCTGGAACGGATGGTAGTGGCGTGGGCAAGGTGCCGGACGATCGAGAAGACGCTGAAGCTCGAGGGCCTCATCGTCGCTACGCCGCAAGGACGTATCCGCAATCCGCTGGTTTCAATCCTGAAAGATGCCCACACAGAGATGCACCGGTGCGGCAGCGAACTTGGGTTGTCGCCCGCCGCACGCGCAAGGTTACCCGGTGGCAACGAACCGGATACCGACGACATCATGGATGCACTGTTGGGCATGGACGGAAGTCTGGAAGCTACGTGGTGGGAGAAACCGCAATAGGCTTAGCTGTAAGCTATTCGCGCGCTTTGGATATGGTTTCAGGTCGGATAGAGCGCACCCAAGGTTTCCGAAAGAGCCAGTACTTGCTGGGTTTTTCGCAGCATCCAATAGAAAATGTATCACACCAAATATCACACTGTGTCTCGCAAAAAGGTGCGATTGCCTATCTAAGGAGCGGTGGCTCCGTCAATGGCCGTACTGGTCCTGGCTTATCAGGGTCGGGGATAGGCGGATCGTCCGGCAGCGGCGGGTACGGTTCTGGCTTTGGGGTAGGTATTGGATCACCCATATCAATGTCTCCTCATGATGAGGTGTAACCGCTTACCGCAAGGGAATGTTCCGCTCGCTAAAACGCCTTTAGTGAGGCGTTTCGCTGAGCCAAGCTGCTTCGATCGCGCGCCGACTACCAAAATGAACTCACCCTGTTAACGGGTGAAGCTAGGGTTCATACGGTGACTTCGTTGGCCCTTCATTCTCTGCTAGATGCGCCTCAAGTGCCGAGATTGATCCTTGTATTTCGCTAAGAACGCGAAGTGACTTGTCATTCTCGCCGCTCTTTAACATCCCAGTTATTGCGACAGACCGTCTGACCTTAAGCCTCAAAAGTAGCTCGTTCCTTTCCATTTCTTCCCCTCCGTGATGCGCCCACTAGGTTACATAAGAAAATTGATGGGGTGGAATCCAAAAAGCCGCTGTGGTTTTCTACCGCCATGGCAGAAGACTACAAAGCATTCTCACCCGTCACCGTCCTTACGAGCCAGCCAGGCCAGATGCTCGGCATCGGTAACGCTTACGACGCTGCCAAGTTCATCCTTGAGCAATGGCCAGCCGAAAGAGGTGGCCCTAAGCTTGAGATGGCAAAGGAGATTCTTTGGAAGTGCGTGGCTGGTGAATGCTCTGCAGCCATAGCGCGCGTGGCATTCATTGAAGCCGCACGCGAATCTAGTCTTTATATTGCTCCGCCAGAGAATGAGCCCCTTCGAAGCAGGCCGAACTGGCAGAAGGCTGCTAGCGCTTGGCGTCGCTCCTAGTGTTGCGTCCACCGGCAGCAGGCCACCGTTGGTGAATGAACGCATCGACAGGGGGGTTGGTTTTCCATCATAAGCACTGGCCAAGCCTCACCCCGCATCGGCAGACGCTCCATTCGTGACGTGTCTTTTCCGAAAATCGTGCACCCTGCACTTTATCGAGCAGAACAGCGCATTCGCTTTGCCAACAAACTGCGTCCCGCATTCTCGGCATTGTCGCAATGGCGCTTTGGGGCGTCTGGCGCGATCAACACGCTCCCGGCATCCCGTCGAGCAAAAGTGGCTCTTCCACGTATTTGCACCGTGCATGGTCAAACCGCATGCCTTGCAAATGCGAGAGGTGGTGATTGTGGCGGCTTCATTGTCCGTCACGCATGCTGAACAAACTGGTACTGTTCTTTTTGTGGGCCAACACGGGCTGGAGAGCATAAACGCCTCACCCAATGCAGTTGCACATCTGCTGCAATGTCCTCTTCGTAAGCGTTCTGGGCGGCTAAATTGATTGAGCACGTTGGGTCTCCGTTTCAGAAGTATAACGGAGGCACATATGTATCCAAGTTGGACCTTAGTCTGAGCCCTTAATGGGCCCTTGGTCCGTATTGCCGATGCCATTCTGAGAGTAGTGTAGGAACACCTTGGCACCCCCCGAGCCTGGGAGGCTTGCTAAAGAGGTATTTCTTCTTTTTCACAGCTGGCCTACCGACGCTCGAACCTCCGGTAATTTGCGTTCCGGAGGTTCGGGTCCTTTTTCATCTTGTTAACCATACAGGCGCACGCTTTGAGTGCTGACCCTAGTGCCCACTGTGTCGGCACCCGGCCTGCCGTTGTATTGCGTACCGGCGGGTCGGGTCGGGCCTGCCTCTTCCTATTTATTGGCGATCATTCCTCGCCCCCGGCCCTCAACGTTTCTTTTCGGCCATTCCGATCAGATGCAGGACACGCGGTCACAAGTTGAATGCCACGTGTGACAGGCCGATAGATTGCCTTTTCAGATCAACAAACGTTTCAAATTTCCATTTGCAATAAGTGCAGAAAAAACGGCAGAAGTTGAAACCTACTCTTCGTGTTATACGAGAGCCCCTTCCACTCCCCATCGCTCTGAAAAATACGCAAAAGTCTTGAAACGTCAGTTTCGCGGAATTATAAATTAGAGCATCCAAACAACCCAAAATGCTACCCAGCGGAATGTCCGCGGGCGCAGTTTGTTATTCTTCAGGGAGTGGCAAAACATGGAAGGACTGACTCTAAAAAGCTCTATCAATCGTGTGGCTCCGCCGGAGCTCCTAAAGCAAATCAAGGCTCAGATGGTTCGAGAAGGCTCCCAATCGGGGTCGATCTCCGACATCCTTCGCAAGGCCAAGGGCGGGTATATGCGTCGCCGCGTAAGGTCAGCGAGCAAAGCCTGAGAAAGCAACTCGGAATTCTTGGTTCACCATTCTGGAGGGACTTGATGAACTCTTATTTTGACAGCCCAATTTTCGTAAAGGACGGTTCAAGGATTGTCCGAGAAATTGCAACACTCGATGACGCCATCGAATTCCTCGATAGTTGGCCAGACGCACATCGCGATGTCATTTATGAAACTGCATGGCGGACCTGCTGCGAAGTGTTTGATGGTCACAAACCGTTGAGTGTTGCCCACGCGGCCTTCGAAGGTTTTGCGCGCAAGGCAAAGATACTTGAAGATCCCGCTTCGGTGATGCCTTGGATAATGAACGCGAAATCAGGTGGCGGACTTATGACCGCTTAGTTAGCCAGGGACCGTCTCCTTGGGCGGTCCCATCGGCATAAAATGTTAGCGACAGATTTCCTGGACAGATGGTACTGACGGGTGGCTTCCGAGGGTCAGTATGGTTGTTGTTTTTGCTGTATTTTCCCGCCTCTCTCCTATGCTATGTGGCGCGAAATGTGGAACGAAATGTGGCCCATTGTGCCGACCGTTTTCATGCCGAAAGGAATTAGTCGCCCGACTTCAGGAACTCGATGATCGTCTTGCGTTGCGCGGCATCGGTAATGCCGCCATAGGGTTTCATGCTGTTGCCTCTTACCACTTGGTCGGGATTGGCGATGAACTGGTCGAGATTTGCCTCGTCCCAGGTGATGCCGGACTGCTTCATCGACGACGAGTAGTTGTAGTCCGGCAATGAGCCGGCCTTGCGGCCGACGATGCCGGCGAGGTTCGGACCTTGCCGGTTGTCGCCTTCCTTCATCGTATGGCAAGTGCGGCAGCTGTTGTTGAAAGCTGTCTGACCATCGTCCTGGGCAAGCGCAAGAGGACACGTCAGCCCGCCGACGAGACCCAGCGCAAAAAAGCGCGTGTTCATGTCGTTCTCCGGTTCTGGTGCCGGAGGCACAACGTCTGCCGGTCAAAGTCGTTCCGTGACGCTGGCGCAATTCACTCGCCAGCAGTGCTGCCCGCCAACAGCGCCACGGCACTCGCCGGGGCGGCGCTGCTTGCCTCGCCGCGCACCGCATCATCGGCGGGAATGAGGTCGGCGAAGTCGATGAAACGCCGCTCCATACGTCAACCAGTCGGCATCTCGCCTTGAAACTTCCGATGACGGGCAAGAAAGATTCAGGCTTATCATGGCTTTGTAAAACCTGCCTTTGCGAAACTCGTCGAATTGTATCGACTGCAAGAACAAGTCTGAAGGAATATTAACGATCCTATGTTGTGTTAAGCGAAAGATAACCAAACAACTATGTGGTGTCTGATGCCGCGATTCCATTTTTCGGGGGAACTTAAGGAATGATCTTCGACAGGGTTACCCGCATTGCATTTGGCGTCGCCAGCGCGTTTCTCATGTTGCTGGCTTTTGGTTTGATCGCTTACGCAGCCTATGAAGTTGCCAGCGATTTGCTGACATATAGTGCCGACATCGGCACGACCCTGCTTGAAGCAGTGGGATATACAGTCATTGCCATCGCAGTGTTCGATGTCGGCAAATACCTGTTGGAAGAAGAGGCAATTCGCGCCCGTGAGATGCGTCGAGCCGACGAGGCACGCAGGAGTTTGACAAAATTCATCTCGACGATCGCCATAGCGGTGTTTCTCGAAGGGTTGGTCGCAGTATTCGAGGCCGGGAAAAAAGACGTCCCCATGATGATCTACCCCACCCTCCTGCTGCTCACCGGCGTGTTGTTAGTCGTTGGATTGGGCATTTATCAAAGATTGAGTGCGTCGGTGGAAAATGAAATATCTGACAAGGACACACCACAGACGACGCGGAACAGACGCTCCACTTCAAAAGCAACCAAGTGAAATAGGAAGCGGACCCACAATTTGCTGATCCGCTTCCGCCCGAGTTTCATCGCCCGAAGATGTCTATAAGAGCTCAGGTAGAGGACGTCTGTTCGAGAACACTCCAGTCAAACTTGCGCGCCCAGTCCGCGAAACTGTGCCAGCTGACTTCCGGAAAGTCCCGCTGCAAGGCGGAGATATCGACGTCATAGCCGACGCGGTCGAACCATTCGAACATGAGTGCCGCATCCTCGCTTTGCTGGCGAGCCGCGGCGATCGGGATCTCCTGATAGTTGATCGGGCGGCCGATGTCTTGAGACAGAATTTTCACCTGCTCCTCGCCGGATAACTCATCCCCGGCGAAGTCGAAACGCTTGCCAAACATCTGCTCGCGCCGCTCAGCCAGGGCGGCAACGAAAGCGCCGATGTCCGCCACGGCTATCAGCTGGAGAGCGCGTTTGGGAGGCATCGCGAAAGCATGCGTGCCTTGGCGCAGCGCGCCAATCGACCACGGCGCGACGATATTCTCCATGAAGGCGACCGGCGCGCTGATTGTATAGGGGATGCCAAGGCTGGCGACGTGTTTCTCGACAAGGTATTTGCTGTCGAAATGCGGGATACCGGTCTTCTTGTCGGCATCGGCGACGGACGAATAGATCAAATGCCCGACGCCGGCAGCCTTTGCGGCGTCGGCGGCAAGAATCCCCTGGCGGGTTTCCGCCTCCACCCCGGCCTCGTAGCTGTTGCCCATCAAAAACATCGTATCGATGTCATTTGCAGCTTTCAGAACGGATGTCGCGTCACCGAGATCGCCGGCCACGACCTCTGCGCCTGCCGACGCCAGTCGCCGTGCGGTATCACTGTCCGGCTTGCGCGTAAGTGCTTTGACGCGATGTCCTCTCGATAGCAGTGCGTGCGCAACCGCGCCGCCTTGCTGACCCGTAGCGCCGGTAACCAGAACGTTTCGTTTGGTGGTCATATCTCTGCTCCTTTTGTTTCCAATGAAGCAAAGTTAAGGTCTGTCACATTAAACCATAATAGTCTATAATTGGAAAACATCGTCCCGAATTTGGATACAATGCTGGATCTCAACGATATTGTAGTGTTCGCTCGCGTCATCGAGGCCGGTAGCTTCACCGCCGCCGCGCGGCTGCTGGGCATGCCCAAGACGACAGTCAGCCGCCGCGTTGCTGCGCTTGAGCGCGAGGTTGGCGTCCGCCTGCTTCAGCGTACGACACGCAGTCTCAACGTGACGGATGCAGGACGTCTCTACTACGAACAGAGCAGCCAGGCGCTGCGGACAATTGAAGATGCAAATCTACAGCTCGCCGAAGCCAGGGCGGAGCCTTCGGGCATAGTCCGGATATCGGCTCCGGTGGGCTTTGGTGGTCACTTTCTGTCCAGTGCGATTTTCGATTTTCTGGCGACGTATCCGAAAACCAAAGTCGAGTTGTGCTTGACCGACGACACGCTCAATCTGGTCGAGAACGGGATAGACCTTGCATTCCGCACCGGGATCCTTCCAGACTCCACACTGATCGCCCGCAAACTCGGCTCTACCCATAGAGTTCTGTGCGCCAGCCCAGACTATCTCGCCCGTCATGGGGTGCCATTAGTGCCGGCGGACCTCGCCCGCCACCACTGCGTCATCGCCGGCCCTTCGATCGCGAATCTGCACTGGGTGTTGGAAGGCTTGCATGGCCAGGAAACGGTGGCAGTGTCTGGGCGTTTCGCTGCCAACGAAATGCAGGCGGTAACTGCTGCTGCGATTGCTGGCTACGGCATCGCCCAAATACCCTACCAGGCGGCTGCGGCTCCCATCAAGGACGGGCGGTTGCGCCGCGTTCTCGACGATTACACGACATCGGTCGGCGGCCTCCATGTCGTATACCCGAGCAGCCGACACCTTTCGCCCTTGGTCAAGGCTTTCATCGAGTTTGCAGCGGACCGATGGAATGCCGCCAGCGAGAATTATGGCGCCGTGGTCGAATCGAACCAGAGCCGCCGGTGAAGCCAGACCACTCCTACATTTCTGGAAATTTCGAATCCGGCACCACGACCAGTTTCCCGACAAACCTCTTCGCCATGAAATCGGTCTGTGCTTTGTGAAACTCGGACAGGCGATAGACGCCGCCGACGAGCGGCTTGATCTTGCCTTCCTCTATGTAGCGCACGATACGGCGGAAATCGCCGCGCGTACCCTGCGATGATCCATGCAGAGCGAGCTGCTTGAGGTACATGGTACGCAGGTCCAGCTGCACGACCGGTCCACCGATCGCTCCCGCTGTGGTATAGCGGCCCTCAGCGCGCAGGATGCGCAGAAGATCGTTGAACATCGCACCGCCGACGAGATCGGCCACGACATCGATGGGCTTCCCGCCCGTCGCGTCATTGACCGCCGCAACGATATCTTGCGTGCCACGCGTGATGACTGCTTCGGCGCCGAGAGCGAGCAGCGCCTGTTCCTTGCCAGGTCCGACGAGTGCATAGGGAATTGCGCCCCGCGCTCGCGCAAGCTGGACAATGCCGGAACCGACACCGCCGGACGCGCCGGTGACAAGTAAGCGTTCGCCATGTTTCAGCGCTGCCCGCTCCAGCATCTGTTCGCCAGTCAGGTAAGCACAGCAGAACGTCGCCAGTTCGATATCGCTCATATCCGTATTCACGACATGAGCGTTCTCGGCGGGCACTGCGACGTATTCCGCATAGCCCCCATCACGGCCGTGGCCGATATAATCGATATCGGCGAGGCTATCATCTTCACGATTATAGATAGAGAAGTCCACCATGACGCGCTGACCAGTGCGGTCCTGCGGAACGCCCTCGCCGACAGCCGCTATGTTTCCGACAATGTCGGTTCCCTGAATTCGCGGAAAGGTCAGCGTCGGCTCTTGTCTGCGCCAGGTGGAAACGGCGCCGGCATCTTCCTCGGTGCCATAGGCGCCTTCGCGCACCCACACATCGGTATTGTTCATGCCGCATGCCATGACCGAAATCAGCACTTCGCCTGCAGCTGGCGCTGGAACTGGTACCTGCGTGTTGTAGACCAGCTTGTCGAGACCACCATGGGCGGTGAGTTGAACCGCGGCCATAGTTTTCGGAAACTTCTCATGCTTCATCTTTGCTACCTCAGAGTGTCTTGGCTACCGATACGACAGCGTCGGCTGCGGCTTTGACGACGATATCCGCTTCTCCCCGTGTCAGGCACAGGGGCGGCGCGAAACCAAGAATATCGCCTTGTGGCATGGCGCGGCCTATCACACCCAGCTCCGCCAGTGCCGTTGCGATGCGCGGTCCGACTTTCAATGCCGGATCGAAGAACTTGCGGTCGTCCTTGTCTGCGACAAACTCCACAGCCGCCAGCATGCCGTCGCCACGAACATCGCCGACGATCGGATGATCAGCCAGTGCCTGTGTTAACTGTCCGCGGAAATAGGCACCTGTCTCACCTGCATTGGTCACGAGATCGAGCTTGTCGATCAATTCAAGGTTGGCAACGCCGGCAGCAGTGCAAATCGGGTGTGCCGAATAGGTCCAGCCATGCCCGAGCGCACCCAGCATATCCGAGCCTTGCACCAGCACCTGCCAGACCTTGTTGGAAACGATGACGCCCGAAAGGGGCGCATAGGCGGAGGTCAACCCCTTGGCGATGGTGATCAGGTCCGGTTTGATACCGTAGTGATCCGAACCAAACATGGTGCCCAGACGGCCAAAGCCGGTCACAACCTCATCGGCGATCAACAGGATGTCGTATTTGTTGAGAACAGCCTGGATTTTTTGCCAGTAATGCGCCGGCGGCGGCACAATACCGCCTGTGCCGAGGATCGGTTCGCCAATAAACGCAGCCACCGTTTCAGGACCTTCGGCTAGGATCATCTCCTCAAGCTTGTCGGCGCAATGCTGGGAGAACTGCTCCTCGCTCATCGAACGGTCTTCGCGACGGAAATAGTAAGGCGCTTCCGTGTGCAGGATTGGCGCGCGCGGCAGATCGAAGGCGTTGTGGAAGAGTTCGAGGCCGGTCAGACTGCCAGTCATGACTCCAGAGCCATGATAGCCACGCCAGCGCGAGATGATCTTCTTCTTTTCCGGACGTCCGAGCACATTGTTGTAGTACCAGACCAGCTTGATGTTGGTCTCGTTCGCGTCAGAACCGGACAGACCGAAATAGACCCGGCTCATGCCTTCCGGCGCGCGGTCAATGATCATCTTGGCCAATGTGATCGACGCATCCGTGCCATGCCCGACATAGGCGTGATAGTAAGCGAGCTCCTTGGCCTGCTTGGCAATAGCGTCGGCGATTTCCGTCCGCCCATAGCCCACATTGACGCAATAGAGCCCGGCAAACGCGTCGATGCTGGTCCGTCCGGTACTATCGGTGATGTGAACGCCCTCGCCGCCCCTGATCACACGGGTCGGCGTTTCACCCCGCGCATGCGTGCCCATATGCGTCGAGGGGTGGAAAAAATGGTCCCTGTCCCAGGCGTTCAGTTCGTTAGAGCGGTCAAGCATGGTGATTTCCTTTAAAATTCAGTGCGTATCGATGCAGAGATATTTGAGTTCAGTGAAAGCCTCGATCCCATGACGCGAGCCCTCGCGGCCAAGACCTGACTGTTTGATGCCGCCGAATGGAATTGGCGCGCCGGTGATTTTCACGCGATTGATCGCGACCATGCCGTATTCGAGTTTGCGTCCAAGACGCAGCATGCGCGCCCCGTCCTTCGTGACGGCATAGGCGACAAGACCGTATTCCGTGGCGTTGGCCCGTGCGACGACCTCATCTTCGGTATCGAACGAGGTGATCGCCGCAACAGGACCAAACGTTTCCTCCCGCATGATTAGCGCATTGTCGGAGACGTTGGTCAGAAGCGTCGGCTCGTAAAAGAGCGGACCGGCTTGATGGCGTTTACCACCAGCGAGGCAATTCGCCCCGCGCGCCAAGGCATCTGCGACTTGTTCTTCAACCTTCTGCATCGCTCGTTCGTGCATCAACGGCCCGATATCGCTGCCTTCGGTCAATCCAGGCGCGACCTTGAGCTCCCCGATTCGCTTGGCAAGTGCAGTGGCAAAAGCGTTATGAATAGAGCGCTCGACATATATGCGGTTGGCCGCGAGGCAATCCTGACCGGACGTTGCGAATTTTGCACCGACGGCGATGTCCACCGCGCGATCGATATCGGCGTCGGCGAAAATGATCAATGGCGCATGGCCGCCAAGCTCCATGATCAGGTTTTTCATCGTAGGAGCGCATTGGGCGGCGATTAAACGACCAATCTCCGTCGAGCCGGTAAAACTCAAAGCGCGAACGCGCGAATCTTGACACAGTCGACCGACAATTGTGGCTGCGTCGCCTGTGACAATGTTGAAAACGCCGCCCGGAATACCAGCGCGGTCGGCAAGTTCGGCCAATGCCAGTGCCGATAGCGGCGTTTCGGACGATGGGTGCGCAACGATCGTGCAACCGGCCGCCAACGCCGCCGCAGCTTTTCTCGTTAGCATCGCCGATGGAAAGTTCCACGGTGTGACGACGCCGACAACGCCCAAAGCCTCGCGCCGGACGATCGTTTCGGCATGCGGCAGATGACTGGTAATGCCCTCGGCATTGAGCCGTTTGGCTTCTTCCGCATACCATTCGATGAAGGATGCAGCGTAGTCGATTTCACCGCGGGACTCAGCCAGTGGCTTGCCCTGCTCCAGCGTCATGATCAAAGCCAGATCATCCCTGGCTTCGAGGATGAGTTCATACCAGCGGCGCAGCTTGGCTGTGCGCTCTTGCGGCAAGAGATCCCGCCACGCTGGGAATGCCTTCGCCGCGGCATCGATTGCAATTGTTGTTTGATCGGCATTGAGTTTCGAAACCCAACCGATTTTGGCGCCGGACGCCGGATCACTGACCTCGAACGTCTGACCTGCGTCGCCGGCCGTCCAATGGCCGTCGACATAAGCCAATTCGCGCAGCATGCGGCGGTCGCGCAGGCCATTGAGGGCCGGATGGCGGTCTGGTCGTGCGAAATGGGCGGACATGCAGTTCTCCCGAGAATGTTCGGTACAAGACTCGCATGAAGATGAAGAGAGAGAGGCTGTTTCCCGTTGCTATCCAGGAGAGATTGTCTGCATCAGGACCGCGATAAAGAGAGATTGACTAGTTCGGCTCGGTTGCCGTTACGAGGTCGGCGACCGGCAGAATAGCATCATCTTTAACCGTCTTGGTGACGATATAGGTGAAATAGCGGTCTATCCCGATTTCGCGCTGCAAGAGGCCATCCACCAGACGCTGATAAGCATCGATATCCCGCGCCATGACCTTCAACACATAGTCCACGCCGCCACCGACCGACCAGCACGCCACAACCTCCGGTATGGTCTTGATCGCCCGCTCGAACCGGTCGAAATCCGCCTGACGATGCGCTCCAAGGGTCACTTCCATCAGTACGGTTGTTACCGGCGTCACCAGCCGCAGAGCAATACGAGCATGATAACCGGTGATAATTCCGGCTTTCTCCAGCCGGCGCAGGCGCGTCCAGCATGGCGTCGGCGAGATGCCGACGCGTTCGGCCAACGCAAGTTTGGTGATCCGGCCCTCGCGCTGGATCTCGTCAAGGATGCGAATATCGATCGGATCAAGCTTGAGTGGTGTCATGTCCCGCCTGTTTAAAATTAATCCAATAACCATGACGTTGTGATTTTTCGATTGTCAATTGCACTGACTTGGATCACTTATAAATCATGACATTTTGGCGCCCAGATCCGACAACCCTCCGCCGTCCGGCCTACCTCTCGCTGGCCGAACAGATTGCACGTGCCATCGCCGATGGCAAACTCGAGAGCGGGGCGCGCCTGCAAACCCACCGGCAAATGGCTGACGACTTGCACCTCTCAGTGCAAACCGTGAGCCGCGCTTATGAAGAATTGATCCGGCGCAATCTTATTTCCGGTGAAACCGGACGCGGTACGTTCGTGCGCTCGCTGCGCCGCGAGCCGGATCCGCCCTATCTGCCGGAACGGCTCGGCGAGGTCATCGATCTCTCGATTCTAAAACCGATCTGCGAGCCCATGCACCTGGATCGCATGAAAAAGGCGCTTGGCTGGCTCGCCGAGAACCTGCCTGCAAGTTCGGCGCTCTCCTTCCGTCCCAATGTGGTGTTTCCACGCCATCGGGCCGTTGCGGTGGAATGGCTGCGGACCTGCGGACTTGATGTGCCGGCTTCGAATATCAGCCTGACCAACGGCGCGACTGCCGCCATGAGCGTGGCGCTGATGAGCGCTGCACCGCCCGGCTCGAAGATCGCGACCGAAGGCATTGGCCATCACACACTGACGCCGCTCGCTTCCTATCTTGGTCTGACGCTCGAGGGTCTGGCGATCGACGATCAAGGGATTATTCCGGAGGCGCTGGACGCTTGCTGCCGAGAGAGCGGCATTCGCGCGGTTTTCGTGCAACCATCGGTGATCAATCCAACCGCCACGCTGATGGGCATCGAGCGGCGCGCTGCCATTGTCGAGGTAGCACGCCGACATGACATTGCGATAATCGAGAGCGATATCCTCGGTCCACTTGTCGAGAATCGCCCACCGCCGATCGCAACGCTGGCGCCGGAGCGCACGCTCTATTTCACCAGCTTCACAAAGATCGTCGTGCCGGGACTACGCATCGGCTATCTCGTCGCGCCGGACCGTTACGTGGCAGCCGTCGCCAATCGTCACCTTGTATCGAACTGGATGGCAACGCCGATCGTTGCCGAGATCGCAACGCGCTGGGTTTCTGACGGTACGGCGCTCGAATTGGTGAATTGGCAACGCGAAGCGCTTCGCACAAGGCACGCCACAGCATCGGAAGTCCTGTCCGGCATTCCGTTTCTGTCGCATCCGCAAAGCCTTCACATCTGGTTGCCGCTGACGGGAGAACGAACCGAGGAGGCCTTCGTCGCCCATGCAAGACTGCAAGGTGTGGCGATCGCCACGGGCGCCTCGTTTCGCATATCAAACCATCCCTGGCATCCAGCGGTGCGCATTTCGCTCGGCTCGACAACAGAAGCGGAATTACGTTCCGGCCTCGGGGTGGTGGCCAATTTGCTGCGTGGAGATCTAGAACATCTCTTGCTCGCGATTTAATCGTCTCGCCTGAAAATTCAGCACGATCATCTATATTGTCATGATTTAATTTTTATAATTGACATGATTTCATAAGTCTCCCATCGTTAGGGGCATGAGGCTGTCTCAACCAGAAGGAGACATGCATGCCCCCAACAAATACCGCGCCGATCATCGAGATCAACGGCATCAACAAGAGCTTCGGCGCGTTCAAAGTCCTGAACGACCTGTCGTTTAGCGTTGCGCCGCGGGAAAAACTTGCTTTGATCGGCCCATCCGGGTCTGGCAAGACGACGATCCTGCGCATTCTGATGACGCTGGAAGGCATCGACAGCGGTGAGATCCTTGTCGATGGCGACAGTCTCTATCAGATGAAACGCAACGGCAAGTTGCAACCAGCCGACGATGCTCACCTGCATAAAATGCGCGAAAAGATTGGCATGGTCTTTCAGCTGTTCAATCTTTTCCCGCACAAATGTGTTCTCGACAATGTCACGCTCGCGCCGATGTTGACAAAAGGCGTGTCGCGCAAGGATGCAGAGCATCACGCCATGGAATTGCTCGATATGGTCGGTCTTGCCGACAAGGCAAAGTCCATGCCGTCGCAATTGTCCGGCGGCCAGAAACAGCGGGTCGCCATTGCACGCGCACTCGCACTCAAGCCCAAAATTATGCTCTTCGACGAGGTCACCTCCGCGCTCGATCCGGAATTGGTCGAAGAGGTGCTGAATGTTCTCTGGAAGCTTTGCCGGGAAACCGACATGACAATGCTTCTGGTGACCCACGAAATGGGCTTTGCCCATGACTTCGCCGATCGCGTTCTGTTTTTCGATCGCGGGCGAATTGTCGAGGACGGCAAACCCGACGAAATCTTCCGCCATCCCAAACAGGAAAGGACGCAGGCCTTCCTGAAGAAGATCATCGCCGCTGGTCATCGCGTCTGAAGACGGGAACCCCCGACGATTAGCAACACACAAGAAAACCAAAGGAGCTGGGAACATGACCAAACTAACCATCAACGCATTGCTTGGAGCGGTGGCGCTTTCGACCCTGGTGTCGTCCTTGCCTGCCAAGGCGGACGAAGCACTCGACAAGCTGAAGGCGCAGGGCTTTGCCCGCATCGCCATTGCCAACGAACCACCATTCACAGCCGTCAAGGCTGACGGCACCGTGTCTGGCGCTGCCCCGGATGTTGCACGCGCAGTGTTCAAGAAGCTCGGCGTCAACGACGTCGTGGCGTCTATCTCTGAGTATGGTGCAATGATCCCCGGCCTACAGGCTGGACGTCATGATGTCGTCACTGCCGGTCTTTTCATGAAGCCGGAGCGCTGCAATGCCGTGGCCTATTCCGAGCCGATCCTTTGCGACGCAGAAGCATTCCTAGTGAAGAAGGGCAATCCAAAAGGCTTCAAGAGCTATGCCGATATCGCCAAGGATGAAAAGGCAACCATCGGCGCACCAGGCGGCGGTACCGAAGAACGTCTTGCACTCGAGGCCGGTGTCCCGCGTGACCGCGTGATTGTCGTTCCGGATGGCCAGAGCGGCCTGAAAATGCTGCAGGACGGCCGCATCGACACCTATTCGCTACCGGTCCTGTCGATCAATGATCTGGTCAAGAAAGCCAATGATCCGAATATCGAAGTCATTGCTCCTGTACAGGGCGCCCCGGTCTATTGCGATGGCGCAGCATTCCGCAAGGGCGACACGGCTCTTCGCGACGAGTTCGACAAGGTACTCGCTGAGATGAAGACGTCGGGCGAGTTCGCCAAGATCATCGAGCCTTATGGTTTCTCGGCAAAGGCGGCAATGTCCACCACCCGCGAAAAGCTCTGCGCAGCCAAGTAGTTCCGCGCGAGTCTTCGACCGCTTCGTTTAACACGAAGCGGTCCCCATGTTCTGCAATTCCAGCAAAGGTGGCGTAGCGATGGGCCAATGGGCCGGCTATCTGCAACTCATTCTCGAGGGTGCTGTCGTGACCATCAAGCTGACGCTGATGGGCTCGGCGCTGGCGCTCGTGATGGCATTCCTGGCGGGTATCGGGCGTTTATCGCGCTTTGCGCCGGTGCGCTGGCTAGCGACCGCCTATATTGAATTTTTTCGGGGCACGTCGATCTTCGTTCAGCTGTTCTGGGCTTATTTCGTACTCCCGCTCTTCGGCTTCACGCTGACGCCCTTGCAAGCGGGCGTCCTTGCGCTTGGCCTCAATGTCGGGGCCTACGCTGCCGAAGTGGTGCGCGGCGCTATCAAATCCATTGGCAAAGAACAATATGAGGCCTGCACGGCGCTCAATTTCAATCGTTGGCAAGGCCTTCGCCACGTAATCTTGCCGCAGGCCTTCGTGTTGATGCTGCCAACTTTCGGCAACAATGCCATCGAACTCTTGAAAGCATCGGCCGTGGTCTCCCTCATCTCGCTGTCAGACATGACATTTCAGGCGCAAGTGGTACGGGCACAGACTGGCAGCACGCTGTTTCCATTCCTGACAATTCTCATTCTCTATTTTGCCATCGCCTGCGTCATTTCCTTCGCCATTCGCGGCCTTGAGCGTCATCTGACGCGCGGCCTTGACGGCATCAGGTCGTAGGAGGCAGCAATGGAATGGGATTGGGCTTTCGTCATTCAAATTCTTCCGACCCTTATCGAGGGCGCGAAGATCACAATCCTCGCGACGGTACTTGGATACATATTGGCTGCGATTGTTGGTCTTGCCATCGCTATCGTTCGCCGATCAAAGAACAAACTGATTTCGAGGCCCATGGGCTTCGTTGCGGAGTTCATTCGCGGAACGCCTCTGCTCGTACAGCTTTATTTCATCTTTTACGTGCTGCCGGATCTTGGACTGACACTCTCGCCACTCGTGGCCGGCGTAATCGGTCTCGGCCTGCACTACGGAACCTATACGGCCGAAGTCTATCGCGCCGGAATCGACAATGTTGCGCGCGGACAGTGGGAAGCCGCCAAAGCATGCAATCTCAACGCCTGGCAGACCTGGACACAGGTCATCCTGCCCCAAGCGCTACCGCCCATGATTCCCGCTCTCGCCAATTACTTCATTGCCATGTTCAAGGAAACGCCGCTTCTATCTGCAATCACGGTACTCGAGCTGATGAACCAGGCGCGCAGCATCGCCAACTACAACTACCGCTATATTGAGCCGATCACGCTCGTCGGAGCATTCTTCCTCGTCATCAGTCTGATTTCCGTCGTCGGGCTGCGTTGGCTGGAACGCCGCTACGGCAGGATCGACTGAGGAGCATGACCATGGACGCCTTCCCTACGATCCGCCAAACCGCCATGGCACTGGATTTTGACGATCGCCCGCTCAGCAAACGCGTCGGGCTTGTCATCCTCGCTACCGATCACACCACCGAACCGGATTTTCAGCGCATGGTGGCGAGTGATCGCATCGGTCTTTACACAGCGCGCATTCCCTATGCGAACCCGACCACGCCAGACAATCTGCGGCGCATGCAGCCTTCGCTTACCGAGGGCACGAGCCTCATCCTGCCGGATGAAGATCTCGATGTGATTTGCTATTCCTGTACCGCAGCGTCTGTCGTGATCGGCGACGAGGAGATCGAAGCTGCGATCAACCTTGCCAAGCCGGCCGTGCCGGTTGTGACGCCGCCGCTGGCCGCCGTACGTGGATTTCAGGCGCTCGGTGCAAAACGCATCAGCATCCTCACGCCCTATACGATCAAGACCAGCACGCCTATGGCGCACTACTTCGCGGCCAAGGGTTTCGACATTGCGAGTTTCACCTGTTTTGGTCTCGACGATGATCGCGAGATGGCGCGGATCAGTCCGCGATCGCTGATTTCCGCTGCTCAGGAAGCCATGGCGAGCGACGCCGACGCGCTGTTCATTTCGTGTACTGCAGTGCGGGCGGCGGGCGTTGCGCTCGCAATCGAACAGGTAATCGGAAAGCCTGTCGTCAGCAGCAATCTGGCAACTGCCTGGGCGACACTACGCATATGTGACGATCTTACGCCTCGTCCGGAATGGGGCAGCCTGATGACTCAATCCATGGCCGGTTGGTGAGCCATGACCGACAAATTAGTGACCATCGCTGAGATTGAGAAGGCACGCGACGCGCTTGCGGGCAAGGTGGTGCGCACCCCTACCGTCAACTCGGTATCCTTATCGGAAATGACAGGCCTGCCGGTCTTTCTCAAGTTCGAACACCGCCAAACTACCGGCAGTTTCAAGCTGCGTGGTGCAACCAATGCCTTGAGCCAGCTTTCAACAAGCGAAAAGCAACGCGGCGTGGTAGCAGCCTCCACGGGAAACCATGGCCGCGCCCTCGCCTATGCCGCACATCTGGAAGGCGTACACGCCATTATTTGCATGTCGCGGCTGGTCCCGCAGAACAAGGTTGATGATATCCGCCGTCTTGGCGCCGAGATCCGCATCATCGGTAAATCGCAGGATGATGCGCAGGAAGAAGTAGACCGGCTCGTACTGGAAAGCGGCCTCACCATGGTGCCGCCTTTTGACAATGCCTCGATCATTGCCGGGCAAGGCACACTCGGTCTCGAGATCATCGACGCGGTTCCGGATGTCGACACCGTCCTCGTCCCGGTGTCGGGCGGTGGTCTGGCCTCAGGTGTTGCGGCGGCGGTCAAGGCCAAACGTTCTGCCGCGAAGATCATCGGTATTTCGATGGATCGCGGCGCCGCCATGCGTGCCAGCCTTGATGCTGGCAAGCCTGTTCTTGTCGAAGAAAGTGAAAGTCTGGCGGATTCGCTTGGCGGCGGGATCGGTATTGATAACCGGTTCACTTTCGCGATGGTCCGCGACATGCTCGATGATGTGATCCTGCTCTCGGAGAACGAAATCGCTGCCGGCATGGCTCACGCCTACATGCACGAACGCGAAATAATCGAAGGCGCGGCGGCTGTCGGCATCGCTGCACTGCTCGCGGGAAAAATAAAGGCGAAGGGACCTGTCGTCGCCATTCTTTCCGGCCGCAATGTCGACATGGAACAGCATCGGCGCATCGTCTGTGCGGACATCAAGGAAAGGGCCGAACCATGCCCCTCATGACGATTCTTACCGAAGCGGATTTACGCAAGATCGTGTCGCTCGATCTTGACGCTATTGCTTGCGTGGAATCTGCGTTCGAAGCCTTGGCGACCAAGGCTGTCGCCATGCCGCCTATCCTGCGGCTCGACATTCCCGAACATCGCGGTGAAGTCGATGTGAAGACGGCGTACGTTCCGGGTATCGATGGCTTTGCCATCAAGATCAGCCCCGGTTTCTTTGATAATCCCAAGCTCGGCCTGCCCAGCGTCAATGGCATGATGGTTCTGCTCAGCAGCCGCACGGGTCTGGTTGAAGCCCTGTTGCTCGACAATGGCTATCTCACTGATATACGTACGGCAGCTGCGGGCGCGGTTGCGGCAAAACACCTGTCGCGGCCCGAATCCAGTGTCGCCGCTATATTCGGGGCCGGTGTTCAGGCGCGCCTGCAACTCGAGGCATTGACTTTGGTTCGTCCAATCAAGCAGGCACGGATCTGGGCCCGCGACATCGACAAAGCTCAACTGGTGGCAAACGAACTCACTGAAAAGCTTGGTTTCCCCGTCAGCGCTGTGAAGGATCCGGAGAGGGCCGTTCGCGACGCGGATATCGTCGTGACGACAACGCCCTCCTCTCGGCCAATCCTGCAATCAACCTGGCTGCAGCCGGGCCAGCACATCACCGCCATGGGTTCCGATGCCGAGCACAAAAACGAGCTCGATCCTGCCATCATCGCCAAAGCCGACCTCTACGTCGCTGATAGTCTGAAGCAGACGCGTCGCCTCGGTGAGCTTCATCATGCCATCGAATCCGGACTGGTAAAGGCCGACGCGACCTTCTCAGAGCTCGGTTCCGTCATCGCCGGTTCGGCAAAAGGCAGGCCGTCACAAGAGGCAATCACTATCGCCGATCTGACCGGCACCGGTGTACAGGATACCGCCATCGCGACACTTGCCCGTGATCGCGCGAGGAAATCGAGCGTTGGAACCAAATTCGAAAGTTGATATGGGCTTCGGCCCAAGCATGAGGAAACTGATATGACAGAGCCAAATCTCAAATTCACGCGGCAAGAATTCGCCGAAAGATTGCAGAAGACCCGCGCGGCGATGCAAAAGCGCGGCATTGATCTTCTGATCTGCAGCGATCCCTCCAATATGGCGTGGCTGACGGGATATGATGGCTGGTCTTTCTATGTGCACCAAGCCGTGTTGGTACCGCCGGAAGGTGAACCGATCTGGTATGGCCGCGGCCAGGATGCCAACGGCGCTAAGCGCACGGCTTATCTCTCCAACGACAACATCGTTGGTTATCCGGATAACTATGTTCAGTCCACCGAACGCCATCCTATGGATTATCTGTCGAAAATCATTGCGGAGCGTGGTTGGGACAAGCTGACCATTGCCGTCGAGATGGACAACTACTGGTTCTCCGCCGCCGCATTCGCATCCTTGCAGAAACATCTGCCGAACGCCCGCTTCGTTGACGGCACTGCGCTCGTAAACTGGCAGCGCGCGGTGAAAAGCCCGACTGAGATCGAATATATGCGCAAGGCCGCCCGTATCGTTGAGCTTATGCACCAGCGCATCGTCGACAAAATCGAGCCGGGTATGCGCAAATGCGATCTGGTTGCGGAGATCTACGACGCAGGAATTCGCGGAACCGATGATTTCGGCGGTGATTATCCTGCCATCGTGCCGTTGCTTCCATCTGGTGCGGACGCCTCGGCGCCCCATCTTACCTGGGACGACAAGCCGATGAAGGTCGGCGAAGGCACCTTTTTCGAGATTGCCGGCTGCTACAACCGTTACCACGTTCCCCTGTCGCGCACGGTGTTTCTGGGCAAACCCACCCAGGAGTTTCTGGACGCAGAGAAAGCCACGCTCGAAGGCATGGAAGCCGGTCTCGCTGCGGCGAAGCCGGGCAATGCCTGCGAGGATATCGCCAATGCGTTCTTTGGCGTCTTGAAGAAATACGGCATCGTCAAGGATAACCGCACCGGCTATCCGATCGGCATTTCCTACCCGCCGGATTGGGGCGAGCGCACCATGAGCCTGCGTCCGGGTGATAGAACCGAACTCAAGCCAGGCATGACGTTCCATTTTATGACCGGTTTGTGGCTCGAAACCATGGGCCTTGAAATCACCGAAAGCATCCTGATCACCGACACCGGCGTCGAATGCCTTGCCAATGTGCCGCGCAAGCTTTTCGTCAAGAACTGAGGCCCGTCATGCAGTCAAAAACTCTGCGGCCGTCGCCCATCACACCTACCGTCGATCTGGACAAGCAAGGCGTGCAACACGGCTTTTTGCGGCTGCCTTATAGCCGCGATGATTCCGCCTGGGGATCTGTCATGATACCCATCGCAGTTCTCCGCAATGGCAACGGGCCAACGGCGCTGCTGACTGGCGGCAATCACGGCGATGAATATGAAGGACCGATCGCTCTCTTTGACCTTGCCCGCACGCTCGACGTAGGCAAGGTAAGCGGTACGGTTATCATCGTTCCGGCGATGAATTATCCGGCGTTTCGCGCCGGCACACGCACGTCGCCGATCGACAAGGGCAACATGAATCGCAGCTACCCGGGAAAACCGGATGGCACGGTAACCCAGAAGATCGCCGATTATTTCACCCGCGAATTGTTACCGCGTGCTGATGTCGTGCTCGATTTCCATTCTGGTGGCAGGACACTCGATTTCGTACCCTTTGCGGCCGCCCATATCCTGCCCGACAAAGTGCAGGAGGCCAAAGGCTTCGATGCCGTCAAGGCATTCTCGGCGCCATGGTCGATGCGCATGCTCGAAATCGACGCGGTCGGCATGTATGACACGACGGTGGAGGAAATGGGCAAGGTCTTCGTCACCACCGAACTTGGCGGCGGCGGTACGGCTCGCGCCGAAACAGTCGCCATCGCCAAACGGGGGGCGATGAATGTCTTGCGCCATGCGGGCATCGTCAGCGGTAATATTGACCACCGCGACACGCGATGGCTCGATATGCCATCAGGCGATTGCTTTTCCTTTGCGGAGGATCAAGGGCTGATCGAAACGATGGTCGATCTCGGCGACTTTGTTAAAGAAGGGCAAGTGATCGCTCGTATCCATCCAATTGGCCGCACTGGCGCGGCTCCAACCGAAATCCGAACGAAGCTCACAGGGCTTCTCGCAGCACGGCATTTTCCGGGTTTGGTTAAACCGGGTGACTGTGTGGCAGTCGTAGGCACTGTCGACTGAATTTCTGGCCGCCTTTCGGCGTACCGCATCAAACCGCACGCGGAATCCGCAATTCGGCTCTTAGGCCGCCGTCTGCGTCATTTGCGAGCGTGATATCCCCACCGCTGCGTCGCGCGATATTGCGCGCGATGGTCAAGCCCAGACCAAATCCACCAGTCTGCCGGTTCCGGGAGCCTTCGACCCGCCGGAACGGCTGGAACACCTCGTCGAGCTTGGCCTGCGGAATGCCCGGCCCTTCGTCGCGGATCGTCAGCAAAATGTCAGCACCACTTTGCGCGAGGCTGATATGGGCCTTCTCGCCATAGGTCACCGCATTGTTAACGAGGTTTGTTACACAGCGCCGCAGCGCGATCGGACGGCCCATGCAGATCAGCCCGCGCGACGCAAGGCTGGTTTTGTCGAATGAGGCCTGCGGAAAACCATCGGCAACCGAGTCGACCAACGACCAGAAGTCGATCTTCTCCTGTTCTTCATCGACGATTTCATAGGTAGCAAAATCGATAACGGATCGGGATATGGCTTCGATATCGTTCAGATCGTGTGTGAGTGATTGGCGCAAAGGCGATTTCCGCAACAGTTCGAGGCGCAGGCGAATGCGGGTCAACGGCGTGCGCAGGTCGTGCGCCAGCGCGGCAGCAAGCTGCTCACGGTCGGCGACATATTCCCTTAATTGCGCCTGCATGGTGTTCACCGCTCGCGCTGCCGATTTATACTCGCTGCTGCCAAATTCGGGGAGTGGCGGCGACTTTACATCGTCGCCGATGCGCTTGACCGCTCGCTCCAATGCTCGATACGGCGCCGTCAACCGGCGCATCGCCCAGATCGACATTGCAATGACCACCGCGGCAACAGAACCAAATAGGGGCAGCGTCTGCGCAGTGAAGATCGGGGGCTCCGGCGCGATCGGCGTGACGAAGTTCAGCCATTGGCCATCCTTGAACTTGATCGAGGCCGCGAGCCCGTCACTCTGGCTGAAATCCTCCGCGATGTCAGAAAGCTGGCGCTCTACAATGCCGACATCGGGATCAGGTGCGCTGGGGCTTGTTGCGGGACTGCTGGGTGGCCGGTTTGAAACGCGCCGAATCCGGGCATCGGTCACTCCGAACGCGGACAATCGCGCAACTAGCACATCTTCGAGCTCGGCAAGGCTATCGTCCGAAGCGATGGCCGATGTCACAGCCGGCTCGTCGGACATGGAGAGAGGGTTGGCAGTGTTCGACAAAGCGCTCGCAAGAATTGATCGCTCGGATGGCGGTGCGGCGTAGAGCACCTTGACGAGCGTATATGCGCGTTCACTCAAGCGAAACAGTTCGAGCACATTGTTGTTTTCGGCACGATCACGAGAGACGATCGATAATGTTGCAACCTGCGTTGTGAGCAGGCTGGTAATCAGGATGAGCAGAATCCAGCTTGGCAGCGACTGGGGCAGAAACCGTTTCATTCCGCGCTGACTTCGGGAACGAATTGATAGCCGCCGCCGCGGATCGTCAGGATCAATTTCGGCGAACGGGAATCATCTTCCATCTTGCGGCGCAGACGGCTGATCAAAATATCGATGCTGCGGTCATAACCATAGGCGGCGTTGTTGCCCACCAATTCCAGCAGCTGGTCGCGGCTCAACATGCGCTGGGCGCTTTTGACCAGTGTTTCCAGAAGATTGAACTCTGCCGTCGTCAGTTCCACGCGCACTGCATCTGGAGACACAAGCCGCCGCCGCGAGCAGTCCATTGTCCAGCCGGCGAATTTGTAGACCGTAGGTTCGAGGCGCCGGTCAGGACCGGACGTATCGAGACGGCGCAGCACCGCCCTGACCCGCGCCAGTAGCTCCCTCGGATCGAACGGCTTGGAGACGTAGTCGTCCGCACCCATTTCGAGCCCGACCACCCGGTCAGTGGTTTCTGTGACGGCGGTCAGCATGATGATCGGGATACGGGAGTGCATCCGGATATCCCTGCAAATTTCCATACCGCTTTTTCCAGGAAGCATCACATCGAGAATGAGAAGATCTATAGGTGTGCGGGAAAGCACTTCCTGCATTTCCTCGCTGTCTCGTGCAACCGAAACATGCATTCCCCGCTTCTTCAAAAATTCATGCAGGAGATCGCGAATGGCTTCGTCGTCATCGACAATCAGAATATGCGCTTCAGATTTCATACTCAATTCCTGATGACGATCGTTTTGCGCCTAGCCATGAGGCGCGGTTCAACCCGTTGTTTTTACGCACGATCCATTGTGGAAGCCACGTAATTCTTTGGACTGGAGAGCAAAACCAGCAACATCCAATGACTGGCGAAGCGGGCAAAATTCTGTCGTTTCGCGTCTTGTTACAAAGCAGAAACAAAACACCACAAAGCAGAAAAACTCAGGCAACACTCAAGTCCGATAAAAGCCCGTCAACTCGTGGTTGACTGGTCGAAACAGGATTTCTTCGTAACTCAAATGGCTCTTATGCGGAACATATTGACCATTTCGACAATCGTCCTGACCGGTGCGATCGTATTCATCGCACCAATCGAGCAGTCAATGGCAGCAGAGACACTCACCCGCACAGAGTTGTGCGGCAAACTCCAGCAACAAGTTCAACACGCAATGACGGAACACGCCGAGGCAAAACGGGCAGCCAAGGCGAAAGCACTTCAAAAAACGGGAACGAGGTTCTGCGCAAGCAACAAGCAGGCGCAGGGGATCAGATCGTATGCCCAGGCTTTGAAGCTGCTTGGTGTGCAGCCGGTTGACGATTGACCGACTGTATCACACAGGCCCGCATCGAAAGGAAACTGACCAATGAAAAAGTCCCTCTATACAGCTCTCGGTCTCGCCGTTGCCCTCGCTGTTTCGGCTCCGGTTATCGCTTCCAGTGCCAACGCCGCCCCTGCTGCAACAACGGCAACTACCCCGGATACGACGACAACCGTGAAAAAGGCTCACAAGCCTGTTAAGAAGGTGCACAAGATGTCCGCCAAGAAGAAGGCCGTAAAGCCTGCTGAGTCAACTGCTCCTGCTCCTGCACAATAATTTCTGCAAGCAAGAGATCAGATTGTAGCAGACACTGTGCCGGTCGTGGGAAGCCATAGCCGGCATAGTTCTTTGATAATGCCAAAGTCTAAATTTCGTTTGCAAACTTTCGTTATTCAAATCCTCCATCCCATCGTAAAATCAACTTGGTGATTCTCTTGGCCAATGCATGGATCAAGAATCCGGGGCCGGTGGAGCATCTTACTGCGCCGTGCGTTCAAATCGGACGCACTACATTGAATGGAACATAGTCCTTTCGGGATTGTGCTCCGGCAAACCGGTTTATGGAGAATTGGCTATGGGCGGAGAAAGTCTTCTTATTTTTCTTTTGGTGGGGTTGATAGCGGGATGGCTCGCCAGCCAGCTCGTTCGCGGAGGCGGCTTTGGCCTCGTGGGTGACCTGATAGTAGGCGTTATCGGTGCCTTCATTGCAGGATATCTTTTTCCGAGGCTCGGCATCTCGCTCGGCAGCGGCATCATAGGCGCAATCATCGCCGCAACGGTCGGAGCGGTCATTCTTCTCTTTATCCTTCGCGCCGTTAAACGGGCCTGACTTCAGTCGATACAAAAAAGCCTCCGAACTGACAGTTCGGAGGCTTTTTGTTTGGCTTAAAGGTCCCCTTCGCTAGGTGTGGCTAACCTGCGGAGCAGCGCCTCTCCCAACGGGAATAGCAGTTGCTTCAGCCTTCACATCCTTCTTGGAAATGAAGGTGTAGAACATCGGCACCACGAAGAGTGTGAAGACTGTCCCGACAAGAATGCCGGAGAAAATCACCAGACCGATCGAATAGCGCGCTGCGGCACCGGCACCAGTAGCTGTGATGAGCGGTATAACGCCGAGAGCCATGGCCGCAGTCGTCATCAGAATCGGACGAAGCCGGGTCTTTGCCGCAAGGATGATTGCATCATGCCGCGATATACCGTGCAGTTCACGCTGCTGATTGGCAAATTCCACCATCAGAATACCATGTTTGGTAATCAGGCCCACGAGTGTGATCAGACCGACCTGCGTATAGATGTTGAGTGTACCCAGCCCCAGGTTGAGCGGCACGATCGCACCGAAGATCGAAAGCGGGACCGACATCATGATGATAAACGGATCGCGGAAGCTTTCGAACTGCGCCGCCAGCACCAGATAGATCACCACCACGGCAAGCAGGAAGGCAATGAGGATCGTGCTTCCCTGCTCGATTTCCAGGCGCGACTGGCCGGAATAATCCATGAAGAACCCATCCGGCATCAAAGGCTTAGCCGTATTGATAACGGTCTGCAGACCTTGACCGGTCGTAACACCCGGCAGCGGCAGAGCTGAAATCGTCGCCGAATTCAGCTGGTTGAACTGCTCGATGGCGGCTGGCGAAGCGTTCTCCGTGACCTTGATGACCGCTGACAACGGAACCATCTCGCCAGATGCACTCTTGACGAAATACTGGCCCAGATTTTCAGGATTGGACCTGTAGTCCTGCGGCACCTGAGGAATGATGTCGTAGCTGTTGGAATCCCGATCGAATTTCGAGATCTTGCCGCCGCCGACCAACAGCCCAAGTGTCTGACCGATATCGCTTACGGGCACGCCCAACGCCGAGGCCCGATCGCGATCGATCGTGACCGTGACTTGCGGCGCGTTGAACGAGAGCGAGTTTTGCACGATGATGAACTGCCCCGAGGCTTGTGCCTTGTTCTTGATCTCTTCGGCGACTTCGAACACCTTGTCGGCCGGGCCGGTCGACTGAATAATGATAGAAATTGGCAGGCCGCCACCAGTACCCGGCAAGTCCGGGGGCGCGAAGATAAAGGCTTCGACGCCGGCAAGCGGACTGATCATGCCTTGCAATTCTGCCTTGAGCTGTGCTTGCGACTTGGTGCGTTCGGACCAATCCTTGAACACCCAAATGGCGAAGGCGGAATTCGTCGTGCCGAAGCCCAGGATATTGAAGCGGGTTTTCAACTCCGGCAAATCCTTGGTCAAGGCATCGATCTGATCTGCGTAGAGCTTGGTGTATTGCGACGTCGCATATTGCGGACCATTGACGATGGCAAACAGCGCACCGGAATCTTCTTCAGGAGCAAGTTCGGAATTGGTCTTGGTAAGAAGGAAGCCGGTCAACGCCACAAGCGCGACAACAATGAACAAGGTGACGAACCGAAAGTTGAGCGAGCCCGCAACACGCCGTTCATAAGCGCCTTCAAGCCAGCCGAAACTCCGGTCAACAATCCGCTGGAACCGGCTGTGCCCGCCTGCCCGCAGCAAGAGCGCGCACATCATCGGTGATACGGTCAATGCGGCCACACCGGAGATGATCACGGCGCCGGCAAGCGTGAACGCGAATTCACGAAACAACGAGCCGGTGAGACCGCCGGTAAATCCGAGCGGCGCGAACACAGCCGCAAGCGTGATGGTCATCGCGACAATGGGGCCGGTGATTTCCTTCATGCCTTTCAATGCGGCATCAAGCGGTCTCAGCCCCTCCTCGATATGACGATGGATATTCTCCAGGACCACAATCGCGTCGTCGACCACGAGACCGATGGCCAGAACCATCGCCAGAAGCGATAGCAGGTTGATCGAATAACCAAGCATAAACAGGAAGAAGCACACGCCGATCAGCGATATCGGGATGGTTACGACCGGAATGATGACCGAACGGAACGATCCAAGGAAGAGTAGAATCACGGCAACAACGATCAACACCGCCTCGCCGATGGTCTTGAACACTTCCTCGATCGACGAGCTGATCTGCTCCGTCGAGTCGTAAACCATGTAAAGCTGCATGCCTTCGGGCAGAGTCGCTTGAATCGAAGGCAATTCCTTGCGAACTGCAGCTGTCATGTCGATGGGGTTGGCGGCAGGTGTCGGGAATATCCCCAGGAACGTACCACTGGCTCCGTTAAAGCTGACGATCGTATCTTTGTTGACGGCGCCGAGCTCAACCCGTGCCACATCACGCAGACGGATGATGTTGTCGCCGTCGGATTTGATCGGCATCGCGCCGAAAGCCTCAGGCGTCTGCAACGTTGTCTTCAACGTAATAGGTGAAGCCGTGTAAAGATTCTCGATCTTGCCCGGCGCAGACAGGAAATTCGACTGGTTGATCGCCGTCAATACTTCCGATGCAGTGGTCTTGCGGGCAGCCAGCTTGATCGGATCGATCCACACGCGCATCGAGAACACCTGACCACCCAAAATCTGAGCGTCGGCGACACCTTGAATGGTCGACATGCGAGGCTGGATAACGCGTTCCAGATATTCGGTGATCTGCTCACTCGTCATATTCGGGTTTTGCACGGCCAGATACATCGTTGCGAAGTCCTGACCGGTACCCTTGGTGATGACAGGATCATCGGCTTCTTCCGGCAGATCCCCGCGCACCTGGTTGACCTTGGAGATTACCTCGGTCAACGCCGCGTCAGGATTTGCGCCAAGCTTCATCTGAACCGTCACCGTGCTCGATGACGGAGCGGATGACGACGTCACGTAGTCGATGTTTTCCGTCGTGGTCACAGCTTTAGCGATCGGAGCAGAAATGAATCCCTGCATCAGGTCGGCGCTGGCACCGGCATAGGCGGTTTTGATGGTGATAACCGTCTCTTCGACCTTGGGGTACTGGCGCACAGAGAGGTTCACCAGTCCCTGCGCACCGAGCAGGATGATCATCAAAGCGACAACCGTCGACAGGACAGGACGGCGAATGAATATTTCCGAGAAATTCATTTTGTTGGCAGTCCTGACTCTGTTTTGCTTGCGGGGTTCACATCATTGGCGATCTTGACCACTGCGCCGGGGCTCAAGCGATTTTGGCCCGCCGTTACGATAACGTCGCCCTCTTTGAGACCTTTGGTTATTTCGACAACAAGACCGGACCGGCGCCCCGGCCTGACGAAAACCTGCGTGACGATGAGCTTCTCATCTTTCTTGTCAGTCGCAGCTGGCTGTGTTGACGCTGTCACGTCAGCTGGCTTTGCCTCATCCGCAGGTTTGGCTGGATCCGCTGGCTTGGTTTCGTCCGGAGCGGGACGAACGACGAAGACATAGTCGCCATAGAGGCTCGAAACGAGCGCCGTCTGCGGCAGCGTGAAGACATTTTCTTCCTTCGGCAGTGTCACCCGGACTTGGGAAAACTGACCCGGGCGCAATTCTCCCTCGGAATTGTCGACCTGCGCTCGAACCGAAACAAGTCTTGTCGCCGGATCGATTCTGGGTTCGATGGCCGTGATCTTGCCGTCATAGTTGATGTCATTATCCGTCAGACCAAGTTTGATCGGCTGGCCGATCTTGATCTGGCTCAAGACCTGCTCATTGACTGTAAAGTCCACGCGCATCGTCGTTAGATCCTGCAAGGAAACGACCACTGTGCCTATTGGCAGATATTGCCCGAGCTCAATGCGCGGGATGCCGACCGTGCCCTTGAAAGGCGCCTTCAACAGCTTCTGATCCATAACGGCTTGCAATTTGGCAATCTCGGCCTTCTTGGCCAGCGATGCCGATTGCGCCTCGTCGACGGCAGAAACGGCACCAACACCTCGGGTATTGAGCGTGCGGGCACGCGCCAAAGTCTGATCCATCAATACATCTTGCGCCCGAGCGGCAACAATGTCGGCTTTCTCGATCGCGTCGTCGAGTTGCAGGAGCGGCGCGTCCTTCTCGACCGTCTGGTTAGCCTTGAACGGGATATCCTTGACGATACCGGCAACTTCGACCGAGAGCTCGACACCCTGGATCGCGCTTACCGTACCGATCGCTTCGATTTCCGGCATCCATTCACCCGGCTTGACCGTATAGGTCGAGACCGGCGCGGCTGGCTGCTGCATGGTCGCAAAGAACTGCTTGATCATGGAATCTCTGAAGAAATTGAACCAGACCAAGCCACCAGCGACTGCTACGACAAGAATTAGAATGATCGCAGGCATCATGTAGCGCTTGATCTTGGTGAACAGCGCCCAGATCAATCCAACGAAGACTAGGATTCCGACTGCCGTGGGTAGTATGTAACCCTTGAACTCCGGAGCCTTTGTCCACACTAATCCACTGATCACCGCGACCAGGATTAGAACGATTAGGGGTGCAATGTAGCGCTTAATCATGGAAAGGCGGCTCCAACAAAACAATGGCCAGCAAAAAGTCTGCCAGCCTGTCATATGAATGTGAATCGTGTGGACTTGATGACCACGCGCAATGTACTGTACCGTCCGGACGGTAATGTCAATACGGGCGATAAATGCCCTACATCGAAAGCGTTGGAATGGCGAGTGATACCCTCTCTACAAAAGACAAGATCCTGCAAGCAGCAGCCGAAATCGCCAAGGAAGTCGGGCCTGTGCACCTTTCACTCGATGCCGTGGCCCGGCGGGCGGGTCTTTCAAAGGGAGGATTGCTCTATACGTTTCCGACCAAGGCCAAATTGCTCGAAGCACTCGTTGAACAACACGTTTCGGAGTTTGACGAATCACTGCGCAAGGAAGAGGCGGCCCGAAAACACGGTCCCAACAGCGTCGTTCTAGCGTGCATCGCCGTCTATAGGGCAGAGTTTCTTTGCAACGAACCGGAGCCTTCCGGTATTCTTGCGGCCATCGCCAACGATCCGGGATTTCTTGAGCCAATCCGGCGATACAACAAGCAGCTTCTGCAGCGTATGCGCGAGAACGCAGAAGATCCTACGCTTGCAATGATGGTGTTTTTGACGATCGAGGGGCTACGCAGCCTAAAATTGTTCGAAATGGGTCTGCTCAGTAAGGACGAACAGATCGCCGCAATCGACCGGTTAAAGAACCTGTTCGAACCGGCTGATGCTCAAACGGCAGACGTGCCCGTTACCGCCTGATCACGCAAATAGGGGTATATCGCCCCGCGCCCACGCGACTTGAGTTTCTTCCGTGAAGCGATTGAAATTGCTTGATTCTATAGCGTCACGTATACCCTGCATCAGTTGCTGGTAATAGGAAAGATTGTTCCACGTCAGCAGCATGGCGCCAAGCGCTTCCCCTGATTTGACCAGATGATGCAAATAGGCGCGGCTGTAGTCGCGCGCCGCCGGACAGGGCGACTCCTCGTCCAAAGGACGCGGATCATCCGCGTGTCGCGCATTGCGCAGGTTGACCTTGCCGCGCCGGGTAAAGGCGAGACCGTGGCGCCCTGCCCGCGTTGGCATCACACAGTCGAACATGTCGATGCCACGAGCCACCGATTTCAGGATATCGTCCGGTGTGCCAACACCCATGAGATAGCGCGGCTTGTCGTCCGGAAGTTCCGGACAGGTGACGTCGAGCATTTCCAGCATGACGTCTTGCGGCTCTCCAACCGCCAATCCGCCCACGGCATAGCCTTTCAGATCCATGCTCTTCAGCGCCTGCGCAGAGCGAATACGCAGATCGGCGACATCACCGCCCTGAACGATGCCGAACATGGCTTTGCCGGGCTGGTTGCCAAAGGCAGTCTTGCAGCGTTCTGCCCAGCGCAGCGACAGTTCCATAGCTCGCTGGATGTCTTTCGGTGTCGATGGTAAGGCCACGCATTCGTCGAGCTGCATCTGGATATCCGAATCCAGCAGCCCTTGAATCTCGATCGAGCGCTCTGGCGTCATCTCATACGCACGACCATCGATATGCGAGCGAAACGTCACGCCGCTTTCAGTCAGCTTGCGCAATTGCGCCAGCGACATGACCTGAAACCCGCCAGAATCCGTCAGTATTGGCGGCTGCCAGCGCGCAAACTCATGCAATCCACCAAGTTTCGCCACACGCTCGGCGCCCGGCCTCAGCATCAGATGATAGGTATTACCTAGGATGATATCGGCACCAAGGTCACGCACCTGGTCCATATACATGGCTTTGACAGTTCCACCGGTGCCAACCGGCATGAAAGCCGGAGTGCGCACAGTCCCGCGCGGCATGGTAATTTCGCCGCGGCGCGCCTTGCCATCCGTGGCAATCAGTTTGAATTCGAAATTTTCGCTCATGATGCGGATCGCCATAACAGGCTTGCATCGCCATAGGAATAGAAACGGTAGTTATTCTTGACGGCATATTGATAGGCTGAATGCATCCGCTCGAACCCGCTGAAGGCCGAAACCAGCATGAACAGCGTGGAACGTGGCAGATGAAAATTCGTCATCAGCATGTCGACTGCACGAAACTTATAACCTGGGGTAATGAAAATATCCGTCGGACCCGACCATGGCCCGATAACGCCATCTTCGCCCGTTGCACTTTCAAGCAGACGCAGCGATGTGGTTCCGACGGAAACGATCCTCCCGCCTCGTGCTCTAACCGCGTTGAGGGCATCTGCCGTGCGCTGATCGACCGTCCCGATTTCCGCATGCATCTTGTGATCGGCTGTATCGTCGGCCTTGACGGGGAGAAACGTCCCCGCCCCCACATGCAGCGTAACGAAATGCTCTTCGATCCCGCGCTTCTTCAGATCGTCCAGCAGTTCGGGTGTGAAATGCAGTCCTGCAGTCGGTGCAGCAACGGCACCTTCTTCCCGGGCGTAAACGGTCTGGTAGTCTTCGCGATCACGCACATCATCGGCACGTTTCGAAGCAATATAGGGTGGCAGCGGAATATGCCCAACCGCGGCAATTGCCTGGTCGAGATCGGCACCACCGAAATCGAAAACCAGTAGTGCTTCGCCCGCATCGCCTTTCTCAGTGACAGTCGCCTGCAAAGACCCAAGCAGACAGGCATTGTTACCGTGGCCGAAGTCGATCCGCTCCCCCTCCTTGATGCGCTTTGCCGGGCGCAGGAAGGCCTTCCAGCGATCTGGTCCGGTCCGCATATGGAGCGTCGCGCCAATCTGTGCTTTCACACCTTCGCGCTCGCGAAAGCCTTCAAGTTGTGCCGGTATCACCTTGGTATCATTGAATACCAGTGCGTCGCCAGCCTTCAGAAAATCACCAAGATTGTGAACTTGACTGTCCTGGAATTCAGAACCGTCCGCCCGCACAAGCAAAAGCCGCGCTGAATCGCGCGGCTCTGCAGGTCTCAACGCGATGCTCTCCTCGGGCAGATCGAAATCGAAAAGATCAACGCGCATAATGCATCAATATTATTCGGTGTCTGCAGCAACGCGCATGGAAACGATGGAATCCGGATCCTGCACCGGCTCGCCGCGCTTGATCTTGTCGACGTTGTCCATACCCTCGATGACCTGGCCCCACACCGTGTACTGACGGTTGAGAAATGCCGCATCGTCAAAGCAGATGAAGAACTGCGAATTGGCAGAATTCGGGCTTTGCGAACGCGCCATCGAACAAGCGCCGCGGCCATGGTTGGCATTGGAGAATTCAGCCTTGAGATCCGGCTTGTCCGAGCCACCCATGCCGGCACGGCCCGGGTTGAAGGAACTTCCGCCCTGCTTGCCGAATTTGACGTCGCCGGTTTGCGCCATAAAGCCATCGATTACGCGATGAAAGACGACGCCATCATAGGCGCCTTCCCGTGCGAGTTCCTTGATACGCTCGACATGTCCGGGCGCGAGGTCCGGATACAGTTCGATAACGACATCGCCCTTTGTGGTTTCGAGAAGGATGGTGTTTTCTGGATCTTTGTAAGCCATATCCGGCAATCTCCTGATTTTATTGAATTGCGTGATTACTTGCCCGCGCCAACGGTGACCTTGAGCATCTTGTCGGGGTTGTCGACAGCGCCATTATCTGCCTCCGAGCCCTTCTTGATCTTGTCGACGATATCCATGCCGCTCGTGACCTTGCCAACGACTGTATATTGGCCATCCAGCGAGGGGTACTCTTTGAACATGATGAAAAATTGCGAATTTGCAGAATTTGGACTTTGAGCCCGTGCCATGCCAACTGTTCCGCGCACGAAAGGTTCCTTCGAGAACTCAGCGGGCAGATCGGGCCGTGTCGAACCGCCGGTGCCTGCAGCCTGCGGATTGAAGCCTTTTTCCGTATTGCCGTACTGGACGTCGCCTGTCTGTGCCATGAAGCCTGGGATGACCCGGTGGAACACGACATTATTATAGGCGCCTTCCTTGGCGAGCGCCTTGATCTGCTCGACATGTTTCGGCGCCAGATCGGGGAGCAGCTCGACCTTGACGTCGCCGTCCTTGAGCTTGATCGTCATCGTGTTGGCGTCGTCTGCACGCGCCAGACTTGCAAATGACAGGGATGAGACGGCAGCAACGAGAAGCGCTGTGCGAAATACGGACATGGAAAACTCCGGGGTCAGGATTTGAATTTTGTCTTGAGTGCGTCGGCTACAAGAGCGGGAACGAAATGGCGAACGTCGCCGCCCATGGCTGCAATCTGGCGAACCAATGTGGCAGTAATGGTGCGAACCGCCGGATCGGCCGGCAGGAATACCGTTTGTAGCTCGGGCGCCATCTTGCCGTTCATTCCGGCCATCTGCATCTCATAGTCGAGATCGGTACCATCGCGCAAACCGCGAACCATCAGGGACGCCCCGTATTTGCGTGCAGCGTCGATCAGCAAACCATCGAATGCAATAACGTCGATCCGCTCGCCATCCCTGCCGAAAACATCCGTCGCAACGCGCTTGATCAGATCGACGCGTTCTTCGAACGAAAACAGCGGCGCTTTACCCGGGTGAACACCGATCGCCACGAAAACCTTGTCCGCAAGCCGAAGCGAGCCCTGCAGGACATCCATATGGCCGTTGGTAATGGGATCGAATGATCCTGCATAGATCGCGATTGTCATGCCGCTTCGTAGCCTTTTTGTCTGGCGCTTTCAATGGTCGGCAATCGATCAGATGAACGGGAGATGAACGTGGCAATCAGCAAGCATTCAGGCACTCTCAACTATGTGTGAAAAAATCAGATGAAACCATTTCGAAGTTAGCACGTTGCTAACCATGAAAGACAGCAAGATCGAAGGGACAAATTCATGTTTATTCTTCTAAGCATTGCTATGATGGTTGCCATGATGGTTTCAGCATTGATCATGATTATCGAAGAGAACAAAAAACGGGAAGCCCCAATTAAGACTTCCCGTTTTGGTGTCTATCATCCCCGTCGCGATCACTGATCGCAAACAAACAGCTCTAGATTTCTTCAGAGCCGTCTGTTGTGTCCGGTGATACGACTTCACCTTCAAGTACGGTTTCAGCCTCGATTTCATCGGTTTCGGTTTCCGAAATCCGCTCTACCGAAACAACCTTCTCGCCATCGGCTGTATTGAATATCGTGACGCCCTTTGTGGAGCGCCCGGCAATACGGATGCCGTTGACCGGCACACGGATCAGCTGCCCCCCATCGGAGACAAGCAGGATCTGATCCGACGCGTCTACAGGGAACAAGGATACGAGCTTGCCAATTTCATCCGTCTTCGACGTATCGGTCGCGCGAATACCCTTGCCACCCCGCCCAGAAACGCGGAACTCATAGGACGATGAGCGTTTGCCGTATCCGTATTCGCTAACTGTAAGCACAGTCTGCTCGCGATCACGCAGTTCGGAATAGCGTTCCGGCGACAGGTCCGCAACGTCCGTTGCTTCCTCACCAACGAGTGCCACCTCTTCCGCGTCGTCCGCACCCTGTGCGCGTCGATCCGCTGCTGCCTGCTTCAGATAGGCCGAGCGTTCGGCAGGACTTGCCTCGACGTGCCCGAGGATAGCCATCGATATGATTTTATCGCCTGGAGCCAGCGAAATACCGCGAACGCCGATTGAGTTGCGACCGACGAAGACACGCACATCGGTTACCGGGAAGCGGATGCACTGACCACCGGCGGCAGTCAGCAACACATCATCGAATTCGTCACACGTATCGACGCTGAGGATTTCGTCGCCCTCGTCCTCCAGCTTCATCGCGATCTTGCCATTGCGATTGACCTGTACGAAGTCCGACAACTTGTTGCGGCGCACCGTCCCACGTGTCGTGGCAAACATCACGTCGAGATTAGCCCAGCTTGCCTCATCCTCCGGCAGCGGCATGATTGTGGTAATGCGTTCGCCCTGTTCGAGCGGCAGCATGTTGATCAAGGCCTTGCCGCGCGATTGCGGTGTGCCGATCGGCAGGCGCCAGACCTTTTCCTTGTAGACGATACCGCGCGAAGAGAAGAACAGCATCGGCGTATGCGTGTTGGCGACGAAGAGCCGTGTGACGAAATCCTCGTCCTTCATCGACACGCCCGAGCGGCCCTTGCCGCCGCGGCGCTGTGCGCGATAGGTCGCCAGCGGAACGCGCTTGATATAACCGGCATGGCTGACGGTCACGACCATGTCTTCACGGGCGATGAGATCTTCATCGTCCATGTCGGCGCCGCCATCGGTCAATACCGAGCGGCGCGGTGTGCCGAATTCATCGCGAATGGCGATCAATTCATCCTTGACGATGCCCATGATTCGCAGGCGCGATGCCAGGATCTCAAGGTAGTCGGCAATTTCGACACCGATCTTATTGAGCTCATCTGCGATTTCGTCGCGTCCGAGTGCTGTAAGGCGCTGCAGGCGCAGATCGAGAATGGCACGCGCCTGCTCTTCCGACAAATTGTAGGTGTTGTCGTCGTTGAGCTTGTGGCGCGGATCGGCGATCAACTGGATCAACGGCGCGACATCACTCGCAGGCCACCGGCGTTCCATCAACTGATCGCGGGCCGTCTGCGGATCCGGTGCCCGGCGGATCAACGCGATGATCTCATCGATATTGGCAACGGCAATCGCAAGACCAACCAGTACATGAGCGCGGTCACGCGCCTTGCGCAGCAGGAATTTGGTGCGGCGGCTGACGACTTCCTCGCGAAAGCTGACGAAAGCCCGCAGAATGTCGAGAAGGTTGAGTAGCCCCGGCTTGCCGCCGTTGAGCGCAACCATGTTCGCGCCAAAAGACGACTGCAGTGGCGTGAAACGATAAAGCTGGTTGATGATCACGTCAGTGACGGCATCACGCTTCAGTTCGACCACAACGCGATAGCCGTCGCGATCGGATTCATCGCGAATGTCGGAAATGCCTTCGATGCGCTTGTCGCGCACCAGATCGGCCATCTTCTCGATCATCGTCGCCTTGTTTACCTGATAAGGCACCTCGGTGATGATGATGGCCTCACGATCACCCCGCATGCTTTCGACAGCGACCTTGCCGCGCATCAGGATCGAGCCGCGGCCTGTACTGTAAGCCGAGTAAATACCGGAACGGCCAAGGATCAGGCCACCGGTCGGAAAATCCGGACCTGGAATATGTTCCATCATTTCCGGCAGTTCGATGGCCGGATTGTCGATCAGCGCTATGCAACCGTTAATGACCTCGGCCAGATTGTGCGGCGGAACGTTCGTCGCCATGCCGACGGCAATGCCACCAGAACCATTGACGAGAAGATTGGGGAAGCGCGCCGGTAGAACAGTCGGCTCTTGCTCGCGGCCGTCATAATTGTCCTGGAAATCGACAGTTTCCTTGTCGATATCGGAGAGCAGCGACTCCGTCACCTTCTCCAGACGGCACTCTGTGTACCGCATCGCCGCGGGGGAATCGCCATCGATCGAACCGAAATTGCCCTGCCCGTCAACCAACGGATCACGCAATGACCAGTCCTGCGCCATACGGACGAGCGCATCATAAATCGAAGCGTCGCCATGCGGATGGTATTTACCCATCACTTCACCGACGACACCTGCCGACTTGCGATAGGACCGGTTCCACGACAGGCCCATCTCGTTCATCGCATGCAGTATACGTCGATGCACAGGCTTCAGGCCGTCGCGCACATCGGGAAGCGCACGGCTAACGATCACGCTCATCGCGTAGTCGAGATAGGAGCGCTGCATTTCCTCGATGATGGAAATCGGCTCGATCCCGAAGGACGGTCCAGGTTTATCGTCTTCGGAGCCAGGAGGTGGAGTTAAATCAGACACGAGGCACTCATCTTTCGGATAGAATCAATCTTTGATCTTATAGAGGCTTTTCAAGCCAAAAGCCAATAAACGGCACGTTAATACACAGCTGAAAACCCTTTAAAATCAATGGGATAAAATGGCATTTCTCATGCGGTGAAAAACTTCTGGTCTGAATCGCACGTTTCTCGACGTTGGATAGCGAATCCGGTAGGTTGAATCCGGGACAACAGTTGGGTTGGTGCAGCTTTAACCAGAAAAGAAAAGCAAAATCGTGGCGTACTCAGACACCATCCTCAATGCCTTTGTGACGCTCATGGTAACGATTGATCCGCCCGGTCTCGCACCATTGTTTCTGGCCCTGACGACGGGCATGAACCGGGCGGAACGCAGTCAGGTTGCCCTCCGGTCCAGCCTCACGGCATTTATCGTTCTCACCGTTTTTGCAATTGCCGGTGCACAGATACTTGCCCTCTTCGGCATTACGCTCGGCGCCTTCCGCATTGCGGGTGGTCTGCTTCTCTTCTGGATAGCCTTCGAGATGATCTTTGAGCGGCGTAACGAGCGCAAGGAGAGAAGTGCGGAGGTTGCGATTACAAAGGATCACATCCGTAACATTGCCGCCTTTCCTTTGGCGATACCGTTGATTGCCGGTCCAGGCGCGATTTCCGCTACTATTCTTCTTGCCGGAACGCTTTCGAGTGCCACATCGCGACTGGCGTTGATCGGCATAATCCTGATCTGCATAGCCTCGTGCTACATTGTGTTTTTTCTTGCCGAGCGTATCGACCGTTTTCTTGGTGAAACGGGCCGTTCGATATTGACCAGACTACTCGGCGTAATTCTCGCCGCCCTCGCAGTCCAGTTCGTAGCGGACGGCATCCGGACCCTCGTCAACAGCTGATACCAGGCTCTAATAACCCGGGCTTATGCGGACATCGACGCCGTCGCTAAATACGACCGTCAAGGGCGTGCCTGCGATGACGTCCCCCAGTTCGGGTGCAATCGCCAAAGGGACTGCCTTGTTGACGGTTTCCAGCGCCGAAGACACGAACGCCTCCTGGATGACGCGGTCGCCGCCCGGCGTTCTGAAAGTGACGCGCGGCATTGCGATGACCGTACCATCCCGCCGCAATGCAAAGCGCAACGTCACGCCCATATCTTCGGAGCCAGTTGGCCGGACCCAACAGGCAAGAAGTGCCGAACCGATTTCTCTTGTTGAATAGATCGGTTCGCTTTTGCCGCAAGTTTGTTCGGATGCCAATGCCGGCGTCAGACCGGGCACTGCGAGAGCCATTGCCGCCGAAAGGAACCACCGCAGGGACCGCATGACAACCAATTCAGCGCGCCTCTGCTTCGGGTCCATCCGCCGCATCCCTTTGCGTGATCAATCGTGCGCTGCGAACACCGCTGACAGAAATCCACAGCCAGCTCAATGCCACGGCCAACCGGTTGCGTACGCCGATGAGAAAATAGATGTGTGCCAAGCCCCAGAGCCACCAGGCAAGATAGCCCTTCAGTTTGATCCAGCCGAAGTCTGTGACCGCCGCGCGCTTGCCGATCGTCGCAAGATCGCCGGCATGGCGATAAACAAACGGCCGCGACGTCTGATCACCGGCTAGCCTTGCCTTGATGATTTCAGCGATGTGCTTACCCTGCTGTTTCGCTGCCGGCGCAATCCCCGGCACGGTGCCCTTGTCGCCGTTCGGAACCGTTGCAGTATCGCCGATCACAAATATTTCCGGATGGTCCGGCGCGGTCAAGTCGGGATTGACGACAACGCGCCCTGCTCGATCGGATGGCGCGCTCAGCCATTTAGCTGCGGGAGACGCCTGCACGCCGGCCGCCCAGATGATGGTCCTGGCACGCAGCGACTGGCCGCCGAATTCAACGCCGTCGGCATGACATTCTGTGACCGGATGGCCGAGATGAACAGTTACGCCCAGCTTTTCCAGTGCTCGCTTCGCATAGGCCGACATATCTTCGCTGAACGCAGGCAGCACGCGGGGGCCACCCTCGATCAGCACCACTTGCGCCTCTGCGGGGTCTATCACTCTGAAGTCGCCCTTCAACGTATCACGCGCGAGATCGGCTATTGTTCCGGCAATCTCGACCCCGGTGGGCCCACCGCCAATGATCACCAGGGTCAGATATTCCATGCACTTGGCAGGATCCGGTTCGCGCTCGGCCTTTTCAAACGCCGTAAGAATGCGTCGGCGGATCATCGTGGCGTCTTCGAGTGTCTTCAGACCGGGTGCATACGGCTCCCAATCATCATGACCGAAATAGGCGTGGCGTGCGCCGGTCGCCAGCACCAGCGTGTCATAGGGAATTGTCTCGCCGTCCGCGGTGGAAACAGTCCGGGCAGCTGTATCGACACTTTCAACGGTGCCGAGCAAGGTTTTGACGTTCTTGTATTTTCGCACGAGGTGCCTGATCGGCCAGGCAATTTCGGAGGTCGCCAATGTCGATGTTGCGACCTGATACAGAAGTGGTTGGAACAGATGATGGTTACGCTGATCGATAATTGTGATGTCGATATCGACGTTCCGGAGATTATAGACAGCCTCCAGGCCGCCGAAACCTCCGCCGACGACGACAAGGCGGTGTTTGGTGTGGGATGGCGTCTGGATTTCAGTCATGATGAGGCTCCGATGCGCAGACCGAGACCTGTCTAACAGACCGATTGCCATGCGACAATTGCATGAAATACCGATCAGGGATGAGTTATCGAGAGGTCTCTTGGAGGTTCGACGCCAATCAGTGCGGCCCAACGTCCGGGCGTCATGCCGAAGGCTTTCTTGAATTGCCGGTTGAGATGGCTTTGGTCGGTGAATCCCGTTTCCACCGCGATCCCGGCAAGCGGTTCACCTGTCTTGATCATCTCCCGGGCCCGTTGCAGGCGCCGCATCAACAAAAAGCGATGGGGGCTCGTTGCATAGAGTGTACGGAAGTGCCGGGACAAAGCGTAGCGATCAAGGCCGCTTACCGCTTCAAGCTCATCCGATCGTACAAGGCGCAAGGCGTGCTCTTCGAGATAATCGCGTGCCAATTGCGTTTGCCGGATCGCCGGCGCGCCCAGCGGCCTTGCATGCTGTCTTGCATGCCGCGCCAAGCCGAGGGTCAGCTGTGAAACGACATCATCGACCAGTAGTTCGTCCAGCTCCTCGTCGAGATTGCCGAGAGCTGCAGCCAAGGCACCATGTAGCGCCGGATCAGCAATGACAGGATCGTTGACGAATGGCAGCGCACCTTGGCGGTCGCCCAGCGATTGCAGCGCAAGCGCCGGTTCCAGATAGAGCATGCGATAGCGCAGGCCATCATCGGTGCCGGCCGCGCCATCATGCATCTCGTCGGGATGGATTACGATGATATTGCCGGGCATGCTATGGCGCCGTTCTCCGCGATACCAGAACGTCTGCACGCCGTGCAGCGTAACGCCGATCGCATAGGTGTCGTGCCGGTGCAAATCATAGGCATTACCGGCGAACCGCGCTTCGATACGCTCAAGGCCCGGATTGGACGGCGCAGATGTAATTGCGTCCTGCGCGGGAAGTTTGCACAAACGTCCAAGACCACGCGCGGCCTCTGCGCCTAAAACGTCTTGCATAAGCTCACTCTTCCATGACTGACGGAGAATTATATCGATGTTCGATACCAAAATTGCAATCGTATTGCGAAACGACATGGCGCCATGGCAGGCATTGAATGTGACAGCGTTTCTGACAAGCGGCATTGTTGCGCAATCGCCCGACGTGATCGGTGAGCCTTATCGTGACAGGGCCGGGAACACTTACAATCCGCTTTCCATCCAGCCTGTGATTGTGCTGGCGGCAGATCAGGCAACGATTTCAAATATTCACCGGCGTTCGCTCGAACGCGACATCAAAACCTGTCTCTATATCGAGGAGATGTTCTCGACTGGCCACGACGCGGCCAACCGTGCTGTCTTTGCACAATTCGCGCCGGATGACGCAAAGGTCGTCGGCATCGCCATGCGAGCCGACAAGAAACTGGTCGACAAGATTACCAAAGGCGCCAGAATGCATCCATGAAAGCAGTTCAAAAGCCCGTTGTGATTGCAAAAACCACGAGGTAGCGGGCAATCTTGGCAATCGCCACAAGTACAACGAAACTGAGCAAGGGTTCCCGCAGAGCGCCCGCAACCACTGTCAGCGGATCGCCAATGATCGGGGCCCAGCTCAAGAGCAGCGTCCACCTGCCATAACGATGATACCAGGAGGCGGCGCGATCGAGCTGCGCGTGGCTGGCGGGAAACCATTTGCGGCCGCGAAACCTGTCAATTCCGCGGCCAAGCAGCCAGTTGACCACCGAGCCAAGGACGTTACCGATACTGGCCACCGCTATCAGCGCTGCCGGCGAATATGAGTTGCTAAGGAGAAGTCCGGCGAGTGCCGCCTCCGACTGCATCGGAAGGACAGTCGCCGCAGCGAAGGCTATTGCGAATAGCCCAGCATAAACGCCCAGATCACTGATCATGACTGGGCGCTGTATCGTTCATTTGGGTCTTATTGGATCTGGATCAGAACGGGATTTCGTCGTCGAGATCGCGCGAGAAATTGCCGCCTGCACTCGACGAACTGCTCGACGATGCACTGGAACGGCCGAAATCCGAACCCTCATTGTCCGATACCTGGCCGCGGCCCGAATTGTCGAACGAACGTCCACCGCCGGCATTTTCACCGCGTGAATCGAGCATCTGCAATTCACCACGGAACTTCTGCAGCACGACTTCTGTCGAATAGCGGTCGTTACCAGTCTGATCCTGCCACTTGCGAGTCTGCAGAGCACCTTCAAGATAGACCTTCATGCCCTTCTTCAGGTACTGCTCGGCAACCTTGGCGAGATTGTCATTGAAGATAACCACGCTGTGCCATTCGGTCTTTTCCTTGCGCTCGCCGCTGTTCTTGTCGCGCCAGCTTTCCGACGTCGCGATGCGAAGGTTGACGACCGGATCGCCAGAACCGAGCCGCCGGACTTCCGGGTCAGCGCCAAGATTTCCTACCAAAATGACCTTGTTGACACTGCCTGCCATGATCTGAACTCCATAAATTCCGCTTTTAAAATTTTCGCCATCATACAGAAGCCGCATTCAAGACGGGGCAACTGATTACCGCTATCCACAATATACAGTCCCGGGTCACGCTCGCATCGACAGCCACCAAAACCCTCCTGCCAGATTTGTCAGGAGACTTGTCGCGCTTCCAACGCAGCCACGAACCGCAACGCACCTGGTTTTTTACAGCCAACGCTTGAACAAGACTGCTTTCACACCCTGTCAGCACTATGTCAGGAGAGCATCCACAGTTTGTTCTTTTTTTGTTCTATCACTTGCTCTAACAATGTCAACATGGCTATGGTGATTCTAACAGGGTTAGGGTCAGGACCTCGTAAAGCGGAGAAGACTTTCTAAATATAGGAAAGCCGCTCGCTGAGGGCCATAACTCCTTCCAAATAGCGCGCCCTCTCAAAGGCAAACACATATGAGCGATCAGAAGTACATTTCCATTCGCGGTGCCCGCGAACATAATTTGAAGAACATCGATCTTGATCTGCCGCGCGACAAGCTGATTGTCATGACCGGCCTTTCAGGGTCGGGCAAGTCGTCGCTCGCGTTCGATACGATCTATGCCGAAGGGCAGAGGCGTTATGTCGAGAGCCTGTCCGCCTATGCGCGGCAATTTCTTGAGATGATGCAGAAGCCTGACGTCGACCAGATCGACGGCCTGTCGCCGGCGATTTCCATCGAGCAGAAGACAACCAGCCGCAACCCACGATCGACGGTAGGCACTGTCACCGAGATTTATGATTATCTGCGCCTGCTCTATGCGCGTGTTGGCATTCCTTATTCTCCCGCCACCGGTCTGCCAATCGAAAGCCAGACGGTCAGCCAGATGGTCGATCGTGTGCTGGCACTCGAAGAAGGTACGCGTCTTTTCATTCTCGCGCCGATTGTCCGTGGCCGGAAAGGTGAATACCGCAAGGAACTCGCCGATCTGCAGAAGCGCGGCTTCCAGCGCGTCAAGGTTGACGGCATTTTCTACGAGATCGCCGATGTTCCGGCGCTGGACAAGAAATACAAGCACGACATCGACGTGGTGGTGGACCGTATCGTCGTGCGGCCCGATATGTCCGCTCGTCTTGCCGACAGTCTCGAGACGTGCCTGAAACTCGCCGATGGCATTGCTGTTGCGGAATTCGCCGACAAGCCGCTTCCGGCCGACGAAACGGCCAGTGAATCCGCCAACAAATCCAAGAACGATACGCATGAGCGGCTGATGTTTTCGGAAAAGTTTGCCTGTCCGGTTTCGGGGTTCACCATTTCCGAGATCGAGCCGCGGCTGTTCTCGTTCAACAATCCCTTCGGCGCTTGCCCGACCTGCGATGGCCTGGGGACACAAAAGGCCATCGATCCCACGATGATCGTGCCGGACGAAAGCCTGACATTGAAAAACGGCGCCATCGCTCCGTGGTCCAAGTCGAGTTCGCCCTATTACAATCAGACGCTGGACGCGCTCGGTACCGCCTATGGCTTCAAGCTTGCTGATCGTTGGCGCGACCTGAGCGAGGAAGCCCAAAAAGCCATTCTTTACGGTACGGGGAGCCGCGAGGTTCAATTCGCCTATGATGACGGTCTGCGTTCCTACCGCACCACCAAACCATTCGAAGGGGTCATTCCCAATCTGGAGCGCCGCTGGAAGGAGACGGACTCCGCTTGGTCGCGCGAGGAGATAGAGCGGTTCATGTCGGGCACACCCTGCCCCGCTTGCAATGGCTATCGGCTCAAGCCCGAGGCTCTCGCGGTCAAGATCGGCGGTCTGCATATCGGTCAGGTCACCGAGAAATCCATTCGCCATGCGGATGCGTGGTTCCGCGACGTCGACAAGACATTCAATGAAAAGCAGACGGAGATCGCCGCACGTATTCTCAAGGAGATCCGCGAGCGCCTGCGCTTCCTCAATGATGTCGGGCTCGACTATCTGGCATTGTCGCGCAATTCCGGCACGCTGTCCGGCGGTGAAAGCCAGCGCATCCGATTGGCTTCGCAGATCGGCTCCGGCTTGACTGGCGTGCTTTATGTGCTTGATGAACCGTCCATCGGCCTGCATCAGCGTGATAACGAGCAGCTCCTCAAGACACTCCGCCACCTGCGCGATCTCGGTAACACCGTCATCGTCGTCGAGCACGACGAGGATGCGATCCTCACTGCCGATTATGTGGTCGATATCGGCCCGGCTGCGGGTATCCATGGCGGCGAGATCATTGCGCAAGGCACGCCTGCCGATATCATGGCCAGCCCGAAATCCCTGACCGGCAAGTATCTGTCCGGCGAGATCGAAGTTGCGGTGCCTTCCGAGCGGCGCAAGATCAACAAGAAGCGCATCAAGATCGTCGGCGCGCGCGGCAACAATCTGAAGAACGTCTCGGCTGAAATTCCGCTCGGCACGTTTACGGCGGTTACCGGCGTGTCCGGCGGCGGCAAATCGACATTCCTGATCGAGACGCTGTTCAAGGCCGCCTCGCGCCGCATCATGGGTTCGCGCGAACACCCGGCCGATCATGACCGCATCGACGGGCTGGAATTTCTCGACAAGGTCATCGATATCGACCAGTCGCCGATCGGCCGCACGCCGCGCTCCAATCCCGCGACCTATACGGGTGCGTTTACCCCGATCCGCGACTGGTTTGCCGGTCTTCCGGAAGCAAAAGCGCGTGGCTATCAGCCGGGCCGTTTCTCGTTCAACGTCAAGGGCGGACGCTGCGAGGCGTGCCAGGGCGACGGCGTGATCAAGATCGAGATGCACTTCCTGCCGGACGTCTACGTTACCTGCGATGTGTGTCATGGCAAGCGCTATAATCGCGAGACGCTGGAGGTCCTGTTCAAGGGCAAGTCGATCGCCGACGTCCTCGATATGACCGTCGAGGAAGGTGCGGAATTCTTTGCCGCCGTCCCGGCCGTACGCGACAAGCTGCAGACGCTGGCCAAGGTCGGCCTCGGCTATATCCACGTCGGCCAGCAAGCAAATACCTTGTCCGGTGGCGAGGCCCAGCGCATCAAGCTCGCCAAGGAATTGTCGCGCAAAGCGACCGGCCGTACGCTCTATATTCTCGATGAACCCACCACCGGCCTGCATTTCCACGATGTGGCGAAGCTGCTTGAAGTGCTGCACGAACTCGTCGACCAGGGCAACACAGTCGTCGTGATCGAGCACAATCTCGAAGTCATCAAGACAGCGGACTGGGTCATCGACCTTGGACCACACGGCGGCGATGGCGGCGGTGAGATCGTGGCAGTCGGCCGGCCCGAGGATATTGTCGAGGCCGAACGCTCCTATACCGGCCAGTTCCTCAGGGAGCTTTTGCGACGGCGTCCTGGGCACAAAGCGCAAGCCGCGGCAGAATAATCAATCTATCTTCAAGGGAGGAGAGAAGATGACCAGCGGAACCATAAGGGCGGGCATTGGTGGCTGGATTTTCGAGCCTTGGCGCGGCACCTTTTATCCAAAAGGTCTCTCCAAAACCAAGGAACTCGACTATGCAGGCCAGCATCTGCAGACGATCGAGATCAACAGCACCTATTACGGTACGCAGAAGCCTGAGACGTTCGCCAAATGGGCGAGCCAGGTGCCGGATGGTTTCGTTTTCTCGGTCAAGGGCAATCGCTTTGTCACCAATCGCCGTGTTCTCGCCGAAGCCGGCGAGTCGATGCAGCGCTTCATCAAATCCGGTATAGCCGAGCTTGGCGACCGGCTCGGGCCGCTGATCTGGCAATTTGCCCCAACAAAGAAATTCGATGCGGATGATTTTGGCGTCTTTCTCGATCTCTTGCCAAAAAACGAATCCGGCCTCCCCCTGCGCCACGCGGTTGAGGTCCGCAATCCTTCCTTCATCGATCCAGACTTCATTGCTCTTGCCCGCCAGAAAGGTGTGGCCGTGGTTTATGCGGAACATTTCGAATATCCGGAAATTGCCGATGTGACCGCTGATTTCGTCTATGCCCGTCTGCAGAAGGGTGATGATGCCATCGATACCGCCTACCCCGCCAAGGCGCTCGACAAATGGGCAGATCGCGTCAAACATTGGGCAAAGGGCGATGTACCGGATGATCTGCCACTGGCCTCTCCCAAGCAGCACCCGGAAAAGCACCCCCGTGATGTTTTTGTCTACTTCATCCACGAAGGCAAAGTGCACGCCCCGCAGGCAGCACAGGCGCTAACCCAGCGTTTGAACGCATAACTCAAGTCGCTGACGCACGGTCTCTGTCTATAAAGTATGCAATCTGCAAATTTTTTCATCAACTTGCTGCATCTCTGGTTGTGCTTTACGGTGACGGCTTAGGCAGAAGGGCAGAACATCTGCCGCCTTCACTCGATAAACTCAGGTTCGTGGAAATATTTAAACTATTCAACCGAGTTGGCATGCTTCCTGCTTTTTGAAGTGAAAGCGGGCAAGAGGTCCGTTTCTATGCATAGGGAGATTGTTCTCTGATGAAGAAAATCGAAGCCATCATCAAACCATTCAAACTGGATGAGGTGAAAGAGGCACTGCAGGAAGTGGGGCTTCAGGGCATCACAGTGACCGAAGCGAAGGGCTTTGGCCGTCAAAAGGGTCATACCGAATTGTATCGCGGCGCTGAATATGTCGTCGACTTCCTGCCGAAGGTGAAAGTCGAGATCGTTTTGGGCGACGAATCCGTCGAGGCCGCCATCGAGGCGATCCGCAAAGCTGCACAGACCGGCCGTATCGGCGACGGAAAGATCTTTGTATCCAACATTGAAGAAGTTGTGCGCATCCGGACCGGAGAGTCCGGCATCGACGCCATCTGATCCCAATACCCTCCGCTGGCACGTTCGCGCCGGCAACCAATATCATCGTCGCTGAACAAGGAAAATTGATATGACGACCGCTAAAGATATTCTGAAACAGATCAAGGACAACGACGTAAAATTCCTTGATCTCCGCTTCACTGATCCAAAGGGGAAGCTGCAGCACGTGACGATGGATATTGCTGAAGTTGACGAAGACATGTTCGCCGATGGCGTTATGTTCGACGGCTCTTCCATTGCCGGCTGGAAGGCCATCAATGAGTCCGACATGGTTCTCATGCCAGACACCGATACGGTTCACATGGATCCGTTTTTCGCGCAGTCTACCATGGTTGTCCTTTGCGACATTCTCGATCCGATCTCGGGCGAATCCTACAATCGCGATCCGCGCGGCACGGCCAAGAAGGCCGAAGCCTACATGAAGGCAGAAGGCATCGGCGACACCATCTTCGTTGGCCCGGAAGCCGAATTCTTCGTTTTCGACGACGTCAAGTACAAGGCAGATCCCTACAACACTGGCTTCAAGGTCGACTCTACCGAACTGCCGTCGAACGACGATACCGACTACGAAACCGGCAACCTTGGCCATCGTCCGCGCATCAAAGGCGGTTATTTTCCGGTCCCGCCAATCGATAGCGCGCAGGATATGCGTTCGGAAATGCTCACTGTCCTCACGGAAATGGGCGTGCGCGTTGAAAAGCACCACCACGAAGTGGCTGCCGCACAGCACGAGCTTGGCATCAAGTTCGACGCCCTCACCCGCAACGCCGACAAGATGCTGATTTACAAATACGTCGTGCATCAGGTCGCCAATGCCTATGGCAAGACAGCGACTTTCATGCCGAAGCCGATCTTTGGTGACAATGGTTCGGGCATGCACGTGCACATGTCGATCTGGAAGGAAGGCAAGCCGACTTTCGCCGGCAACGAGTATGCCGGTCTGTCTGAAAGCTGCCTGTTCTTCATCGGCGGCATCATCAAGCATGCCAAGGCTATCAACGCTTTCACCAATCCGTCGACCAACTCCTACAAGCGTCTGGTTCCAGGCTACGAGGCTCCGGTCCTGCTGGCCTACTCGGCGCGCAACCGCTCGGCATCGTGCCGTATTCCGTTCGGCTCCTCGCCGAAGTCTAAGCGCGTTGAAATTCGCTTCCCGGATCCGACAGCCAATCCTTATCTCGGCTTCGCCGCCATGCTGATGGCCGGTCTTGATGGCATCAAGAACAAGATCCATCCCGGCCAGCCAATGGACAAGGACCTTTACGATCTTCCTGCAAAGGAACTCAAGAAGATCCCGACCGTCTGCGGCTCGCTGCGTGAAGCCCTCCAGAGCCTCGACAAGGACCGCGGCTTCCTGAAGGCCGGTGGGGTGTTCGATGACGATCAAATTGACTCATTCATCGAACTGAAGATGGCCGAAGTGATGCGTTTCGAAATGACACCGCATCCGGTCGAATACGACATGTACTATTCGGTCTGATCTGGCCGAGATTTCAAAAAAGAACCCCGGTGCAAGCCGGGGTTTTTTATCCAAGCGCTGTTAGAAACGACAAGACCAGATTACGAAGCCGAAACAGCTTCCAGCATTTTCACCGCTGCGCTCATCTCGCGTTCACGCACAGCGCGGCGGGCAGCGGCTTCGGCGTCTTCGCCCCAATGCTCGATCGTCCAGTCCTCATCAACGTGCGCGAGCCTCCAGGCTTCATCGCCGGAAATCTCGCCTTTGGCGACGGCGAGCGCCATGATTGCCGAGCCGGTCAGTGTCGTGATCGTATGCAGGGCGGCGATGGCGAACGGGTCGTTGAACTGGCCGAGGTGAACACTGAAAGCGCCGAGCGCCTCACGCGGCTGCTCCACATGCATAACACCTTCCGCCAATACGAAGCGCGCGCCGAGGTCCGATGCCGCCCAATCGATGAGCGGATCCCAAAGTTCGGTCTGGCGATTGACCAGCCGTTCGGGCGAACCGGCGCGATAGCACAACATGTCGGATGACGCGAAGCGCAACACATCCTCCAGCACCGCCTGCGCATCATTTGCGATCCCGTCGATCGCCGTATTGGCAAGCCGTGTCGCTGGCATCCGTGCCGGGTCGATTTCCTTTTCCTGTGCGGAAAATTCGTCGGCAATCAACTGCGCCGCCGCTCGCGTCGGCAGTGCAAGGGTCTGCCGGGCCGGTGTCTTGACCGCGCGGCCATCCAGCTTGACAGCAAACATTCCCTCATGCTCGGCCACTGCGGCTTCTTTGTAAAAGCGCTTTGGCAAAGGCATTTTCGACTGGATCTGCGCGCGGCGAACAGGATCCGGATCGGAAAGGTCCTGTTTCTTGTCCATGTTGAAGAGGTCGTTACGCATCGTGACAGTCCGCTGATTAATTGTCTTCGTCGCCGTCGCTCTCATCGAGTCCCAGCAGGTTCCAGGTCTGTACCATATGGGGTGGCAATGGCGCGGTTACATCGATGATGCCGCCCGACGGGTTGGGAACACGGATCCGGCGCGCATGCAGGTGCAGGCGGTTCTGGATACCGCCCGGGAAAGACCAGTTCGTATCCGCTTCGAAATATTTCGGATCCCCGATGATCGGGCAGCCGATGTGGGCAGCGTGCACGCGCAATTGGTGCGTGCGGCCCGTATAGGGTTCCATCTCCAGCCATGTCAGAACCTGTCCGGCGGACTCGATCACACGATAATAGGAGACGGCGTGATCTGAATCCGGTTCGCCATGCTGGGCAACGCGCATTCGATCGCCATCTGGCGTCGTTTCCTTGACCAGCCAGGTGGTGATCTTGTCCTCGCGCTTGCGCGGTATACCCTTCACCAGGGCCCAGTAGGTTTTCTTTGTCTCACGCTCGCGAAAAGCTGCAGTCAGCGCCTGCGCTGCGCCGCGTGTGCGGGCGACAACGAGAACGCCCGACGTATCGCGGTCGAGCCGGTGGACAAGCCGAGGCTTTTCGCCCTTCTTGTTGCGCCAGGCTTCCAGCATGTCATCGACATGGCGATTGACGCCGGAGCCACCCTGCACCGCCAGACCCGCCGGCTTGTTGAAAACGAAAACCTTCGGATCTTCATAGAGCAGCATCTGCTTCAGGACATCGCCATCATCCCGGCCGCGGATGCTCTTGCCAGTCAGATGGCCTTCGGCTTTGGAATCAACCGGCAGCGGAGGGATGCGGACTGTCTGCCCCGCCTGCAGCCTTGTGTCGGATTTGGCGCGTGATCCATCGATCCTTATCTGGCCGGACCGCAGCAATTTCTGCAGATGCCCGAATCCCAAACCAGGAAAATGTACCTTGAACCAACGGTCGAGGCGCATTTCCGCCTCACCCGTATCGACTGTCTTCTGTTCTACCGCTGCCATAACTCTGCCTTTCGATCAGGCATGCGAATAGCACTAACCGGTCAACCGTGCGAGCCATAATCCTAAAAACAGGGCGCCAATGCTCAAGATCACACTCGCGAGCATATAGGAAAGAGCGATTGCGAGTTCGCCGCGCTCCCAAAGCACCGCGACATCCAGCGAAAATGACGAAAACGTCGTGAAGCCGCCTAGAATCCCGATGGCTATAAAGAGCCGCAGTTCAGGCGACCCTTCGAAGCGGCGGGCGAGAAGCTCGATGAAAAGCCCCATGAGAAAACCGCCAATGACATTCACCGCCAGTGTGCCGTATGGGAAAGCCACGCCGAAGGCCCGCGCCATCCCGACGCCGACAAGATATCGCGCGACAGATCCGATAGCTCCACCTGAAGCCACAAGTAGTATTGCGTTCATTTTACATTCAGCCTGCGCAGTTTATGTTGCCAACTCAATTGGTTGAATCATCACGGGACGTTACGCGACGTAGAAAAATGTTCCACACAGGAACGAGGAACTGGCATAACTTTAGAGCATTGAATATTGCGGTGCACAAGAGTCTGATGCAGTGTCATTTCTACAGCGTGAGTAGCGGCCCCAGTAGCGGAGTGGCAAAGTGTCATTGTTAAACATCTATTGGAAATCGCTCCAATATCTCGGCGCTGAAAAGCGCGCGACTGTGTTTATCTGCGCCGTAAACGTCGCCTTGGCATTGACGATGCTGTTTGAGCCGTTGCTTATGGGCCTCGTCATCCAGGCAATTGCCGACAAGGCGGACGTATGGCTCCCCCTTACTCAATTGGCCGCAGTTGGATTGTTCCATATCGGCGCGAATGTCCTGGTTGCGCGCGAGGCCGACCGCCTGGCGCACCGGCGCAAACTTGCCGTACTCACTGAGTCTTACAATCGCGTGATCAGCATGCCGCTTTCGTGGCACCACCAGCGTGGCACGTCCAATGCGATGCATACGCTTTTGCGCGCAATCGAGACTTTGTTTGGCCTGTGGCTCGAATTTATGCGCACGCATCTTGCAACCGCGGTGGCTCTGATGGGGCTCATTCCTTTGGCTTTGGCGCAAGACTGGCGTCTGGCTTCGGTATTGGCGGTTCTCGGTGCCGTTTACGTCCTCGTGAGCCGCTTTGTTACAGCCAAGACCAAGGACGGTCAGGCGCAGGTCGAGCGCCATCACATTACGGCCTTCAGCCATGTTACAGACTCGATGGGCAATATCTCTGTATTGCAGAGCTACAATCGTATCGACGAAGAAACGCGCGCCCTGCAGTCCTACGCGAAGCAACTGCTTGCCGCGCAATACCCTGTGTTGAACTGGTGGGCCTTGGCCGCCGGTATCAATCGCATGGCATCTACAATATCCATCCTCGTGGTTCTGGCCCTCGGCGCCCATTTCGTCATTCAAGGTGAAATGCTGGTCGGTCAGGTCGTGTCGTTCATCGGCTTCGCCACACTGCTGATCGGTCGTCTCGACCAGCTCAGTGCGTTCGTCAACCAGATTTTCGCGGCCCGCGCCAAGCTGGAAGACTTCTTCGAAATGGAAGCATCGGCTGCCTATGCGGTCGAGCCGAAGACGGCGCACGACATCGATAATGTCAGCGGCGACGTCGAGTTCGAGAATGTTTCCTTCGAATTCGCCAATTCGACACAGGGCCTGAAGAACGTTTCGTTCAAGGCCAAGGCTGGGCAGACTGTCGCCATCGTCGGCCCGACCGGTGCTGGCAAGACGACCCTGATCAATCTCTTGCAGCGTGTGTACGATCCGAAGGAAGGCCGTATTCTGGTCGATGATATCGATACGCGTACGGTTAGCCGCCGGTCGCTGCGCAACGCTATTGCGACGGTGTTCCAGGATGCGGGCATGTTCAACCGTTCGATCGAAGACAATATCCGCGTTGGTCGCCCGAAGGCTAGCGACGAGGATGTGCTTGCTGCGGCCGAAGCCGCCGATGCGAGCGACTTCATTCTCGCGAAGTCTGCCGGCTACGGGACTGTTGTCGGCGAGCGCGGTTCGCAACTCTCCGGCGGTGAACGTCAGCGTGTCGCTATCGCCCGCGCCATCCTCAAGGATGCGCCGATCCTCGTGCTCGACGAGGCGACCAGCGCGCTCGACGTCGAGACGGAAGCACGCGTCAAGGTTGCGGTGGACAAGCTGTGCCAGAACCGCACGACCTTCATCATCGCTCACCGTCTCTCGACTGTCCGCGATGCCGACATCGTGCTCTTCATGGACCAGGGCGAAATCGTCGAGTCCGGCAGCTTCGATGCACTGGCGCGCCAGAACGGCCGCTTCAGTTCGCTGCTCAAGGCAGGTGGCCTGAAACTCGACGACGATACGGCAAATGTAACGCCCTTCCCGCGCAAGCCGGAAGCTGCTTAACCGACAAGCATCACACATAAAGAAAGGCCGCTTTTCAGCGGCCTTTCTTATTCCTCGCCGCGTTCCCGCCGCAGCTTGTTCCAATAATCAATGCGCTTGCGGATCTCGCGTTCGAACCCGCGTTCCGGCGGATCGTAAAACGTCTGCCGGCCAAGCGCTTCCGGAAAATAATTCTGGCCTGAAAAAGCTTCGGGTTCATCGTGGTCGTAGGCGTAACCCTTGCCGTAGCCCTCGCCCTTCATCAGCTTCGTCGGCGCATTGAGGATATGCTTCGGCGGCACGAGCGAGCCGTTTTCCTTGGCCGCACGTGTTGCCGCCTTGTAAGCCAGATAGACCGCGTTGGATTTCGGCGCGGTGGCGAGATAGACGCAAGCCTGCGCCAGCGCCAATTCGCCCTCCGGCGAGCCCAGATAATCGTAAGCGTCCTTGGCGGCATTGCAGATCACAAGCGCCTGCGGATCGGCCATGCCGATATCCTCGCTTGCCATGCGGACGAGCCGCCGCCCGAGGTAGAGCGGGTCTTCACCCGCATCGAACATCCGGCAAAGATAGTAGAGCGCTGCGTCGGGGTCCGACCCGCGAACGGATTTATGCAGCGCCGAGATCAGATTGTAGTGACCATCCTGGCCTTTGTCGTAGACCGGCGCGCGCCGCTGCACGATCTGCTGTACCCGTTCCGCGTCGAACACCTCGCCGTCACGCGCCGCGCGCCAGACTTCCTCGGCCAGCGTCAGGATTGCCCGCCCGTCGCCATCGGCCATGCGCACAAGGCTCGCCCGCGCCTCGTCATTCAACGGCAGGGCTTTGCCTTCGTGACCCTCCGCGCGCTCGAGCAGAGCGGTCAGGCTTGCCTCGTCATGCGGATGAAAGACCAGCACCCGAGCACGCGACAACAAGGCCGCATTCAATTCAAAGGACGGGTTCTCCGTTGTCGCGCCGACAAGGACGATCGTGCCGTCCTCCATCACCGGCAAGAACGAATCCTGCTGCGCCCGGTTGAAGCGATGTATTTCGTCGACGAAGAGCAATGTCTGGCGGCCGGACATTTTTCGCGATCGCGCCATGTCGAAGACCTTCTTCAGGTCAGCCACACCGGAGAAGATCGCGGAGATTTGTTCGAAAGCGAGGTTGGTCTCGTTCGCAAGAAGCCGCGCCACGGTCGTCTTGCCTGTTCCGGGTGGCCCCCAGAAGATCATCGAGCCAAGCGAGCCGGACGCGATCATCCGCGTCAATGCGCCTTCGGGCCCGGTCAGATGCTCCTGACCAGTGACTTCGCCCAGAGATTTTGGCCGCAATCGGTCCGCAAGCGGCCGGCTTCTGTCCAACGCCGGATCGTCATTGACCGAAAACAGGTCAGCCATATTCTGTCGCCTCCACGGATGCCGCTTTATCTCTCCCCTTGTGGGAGAGAAAGGATTTTTCTCGGATTTAGCCTCTTTGCTAAATCCTTAGAAAATCCAAGGGAGGGGATTTGCCTCCGCAGCGCTTGATCCCCTCTCTCTTGCGATTTCTAGCACTTAGCAAGGGCTAAGATGCTGAAATCGCATTCTCCCCCACAAGGGGGAGATAAGCTTTATGTTTAGCGAATGATTTGCCGGATTATGGCACCGCCGCGCTCGAATTCGAAGCGCCAAAGCGAAGGATCGCTGGACATCGCCTTGCTCAATTCGGCGATTGTCTGGATTTCAACTCCATTCACACCGCGAATGATATCTCCAGGACGCAAACCTATACGCGCAGCCGGCGAATTGCGGGTCACCTTGTCCACCGCCACACCGTCAGTGTCAGCAGGCAACTGCAGGCGAGTGGCGCTGCTTGGCGTCAGCTTCAGGACGAGCGCGCCCGACAGCGGGTTCTTGCCCCCGATCATCAGCTGATTGTCGGGGGAGTCGGCACGGGGCTTTTCGAGCGAAACCGTCACCGTCTTTTCCGTTGCCCGGCTGAGCACACCGAGTTTCACGGCCTTGCCAATTCCGGCTGTCGTCAGGCGGTAGCCAAGCCCGTCGGGATTTTCGATCCGCACGTCATCGACAGTCAAAACCACATCGCCGACGAGAAGCCCGCTCTTTTCCGCGGGGCTGCCCTTCGTGATGTTGGTCACCAATGCACCGTAGGGTTGCTTCATGCCCAGACCTTCAGCCACATCGGGTGTCACATTCTGGAAAGTAGCGCCAATATAGGGCCGCTCGAACCTGTCCGCGCCTCCCTTCGCCGTCTCAACAACGGCGCGTACCATATTGGCGGGAATAGCAAAACCGATACCGACCGATCCGCCGGAGCGCGAGAATATCGCCGTATTGATACCGATGAGCTTGCCATCCATGCCGATCAGCGCGCCACCGGAATTGCCGGGATTGATCGCCGCATCGGTCTGGATAAAGAAATCGAAATCTGAAATGCCAACCCGCGTGCGCGCCTGCGCCGAAACGATGCCGCTCGTCACTGTCTGACCGACGCCGAAGGGATTGCCAATGGCGAGTACAAGATCACCGACTTCGACCTTGTCAGAATCCCCCAATCCCAAAGACGGCAATGGCTCGCCCGCGTCGATCTTCAAAATTGCAAGATCGGTCGATTCATCCTTGAGCAGAACCTTCGAGTCGAACTCACGCCCATCGGATAGTGCCACTTTCACCGTATCGGCATCGCGGATCACGTGATTGTTGGTGACAATAATCCCGGAAGGATCGGTAATCACGCCTGAACCAAGCGACGATTGTACGCGCGGCGGTGCATTGAATTGTCCGCTACCGAAGAACTGCTCGAAAAAGGGATCACCGGCAAAGGGCGAGCGCGTTTGCACCTCATGTGCCGCGTAGACATTCACAACCGCACCTGCCGTCTGCTTCACCAGCGGCGCAAAGGAGAGCTGCAACTCGTTGCGTGTCGTGGGCAACTGCTTGGCCGTATCCGTTGCTGTTTGCGCATGGAGCGGCATCACCATTCCGGAGAATATGGCGGTACAAAAGAAAAGTGCCCGCGCTGATGCAGCGGCTTTGGAACTCATATCAATCTCCCGGTACATGATGAATCAATCAAAACTGTCTCGACCAATGTGGTGATTTCGAAGCGAGATATCAGCGAAGAAACAAAGCAAATTTGAGACATAAGGTACCAGTTGCGATGCGCACGACACCGTCTTCATGCATCGCCATATTTGGGATAAGAATAAAACGACGGTATCCCGAGACAATGAGGACATGCAAAAAGGCCAGTTCAAGATATTTCCATGCGAAGTTGCCGGTATCGAGGTGGTCGAAGCTGCCACGAACCATGCCTTTCCACGCCATTCGCATGAGCAATATGGAATCGGCGTCATTCATCAAGGCGCACAGAAATCCCTGAGCGGCCGCGGCCAAGTGGAGGCGGGTCCCGGCGACGTCATCACCGTTAATCCCGGCGAGGTTCACGATGGCACGCCGATCGGCGATGCCGGACGTTCATGGCGCATGCTCTATTTCGATCCAGCGATCATCAACGATGCCATTGACGACATGAATGAAGGCGCCATCAAAACCCGCGAGTTCATCCGGCCCGTGATGAGCGACGCAAATGTCGCGAACGTTTTCCAGCGCCTCTTCTCGATCATGACCACAGCTAATTCGCCTGAACTCCAGCGCGAAGAACTCATGTTGCAATTGCTCCCCGCGATTATCCGCGAACGCAATGAACAAGACGGTTCAAGCCACGCGTTTGCCGCTATCCACCGCGCAAGGAATTTGATCGATGACGCGCCGACTTTCCCCGTAACGCTGACTGATTTAGCACGAACAAGTGGATTAAGCCGGTTTCAGGTCCTGCGCGGCTTTGTCAAGGCGATCGGCTTCACACCACATGCCTATCTCATGCAACGCAGGATCGACTTGGCCCGCCGTCTGATCGCGAGCGGATCGCCGTTAGCCGATGCGGCTGCCACGAGCGGTTTCGCTGATCAGAGCCACATGACCCGCCTATTTGTGCGCAAGTATGGACTCTCTCCCGGCGCCTACGCTGCCGCTTTTGCCTGATTTTCCACTCCAGCTGCAATCCTGTTCAAGACGAATGCCTCCTGATCGGCTTCAGTTCATTCTCTGAGCATGCAGAAGGAGAATAGTTGTGGGTCTCGAATTCCTCATCACTTCATTGGTCATCGTCATCTCGCCCGGTACGGGTGTCGTCTACACCCTTGCGACAGGCCTTTCGCGCGGTGCCCGGGCGAGTGTCGCGGCGGCTTTCGGCTGTACCATCGGCATCATTCCGCACATGGCGGCAGCTATCGGAGGGCTAGCGGCAATTCTCCACACCAGTGCCCTCGCCTTCCACACTTTCAAATATGCCGGCGTTGTCTATCTGCTCTATATGGCCTGGAACGCCTTGCGCGAGAAGGGCTCGCTGAATGTCGACGGCGAAGCTGGAGAAAAGTCGCTGATGCAGGTGACGATCACCGCGATCCTTATCAATATCCTCAACCCGAAATTGTCGATTTTCTTCCTGGCATTCCTGCCGCAATTCGTCAGCGCCACCGAGCCGCATCCCCTCCGGCGCATGCTTGTCTTAAGCGCCGCTTTCATGCTGATGACCTTCGTCGTGTTCGTCGGCTACGGCTTTTTCGCCGCCTCGGTCCGCGATCAGGTCATCTCGCGTCCGCGCATCTTGACGTGGATGCGCCGCAGTTTCGCCGGAGCGTTTGTGGCACTGGGCGTAAAGCTGGCGCTTGCCGATCGGTAGCAAACAGAAAAAGGGAGCGTGAGCCCCCTTCTCAATTTCTCAAATCTAGTTCGAAGCGTTGCTTACGCTGCTTCGGCTTCGCTTTCGCGTTCGGCTTCAACGCGGGCCAAATCCTTGGAACCCTTGGCGTTGACATCGCGATCGACGAATTCGACAACTGCGAGCGGTGCATTGTCACCGGCGCGGAAGCCTGCCTTCATGATGCGGATGTAGCCGCCATTGCGCTGGCCATAGCGCGGAGCAAGCGTATCGAACAGCTTGGCTACGAGCTTGGCATCGCGGATGGCCGAAATGGCCTGACGACGAGCGTGCAGATCACCGCGCTTGCCGAGTGTGACAAGCTTTTCAACGATGGGACGAATTTCCTTGGCCTTGGGCAGCGTTGTCACGATCTGCTCATGCTCGATCAGTGATGCAGCCATATTGGCAAACATCGCCTTGCGATGGCTGGCAGTCCGGTTAAGCTTGCGGCCTGAATTACCGTGGCGCATGAGCCTTCTCCTTAGTTTCTCTTTTTCGGGCTCATGGCCCGGGCTTTAAATTCGGGCTGAGCCCGGGTGGTTTATTTATCGCAATTCCCGTTGGAAAACCGGCGTCCACTTTTCCTGGAATTGCTTAGTACTGGTCTTCGTAACGCTTCGCGAGATCTTCGATGTTCTCTGGCGGCCATGAAGGAACTTCCATACCGAGATGGAGACCCATGGAAGCGAGAACTTCCTTGATTTCGTTCAGCGACTTGCGGCCGAAGTTCGGTGTGCGCAGCATCTCTGCTTCTGTCTTCTGGATGAGATCGCCAATGTAGACGATGTTATCATTCTTCAGGCAGTTTGCCGAGCGAACCGAAAGTTCGAGTTCATCGACCTTCTTGAGCAGTGCAGGATTGAACGCGAGTTCGGTAACCTGTTCCTGCTGAACTTCCTTCTGCGGCTCGTCGAAGTTGACGAAGATCGCGAGCTGGTCCTGGAGAATACGCGCTGCATAGGCAACAGCATCTTCACCGGAGATCGAACCATCGGTCTCGATCGAGAGGATCAGCTTGTCATAATCGAGAACCTGGCCCTCGCGGGTGTTCTCGATCTTGTAGGATACCTTGCGGACCGGCGAATAAAGGCTATCGACCGGGATCAAGCCGATCGGAGCGTCTTCTGCGCGGTTGCGGTCAGCCGGAACGTAGCCCTTGCCGGTGTTGACGGTGAATTCCATGCGGATTTCAGCGCCTTCATCGAGCGTGCAGATAACGTGATCCGGATTGAGGATCTCGATATCGCCAACAGTCTGGATGTCGCCGGCCGTAACGACGCCCGGGCCCTCCTTGCGGACGACCATGCGCTTGGGCCCATCGCTCTCCATGTGGATAGCGATTTCCTTGATGTTGAGGACGATGTCCGTCACATCTTCACGCACGCCGGGGATCGACGAGAATTCATGCAGAACGCCGTCGATCTGTACAGCTGTCACGGCAGCGCCGCGCAGCGAGGACAGGAGCACACGGCGCAAGGCGTTGCCGAGCGTCAAGCCATAGCCGCGTTCCAGCGGCTCAGCGACGACCGTTGCCTTGGTCTTCGAGCCGGAGGTCTGGAACTCGACCTTGTTCGGCTTGATCAATTCTTGCCAGTTCTTCTGGATCATCTATTTTTCCTTCATCCTTGCCTTTACCACCATCCAATCGTGGCATTGAGGCGTGGAAACCGCAGAGGAGCTGAAAGCCAGCTCTTGCGGCCTATGCTTGTCGCAATAAAATTATACGCGGCGACGCTTCCGCGGGCGGCAGCCATTGTGCGGGATCGGCGTCACATCGCGGATCGATGTAATCGTGAAACCGGCAGCCTGCAGTGCGCGCAGAGCCGACTCACGGCCGGAGCCAGGTCCGCAAACCTCGACTTCGAGCGAGCGCATGCCATGTTCCTGCGCCTTCTTGGCGCAATCCTCAGCAGCCATCTGGGCAGCGAAAGGCGTGGACTTGCGTGAGCCCTTGAAGCCCTGTGCACCGGCGGAAGACCAAGCAATCGCATTGCCCTGTGCATCCGTGATGGTGATCATCGTATTGTTGAATGTCGAATTAACGTGGGCGACGCCCGACGAAATATTCTTGCGCTCGCGACGGCGAACGCGCGTGGCTTCTTTGGCCATGGTAGTCCTTTCAGTTGATCTCGACGCCTCCGTATTTCCAGAGGCTACACCGTGGTTTCAGTTAAAGTGCGAAACCAGCACTTGTTCGCCCGAAAAGACGAAACCGGCGCAGCGAACCGCGCCGGAAAATCTTACTTCTTCTTGCCGGCAATTGCCTTGGCAGGACCCTTGCGGGTACGCGCATTGGTATGCGTACGCTGACCGCGAACCGGCAGCGAGCGGCGATGACGCAGGCCGCGGTAGCAGCCCAGATCCATCAGACGCTTGATGTTCATCGAAACTTCGCGGCGCAGATCACCTTCAACATGGTAATCGCGATCGATTGTTTCACGAATCTGCAAGACTTCCGCATCGGTCAACTGATTGACGCGACGCTCTGCAGGAATGCCGACTTTCTCGACGATTTCCTGTGCAAACTTTTGACCAATCCCGTGAATGTACTGAAGCGCGATAACCACGCGCTTGTTCGTCGGGATGTTGACGCCAGCAATACGAGCCACGCCTGTTCTCCTTGTTAACCGGCAGAGCTGGATGGCCAATGCGGCAGCCAGATGACGGGATGAAAATTATATTCGGGGACAAACACAAACGATCAGCCCCGAACCTCTCTTACCGGATCGGCGCCGACCGCTTTATATTCCCAAGCGAATTTGCGCCGTACTTGAAGGAATCGCCGTGAAAAGTCAACTCCTTCGATGAAATTATGTCAGACTTATAAATCCGACAGAATTTTTTCGATCGATGCGGTGACATCGTCCATGTCAGCCATGCCATCGACCTTCCTCAGCTTGCCCTTGGCATAGTAGTAGCCAATCAGCGGTGAGGTCTGCTTGTAGTAGGCCTCGAGGCGCGTGCGCACCGTTTCGGCATTGTCGTCCGGACGGCGCTTGAATTCCGTCGAACCGCATTTGTCGCAGACACCCGCCACATGCGGCTTCTTGTTGGTGTCATGATATCCGGTGCCGCACTTCGCGCAGGAATAGCGGCCGGATATACGCTCGACGAGGACGTTGTCATCAACTTCGAGCTCGATGACGCAATCGAGTTCGAGGCCCTTGTCGGCCAGCATTTGCTCGACCGCGTCTGCCTGGACCAATGTTCTCGGATAACCGTCGAGGATGAACCCGTTGACCGCATCCGGCTGATCGATGCGTTCCGAAACGATCGCGTTGACGATCTCGTCGGACACCAGCTTGCCGGCATCCATGACAGCCTTAGCACGCAAACCGACATCGGTTCCGGCCCTTACCGCGTCACGCAACATGTCCCCCGTGGAGAGCTGCGGTACACCAAATTTTTCTACCAAGCGCTGAGACTGAGTTCCCTTACCTGCCCCCGGTGGTCCGAGAAGTATTAATCTCATCTGTTGCGTTTCCCTCCCCGGAGCTTCGACTTCTTGATCAGCCCTTCATACTGGTGCGCAATCAGATGACCCTGGATCTGTGCAACCGTATCGAGCGTAACGCTCACGACAATCAACAGCGATGTACCGCCGAGATAGAAAGGAACACCAGCCCACGAGATCAGGAACTCAGGCAGCATGCAGATGACGACGAGATAGATTGCACCGAGAACCGTGACACGCGTGAGAACGTAATCGATATATTCAGCCGTACGCTCGCCGGGGCGAATGCCGGGGATGAAACCCGAATGCTTCTTCAACTGGTCGGCTGTGTCCTTCGGATTGAACACAAGCGCCGTATAGAAGAAGGCGAAGAAAACGATCATCGCTGCATAAAGCGCCATATAGGCAGGCTGGCCATGACCGAGCGACGACAGGATGGTCGTTGCCCAGGCTGGCATCTGATGGCTCTGCGCGAAGCCGGCAATTGTTGCTGGCAACAGCAGCAGCGAGGAGGCGAAGATCGGCGGAATAACACCGGCCGTATTCAGCTTCAGCGGCAGATGCGAGGTATCGCCCTGGAACATGCGATTACCGACCTGACGCTTCGGATACTGGATCAGCAGGCGGCGTTGTGCACGCTCGACGAAAACAATGATGCCGATGACGGCGACCGTCAGAACGATGATCGCAAGGATGATGCCGGTCGACAGCGCACCCGTCCGGCCAAGTTCCAGAGTACCGGAAATGGCCTGCGGCAGGTTGGCGACGATGCCGGAGAAGATGATCAGCGAGATACCGTTACCAATGCCGCGTGCGGTAATCTGCTCGCCCAGCCACATCAGGAACATGGTGCCGCCGACAAGCGTGATCACCGTCGAGAACATAAAGAACGGTCCGGGATTGGTAACGATACCCTGACTGCCCTGCAGGCCCGCGGCAATCGCGTAGGCCTGAACCGTTGCCAGAAGCACGGTACCATAGCGCGTATACTGGTTGATGACCTTGCGGCCCTGCTCGCCATCTTTTTTCAGCTGTTCAAGCGCCGGAACGACCGACGTCATCAGCTGGACGATAATCGAAGCCGAAATATAGGGCATGATGCCGAGTGCAAAGATCGCCATGCGCGCAACAGCGCCGCCGGCGAACATGTTGAACATGCCGAGAATGCCCTGCGACTGATGGTTGAACGCCTGGGCATAGGCGGCAAGGTTGATACCCGGTAGCGGGATATAGGTTCCGAGCCGGTAGACCAGCAATGCGCCAAGCGTAAACCAGATGCGCTTCTTGAGCTCATCGGCCTTCGAGAAAGCAGAGAAATTGAGATTTGACGCGAGCTGTTCAGCGGCTGAAGCCATTATAGTCTCCGGTCTGTGCCCGTTAGAGCGCCGTCCTGGCCCCGATATCGGGAATCAACGGTCTTACCCAGATATGTGCCCTTAAGAAAAGGTACAAGCGGCGATCACGAAGAACGCCGCTTGTATAGTCATTTTTTACTCGGCAGCTGCAGGAGCAGCTGGAAGCTTGACGGTACCGCCGGCCTTTTCGATCTTTTCGATCGCAGCCTTCGATGCACCGGAAACCTCGAACGTCACAGCAGTCGTGATCTCGCCATCGGACAAGAGACGGACGCCATCCTTGGCGCGGCGAATAATGCCGGCGGCCTTGAGAGTATCGAGCGTAACCGTTGCCTTGGCATCGAGCTTCTTGGCATCGATGGCAGTCTGGATGCGGCCGACCGAAACCGTGTTGAAGTTCTTCGAGAAGATATTGGTGAAGCCGCGCTTTGGCAAGCGGCGGTAGAGTGGCATCTGTCCGCCTTCGAAACCGTTGATGGCAACGCCCGAACGCGACTTCTGTCCCTTCACACCGCGGCCGGCAGTCTTGCCGGAACCGGAACCGATACCACGGCCAACACGCTTGCGTGCCTTGGTGGCGCCTGGATTTTCACTCAGATCATTGAGTTTCATTTGTCTAATCTCCGGTATCAAGCCTCGTCCACGACGCGGACGAGATGTTGAACCTTTGCAATCATGCCGCGAATTGAAGGCGTATCTTCAAGCGTACGGCGGCGATGCATCTTATTGAGGCCCAGGCCGATCAGCGTTGCGCGCTGTTCTGCCGGACGGCGGATAGGGCTGCCGATCTGTTCGACCGTAACCGTCTTACCCTTCTTCTTCTCAACCATGACTTTGTCCTTTAGTCTCTACAGTGAGCAGGAGCCAGTGGCCCTGCCCTGCTGCGCCAATTATGGCCTATTCTTCCGAACCGACCACATCGCGGCGGCGAGCCTGCAGTGTCGAATACTTGATACCGCGCTGGGCAGCGATGTCCTTCGGGTGCATCTGATGCTTCAAGGCATCGAATGTCGCGCGAACCATGTTGTATGGGTTCGACGAACCGAGCGACTTGGCAACAACGTCCTGTACGCCAAGCGTCTCGAAGACGGCGCGCATAGGACCACCGGCGATGATACCTGTACCAGCTGTGGCTGCACGAAGCAGAACCTTGCCGGCGCCATGACGGCCTTCAACATCGTGATGAAGGGTACGGCCCGAACGCAGAGGCACGAAAATCATTTCGCGCTTGGCGGACTCAGTTGCCTTGCGGATAGCTTCCGGCACTTCGCGTGCCTTGCCATGACCGAAACCAACGCGGCCCTTCTGATCGCCGACAACGACGAGAGCAGCAAAGCCAAAACGCCGGCCGCCCTTGACGACCTTGGCGACGCGGTTGATGTGTACGAGCTTGTCAACGAATTCGCTATCGCGCTCTTCGTTGCGGCCGCGATCTTCGCGGCTTCTCTTTTCCTGTGCCATGCTCCTAATTCCTTTTTCTTTTCCGGTAGCACGAATGATTTTACCGTGCCGTGCACCCACTTGGATCCACATAGGCCGCAGTAACGGTCCTTGTTGCGCAGAAGTCCAGCAAACCGTCCGGTTCAGGGGGGCTTATGCGCTATCGAAGTCCGGCTTGCAAGAGGCGAGCCCCTGCAGTTCCGGACTTCGAAATTTTTGCCTTAAAAGCTCGTCTTAGAAACTAAGACCTGCTTCACGGGCAGCTTCAGCAAGTGCCTTGACACGGCCGTGGTAAATGTAGGCGCCACGATCGAAGACAACTTCCTTGATGCCGGCTTTAACAGCGCGCTCTGCAACGAGCTTGCCGATCAATGCCGCTGCGTCCGAATCTGCACCGGTCTTCAGCTGGCCCTTGAGGTCAGCTTCGAGAGTGGATGCGGATGCAATTGTATGACCACGCGCATCGTCGATGACCTGCGCATAGATATTCTTCGAAGAACGGTGGACGCTGAGCCGCGGACGGTCACCGGCAACCGCCTTGAGCTGGCGGCGAACACGCGAAGCGCGACGCTGAATGATTTCTTTCGGCGATGCCATGACACGAATTCCTTACTTCTTCTTACCTTCTTTACGAACGATCTTCTCGCCCGCATATTTCACGCCCTTGCCCTTGTAAGGCTCTGGGCTCCGATATTCGCGAATCTCGGCTGCGACCTGGCCAACCTGCTGCTTGTCGATACCGGTCACGACGATTTCCGTCGGCTTCGGTACGGCAACAGTGATGCCTTCCGGCACCTTGTAGACAACTTCATGGCTGAAGCCGAGCGACAGCTGCAGGTTCTTGCCCTGCATTGCCGCACGATAGCCGACGCCGCTGATTTCGAGGCGCTTTTCGAAGCCGTCCTTAACACCTGTGAAGATGTTGACGACCATGGTGCGGCTCATGCCCCACTTCGAACGAGCAACCTTGGTGTTGTCACGCGGATTAACGCTGACAGCACCGTCTTCGAACTTGACTACAACATCGTCGTTGGCGACGAAGCTGAGTTCACCCTTCGGGCCTTTGGCCTTGATGGTCTGGCCGTCTACGCTGGCTGTTACGCCTTGCGGGACTGCCACTGGTTTTTTACCGATACGAGACATTTTTCAAACCTTTTCAAGCCGGTGCTTAGAATATACGGCAGAGCAGTTCGCCGCCGACATTCTGTTCACGTGCCTCGTGGTCTGCCATGACGCCCTTCGGCGTCGACAGGATCGAAATACCAAGTCCGTTCGCGACCTGCGGGATCGACTTGACCGAAACGTAAACGCGACGGCCAGGCTTCGAAATACGGGTGATCTCGCGGATCACCGGCACGTTCTCAAAATACTTCAGTTCAATTTCGATCTCGGACTTGCCGTTGTCGAAATCAACCTGGCTGTATCCGCGGATATAGCCTTCAGCCTGAAGAACATCCAGAACGCGGGCGCGCAGCTTGGAGGCCGGGGTCGAAACCTTGCCCTTCTTGCGCATGGTTGCGTTACGGATACGGGTCAGCATATCGCCGAGAGGATCTGTCATAGACATCTGTCTTCTCCCTTACCAGCTCGACTTCACGATGCCAGGCACCTGGCCGAGCGAACCCAGCTGGCGCAATGCGATACGCGACATTTTGATCTTGCGGTAATAACCGCGCGGACGGCCCGAAACTTCGCAACGGTTGCGAATACGAACCTTGGCGGAATTGCGTGGCAGCTCTGCCAGCTGGATGGTGGCGCGGAAGCGCTCATCCAGAGGAAGCGACTGATTCATCACGACAGCCTTCAGGCGCGAACGCTTTGCAGCGAAACGCTTTACCAGAAGACCGCGGCGCTTGTTCTTTTCGACTGCGCTCGTCTTTGCCATTTCAAATACCTCGCTACGCTTGCCGTTACTGGCGGAAAGGGAAGTTGAAGGCGCGCAGGAGAGCGCGTGCTTCATCATCCGTTTTTGCAGTCGTACAAACGATGATGTCCATGCCCCAGATCTGATCAACCTTGTCGTAGTTGATTTCCGGGAACACAATGTGCTCCTTGATGCCCATGGCGAAGTTGCCACGACCGTCAAAGCTCTTCGGGTTCAGACCGCGGAAATCTCGAACGCGCGGGAGCGCGATGTTGATCAGGCGATCGATGAATTCATACATGCGCTCTTTGCGAAGGGTGACCTTCGTTCCGATCGGCATATTCTCACGAACCTTGAAGGTTGCGATCGAATTGCGCGCACGGGTAATAACCGCCTTCTGGCCGGCAATCAATGCCAGATCTTCAGCTGCGACAGTTGGCTTCTTGGAGTCGGCAGTTGCCTCGCCCACACCCATGTTGAGAACAACTTTGGTGATGCGCGGGATCTGCATCTCGTTGTCGTATTTGAACTCCTCGAGAAGCGCCTTACGTACCACTTCCAGGTACTGCTTCTTCAGACGGGGTTCGATCTTTGCATCAGCCATCGATCAGATCTCCTGAACGCTTTGCTACACGTACCTTCTTGCCGTCCTCGAGGATCTTGAAGCCAACGCGGGTCGGCTTTCCATCCTTGTCGGCGATAGCAATGTTCGACAGATGGAGCGGCGCTTCTTTCGAAATGATGCCGGCTTCCTGGGTCTGTGTCTGCTTCTGGTGACGCTTTACAAGATTAACGCCGCGAACGAGCGCCTGCTCGTCCTTCGGCAAAACTTTGATTACTTCGCCGGTACGGCCCTTGTCCTTACCAGCTAGAACGACAACGCGGTCGCCTTTACGGATCTTCTGCATCGTCTGCTCCTTACAATACTTCTGGAGCCAGCGAGATGATCTTCATGTGGCTCTTTGCGCGAAGTTCGCGCGGAACCGGTCCGAAGATACGGGTGCCGATAGGCTCTTTCTTGTTGTCGATCAGGACAGCAGCGTTCTTGTCGAAACGAATAACGCTACCATCTGCGCGACGGATGTCCTTGGCGGTACGAACAACCACCGCCTTCATCACGTCACCCTTTTTCACACGGCCGCGCGGAATTGCTTCCTTGATCGAAACGACAATAATGTCGCCGACCGAAGCATATTTCCGCTTCGAACCGCCCAGCACCTTGATGCACATGACACGACGTGCGCCGGAATTATCCGCGACGTCGAGGTTTGTTTGCATCTGAATCATGACTAGCCGCCTTCTTCTTGTTCAACCGGACTGGGCTTTCCTTGCCCCTCGCGATTGCTGCGTCTTACATACAGATCGTTAGTATTAAGTTGCGGGGGCGTCGGTTACGACAACCCAGCATTTGTCTTTCGAAATCGGCTTGGATTCCTCGATGGAAACCATATCGCCAACCTTGAACTGGTTGCTCTCATCGTGCGCCTTGTACTTCTTGGACTGGCGCACAGTCTTCTGGAGGAGCGGGTGCGAATAGCGCCGCTCGACCTTGACCACAACGGTCTTGTCGTTTTTGTCGCTCACGACAACGCCCTGCAGAATGCGTTTAGGCATGGTTTTCTTCCTTAAGCCTTGCTCTCGACCGCTTTTTGGCGGGCGACAGTCTTGATGCGCGCAATATCACGGCGGATCTGCCGGACGCGAGCGGTTTTTTCCAACTGGCCGGTTGCCTTCTGGAAGCGCAGGTTGAACTGCTCTTTCTTCAGGGAACCCAACTCTTCATTCAACTGATCGAGGCTCAAGGCCCGAACTTCTGCGGATTTCATAACATCCACCCCTTATTCTGCGATGCGCTGAATAAAGCGCGTCTTGACCGAAAGCTTGGCCGCTCCGAGACGGAGGGCTTCACGAGCAGTTTCTTCCGAAACGCCGTCGAGCTCGAACATGACACGGCCTGGTGCGACACGGGATGCCCAATAGTCAACCGAACCCTTACCTTTACCCATGCGGACTTCAGTAGGCTTCGATGTGACCGGCACATCCGGGAAAATCCGGATCCACACACGACCGGCACGTTTCATGTGACGGGTAATTGCACGGCGAGCGGCTTCGATCTCACGCGCGGTAACGCGGTTCGGCTCGAGGGCCTTCAGGCCGAAAGCACCAAAATTAAGGTCCGTGCCGCCTTTCGATGCGCCGTGGATACGGCCCTTGAACTGCTTGCGGAACTTTGTGCGCTTAGGCTGCAGCATTGTTCTCTACTCCAAAATTCTCGTTTCCGAAAGACGCTATTTAAGCGTTTTCGCGGCGACGGCCCGAACCCTGATGGCTGGCATCACCTTCAACAGCGCGGCGTTCGGAAGCCATTGGATCATGCTCAAGGATTTCGCCCTTGAAGACCCAGACCTTGACGCCGCAAATGCCGTAGGCAGTGTGTGCTTCAGCAGTTCCGTAATCGATATCGGCACGAAGGGTATGCAAAGGCACGCGGCCTTCACGGTACCATTCCATACGCGCAATTTCCGCGCCGCCGAGACGGCCCGAACAATTGATACGAATGCCTTCTGCACCAAGACGCATTGCCGACTGAACGGCACGCTTCATGGCACGGCGGAAAGCAACACGACGTTCCAGCTGCTGCGCGATCGACTGCGCAACGAGAACTGCGTCTGTTTCCGGCTTGCGGACTTCAACGATATTGAGCGTTGTGTCACCATTTGTCATTTCTGACAGCTTGCGGCGCAACTTCTCGATATCGGCGCCCTTCTTGCCGATGATCAGACCCGGACGCGCAGCATGGATCGTGACGCGGCACTTCTTGTGCGGACGCTCGATCACCACCTTGGAGATGGCTGCCTGCTTCAGTTCGTCCATCAGATACTTGCGGATCTTCAGGTCTTCATGCAGCAGCTTGCCGTATTCACCGGTGTTCGCGTACCAACGCGAGTCCCAGGTGCGGTTGATGCCGAGGCGGAAGCCAATCGGATTAATCTTCTGGCCCATTATGCGGCCTCCCCTTTTTCCTCAGCTTCGCGAACGACGATCGTCAGATGCGAGAATGGCTTCTCGATCCGGCTTGCACGACCGCGACCACGAACATGGAAGCGCTTCATCACGACTGACTTGCCTACATAGGCTTCAGCAACAACCAGCGTATCAACATCCAGGTCGTGGTTGTTTTCTGCGTTGGCGATAGCCGATTCGAGAGTCTTTTTCACCGTGCCTGCAATGCGCTTGCGCGAAAATTCCAGGTCGGCAAGAGCGGCGTTAACCTTCTTGCCACGGATAAGAGCAGCCACCAGATTAAGCTTCTGAGGGCTGATGCGGAGCGTGCGGGCAACGGCTTTCGCCTCGTTGTCCTTAAGCTGGCGCGGAGCCTTAGCCTTGCCCATCGTTATTTCCTCTTCGCTTTCTTGTCCGCGCCGTGCCCGTAATAGGTACGCGTCGGAGCGAATTCACCAAACTTGTGTCCGATCATCTCTTCGTTGACCGAAACCGGAACATGCTTGTTACCGTTGTACACGCCGAAGGTCAGACCGACGAACTGCGGCAGGATCGTGGAGCGACGGCTCCAGATCTTGATAACTTCACTGCGACCGCCCTCACGTACCTTCTCAGCCTTCTTGAGAAGATAGCCATCGATGAACGGGCCTTTCCAAACTGAACGAGCCATTTCAGACTACCTCTCTTACTTCTTGCGCTGATGACGCGAACGAGCGATGAACTTGTCCGTCGACTTATTGGAGCGCGTCTTCTTGCCCTTCGTGGGTTTGCCCCACGGAGTAACCGGATGACGTCCGCCAGACGTACGGCCTTCACCACCACCGTGGGGGTGATCGACCGGGTTCATGGTAACACCACGATTGTGCGGCATCCGGCCAAGCCAACGGCTGCGACCTGCCTTACCAAGGTTGATGTTGCCATGGTCAGGGTTCGATACCGCACCGACCGTCGCAAAGCACGAACCGTGGACGAGACGCTGTTCACCTGAGTTCAGGCGAAGGATTGCCATGCCCTGATCGCGGCCGACGAGCTGCGCATAGGTACCGGCGGAGCGAGCGATCTGACCGCCCTTGCCTGGCTTCATCTCTACATTGTGGATGATGGTGCCGACCGGCATTGCCTGCAGCGGCATCGCATTGCCTGGCTTCACGTCCGTTTGTGCGCCAGCAATAACGCTATCGCCAACGGCCAGACGCTGCGGCGCCAGGATGTAGCTCAGCTCACCGTCTTCGTAGCGGATGAGCGCGATGAATGCGGTCCGGTTCGGATCGTATTCAAGCCGCTCGACCTTGGCAGCCACGTCATGCTTGCGACGCTTGAAGTCAACGAAGCGGTATGTGCGCTTGTGCCCGCCACCCTGGAAACGCACGGTAATGCGACCGGTGTTGTTACGACCACCCTTCGACGACAGACCTTCGGTCAAAGCCTTGACAGGCTTGCCCTTGTAAAGCTCCGAACGGTCCACGATGACCAGCTGACGCTGGCTTGGTGTGGTTGGATTATAATGTTTGAGTGCCATTGTCTTTACTCCACGGCCCCTCAGAGACCAGTCGAAACATCGATCGACTGCCCTTCGGCAAGCGTCACGACTGCTTTCTTGACATCACTCTGGCGCCCGACGATGCCGCGGAACCGCTTCACCTTGCCTTTGCGCACAGCTGTATTGACTGCAGTAACCTTCACGCGAAACAGCGCTTCGACTGCGGCCTTGATTTCCGGCTTCGTTGCCTTCTTGGCTACGTTGAAGACGACCTGGTTATGTTCGGAAACCAGGGTCGACTTCTCGGTGATGACCGGGCTGACGATCACGTCGTAGTGGCGAAGATCAGTCATTTGAAACGCTCCTCGAGAGCTTCAACTGCTGCCTTGGAAAGCACGAGCTTGCCACGACGCAGGATGTCGTAAACATTGATGCCCTGAATTGGCAGAACATCGATGTTCGGGATGTTCGAAGCGGCACGGCGGAAATTCGCATCGATCTCGGCACCGCCGATGAGAAGCGCATTTTCGAGGCCAAGCTTGGCGAACTGCGAAACAAGTACCTTGGTCTTGGCTTCGGCCGACAGAAGATCATCGACGATGATCAGGTCGGAAGCCTTTACCTTGGTGGACAGGGCATGACGAAGTGCAAGTGCGCGCACCTTCTTCGGCAGGTCATGATCGTGGCTGTGAACAACCGGACCGTGAGCCTTGCCACCGCCGCGGAACTGCGGAGCACGTGCCGAATGGTGACGGGCGCGGCCCGTACCCTTCTGCTTGTACATCTTGGCGCCGGTCCGTGCGATTTCCGAACGGCCCTTTGCCTTGTGCGTGCCCTGCTGCTTGCGAGCAAGCTGGTAACGGACCATGCGCTGAAGGATATCGTCGCGCGGCTCAAGACCGAAAATCTCCTCGGAGAGTTTCACCTTGCCGGCTTCTTTGCCTTCAAGTGTTGTGATCGAAAGGTCCATTATTCGGCTCCCTCGGTTGCCTGTGCGACTTCTGCATCAGACACGGCTGCTTCAATGTTTGCGCCCTCGTCGACTGCAAGCGCCCGGAGACCAGCTGGCTTGGGAGCATTGTCCGGCAGCGCTTCCTTGACGGCATCGCGTACCAGTATCCATGCACCCTTGGAACCTGGAACAGCACCACGAACCAGAATAAGGCCACGATCGAGGTCCGTCGAAACGACTTCGATGTTCTGTGTGGTGATACGGGTCGAACCCATATGACCAGCCATCTTCTTGCCCTTGAACACCTTGCCCGGATCCTGACGCTGACCGGTAGAACCGTGAGCGCGGTGGGTGACCGAGTTACCGTGCGTTGCGCGGTGACCGCCGAAGTTGTGGCGCTTCATGGAACCGGCAAAACCCTTGCCGATAGAAGTACCAGTCACATCGACCTTCTGGCCGGCAACGTAATGTTCGGCTGTGATCTCAACGCCGACATCAAGAAGATTGTCGACAGAGACGCGGAATTCCGCGACTTTAGCCTTTGGCTCGACTGAAGCCGTCGCGAAGTGACCGCGCAAGCTCTTCGTCGTATTCTTTACCTTGGCCAGACCTACACCGAGCTGAACGGCAGTGTAGCCATTCTTCTCGACTGTACGCTGAGCCACAACCTGACAATTCTCCATCCGGAGTACTGTCACCGGCACATGCTCACCTGCGTCGTTGTAGACGCGAGTCATGCCCAGCTTCTGTGCAATTACACCTGAACGCATCGGTTCGTCCTTCCGTCCTCAAGCCTTACAGCTTGATCTCGACATCAACACCAGCGGAAAGATCGAGCTTCATCAGCGCGTCAACAGTCTGCGGGGTTGGGTCTACGATATCGAGAAGACGCTTATGAGTGCGCATCTCGAACTGTTCGCGGCTTTTCTTGTCGATATGCGGCGAGCGGTTAACCGTGAACTTCTCGATCCGCGTAGGAAGCGGGATCGGTCCGCGCACATTGGCACCGGTACGCTTGGCAGTCGACACGATCTCCCGCGTCGAATCGTCAAGGATCCGATGATCAAACGCCTTGAGGCGAATGCGGATGTTTTGACCGTTCATTTCATCTTTTCCTTGTTTAGCGGCGACGCCTTGTAACAGGCGCCGTCCGCATAAAACCTTAAATTACTCAATGATCGACGAGACGATGCCTGCACCGACGGTGCGGCCACCTTCACGGATAGCGAAGCGCAGCTTCTCTTCCATGGCGATCGGCACGATCAGCGTCACATCAACTGCGATGTTGTCGCCGGGCATGACCATTTCCGTGCCTTCCGGCAAAGTCACAACACCCGTCACGTCGGTCGTGCGGAAGTAGAACTGCGGACGGTAGTTGGAGAAGAATGGCGTGTGACGGCCACCTTCGTCCTTCGTCAGGATATAGGCTTCTGCCTTGAACTTGGTGTGCGGCTTGACCGAACCTGGCTTGGCAAGGATCTGGCCGCGCTCGACGTCTTCACGGCCAACGCCGCGGATCAGCGCACCGATGTTGTCGCCGGCCTGGCCCTGGTCGAGCAGCTTGCGGAACATCTCGACGCCGGTCACCGTCGTCTTCGTCGTCGGCTTGATGCCGATGATCTCGACTTCTTCACCAACCTTGACGATACCGCGTTCAACGCGGCCCGTTACAACCGTACCACGGCCGGAGATCGAGAAAACGTCTTCGATCGGCATCAGGAACGGCAGGTTGATCGGACGCTCTGGCGTCGGAATGTACTTGTCGACTTCCGCCATCAAGGCACGGACGGCGTCTTCGCCGATTTCCTTGTTTGAGTCTTCAAGCGCAGCCAGAGCCGAACCCTTGACGATCGGAATGTCGTCGCCCGGGAAATCGTACTTCGACAGAAGCTCGCGTACTTCGAGCTCGACGAGTTCGAGAAGTTCGGCATCGTCAACCTGGTCGACCTTGTTCAGGAACACGACGATCGCCGGAACGCCAACCTGACGGGCAAGCAGGATGTGCTCGCGGGTCTGCGGCATCGGGCCGTCGGCAGCCGAAACGACCAGGATCGCGCCATCCATCTGTGCCGCGCCGGTGATCATGTTCTTCACATAGTCGGCGTGGCCGGGGCAATCGACGTGCGCATAGTGACGGGCTGGCGTCTCATATTCGACGTGTGCCGTCGAAATGGTGATGCCGCGCGCCTTTTCTTCCGGCGCTGCGTCAATCTGGTCGTACGGCTTGTACTCACCGAAATACTTCGTAATCGCTGCCGTCAACGACGTCTTGCCATGGTCAACGTGACCAATCGTGCCAATGTTGACGTGCGGCTTGTTACGTTCAAACTTGCTCTTAGCCATCTGAGCTCTCCGTTAACTGTTCGCCTGCTCAGGCTTTACTTCAACTGTCACGCGCAACCTTATGGTTACGCAAACTTCTTCTGAATTTCCTGCGCGACTGCTGCCGGTACAGGTTCATAGTGATCGAACTGCATGGTGTACTGTGCACGTCCCTGGCTCATCGAACGCAGGTTGCTCACATAACCGAACATGTTGGCCAGCGGCACCTGTGCATTGATGACGGTCGCAATACCACGCGGCTCCGTACCGAGGATCTGACCACGACGTGAGTTCAGATCGCCAATCACGTCACCGACGTAATCTTCAGGCGTAACGACTTCGACCTTCATGATCGGCTCGAGCAGCTGGGCACCAGCCTTCTGCGCACCTTCGCGGAACGCAGCGCGAGCTGCGATTTCGAAGGCGAGAACCGACGAGTCCACATCATGGTATGCACCGTCGATCAGCGTGGCTTTCACGCCGAGCATCGGGAAGCCTGCGAGCGGACCCGCACCCATGACGCTCTGGATACCCTTTTCAACACCCGGGATGTACTCCTTCGGAATAGCACCACCGACAATCTTCGATTCGAAGATGAAATCGTCGCCGTCATGCGGCTCGAAGATAACCTTGATACGGGCGAACTGACCCGAACCACCGGACTGCTTCTTGTGGGTGTAGTCGATCTCGGCCTTGCGGGTGATCGATTCACGGTAGGCAACCTGGGGGCTACCTGTATTTGCCTCGACCTTGAACTCGCGACGCATACGATCAACGAGAATGTCAAGATGAAGTTCGCCCATGCCCGAGATGATGGTCTGGCCGGATTCTTCGTCAGTGCGGACGCGGAACGAAGGATCTTCAGCAGCAAGACGATTAAGCGCGAGGCCCATCTTTTCCTGGTCGGCCTTGGTTTTTGGCTCTACCGAGATCGAGATAACCGGCTCGGGGAATACCATGCGCTCAAGGATAACCGGCTTCAACGGATCGCAAAGCGTATCACCCGTTGTGGTTTCCTTGAGGCCTGCGAGAGCAACGATGTCGCCGGCAAAGGCTTCTTCGATGTCTTCACGCGAGTTGGAATGCATCTGCAGCATGCGGCCGATACGTTCGCGTTTTTCCTTGACCGTATTGTCGAGCGAAATGCCCTTGGTCAGCTTGCCGGAATAGATGCGGCAGAAGGTCAGCGAGCCAACGAACGGATCGTTCATGATCTTGAAGGCGAGCATGGAAAGCGGCTCGTCGTCGGAAGACTTGCGGGTCGTTTCCGCATCGGTCTTCGGATCGATGCCCTTGATGGCGGGAACGTCTACCGGCGAAGGCAGATATTCAACAACACCGTCAAGCAAAGGCTGTACGCCCTTGTTCTTGAATGCCGAACCGCAGAATACCGGATGGAACTCAACGCGGCATGTGCCGATGCGGATCAGAGCGCGCAGAGCGTCATTGTCCGGCATGTTGCCTTCGAGGTAGGCTTCTGTTGCGGCTTCATCGACTTCTACGGCAGTCTCGATCAGCTTTTCGCGATATTCTTCAGCCTGGTCCTTGAGATCGGCAGGGATTTCAACAACGTCCCACTGTGCGCCGAGCTGTTCGTCGCGCCAGACAAGTGCCTTCATCTCGATGAGATCGACAACGCCCTTGAACTCTGTCTCGGCGCCGATCGGCAGCTGCATGACGAGAGCCTTGGCACCAAGACGGGTCTTGACCATCTCGACGCAGCGATAGAAATCGGCACCGGTCTTGTCCATCTTGTTGACGAAGATCATGCGCGGAACATGATACTTCTCGGCCTGACGCCAGACAGTTTCAGTCTGCGGCTCAACACCGGCATTGGCATCGAGAAGCGCAATCGCGCCGTCGAGAACGCGCAGCGAACGCTCTACTTCAATGGTGAAGTCGACGTGGCCAGGCGTATCGATGATGTTGAAACGGCGCATCTTGCCGTCACGGCCCTTCCAGAAAGTGGTGGTGGCAGCGGACGTGATCGTGATGCCACGCTCCTGCTCCTGCTCCATCCAGTCCATGGTTGCGGCGCCATCGTGGACTTCACCGATCTTGTGCGACTTGCCGGTGTAATAAAGAATACGCTCGGTAGTCGTGGTCTTGCCGGCGTCGATGTGCGCCATGATACCGAAATTCCGGTAGTCTTCGATTTTATATTCGCGAGCCATGATATGGTGCCTCTAGGACTAATGTTTTCGCAATTACCAGCGGTAATGCGAGAATGCGCGGTTGGCTTCTGCCATGCGATGCGTGTCTTCACGCTTCTTCACAGCCGAGCCGCGGTTGTTTGCAGCATCGAGAAGTTCACCGGACAGGCGATCAATCATCGTCGTCTCATTACGGCCGCGTGCTGCATTGATCAGCCAGCGGATGGCAAGAGCCTGACGGCGCTCCGGACGAACGTCGACCGGAACCTGATACGTTGCACCACCAACGCGGCGCGAACGAACTTCAACGTGCGGCGCTACATTGTCGAGAGCCTGATGGAACAGGGCAACCGGCTCCTGCTTGCTCTTGCTCTCAACTGACTCCAGCGCACCGTAAACGATACGCTCAGCAATCGACTTCTTGCCATGATGCATGACTGCATTCATGAACTTGGTCAGAACGAGATCGCCGAACTTAGGATCCGGATTGATCTCACGCTTTTCTGCACTATGGCGTCTGGACATATTCTTTGTCTCTTATCTGCATCGGGTTGACCTACCTGGTGGCCAAAGTCCCGGAAAATCTTACTTCGGACGCTTCGCACCGTACTTGGAACGGCGCTGCTTGCGGTTCTTGACGCCCTGGGTATCCAGAACACCACGGATGATGTGATAACGAACACCCGGCAAATCCTTTACACGGCCGCCGCGGATCATCACGACAGAGTGTTCCTGAAGGTTATGCCCCTCACCCGGAATATATCCGATGACTTCAAATCCGTTCGTCAGACGCACCTTGGCGACCTTACGCAGAGCCGAGTTCGGCTTCTTCGGGGTCGTCGTGTAGACGCGAGTGCAAACGCCGCGCTTCTGCGGGTTTTCCTGCAGAGCAGGGACTTTATTGCGCTTGACCGGCGCAGTGCGCGGCTTGCGGATCAACTGGTTTACGGTAGGCATTCAACCTTCCCTCTTTGTAATGCGTATCAAAGCGCTAGCGCTTTGGCACAAATCTCGTATCTTCGCCCGTCAGGGCCGTTTCAGCGCCATGCTCATGCACGAATTCGGGCAACTAAACCACCGCAAGGGTGGTTGCCCGAATAAAAGCAGAGGAAGCCCTAAAGGCCTCATGCGAGCGGCAAATTGCATTTCGATCGTAAAACGAACCCTGTTTGAGATGAACTCCAGAGCGTGTCGCTCCGAAACGGCCAATCTCACATCGGCTCAGATGGGCTGCTGATACTGTGTCCCCGGGCTTTCGTCAAGCCTGAAGCCACAATATTATTAAGGTTTGCAGCGTTTGCAGGCTCTTGCGGGCCTGAATGTAAGATAGTTTCGCCGGACGTGCATTATTTCAAGCAATATTTCGTATCTTGCACAGGGATTTCGTGGCGTTCGGTGACTTGGCGCGCCCATTTGTCTATTCTGGACGTCAATTCGCAGAATCAGGAACATTTCAATGTCTTCATCACCAGCCGAGTCGAAAACAGTGCATCTCATCGTTGCGGATGTCTGGAAGGACAAGGACGACGAGCCTCGCCAGGTTCACCTGCTGCTGATGAACGACGATGCCGACGGGCTGGTAGAACTGGCGCTGAAAATTCTCGCCAATTCCGGCTACGAGGAAGCCGAGCTCCTGGAGATCGGTACCTTGACCGAAGCGCCCGAAGAAGAACCCCACCTTTCCGCCTGGAAGACCGCCCTCACCGGCCAGGCGGCGCTGATCGAGTTCAACGAGTAGGGATTTGGCTTCTCGTCATACGTTCAATTACGTCTGGTGCAGCCTGCGGTTGAGTTGATGGCATGCCACACCAGCTCTATGAGCCTCGGCGGATGACGCACAATTGAGCTCTGCACCGAAGGGTTTGATTTTTGGATAACCCACATCGATCCCCGCAAGGTTTTCGCACGAGAAGACTCAAATCTCACATAAGAACCGCCGAAACCTCCACAAGAAATGGCGAATCTGGCGCAAGAATTTCCACTCTTAGTAGAATTTTAGTTGTGCTCGATTGAGACCCCGCATGAAAAAGGCCGCCGCGGATTGCTCCGCGGCGGCCTTTTGGTTTGGTGTTGGCTGCCAGCTTATTCGGCCGGCTGGCCTGTCATGTCCGTCAGCATCGGGCCGGCTTTCGCGGCGCTTGCTCCGGCTTCCTTGCGGCGCTCGTCGATGATCAATTCGTCGCGAGCTCCGGCAATGCGGCGGATCTGCTTGACGGTGCCGCCGGTACCTGCCGGGATCAGACGTCCAACGATGACGTTCTCCTTCAGGCCCTGCAGAGCATCCATCTTGCCAGCAACAGCGGCTTCCGTAAGGACGCGTGTTGTTTCCTGGAAGGACGCTGCCGAGATGAACGACGGGGTCTGGAGCGAGGCCTTGGTGATGCCGAGCAGCACCGGAGTGCCGTAGCCTGGCTTCTTGCCATCCTCTTCCAAACGCTCGTTAATTTCGTCCAACTCGATCCGGTCGACGTGATCGCCGGAGATGAACCCGGTGTCGCCCGACTCGGTGATCTCGACCTTCTGCAGCATCTGACGAACAATCACTTCGATGTGCTTGTCGTTGATCAGAACGCCCTGCAGACGATAGACTTCCTGGATTTCGTTGACTAGGTAGGAAGCCAAAGCCTCCACGCCCTTGATCGCCAGGATGTCGTGCGGTGCAGGATTGCCGTCGAGGATATAGTCACCCTTTTCAATGGCATCGCCATCCTGAAGATGGAAAGGCTTGCCCTTGGGGATCAGATACTCGACTGGCTCCACAGTTTCGTCGTTCGGCTCGATGACGATGCGGCGCTTGTTCTTGTAGTCGCGGCCAAAACGAACCGTACCATCGATTTCGGCGATGATAGCGTGGTCCTTCGGACGACGGGCTTCGAACAGTTCCGCAACGCGCGGCAGACCACCGGTGATGTCCTTGGTCTTGGCGCTTTCCATCGGAATACGGGCAAGAACGTCGCCCGCCTTCACATGCGAACCAGGCTCGACCGACAGGATCGATTCCACCGACAGCTGGAAGCGAGCATCGCCGCCCTTTGCCAGTTTCAGAACCTTGCCGTTCTTGTCCTTGACGACGATCGCCGGCTTCAGATCGGAGCCGCGCGGGGTCGAGCGCCAGTCGATAACCACGCGCTTCGTGATACCGGTGGACTCGTCCGTCGTTTCCGTAACCGAAAGGCCATCGACCATGTCTTCGAATTCGACATGACCTTCGACTTCCGTCATGACCGGGCGGGTATAGGGATCCCACTCGGCAACACGCTGGCCGCGCTTAACATTGTCGCCGTCATCGACGTAGATACGCGAACCGTAGGTGACGCGGTGTGTTGCGCGTTCCTTGCCAGTCGCATCCACAATGACAACAGCCATGTTGCGGCCCATGACGACCAGATGGCCATCCGAGTTGCGCACGACATTACGGTTGCGGATCTGCACCGTGCCTTCATAGCTGGCTTCAAGGAACGACTGATCGACCACCTGCGCAGTACCACCAAGGTGGAACGTACGCATCGTCAACTGCGTGCCTGGCTCACCGATGGACTGAGCAGCGATAACGCCGACAGCCTCACCCTGGTTGACCGGGGTACCACGGGCCAGATCGCGGCCGTAGCACTTGGCGCAGATGCCGCCACGGGTCTCACAGGTGAGAGCCGAACGGATGCGGATCGACTGAACACCAGCCTTTTCAATGGCATCGATATCGAACTCGTCGATGATGTTGCCACCCTTGACAAGCACGTCACCCGAAACCGGATGCAGGATGTCTTCAAGTGCCGTACGGCCAAGAACACGCTGGCCAATCGTCGCGACCACCTGGCCGGCATCGACGATCGGCTGCATGGTGAGGCCCGTTGTCGTGCCGCAATCAACCGAGATGACGATGCAATCCTGCGCGACGTCAACGAGACGGCGTGTCAGATAACCGGAGTTGGCCGTCTTCAAGGCGGTGTCGGCAAGGCCCTTACGGGCACCGTGGGTCGAGTTGAAGTACTCGTTCACGGTCAAGCCTTCCTTGAAGTTCGAAATGATAGGCGTTTCGATGATTTCGCCCGAAGGCTTGGCCATCAGACCGCGCATACCACCCAGCTGGCGCATCTGGTTCGGCGAACCACGAGCACCCGAGTGCGACATCATGTAGATCGAGTTCATCTGCTTCTGGCGGCCAGTAACAGGATCGAACTCGACGGCCTTGATGCGCGCCATCATTTCGTCGGCGACCTTCTCGGTGCACTTGCCCCAAGCGTCCACGACCTTGTTGTACTTCTCGCCCTGAGTGATCAGGCCGTCATTGTACTGCTGTTCGTATTCCGTTGCCAAAGCTTCGGTTTCAGCAACCAGCTTCGCCTTGGTTTCCGGAATGACCATGTCGTCCTTGCCGAAAGAGATACCGGCACGGCAAGCATGACCGAAGCCAAGCTGCATGATGCGATCGCAGAAAATGACCGTCTCTTTCTGTCCGCAATGGCGATAGACCGTGTCGATCATCTTGGAGATGTTCTTCTTGGTCATTTCTTGATTGCAGATGTCGAAAGGCACGTTGTGGTGCTTCGGCAGAAGCTCACCGATGATCATGCGGCCAGGAGTGGTCTCATAAATCTTCGACGTCGGTTTGCCGTCTGCATCAATGCTCTTGAAGCGGCCCTTGATCTTTGTATGCAGGGTCACTGCACCGCTGCCGATAGCGTGGTGAAGTTCGCCCATATCGGCAAAGGCCATGCCCTCGCCCGGCTCCTTCGCCGCAACGATCGACAGATAGTACAGGCCGAGGACCATGTCCTGTGACGGAACGATGACCGGCAGACCGTTTGCAGGATGCAGGATGTTGTTCGTCGACATCATCAGAACGCGGGCTTCAAGCTGCGCTTCCAGAGAAAGCGGAACGTGGACAGCCATCTGGTCGCCGTCGAAATCCGCATTGAAAGCGGTACAGACGAGCGGATGCAGCTGGATTGCCTTGCCTTCGATCAGGATGGGCTCGAACGCCTGGATGCCAAGACGATGCAGCGTCGGAGCACGGTTCAGGAGAACCGGATGCTCGCGGATGACTTCGTCGAGAATATCCCAGACTTCCGGCTTTTCCTTTTCAACCAGCTTCTTCGCCTGCTTGACGGTCGAGGAGTAACCCTTTGCGTCGAGACGGGCATAGATGAACGGCTTGAAGAGCTCGAGCGCCATCTTCTTTGGCAGACCGCACTGATGCAGCTTCAACTCCGGACCGGTCACGATAACCGAACGGCCGGAATAGTCGACGCGCTTGCCGAGAAGGTTCTGACGGAAGCGGCCCTGCTTGCCCTTGAGCATGTCGGAGAGCGACTTCAGCGGGCGCTTGTTGGCACCGGTGATGACACGGCCACGACGACCGTTGTCAAACAACGCATCAACCGATTCCTGAAGCATGCGCTTCTCGTTACGGATGATGATGCCAGGAGCGCGCAATTCGATCAGGCGCTTCAGACGGTTGTTACGGTTGATAACGCGGCGATAAAGGTCGTTGAGGTCGGACGTCGCAAAACGTCCGCCATCCAGCGGAACCAGCGGACGCAGGTCCGGCGGGATCACCGGAACGATCTTCATGATCATCCATTCCGGACGGTTACCCGATTCCAGGAAGTTCTCGACGATCTTCAGACGCTTCATGAGCTTCTTCTGCTTCAGATCGGAAGTCGTTGTTGCGAGTTCCTCACGCAGATCTCCGGCGATCTTTTCCAGATCCATCGAAGCCAGAAGTTCATGAATAGCCTCGGCACCGATCAGTGCGGTGAAGGAATCCTCACCATACTCATCGACCGCGATCATGTATTCTTCTTCCGAAAGAAGCTGATGCTCCTTCAGGGCAGTCAGGCCCGGCTCGGTCACAATATAGTTCTCGAAATAGAGAACGCGCTCGATGCCCTTCAAGGTCATGTCGAGCAATGTGCCGATACGGCTAGGCAGAGACTTCAGGAACCAGATGTGCGCAACCGGGGCTGCGAGTTCGATATGGCCCATACGCTCACGGCGAACGCGTGACAGCGTGACTTCCACACCGCACTTCTCGCAGATGATGCCCTTATATTTCATGCGCTTGTACTTGCCGCACAAGCATTCATAGTCCTTGATCGGCCCGAAGATCCGAGCACAGAAAAGACCATCCCGCTCAGGCTTGAAAGTGCGGTAGTTGATCGTCTCCGGCTTCTTGATCTCACCGTATGACCAGGACAGAATCTTCTCAGGGCTGGCGATCGATATCCGGATGGAATCGAATGCCTGCACAGGCACCTGAGGATTGAAAAGATTCATGACCTCTTGGTTCATGCCGTTTCTCCATGGGGCAAAGAGTGCCCTCTACTTGCGATGGATATCCGCCGCCGCGGTCCATCTAGATCAAATGCCGCTTCCTCAGCGGCCCGAAAAACTGGTCGGGTGCGCGAGCATTGCCGCGCACCCTTCCCTTTTTACTCTGCAGCGTCAGGCAATGCCTGCTGTTGCTGTTCTTGGGCACGAGTATCGTCCAGCTCGACATTGAGACCGAGCGAGCGCATTTCCTTGACGAGAACGTTGAAGCTCTCCGGAATGCCGGCTTCGAAAGTATCGTCGCCACGGACGATTGCTTCGTAAACCTTCGTGCGACCGGCGACGTCGTCGGACTTGACCGTAAGCATTTCCTGCAGCGTGTAAGCTGCACCGTATGCTTCCAGAGCCCAGACCTCCATTTCACCGAAGCGCTGACCGCCGAACTGGGCTTTACCACCCAGAGGCTGCTGGGTAACGAGCGAGTAAGGTCCGATCGAACGAGCGTGGATCTTGTCGTCGACCAGATGGTGCAGCTTCAGCATGTAGATGTAGCCGACGGTCACCTGACGATCGAAAGTCTCACCCGTACGTCCGTCATAAAGCGTCGATTGACCCGAAGAATGCAGGCCCGCCTGTTCCAGCATCACATTGATGTCCGGTTCATGCGCACCGTCAAACACCGGCGTTGCAATCGAAACGCCACGCTTCATCTGTTCGCCAAGACGAATGATGCTCTCATCGTCATAGTTGCGAACCGGCTCGTTGCGGTCATTGTCCGGAATGATCGATTCAATCGTCATTCTCAGCGGAGCAATATCGCCCTGTTCACCCTGTGCGTGCTGTGCCTTGTAGGCCTCGATCAGTTCCCCGATCTTCCTACCCATTCCGGCGCAAGCCCAGCCCAGATGCGTTTCGAGGATCTGCCCGACATTCATCCGGCTTGGCACGCCAAGCGGATTGAGCACGATATCGACATGCGTTCCGTCTTCAAGGAACGGCATATCTTCAACAGCGGCGATACGCGAAACAACGCCCTTGTTACCGTGACGGCCAGCCATCTTGTCGCCTGGCTGAATCTTGCGCTTCACAGCGACAAAGACCTTGACCATCTTCATGACGCCTGGAGGCATCTCGTCGCCGCGCTGGACCTTTTCGACCTTGTCCATGAAACGCTGCTCGAGCAATTTCTTGGAGTCATCGTATTGGTTGCGCAGAGCTTCGATTTCGCCCTGGATCTTCTCGTCCTCGACAGCAAACTGCCACCACTGGGAACGCGGGTATTCACCCATGACGTCCTGTGTAACGACAGTGCCCTTCTTGAACGCCTTCGGTCCGGCAACAGCAGACTTGCCATCGAGAACGTCGGCCAGACGGCCATAGACGTTGCGGTCAAGGATCGCCTGTTCGTCGTCGCGGTCCTTGGCCAAACGCTCGATTTCCTCGCGTTCGATCGCCATGGCGCGTTCGTCCTTCTCAACGCCGTGGCGGTTGAAAACGCGAACTTCCACAACAGTACCGTAGGTCCCGGGCGGCATGCGCATCGAGGTATCACGAACGTCCGAAGCCTTCTCACCGAAGATGGCTCGCAGAAGCTTCTCTTCCGGGGTCATCGGGCTTTCGCCCTTCGGTGTGATCTTGCCGACGAGGATATCGCCCGGCTGAACTTCCGCGCCGATATAGACAATGCCAGCTTCGTCCAGGTTCTTCAGTGCTTCTTCCGAAACGTTCGGAATGTCGCGCGTGATTTCTTCCGGTCCGAGCTTCGTGTCGCGGGCCATGACTTCGAACTCCTCGATATGGATCGAGGTGAAGACGTCATCCGAAACGATCTTTTCAGAAAGAAGGATGGAATCTTCGTAGTTGTAGCCATTCCACGGCATGAACGCGACGAGCACGTTGCGGCCGAGCGCCAGATCGCCCAGATCCGTCGAAGGACCATCAGCGATGATGTCACCCTTCTCGATCCGGTCGCCAACACGAACCAGCGGACGCTGATTGATGCAGGTGTTCTGGTTCGAACGCTGGAACTTCATCAGGCGATAGATATCGACGCCCGACTTGCCCGGCACGAGGTCTTCCGTGGCACGGATAACGATACGGGTCGCATCGACCTGATCGACAATACCAGTACGGCGTGCACCGATAGCGGCACCGGAGTCGCGAGCGACGACCGGCTCCATGCCCGTTCCAACAAACGGCGCTTCGGCACGAACCAGCGGAACGGCCTGACGCTGCATGTTCGAGCCCATCAGAGCGCGGTTGGCGTCATCGTTCTCAAGGAACGGAATGAGCGCCGCTGCAACCGAAACAAGCTGCTTCGGCGAAACGTCCATCAGATCCACGTTTTCACGCGGCGCCATCAGAACTTCACCCGCATGACGGCAGACAACGAATTCATCCGTGAATGCGCCGGAAGCATCCAGTTCCACATTGGCCTGTGCCACGTGATACTTGGCTTCTTCCATCGCAGACAGATAAACCACCTCGTCCGTGACCTTGCCGTCGATGATCTTGCGGTACGGGCTTTCAATAAAGCCGTACTTATTGACCCGGGCAAAGGTTGCGAGCGAGTTGATCAGACCGATATTCGGGCCTTCCGGCGTTTCAATCGGGCAGATACGGCCATAATGCGTCGGATGAACGTCGCGGACTTCGAAGCCGGCGCGCTCGCGGGTCAAACCGCCGGGTCCCAATGCCGAAAGACGACGCTTGTGCGTGATCTCGGACAGCGGGTTGGTCTGATCCATGAACTGCGAAAGCTGCGAGGAACCGAAGAACTCACGAACGGCGGCGGCTGCCGGCTTCGCGTTGATCAGGTCCTGCGGCATTACCGTGTCGATTTCAATGGACGACATACGTTCCTTGATGGCGCGCTCCATGCGGAGCAGACCAACACGGTACTGGTTTTCCATCAATTCGCCGACCGAACGCACACGGCGGTTGCCGAGATTGTCGATGTCGTCGATTTCGCCGCGGCCATCGCGCAGATCAACCAGCATCTTGACGACAGCCAGGATGTCTTCCTTGCGCAGGATGCGAACAGTGTCTTCCGCATCGAGATCGAGACGCATGTTCATCTTGACGCGGCCAACAGCTGAAAGATCGTAGCGCTCACTGTCGAAGAACAACGACTTGAACATTGCTTCGGCGGAGTCGATCGTTGGCGGTTCACCCGGACGCATGACGCGGTAGATGTCGAACAGTGCGTCCTGACGGTTCTCGTTCTTGTCAACGGCAAGGGTGTTGCGGATATAGGGTCCGATATTGACGTGATCGATATCGAGAATGTTGATCTCGGAAACGCCCGTGTCGAGCAGAACCTTGAGTGTCTTCTCGTCGAGTTCATCACCGGCTTCGAGATAAACTTCACCCGTCTCCATGTTGACGATATCTTCGGCGAGATAGGTGCCGAGCAGATCGTCTTCTGTCGCCTTGATGAACTTCAAGCCCTTTTCAGCAAGCTGCTTGGCACTGCGTGCCGTCAGCTTCTTGCCTGTTTCGAGAACAACCTCGCCCGTATCGGCATCCACGACGTCCGTAGTAGCCTTGAAGCCGCGGAAGCGATCCACGGAGAACGGAATACGCCAGGTATCGCCATCGCGGTTAAACGTGAGCGTATTGTAGAAAGTCGACAGGATTTCTTCCGAATCCATGCCAAGCGCCATCAACAGCGACGTCGCAGGGATCTTGCGGCGGCGGTCGATACGCGCATAGACGACGTCCTTGGCATCAAATTCGATGTCGAGCCAGGAACCGCGATAAGGGATAACGCGCGCAGCAAACAGCAGCTTGCCGGACGAATGCGTCTTGCCCTTGTCGTGATCGAAGAAGACGCCCGGCGAACGATGCATCTGCGATACGATCACGCGCTCGGTGCCGTTTACAATGAACGTGCCGTTATCGGTCATGAGCGGCATATCGCCCATGTAAACGTCCTGTTCCTTGATGTCCTTGATCGACTTCGCGCCTGTATCCTCATCGATATCGAACACGATGAGGCGCAGCGTCACCTTGAGCGGCGCAGCGTATGTCAGATCGCGCTGACGGCATTCGTCAACGTCGAATTTTGGAGCCTCGAACTCGTACTTGACGAATTCGAGCATGGAAGCGCCCGAGAAATCCTGGATCGGGAAAACAGACTTGAACACAGCCTGCAGACCTTCATCCAAACGCCCGCCCTTGGGCTCTTCCACCATCAGAAACTGATCGTAGGAAGCTTTCTGAACCTCGATGAGGTTCGGCATCTCTGCGACTTCCGGAATCTTACCGAAAAACTTGCGTACGCGCCTACGACCATTGAAAGAATGGGTCTGAGCCATCGTCGCTCCTCGTCTTTATGCCAGAAACTGGCCTGTTTCTTAAAACCGCTCATGCGGCCCCGTGAACGGGACAAAACCCGTTTCCTGAAAGCATCGAAATTGCCGTCAGGAAAAGGGTTCAGTACCGGATTCCCCGAGGGGAGTAGTTGGCGGGCAGATCGCCCTGCCCGCCAATCAGTGCAAGGCTTACTTGAGTTCGACCTTGGCGCCAGCTGCTTCGAGCTGTGCCTTGATCTTGTCAGATTCTTCCTTGTTAACGCCTTCTTTGACTGCCTTGGGAGCAGCTTCAACGAGGTCCTTGGCTTCCTTGAGGCCGAGACCGGTGATAGCGCGGACTTCCTTGATCACGTTGATCTTGTTAGGTCCGGCTTCGGTCAGAACGACGTCGAATTCAGTCTTCTCTTCAACTGCAGCAGCAACTGCACCACCGCCGGCAGCGGCAGCAGCAGCCACAGGAGCAGCAGCAGAAACGCCCCACTTCTCTTCAAGAAGCTTCGAAAGTTCAGCAGCTTCGAGAACAGTCAGGTTGGACAGGTCATCTACGATCTTTGCGAGATCAGTCATTTTGGTATTCCTTTACAAGGTTCGATATATTGACAGCGAGAACGGCCTTATGCCGCTTCGTCCTTCCGGGCATAGGCGCCAAAAACGCGGGCAAGCTGAGCTGCCGGTGCGTTGACGACCTGAGCAATGCGAGAAGCCGGTGTCTGGATCATACCAACCAGCTTTGCGCGCAACTCGTCGAGAGATGGAAGTGCAGCAAGTGCCTTTACCCCATCCGGATCGAGAGTTGTTGCTCCCATCGAACCACCGAGGATGACGAGCTTTTCGTTTCCCTTGGCAAATTCAATGGCGATCTTTGGTGCCGCTATCGGATCGTTGGAATAAGCAACGAGTGTCTGACCTGTGAACAGGTCAGCGATGCCTTCCGAATCCGTGCCCTGAAGAGCGATCTTGGCAAGGCGGTTCTTCGCGACTTTAACGGTGCCACCAGCATCACGCATCTTGGAGCGAAGGTCGCTCAGTTGCGCAACGGTGAGACCGGTATAGTGGGCCACGACAACTGAACCAGAGTCCTTGAAGACCCCATTCAGCCACGCGACGAATTCGCGCTTTTCCGCTTTTTCCACTGTCTCTCTCCATTTGGCAGAAACGCGAGATTGCGTCACTGCCGGGTTGCCTTTTGCTGCAAGCTTTCAGTCCGAAGACCGAAACCACACAGCACTTGAGGATCCTGTCCCCCCTGCTTCGCCGAGATCGGCTGCAAGCGAAAGGCAACTACGGTTCGAACCTTGTTCATCGGGCTAAGCCCTTTAACCAAAGTTTTTCCACGTCTCATGCGGGTTCTGACGAATTAAGGCGAACCACCCGCAATCTCGGACAGGATAACCGGACTTGCATCCGGTTATCCAGGCCCCGAAGGGCCTGGAATTCTTTTGTTTCAAACAGCTAAGCCTGAAACTTCAATCAACACTTACGCAATGCGTACTGTTGCTGGATCGATCTTTACGCCAGCACCCATCGTCGAGGAAATCGCGACGCGCTTGACGTAGTCACCCTTGGCGCCAGTTGGCTTTGCCTTGGTGACGGCATCGGCGAACGCCTTGATGTTCTCTTCCAGCGCCTTGGCATCGAAGGATGCCTTGCCGACGCCGGCGTGAATGATGCCGGCCTTCTCGACGCGGAACTCGACTGCACCGCCCTTGGAAGCCTTAACGGCAGCTGTAACATCGGTCGTGACCGTGCCAACCTTCGGGTTAGGCATCATGCCGCGTGGGCCGAGAACCTTACCGAGACGGCCAACGAGCGGCATCATGTCCGGTGTGGCAATGCAGCGATCGAAATCGATCTTGCCGCCATTGACGATCTCGAACAGGTCTTCCGCACCGACGATGTCTGCACCGGCAGCCTTGGCTTCATCAGCCTTCGGACCACGAGCAAATACGGCGACGCGAACTGTACGGCCGGTGCCATTCGGCAGATTGACGACACCGCGAACCATCTGGTCCGCATGGCGAGGATCAACGCCGAGGTTCATTGCAACTTCGATCGTCTCGTCGAACTTGGCAACAGCACGCTCCTTGACCATGGCAATTGCCGAGGTCAGGTCGTACAGCTTGTTACGGTCAACGCCTTCACGAACTTTCGCTACACGCTTTGATAGTTTTGCCATCGTCTTAGCCCACCACTTCCAGGCCCATCGAACGGGCAGAACCTTCAACCATGCGCATGGCGGCTTCAACGTCCGCTGCGTTCAGGTCTTTCATCTTCGCCTGCGCGATTTCACGCACCTTGTCGCGCGAGATCTTGCCGGCAACGACCTTGCCTGGCTCTTTCGAACCCGACTTCAGGTTTGCGGCCTTCTTGAGGAAGTAAGACACCGGCGGCGTCTTCATCGCAAATGTGAAGGACTTGTCCTGATAATATGTAATCACGACCGGAATGGGCGAACCCTTTTCCAGTTCCTGCGTGGCCGCATTGAAGGCCTTGCAGAATTCCATGATGTTGATGCCACGCTGACCAAGCGCCGGTCCGATCGGCGGGGACGGTGTTGCCGATCCTGCCGAAACCTGCAGCTTGAGCTGGCCTGCTACTTTCTTAGCCATAACTTCCTGCCTTTAATCAAAGTGCCGGATAACCGGCGGTTGCAGTTTGGTGGTGCGGATCGAAAGCCCGGCTAAAGGCTGCCTTACCTCCCACCATGTTTGCCGCTGACGCAGCAGGCGGCTTCAGAGAGCCGCCGATTGATCAGACTTTTTCAACCTGACCAAATTCCAGATCGACCGGGGTGGCCCGGCCAAAAATCGAAACCTCGACCTTGAGGCGCGAACGCTCTTCGTCGACTTCCTGTACAGTGCCGTTGAACGAGGCGAACGGACCATCGGCAACGCGAACACTTTCGCCAATCTCGAACGAGATTGAAGCTTTTGGACGCTCGACACCTTCCTGGACCTGCATCAGGATGCGGTCGGCTTCCTTATCGGAAATCGCAATCGGCTTGTTGTCCGAACCGAGGAACCCCGTCACCTTCGGTGTGTTCTTGATCAGATGATAGGCATCATCTGTCAGATCGGCACGAACCAGGACATAACCCGGAAAGAACTTGCGCTCGGCATCGACCTTGCGGCCACGGCGGACTTCGACCACTTTTTCGGTCGGCACGAGAATCTTCTCAAAAAGGTGCGACAGACCCTTCTGCCTTGCCTTTTCTTCGATCGACTCGGCGACCTTCTTTTCAAAGTTCGAATAGGCGTGAACGATATACCAGCGCGCGGTCATTGCTATTTCCCAATCCCGATTTTCTTGTCAGCCTGCGTTAACGACCAAGACCGAGAATCATATCGATTCCGTATGCCATCAACTGATCAGCTGCGAAAAAGAAAATCGCAGCAAAAAACGCCATTACCATCACCATCGCGGTGGAAATGAGCGTTTCGCGACGCGAAGGCCATGTGACCTTTGCGGTTTCAGCGCGCACTTGCTGAAAAAAAGTTATTGGATTCGTTTTGGATGCCATTTACCGCTCGTGCATGTCATGTTGCTGTAAACATGCTGTGCTGCAACTTAAACAACACCATCTGTCCACACCATTGCGGCCCGTAAAGCTGATCGTTCAGCTCCACGCACCGCGTGTCTGTTAAGCCTACATAGAACCGATTCCGGAAAAACACAAGGCCCCCGGATTCGTTTCTTTCCAAACATCTGCCCATTGCACCATCCAATCGTGCACCGGCAGACTATGTGTTGGCAGGGGAGACAGGATTCGAACCTGCGACCTACGGTTTTGGAGACCGCCGCTCTACCAACTGAGCTACTCCCCTATGTTCGGGGCGTACATTCCACAAAGCGGAGAGCTTTTCAAGTCCCAAAGGTATGATCAAGCTGTCATTGACAAACTTCTCGAACTGATCCCACTGCCGAGACGCTCGATAATTGTTTATTTAGTGACGATTGCGCTTAATTCAATACAGTTTGCTGGTTTTGGCTCTTGTGCGCAGGTGCTCGCGCTGGAGAAATCACCCACATCGCCGGGACCGGTTGTCATTCGAAAATTCAACAACTCATCATGGTCCAGAATGGAAATATCGCTTGCCGGAATTGAAAGCATTTTAGCGACAATGCCAGCGTCGACACCCATTTCATTGAAGTAAGCGTTGAGTCGTTTGCGATAACCTTTGGATAGTTCGGTTGTCTTGTACGTTCCGGTCGATCTACGCCCAATGATTTTCGTATCGACGATTTTCTTTTTGCCTTTTACGATCCGGTAGCGTGTCTGATATTTTACCATCGTTTTGGTAACTGTGGTGGTGATCTGATGGACACCCAGCTCTGCCCACAAACCGACAAAACGTTTGGAGCCGCCGGCAACGATAAATGGGCAAGCTGACATGCAGGCTGCCCAACCGGGATAGGCAAAGCCCGCATAGGCGCCATCCGAATATTTTGGCTTGCACCCTTTCTGGTCAGGATCACATTCATAGAAGCTGGTTTTTCCAACCGCAACGTCGAGCCCTCGCTTTCGGATCAAACGTCCTATTTCCATGGCCGCGTCCACCGCTCCGCCATTCGATTCTATCACAATGGGCAATCGCCGCTTGCCCAGCTGTCGCAGGACCTTGCGCAATCTTGAGGGGCTATCCGCTGTAATCGTACCTGAGGCCGCTATCCACTCGGGACAGGCTGGTTCGCAGCTTGCGGAAGCGTTCCGCACGATAGCAAATCGCATGGTCTGATCGGCGAGCTTGAAGGGCTTGGGAGCCTTGTCTGGCGCCGAAAGCTTCGCGGGAGCTTGCGGCTCAGAAGGTACAGCACTTTTTGCGGGGAGATCGGGTAATCGAACCGGCGTATAGGGTACAGAAGAAACCCCACTGTTCTTGGGGAGATCAGGAAGCCGAACGGGCGTATAGGGCTCAAAAAGCACCACGCCATTTTTTGGAGGCCGAACCTGCTTGGGGGGACGATTGGTCTCGGAGGGCACGAAGGAACGTCCCAATAGTCCGCCAGGAGTGTAAGGGCGGCTGATATTTCCTGGTGTGGTAAAGCCTGGCTGATCCTCCGCCATGGCAGCAAGCGCCGGTGCCGTCGCTATGTATTGCAGAACCAGGACCATCCGGGAGACGAGGAAGAAAAGCGGGTAGCGATATTTAACGGGTACTATCTGGAACACTCTAACTCCGCAAATATCTGGACTGGCTTTGCGTCAATTAGATACCAGAAGCTGTAACGGAGAGAAGTTAGACTTTGGTGCTAAGGCCAGCATAAAAAAGGGCGGCCCGATGGACCGCCCTTCCCGATTCTAACGATCAGAAAGTCTTATTCGATAATCGAAGAAACAATCCCAGCACCGACGGTGCGGCCACCTTCACGGATAGCGAAGCGCAGCTTCTCTTCCATGGCGATCGGCACGATCAGCGTCACATCAACTGCGATGTTGTCGCCGGGCATGACCATTTCCGTGCCTTCCGGCAAAGTCACAACACCCGTCACGTCGGTCGTGCGGAAGTAGAACTGCGGACGGTAGTTGGAGAAGAATGGCGTGTGACGGCCACCTTCGTCCTTCGTCAGGATATAGGCTTCTGCCTTGAACTTGGTGTGCGGCTTGACCGAACCTGGCTTGGCAAGGATCTGGCCGCGCTCGACGTCTTCACGGCCAACGCCGCGGATCAGCGCACCGATGTTGTCGCCGGCCTGGCCCTGGTCGAGCAGCTTGCGGAACATCTCGACGCCGGTCACCGTCGTCTTCGTCGTCGGCTTGATGCCGATGATCTCGACTTCTTCACCAACCTTGACGATACCGCGTTCAACGCGGCCCGTTACAACCGTACCACGGCCGGAGATCGAGAAAACGTCTTCGATCGGCATCAGGAACGGCAGGTTGATCGGACGCTCTGGCGTCGGAATGTACTTGTCGACTTCCGCCATCAAGGCACGGACGGCGTCTTCGCCGATTTCCTTGTTTGAGTCTTCAAGCGCAGCCAGAGCCGAACCCTTGACGATCGGAATGTCGTCGCCCGGGAAATCGTACTTCGACAGAAGCTCGCGTACTTCGAGCTCGACGAGTTCGAGAAGTTCGGCATCGTCAACCTGGTCGACCTTGTTCAGGAACACGACGATCGCCGGAACGCCAACCTGACGGGCAAGCAGGATGTGCTCGCGGGTCTGCGGCATCGGGCCGTCGGCAGCCGAAACGACCAGGATCGCGCCATCCATCTGTGCCGCGCCGGTGATCATGTTCTTCACATAGTCGGCGTGGCCGGGGCAATCGACGTGCGCATAGTGACGGGCTGGCGTCTCATATTCGACGTGTGCCGTCGAAATGGTGATGCCGCGCGCCTTTTCTTCCGGCGCTGCGTCAATCTGGTCGTACGGCTTGTACTCACCGAAATACTTCGTAATCGCTGCCGTCAACGACGTCTTGCCATGGTCAACGTGACCAATCGTGCCAATGTTGACGTGCGGCTTGTTACGTTCAAACTTGCTCTTAGCCATAACTGTCGTTCTCTCGTCATCACAACCGGTCTAGGGCCGGCACCATGTTTGTAGGTCAGACGAGACAGCGCGCCGTCCGTCAGCAAATCTGGAGCGGGTAGCGGGAATCGAACCCGCATATTCAGCTTGGAAGGCTGCTGCTCTACCACTGAGCTATACCCGCATATCTCGCTGATCCGTGCATCTTTTTGGACGCGGCAGAATACAGCAACACATAGATAGCGCATAACCGTTCCAAAACCGAATCGGGCTTTGAACTATGCGCCAGGCGGTCGGTTCCGGCAGTGGTGGAGGAGGTTGGATTCGAACCAACGTAAGCCAAGCTAACGGATTTACAGTCCGTCCCCTTTAACCACTCGGGCACTCCTCCGGTCACTGCCGATGGAACCGCGCCATTTGGCACTCTGCACACAACTTTCCGGAGATAACCGGGCGGCTGCTTGCGGAGGGCCTTATGCCGACTAGCCTCCATGGTGTCAACACTTCCCTGCAGAAAATGAACGGCTTGTGGAAATAGGCTAAAGAAATATGACGGCGGAGCAACCAGCACGCGCAATTTTCCGCCACAAGCATGTATCGCGAGGGGCCATGAACGGTTATATGTCGCGCCATGGCCGATCAAAAACCCACTCATACACAAAAAGATTCACACTACGCGACGCTGCGTCGCCAGTTCCGCGATCAAAAGGCCGGGGGAGCACCGCAGGCGGAGCGCGCATCACGGCCACCCGTCAGCGGCACGCCAGCGCCGGAAGGTCTGATACGACTCTACGGCTTGCATACGGTACGCGCAGCACTGGACAATCCGGCTCGCAAGATCAAGCGGATGCTCGTTACCAAAAACGCCCTGGACCGGCTGGAAATCACCAACACCGATGCCCTGCCCTTCGACGTTGACATCGTCGAGCCTCGCGCCATCGACAAGGAGACCGGCTCAGAGGCCGTGCATCAGGGCGTGATGATCGAAGCTCAACCGTTGAAGGCGCAATCGCTGAAAGCGCTGCAGGAGAGCCCGCTGCTGCTTATTCTCGATCAGGTGACCGATCCGCACAATGTCGGCGCTATCATGCGCTCGGCCGTCGCCTTCGGTGCCGGTGCTATCATCACGACGGCTCGCCACAGCCCGCAAGAATCTGGCGTTCTGGCGAAAGCCGCGTCTGGCGCCCTCGAACTCATCCCCCATGTCGAGGTACGAAATCTAGCTGACGCCATCGCCGAGCTACATGAAATCGGATTCATCACCATCGGCCTTGATTCGGAAGGGCCGTTAGAGCTGGAAAATACGATGTCCAAGGGCCGGATCGCCCTGGTGCTTGGCGCGGAAGGCAAAGGCCTGCGGCAGAAAACACGTGAAACCGTCACGCACCTTGCGCGGCTCGATATGCCCGGCGCAATCAAATCATTGAATGTATCGAACGCAGCGGCCATTTCGCTTTATGCAGCGCAGCGTTTCTTGAGCAGCAAAGATTAAATAAAAGACACGTTCGAATTTTTTTTGAGCAAGTAGTGTTCACCTCGCATCGGGACCATCGATCAACAATCGAATCCCGTCACGGAGTGTACATATGCTGCGCAACAACAAAGAGTCTTTCGGTCTTATATCGATCCTTTTCCACTGGGTCATCGCACTGATTTTCCTCGGTCAGATCCCGCTCGGTTATTGGATGGTAAGAACAAGCGATTTCACGCTGCAATTCAGCCTGTATCAATGGCACAAATCCTTCGGCTTTCTTGTTCTTGGTCTCTCAGCGCTCCGCCTTGTCTGGAAATTCGCGAACACTCGTCCAAGCGATCCCGCAACTATGGGCCCGTTGGAGCGTGCAACTGCTCACGCAGCCCATGTCATCCTCTATCTCAGCCTGTTCATTATACCGGTGACAGGCTGGGCCATAGCCTCAAGCTCGCCCCTGCAGATACCAACATTCATGTTCAACCTTGTGGTGATCCCGCCACTTCCGTTGGGCATATCCGACAGTGCGGAAGCGTTCTGGACCGCTATTCACGCTTATTTGGCCTATTTTTCCGCCGCAGTGGCCGTTGGTCACATCCTTGCGGCGCTGCACCACCATTTCTGGAAGAGGGATGCAATCTTAACGCGCATGCTCAATCCCCACCGCAAGGCGCCGGAGCGGCAGCTAACTCAGAAAGTCAAATCATGAAAACTACTACCCAACTGTTGTCGACGGTCACCCGGATCGCGATTGCTGTTACGCTTGCCTCCATCCCGCTCGTCGCAAAGGCCGATACACTCTCCCAAGTCGCCGGCAGTTACAAAATACAGCCGTCCTCCCGCATCGGTTTCTCGGTTGGGCAAGTGGGCGGCGGCGGAATCAAGGGAGACTTCAAGAAGTTCTCTGGCGTCTTCAAGCTCAACCCGACCAGTATTGGCCAGTCGTCAATCAACTTCACACTCTATCCGGATAGTGTTTCTACCGGGCAAGCTCGTATCGAGAATTTTCTGCGCTCCGACGCGGTTTTCGACTCCGCCAATTTCCCGACGATTACGTTCAAATCAACCCAGGTTACCCAAACCAGCCCGAATACCGCCGAGATCGCCGGGATGCTGACGGCGCGCGGCAAGACCAGCCCTGCAAGCTTTCAGGCGAGCCTGGCGAACCACGGCAAAAACTCGATAACCTTTCAAGTAGAAGGCAAGATACTTCGCTCGCGCTACGGCATGGATGTTGGCACGCCAATCTACTCCAACGTCGTCCAGTTCGATATGCAGATAGATGGCCAGCGCTCGTGAGGCGATCTTGTCGAACAGAAGACGCATTTATTTGGCGTAAACGACATTTTCCATTTTACAGATAGAAGGTTTGTGCTAAGCGGACGCCGCTGCCCTTGTAGCTCAGTTGGTAGAGCATCTGATTTGTAATCAGAGGGTCGGGAGTTCGAGTCTCTCCGGGGGCACCATTTTCTCTTGAAATGACAAGTGAACAGTGGCGGCGTTATCCGCCTCTGCCACTGTCGTGCTACCTCCATGGCCAATCATCGATGCCTTCAAGCGGCAAGGTTGTCGTCAACCTGTGCATGTTGCTATGATGTATTTGAACCAGCCGATTGGCTTATTGGAGGTTGCCATGACATCCGGAAGCAGCAAGACCGACAGTGAAGCCTACGAGTTGGCAAGCAGAACAGCCGATGCGCAACGAGCCAAGCTTCCCGACTGGCAGCGCAATCAAATCAGCGATGCCGATATGCAAACTGGAGAAACGTGGTTTGTTTGGGGTTTTTACGGCGCGATGACCGATGACATCGAGCGGCGGAGACGGCTGCTGGTTGCTTATGTCAACAACAGATATACCGACGGAAAGAGTAGCGAACAGCTCTTCGACGAAATCTCCAAAGCAGCGCAAGAAGGAAACCGTTTGTTCGATGCGATAGCGGCAGCGGGCGGTCAGGCGTACCGGGAAGGCGGCGACGGCCATCTGGCGAACATCGCGACAATCTTTCTGAACGTGAGCAGAAACCACTAGGCGGGCGCACGCTGAGGAAAAAATTAGCGAGACCCGCCATATGGGGCTTCTGCAAAAATGGGGAGGAAAAAGACGTAACGTTTGCGTCTCTTCTCCTCCCAGCTAGGCTGACCGTTAAATCGGGGTGCAATCAAGGTCGAAAGTCGGTCAGTGCGGCGAGAATACACCCGCTGCGGGTCGTGGTCTGTGTAGCCATACGGCTATCCACCGAAAGGCGTAATTCCGCCTCCTGCGCGGCTTTCTCAGAGGAAAAAGGGAGGAGAGAGACAAACGCATGGCGGGGGGATGCTGTGCGTTCGTAGATCTCTATCTCCTCCCAGTCCGGCCGATCAGTGGCGGGACTTGGGAGTCCTTCTGATCGACCGAGGCAATAATACAATGCAACATTGAGAACGTATGTGTGACAAAGGAACTCCCTATCTCAAGTTGCATCAATCCTAATGCTACAACTTGCCGGACGGTCGCCATAAGTCGTTTGGACGAAAGTGATGCTGCGCCCGCACAAAAACGTCCGACGCTTGCAAAAATATAGTGGTTATCAGCCTCCCCTACCCACTATGGGTTGATTTCAGACGGCCGAATCAGGTCAAATCCTCAAATGACGCGGTAACTGCGGCTGGAAGGATTGAAGAGATGACCATGAGCTTCGAGGAGTTTCAAGGTTCGCGTGATTACAGTGACGATCTCCATGCGGAAGGTTTGTGTGAAGGCGAAGGCTTCGTCTACGCCGATGGACTTTGTTGCATCGAAAAGAGTGGCGCCGTGTACTTGCTGCACAGCGATGGCCGGACACTGGTGAATGCCGATCTCGCCGAACTTGAGCGGGAACTGTATCAGCGATTTTATCTGGCTGCTGCGGCTTAGGCACCACGCTCGCAGCACATTGGAGATTCATTCATTGGCGGCGGCCACCTGTCGCCTGATTGACTTGCAACAGCATTCCTTCGGTGTCTTCCCGTAGCGCTGGCCATTTTCCAGAATGTTTTGCGGTCTTTTTGCCAGATCGCTTCCGGCGTGTTAGGCACGTTGCCAGTCGTTCGGATATGCAGGCAGTTATGAACCGGAAAATCGAAACATTTGCTTTTCTTTCCTCCGGCACGCCGGATTCAGACGCAGCATTGCATGATCTCACCAATATTTATGGGCAAGCCGAGGCCAAGGATGCCGATGTCATCATCGCGCTTGGCGGCGATGGCTTCATGTTGCAGACGCTGCAGAACTACATGAACCAGGGCAAAATGATCTATGGTATGAACCGTGGATCGGTCGGCTTCCTTATGAACGAGTTCAGCGATACCGCGTTGAAGGAACGGGTAGAAGCCGCGCAGTCGGAGACAATCCGGCCATTGAAGATGGTAACGGAGTCCGCCGAAGACGGTATGTTCACGGCGTTTGCGCTGAATGAAGTTTCTCTGCTGCGTCAGTCATACCAGGCGGCAAAGATCAGGATCAGCGTCGATGACAAGGTGCGGCTGGAAGAACTGATCTGCGACGGCGTCATGGTCGCAACGCCTGCCGGCTCGACAGCGTATAATCTTTCAGCGCAAGGACCCATCCTGCCACTCGATGCACGGCTCCTTGCCCTCACCCCGGTTTCCGCTTTTCGCCCCCGGCGCTGGCGCGGTGCACTGCTACCGAACAAAGTGACAGTGAGGTTCGATATCCTCGAGCCAGAGAAACGGCCGGTAAATGCCGTCGCCGATCATATGGAAGTAAAATCCGTTCTATCGGTCACAGTTGAAGAAGCATCTCAACTCAGGGCGACCATTCTGTTTGACAAGAACCATTCCTGGAACGAACGAATTCTCAAGGAACAGTTCCTTTATTGACAACATCAGAATAAAATGATGCACAATTGTAACGAACTCTTAAATCTGAGCTGATCCAAGAGTTGACTTTTGCTGGCATGCGCCGTAACGCCATTGTCAGCAAACGCTGTGCAAATCGAGAGTGCCTGATGCTTTGATGCAGATGACGCCCTAGCCGACAACAGGCATGCGCAGCACCGACTGCAGATAGAAAGTTAAATCTCCATTGACCACCTTTGCTGACCTGGGCCTTTCGCCGAAAGTGCTCGATGCTGTAGAAGCAGCAGGATATACAATACCAACACCGATCCAGCTTGGCGCGATCCCGCATGCGCTGCAGCGCAAGGACGTTCTTGGCATCGCCCAGACCGGAACCGGCAAGACCGCCTCTTTCGTTCTACCGATGTTGACGCTGCTTGAACAGGGCCGCGCACGCGCTCGCATGCCACGCACACTCATCCTTGAACCGACGCGCGAACTCGCGGCGCAGGTTGAAGAAAACTTCGTCAAGTATGGCAAGAACCATCGCCTCAACGTTGCGCTGCTGATCGGCGGCGTTTCTTTCGACGACCAGCTACGCAAGCTTGAACGCGGCGCTGATGTGTTGATCGCCACGCCCGGACGGCTGCTCGACCATTTCGAACGCGGCAAGCTGCTTTTGAGCGCCGTCGATATTCTCGTCATCGACGAAGCCGACCGCATGCTCGATATGGGCTTCATTCCCGATATCGAACGCATCTGCAAGTTGATCCCGTTCACGCGCCAGACGCTGTTCTTCTCGGCAACCATGCCGCCGGAAATTACCAAGCTGACGGAACAATTCCTGCATTCTCCCGTCCGCATCGAAGTTGCAAAGGCAGCGACGACGGCGAAAACGGTTGAGCAGCAGCTGGTCAAGTCAGGGAAGAAGGATTGGGAGAAGCGTGCGGTGCTGCGCGATCTCATTCGCGCCGAGGCTGACGGACTGAAAAACGCGATCATCTTCTGCAATCGCAAGAAGGACGTGTCCGAGCTTTTCCGCTCACTGGTGAAGCACGAATTCGATGCTGGCGCCTTGCACGGCGATATGGATCAGCGTGCGCGCACGACAATGCTGGCGAATTTCAAAGACAACAAGCTGAAGATTCTGGTCGCGTCGGATGTTGCGGCGCGGGGGCTGGACATTCCCGATGTCAGCCACGTGTTCAATTTCGACGTTCCGATCCATTCCGAAGACTACGTCCATCGTATTGGCCGTACAGGGCGCGCCGGACGCTCCGGCAAGGCCTTCACGCTGGTGACGCCAGCCGACGTCAAATATCTTGCGTCGATCGAAAAACTGATCGGCGAGGACATCAACTGGTACGATGGTGACCTTTCCACCCTGCCCGTCTCGACCGAGCCGGACGAAGCGCCGCGCCGTGGTCGCAATAGTCGCGACAAGAGCGCCCCAAAGCGCCGACCTCGCAATGAGGGCCGTGAACGCGAACGCCCGCAGTCCGAAATCGATATCATCGCAGCGGCTGAAAAGGCCAAAGACGTTGATGCGCAACCCATAATCGATGACCAGCCGATCATTCGTACCGCTGAGAAGCCGCAAAAAGCCGCGATCAAGGCGGAAAACGAGCAGCGCCGTGCCCGCGTTCCGCATTCCGAGCCGCGCCGTGATCACCGTCGCGACCGCGATGACATGGGTTTGGCACCGATTGGCTTCGGTGATGAAATCCCGGCTTTCATGCTGATTGACACCAAGGTCTGAATTTTTATTGCAGGCGCGAGCGTTATCTGGCGACACGCAGTGACGCTTCGTACGCCCGCTTTGCCCATTCCGTCATGATGTCGGGGTCATCGAAAGCATCTGCCGGGACAGACCAATAGGGCATACCGACGGGCTTCCTGCCCTCGCGGGCGTAGGTCCATTGGCGGCAGTTGGCTGCCTCAAATTCGGGCGCTGAGATTTTATCTGCCTTCAAGAGAATTTCGTCACTGACTTCGAGCGCAATGATGGTGCCCTCGAAATAGATGCCCTTGCCGCCAAACATGCGTTTGATCGTGACCGGCCCTAGTCCTGAAAACAAATCTTGAATTGCGTCATTATCCATGACGAAAAGGTCAGGAAGCGGCTGATGCCAGCGTTTCCGGCTTGGCCGGCGTCAATTCAACCGACTCTCCACAACCACAGGCTGAAGTCTGGTTTGGATTGTTGAAGACGAAGCCTGTGCGCAGCTTGGTCACTTCAAAATCCATCTGCGTGCCCAGGAGGTAGAGCACAGCTTCCGGCGCGACGAAAACCTTCGAGCCGTCTTTTTCGACCACATCATCACCGGCTTTTGCTTCGGTAACGAGATCGATCATATATTCCATGCCTGCGCAGCCGCCCTTCTTGATGCCGACGCGAATGCCGAGCGCGTTTTCGCGCGTCGCCACGATTTCGCCCACGCGCTGTGCGGCGGCGTCAGTCAACGTCATGACAGAAAAACGACCCATTTCTCATCTCTCTTGTTCGAGATCGCTGGAACGATCACTCGAATAACATAGTTAGTGTTACACAACCGTCACTGCAAGTGTTCAAACTGTTCAAGAGGGCTGAAAGCATGAATTATCGCCATCTCGTTCTTTGCAGCGCAGCAGTGTTATCGCTGCATATTGTACCAGGGCTCGCGCAAGAAGCGAAACAGCCTGAAGCAACCACGCCTGCACCCGCGGAAACACCAGTACCGAAGGAACAAGCGGCAACTGCAACGCAGACGCCCCCGGAATATCTTGATGATCGGAGCAACCCCGAGGCCCTGATCAAGTCGTACTACAATGCCATCAACAGGCAAGAATATGCTCGCGCCTACAGCTATTATGCTTCGGACAGCCCGCCGCAACCATTCCCGCAATTTCAGGCGGGATATGAAACCACCGCAACGGTCAGCGTGCTGTTTGGCAAGGCTGTCGGCGAAGGCGCGGCCGGTTCGGCCTATTGGAGCCAGCCAATGGCGATTAAATCCGAGGCCAAAGATGGTAGCGTCACGGTGTTCAACGGCTGTTATCGTCTAAGATTGGCAAACCCGGCGATCCAGGGCGTTCCCTACGTGCCGCTCTCCATATTGGACGGAACACTGCAGAAATCAGAGCAGCCATTCGAACAAAGCGTGCCGGAAGGCTGCGAAGCGCCTTAGAGCCTGCTTAGGGTGCGTTGAGATTTGCGATCATGACGAGTCGAAAACGGTGGTTTTCGAGAACCGGAGCGGAGCGTACTTGAAGTACGTGAGCACCGGATCGCAGAAAAATGCCTTTTGCAGATCGTCAGGGCGTGAATATCAACCCACCCTAATACCAGCCGACCGCGACTTGCGCCTCTTCTGACATGCGATCGGGCGTCCAGGGTGGATCGAATGTCATGGTGACATCGACAAAGCTCACGCCTTCTACGGCGCTGACTGCATCCTGCACCCAGCCAGGCATTTCGCCGGCAACCGGGCAGCCAGGTGCCGTCAGTGTCATTTCGATCTTGACCGAGCGGTCGTCCTCGATATCGATTTTGTAGACAAGACCGAGCTCGTAGATATCGGCAGGAATTTCCGGGTCATATACGGTTTTCAAAGCACCGATGACATCATCGGTCATCCGCGCGAGCTCATCCGCCGGGATAGCCGACACAGGCGCGGTCTCGACCTCAGCCTTTGTAGAACCGGTTTCAACGACCGGCGTTTCAGCTTTTTCCAGTGTCTCGACTTTGTCGGTCATCGTCATCACCCAAAGAATTTCCGCGCCTTTTCCAGCGCATCGGCGAGAACATCGATCTCGTCTCTTGTATTATACATCGCAAACGATGCACGGCATGTGGATGTTACACCGAAGCGTTTCAATAGCGGCTGGGCGCAATGGGTACCTGCCCGCACGGCAACGCCTGCACGGTCGATCACCATTGATACGTCATGGGCATGGATGCCCTGCAGTTCAAAGGAAATAATCGCACCCTTGCCCTTGGCATCGCCAAAGATACGCAGCGAATTGATTTCGCGCAGACGTTGGTGTGCATAGTCGCGCAAATCTTCTTCGTGGGCGAGAATAGCGGCGCGGCCGATCTTCTCGACATATTCGATCGCTGCACCAAGCCCGATAGCCTGGGCGATCGGCGGGGTGCCGGCTTCAAACCTGTGTGGCGGATGGTTATAGGTGACGATATCCTCCGTCACCTCCTCGATCATTTCGCCGCCGCCCTGGAACGGCCGCATCGCTTCGAGCATTTCCTTGCGCCCATAAAGCACGCCGATGCCCGACGGTCCGTAGATCTTGTGGCCGGTAAAGACGTACCAGTCGCAACCGAGATCCTGCACATCGACCGGCAGGTGCACCGCACCCTGACTGCCATCGACCAGCACCGGAATACCGCGAGCATGGGCGATGCGGACGATCTCCTTGATTGGCGTCACAGTTCCGAGCACGTTCGACATGTGGGTGATCGCGACAAGCTTCGTGCGGTCGGTCAGCCGCTTTTCGAATTCCTCGATGTGGAATGCACCCTGTTCATCGACAGGCACCCAGACGAGCTTGGCGCCCTGGCGTTCACGTATGAAATGCCATGGCACAATATTCGAGTGGTGTTCCATGATGGAAAGCACGATCTCGTCACCCTCGCCTATATTCGGCATGCCATAGCCATAGGCGACGGTATTGATCGACTCTGTCGCAGATTTGGTGAAAACGATTTCGTCGACCGATGCTGCATTCAGAAACCGGCGAACGTTTTCCCGTGCTTTTTCATAGGCATCGGTCGCAGCATTCGACAGGAAATGTAGCCCGCGATGCACATTGGCGTATTCGTTGGAATAGGTGTGTGTGATCATATCGATCACTGCACGCGGTTTCTGAGCCGAAGCGCCATTATCGAGATACACCAGCGGCTTGCCATAGACTTCGCGCGACAGGATCGGGAAATCCTGGCGAATTGCCTCTACGTCATAGCCGCTTTGAATGATCCTTGTATCCATGATAGCCGCGCTTTCCATATAAGTTCAGTCGATCAGACGTGTGCCGCGAGCCATTTGTCGAGAATGGCTTCAAGCGCCTCGACCAGTGGTTCGTTTTCCAGCTCTTCGACGATTTCGGCAACGAAAGCCTTGATCAGAAGACCTCGCGCTTCATTTTCCGGGATGCCGCGTGCACGCAGGTAGAACAGATGATTGCCATCGATCTCTGTAACCGTTGCACCATGGCCGCAGGCCACATCATCCGCAAAAATCTCCAGCTCCGGCTTGGCATCGAATTCGCCATCATCTGAAAGCAGCAGCGTATTGCATGCCATGCGGGCATCGGTCTTCTGGGCCATCTTGTTGACCTTGATCTGACCCTGAAACACCCCGCGCGCGCGATCAGTGACGACATTTCGGATGATCTGCACCGATGTTGTATTTTCGACCAGATGACCGAGTGTCATGGTGACGTCCGTATGGCTGTCGCCGCCGAGCAAGTTGACGCCGCGGAGCTGGAAGTCGGAACCTTCACCCTTTACCAGCACATGCACTTCCTGACGGACGAGCTTGCCGCCGGCATTGACGACGTAAACCGTCAATTTGGCATTCGAGCCAATCTTGGCAATGAACTGCGCCAACTGCGTTGCCTCGACACCCTGCTCGCGGAGGATGATCCACGTGATTTCGGCATCATCAGCGACTGTCACATTGCTGACGCTGGTTGAAAAACCTTCACCCTCGCCGCCGGTTTGGCGCTCAATGACTGTCGCCTTGACACCCTTGCCGAACTTGACCGGAAAACGCACATGTCCCTGGCCGCGAAGTTGGGCGTTCTGTAATTCGAGCGGCGTTTCCAGTTCTACGCCATCGGCAAAGGCAATCGCCCAGCCATCGGTGACATAGGCCGCATTGATCTGGCCGATCGCATCGTCGCCATCACGAATGGCAAGCTCGCGGATCACCGAGCCATCGGACAGTTTATCGCCGAACTTGGTGAATTCGACACCTTCGAGACGTGGATGGGTCAACGCAACGCCGTTGGAAACGGTCGCCACCGCAGATCCTGCGATAATCGCCGGCAAGGCGTTGGTTCCAGCTGTCCCGTCATAGGCGGGTACGCTGCGCAGCAATGTACGCAGATCAGTGTAGTGCCAAGCCTCGACGCGACGCGACGGAAGGCCCTGAGTCTTCAGCGCTTCAATGGCGTTGTCGCGGGCGCTGGCGATCTCACCGTCGCCCGGCAGCTCGCCCATCCGATCGACAAAAGCATCGACCAGTGCCGATTCAGCAGGTGTAGGCTGGCGTCCTGTATGAACATTCATGACGTTATTCCTCAGGCTGCCTCACCGATAATATCGGCATAGCCATTCTCTTCCAGCTCGAGTGCGAGATTCTTATCGCCCGACTTGATCACTTGCCCCTTGTAGAGAACATGGACAGTATCCGGCACGATATAGTCGAGCAAACGTTGGTAGTGGGTGATGACGATCACAGCGCGATCGGGCGACCGCAACGCATTGACGCCATCGGCAACGATCTTGAGCGCATCGATGTCGAGACCGGAATCGGTCTCGTCGAGAACGCAGAGCTTGGGCTCCAGCAGCTTCATCTGCAGGATTTCCGCACGCTTCTTCTCGCCGCCGGAGAAACCGACATTGAGCGGGCGCTTGAGCATGGCGATATCCATGTCGAGCGAGGTGGCTGCCGTCTTCACGCGCCCGATGAACTCGGGAATTTTCAGCGGCTCTTCACCGCGTGCCTTGCGTTGCGAATTCATCGCTACCTTCAGGAATTCCATCGTCGCAACACCCGGTATCTCCATTGGATACTGGAACGCCAGGAAAATGCCCTTTGCTGCACGCTCGGACGGGTCGAGCTCCAGAATGGATTCGCCATTGTAAAGAATGTCGCCTTCGGTGACTTCGTAGTCACTACGGCCCGCGAGAATATACGACAGAGTCGATTTTCCGGAACCATTCGGCCCCATGATCGCAGCGACTTCACCAGCCTTGACGGTGAGATTCAGGCCGCGAATGATCTCGGTGTCCGTGTCTGCGATCTTCGCATGAAGGTTTCTGATTTCCAGCATTGTACTACCTTTTAGATTCCGGGAATCAGCCTTGGCGATCCCTAACTTTTAATCTTTGTTCTGTCGGCCAATGACACGTGCCGTGCCGACTATGATGAGCTCTCGCCGCTGAGGGTCTTAAGGCGCTCGACCACAGATGCGAGTTCCTTGCGCGCTCTGATCAGTTCCGGCTCAAGTACGCTCTCGGTCGCGGTAGACGAACGTGCAATCGTATCAGTCAACTCGTCGATCACTTCGCCCAGCTCTTCGTAACGTCTGCGCAGCCTGTCGAGTGCGTCAGTGGTAATTGGTGCCATTATCCGACGCTCCCCTCAAGGCTGATGCCGATAAGCTTCTGAGCTTCAACGGCAAATTCCATTGGCAATTCCTGGATGACTTCCTTGACGAAACCATTGACGATGAGTGCAATCGCCTCTTCTTCCGGAATGCCGCGCTGCATTACATAGAACAGCGCATCTTCCGAGATCTTCGAGGTCGTCGCCTCGTGCTCGAATTGTGCAGTCGCATTCTTGGCCTCGATGTAGGGCACCGTATGTGCGCCGCAATCATTGCCGATCAGCAGCGAGTCGCACTGGGTGAAGTTGCGGGCGTTCTCCGCCTTGCGATGGGCTGAAACCTGACCGCGATAGGTGTTGTTCGACTTGCCCGCCGAAATACCCTTGGAGATGATGCGGCTCGACGTGTTCTTACCGAGATGCAGCATCTTGGTACCGCTGTCGATCTGCTGATGACCATTGGAAACGGCAATCGAGTAGAACTCGCCGCGTGAATTGTCGCCGCGCAGAATGACGGAAGGATATTTCCAGGTGATCGCGGAACCGGTCTCGACCTGCGTCCACGAGATCTTGGAATTGACGCCGCGGCAATCGCCCCGCTTGGTGACGAAGTTGTAGATGCCGCCCTTGCCTTCCGCGTCGCCGGGGAACCAGTTCTGCACCGTCGAATATTTGATCTCTGCATCGTCAAGTGCAATCAGCTCGACAACAGCCGCATGCAGCTGGTTTTCATCACGCTGCGGTGCCGTGCAGCCTTCGAGGTACGAGACATAAGCGCCTTCCTCGGCGATGATCAACGTCCGCTCGAACTGGCCGGTATCCCGCTCGTTGATGCGGAAATAGGTGGACAGCTCCATCGGGCAGCGCACGCCCTTCGGCACATAGACAAACGAACCGTCAGTGAAGACAGCCGAATTCAGCGTCGCGTAGAAATTATCCGAAACCGGAACAACCGTTGCGAGATACTTCTTCACCAGATCCGGATGTTCGCGGATCGCTTCGGAGATCGAGCAGAAGATGACCCCGGCTTTTGCCAGTTCGGCCTTGAATGTCGTGACCACCGAGACACTGTCGAACACAGCGTCAACAGCAACGCGGCCGGACTTGTAGACATTGTCGCTGGCTTCTTCATCTTCGTCGCTGGGGCTTGCCTCGCCAACCTTGCGCACACCCGCGAGGATTTCCTGCTCTTTCAGCGGAATTCCGAGCTTCTCATAGGTGCGCAGCAGTTCCGGATCGACATCGGCAAGCGACGTGGGACCGGTCTGGTTCTTCGGACCGGCGTAATAGACCATGTCCTGGAAGTCGATCTTTGGATAATTCACACGCGCCCAAGTGGGCTCTTCCATCGTCAGCCAGCGTTCATAAGCCTTCAGACGCCATTCAAGCATCCAATCCGGCTCATTCTTCTTGGCAGAGATAAAGCGAATGATATCTGCATTAAGGCCCTTCGGCGCCTTATCCATTTCGATAAGGGTTTCAAAGCCATATTTGTACTGGTCCACGTCAAGCGTACGGACCCGGTCAATGGTTTCCTGCACTGCAGGCATTGGCGTTCTCCATCCACGCGGGGTTCAAGGTCCCGCAGTTGCAAACGTCAAGGCAGTATGTCGTCTTGAATATCTGCCTCTATGTAGTGCGCAATCGCACGATTTAACACCGGTATTCACCGGATTTTTTTCAATTAACGGCGATAATCTGCCGATAATCGAATTTCTTTAGGCGGCATCGGCCGCGGCTGGTTTCGAGCGGTCGCGTCGCGCGACCATAATCTTTAGGGCTTCCAGAAAGAGCGCGATCTCCTCGTCACTGGTATCCGGCGCCGTCGAGACCCGAAGACCGCCTGTTCCATCGCCATATCCCATCGCCGCAAGCACCTGGCTTGGCCCGACTTTTCCGGATGAACAGGCGGACCCGGCCGATAGCGCGATTCCGGCAAGATCGAAAGCGATCTGAACGGTCTCCGCTTTCATCTCAGCCAGTGAAAACATCGTGGTGTTGGGCAGGCGGTCAACAGCCTCACCATAGATAGTTGCGTCAGGCGCTATCGCTCGAACGCTCTGTTCTATCATTTCGCGTTTTTGTGTTGGCCAGCCGCCAGAATCCAGACGTTCCTTGGCCACGCGTGCCGCAGCACCGAATCCGGCAATTAGTGGCAATGCTTCGGTACCGCCACGATGGCCCTTTTCCTGTCCACCGCCGCGGATGATGGGCTTCGGCATCACCAGATCAGATATGGTCACGATTGCGCCAACGCCTTTTGGACCGCCGATCTTGTGCGACGACAAGATGAGATAATCCGCAGTAGATGTTGTAATATCAAGCGGAATTCGTCCTGCGGCCTGCACCGCGTCAACAACTAAGAGCCCGCCAAATTCCTTCACCAGCGCACCAATCGTTTCGATCGGCTGCAAGACGCCAGTTTCGTTATTGGCCGCCTGTACGGCAACAAGCGGCAGCCCCTGGCTGCGATCATGGGCAACAAGAAGCGCACGCAGCTGCTCCAGATCAAGCAGGCCGCTCTGGTCAACACCAATTACGTCGACCTGATCTGCCGGAAACTGTCCGCCGGCAAGGATGCAAGGATGCTCGCTTGCGCTGACATAAAGCCGCGAAAGGCGCATCGCCGCCCGTCCCATCGTATAATGTGGCGTCAGGAGGGTTGAAGCTGCCTCGGTCGCACCCGATGTAAAGACCACATGATCAGGCTTGGAGTTGACCAGCGCGGCGACATCGCGGCGCGCAGCTTCAAGAATTGCCTTGGTCGCACGGCCTTCCAGATGAACGGATGACGGATTGCCGGTCTGCATCAGCGCATTGACCACAGCATCGCGCGCTGCCGCAATCAGCGGCGCACTTGCATTGTAGTCGAGATAGGCGCGATTGCGGGCCATGCTTCTCCTGATTCCTGTTCTTTTGGCAAAAAGCGCAATTTTCTTGAAATTCAGCCTCGTACCAGCCTATTAAGCCGGTTCGAGATTAGTTTTACACCAGTTTTGAACGGTTCTAAACTGGTTTTATGGTCGCTGTTGATTGCCGTCAAGCCCGGCTGGTCAAGAAGCGCCCAATTGGCGAAGACTGGAGTATATATGCCTGAGGTAATTTTCAATGGACCAGCGGGACGCCTTGAGGGCCGATATCAGCCTTCGACGGAAAAAAATGCCCCGATCGCGATTGTCCTGCATCCGCATCCGCAATTCGGCGGGACCATGAACAACAAGATCGTCTACGATCTGTTTTACATGTTCCAGCAACGCGGCTTTACGACCTTACGGTTCAACTTCCGTGGCATCGGCCGCAGCCAGGGCGAGTTCGATCATGGTTCAGGCGAATTGTCGGACGCCGCCGGCGCGCTTGACTGGGTACAGTCGCTCCATCCGGATTCCAAGACCTGCTGGGTTGCCGGATATTCCTTCGGCGCCTGGATCGGCATGCAATTGCTGATGCGCCGCCCGGAGATCGAAGGATTTATCTCGGTTGCGCCGCAGCCAAACACCTATGATTTCTCCTTCCTCGCACCTTGCCCTTCTTCCGGGCTGATCCTTCATGGCGATCAGGACAAGGTTGCACCGCCCAAGGATGTACAGGGCCTGGTTGATAAGCTGAAGACGCAGAAGGGTATCACCATCACGCAGAAGACGATGGTCGGTGCCAATCACTTCTTCTCGGGCATGACTGACGAGGTCATCGCGGAATGCTCCGATTATCTCGATCGCCGTTTGAATGGCGAATTGGTCGAGGCCAAGCCGAAGCGCCTGCGCTAGGCAGGTTTGACGAGCACGCCCCCGGACATGGGGGCGCTGCAACCGGTTGTCGTTGGCCAGGTCAACGGCAACCCGTCCAACGCCCGCACGGCGAGATAAGCCCAGGCTTCGGCCTCCATCGAATCGCCGTTGAACCCCAGATCCTCAGCAACGATAACCTTTGCCCCGGCATTGGCTGCGCCTTGCGTGAGATCGGCCATGATCGTCGCATTCTTGCGGCCGCCGCCGCAAATCACCCAGAGCGATGGTGTTTCTGGCGAATAGGCGCTGGCCCTGAGGATTGCATCGGCGGTCACTTTGGCCAAGGTCCGCGCGCCGTCTGAAAGTTCCATATCGCCCAGGTCGGCAAGCGTAAAATCATTGCGATCGAGTGATTTCGGAGGAGCGAGATCGAAAAACGGTTTCGCCAGATAGCGTGTGACCGCATGGCCTACCACCAACCCTTCGCTGGCAATCATACCGCCCGCATCGTAAGCGATGCCTGCCTTTTCGGAGACCCACTGATCGATCAGCGTGTTACCCGGTCCTGTGTCGAACGCGATCGGATCCGAATTGCTGGAAACAATGGTGACGTTGGAAATCCCGCCAATGTTAACGAAGACGACAGGCCTGCCATCGCTGAGTTCCGACGGAACCCGCGAAGCCAGCGCCTGATGATAGGCAGGCACCAATGGTGCGCCTTGCCCGCCATGCACCATGTCATTGGCCCGCATGTCATAAACGACGGGAATACCTGTCCTGTCAGCCAGCATTTTCCCATCGCCGAGCTGCACCGTCAGCGCCTGAAGCGGTCTGTGCAGGACTGTCTGACCATGAAAACCGATCACATCGACGTCGGCCTTGCCCAGCCCATGACTCGAAAGAAAAACCGAGACCGCATCGCCGTGACGCTTTGTCAGCTCTCTTTCGATCAGCCCAAGTTCACCTGGCCTCTCGTTTCTTGAAGTGATGGATTTCGCATCGTTGAGACTGGCTTCGATCCGGCGCTGGAAAGCCCGTTCGTAAGGCATGAAATCCGACGGACCGCGCCGTACTTCGCTTCCGCCATCCGTTTCCAGGTGCGCGATGTCGATTCCGTCCATCGACGTTCCGCTCATCAGGCCGATTGCGCGCCGTATCGTTGCCAAAGCACTGCCTTTCTTGTGATTCGATAGAGAATGATGTTAAACGGCTCCGTCTCTCACGGCACGCATTTCGTGCACGCCGATTCAATCTCAGGAAAATATCGATGTCTGCCTTCAAATCCGAATTTCTGCACACGCTTTCAACGCGCGGCTTCATCCATCAGACCTCCGACGATGCGGGTCTGGATGCTCTCTTCGCCAAGGAAACCGTGTCGGCATATATCGGCTTTGACCCTACAGCCTCCAGCCTCCACGCCGGCAGCCTGCTGCAGATCATGATGCTGCACTGGATGCAGAAGACCGGTCATCGCGCAGTGGCGCTGATGGGCGGTGGCACCGGTATGGTCGGCGACCCATCCTTCAAGGATGAGGCGCGCAAGCTGATGACGCCGGAGATCATCCAGAGCAATATCGATAGTCTCAAGAAGGTTTTCGCCAACTATTTGTCCTTTGGCGAAGGTCCGAAAGACGCGCTGATGGTCAATAATGCCGAATGGTTGTTGCCGCTCAATTACCTCGAGTTTCTGCGCGATGTCGGCCAGCATTTTTCCGTCAACCGCATGTTGTCCTTCGATTCGGTGAAGCAGCGGCTCGACCGCGAGCAGTCGCTTTCCTTTCTTGAATTCAACTACATGATCCTGCAGGCTTACGATTTCGTCGAACTGAACAAGCGCTATGGCCTGCGTCTGCAGATGGGCGGCTCTGATCAGTGGGGGAATATCGTCAACGGTATCGACCTCGGTCATCGTCTTGGCACGCCGCAGCTCTACGCCCTCACCTCGCCGCTTTTGACCACCTCGTCAGGCGCGAAGATGGGCAAGTCGATGAATGGTGCGGTCTGGCTTAATGCCGATCTGCTGAGCCCCTACGATTTCTGGCAATATTGGCGCAACACCGAAGATGCCGATGTCGAGCGGTTCCTGAAACTCTACACGACGCTGCCGTTGGATGAGATCAGCCGTCTGGCCTCGCTGGGCGGCGCGGAGATCAACGAGACCAAGAAGATCCTCGCCACAGAAATCACTGCATTGCTTCATGGCCGTCAGGCTGCGGAAGAAGCTGCGGAAACGGCCCGCAAGACTTTCGAGGAAGGCGCTTTGGCAACTAATTTGCCGACCGTCGAAATTGCAGGCAGCGACCTCGATGCTGGAATTGGCATTCTGACGCTTCTCGTCAAAGCTGGTCTTGCCGGATCGAATGGTGAAGCGCGCCGCCACATCCAGGGCGGTGCTGTGCGGGTGAATGATGCCAGCGTTTCCGATGAGAAGTCCCAAGTTGGGACGTCTGAAGTAACGGCCGAGGGCGTGATCAAACTCTCCCTCGGTAAGAAAAAGCATATTCTGGTGCGGCCGGTTTAAAAATAGCTGGCATTACTGCCATGCGTGGTTCGACGGGGCTCACCATGAGGGAGATTAGTGAACTGCAAAATGGTCAGCAACGTTGGAGATAATGTCTCCCTGCAATCATCAGCCTCCCTCATGGTGAGCCCCGTCGAACCACGCACAGCGGCGTTGCTACCCGGCAAAGTCCCAAGCCTGTGCAAGGCTGGCCTTTACTGAAACTCGAAGATCGAACGGAAAATACCCGGCGCGATCACCGAAATCGGATTGACGATAATCTGCGGCTGTTTCAATGGCCCGATCAACTTGTAGGTGATGCCGATCAACCCGCCATCGCGGCCATTGCCAAGGAAAAGGCCAAGGATCGGGACGTCACCGAAGATGCGGTTGATGCCGTAGGCGGGCATGAATGTACCTGTCAGTGACATGTTGCCCTGCGGATCGCTGAGCACGCCCTGGAACGTCGTGCCGATCGTCGAACCGCGGATAACGCCATTGGCAAGGTTGATGTAATTTGCGCCCTTTTCGATTTGCGAGAAACCGCGGTCGAACGTCACTTTCGACACGTCGATATTCTTTTTCACCGCATCGTTGAGGCTCGTACCATTGGGCGCTGTGGATACAAGCTTGGCCAGACGCGGTTCGTTGATTAGTGTAAAATCGCGCGCGTCGATCTGTCCCCGCAAAGGACCGTCACCCTTGGAATCGAGTGCAACATTGATGCTGCCCCCGGACATCTTGTCGTAAAAACCGAAGAAGCGCAGCACCGCGCCGGCATCTTTCGACTGCAGGCTGATCGAACGCGCACCGCTCTCTGAACTATCGGCTGCCACTACCTTCTGTCCGGTTTTGGTTACGGCGTTGAAGGCAAGACCCGAAACATTTGAGCCAACGCCCTCAAAGGACAGGGAGACATTGCCAAAATTTTCGGAGTAAAAACCGGTCACGTTATCGATGTCGGCGTTGACCAGCACGCGCTGCTTGCTGTCATTGCCTCCATTTTTTTTCTTGTCTGTTATCTGATTGAGCAAAGGGCGGGCGTCGAATGAACTGCCTTGCACACCGACCCGGTATCCATATTTGGTGCGGTCGACCTTTACCGCGATATCGTCACCGCGATTTAACCTGACGGTACCGAAGTCAGCCGAGGTCATGTCCCCATCCACGACATTCACATCGCCCTGCAAGCGGAAAGTGTCGCCGGAAATGTCAAGGTTGCGGATACTGGCGTTGTCCCCATCTTGCTGGAGCGAGAATTTTGCGGTCGCTTTTACGCCCGCTCCCTTGGTCCAACCGAGCTGTGCAAGTTTGATTTCGGCCTTCGTCAGGTCGGCGGTAGCGACCCGCGACCCATCAGCAGCCTTGTCGATTTCTACGGATATCGGGCCGGAAAGCAACGGATCTAGCGCCGGAAACAACGCGTTCCGGGTCTTGTCATCGAGTTGTAAAGTTACACTCTGTTCGCGCTTCGCTGTGTTTTTCCCTAAAGGCTCAAACATCGTCACTTCGGCCGGAATGCCATTCACCTGCGCGGTGGCCTCTATGCGCGCCTCATCCTGATTGACGGAAAGCGTTCCGTCAGCATCGGTTATCGTCTGCCCATCGATCTTTTTTGCGATCGAGACATTGGATAATTGCATGTCAGCGGACCATTTCAGGCTGCCGTCCGGTGCGTGCCGCGTCACCGGAAACGTCACGAGCACGTGTGCCTTCACATCGCCCTTTATGTCCTCCGGAGCAAAAGGAAGGTTCTTCAAGCCGTTGATGGGTTTAAACCCGATAAACTCGGAGACGGCGGAAGCGTCGCCAACAACATTCAAATCAAGGTCGGAGAGGACTGGACGCTGCGGCCCCCACGGAATGACAAGCTTTCCATCGACGATCTTCACCTCGCGATTGGCGGGCGTGATTGACGACCCCTTCTCTAGATTGATCGTCGTATAGGCGCCTCGAACGCTGATTTGCCCGGCGGCGTTCCGAACAGCCGGTAGTTCTCCGATAATATCAAATCCCGCGTCCGTGACATTGAAATCGACTTGAACTTCATTATCCTCGAGGGGTCGCGGCTTGCCTGGTCCGTTGAATCGTCCCGCCGGAAACGTCACTTTGATTGTGCCGTCCTTCGCCTCACCGTCGTGCATCTTATCGATAAGCCAGCGTCGAGCACCCGTAGCGACCCAGATGGGCCAGAGCTGCTTCACATCCGCGACCGGCATTTGAGGTATCTGCAGGTCAAGGTTCATCGCAGGTGAACCGCCGCCGAAAGTAACGCTGGCGTTGCCGGACAGCGAATTTTCCTTGTTTGCCAGCACTTCTATCTGCGAGACATCGAGGTGCTTCAACGCCAAATCATACCGGCCCGCAAGACGGGCATCGAAGGGAAGCGCCGGGACCGGAGAATCGGCAGGAGCTGATTTGGCGTCTTTCGTGGTAAGTTCGAACTGGTAACCCGGATTGGCCGCTGGCGCAGGAACCGGCGGCAGTGTCTCCGGTCCGATTGCTCCTTCGACAATACCCGTGAATCCACCGAAATGAATGTTCGACGGTTTGATAGCAATCTGGTCGACCCCGGATACGTGCTCGAAATTGATCTGTGATTCCACCGCCATATCTTCGACATTGCCGATCGTAACCGGGCCCTTGCCGATATTGAGCGCGCCCCAGACCCGTGAGGGCTCGGAAGCGGTCGCCGCCAGGCCATCCAGTTTGATCTCAGCCAGATTGTCGTAGGTTAGATAAGCGCCATCGGGCTTGATGCCATCGATGTCGGGGACAGGAGGCGTACCAAATTTTCCTGCGAGCGGAATCTTGCTGACAGCCAGCGAAAACGCTTCGATCTTCGCTCCGATCGCCGAACGCTTGGCCTGAGCATTGATATCGATTTGCTTTCCGCGCCACTCCACCGTGCCATTGATGGCAACCGGGCCACCGGTTTCCGATAGATCGAGATTGACGATGCGTAAACGTTCCGGCGCCCCGGCGAGCATAAAATCAAATGTTGTATCTGCAATGGAAATATCGCGCGTCTCGCGCTGATCGAGCAGCGATACCGCACTTTCGAGACCTGAAAAAATCGCCGCCGATGCACCGTCGAGATCGACAAGGCCGCGATCGTCCTTGGGCACCAAAGACATGAAATCGAACGGCACAACCGAGGTGACCTTGATCTGTGCGCCATCGAGTTCCAGCCGCTCGACCCGGATATTCCCATGTAGCAGGGGTAAGGTTGCGAGGCCGATACGCACTGACCTCACATTGTTTATCTGGATACCGCGTTTTGCATCGGTGATATTTACGTCTCGCGCCTCAAGTGCAACGTGGTGGCGCTGGTCTAGAGAAATTTGTGCGGAATTGATCGTGGCATCTGCGTCCGGCCCGAGAACCGTTTGCAACGCGGTTTGCGCGCGCTGTGTCAGCGCCTCTCCCCCAATGCCGACGCGTAATATGACGAAAGCGATGCCGGCCAACACCGCCATAAGGATGGCAAAGGAACATGTGGCACCGGCGGCGAAATGCAGCCGCGATCGCCTTCGAGGCGTCGCTACGGGAACCTCGTCTTGCTCGCAAGCAGAAGGATATTGGTGCAGTTTCGTGAAGTCCCGCTTTGTAAAGCGGACTCTTTTCGGTTTCTCTGTCAAATTCCAAAGCCAATTGAGGAATCAATTGGGAAACCGTAGACGATTCCCGCACCTCTCTATAGTTGCGTAAGTAGCGATCGCGTTCAATCATCAAAGAAAGGCATTCCTATGACTATTTTGGATATCGGTAGCACCCCGCCGGACTTCACCTTGCCGCGTGATGGTGGCGGTACAATCACCTTGTCGGGCCTGCGCGGAAAGCCTGTCGTTCTCTATTTCTATCCGAAAGACGACACGAGCGGCTGCACCCAGGAAGCGATCGAATTCTCCGGTCTCAGACCGCAGTTTGAAAAGCTTGGTGCGAAGGTCATCGGAATGTCGCCAGACCCCGTCAAAAAACACGACAAGTTCAAGACCAAACATGATTTGAAGGTCGATCTCGTTGCAGACGAAGACAAGGCTATCATCGAAGCCTACGGTCTTTGGGTCGAGAAGAGCATGTATGGCCGGAAATATATGGGCGTAGAGCGGACCACGTACCTCATCGATTCGGCTGGCAAGATCGCCAAAATCTGGAACAAGGTGAAAGTTCCGGGACATGCAGCCGAAGTGCTCGAAGCAACCAAGGCACTTGGTACCTGATTTGCCCGCTTTGGTTGCAATTTGATTGAAATACAGTGCAGTTGTCAGGATTTGTTAACCCTAACGGAGTGTAATCGCTGTATAAATTGAAGCTGCAAATCAACGGGCGTAGCCGCAATGAAGAAGCCTCAAAATACCAGCATCTTCGGCAGCACCAAAGAGCCTCACACGATTATTATCGCGCGGGGCGAAACCATCCGTCATTTCACCATCAAGCCGTGGATGGCATTTCTGGGTGGCACGCTCGCCCTTGGCTTCGCTGGCAGCTATCTTCTCGCGACATCCTATCTGGTCTTCCGCGATGATCTCATAACCGGCAGCGTCGCCCGTCAGGCACGCTTGCAACAGGCTTACGAAGACCGGATTGCCGCGCTGCGCATTCAACTCGATCGGATCACAAGCCGGCAATTGCTCGACCAGAAATTGATGGACGGCAAAGTCAGTGAGCTCATTCAACGGCAAAGGGCACTGAGCGAGCGGCATGACAAGCTTGCGCCCGTGCTGCAGCGCGCCGAAAAAGCCGGGGCCGTAGTGCCAGGAGAGGCCGACAATACTCTTTCGATGGATGGCAGCGGTCAGGACGTGGTGAATTCCGACGATGCAGAAGGCTTTTACGGCATCGATCCGATTATTACGGGACCAACGACTTCAACACGCAAGCCCGTGCCGCGCGATGACAAGGCCAAAACCAGCGTGGACAAGGCCGAGCTTCTGCTCAAATCCGTTGATCATTCCTTGACCGGGATAGAATCCCGGCAGACTCAGCAAATGCAGAAGCTCTCCAACAATGCCTATGAGAGCGCCGACAGGATTATGGAAGCCTTGGGAGCGGCCGGCGTCAAACAGGTCTCTGACGATGAAACTGCGGGTACCGGTGGGCCATTGCTGCTGGCAAGCACAAATCCGACATCCGGTTTCGACACAAAATTTGCCGATCTCGATGAGGCAGTACAGCGGCTCGAGAGTGCCAAGAGCCTTGCGAAATCCATTCCTATCGCCAATCCGGTCCCCGGAATGCCGGTTTCGAGCCCGTTCGGTTCACGCGCGGACCCGCTTCTTGGAATGATCGCGTTTCATTCCGGTATGGATTTTCGCGCCATATCGGGAAGCTCGGTGCATGTCACCGCCAACGGAACGGTGACCGCCGCCGATTATACTGGCGGCTATGGCAATATGGTTGAGGTCGACCACGGCAACGGACTTACAACGCGTTATGGCCATCTGAGTCTGATTCTCGTAAGCGTTGGCCAGCGCGTGAAACTTGGCGATACGATCGGCAAAGTCGGCAGCACCGGCCGCTCAACCGGTCCTCATCTGCATTATGAAGTTCGCAGAAACGGCAGCGCGGTTAATCCTGTCGGGTATCTGGCGATCGGCCGAAAGCTGGCAGCCGAACTTTAGCGCCAGCCTGAATCAAGCTATGTCTTCGACTTCGACATCCGATCCGTGCACGCGGTGGGCCAGAGCGGCCTCCATGAACATATCGACGTCGCCGTCGAGCACATCCTGCGGGCTTGTGCTTTCAACGCCGGTGCGCAGATCCTTCACCAGCTGATAGGGTTGCAAAACGTAGGAACGGATCTGGTGTCCCCAGCCGATATCGGTCTTGGAGGCTGAAATCGCATCCGCGGCCTGTTCACGCTTTTCCAGTTCCGCCTCATAAAGACGAGCGCGCAACATCGACCAGGCCGTCGCGCGGTTCTTGTGCTGCGAACGCTCTGCCTGACACTGCACGACAATACCCGTGGCGATATGCGTGATACGAACCGCCGAGTCGGTCGTGTTGACGTGCTGACCACCTGCACCGGATGCGCGATACGTATCGATGCGTACATCTGCTTCCGTTACAGCGATATCGATATTGTCATCGACGACCGGGTAGACCCAGATGCTCGAAAACGACGTGTGCCTGCGTGCATTGGAATCGTAGGGTGAAATACGGACGAGCCGGTGTACGCCGGATTCCGTCTTCAAGAGGCCGTAAGCATTGTGCCCTTTGACCAGGATGGTGGCAGATTTGATGCCAGCTTCTTCGCCGTTGTGGACTTCGAGCAATTCGACTTTCATGCCCTTGCGCTCGGCCCAGCGTGTATACATGCGCAAGAGCATGTTCGCCCAGTCCTGGCTTTCCGTACCTCCTGCGCCCGAATGTACTTCGAGATACGTGTCGTTTGCGTCGGCTTCGCCAGAGAGCAACGTATCGATTTGGCGACGGTCGACTTCCTGCTTGATCGCACGGATATTCTCTTCCGCCTCCGTCACGATCGACTTGTCGTCCTCCTCCTCGCCCATGGCGATGAGTTCGACATTGTCATCGAGAGACTGCGTCAGCGTACGAATCGAATTGATGCCGTCTTCCAGCTGCTGGCGTTCACGCATCAGCTTTTGTGCTTCCTGCGCGTCGTTCCAGAGTGTTGGGTCTTCGGCAAGCTGATTCAGATAGCCCAGGCGTTTGATTGACGTATCCCAGTCAAAGATGCCTCCTCAGCAGGCTTATGGCCTGCTTGATCTCATCGACTAAGGTCTCGATTTCGGCGCGCATCGGCAATCCGTTCCTTCTCTATGCTCAAATTTCGGCGGACCATATTGACTGGTCCGCGCGATGTAAAGTCTTGAGGTTTTCAGCGAATGCTTGGCAGCAAAGCGGTTAAAACAGGCCGCCGCCTCCGCCCTGTATCGCCCGGTTGACGTTCGGAGACTGCACGCCGACAGGCGAGCCCTCGGAGAACGTATCCATGCCGATGACGGAATAGCTGTCGGCAGGTCCTGTACCCGGCTTGAAGGCTTCCATGATCACATTTGGACCACCAGGCGATGCTCGCATGCCTGTCTTGCGATCGATCGGGAGGACAGCCATGCCTTCCGGTACGCGGAAATCAACGGAGCGCTGCCCCTGGAGCGCAGCTTCGGCAAAGTCCTTGAACACTGGTGCCGCAAGACCGCTACCGGTAAAACCGTGCCCCATGGGCGAAGGATTGTCATACCCAAGGTAGACACCGAAGACCAGATCCGGCGTGAACCCGATGAACCAGGCGTCTTTTTCATCGTTGGTGGTTCCGGTCTTGCCGGCAATCGGACGATTAAGGCTTTTCAGGATCGTCGCAGTCCCACGCTGAACCACGCCTTCCATCATGGAGGTGATCTGATAAGCGGTCATCGGGTCGAGCACCTGATCGCGATCGTCGATCAGCTCGGGTTCCGGCTGGTTTTTCCACTCGTCCGCCGAACAATTATCGCACTTGCGCTCGTCATGCTTGAAAATCGTCTTGCCGTAGCGGTCCTGTATCCGGTCGATCATCGACGGCGTTATCTTGCGACCACCGTTTGCAATGATCGAGTAACCCGTGACCATACGCAGAACCGTCGTTTCGCCGGAGCCAAGCGCCATAGCGAGAACCGGGAGCATCTTGTCGTAAATGCCGAACCGTTCAGCATATTCGGCCACAAGTTTCATGCCCATGTCCTGCGCCAGTCGCACAGTCATCAGGTTGCGCGACTGCTCGATACCGTAGCGCAATGTCGATGGCCCTGCGAATTTACCGCCGTAGTTCTTCGGCGCCCAGATTCCAAGACTACCGCCCTGATCGACGGAGATGGGCCCATCGAGCACAACGGACGCCGGTGTGTAACCATTGTCGAGCGCGGCCGAGTAGACGAAAGGTTTGAAAGACGAGCCCGGCTGACGCATCGCCTGCGTCGCCCGGTTGAATTCGGATTCAGCAAAGGAGAAGCCGCCGACCATCGCCAGCACGCGCCCCGTATGTGGGTCCATCGCCACCGCGCCACCTTCGATCTTCGGCACCTGATGCAGGTCGAATTCGGTATCGCTGCCGTCCTTCTTCTGAACGAAGATCACATCACCGACGTTGAAAACGCTCTCCAGAGACTTGGCAGTGGTGCGCTTTTCATCATTGAGCAAGCGGAAAGCCCATTTGACATCGGCCGCTGCGATGGTGCCCCTCTTGCGTTCAGTGACAAGCTTGTCCGATGCGTCGCGCTCCGGCTGGAGCCCTATGGTGGCCTGCTCCGGTGTCACCTCAAGAACGACGGCCAACTGCCAGTCGGGGACATCGGAAAACGCTTTTATCTCGGAAAGAGGAATGCCCCAGTCGCCGTTTGTCGAAATGGTCTTATAGGCGCCGCGATAACCTCGCGCTTCATCGTATTTGAACAGGCCGTGCTGCAGCGCTGCGCGTGCCTGCACCTGCATTTTCGGATCAAGCGTGGTGCGAACCGACAAGCCGCCCTCGTAAAGCGCATTTTCGCCATAGCGGGCGATGATCTGACGCCGCACTTCTTCCGTGAAGTATTCGGAAGCAAAGAGATAATTGCCGGTGTGGCGCGGCGTGACGCCAAGCGGTTCCGCCTTGGCTACTTTTGCTTCCTCGGCGGTCACATAGCCATTTTCAGCCATGCGGTCGATCACCCAGTTACGGCGTTCGACAGCCCGATCCGGCTGCCGGAACGGGTGATAATTCGATGGTCCCTTGGGCAGCGCTGCGAGGTAAGCGGCTTCGGCTACGGTCAGTTCATTGACTGATTTGTTGTAGTAAGTCAACGCAGCGCCGGCGATACCGTAGGAGTTCAAGCCGAAGAAAATTTCGTTCAGGTAGAGTTCGAGAATACGATCCTTGGAATAGGCCTGCTCGATGCGAAAAGAAAGAATCGCCTCCTTGACCTTGCGCCCGATGGTCTGGTCGTTGCTCAGGAGGAAGTTCTTTGCCACCTGCTGCGTAATCGTCGATGCCCCGACCGGCCGGCGTGAGCCCCAATTCTGCACATTGGTGATGACTGCACGGGTAAGACCAGCAATATCCACACCGGGATGCTGATAGAAATTCTTGTCTTCGGCCGAGATAAATGCCGCCTTGACGCGATCGGGAACTGCCTGAATCGGCAAATAGAGCCGGCGCTGGCGCGCGAATTCTGCCATCAACGAACCGTCGGACGAGTGAATACGTGTCATGACCGGCGGCTCATATTTCGCCAGCACTTCGTAGTCGGGCAAGTCTTTCGACATGTTGACAACGTAGAGCGCGACGGCACCCGCTCCCAGAAGCGCCATGACAGTGCCGATTCCGAAAAAATATCCGATCAAGCGTATCATTTGTATCCGGAACCCATTTCACCTGTTGGCATGTGCGTTACCAATGCATGAGCAGATCATGCAGATTGCATCGTGGAAGACACCAACCCCGAAAGTCTTCCCGGTCGGGCAATCGAATAGTGCAATGCCGGTAACTCGTTGACGCAATTGAGCGACAAATGTGACAAAGGCAAGGACAACCCGCGCGTGTTCACAATATAAATACCAATTGTGGGGTTTGGGCAACGCACGGAAGAGTAATTTTCTTTACAATCTTAAGGCAATGAGCGGTCGCAAGGGCCTCCACTGCCCCTCTCTTCGCTGAACAGTACGTATTGCCTAACTGGTCGTGATTCCGACTTTGCGCTGAATTTCTTCGGTGGTTTCCTTCACGAAGAAGGTTAACCCCGCCGTGGTTGTCACAATGTGCGTCCCTGTTCCATACGGGTTGAAAGAGACGACATGAGCGAAGTTAAGTGTAATGTGATCGCCATTGACATCAGTCAGATTGATCCACATGGCCGTACCTCCCTGCTTGCAACGACCGTTAGGTCGTAAACCAAGGAAGCAGGATTCCCTCGTCGAGGCAATGACTTACCAGAGATTTCTCCCGTCCAGCGTTTCCACCGGTAACGAACCTATATCGAAATTGTCGAAGAGGCTATGCCAGTCGTCGTTCATTTCCGTTTCAACGATAACATCATCGGACATGGCAGTGGTATGCGTAGCAAGCTCGCAAAGACGGACCGCGGACGCGCCCTCAAAGCCATACCCCTGTGCCGTCAGGGATTGGTCGAGATCGTCGGCGATCTGCGGCACACGAAAAATTGGCGTGCGTCCCAAGGACCGATACAGCGTCTCGGCCAATTCAATAACGCCTTTAGGCTTTTCCCGATGGCCACGCAGTGGATTGACCGAGTTGGTTCGGCGGATAGTTCCACCGGAAAAGCGCATTATCCATCCGCGATAGATCAGCTCGCGTGACGACGGCCACGCATTTCTGCATGCTTCCTCGACTCGCCAGTTCAGATCATCGTCCATGATAGCATTCCTATACGGCCTGCCCTGAAACCCAGCCAGATGACCACGCCCATTGGAAATTATAGCCGCCGAGCCAACCGGTTACATCGACAACTTCACCGATGAAATAAAGACCTTTTGTGGATCTGGTTTCCATCGTTTTCTGGTCAAGCATATCCGTATCGACGCCGCCGAGCGTCACCTCCGCTGTACGGTAGCCTTCGGACCCTGCTGGTCTGACTTGCCATTCATTGACCGATTTTTCCACGGCGAGAAGCTGTTTGTCAGAAAGGTCGGCCAGATGCATTTCTATACCGCTGTTTTCCGCGATCAGCTGTGCGAGGCGTTTTGGCAATAGTTCACTGAGCGCCGTCTGCAGCGCTTGCCGGCCGTTGCGGGTGCGTGCGGCGCGTAGTGCCTCGAAGACCTTGACGCCCGGAAGCATGGCAACAGAAATCGCATCGCCTTCCCGCCAATAGGATGAAATCTGCAAGATAGACGGACCGCTTAGACCGCGATGGGTGAAGAGCATGGCCTCACTGAACCTGATTTTGCCGTGACTGACGACTGCGTCGACCGAAATGCCGGACAGGGGTTTGAGCGGCGCCAAGGTATTTTCGTCGAAGGTCAGTGGCACCAGCGCCGGCCGTGTCTCGGTGAGCGAAAGCCCAAATTGTCGGGCAATATCGTAACCGAAACCAGTCGCGCCCATTTTCGGTATGGATTTTCCGCCGCAAGCAACGACAAGCGACGAACACCGTACGCGTTCGCCCGACAGATCGAGTTCAAATGCATCGCCTGATTTCGCGATGGAATCGACGGTTGTGCGCAAACGGAGCTCAACCCCTGCCCGTTTCATTTCCGCGACCAGCATATCGATGATCTGCCTGGCTGAGCCATCGCAAAAAAGTTGGCCGAGCGTCTTTTCATGCCAGGCAATGCCATGGCGATCAACGAGACCGATAAAGTCGCGCTGGGTGTAGCGGCGCAGGGCCGAAATGCAAAAATGCGGATTCTTGCTGATAAAGTTCGGGGGTGCCGCATTGAGATTGGTGAAATTGCAGCGGCCACCGCCCGATATGCGGATCTTTTCACCGGGCGCGGCGGCATGGTCGACAACAAGCACCGAGCGGCCCCGCTTACCTGCCTCAATGGCGCACATCATGCCTGCGGCGCCAGCACCTATGATGAGGACGTCCACCTGTTTCATGGCGATGGCAAAAGCTCGCCCGTCCGTCCCGTCAGCCGGTAGGCGACCAGTCCGATCCACTCCCTGAGCGCTATCGACACGTTCTGCAGTGAATCCTGCGGATTATCATGCGTAACGCCTATGCCCTCGTCACCCGAGGTCCGGTAATCGGATGGCCAAGGCACGACATCGAACCCGACCGTGCGAAAGATCCCCACGGAGCGCGGCATATGGAATGCCGACGTTATCAGCACCCAGGTCTCGCCGGGTTTCGGCTTCACCATTTCCTTCGTGAAAACCGCATTTTCATAGGTGTTGCGCGACTGGCTTTCCATGATGAGCCGATCCGGGGAGACGCCGAGCGCCGTCAGCAAACGGGGTGCCGTCACACCATCGCCCTCGCCCTTGAGCAACAAATTGCCCGATCCACCAGTCACGACGACCTTGACCTGCGGATGGCGCGCTGCAAGAACAGCCGCCTCGACAAACCGGTCACCGCTGGAGTTCATTTCATAACCGCCGCGGACCAGATTCACACCGCCCTCGAGGCCGCCACCGAGCACGATGATCCCGTCGATCTTCTCCGGCAACGAGGCCGGGCGTTGAAAACGGTCCTCAAGCGGATGCATCATCAGCGCACCCACCGACGTCCACGCACCAAGGCCGAGTATCAGAAACGCACCCGCCGCTGTCACCAGAGCGAAACGCCGCCGAGCCAGCAGCAGCAGAAAAAACGTCAGACCGATCAGCAATATGGAGAAATTCAGCGGCTCGGCGAAGAACCAGAGGATTTTTGACAGATTGAAGAACATTCTATCTCAGCTCCGCCAGCATTTTTACCTTGTCCATCTCACGCTCGAGGCTCGTTGACCACTCCGGCCCCTGTTCGATGACAGTGAAGCCTTCGCGCTCGTAGAGACGGATGGCCTTCACATTGCGTGCATGGGTACTGATCCGCGCACGCAAATACCCCGCATCACGAATATTGGCCATCAAGGTTCGGAGAATTGCCGAACCTATCCCTTGGCCCTGAACGACGGGGTCGACCCACAGATCGGAGATATAGTCGTTGTCCTCTTCCCGGGCGCCCCAGCCAAGCACGACCTTGTCCATTTCACCGACCAGAACGTTCCCGTAGGATGTTTCTGCGAAGGCGCGGAATGCCTTTTCGACGTGCATTCGCATGCCGGGCAATTCGGGTTCGAACGAAAAAACGTTTGACGCCCAGGCGCGGGCGCCGACCGCAGCGATGGCTGCAATGTCGGCTTCTATTGCACGCCTGACTACCACCATTTCGGAGCGTGGAACTTGCCTGCTGCCTGTTCGATGACATAGGCGGTCTGGAAAAGCGTTTCCTCGTCGAACGGCCGCCCGATCAGCTGCAGGCCAAGCGGCAGTCCGCGCGCATCGAGGCCAGCGGGGACAGCGATCCCCGGCAGACCAGCCATGTTCACGGTGACGGTGAAGATGTCATTGAGATACATTTTGACCGGGTCTGCCGCCATATCCTGGTCGGCAATGCCGAATGCGGCGGAAGGCGTGGCTGGCGTCAGGATTGCATCGACACCCGCGTGGAAGACGTCCTCGAAGTCTTTCTTGATCAGGTTCCGCACCTTCTGCGCCTGGAGGTAGTAGGCGTCGTAATAACCAGCCGAAAGCACATATGTGCCGATCATGATGCGGCGCTTGACCTCTTCGCCGAAGCCGGTGGCGCGGGTCCTTTCGTACATGTCGACGATGTCCTTGCCAGGGACGCGCAGGCCGTAGCGTACGCCATCATAGCGGGCAAGGTTCGATGAAGCCTCGGCAGGCGCCACGATATAATAGGCAGGCAGCGCATATTTCGTATGCGGCAGCGAGATATCGACGATCGAAGCGCCGGCGTCTTTCAGCCATGCAATGCCCTGCTGCCAGAGCTTTTCGATTTCTTCCGGCATACCATCGACGCGGTACTCCTTGGGAACACCGATCTTGAGGCCGGCAAGCGGCTTGCCGATGGCCGACTCGTAGTCCGGCACGGCTATATCGACCGAGGTTGTGTCCTTGGCGTCGACCGAAGCCATGGATTTGAGCAGGATCGCCGCATCACGCACGTCGCGGGCGATCGGCCCGGCCTGATCCAGCGATGATGCGAAGGCAACGACACCCCAGCGCGAGCAGCGGCCGTAGGTCGGCTTGATGCCGACAGTGCCAGTGAATGCAGCCGGCTGGCGGATCGAGCCACCAGTATCGGTGGCCGTCGCACCGGCGCAAAGCCGTGCGGCGACCGCTGCGGCTGAGCCGCCAGAGGAACCGCCGGGTACCAGGTCGGCGTTGGAGCCCTTGGCGCGCCACGGGTTCTTTACCGGACCATAGTATGAGGTTTCGTTCGACGATCCCATGGCAAACTCATCCATGTTGAGCTTGCCGAGCATGACCGCGCCATCCGCCCAGAGATTGGCGGTGACGGTCGACTCATAATGCGGCTTGAACCCGTCGAGGATATGCGATGCAGCCTGGGTGTGGATGCCTTCGGTACCGAACAGGTCCTTGATGCCAAGCGGAATGCCCTCGAGCTCTCCGGCATTGCCCGAAGCAAGACGCGCATCCGAAGCTTTCGCCATCTCCAGCGCCTTTTCCGGCGTGGTGACGATATAGGCGTTCAGCGCCTCGTTAGCGTTCTCGATCGCCTGGATATAAGCGCCAGTCAGCTCCGTAGCGGTGATCGCCTTGGCGTTCAGCTGCTCGCGCGCCTCGGCAATGGTGAGAGCGGTCAGATCGGTCATAGTCTTTTCTGGTCCTTATTGAGCTGGCGCGAGGGTCAGCCACTTTTCGTAAAATGCACTGTGTTCGGAGTCCGGATAGTCGAGCAGGACGCCGCAACGCGTGAACCCGGATCGCTCATATAGCCGGTAAGCGTCCGCAAATCCCTCGCCAGCGCCCGTCTCGAGAACAAGCCGTGTGACACCCTTTGCTTTGGCGAGTGTGGTTATGGCCTCGAGCAAGGCCGACCCGACGCGCTGACCTCGCACCGTCGGCCGGGTGAACATGCGCTTCACCTCGCCAACATGGTTTCCATGGTCTTTCAAAGCGCCGCAACCGACTGCCGCACCATTCCCGTCGCGCGCCACGAAAACCGTCGTATCTGCACCCGCCATCTGCTCCACAGACATCTTGAACTGGAACTCGATGGGCGACAGCGGCAATAGATGGTCATTAAGGTCGCTAACCAGCGCCCTGACGTCATCCTGCAGCGGCGTTTCAATGGCAACGGAAATAGCCATCGCTCCGCCTATTCCACGACTTTCGGCACCACGAAGAAATTCTCTTCATGGATCGGTGCATTGGCGACAATATCAGCCGCCTTTTCGCCATCGTCGACAACATCCGGGCGCTTCTTCATCGCCATGGGGGTGACGGACGTCATTGGCTCTACACCATCAACGTTCACTTCGTTCAGCTGTTCGACAAAGCCGAGGATGGTGTTGAGCTGCCCTGTCATACGGGCCGCATCGTCTTCGGTCACGGCAATACGGGCAAGATGCGCAACACGTTTGACGGTGGAAATATCGACAGACATTCGGGATTCCTGAAAATTCGGATCTTTGATTACGCAGCTATAGTGTCCGTTGCGGCCAAGCGCAACGGACAAGACGATTTGAAAATGGTGCTATTGCGGGGCTGGCGGGGCAGGATCCGAATTGTCCTCCTCGTCGTCAGGCACGATCACATTGTCATCCTGCGTTGGGTCGTCGGGCATCGTCGTCGTGTCGTCGTCGGGCGCCGTGACACCCGCACCGTCTGTTGCCGGATCGACGACGGGATCCGGGCCCTTCACCGGATTCCCGTTGACGCTCACCGATCCGTCGGATTTCTGGTCGACGATCCATTGTATGTGTCCGTTTGGCAGCAGCGTGCCGAAATCCTTGGCGAGTTTGGCGAACACGATGTAATTCTTGATCTCAGGCTCCTGTTCGGAGGCCGTCGTCAACCGAGAAACAACCGCATCGAAATTGCTCATCTCCCAGATGGTGTGGCTCTCCGGTTTCAGAGCTGTGAACGAGACCTCGCCTTCAACCGAAAGCTCGGTATCAGTTGTTCGGACAAAGCTCCTGTTAATCACCATCTTCGGCGGTTTGGCCATGAATGCGGCAGCCGTGTTTGCTTCAAATTCGCCGGAAAACGGCTTTGCACGGTTCAAATCCATGTCGGCGACTGCTGCCCGGACAACCGTGTCGAGATCAAGACCTTCCGTACCAAACACGAATTCCACATCAGTCGGCAAAAACGGCACGCTCCACGCAGGTATCGGCAACGCAGGATATCTGAGACCGTTGGTCCGCAGCGCATAGTGATAGCCGCCGCTCTTGCTGATGCCATCGAAGTCGATTTGCTGAGACATGGTCTTGGCGGCAAATGGTCCAATAGGAGTCTCGACGTTGAGATCGGAAAACTGGTACGCGCCCGAAAGCTTGTCCCAAAATGGCAGAGCGGCGAGGAACTTTGCCTTCAGATCGGCCTGCTCCTGATCCTTCAGCGTTGTCTCGTCTACATGCGCGATGAAAAATTTCCAGAGCTCCAGAAACTCCAGATTGCGAAGGCCCTTGCCTTCCGCATTGGCGCCGATCTGGCCGCCGCTCAGAACGATCTTCATCGGCTGCGCGGCAGTCGCGACATCTCCTGACGGCGGCGATTTGACAGTCACAGTCTCCAGAAAGTTTGTCGCGGAATGGTTGCTGCTGAAATTAACACCGCCGGATGGCGCAGCCATGCCAAGCACTTCACCCTTGGCCGAATTGACACTCGCTTCGACGTCCTGGGTAGGACTTGTCGTGTTCATTTTCACGGCGCCATAGGAAAACGACGCATTCGAGAAAGCGCCGATTTTGGGATCGAACGTTCCGTTGATATTCGCATTGTCAACGGACCACTGAACCGCCTCTCGCCCCTCCGGGGTTGTTACCTCGACTGAGCCACCGGGAATCGCAGTCGATGAGACATTCCAGGACCCGTCGGCAACTGGCTTTATCAGCAGGCTGTATTCACCGAAATCGCCCTTGAAATAATCCTGCTTGGGAAGTGTTTCGATCAACTTCGCTGTGCTGAAGGTAATGCGGTAGCTGTCTCCATCGGGGACAACCGAGACGATATTCTTCTCGATCGCTTTCTTTCCAAGATAGTTGGACAGGAGTTCGGTAAGCGCTTTTGCGCCGGAGACATCGACAGCCTGTGCATGCACCGGCGTCGTGGCAACCAGCAAACACGAGATCAGAAACAGTTTACGCACTTGCGCTCCAAGGATTGTGAATTGACGAACGTGCTGTAGCACTACGCGTCAAACCGTAAAATGCTCATTCGCGGTCGCAACGATAACTTCGCTTGTACCGCCTTCCATACCGGCGACGAATTTATCCGCCGTCTGATCGATGATCGGAAATGACCCGTAATGGCAAGGTATGACTTTGTTGAATTTGAAATAGCGCCGGCTCGCGAGCGCAGCAACTGCACCACCCATGGTGAAGCGGTCACCGATTGGAACGATACCGATTTCCGGCTGATGCAATTCATTAATCAGCGCCATATCGGAGAAGATGTCCGTATCGCCCATGTGATAAAGTGTCGGTTCATCGTCGAAATGCAACACAACGCCGTTGGCGGAGCCCAACGAATGGGAAACGCCGTCCTCGGTCATTTGTGCGGAAGAATGCAACGCGTTGACATAGGTTACCGTGAAACCGTCATAGGTAACCGTGCCGCCTGTATTGGTCGGATCAACGCGATTGACACCGCGCGAGCCGAGCCACGTTACCAGATCGGCATTACCGGTCACCAGCGCGCCTGTCTCCTTCGACAGATCAATCGTGTCGCCCACATGATCGCCGTGGCCGTGGGTCAGGATGATGTGTTTGACGCCCCTCGCGGCTTCCTTCACGTCCACGCCATTGGCGCTCGGGTTCCCGGTCAGGAACGGGTCGATAAGAATGGTATTTTTTGCTGTTTCAATCCGAAAGGCCGAATGGCCAAGCCAAGTAATCTTCATATCCATATTCCTTCAACTGCAAGTGAACCCTCGCCATAGGCTTCTATTGCCGGTATGTGACAATAAAGCGATCCATGAAAGTGCGGAACCTATCAAATTGACGGTACTGACAATTGAACAGCTCGAAGAGCACGTCGCGGATGGCAAGACGGTAGCCGGCCTTGACCTCGGTACAAAAACGATCGGCATCGCCATTTCCGATCGCGGATTCTCCTTCGCCAATCCCCGTCCCGTGCTGAGGCGCAGCAAATTCACCCATGACGCACAGGATCTGTTGAAGGCTTTGAGTGCTGACAATGTCGGCGCAATCGTCATCGGACTGCCGGTGAATATGGACGGCAGCGAAGGTCCGCGGGTGCAAGCCACCCGCGCTTTTGTCCGGAATATGGAAAAGCTGACCGAGCTTCCATTCGTTTATTGGGACGAGCGCCTGTCGACCGTTGCGGCGGAGCGCGCCTTGATCGGAATGGATGTTTCGAGACAGAAGCGCGCCGAGCGGATCGATTCAGCGGCAGCCGCCTTCATCCTGCAAGGCGCTTTGGACCGTCTGCAAACTCTGCGTCAGGAAGCCGATGTGGACGGCAATTCCTCGACATAGGTTGCTGCGGTTGCTGCACGTGCAGCACGCCAGGCCTGCACCCAGGCAATGATCTGGCGACGGCGGCGGAACGCTATCAGACACAGAACGAGGCCGGTATCGACGATGCAGGCACGTGCAACCAGTGGTGGAATCGTTTCGGGCGGAATGCCCAGGATGTTTCCGTAGATAGTGAAAACCTGATCGTGCATCTCGCGGCTGAAGAAAAACATGCCCATGCTCAGGTCATAAAGCGAGAGAAAATACCAACCCCACAGGAAGCCCAGAGGCCCAGCCCAAAAAATCAGGAAGCTGCGCATTCAGTTTCTCCTCGATCGAGCTGGTCTAATCATTTCGTCTTAACCCTGCGTTTTTGCAGTGCATTTTCAGGTTGTAGTGATATCGTTTAAGAAACTCACCGCAACGTAAACCTTTTGTTAAGGTTAATTTATAAAAATTTAATTCAAATTGAAGGCATTAGCGAGCCCCCTTCCGCGTCGCCGATGCGATTTTTTGGGTAGTCAGCAGATTTTTTGACAATGGAGGGCAGCACACGCAGCGCGTGCACTTATTTCGCTGCGATTGTCTCGGCGACGAAGTCGATAAAAGCGCGAACCTTCGCCGCCGGCAGATGACGCGAGGGATATAAAGCGTGCAGAGGAAACGTTTCGCCCTGCCAATCAGGAAAGAGTTCGATAAGAACTCCCTCGTCGAGCAAATCCTCAACACCTGTCGATTTAACGCGAGCAATGCCGACCCCGCCGAGGCAGGCACCCAACATTGTTCCAAATTCGGTGACCACCAATCGGCCCGCCGTTTTGACAGACACAATTTTTCCCGCTCGCCGGTAGTCCCAATTCCCGAGCGCTTCGCCGGTCAGAGAATCTCTGACTTGGATGCATTCATGACTCGCGAGTTCCAACGGATGAATCGGTCGTCCGAATTTTGCCAGATATGCTGGCGAAGCCAGGGTGATCGTGCGCGTTTCCAGCAGCTTGCGGACGATGAGAGAGGATGCAGGCGGCTGGCCAAAGCGCACAGCGATATCGAAACCCTCGCCGACGAGATCGCCGAGATGTTCGCGAGTAATCAGTTCCAGCGAAATTTCCGGATAGCGATCGAGAAAGCGCCCGATATGGGAAGCTAGCATCATCCTTGAAAAGAACGCATCCACGTTGACTCGCAGGCGGCCCCGCACAACAGCCGAAGATCCCGCAGTATGGGTGAAGGCGTCCTCAATACCCGACAGAAGAGGGCCAATCTCGGTATAAAGCCGGCGTCCCTCGTCAGTCAGGGTGACAGATCGCGTCGTCCGATCGAGCAACCGGACGCCAACGCTCCGTTCAAGCCGCGCCACGGCTCTGCTAACGCCCGATGGAGATAAGCCCAATGCGTCGGCTGCGCGGGCAAAGCTGCCAGCTTCAACGATTGCCGCCAACACACCAACATTGGCCACCAAGCGTCCGTCGAAAGCCATCTCACTGCCTGTCATATTATTCATGATCCAACGTCATGAATGATATGACATAATCGCACTTTCAGCAAGAACAATAGAGCCCTTATAAATCTGGCAGCAGATACTCGTCGGGAAACATTTGTCTCGATGTATCTCGAAACCCAGCAATGTCAGGAGATCTCGATGTACGCCATTACAGGAATAACGGGCCAGGTCGGCGGTGCGGTGGCGCGCACGCTTTTGGAGGCAGGCCAACCAGTCAGGGCTGTCGTGCGGAATTCTGAAAAAGGTCAATCGTGGTCGGCTAAGGGCTGCGAAGTTGCTGTCGCGGAAATGGAAGATCCGATTGCGCTCGCCGCTGCCTTCAAAGACGCTCGCGGCGTGTTCATATTGCCGCCTTCGGAATTCGATCCGGCACCCGGCTTTCCCGAGGCACGTGCCGTCATCGATGCAGTCTACAAGACGATCAAGCTAGCCCGTCCGGGAAAGGTAGTCGTTCTTTCGACCGTGGGCGCACAGGCAACGCAGCCGAATCTGCTGACACAAAGAACGCTCATGGAGCAAAAGCTCGGTACACTGGAAATTCCCGTGACCTTCCTTCGGCCGGGGTGGTTCATGGAAAACTTCGCTTGGGACATCCCGTCTGCGCGCGACAACGGCGTCATTTCGACATTTCTGCAGCCTGTCGACAAGACATTTCCCATGGTCGCTACGGCGGATGTCGGTCGCGTGGCAGCTGAACTTCTGCAGCAGGAATGGCAGGGACGGCGGGTCGTCGAGCTCGAAGCTGAACATCGTATCAGCCCAAGCGAAGCCGCAGCCACATTCTCCAAGATTTTCGACCGGCAGGTTCGGGTCGAAGCTGTCCCACGCGAGACATGGGCCAGTCTGTTCAAATCACAGGGAATGAAGGACCCTGTGCCACGTATTCAAATGCTCGAAGGCTTCAACGAGAGCTGGATCGACTTCGAAGGCGGAGAGCAAAACTCGCTGAAAGGCAAGGTTACCCTGGAAACCGTACTCAAGGGGTTGATCGAAGCCGCATAATTCAGCCCGCCGCCGGATAAAGAGAGCTGATAATATCCTTGGCGTTGTGGCGCGCATCGAGCATGCCGTAGGTTGTGCGCCACTGTCCGCCCAGACGGGTTTCGATGAAGGCGTCGGCGATATCTTCGGACTGCAGATGCCGCAGCTCCGCACCAGCGGCCGCGAGCGCCAGTTGCTCGGTCAATATGCGCGCTGCACCTTCATCGTTCTCGGCGACGCGCATTGCTGCGCGCAGGACTTCAACCGTCCCCTGCCCGCCACGCCCGAGTTGCGCGCCGATCCAGTTAAGCACTTCGTCGAAAAGCTGCGGACCGCGTTTCAGCACACGCAGCACGTCGAGTGCCATGACGTTGCCGGATCCTTCCCAGATCGCGTTGACCGGAGCCTCGCGGTAATAGCGCGCAAGATTGCCTTCCTCGATATAGCCATTGCCGCCGAGACACTCCATCGCCTCGTAGAGCATCGCAGGCGCAATCTTCGCCACCCAGTATTTGACAACCGGCGTCATCACACGCGCAAACGCAGCTTCGCCGCGGTCTTTTGCAGCATTGTCGAACGCTCGCGCCAAGCGAAGCGACAATGCTGTCGCGCCGGCCACGTCCAGTGCCATATCTGCCAGAACCCGCAGCATCAATGGCTTGTCGATCAGTGGCCCTTCGAAGACGATGCGATGCCGCGCATGGTGTACGGCCTCGGCCAAGCCCGCGCGCATCAAGCCGGCCGAAGCAATCGCGCAGTCGAGGCGGGTCAGCGTCACCATATCGATGATCGTCTTGATGCCGTCGCCGGGGTTCCCGACCATCTGGCCAAGCGCATTGTCGAATTCGACTTCCGAGGAGGCATTGGAGCGATTGCCCAGTTTGTCTTTCAAACGTTGAAAGCGAAAGCCGTTCGAAGAGCCGTCTGGAAGAATCCGCGGCACGAGAAAACAAGATAGCCCCTCACGCGCCTGCGCCAGCACCAGAAACGCATCCGACATCGGCGCTGACATGAACCATTTGTGGCCGGTGATACGATAGAACCCGCTTCCGGCCGGTTCCGCCTTTGTGGTGTTGGTGTGGACGTCGGTACCGCCCTGCTTCTCGGTCATCCCCATGCCGAGGGTGAGACCCGTCTTCTTCGCCGGCGATTTATTGCTGGAATCATATTTGCGCGGCAGGATCAGCGGTGACCACTCGCGATAGAGATTAGGCGCGGCCATCAATGCCGCCAGCGAGGCACTCGTCATGGTCAGGGGGCACAGATGCCCGCACTCCAGCTGCGACGTCAGGTAAAAACGCGCCGCGCGCGACTGATGACGCGATCCGGCTTCCGGCTTGCCGTCCTCCCATATAGATGAGTGCAGGCCTTGGCTCACCGACCGGCGCATCAATGCATGGTATGCCGGATGATAGTCGACGACGTCGATACGATGCCCCTGACGGTCATGCGTCCTGAGCTTCGGCACCTCGATATTGGCAAGCCTCGCCAGATCTTGTGCGTCGCCGGAGAGTACGAATTTGCCGTTCTGTTCCAGCTCCGTGCGCACGGATTGCGGCAATCGCTTGGTGATCTGCATCATCAGTGGATCGCCGAGATAGGCGTTGAGGCCGGTCATCGGTGGCGTCTGGTTGAGAACGTCGTGGGTTTTCAAGAAACTGTCCTGATTCAAATTTCAATGGTCGCGCAAAGTTTCTGCTGTGCGATTGACTGCGCGTCGAACTCTTTATGGGATGAAGACTCTGACAAGCGGTTAACTCGCTTAATATATGGACTCCCGCCCTTTAGTCGATATTCATCATTGCAAATCCTTTTCGCACTTTCAGCTTTTCCGATCAAATTATTGGGGAACGAAGCATGTTAGCGCGCAGACCGCTTGCGACAGCAGGGCATCGAGCCTATAGGGGGGACTTGATATGACATCAAAAGAGCCCCCTCTCCTGTTTCCCCATCGCCACTTGCTTGGCATCAAGGGCCTTTCGCCTCAAGACATCGTCCAGCTGCTTGATCTTGCCGAGAGCGAGATCGCGGTTTCACGCCAGTCCGAGAAGAAAAAGGCGACCTTGCGCGGCCGCACGCAGATCAATCTGTTCTTTGAGGCGTCGACCCGCACCCAATCATCCTTCGAACTTGCCGGAAAGAGGCTGGGCGCGGACGTCATGAACATGGCGGTCGGAAATTCCTCGGTCAAGAAGGGCGAAACGCTGATCGATACGGCGATGACGCTCAATGCCATGCGCCCCGATATCCTGATCATCCGCCATGGCTCGGCCGGAGCCGCAGCGCTTCTCGCGCAAAAGGTCGGCTGTTCGGTGGTGAATGCTGGCGACGGCGCACATGAACATCCGACGCAGGCGCTGCTCGACGCGCTGACGATCCGCCGCGCCAAGGGCAAGATCGCGCGGCTGACCGTTGCCATCTGCGGTGACGTTTTGCACTCTCGCGTGGCGCGGTCGAACATGATCCTTCTCAACGCCTTAGGCGCACGCGTTCGCGTTGTCGCCCCCTCGACCCTCCTTCCCGCGGGCATTGCGCATATGGGCGCGGAAGTCTTCCACACCATGGAAGAAGGGCTGAAAGAAGCCGACGTGGTGATGATGCTGCGGCTACAGCGCGAGCGCATGACAGGCTCATTCGTACCATCGGTGCGCGAATATTTCCGCTATCACGGCCTCGATCGCGAAAAGCTGAAATACGCCAAGCCCGATGCGCTGGTCATGCATCCCGGTCCGATGAACCGCGGCGTCGAAATCGCATCGGATGTAGCCGATGGCTCGCAGAGCGTCATCCAGGAACAGGTCGAGATGGGTGTTGCCGTGCGCATGGCGGTGATGGAAGCGCTGCTCGATCCCCGCCGGAATGCTGAAGGAGTGGCCGGATGAGCGCCGCCGTCCTGCAAAATGCCCGTATCGTCGATCCCTCGCGCGGGCTCGACGAAACCGGCACGATCATCATCGAGAATGACAGGATCGTCGCCAGCGGCGCCAATGCCCGCAATCAGGGCACACCTGAAGGTGCGACAATCATCGACTGCAAGGGCAAGGCGGTGCTTCCGGGTCTGGTCGATGCGCGCGTCTTCATTGGTGAACCCGGCGCGGAACATCGCGAAACCATCGCGTCTGCCAGCCATGCCGCGGCAGCGGGTGGTGTTACATCGGTTATCATGATGCCGGACACCGATCCGGTCATCGATAATGTCGCGCTGGTCGAGTTCATCAAGCGAACGGCCCGCGATACGGCGATCGTCAATGTTTATCCGGCGGCCGCGGTCACCAAGGGCTTGCACGGCGAGGAAATGACCGAAATCGGCCTGCTTCGTGAGGCTGGTGCCGTGGCGATTACTGAAGGCCGCAACTCAATCGCCAACACGCAACTGATGCGCCGCGCCCTCACCTATGCCCGTGATTTCGGTGTGGTCCTCGCGCACGAAGCACAGGACCCGCACCTCGGTAGCAACGGCGTCATGAATGAAGGGCTCTATGCAAGCTGGCTGGGGCTTTCCGGCACGCCGCGCGAGGCCGAAGTGATCCCGCTGGAGCGAGACATGCGTCTGGCAGCGCTGACGCAGGGCGCCTACCACGCTGCGCAGATTTCGACTGCCATGTCGGCGGACGTGATATCACGTGCCAAGCAGAATGGCCTGAATGTTACCTCGGCAGTTTCGATCAACCATCTCTCCCTGAACGAAAACGATATCGGCGAATTCCGTACGTTCTTTCGCTTGCAGCCGCCGTTGCGGCTCGAAGAAGACCGCCTCGCCATGGTCGAAGCGCTGCGCGACGGCACGATCGATATCATCGTATCCGCCCATGATCCCCAGGATGTCGATACCAAGCGACTGCCATTTGCCGATGCGGCAGCTGGCGCGATCGGCCTTGAAACGCTGCTTGGCGCGGCACTGAGATTGTACCACAACGGCGACGTCCCGCTGCTGCGCATCGTCGAAGCGATGTCCAGTGCCCCCGCCAGGATTTTCGACCTCGATGCAGGTTCGCTGCGCCCGGGTTCGAAGGCGGATATGACCATAGTCGATCTTGACGAACCGTGGGTAGTGAAGGAAGAAGATTTACGGTCGCGTTCCAAGAACTCGTGTTTCGAGGGCGCTCGTTTTCAAGGCCGGGTTGTACAGACATTTGTTGCAGGGAAGTCGGTCTTCACGATCTAATTCATCTAAGGGGACGATGCATGTCGGATTTCTTCAATGGGCAGGCAGGAGTTCCGCTCCTCCTCTTTGCGCTCGTTTTCGGCTACCTGCTCGGATCCATCCCTTTTGGTCTGATCCTGACCCGCATGGGGGGGCTTGGCGACGTGCGTAGCATCGGTTCCGGCAATATCGGCGCCACCAATGTGCTGCGCACCGGCAACAAAAAACTGGCCGCCGCAACATTGGTGCTGGACATGCTGAAAGGTACCGTGGCGGTGTTGATCGCCGGCATTGCCAGCCCTGAAGCAGCCATTGTCGCAGGCTTCGGCGCTTTCCTCGGCCATATTTTCCCAGTCTGGTTGAAATTCAAGGGCGGGAAAGGTGTCGCGACCTATCTTGGCGTCCTGCTCGGGCTGTTCTGGCAAGGTGCACTGATCTTCGCCGCCGTCTGGCTGATAGTAGCCTACACGTCTCGCTATTCTTCTCTCGCCGCCCTTGTCGCGGCCATCATCGTTCCGATTGCACTCTACATAATAGGGGTGCATCAGATCGCAGCGCTTTTCCTTGTCCTAACGATCATTGTCTTCATCAAGCATAGGGCCAATATCCAGCGTCTTGTCTCAGGCACCGAAGGCAAGATCGGCGCTAAAGGATGAATGAAGAAAAGAAGGGCATACGCCTTTCTGACAGCCAGCGCTTGAGCTGGCTTCGGTTGATCCGCAGCGAAAATGTTGGTCCCGCGACGTTCCGCGACCTGATCGTTCATTGCGGTTCTGCGAGCGATGCATTGGAAATGCTGCCCGAACTTGTCAGGCGCGGCGGCGGCGGCCGGCCAATTCGAATTGCCAGTTTGCAGGACGCTGAACGCGAAATGCAGGCGGCGACAAAAATGGGCGCCGTTTTCGTCGGCATTGGTGAGCCCGACTACCCCCGCTATCTTCGCCAATGCGACAATCCCCCGCCATTGGTCGCGATCAAAGGAAATCCCGAGGTGTTCAGGCTACCGCCCGTTGCTATCGAGGGCGCTCGCAACGCATCGTTGGTGGGGATCAAGTTTGCGCGGATGATCGCACGGGAGCTGGGTGAAGCCGGTTATGCGATTATCTCCGGTCTTGCACGTGGAATAGATACGGCAGCCCATGAGGCCAGCCTGGACTACGGAACAGTGGCCGTCATGGCAGGCGGGCTGGACGTCCCCTATCCCCCGGAAAACCTCAATCTCTATAAGGCGATAAGCGCGCGCAATGGGGCCGCGATCAGTGAAATGCCATTCGGTTGGGATCCCCGTGCCCGGGATTTTCCGAGGCGCAACCGTATTATCGCCGCTCTGTCGCTGGGCCTGGTTGTGGTTGAAGCCGCCGAACGCTCCGGCTCACTGATCAGTGCCCGGCTGGCGGGAGAACTTGGCAGGCTTGTTTTCGCGGTCCCTGGCTCTCCTCTCGACCCGAGGGCCAAGGGCACCAACGGGTTGTTGAAAAACGGAGCCATTGTGACAACCAGTACCGAAGACATATTAACTGCATTGACGCCACTGGTCGAACGGCCTGCTTTCGACGATGCAGCGTTTCTTGCACCAGATATGGATTTCCCGCCAATCAATCCACCCGACGAAACCGATCGGGACCGGTTCGTCAATCTACTCGGCCCCGTTCCAGTCGATATCGACGACCTAATCCGTACCAGCGAACTACACCCGTCGGTGGTAATGCTGATTCTGCTCGAACTCGATCTAGCCGGACGTTTGCAGCGTCACTCAGGCGGACATGTTTCGCTTGTTTACGCGTGAAGCTGTCCCCAGTTCCTTCTGCAACTGGTCACTGCTTTCGATATGTGCAATTTCTATAAGATACGCCAACATCTCCAGCCGGTTCGTTTTGGCCATTGCTCGTAACTCACCGAGCATTTGCTGAATAAATCTGGCGTTTTCAATTTGATCAATTCGACTTTCGCTCATAATTTGATCCTTAAATATAAATTTATATCGAAAATATGCGCTATACTTTGACTCAGAATATCTTAATTTATGCCTATATAAGCTGCTGTTTTTTATACTCTATATACGAAACCATAAATGACTCACACAGGAATTCACCATAGGCTTGAACCCATAAGGAAAATACCATTAATTGCATAAGTTATGCGAGCAACCATAGGTTGTAATTCACGATTTTTGATGTACAGACCTTGACGTTGTGTCGAAGCCTGTTCATTTCACAGGCCTGTTCCGAAGCTAAATTAGTGCTTTTGCAATCTGACAAGGGCAGGAAAGCTCAAATCTGTAATGAATGTTGTCGTCGTCGAATCGCCTGCCAAGGCCAAAACAATCAACAAATATCTCGGTTCGGGTTATACGGTCCTGGCCTCGTTCGGCCATGTGCGCGATCTGCCGGCCAAGGATGGATCGGTGCGCCCTGACGATGATTTCTCGATGTCGTGGGAAGTCGACTCGGCCTCGGCCAAGAGGCTAAGCGACATTGTCAAAGCTTTGAAAGAGAGCGACGGCCTCATTCTCGCAACCGATCCGGATCGTGAAGGCGAGGCTATTTCCTGGCATGTGCTCGAAGTACTGCAGCAAAAAAAGGCTATAGGAAAGAAGAGCGTCCAACGCGTTGTGTTCAACGCGATCACCAAGAATGCGGTGCTCGAGGCCATGGCCAATCCACGCGACATCGACATGCCGCTCGTCGATGCTTATCTCGCACGCCGGGCTTTGGACTATCTTTTCGGCTTCACCCTCTCCCCGGTGCTTTGGCGCAAACTCCCGGGCGCGCGCTCCGCTGGCCGAGTCCAATCGGTAGCATTGCGGCTTGTCGCGGATCGCGAAGCGGAAATCGAACGCTTTATCCGCGAAGAATACTGGAATATCGCCGCGCTCCTGAAAACACCGCGCGATGACGGGTTCGAAGCACGGCTTGTATCAGTCGATGGCAAGAAACTCGGCAAGCTCGATATCAAGAATGGTGAACAGGCCGGTGAGATCCGCGGCATGCTGGAAGGCGCGTCCTTCAAGGCAGCCTCGGTCGAGGCGAAGCCGATCAAACGCAGCCCTGGCCCGCCCTTCACCACATCGAGTTTGCAACAGGCGGCCTCCGGTCAGCTCGGATTTTCCGCATCACGCACGATGCAGATTGCGCAGAAGCTGTACGAAGGTATGGATCTCGGCAGCGAAACCGCTGGCTTGATCACTTATATGCGTACTGATGGCGTGCAGATGGCGCCCGAAGCCGTTCAGGCGGCGCGCCAGACGATCGGTAAGGTTTTCGGCGAAAAATATGTGCCGGATAAGCCGCGCTTTTACGCCACGAAGGCGAAAAATGCTCAGGAAGCGCACGAAGCGATCCGCCCCACCGATTTCAATCGGCATCCCAAGGACATGCGCCAGTTTCTTGATGCGGATCAGGCACGGTTGTACGAGCTGATCTGGAAGCGCGCAATCGCTAGCCAGATGCAATCCGCGGATATCGAACGAACGACCGTCGAAATCGATGCGCAAAATGGATCACGTTTCGCACAACTGCGCGCGACTGGCTCGGTCATCAGGTTTGATGGTTTTCTCGGTGCTTATACGGATCACCGCGAGGAAGAAGACGTCGATGAAGATGGTGGACGCCTTCCGGAAATCCGCTCCGGAGAGGCTCTGGCCCGCGAGAAAATCAACGCAACACAGCACTCGACTGAGCCGCCTCCGCGCTATTCGGAAGCAACACTCATCAAGAAGATGGAAGAGCTCGGCATCGGCCGTCCTTCCACCTATGCATCGACGCTCGCGACCCTTCGCGATCGCGAATATATAACCATCGACAAGCGCAAGCTCATTCCAGAAGCCAAAGGCCGGCTGGTCATTGCCTTCCTGGAAAGTTTCTTCAAGCGCTATGTCGAATATGATTTCACCGCTGATCTAGAAGAAAAGCTCGATGAGATTTCCGATGGAAAGCTGAAGTGGAAGGATGTTCTGCGGGCTTTCTGGACCGATTTCTTCGGCTCTGTCGATGGAATCAAGGAACTGCGCGTTACCAATGTGCTGGATGCTTTGAATGACCAGCTTGGCCCGCTCGTGTTTCCGCCGCGTGAAGACGGCAGCGATCCGCGTATCTGTCAGGTCTGCGGCACGGGCAATCTATCGCTGAAGCTCGGCAAGTATGGCGCGTTCGTCGGCTGTTCGAACTATCCGGAATGCAAATTCACGCGCCAGCTTGGTGGCAGCGAAGCGGCAAACGAAAACGGCAATGGCGGCGATGAGCCAAAACTGCTCGGCAAAGACCCCTATACGGACGAGGATATTACCGCACGCAACGGCCGGTTCGGGCCTTATGTGCAGCGTGGCGATGGCAAGGAAGCCAAGCGCGCCAGCCTGCCAAAGGGCTGGACGCTCGATGCGCTGGATCATGAAAAAGCTCTGGCTCTGCTCTCGCTACCTCGCGATGTAGGCCAGCATCCCGAAACGGCGAAGATGATCTCGGCCGGAATCGGGCGCTACGGCCCTTACATCACGCATGATGGGACCTATGCGAATCTGGAGAATGCGGAAGACGTGTTCTCGATCGGCCTCAACCGGGCGGTTACCGTGCTTGCGGATAAGCAGGCAAAGGGCCCGGGGCGCGGTCGAGGTACGCCTGCAGCGCTCAAGGATCTTGGCGAGCATCCCGATGGCGGCGTGATCACCGTTCGCGACGGCAAATACGGCCCCTATGTGAACTGGGGCAAGGTCAATGCCACGCTGCCGAAGGGCAAGGACCCGGCGGGCGTGACCGTTGAGGAAGCCCTTGCTATGATCGCTGAAAAGGCGGGCTCCAAGGGCACCAAGAAAGCACCGGTCAAGAAGGCAGCAGCGGCCAAAAAACCTGCCGCGAAAAAACCGGCTGCGAAGAAGACTGCAACCAAAAAAGCAAGTTAGGAAAAAATCGATTGGCACGCCGTATCTCTCCCCCCAACGGAAAAAAGCGGTCTGCCAATTCTGACGCTTCCGGTCGCGAACAGCATATGCCAAGCCGCGATGAGATTCTCCAGTTTATCAAGGAAAATCCGGACCTTACCGGCAAACGTCACATCGCCAAAGCATTCAATATCAAAGGTGATGCTCGTATTGCCTTGAAGGATATTTTGCGGGATTTGGCTGGCGATGGCTTGGTCGAAAAGCGCGCCAAGCGGCTCGCCGTACCTGGCAGCTTGCCGAGCGTGGCAGTCCTCGACATTACCGGACGTGACGGCGATGGCGGGCTGATCGCCAAGCCTGCTGAATGGGACGCAAACCACCAGGAACGGCCGCCTGTTGTTTTCATTCGCGCCTCGCGCAATCAGAAAGGTCCGACTCCCGGCGTGGGCGATCGTGTTCTGGCGCGTATTTTTCATGGTGCTGACCCTACCGGCCCCGTTTATACGGGACGTGTCATCAAGAAGATCGAGCATCGCAAGGACGCTGTTTTGGGCGTGTTGCGCAAACTCGACAATGGTGAGTGGCGCCTTGAACCCGTCGAACGGCGGCAAGTCGAACTCGCCATCGATCCTGCCCAACTGAACAACGCCAAGGCAAATGACCTCGTCGAAGTCGAGGTTTCAAAAGTCAGCCGCTACGGGCTTGCACTGGGCCGGATCACGCAGGTCGTGGGTTCCGTTGCGAGTGAAAAAGCCCTGTCGATGATCGCCATCCACGAGCATGAGATCCCGCATGTCTTTCCCGATAGCGTGATTGCCGAAGCGGAGAAAGCCAAGCCCGCGACTATGGCGCATCGCGAGGACTGGCGTCATGTTCCATTGGTGACCATCGATCCGGCCGATGCAAAAGATCACGACGATGCGGTCTGTGCCGAACCTGATCCGGACGAGAAAAATCCGGGCGGCTTCATCGCCACTGTCGCCATCGCCGATGTCGCGGCCTATGTAACCCCACGTTCGCAGCTCGACCGCGAGGCATTGAAGCGCGGCAATTCGGTGTATTTCCCTGACCGCGTCGTGCCGATGCTGCCTGAGCGCATTTCCAACGATCTTTGTTCGCTGAAAGAACTGGTGGACCGCCCTGCCCTTGCCGTCCGCATGATCTTTGATGCCGAAGGCCGCAAGATTTCGCACACGTTTCACCGCGTCATGATGCGCTCGCACGCCCGGCTCTCCTACCCGCAGGCGCAGGCAGCAATAGATGGCGCGACGGACGAGAAGACAGCGCCGATCCTCGATACGATCCTGAAGCCGCTCTGGGCGGCCTATGCCGTGCTCAAGCGCGGTCGAGACGCACGTGAACCGCTCGAACTCGATCTTCCGGAGAAGAAGATCCTGCTTACACCCGAAGGCAAGGTCGACAAGGTCGTGATCCCGCCGCGGCTCGATGCGCACAAGCTCATCGAAGAATTCATGATACAGGCCAATGTTGCCGCTGCCGAAACGCTCGAGCGCAAGAAACAGCCACTGATCTTCCGCATCCACGACGCGCCGTCGCTGGCCAAGCAGGAAACGCTGCGTGAGTTCCTGCGGACAATGGATATATCGCTGGCTCGCGGCGCAGAACTGCGTCCGAACCAGTTCAACCATATCCTGAAGCGCGTCGAGGGCAGCGAGCAGCAGGATCTCGTCAATCAGGTCGTGCTGCGCTCGCAATCGCAGGCGGAATACAACCCGGCAAACATTGGGCATTTCGGCCTCAATCTTCATCGCTATGCGCATTTCACTTCGCCCATCCGCCGCTATGCCGACCTTATCGTGCACCGCGCGCTGATCTCGGCATTGGGCCTTGGACCGGATGGCCTGACGCCGGACGAAGAAGCGGCATTGCCCGAAATCGCCGCCCTGATCTCGACATCCGAGCGTCGCGCCATGGCCGCCGAGCGCGACACTGTCGACCGGCTGATCGCGCACTATCTGGCGGACAAGGTGGGCAGCAGTTTCGAAGGCCGCGTCCAGGGTGTGACCAAGGCCGGCCTGTTCGTCTCCCTTGCGACATATGGCGCGGACGGGTTTATCCCCATTTCAACTTTGGGCGATGATTACTATCTTTACGACGAAACCAACCACGCTCTATCCGGCGAACGCAGTGGCAAGGGTTTCCGCCTCGGTGACGTTGTCGAGGTTCGTTTGGTCGAAGCCTTGCCAGTTGCTGGCGCATTGCGGTTCGAGATGCTTTCAGAACCGCACCCGGTGCCGAGCGGCGTTCGCTCGCACCACAAGGCAAAGCGTTTTATACGCGGAAACCAGAAGCGTCCGTCTACCGTATCGCGGGGCGGACGAAGAGGCAGGTAATGGCAGAACAGATTTTCGGCGCCGATACGGCGCCCGCGAGAGAGCGCCGGCCGGTGTGGCAGGCGATGTGGCGCGGATTGCGCTGTCGCTGCCCGCATTGTGGCGAAGGCAAACTATTTCGCGCTTTCGTCAAGCCGGTCGACCAGTGCGCCGTATGCGGAGAGGACTACACCCATCAGCGGGCCGACGATTTTCCGGCCTATATCACCATCACGATCGTCGGCCACATCGTCCTCGGCGGATTTCTGGCGGTTGAAACCCTGGTCATATTGTCCAATTGGGTGCATCTGGCCATCTGGGTTCCCTTGACGATCCTCCTGTCGATAGGTTTGCTGCAGCCGGTCAAAGGCGCCATCATTGGGTTGCAATGGGCAAATTACATGCATGGTTTTGGCGGCGAGACTGACGATCAGGAGCCACGGGAACAGTGAATGATCAAGGCAATGCCATCCCGATCCAAAAAGATAAGCCGGTAGTTCCCATCCGGCCACGCGATGCTGCTTCGCTGTTGCTCATCGACCGTTCCGGCAAGGATCTGCGCATCCTCATGGGCAAGCGCCATATGCGTCACGTGTTCATGCCGGGAAAATTCGTCTTTCCGGGTGGGCGGACGGAACCAGCGGACGGCCGCATATCCGCCATTGCCGAACTCTCCGATGTTGATCAAGCAAAACTGCTGACCGGCATGGGCAGTCGCTCAAGCGTTCAACGCTGCCGGGCACTCGCGCTCTCTGCCATTCGCGAAACCTATGAAGAGGCAGGGCTTCTTCTCGGACGCCGGCGTCCGGATGCCGTTTCGATATCGCACCCCGACTGGGCCGCTTTTGTCGAACGGAGGATTCTTCCTGACCTTTCCGTGCTGCGCTATTTCGCGAGAGCCACCACGCCGCCCGGTCGCTCCCGCCGTTTCGATACACGGTTCTTCCTTGCTTTTCGCGATGCCGTCGCCGATACCCTTCCCGAAGCAACCGGGCCATCACAGGAACTCGAAGAACTGTGCTGGCTGCCCTTCCATGAGGCCAACCAGCTGGATATTCCCGAGATCACCCGGACGATCATAATGGAGGCCGAGGCGATTCTTGCCGCAAATCCTGCCTTAGACCCGGGCAACGCCGTCATTCGTTACCGCATGAAATATGGACGATTCGTCCGAGAGGTTTTTTGATTTATGGATGCAACGCCGACCACTGACCAGACAACCGTCCGGTCTTCCTGGCGCGCGCTTGTCGCGGCCATCGCCACCATCAGTTCCGTTGGTGTCGCCATCGGACTTGGCATTCCACTCCTGAGCGTCATTCTGGAAAGCCGCGGCCATTCGGCCACCATGATAGGTTTGAACGCCGCGGTCGCGGGCATCGCATCGATTGTCGCCGCTCCTTTCGCTGCTCCCATCGCAGCACGGTTCGGTGTGGTGCCCACCCTGCTTGGAATGCTGCTGATCGGCGGCTTCTCGTTCGTCGGCTTTCACTTCTTTACCGAGTTCTGGATGTGGGTCGTATTGCGGGTTTTCCTGCATTTCGCGCTGACAATGCTGTTCATCCTTTCCGAATACTGGATCAATGCTGCAGCTCCTCCCGAAAAACGAGGACTGGTGCTTGGTATTTATGCCACCGTCCTTTCCGTGGGATTTGCGCTGGGGCCATGGCTGTTCTCGCGCATCGGCAGCGTCGGCATCATGCCGTTTGCTGTCGGCTTCGGCATCATCATTTTCGCCATGTTGCCGGTGCTTTTCGCGTGGAAGGAAAGCCCGGATTTCCATGAAGAGGAGCATGTTCCTTTCGCTCCGTTCATTTGGGCTGTGCCCACTGCGACGGCGGCCGTCTTTGTCTTTGGCGCAGTTGAAACCGGCGGCTTCGCGCTGTTTCCCGTCTTCGGCTCCCGCATTGGGTATAGCGAGGCAAATGCCGCGCTCCTTCTTACCACGATCGGTTTGGGCAATGTTCTCCTGCAAATTCCTATCGGTTTGCTCAGCGATCATGTCAATGATCGCCGCAAGATCCTGCTTGTCTGCGCGTTGATCGGCTTGGCGGGCATGTGCGTCCTGCCATTCATCTATTCCAACTGGTATCTCGTCGCGGGATTGCTGTTTGTCTGGGGCGGCGTTGTGGCCGGCCTTTATACGGTTGGCCTGGCCCACCTGGGCTCGCAGCTTACGGGGCGCGAGCTCGCCTCGGCCAATGCCGCCTTCGTCTTCTGCTACGCAGTCGGTATGCTAGTCGGTCCACAAGCCGTCGGTATCGGCATGGATCTGATGGGCCCCGCGGGCTTTGCAGTCGCCCTCGCAATATTTTTTGCGGCCTACGCACTTTTGGTGGGCTCACGCTTGATCAGCCGCAGAGGTTAGGGTTCGGGACTCTCAGCGAGTACAACTACAGCGCGCTTGGAATTATTCGCCACGGTGTTATATTGACCCCGGAGTGAGAGACGAGCTTTTGCCCGCCTCTCTCTTCCTTATCTTTGAAAGTGAACCCGGATTGCTATTGACCAGCTGGTCCGGGTTCTTTTCACAGTAAGGCTGATGCTAAACGGCAAATACCGCATAGATTCAACTCCAAGGTTGAAGGCAAGGCTCTTGCCGCAGTCGGGGGAGCCTATCTCCCCCGATACACCGGCTGGCTCGGTGTTGCTGCTTTTGCCTTCAAATCTCGAAGTTCGACTCATCGCGTGATTTGGGATACTCGGCAACGAACGCAGGGTTGAATCACATCTCGGCAAATGTGGCATGAGGTTGTCCTGCAGTGACGACATGCCGACTTATCGATTATATTGGTGGGATGACCCACCTAGGCTTGACTTTTCGCCCCGTTCGGTTAAGTGTCCGGCCGAATTTCCGCTTATGGCCACGTTGCTGGACTTGAATAGCGGTCCTCAATAATCAGAACAGGTAAACTGAAAATGGCCAAGGCTGCGAATATCAAGATCAAGCTTCTGTCGACCGCTGACACCGGTTTCTTCTACGTTACGAGCAAGAACAGCCGTACCAAGACGGAGAAGATGTCTTTCCGCAAGTACGACCCGGTCGCACGCAAGCACGTTGAATTCAAGGAAACCAAGATCAAGTAATCTTGTTTTTCCGGAAACAAAAATGCCGCCTTCAGGGCGGCATTTTTGTTTGCAAATTCCATGGCCTGTTGATGTTTATTTGTCAGGCCGCGGCCGACACAACGCGATTGCGTCCGGCAGCCTTTGCGCCATAGAGAGCGTCATCAGCACGCTTCAGCAGATTCTGCACAGTGTCTTCCTTATGCAGAACGCTGGCAATACCGATGCTGATTGTCACGGGAGCGCCGGTCCCGTTTTGATTGACAACAAAAGGTGTCGCTGCGACTTCGCGCCTGATGCGCTCGGCCACAACGGCAGCGAGCGCCGAATCGGTGTCCGGCATCACTATGAAAAACTCCTCGCCGCCATAGCGGCTCGCAAGATCGCTCCCGCGCACATTCCGTCGCAGGCGCCTTGCAAATTCCCGCAACACTTCATCCCCGCCGTCGTGACCATGCGTATCGTTTATCAGCTTGAACCGGTCGATATCGGTCATGAGAATGGACAAGGGCCGCCGGCGTTCTACAGCGCGCTTGAATAGGGTTGCCAGATGCGTCTCAAGATAGAGACGATTATGCAAACCGGTCAGGCTATCCGTCACCGCCATTTCGTAGGTCTTGACGACGCTGGCGCGCAAACCATCATGATAAGCTTTTCGTCGAAGCTGTGTGCGCAACCGCGCCAGCAATTCATTCGGGTTCAGCGGTCGCACCAGATAGTCGTTGACGCCCAATTCCAAGGCGCGCCGGATTAATGGCTCTTCACCCCGATCCGCCAAAAGGATGATAGGCAGCGACCGCGTGTTGTCGAGCGACCGCAATTGGGCGCAAATGCGCAGCGGGTCAAAATTTGTGAAGCTCGACGAGATGATCAGGCAATCATGGTTGCCTTGGATAGCGTCGAAGAATCCGGTTTGCGGATCCGTTTGAACATCGACGACCCCTTCGTCGGCCAATATACGCTGAATCCGCTCGACGCTTTCGGGTCGTTCGTCGATCAGCAGCACACGGGCGTTCTTGGCGCTGCCCTCGCTGCCAATTGGGAAACGCAAGATCGACTCCAATCCGACATCGCGGGTAGTAGCCACACGTAACCGCAGCTCGTCGGTCAGGTTCTTCAACCGCACCAAGCTCTTCACGCGCGCAAGAAGTTGCAAGTCATTCACGGGTTTGGTCAGGAAATCGTCAGCGCCGAAGTTCAATCCGCTAATGCGGTCTGTGTCCTGATCCAGAGCTGTGACGAGCACCACAGGGATATGTGCGGTAGAGGCTTGCGACTTCAGTCTGCGGCAAACTTCGAAGCCGTCCAACCCTGGCATCATGATATCAAGCAGAATGAGGTCAACATTGCTGTTCTCGCATATCTCCAAGGCCTGATAGCCGTCCGATGCCGTGACGACTTCATAATATTCCGCGCTCAGCCGTGCTTCGAGCAGCTTCACATTGGCGGGAACATCGTCAACGACTAGTATGCGGGCCGTCATATTTAACTCCCCTGACGGTCAAGCGTCGCCAAGATAAGATTTGATGGTTTCGATGAACTTCGGCACCGAGATGGGTTTTGAAATATAAGCCTCGCAACCGCCTTGCCGGATACGCTCCTCATCGCCCTTCATGGCAAAAGCAGTAACGGCGATGATCGGGATTACATGCAGGTCGTCGTCCGCCTTCAGCCACTTCGTGACTTCCAAACCCGACACCTCGGGCAGCTGAATATCCATGAGGATCAGATCTGGCCGATGTTCGCGAGCCAGATCAAGGGCTTCCAGCCCATTGCGGGTCCGGATGGTTTCATAGCCGCTGGCTTCAATAAGATCGCGGAAGAGCTTCATATTAAGCTCATTATCCTCGACGATCATCACTTTCTTTACCATCGGCAATTTCCTGTTGATCATGCTTGAAAGACGCGCGCCGTCCGTGAAGAACTATGGGACAAAGATCAGGTCGCAGCCCCAACTGTATGGATGCATTTGATAGCCTGTGATGATTGATGAAAAGGTAACTCTTCAGCCCAATCCCGAAATGCTGCTGATCATGTTTAACCAAGGATTTATTGAACATCTTCTTTTGATCATATTCAACCGGCTACAGCGAAATTTGGGCACACGAAATAGCATGTAAGACTGTAAGACGTACTATTCTGGGTTGCAGGACCCGGCAAACCATGGACAGGCGGTGTAAATGAGGAATCAGATCAATCTCGGCGACGCGGAAACCTTGGCAATCAATGCTTTGATATTCCTGGCCGACGACAGTGAGTTGCTTGCCCGGTTCCTTGCTTTGACCGGAATTACCGCCGATCAGATTCGGACGGCAGCCGGCGAGCCGGGATTTCTGGCCGGCGTTCTCCAGTTCTACCTTGGGCACGAACCGACGTTGATGCGTTATTGCGAGGCAACAGGAACTGATCCTGCCCTTTTCCAGGAAGCACTGCGGCTCCTTCCCGGTGGCCGGCAAGATATCGATTGAACGGTTAATAGGCTTCGGCTGGTCGTTGCAAGGTAAAGGCACCTTCGCTAAGGTCTGCTCGTTCCTTTTATGTTCCGGACCCCAATGGCAACCCTCAACGATCCGAGATTTGGTTTTTGCCGTGACTGTCTGGCGACCCAGACATCGGAGGGTAAACGCTGCCATGTCTGCGGCAGCCCCCGTCTCTTGCGCCATCCAGAGCTCTATAGCCTCAGCATCGCCCATGTGGACTGCGATGCGTTCTATGCTTCAGTCGAAAAGCGCGACAATCCGGAATTGCGAAACAAGCCTGTCATTATTGGCGGCGGGAAACGCGGCGTCGTTTCAACAGCTTGCTATGTAGCGCGCATCCATGGCGTGAAGTCAGCGATGCCGATGTTCAAAGCTCTGGAGGCTTGTCCGCACGCTGTCGTCATCAGTCCCAACATGGAAAAATATGCGAGGGTCGGTCGCGAAATCCGCCAGATGATGCGCGATTTGACTCCTTTGGTCGAGCCGTTATCAATCGATGAAGCCTTTCTGGATCTGTCGGGGACCGAGCGCCTGCATCACGATCCACCTTCCCGTGTGATGGCGCATTTTTCAAATCGTGTAGAACGAGAAATGGGGCTTTCCGTTTCGGTCGGCATTTCCTACTGCAAGTTCCTGGCGAAGATCGCCTCGGACTTCGAGAAGCCACGCGGCTTTTCTATCATCGGACAACAAGAGGCACCCGCTTTTCTCGCCGATAAACCGGTTACGATGATTTGGGGCGTCGGCAAGGCGTTCAACGCAACGCTGGAGCGCGATGGCATCCGCACCATAGGCCAACTTCAGACGATGGAACTTGGCCCCTTGATGGCCGCCTATGGAACGATGGGGCAGCGCCTCTACCGCTTGTCGCGGGGACTTGATACGCGCCGCGTCGAACCTGACAGCGAAAGCAAAAGTGTATCTGCTGAAACAACCTTCAATGAAGATATCGCATCACTTGAAGAGCTTACACCGATATTGCGGTCTTTGTCGGAAAAGGTCTCGAGGCGCCTCAAAGCGGCTGACATCGCTGGAAGGACTGTCGTTCTTAAATTGAAGTCTCGGGATTTCAAACTCAGAACCCGGAACCGGCAGTTGGCTGATCCGACACAACTGGCCGACAGGATTTTCCGCACTGGCTTTTCCTTGCTTGAAAAAGAAATCGACGGCACGCGATTTCGTCTACTCGGGATCGGCGTCAGCGACCTTGGTAACGATGACCGCGCTGACCCGCTCGACCTCGTCGATATTCAGGCGACTAAACGTGCGGTTGCCGAAACGGCGATAGACAAGCTTCGCGGGAAATTCGGCAACAATGCTGTCGAGACCGGATACACGTTCGGCAGGGTCAAATCTCGAGTCGAAGCTCTGCCAGATGATACGGATTCAAACGAAAACCGGTGAATATGAGACAAGACTCTCCGAATCTGGAACAAGAATGGTCAAATCTGGAACAAGAATTTCCACTCGGAATTGCAATTCAGTTGTGACTGGTTGAACTGCACCCCTCAGGCCATCTCGACTTCCACAATTCCCGGTATGGCTTTCATGGCACTTGCGACCTGCGGACCGACACGATAGCGGTTCGGCAATTCGATTTCGACTTCGGATGCACCGTTCTCCTTGATCAGGATCAGACTCACCACCTGGCCGTCGTTTTGCGGCACCAGATAGGGAGTAATGGCACTTAGCGGCTCGCTGGAACGCATATAAAGGCGCAGGGCCTTCTGCATGCGGGTCGCCTCGTCTTCGAGCGATTGGGCCGTCTGGATGCGCAGGCTAATGCCTTCCGGGCGGTCCTCGGCACCAACAGTGACCACCACCGACCGACCGGGCTCAAGTAGATCGCGGTACTGCGACAGAGCTTCAGAAAAGAGTACCGCTTCAAATTGTCCTGAGGAATCAGAGAATTGGATAATTCCCATCTTGTTGCCGGTCTTCGTCTTGCGCTCCTGCTTAGCCGTAATTGTCCCGGCAAGACGTCCAGCATTGGCGCCGCGCTTGACCGCCGCTGAAAACTCCGACCAGGTCTGGACGCGCATCTTTTCAAGCACTGCCCGGTACTCGTCGAGCGGATGGGCCGAGAGATAGAAACCCGCCGCTTCGAATTCCCGTCGCAACTTCTCGGCCGAAAGCCAAGGTGCAGCCGCGGGAAGTTGGATGGTTTGGGCACCTGCGGCCATTCCCCCGAATATATCCGCCTGACCGCTAACGCTGTCTTCCTGTGTACGTTGTGCATGGCCGATAATCCGGTCGAGCCCGGCAATCAGCGCAGGCCGTTCACGCCCGAAACAGTCGAAAGCCCCAGCATTTATAAGGCTTTCGAAGACGCGGCGATTGACGACACGCGGGTCGATCCGCTCGCAGAAATCCTCAAGGCTGGCGTAGGGCGTCGCACCGCGCTTCTCGACAATATGATCGACAGCCGCTTCGCCAACGCCCTTGATGGCCGCCAGAGAATAGAAGATACGGTTCTCGCCTACCTCGAACAAACGATAAGACGTATTGACCGATGGAGTGACGACTTCGATGCCAAGCCGTACCGCCTCCCGGCGGAAATCGTTGAGCTTGTCCGTATTGGACATGTCGTATGTCATTGATGCGGCAAGGAATTCCACTGGATAGTGGGCCTTCATGTAGGCCGTCTGGAATGATACGATCGCATAGGCGGCGGCATGGGATTTGTTGAATCCGTAGTCCGCGAACTTGGCCAACAGATCGAAGATGAAGTTGGCTTGCGGCTTGGTCACACCACGCTCGACGGCTCCATCAACGAATCGGACCCGCTGCATGTCCATTTCGGCACGGATCTTCTTGCCCATGGCACGGCGAAGAAGATCGGCCTCGCCGAGTGTATAGCCCGACATTTCCTGCGCGATCTGCATCACCTGTTCCTGATAGATGATGACGCCTTGGGTCTCCTTGACAAGATGATCGATCTTCGGATGGATCGATGCCATCTCTTCATCGCCATTCTTACGTGCATTATAGGTCGGAATGTTCTCCATCGGGCCCGGCCGATACAGCGCGACAAGCGCGATGATATCTTCAATCCGGTCGGGCCTCATGCCGATCAGCGCCTTGCGCATGCCGGTACTTTCCACCTGAAACACGCCGACCGTCTCACCGCGGGACAGCATCTCGTAAGTAAGTTTATCGTCGAAGGGCAGATTCGAAAGATCTACCGTGATATCGCGCCGCTTGAGGAGGTTGACGGCGGTCTGCAGAACGGTGAGCGTTTTCAGACCAAGGAAATCGAATTTGACCAGCCCAGCCTCTTCAACCATTTTCATGTTGAACTGCGTAACCGGCATATCCGACCGCGGATCGCGATACATCGGTACAAGTTCCGACAAAGGCCGATCACCGATGACGATACCCGCCGCGTGAGTCGACGCGTGGCGATAAAGCCCCTCCAGCTTCAAGGATATGTCGAGCAATCGCTCGACGACTGGCTCCTTGTCACGTTCCTCCCGCAATCGTGGCTCATCTTCGATTGCCTTGGATAGTGTTACAGGATTTGCCGGGTTTGCTGGCACCATTTTGGTCAGACGGTCGACCTGACCATACGGCATTTCCAATACACGTCCGACATCGCGCAATACGGCGCGAGCCTGGAGCGTACCGAAGGTTATGATCTGAGCTACCTGATCACGGCCATATTTACCCTGAACATAACGAATAACCTCATCGCGCCGCTCCTGGCAGAAGTCGATATCAAAATCGGGCATCGAGACGCGGTCCGGATTAAGAAAGCGCTCGAAGAGGAGGGAGAAACGAAGGGGATCAACGTCCGTGATCGTTAGGGCATAGGCGACAAGTGAACCCGCGCCTGATCCACGTCCGGGACCGACCGGGATATCATGAGCTTTGGCCCATTTGATAAAGTCGGCAACAATGAGAAAGTAACCCGGATATTTCATCCGGGTGATGATAGAAATCTCGTATTCCAGCCGTTCCGAATATTGCACGGCTGTATGGCCACCGGCTAGCCCCAAGGTCTGGATCCGCTGCGCAAGGCCTTCCCGCGCCTGACGCGCCAACTCATGCGCCTCGGCTTGCAACGCCGCTTCCGGGTCAGCACTCTCGCCCGTAAAGCGCGGCAAAATCGGCGCACGGTTCTTCGGATAGTAGGAACAACGCAGTGCGATCTCGACAGTATTCTCAACCGCCTCAGGCAGATCGGCAAATAGCTCCACCATCTCGTCTTCGCTCTTGAGATAGTGATCCGGTGTTAACCTGCGGCGATCGTCAATCGACAGAAGAGAGCCGGAGGCAATCGCCAAAAGTGCATCGTGCGCTTCATAATCAGCACTCTTAGAAAAAAACACATCGTTCGTGGCAACGAGCGGCAGTTCCAATTCGTAGGCAAGTTCGACTTGCGCTGCTTCCAACGCGCGATCGTAACCGCGATGACGCTGGAGTTCGACATAGACTCGATCGCCGAACAGCGATTTCAAATAGTTCAGCCGCTGCCGCGCACGATCAATCCGATCGTCCTTGATCGATTTTGCAATGGGACCTTCAGGACCGCCAGACAAAGCGATGATACCGTCCGTACGACCGTTGAGCCATGCCGACGTTATGTGTACCGGATCACCGGCCGCCGTTTCCAGGTACGCACGACTAACGAGGCGCACGAGATTGGCATAGCCTGCCTCCGTGGCAGCAAGGAGCACGAGTGGCGCCAGTCCCAGCGCTTCGCGTCGGTTGGCGCTGCGGCTTTCCTCCGCCTGGTCATGAAAGGCGATATCAAGCTGACAGCCGATAATGGGCTGCAGACCTGCCTTCGATCCTTTCTGGGCAAATTCAAGAGCCCCAAAAAGATTATTCGTGTCGGTAATCGCAATCGCCGGCGCCTTGTTGGCAACGGCGAGATCAATGACTTTCGGAACCTGCAGGGCGCCTTCAAGTAAGGAATACGCAGAATGGACTCGAAGGTGGACGAAGCGCAGCGCTTGTTTGCTCGCGACGCTTAGACTGCTGTTGGTCTGTCCATCTGCCAATTATCTGTCTCCGAAACCTGAACGGAGAAACTGATTCACCGCACATTTATAGTCGGACATGCGCGATGAGGTGTCCACCAGTATTGGGGATTCTCGTATTTCAACGGTGGACAAGAATCGGGATCGCAAGCACTCAAACGTTGAGTTGCAGTGATCTCGGCTTCGTCAGATTGCGCTCACCCACATTGCAAACGTCGCAATGAACAGGCTGACTGTAACGAATGACATAACATCCTGAAAAAGTTCGCTCATCGGTAAAACCCTTCTTAGTTGTCTGTATGTATATCTTTTGTTCTATTTTTGTTCCAAAGTCAAGCACACCCAACCACCCATTGGCGCTATGGTTTTCGAAATATTAATGGAAGGTAAAATGGAGTCGCGATCAGAGGTTGGTGATTTTGCCGTCCTTGAGCGTCACCCGCCTGTCCATGCGACGCGCCAGCTCGAAATTATGAGTGGCTATCATGGCTGACAGCCCCGACTGTCTAACAAGCGCTTCAAGTGCTTCGAACACATAGGAAGATGTCACCGGATCGAGATTGCCTGTCGGTTCGTCAGCGAGAAGCACCAAGGGTGCGTTCGCCACAGCACGGGCAATAGCCACGCGCTGTTGCTCGCCGCCGGAGAGTTCGCTGGGACGGTGCGAAGCACGCGCGCCAACCTTCATATAATCGAGTAGCTGCTGGGCGCGCTCGGATGCCACAGCTGGCTTCATGCCGCGGATTAGTTGCGGCATCATAACGTTCTCCAATGCCGTGAATTCAGGGAGAAGATGATGGAACTGATAGACAAAGCCGATGTCGTTTCGCCGTATGGCCGTACGCTCTTCATCGGAAAGCGAACCGCAGGACCTGCCGTCCAGAATAACATCGCCGCTGTCAGGCCGCTCCAGCAATCCAGCCGTATGCAACAGTGTCGACTTGCCCGCCCCGGAAGGCGCGACAAGCGCCACCATCTCGCCTTTGCCAAGCGAAAAGCTGGCGTCGTTGAGAATGACCAACTCACGGCCAATCTCGTCATAACGGCGGCCGACATTCGTCAGCTGCAAAATTGGCCCTGCCACCATTTTATTCGTACCTCAAGGCTTCAACGGGATCGAGCTTGGCTGCGCGCCATGCTGGAAACAGCGTTGCCAGAAATGACAGGACCAATGCCATGAGGATGACCGAGAAGGTCTCGTTGAAATCCATTTTGGCGGGCAAGGTGCTCAAGAAATAGAGTTCAGGATTGAACAGCGTGGTGCCGGAAATCCAGGAAAAGAATTCTCTGATTCGTTCGACGTTGAGGCATACAACGACGCCAAGAACCACACCTGCAATCGTTCCGGTCACACCGATCGCAGCACCCGTCATAAGAAAGATGCGCAGGATCGAGTTTCGCGTCGCCCCCATGGTCCGAAGGATGGCAATGTCATGCCCCTTGTCCTTTACCAGCATTATCAGTCCGGAGATGATATTGAGAGCCGCGACGAGAACGATCAGCGTCAGAATCATGAACATGACATTACGCTCAACCTGAAGGGCGGAAAAGAACGTCTGATTGCGCTGACGCCAGTCGGTGAGCATGATCGACCGCTGTGCCGCATCCTCGATCGGTTTCTTCAACGCGTCGATATTGTCCGGATTATCGGCGAATATCTCGATCGATTGAACCTTGTTTTCCTGGTTGAAATAGAGCTGCGATTCATCGAGCGGCATAAGTACGATCGATGCGTCATACTCGGACATGCCGATCTCGAATATGGCCGTAACTGGATAGGATTTGACACGCGGAGCCATGCCGAGCGGCGTCACATCCCCATCCGGAGATATCAAGGTAAGTTTATCACCGAGACCGAGACCCATATTTTCAGCCATACGCGTCCCGATAGCGACGCCGCCAGCCGTGTTGAATCCCTGAAACGTACCTTGGCGCACGTTTTTGGAAACAAGCTGCAGTTTCGCGATGTCTTCCTCGCGCAAGCCGCGCACCAGGGCGCCAGCCCCTGCCCCGACATTACCTTTGGCCAGCACCTGTCCCTCGACAACCGGAATGGCAAAGGAGACGCCGGGGACAGCGTCGACGCGTTTGATGACCGCATCGTAATCGTCGAAAGGCCGATCCATCGGCTGCATGATAACATGACCGTTGATGCCGAGGATGCGCGTCAAGAGTTCAGCGCGAAAGCCATTCATCACTGCCATGACGATGATCAACGTCGCAACGCCAAGCATGATCCCGGTAAAAGAGAATCCGGCAATCACGGAAATGAACGTTTCCTTGCGCCGGGCGCGCAAATAGCGCCAGGCGATCATACGTTCATAGGCTGAGAACGGCTTGGAACCGTTCGGCGCGGTGACTGCCTTTTCGCTCATAAAATTCCTGCCTGAACGCCTGCGAGCTTGTTAAGCGCAGCTTCAATACTCAAGGACTCACGCTCGCCAGTCGCTCGGTCCTTGATCTCGACCTCACCGGCAGCAACGCCGCGCGGGCCGACTATGACCTGTGTGGGCAGACCGATCAGATCCATTGTGGCGAACTTGGCACCCGGGCGATCATCCGTGTCGTCAAGCAGAGGCTCAAGGCCAGCATTTGTCAACGCATCGTACAATTTGGCCGAAACGGCGTCGCAGGCCGCGTCGCCGGGTTTCATATTCACAATACCCACACCGAAGGGCGCAACGGCTTTTGGCCAGATAATGCCGTTCTCGTCATGCGACGCTTCGATGATTGCAGCGACCACACGTGACGGCCCAATACCGTAGGAGCCCATTGAAACCGGGTAGTCCTTGCCGTCTGGTCCGGTTACCTTGGCGCCCATTGGTTCGGAATATTTCGTTCCAAAGTGGAAAATGTGGCCCACTTCGATACCGCGAGCAGCGAGTTGCTCCGAAGCACCGACCTTTTCCCACGCCGCCTCGTCATGCATTTCGTCGGTGGCAGCATAAGGCGTGGTCCAGCGCTTAACGATATCGGCAATCTGCGCATCATCATTAAAGTCGGTATCGGGATCGGGCACGGGCAGATCGAGATAGGCGCGATCGCAGAAAACCTGGCTCTCGCCCGTATCGGCGAGAATGATGAATTCATGGCTGAGATCGCCGCCGATCGGACCCGTATCGGCCCGCATGGGAATGACTTTGATACCCAGTCGCGAAAACGTACGCAGATAGGCAACGAACATGCGATTGTATGCCGCCTTCGCACCCTCAAAATCCAGATCGAAGGAATAGGCATCCTTCATCAGGAATTCGCGCGACCGCATCACCCCGAAACGCGGACGGCGCTCATCGCGAAACTTCCACTGGATATGATAGAGATTGAGCGGCAAGTCTTTGTAAGATCTGACGTAGGCGCGGAAAATCTCGGTGATCATTTCCTCATTCGTCGGACCAAAAAGCATGTCGCGATCACCGCGATCCTTGATGCGCAACATCTCGTCGCCATAGGCGTCATAACGTCCGCTTTCGCGCCAAAGATCAGCGGACTGGATTGTCGGCATGAGGAGTTCAATTGCACCGGAACGATTCTGCTCCTCGCGAACAATGGCGCTCACCTTGTTCAGAACCCGCAGACCCGCCGGCAACCAGGCATAGATGCCCGCCGATTCCTGGCGTATCAGACCTGCACGCAACATCAGGCGGTGGGAGACGATTTCCGCCTCCTTGGGGTTTTCTTTCAGGATGGGTAAAAGGTAACGGGAAAGCCGCATGGAGAATCACCAAATTGAACATCGCCTGAGTGCTTTAAGAATCAGGCAAAACCAAGTGCAAAAGTGATGTTTCTTTACCGGCTTCCCGGCGGATTGGGAACCCGTAATGCCAAATGAAACGGGTGGGGATTTATAAGAGATTCACTGCCTTGCTGGATTTGTAAGCAAAAAATGACAAGAACGAATATTTTTCGTGACATTTCGCAGGCAGTCCGCTATTTTTTTAATCATAAGGAGAAAGTAAGAATATTTCTGCTTTCCTACGCGGTCAAAGTCTTGGGAGGATGTGACCTGGGCGCGGTTTTCCGCAGCCGCCACGCAAGTGGATTTGGTCAGACGCGATCTTCAAAATGCAGGGTGAAAGCCTTGCATTTTTTTTGTCTGATTTTGTGGAATCAATACGTTACTGTATTTTCTTGAAGTAACATATAACTTGCCTCTTGGGCTTCAGCCTCCAACACTTCATTGTAAATAAAATGGCGGTAGGAACGATGTGAGAGATTACTGGTGCGCGCCGCCTCCAATTTCTTTAGCAAGCTAATTTGATTTTTTTCGTGGCGGGTAATTCTAACTGGCGAAATTCAGTCCAGTTGCGGGAAAAAAACCGGCAGATCGTTTACTCCGTAGCCCAGCACCTCATTCACGACATAGAAGATGGCAAATATGATTGTGGCCACAATCGTCGTCAGCAGGAAAACTCGGCCCATGCGGTGCTTATGCGGTGCGCTCGGCGTTGTTCCCAACGTCACATCATCTTCGTCAGCTTGTGTGCGAAGGCCAATTGGCAGCATTGTAAAAAGAGTGAGCCACCAAAATATGAAATACACCGCCATTGCTGTCGCGATTGGCATTCTTATTCTTGCTCCAGTTCAATCAGCGTTCCGCCAAAATCCTTCGGGTGAAGAAAAATAACGGGCTTGCCGTGCGCGCCGATCTTCGGTTCGCCATCGCCAAGAATGCGCGCACCCTGCTTTTTTAACCGATCGCGCGCCGCGTGGATATCGGGCACTTCGTAGCAGACATGGTGCATACCGCCTGACGGGTTTTTGGCCAGAAATGCGGCAATGGGCGAGTCTGCACCCAAAGGTTCCAGCAATTCGATCTTGGTGTAGCCAACATCGATGAAGACGACGGTGACGCCATGTTCTGGCAAAGCTTGCGGCTGTGTCAGGTTTGCCCCAAGCGTATCGCGATAAATCACGGAGGCTGCCTCCAGGTCAGGCACGGCGATCGCGACATGATTGAGACGTCCGAGCATGGGCGTTTCCTTATGGGCGGGTCACGAAAACCGTAACCACCGGCTTTTTACCCCAGACCTCATTGGCCGCGGCACGAACTGCCCTGCGCACTGCTTCGCGCACCATGGCAATATCCTTGCGTTTTTCGCGCGGAATACTTTGCACCGCACTCACCGCTGCATCGTACAGCAGATCCTCGAGCAGCTCACCTTCGGCGTCATTTTCCGGAAGCCCGATCGGAACGATTTCAGGGTCCTCCATGATGTTGAACTTCTCGTCAAGCAGCATCGAAACCGCAACATGTCCGACATAGGAAAGCTTGCGACGATCAACGATGCCAACCTCTTCCTCGTCGCCAATCAGCTTGCCGTCCTTGTACCACCGGCCAATCGGAGCTTGATCAATGATTTCCGCCCTGCCCGGCGCAAGACGCAGTACGTCACCATTACGCACCTGCGGCACCTCCGGAATTCCCGCCATCGCCGCCAGCGAACCCTGTCCAACGAGATGCGCGGCCTCGCCATGCACAGGTACAAGGATGCGCGGACGCACCCACTCATACATGCGCTTTAATTCATTGCGGCGCGGATGACCGGAGACGTGTACCAACTGATCGCCGTCGGAAATGATGTGGATTCCCTGCTCGATCAGCAGGTTCTTCGTGTCGATAATTGGCTTTTCGTTGCCGGGAATCGGGCGCGAAGAATAGATCACCGTATCGCCCGCCGATAATGCAACGTTGCGCATTTCGTCGCGCGCAAGCTTGGCAAGCGCCGCGCGCGGCTCGCCTTGGCTGCCAGTCAAGATGATCACCATGTTTTCGCGCGGGACGTAGCCGTAATCGTCTTCCGACAGGAATTCGGGAACGCCATCGAGATAGCCGAGTTCGCTGGCCACATCGATCATTCGCTTCATCGATCGGCCAAGAACCAGCGTTTGTCTGCCGGCATCGCGCGCTGCCAAAGCTATGGAGCGAATGCGCCCGACATTCGATGAGAAAGTCGTTATCGCAACGCGGCCACGGGCATTTTCTATGATCTCACGCAAGCTTTCGCCTACCTCGCGCTCGGACGGGGACTCACCATCGCGCAAAGCATTGGTGGAATCGCACATCATCGCGAGCACGCCCTCGTCGCCAAGTGCGCGAAACCGCGCTCCGTTGATGAGCGGTCCGAGCGATGGTTCCGGATCCATCTTCCAGTCGCCGGTATGAACTACCGTACCCAGCGGTGTCTTGATCGCCAGCGAAACGGGCTCGGGGATCGAATGCGTCACGGCAATCGCTTCGAACTCGAATGGCCCCACGTTAAAAGTCTCGCCTGCACGGTAAATGGTCACCGGAATGTTTGGCGCGCCAGGTTCCGACTGGCGCTTGGCAGCAAGCAGACCCGCCGCGAAGGGCGTCGCATAAACGGGAACGTTCAGTAAGGGCCAAAGGTCAAGCAACGCGCCGTAGTGATCCTCATGCGCATGCGTAATGACGATGCCCTTGAGATTGTGGCGTTCCGCTTGCAGGAAACGAATATCCGGCAACACCAGATCAGCGCCTGGAAGGTCGGGGCCGGCAAAGCTCACGCCCATATCGACTACAACCCATTCGCGTTTATGCGCAGGACCATAGCCATACATAGCCAGGTTCATCCCGATCTCGCCGACGCCACCTAGGGGCAGGAAAACAAGTTCTGCTTGATCGGAATTGGTCATTTATACTCCTAAACTAAAATCTACTCAGCGCTTGCCGACGCCACTGCACCAAAATGAACGTCGCCAGCGGCAATCCTTACCCGTTCGCCTTCATTGTCGCGAATGACAAAGCGGCAGTCTTCATCGATAGTCTCGAATATACCACGCAGCACCGCTCCGTCGACTCGGACGGCGACTTCGCTGCCCACGCCTGCCGCCCGTGCAAGCCAGCGCTTGCGAATCTCCGCCAGCCCCCGGCCTTCGCTCCAAATTCTGCTGTTTTCTTCCCATGCATCTGACAACGCCAGAAAAAGTGTTTCTGCATCGCAATTTGCGCCGAGCTTCATCAGCGAAGTAGCTGGATAAGGGACATCGTCAGGGTAGACGACTACATTGACACCAATACCAACAACAATCGCCAACCGATTGTTCGGCAGTTGTGTCGATTCCAAAAGAATGCCCGCAAGCTTTGCGCCGTCGGCCAAAAGATCATTCGGCCATTTCAGTTCAACTCGCAAAACGGATTTGCCGCTCCCGCGATTTCCTGCTCCATCGATTCCTACTTTGAATGCCGCCGCGGGACAAACAGCATCCAAGGCATCGGCAAGGGACAGCCCAGCGACGAAGCCAAGTGTCGCGGCGGTTTTCAGCTCGAAGTTTCCGGTCAGTAGCAGCGAAGCAGCAAGATTTCCATGTGAGGTCGCCCAGGCGCGTCCCCGCCTTCCGCGACCGCTCTCCTGCTGTTTGGAGACGATCCAAAGTTTTCCGGGATCGCCCGCCTGCGCACGTTCCAATGCCACGGCGTTGGTCGAGCCGATCGTATCGAATGCCTCCAGCCGAAAGCCGTCTTGCTCTGCCAGAGGCGAAAGTGAGAATCCCATCGGGCTCCTAGAAAAACGTCTTGGCGGCGGCGTTGGCAAACGTGCTGACCGGGCCGCCCACCAGGACGTAGAATAGCACCAGCATGCCAGATACTCCAAGGACAAGCCGCAACTCGCCCGCCATGGGAACGAAGGCGCCGACTGGTTCGTCGAACCACATGATCTTGATGATACGCAGATAGTAAAACGCACCGACGACCGACGCCACGATACCAATAATAGCCAGCGCATAAAGGTTGGCCTGCATGGCTGCGAGAAAAGTATACCATTTTCCCCAGAACCCAGCCAGCGGGGGAATACCGGCCAACGAGAACATCAGGATCGTAAGGATAGTCGCCATGATCGGATTCGTCCGTGACAGGCCGGCAAGATCGCCGATCGACTCGACATTGCCCTCCTTGCGGCGCATGGCAAGAATGAAGGCGAACGTGCCAAGTGTGGTGACCAGATAGATCAGCATATATATCGCGACGCCCCGCACACCGACGAGTGTACCGGCCGAGAGCCCGACAAGTGCGTAGCCCATGTGGCTGATTGACGAATAGGCCATAAGACGCTTGATATTCCGCTGGCCGATAGCAGCGAATGCACCAAGAACCATAGATGCGATCGCGATAAACACGATGATCTGCTGCCAATCATGGGTGATAGGCTGGAAGGTCTCAACGGCAACACGTGTAAACAGTGCCATGGCGGCCATTTTAGGTGCAGTCGCAAAGAAGGCGGTGACCGGCGTAGGCGCCCCCTCATAAACGTCCGGTGTCCACATGTGGAACGGTACCGCCGAAATCTTGAAGGCAAGACCCGCAAAGATGAATACCAGGCCAAACACAACGCCAAGCTGCCGCTCCGAGCTGCTTAGTGCCTGTGCAATGGCTTCAAAACCGGTGTGGCCTGTAAAGCCGTAAACCAGAGAAATGCCGTATAGCAGCATGCCCGAAGAGAGCGCACCGAGAACGAAATATTTGAGGCCAGCTTCCGTCGAGCGCGCGCTGTCACGGTTGATGGCAGCGACGACATAAAGTGCAAGCGACTGCAGTTCCAGACCAAGGTAGAGCGATAGTGTGTCATTGGCCGAAATCATCAGCAGCATGCCGAGCGTCGCCAGAAGGGCAAGAATCGGGAACTCGAACTTGTCGAACTTCTCCGATTTAGCAAAACCGACCGACATGACGAGCGTCACTATAGATCCGACCAAAGTCAGGACCTTCATGAAGCGAGAGAACGGATCGGTGACGAAAGCACGACCGAAGACGTGACCGTCCTGCGGGAACAGAACGACAAGCGCCAGCGCTACGAGTAAGATGGCTACCGTAAGACTGTTGACAAGCGAATAGGCCCGCTCCCCAGAAAACGCCCCGATCATCAGTAGCGCCAGTGCGCCCACCGTTATCAGGAGTTCAGGAGCCATGAGCGTCAGGTTGGCAATCATATCGGTCTGCATCGGCCTTGGCCTCTTCCTGCTATTTCAACGCCAGTGTGGCCGCTGACGAAAGCGCGTTATTATATTGATTGATCAGAGCGTGTACGGAGCTTGCCGTCGCATCAAAGATGGGCATCGGATATACGCCGTAGAAAATTGTCAGGATCACGAGCGGGTAGATCACTGCCTTTTCACGCGGCGACATATCCAGGAGCGACTTCAGACTTTCCTTGTCCAAGGCCCCGAATATGACGCGCCGATAGAGCCAAAGCGCATAGGCGGCCGAGAAGATGACGCCGCTCGTTGCGAAGAGGGCAACCCAGGTGTTTACGCGGAAAACGCCGAGCAATGTCAAAAACTCACCAATGAATCCTGATGTACCCGGTAGACCAACGTTGGCCATGGTGAAGATCATAAACACGACTGCATATTTCGGCATGTTATTGACAAGGCCGCCATAGGCCGCGATCTCGCGTGTATGGGTTCTGTCGTAGACAATACCGACGCAGAGAAACAGCGCGCTGGATACCAGGCCGTGAGACAGCATCTGGAATATTGCGCCCTGAATGCCCTGCTCGTTGGCTGCGAAGATGCCCATCGTGACATAGCCCATGTGTGCAACGGATGAATAGGCAATCAGCTTCTTTATGTCTTGCTGTGCCAGCGCAACGAGCGATGTGTAGATGATGGCGACCACGGAGAGCGTATAGATCAGTGGTGCAAAATCAGCCGAAGCGTTCGGGAACATGGGAAGGGAGAAACGTATGAAACCGTATCCACCAAGCTTCAACAGGATGCCAGCCAGAATGGCGGACGCCGCCGTCGGCGCTTCAACGTGGGCATCCGGCAACCATGTGTGCACCGGCCACATGGGCATCTTGACCGCAAACGAGGCGAAGAAGGCGAACCATAACCAAGTCTGCAACGACGCCGGGAACTTGTACGCAAGCAAGGTCGGAATATCCGTCGTACCGGCCTGCCAATACATCGCCATGATGGCAAGCAGCATCAGCACGGAGCCGAGCAAGGTATAAAGGAAGAATTTGAAGCTGGCATAGACGCGTCTCTTACCACCCCAGACACCGATAATGATGAACATCGGCACGAGAACGGCTTCGAAAAACACGTAGAACAGCACGATATCGAGCGCACAGAACACGCCAATCATCAGCGTTTCGAGAACCAGAAACGCGATCATATACTCCTTGACGCGTGTCTGGATCGCTTCCCAGCTAGCCAGAATGCATAGCGGCATCAGGAATGTGGTGAGGATGACGAACAGCATTGAAATGCCGTCGACGCCCATATGATAGGAAATTCCGGAGTCGAGCCAAGCAGCCTTCTCGACAAACTGAAAGCCGGCTTGGCCATTGTCGAAATAATACCAGATCGGCAATGAGAGCAGGAACGTAATGATCGTCGTCCACAGGGTCACATTGCGGATGTTGCGGCGCGCAGCATCGCTATCGTCCCGGATCATCAGGACAAGTAAGGCACCGACCAATGGCAGGAAGGTAACAGTCGAGAGAATTGGCCAGTCGGTCATCAGAAATTGCTCCCGAGCATCATCCACGTGACGAGTGCGGCGACCCCGACGAGCATCGCGAACGCATAGTGATAAAGGTAACCGGACTGCAGGCGAACGACCCGGTTGGTGACGTCAACCACGCGGGCGGAAATTCCGTCCGGACCATGCCCGTCGATCAGCCAGCCATCGCCCTGCTTCCAGAGGAACCGGCCAAGTGCCTTTGTCGGACGCACGAACAGGAAGTCGTAGAGCTCGTCAAAATACCACTTGTTGAGCAGGAACTGGTAAAGGCCAGGATGCTGTGCGGCGAGCCGTCTCGGTGTCTCGGGTGAGCGAATATAGAAGTACCAGGCAACGATGAACCCCACCGCCATCGCAAGGAAGGGCGACATCGCCACCAGGAATGGCACGTGATGATGCTCTTCGAGGATTTCGTTTTCCGGCCCCGTGAAGATCGCACCCTTCCAGAATTCGGCATATTCATGGCCGAAGAAATACTCGCGGAATATAACACCGGCGAACAGCGCGCCCGCCGCCAGAATGAACAGCGGAACCAGCATGACATAGGGTGACTCATGCACATGATGCATTACGTCGTGGCTGGCGCGTGGCTTGCCGTGGAAAGTCATGAAAATGAGACGCCATGAATAGAAGCTGGTGAAGATCGCCGCGACGACAAGAAGGATAAAGGCGTAACTGGCCATAGGACTGTGCGACGCGAATGCGGATTCGATAATCATGTCCTTCGAGAAGAACCCAGCCGTACCGATAAGTGTCCCTGGAATACCCAATCCTGTCAGGGCAACAGTCCCGACGATCATCATCCAGTAGGTTTTGGGGATCAACGTGCGAAGACCACCCATATGGCGCATATCTTGCTCATCGGAAACAGCATGAATGACGGAACCTGCACCAAGGAACAGCAGCGCCTTGAAGAAAGCGTGTGTGAACAGGTGGAAGATTCCTGCACCGTAAGCACCGAGACCCAAGGCAACGAACATGTACCCGAGCTGCGAACAGGTCGAGTAAGCGATCACGCGCTTGATATCATTCTGCACAAGGCCAACAGTTGCGGCAAAGAACGCTGTGGTTGCGCCGATGAATGTCACGAAAATCAACGCAGTGTGCGACAATTCGAAGATTGGCGACAGGCGGGCAACCATGAATACGCCGGCCGTAACCATGGTCGCAGCATGGATGAGCGCAGAAACCGGTGTCGGGCCTTCCATGGCGTCCGGCAACCAGGTGTGCAGGAGGAATTGCGCAGACTTACCCATCGCGCCCATAAAGAGCAGCAGGCAGGCAATAGTGATCGCGCCCTGTTTGTCGAGGGTATAGCCAAGGAAGTTCAGAACTGTCTGAGCACTCTCGGCAGCGCCCTCTGCCGGAAGATACTGCGCAGCGGAAGCAAAAAGCGTGTCGAACTGAACCGTATCGAAAAGCACAAACAGCGCGAATATGCCGAGCAGGAAGCCGAAATCGCCGACGCGGTTGACAACGAAGGCTTTGATGGCCGCTGCATTTGCCGAAGGTTTCTTGAACCAAAAGCCGATCAGAAGATAGGAAGCAAGGCCGACACCTTCCCAACCGAAGAACATCTGAACCAGATTATCGCCGGTCACCAGCATCAACATCGCGAAGGTGAAGAGTGAAAGATAGGCGAAGAAGCGCGGCCGATCCGGATCATGGTGCATGTAGCCGATCGAATATGTATGGACCAGCGCCGAGACAGTGTTGACGACAACCAGCATTACCACGGTCAGTGTATCGATGCGCAGAGCCCAGTCGAAGCTTAACGAACCCGACTCGACCCAGGGTGCAACTGGAACTTTGAACGCCTCGCCATGACCAAGTGCCACCGTTGCAAAAGCAATCCAGGACAGAACCGCGCAAACGATCAACAGTCCAGTCGTAACATACTCGCTCGCCTTCGCACCGATCGATGAGCCGAAAAGGCCAGCAATCAAAAAGCCAAGCAGCGGAAGGAAGACAATCGCCAGATACAGCATGCCCCCGTCAACCTTTCATCATGTTGACGTCTTCCACGGCAATCGACCCGCGATTGCGATAGAACACGACGAGAATAGCAAGACCGATCGCTGCTTCTGCAGCGGCAACGGTCAAGACAAACAGTGCAAACACCTGGCCGACCAAATCGCCCAGAGCAGCGGAAAACGCCACGAAGTTGAGGTTAACTGCAAGCAGGATCAATTCGACCGACATCAGAATGATGATGACGTTCTTCCTGTTGAGGAAGATGCCGAAGATCCCAAGCGTAAACAGCAGGGCAGAAACAGTCAGATAATGTGCGATACCGATTTCCATCATGACACCTCTGTCAGGCCCTTGCCTGTTTCAACCTGTTTGACCTCGATGGCCGTTGCCGGCGTACGTGCGACCTGCTCTGAAACATTCTGGCGCTTGATGTTCGGTTTGTGACGAAGTGTCAGCACGATCGCCCCGATCATCGCAACCAGAAGGACGAGACCAGCAATCTGGAAGAAGTAAACGTAGTCTGTATAGAGAATATCGCCGAGCGCCGCCGTATTGGTGCGCGTCGCTACGTCAGGCGTTGGCTGGAATGCCACTGTTCCCAGTTTCGGTGCAAAGACCGATCCGCCCAGAACGATAATCAGTTCAGCAGCAAGGATCAGACCGACGAGTGCGCCGATGGGTGCATATTGCAGCGCGCCGCTTTTCAGTTCAGCGAAATCGACATCAAGCATCATGACAACGAAGAGGAACAGAACCGCGACCGCCCCAACATAAACGACCAAAAGGATCATCGCCAGGAACTCGGCGCCGGTCAAAAGGAACAAACCTGCCGCATTGAAAAATGCGAGGATCAAGAACAGCACGGAGTGCACGGGATTGCGCGCCGCAATCACCATGAACGCACTGGCGACGGTTATGAAGGCGAATAGATAAAAAAACGCCGCCGCGATACCTGTCAGCATGGGTTCCCCCGATTTCCATTCCGGCAGGGCTTTCCTGCCATTTCTAACTTCTTCTTTACGCAATTCCGGACGGGAAACCGGTTCCCACTTTCCGGAATTGCTCTGATGCGATTCACGCGATTTCCGCGCGTTCGCAGCCTCTTAGCCCATGTTCCGGTCCGATAGAAGCTATCGTCCCAAGGACACAAGCGCGCACGCATTTTTACCGGTAAGGCGCGTCCATCGCGATGTTGCGCGCCAGTTCCCGCTCCCAGCGATCGCCGTTAGCGAGCAGCCGGTCCTTATCGTAGTAAAGTTCCTCACGGCTCTCCGTGGCGAACTCGAAGTTCGGTCCCTCGACAATGGCATCTACTGGGCACGCCTCTTGGCAAAAACCGCAATAAATGCACTTCACCATGTCGATGTCATAGCGCACGGTACGGCGGGTACCGTCATTACGGCGCGGGCCTGCTTCGATCGTGATGGCCTGCGCCGGGCAGATCGCTTCGCAGAGCTTGCAGGCGATGCAACGTTCTTCACCGTTGGGATAGCGGCGCAGCGCATGCTCACCGCGAAAACGCGGGCTGAGCGGACCCTTCTCGTATGGATAATTCAAAGTCGCCTTCGGAGCAAAGAACTGCCGCATCGACAGAAAGAACGCCCCGACGAATTCCAGAAGCAGAAGGGATTTGGCAGCTTGTGCCAAGGAACCGGTATTCGAACTCATGGCGTAAGACCCGTGATTTTAAGGAAGGCCGCCGTCGCGATGACCATGAAGAGCGAGATAGGCAAGAACACCTTCCAGCCCAGGCGCATCAATTGGTCATAGCGATAGCGCGGAACGAATGCCTTCACCATGGCAAACATGAAGAAGCAAAAGAACAGCTTAAGGAGGAACCAGACGACCCCCGGCACCCAGTTGAGGAACCACACGTCCACTGGAGGCAACCATCCGCCCAGGAACATGATGGTCATCAGTGCGCACATCAGTGTAATCGCAACGTATTCGCCAAGGAAGAACAACAGGAAGGCAGTAGACGAATATTCGATCATATGACCGGCGACCAGTTCCGATTCCGCTTCAACGAGATCGAAGGGCGGACGGTTGGTTTCTGCCAGTGCCGAGATGAAGAAGATGATGAACATCGGGAACAGACCGAGCCAGTGCCAATCCAGAAATGAGCTTGGCAGCCCGACAATCGTGCCCAGGCCATCCCTTTGTGAATTGACGATGTCTGTCAGGTTCAATGAACCGACGCAAAGCAGAACAGTGACGATGACGAAGCCGATAGAAACTTCGTAAGACACCATCTGCGCTGCAGAGCGCAAGGCGCCGAGAAAAGGATACTTCGAATTCGACGCCCAACCGGCCATGATCACGCCGTAAACTTCGAGCGAAGAAATGGCGAGGACATAAAGAATGCCAACGTTAACATTGGCGACCGCCCAGCCCTCGTTGACGGGGATAACCGCCCACGCTGCCATGGCAAGTACCGACGAAACCAGCGGCGCCAGCAGGAAAATTCCCTTGTTGGCGCCGGATGGAATGATCGGCTCCTTGACGACGAACTTCAGCAGATCGGCGAACGACTGCAGCAAACCGAATGGCCCAACAACGTTTGGGCCCCGACGCAGCTGAACTGCTGCCCAGATCTTGCGATCCGCATAGAGCAGATAAGCGATGATCAGCAGCATTACGACCAGCAACAGAAGTGATTTTCCGAGGATGATCAGCAGCGGCAGGATATAGGTTGCGAAAATTTCTTCCATGTCAGTTTTCTTCTCCGCCTACTCGGCCGCCTGCTTGAAGCCACTCTTGGCAAGCGCGGAACATTCGGCCATGACGGCTGATGCGCGTGCTATCGGATTGGTCAAGTAGAAATCCTTCACCGGCGATACAAAGGCAGTTTTCTCAACGGAACCAGATGCATTTGCCAGCTTCTTGACATCTGCAGGATCACCGGCCTCGATGTGATCGATCATGGCAAGATGCGGATACTCCGCGTAGAGGACAGAACGCAAGGCTGCCAGCGAGTCAAACGGCAATTTCTTGCCGAGCACATCCGACAACGCCCGCACGATCGCCCAATCTTCCTTGGCGTTACCCGGAGCAAACCCAGCACGATTGGTCATCTGCACGCGACCTTCCGTGTTGACGTACGTACCAGACTTCTCGGTATATGCCGCACCGGGCAGGATTACGTCGGCGTTATGTGCGCCCTGATCGCCATGAGTTCCGATATAAACTGTGAAGGCTTTGCTTTTCTTTTCCCAGTTCAGTTCGTCGGCGCCGAGAAGGAACAGCACGTCAAGCGCACCCTTCATCTCCGCGACTGTCTTGCCGTTTGTCCCCGGCACAAACCCGATGTCGAGCGCACCAACCCGGCTAGCAGCCGTATGAATGACACCAAAGCCGTTCCATTCGGCGCTGAGCGCGCCGGTGTCGGCGGCAATCTTGGCCGCAAGACCGAGCACGGACGCGCCGTCTGCACGGGATAGAGCGCCTTGCCCGATGACAACCATTGGGTTCTGGGCTTTCTTCAGTACAGACAGGAACTTCAGAGAACCGTTGGCGAGATCTGCTAAGGTCTCGGCACCGCTTCCAAGGTACTCGTATTTGTAGCGGAGATCAGCTTGCTCTCCTATCACGGCAATTGGCGTTCCAGCGGCCCGCCAATGTTTGCGGATACGAGCATTGAGCAATGAAGCTTCGAAACGAGGATTGGAGCCGATAATCAGGATAGCATCAGCAAGTTCGATGCCATCGATTGCCGGGTTGAATATATAGGACGCGCGCCCATTGGCAGTATTCAACACCGAACCATCCTGCCGTGCATCAATGTTTGGAGATCCAAGCGATTGCATCAGCAGCTTTAGAGCGTACATTTCCTCGACCGTCGCCAGATCACCGGCAACAGCGCCGATCTTGCTACCCTTCGTCTTGGCGACGGCTGTTTTGATTGCCTCAAAGGCTTCCGGCCAACTTGCAGCGACGAGGCGACCGTCCTTCCGGACATAGGGTCGATCAAGACGCTGGGTACGCAAACCGTCCCAGATGAAGCGGGTCTTGTCGGAAATCCATTCCTCATTCACCTGTTCATTGACGCGCGGCAGGATGCGCATCACTTCACGGCCCCGCGTATCGACCCGGATAGCCGAGCCGACCGCATCCATCACATCGATGGACTCGGTCTTGTTCAATTCCCATGGACGCGCCTGGAATGCGTATGGCTTGGAAGTCAGTGCGCCGACCGGGCAAAGGTCGATTACGTTACCCTGTAATTCGGACGTCATTGCATGTTCGAGATATGTGGTGATCTCGGCGTCCTCGCCGCGCCCGATCAGACCAAGCTCGGAAATGCCCGCGACCTCTGTCGTAAAGCGGACGCAGCGCGTGCAATGAATGCAGCGTGTCATGATCGTCTTGACGAGTGGACCGATATACTTGTCCTCAACGGCGCGCTTGTTTTCCTTGTAGCGCGAGGAATCGACGCCAAAGGCCATTGCCTGATCCTGCAGATCGCACTCGCCACCCTGATCGCAGATCGGGCAATCAAGCGGATGATTGATAAGCAGAAACTCCATCACGCCCTCACGGGCCTTCTTGACCATGGGTGTATTGGTGAAAATTTCCGGTGTCTCACCATTGGGACCAGGGCGCAGGTCGCGTACGCCCATCGCGCAGGATGCAGCCGGCTTGGGCGGCCCGCCCTTCACTTCAATCAAGCACATGCGGCAATTGCCAGCGATCGACAAGCGCTCATGAAAACAGAACCGTGGCACCTCTGAACCAGCCGTTTCCGCAGCCTGCAGAAGCGTGTAGTGATCCGGTACCTCGATTTCTTTACCGTCGACTTTGATCTTCGCCATTATTCTTCTCCGGCACGGTTGGCCGATTCATAAGCTGCAAACAGGTCTTTCACAGAAACGCCATTGATCATTCCTGCGAGCAAGGCGCTCTCAATCTTCACATTGCTCATGTTAACATTTCTGAACAACACATTGGAAAGATTGACATCCTCAATCTTTGAATTGCTCAAATTCACCTTTTCAATCACGGCAGCGGACAGATTGACGTTGTGAAAACGGGTATTCGACAAATTCACGTCATCAAATTTGGAATTGGCAACGCTTGCGTCGCGCACATCAAGTACGTCATGTGTCGCATGCATCTCCATCACTCACCTGCTCCGTTCGACATCATTAGACCATTTGCCTGTCCCACCCAGTCGTCACGAGAAATTCGCCCGCCAAGTTTGATCTGATCGTCAACCTTGGCTAAATCATCGACCGTCCATGCCGCTATTTGAGCATAAGTCCGAATACCCATGCCATTCAGGACCTGTTCAAGCTTGGGACCTATGCCGGAAATGCGCTTTAGATCATCTGCTGCGATCTCTGATGCAGTCGCAACGGCATGAGCCAATGGATTGGTTGCGATCGAGGTGTTCATTTTATTTGCAGGCATTTTTCCAATTGAAACGGTCGCCTTTTCCTTAATTGTCCCAGCTTTCTTGCGGATGATCGTCTTCAGCGCATCTATATCAGGCGAAGGTTGCGGCTCGGCTACACGCGATTGGCCGGGTACAGCGGTCAACCTTGTATTCATGTCGAATGCACTTGCCATTGCACCGGCCCAGAAACCCCATATCTGGCTGGCGACACCAAAGCCAAGCGCAGAAGCCGCTGCTGCTGCGCCAAGCTGAGGCGTCAACAAATTCGCCGCTGGCAACACATGCTTTGGCATCAGTGCCGCCCAATCGGCGCTGGAGTTCTTGGTTGTTCCGGTATCTGACATCGTCCTTCACCTATTCCGCAGCGACAAGCACTGGGCTCGCGGCGGCGTTGCGTGAAAATTCATCGATTCGGCGTTCGATCTCCGGACGGAAATTGCGGATGAGACCCTGGATGGGCCATGCAGCAGCATCACCAAGAGCGCAGATCGTGTGACCTTCGATCTGCTTGGTAACGTCAAGCAGCATGTCGATTTCACGTTTCTGAGCGTTGCCCGTAACCATGCGTTCCATCACGCGCCACATCCAGCCAGTCCCTTCACGGCATGGCGTGCACTGGCCACAGCTCTCATGCTTGAAGAAGTAGGACAGGCGCGCAATCGCGCGGACAATATCGGTCGATTTATCCATGACGATGACAGCGGCTGTACCGAACGACGATTTGACGTTGCGCAGTCCGTCGAAATCCATCGGGCAGTCCATGATGTCTGCCGCTGTTACCACGGGGCAGGATGCACCGCCCGGAATAACGGCCAGCAGATTGTCCCAACCGCCGCGAATACCGCCCGCATGCTTCTCAATCAGCTCACGGAACGGAATGCCCATGGCTTCTTCGACGGTGCAGGGGTTGTTGACGTGCCCGGACACCATGAACAGCTTGGTGCCGACATTGTTCGGACGACCAATGCTGGAGAACCATGCCGCGCCGCGGCGCAGGATCGTCGGAGCCACTGCAATGGACTCGACATTGTTTACTGTGGTCGGGCAACCATAAAGACCCATATTGGCCGGGAATGGCGGCTTCAGGCGCGGCTGACCCTTCTTGCCTTCCAGGCTTTCGAGCAGCGCAGTTTCCTCGCCGCAAATATAAGCGCCGGCACCATGATGAACGAAAATATCGTAATCCCAGCCATTCTTGTTGTTCTTACCAATAAGACCCGCATCGTAGCATTCGTCGATAGCGATCTGCAGCGCTTCACGCTCGCGGATATACTCGCCGCGGACGTAAATATAGCAAGTATGGGCAGCCATGGCGAAACCGGCAATCAGGCAGCCTTCGATCAGCGTATGCGGATCGTGCCGCATGATATCGCGGTCTTTGCAGGTGCCTGGCTCGGATTCGTCGGCATTGATGACGAGATAATGCGGACGGCCGTCGCTTTCCTTCGGCATGAATGACCATTTCAGACCGGTCGGAAAGCCGGCGCCACCGCGCCCGCGCAGGCCCGAGGCCTTCATCTCGTTGATGATCCAGTCACGGCCTTTGGCAATAATCCCCGCAGTGCCATCCCAGTGGCCGCGCGACATCACGCCCTTCAACGACTTGTCGTGAATGCCGTAAATATTATTGAAGATGCGGTCCTTATCAGCAAGCATTTCGCACCGGTCCTACTCTCTTCGTCCATTCTTGCGGATGCGAAATCTGCATCCACCAATCCATTTATCTCGGCTTCTTGCCGAAAACCTTGATGTACTCGGCTTTGCCGCCCTTGGCCAAGGCCTTGGCTTGCTTGACCCAGTCGTCTCGCTCGATGCGGCCGCCGAACTTCATATAGCTGTCGACCCAGTCGCGCTCGGCCCTCTTCCACGCCGCAACCTGCGCGAACGTATAGATGCCAAGCTCGTGCAGGAGGATTTCGAACTTCGGACCGACGCCGGAGATCATCTTGAGATCATCGACAAGCGCAGGTCTTTCGATACCGGCAGGACGATCCTTGTCCTCCAGCGAAACAACCTTCACGGGAGTCTTGATCGTCTGCACGGAAGGCTTTTCGCCCAGCGAACCTTCGGCCAGGGGGGGATTCTTGATTGTCCACGCGGCAGGTGCTGCAGCAGCAGCTGGCTTCGAAGTCGCCTCTTCCGCTGCTTTGGTCGTCTTCACCTTGGATGGTGATCTGATCGCGGCATTGGTTACTTCATCATGCGTAACAGGTTTACCAGCATTTGACGGCGGCACACTTGCCTTGTCCGAATTGGCAGCTTTCGCACGCTTGGGTTTTTCATCGCCATTAAGCGAAGTCAGGCCAGTCTGCGGTGCAGAGAAAATACGCTTGATTTGCGGTCCGACTGGTATGGAATCGCCCTTCCCGGCATCGAACGCATCAATGATTTCCTCGAGCCGTTCGGGCGTCAGATCCTCGTAAGTATCCTTGAACACCATGATCATCGGGGCGTTGACGCAGGCGCCGAGGCATTCGACCTCTTCCCAGGACAGGGTGCCGGACTCGTTCAGCTGAAACTGGTCATGATGGATCTTGTGCTGGCAGACCTTTTTAAGATCTTCCGAGCCACGCAACATGCAGGGCGTCGTGCCACATACCTGGATATGAGCGCGGGTGCCCACTGGCTTCAACTGGAACTGCGTATAGAACGTCGCAACTTCGAGGACACGGATCAGGGGCATATCGAGCATGGTCGCAACATGTTCAATCGCCGCCTTGGTAACCCAGCCATCCTGTTCCTGCGCGCGCATCAACAGCGGAATTACTGCCGACTGTTCACGGCCTTTTGGATATTTCTTTATTGCAAGCTTTGCCCAAGCGCTGTTTTCGCGATTAAACGCGAACGCTGCTGGTTGGACGTTATCTTCTGCGAGACGGCGGACGGACATTAACGATCAACCTCACCAAATACGATATCGAGCGAGCCAAGGACGGCGGAAACGTCGGCTAGCATGTGGCCACGGCAAATGAAATCCATGGCCTGAAGATGGGCAAAACCCGGCGCGCGTAGTTTGACGCGATAAGGCTTGTTGGAACCATCCGAAACGATGAATACGCCGAACTCGCCCTTAGGCGCTTCGACAGCGGCATACACTTCGCCAGCAGGCACGTGATAGCCTTCTGTGTAGAGCTTGAAGTGATGGATCAATGATTCCATCGAGCGCTTCATTTCGCTGCGTTTTGGCGGCACGATCTTGGCGGAGGTATTGGAAACAGGCCCTACCCGCTCCTTGCCAAGCAGCTGCTCTACGCATTGGCGCATGATGCGAACGGACTGGCGCATCTCTTCCATGCGGATCAGATAGCGATCATAGCAATCGCCATTCTTGCCGATCGGAATGTCGAATTCCATTTCCGAGTAGCACTCATAGGGCTGCGACTTGCGCAAATCCCATGCGGCACCGGAACCGCGAACCATAACGCCAGAGAAGCCCCAGGCCCAGGCATCTTCCAGCTTCACGACACCGATATCGACGTTGCGCTGCTTGAAAATGCGGTTCGGCGTAATCAGATCGTCAAGATTCTTCACCGTTTGCAAGAATGGATCACACCATTTGCCGATATCTTCAATCAGCTGGTCCGGCAGATCCTGGTGAACGCCGCCTGGACGAAAATAAGCAGCGTGCATGCGAGCGCCACAAGCACGCTCGTAGAACACCATCAGCTTCTCACGCTCCTCGAAACCCCACAGCGGCGGTGTCAGCGCACCAACGTCCAGGGCCTGTGTCGTGACATTCAAAAGATGCGACAGGATGCGCCCGATTTCCGAAAACAGAACGCGGATAAGCTGGCCGCGCTTTGGCACTTCGATCTCGAGCAGGCGCTCGACTGCTAGCGCATAAGCGTGCTCCTGGTTCATCGGCGCGACATAATCGAGGCGATCAAGATAGGGCACTGCCTGCAGATAAGTCTTGGCTTCCATCAACTTTTCGGTGCCGCGATGGAGCAAGCCGATATGTGGATCAACACGCTCGACTACCTCACCATCCAGTTCAAGCACAAGCCGCAAAACGCCATGTGCGGCCGGATGTTGTGGGCCGAAATTGATGTTGAAGTTGCGGACGCTGTGTTCAGTCATGGGTAAATTCCCGGTGGGCGGCGTCAAATGTTATCGGCACGCTCAATTTGTCTTCGCCTTCTCATCGCCCGGGAGCACATAATCAGTGCCTTCCCACGGGGACTGGAAGTCAAAATTGCGAAACTCCTGCCTCAGTTCGACCGGTTCATAGACAACGCGTTTGACCTCGTCGTCGTAGCGAACCTCAACGAAGCCGGTAAGCGGAAAGTCTTTACGCAACGGATGACCTTCGAAACCATAATCTGTGAGGATACGGCGAAGGTCCGGGTGACCGGAGAACAATACGCCGTAAAGATCGTAGGTCTCACGCTCGTACCAGTCCGCACCCAGATAAACCGGCGTCGCCGATGGTACTGGCGTATCCTCGTCGGTCGCTACCTTGACACGTATGCGCAAGTTCTGACGCGGCGAAAGCAGATGGTAAACGACATCGAACCGCGCGGCGCGCGATGGATAGTCAACGCCACTGATGTCGATCAGCGAGATGAACTGGCACTGGGCATCATCACGCAGGAAAGTCAGTGTCGCGATGAGTTCGCTGACCTCGACCTCAACAGTCAGTTCGCCATAGGCAAGCTCGACTGATTTGAGGGAGAAACCCGCCTTGTCTTTGAGATAGTTGCCAAGTTCACTCAATGCTTCTTCAGCCATCGCCGTGTCCTATCGCTCTATCGTGCCGGTGCGGCGAATTTTCTTTTGCAACATTAACACGCCATACAGAAGCGCTTCTGCAGTAGGCGGGCAACCCGGCACGTAGATGTCGACGGGAACGACGCGATCGCAGCCCCGCACCACAGAATACGAATAGTGGTAATAGCCGCCGCCATTGGCGCAAGAACCCATCGAAATCACATAACGCGGCTCGGGCATCTGGTCATAGACCTTGCGCAAAGCCGGTGCCATCTTGTTGGTCAGCGTGCCGGCAACGATCATCACGTCCGATTGGCGCGGTGAAGCGCGCGGCGCAAAACCAAAACGCTCAGCATCATAGCGTGGCATGGAAGTATGCATCATTTCAACGGCGCAGCATGCGAGGCCGAAAGTCATCCACATCAGCGATCCGGTTCGCGCCCAAGTAACCAGTGCATCAGCCGAGGTGACGAGAAATCCCTTGTCAGCGAGCTCATTGTTGATCTCACCGAAGAAAGCATCATCGGAACCAACCGGCTTGCCGGTGTTCGGATCAAGAATACCCTTTGGTTGTGGTGCTACGAGGGTAGTGTTGCTGTCGGTCAATCCCATTCCAGCGCTCCCTTTTTCCACTCATAAATAAAGCCGATCGTCAGGACACCCAAGAAGGCCATCATCGACCAGAAACCGAACCAGCCAATCTTGCCGAAGGAGATTGCCCACGGGAACAGGAAGGCCACTTCCAGATCGAAGATAATGAACAGGATCGAAACGAGGTAAAAGCGTACGTCGAATTTCATACGAGCGTCGTCGAAGGCGTTAAAGCCGCACTCGTAGGCCGACAATTTCTCGGGGTCCGGTGCACTATATGCGACCAGAAAAGGCGCAACCAACAGTGCCAGACCGATTACCAGCGCTACCCCGATAAAGATAACGATGGGCAGGTAGGAACTTAACAACTCGTTCATGATCCGTCTTTTTCCGCCTTGTGAACTCAGGCTGACAAGAATGCCATGTTATGCACATGACTGCCACAAATACGCGACAGATCACACCATTCTTGAAGAGGGTGCGATAGGCCGAGGGTTAGCGCGTTAGCGCCATGCGCGCAAGTGCAACAAAAATCGTGACAACGTCCATATATTGACTGCATGGGCTACCTGATTTGTCTGCAAATTGCCAAAATATGGCGTTTTTTCCCATATTACGCTTCAAAATCGCGTCAATTTGCTCTTTAGAACGATATTAATCTGCAGCGACCATCAGGAGACCTGCAACACGAGCCTGTGACTGCGACATTCGGTCCTACAAACGATTTAGGTAGAGAATTGTGTGCCTTTCAGCGCCATCCGTTTTAGCTGAGCAAAGCCACCTCATTAGAGACCAGCGAGCGGCTCGAGGCTGAGCCTTTCCCGTTCGTCGGAGTCGAGCCTGGCTTGGCCCGCTCTGCGGTCAAGAACCCATGAGCCAACAGCAACCAGAACGGCAATCACGGCGAGCGCTGATCCAACGAAAGGCAGATTTTGGTACGACACGCCCCAGGTCAGCGCCGCCCCGCCAATCCATGCGCCAGATGCGTTGCCAACGTTGAACGCCCCTTGATTGAGTGTTGCCGCCAGATTTGGCGCCTCTTCAGCCGTCTCGACCACCCGCATTTGTAGCGGTGGAACGATGACGAACGTCAAGACACCCCAAACGAATACAACAACGATTGCAGCAACGGCGTTGCCGCTGACTTCGGCGAAAATTGCGTGGATGAACATGAGCGCGACGAGCGTGCCAATGACAGTCGGCATAAGCTTCCAATCGGCAAGTTTGCCACCAATGATGTTGCCAACCGTCATACCTGCGCCAAAGAGCAAGAGCACCCACGTGACCGCAGATGTCGAAATGCCCGAAACATCAGTCAGGATCGGCTTTATATAGGTGAACACGGCAAAGAGGCCGGCGGATGCCAATGCCGAGATAAGCATGGCTAGCCAGACCTGCAATTTCCCAAGCACCTTGATTTCACTTATGAAGCCCCCACCCTTCTGTTCTTCCTTGGTTGCAGGGACAAGCAAAACGATAGCTACTACAGCAGCAATACCGATCGCCACCACCGCGTAGAAGGTTGCGCGCCAACCATAAATTTCCCCGAGCGCAGTTCCTGCCGGCACGCCGAGGATATTGGCAAGCGTCAAGCCTGCAAACATCAATGCGATAGCGCTGGCCCGCTTATGGCGAGGGACAAGATTTGCAGCCACCACTGAGCCAATTCCGAAGAACGCACCATGGCCGAACGCGGTTACCACTCGCGCAATCATGAGCATCCAGTAATTGGGCGCAATCGCACAGAAGAGATTGCCAACGACAAACAGCATCGCCAATCCGATCAGCACTGATTTACGCGGCAGCGCTGCCGTGGCGATCGCTATGATCGGGGCCCCGATGACAACGCCGAGCGCGTATCCGGTAACCAGCAGGCCCGCACTTGGAATGGACACACCGAGATCGGCCGCTACTTCCGGTAGCAAGCCCATGATCACGAACTCGGTTGTACCGATACAGAATGAGGCTATGGCAAGGGCTAGAATCGGTAGGGGCATGAGGCGACCGCGCATCTGGAGAAAGAACGATGCTGCATACAGTTGAAATGTTTCACAAATGATTTTTGTGCAATGCAGCAATGCATTTGCGCGGGTTCTAGCTACTCGGATATGGAACGCGTTTTAGTTTTGATCTTAGCAAAATCCTCATTCTTCAGATGGACACTCATGTTAATCTAACAGTTAGGTGCTCCATGACCCGTTACTTGCTACCATGCCTAGTGTCGTTTTGCCTGACGTATGTGCTGCTTTATCTCGTGAGCACATACGGCAATTCTCTGTCCGGCAAAAACGGCAAGAGGTGAACCATTATGGGCGCAAAAGCGCCGCGATCTTATGGCTTTGATCCGCAATATTCCATGAGAGCGCGCTTATTCTGTAACTCTGCATTCATGATGCTTTCAAAAGCGCGGATGTGCCGATCAACTACCCTCTGCGGTAGCGATGTCTCTTCGAGCGATTGCCGATAGCTGCTATATACCAGACTCTTCGGAAACAGATGATCGCCACACATTTCGTACGAAGCACGAGCCAGGGCAGCATAAGCAATATAGTCGGCATTCCTACGCGTGATGCCGTCTGCAACCATCTCCCGGATGTGAACTTCGAACTTCTCCTTAAACAGGATTTCAGCGTAGCTTCCAGCGTGAGCACCGCCTGATAGGGCGATGAACACGCCAATTCCAAACATCGCATGTCGTACTCTGATAGTTGTTGCCATTGATCGCTCCCTTCCAGTCAGGCCGAGCTCGCAAGTGCGTCTGCCACATATAATATCACTGCATGGCCATTACATGGAAAAAACCATCATCGGCGGAGAGACTACCAGCAAGCTCGGAGCTTCTTTGGCCATCTTCTATTTGACCGCACTTGTAGCCCTCATGCCTCGGGAGATGTATCAGGTCCTGGGTCGCCGCCAGCTGCTGCTACGGCCAGTCTGCGCAAATAGTGGTTCCAGCCCTTTTCGTGGCTGTCCCGTTCCTTCTCATCTGGCAGTCCGCCATGGGTGAAGCGCACCAGCGTTCCCCCATCCTTCTCGATGAGGTCGATCTCAATAAGGCCTGATCCCGGCGGCACATTCTCGTGGTCCTCCCAGCCGAAGCTGTAGGCCAGACGGTGGACTGGTATCACTTCCGTGAAATGCCCGCGAGCAGTGTGAGTATCGTTCATGCTGAGGAGATAAATGCCGCCCGGATGCGGCTCGACCGTCGCCTTGGTGCCCATCCAGCGCAATATCTTGTCGGGATCGGTGAGGAAGGCGAAGACTGTTGCTTGGGGGGCTGCGATCTCAATCTCACTGTGAAACGTCTCGGTCATCGGTGCTTCCTCCCGGTGCGGCTCGATGTCATTACAGCTTTGGCGCAATGTAAGCCAATCGAGATTTCGCGCAAGAAACAAAAGCTCGTGACAGGTGCCTGACATTGGCTGCATGATGACACTATGCAGCTGCCGTCCGCTCTTTCCTTTCTGGTTGACAAAGCGATTGATGCGCCAGACGGCGACGCATTTCTGACTGCGCTCGCCACACGACTCGTCGCCGACGGTATGCCACTGTCCGGCGGTGCGCTCACCCAAGCCGCGACGCACCCGGTCATCGAGCGGCGCACATGGCTGTGGCGCGCCGACACAGGAAGCGTGATAGAGGCACTGGCTTTGGCTAGGCCTCTCGATCTCGAGCATACCCATGTCGCTCGCAACTGGCTGGCCAGCATTGGCACCGGTGCCGTGCAGGAGGATTTCGCCGGCGGCCCCTCTGACGGCGCCGTGCTTGCCTGGACCGGCACTCGGCCATTCAGCGTTTCCGAATCGGAGTTGTTGCGCCAGGTTGCGCGCTTTGCCGCTGCACCGCTTGCCTTACTGGCCGCGCGTTCGACGCTAGCCGCCCTGCTGACGACTTACCTTGGCCGGCGCAGCGCGGCACAGGTTCTGGCCGGCCGTCTGCGGCGCGAGCCCGGTGAAACCATACGGGCAGCCCTGCTTTTTGCCGACCTTCGCGGCTTCACCGAGTTGTCGGAGTCGACCGAGCCGCAGGAGGTAATAGCCGCCCTCGACGCCTGGTTCGACCGCATCGCCGGCGCCGTCCATGCCTTCGGCGGCGAAGTACTAAAATTTATTGGCGACGGCGTGCTGGCGATCTTCCCGATCGGAGAGCGCGACGCTCCTGCTGCATGCGATGCGGCATTGCGCGCAGTCGCCGCTGCCCGCGCCGGGATGGATCACCTCCAATGGACCCGCGCTGCACAAGGCGCGCCGCCTCTGTCGTTCGGTATGGCGTTGCATCTCGGCGAGATGCTTTGGGGCAATATTGGCACTGCCGACCGGCTGGACTTCACAGCAATCGGCCCCGCGGTGAACCTGGTGAGCCGACTGGAGGGCCTGTGTCGGCCGCTCGGCCGCACAGTATTGCTCTCCGGAACCTTTGCAGCGGAAACGACGCAGTCGCTGATCCCGCTCGGCGAGCACAGGCTGCGCGGCATCGCTGCCCCGTGCGCGGTGTTTGCGCTGCGATAGTCAGCGGTCCCCAAAGGGAATTATCTACTTGAAATCACTGAGGGAAAAGTGGCGCGAGTGACGGGGCTCGAACCCGCGACCTCCGGCGTGACAGGCCGGCACTCTAACCAACTGAGCTACACCCGCGCACTTTCGTACCGTACTATTTGTACGGCGTGAGCGGTCGTTTAAGGGGTTCGCGGGGGTGTGTCAAGCACAACTGGAGATGAAAGATGCGATTGTGAAAAACTCATCCGACAAATCATAAAAGTGTCGCATCCCCTCTTGCCAATATCAGCGGAAACGCATAAACGCTCCGGAACGCACCCTTTGCGAAGGGCGATTAGCTCAGTTGGTAGAGCGCTTCGTTTACACCGAAGATGTCGGGAGTTCGAGTCTCTCATCGCCCACCATTCCCTCATCAGCATTCATTGACATCCGACGCGCAGGCTCGCCACCATAGGCATTGTGCCGTGTGCGCGCGTCATCGGATCGCCTCATTGCTTACGAATCAAAAAGGCCGGGCAATTTCTTGCCCGGCCTTTTCCTTCAACGCTGCTCAATGAGCGATCTGAGCGCCCGCTTCATCCTCGACGACCGAAGATGGCACGTGGGCCGGTTCGGTCCATTCGATTGGCTCCGGCTGGCGCACCAGTGCGTGCTTGAGCACTTCATTGGCGTGGCTGACTGGAATGATCTCAAGGCCGTTCTTCACATTGTCCGGAATCTCCACCAGATCCTTGGCGTTTTCTTCCGGGATCAGAACCGTCTTGATGCCACCGCGCAGTGCGGCGAGCAGCTTCTCCTTCAGCCCACCGATGGGCAGGACCCTACCCCGCAGCGTGATCTCGCCGGTCATGGCGATATCCTTGCGGACCGGAATGCCCGTCAGTATCGAGACGATGGCCGTGACCATCGCAACGCCGGCTGATGGACCATCCTTGGGCGTCGCACCTTCCGGCACGTGCACGTGGATGTCGCGACGATCGAACAGTGGCGGCTCGACGCCGAAATCGATGGCACGCGAGCGGACATAGGATGCCGCTGCCGAGATCGATTCCTTCATCACGTCGCGCAGATTGCCTGTTACCGTCATGCGACCCTTACCGGGCATCATGACGCCTTCAATGGTCAGCAACTCGCCGCCCACTTCGGTCCAGGCGAGGCCGGTGACCACACCAACCTGGTCTTCGCCATCGATCTGTCCAAATCGGAATTTCTCAACCCCGAGATATTCATCGATGTTTGCATCCGTGACCTTCACCGACTTCTTCTGAGTCTTCATGATTTCGGTGACGGCCTTGCGAGCCAGCTTCATCAACTCGCGCTCAAGGTTACGAACACCGGCCTCTCGCGTATAATTGCGAATGATGGCGCGGATAGCGTCCTCGGAGACAGAGAACTCCTTCGGCTGCAATGCATGATCGCGGATGGCCTTTGGCAACAGGTGCCGTTTGGCGATTTCCAGCTTCTCATCTTCCGTGTAACCGGCAATACGGATGATCTCCATGCGGTCCATCAAGGGACTTGGGATATTCAGCGTATTAGCTGTCGTCACGAACATCACATTCGAGAGGTCATACTCGACCTCGAGATAGTGATCCATGAACGTGGAGTTCTGTTCTGGATCGAGCACCTCCAGCAGAGCTGATGATGGATCGCCGCGGAAGTCCTGGCCCATCTTGTCGATCTCATCGAGCAGGAAGAGCGGATTTGACTTCTTCGCCTTCTTCATCGACTGAATGACCTTGCCGGGCATCGAACCGATATAGGTGCGGCGATGACCGCGGATCTCGGCTTCGTCACGCACGCCGCCAAGCGACATGCGAATGTATTCGCGGCCGGTAGCCTTGGCGATCGAACGGGCGAGCGAAGTCTTGCCGACGCCGGGAGGACCAACGAGGCAGAGGATTGGACCCTTGATCTTGGTCGAACGAGCCTGCACCGCCAGATATTCGACAATGCGATCCTTGACCTTGTCCAGGCCGTAGTGCTCGGTATCTAGAACTTCGTCAGCGAGGTTCAGATCGTTCTTGATCTTCGACTTTTTGCCCCACGGAATGGACAGCAGCCAGTCGAGATAGTTGCGAACGACGGTCGCCTCGGCGGACATCGGGCTCATCTGACGCAGCTTCTTCAGCTCCGCATTGGCCTTTTCGCGGGCTTCCTTCGACAGTTTCGTCTTTTTGATGCGGTCTTCCAGTTCGGCGGACTCGTCGCGGCCATCTTCGCCATCGCCAAGTTCCTTCTGGATCGCCTTCATCTGTTCATTCAGATAATATTCGCGCTGCGTCTTTTCCATCTGGCGCTTGACGCGCGAGCGGATACGCTTTTCGACCTGAAGAACGGAGATTTCCGATTCCATGAAGGACATGGCCTTCTCCAACCGCGCACGCACGGAAAGGATGGACAACATATCCTGCTTTTCAGGAATCTTGATCGCAAGATGCGACGCGACTGTATCGGCCAGCTTCGAATAATCCTCGATCTGTCCGGCGGCGCCAACAACTTCAGGCGAAATCTTCTTGTTCAGTTTTACGTAATTTTCAAAATCCGACACGACCGAGCGAGCAAGAGCCTCGATCTCGACCGGATCTTCTTCCGGTTCTGTGAGCGTCACGGCAGAGGCTTCGTGATAATCTTCGCGCTCGCTGAAACTGGTGATCTCAGCGCGGGCAATACCTTCAACCAGCACCTTGACCGTACCGTCTGGCAATTTCAGCAATTGCAGGACGTTGGCAATAGTGCCGACCGTATAGATCGCGTCAGCCTGCGGATCGTCATCCGCAGCGTTCTTCTGTGTGGCAAGCAGGATTTGCTTGTCGACGCCCATAACTTCCTCAAGCGCGCGAATGGATTTTTCGCGGCCAACGAAGAGTGGAACGATCATGTGGGGGAAGACAACAATATCGCGCAACGGCAGAACGGCATAAAGCCCGTTCTCGCCACCCGCCGGTGTCTTCTTGCTTGCAACCGTCATTTTATGTCCTTTCTCAGGCCATTCGGCCAGATCGCCACGTCCGGGTACCCTTTAAGCTGCATGGCCAAATCCAAAATCGAGATCCACTTTGGCGGCTCATGCATTGAGCGGCGTACTACCGTTTATGCAGCTTAACACTTACTTGGAGTGGAGGCCCGCTTGTTTCAAGCACCCACGCTCCAGGCTTATTCACAGAATCGTAATCTATCCTGCGCTCACGACAGTCCGAGCGCAATCGCTCGCAAGGCCATGCACAGAATTCGACCCAAATACAAAACAGAAAAGCTCCGCGAGACGCGGAGCCTTGCCGTTAGACTGCTCTATTTCCGATAGCTTACGCGGAAACATTGCCTTTTTCTTCCTTGCGCTCGGCATAGATATACAGAGGCCTTGAGTTGCCTTCGACGACGTCACCGGAGATCACCACTTCCTGGACGCCATCAAGCGTTGGCAACTCATACATCGTGTCGAGAAGAATCTTCTCCATGATCGATCGCAGACCACGCGCACCGGTCTTTCGAGCAATCGCGCGCTTGGCAATAGCCTTCAACGCATCCTCATGGAACGTCAACTCGACGTTTTCCATGTCGAACAGGCGCTGATACTGCTTGACCAGAGCGTTCTTCGGTTCGGACAGAATCTGCACCAGCGCGACCTCATCGAGATCCTCGAGTGTCGCGATAACGGGCAGACGACCAACGAATTCGGGGATAAGACCGAATTTCAGCAGATCTTCCGGCTCGAGTTCGCGGAAAATAGCGCCGACACGACGATCGTCCGGGGCCTTGACCGCAGCACTGAAGCCGATGGACGTCTTTTCACCACGGGCCGAGATGATCTTGTCGAGACCGGCGAAAGCGCCACCGCAGATGAACAGGATGTTGGTCGTGTCCACCTGCAGGAACTCCTGCTGTGGATGCTTGCGGCCACCTTGTGGCGGCACGGAAGCAACGGTGCCTTCCATGATCTTCAACAGCGCTTGCTGAACGCCCTCGCCCGACACGTCGCGTGTAATGGACGGGTTGTCCGATTTACGGCTGATCTTGTCGACTTCGTCGATGTAGACGATGCCGCGCTGCGCCCGCTCAACATTGTAGTCAGCCGACTGAAGCAGTTTCAGAATGATGTTCTCGACATCCTCGCCGACATAACCGGCTTCCGTCAGCGTTGTCGCGTCTGCCATCGTAAACGGCACGTCGATGATGCGGGCAAGCGATTGTGCCAGATAGGTCTTGCCGCAACCGGTCGGCCCAACGAGAAGGATGTTGGACTTCGCCAGTTCGACTTCATTGTTTTTCGATGCGTGGGCCAACCGTTTGTAGTGGTTGTGCACCGCGACGGAGAGAACACGCTTGGCATGGTTCTGACCGATGACATAATCATCGAGAACAGCCATGATTTCCTGCGGCGTCGGGACGCCTTCACGGGATTTCACCATCGAGGATTTGTTTTCCTCGCGGATGATGTCCATGCACAATTCGACGCATTCATCGCAGATGAAGACAGTCGGGCCCGCAATCAACTTGCGAACTTCATGCTGGCTCTTCCCGCAAAACGAGCAATAAAGCGTATTCTTTGAATCGCCGCCGCCGTTGCTGACTTTGCTCATTGCAGTTTCCTTTCAGTATCGGTCCCGCTCTCCCGGGTCCGCCACTTCCTCCAGGTGGAAGTGAATAGTCATTCGTAGAATAGGCTTCTCTAACTCACCAATGGCTTAACGTAACGTCTGCTCCGCTCTATGCAAGCTGCATGTGTGGCAGAAAGTCCGCATCGGGGTCAAAAAAACTTCATTTTTGACCCCGATGGGCGATTTAGCCGGTTACTTAGTGTCACCTTCGAGCACAGCGCGCGATTCAAGCACCTTGTCGATCAGGCCGAACTCGAGTGATTCCTGCGCAGTCATGAAATGATCGCGATCGAGGGTACGTTCAATCGACTCGTAGTCGCGGCCGGTATGCTTGACATAAATCTCATTCAAGCGGCGCTTCATTTTGATGATATCCTGGGCATGACGCTCAATATCTGACGCCTGTCCCTGGAAGCCACCTGACGGCTGGTGCAGCATGATGCGAGCGTTGGGAAGGACGAAACGCATGTCCTTCTCGCCAGCGGTAAGAAGCAGCGATCCCATGGATGCAGCCTGGCCGAAACACAGCGTCGACACGGCTGGGCGGATAAACTGCATCGTATCGTAGATCGCCATGCCGGAGGTGACGACACCGCCCGGCGAGTTGATATACATGTTGATTTCTTTTTTCGGATTCTCCGATTCAAGGAAAAGCAGCTGCGCGCAGACAAGCGTCGCCATGCCGTCCTCGATCGGCCCGGTTATAAAAATGATGCGTTCTTTCAGCAGGCGCGAAAATATATCATAGGCCCGCTCGCCCCGATTGGTCTGTTCGACGACCATTGGCACGAGATTCATAGCTGTTTCGATTGGGTCTCTCATCGGTGGGCCTCAGCGTTTTGGAGAATAAGGGGCTTAACCACCCCAGATTCGTGGAAGACTAACCGATACATAGGGCGTCGCCACCCGGTTTCGCAAGATGTTCAACACATGAACCTTGTCTGACCAAACTTCCGAACGTAACATGGCGTTTTTAGGCGTATGTTTCGGAGGTATATTTTGTTCATTTTCAATTGCAGAAAGTTTGGATTGTCAGTTCTGGTCTGTATAACGCTGAGTAGCTCATTGACGAATGCTAGCGCCCAGACCTCCACGTGCGGCAACCGGCAAGCAATCAATTCCCTGGATGAAATGTGGTCCGCACTTTACGCCTGTTGGCAGCCACCGGCTGACAGCAACGGGATGGCGATAACGTTGCGATTTTCTCTGCGCCGTGACGGGACTCTGATCGGTAAACCTGTGGCGACCTATTCGAATTTGTCAGGCGATGATTTCAAGAAAAGAGTTTTTGTTGCGTCAGTTATCGAGGCGTTGGACAAAGTCGTTCCTCTGCCACTAACCGATAGTATGGGAGGGGCGATTGCTGGACGACCTTTGGCGCTTTTATTCACGTCCGCGAGCGAAAGCTGACGCTTAGCTTATAACCTGATCACATATTCTTTGCGCGTCGTCTCGAGCACTTCCCAAGTTCCGCGGAACCCCGGACGCAGCACGAAACTGTCGCCGGCCTCGACACGCCACTCGCCACCATCCTCTTCGGTGATAATCGAACGACCGGAAAGGATGTGGCAGAACTCCCATTCGTCATAGGCGATGCGCCATTTGCCGGGTGTAGCTTCCCATATCCCCGCATAGATATTGCCTTCGGCTTCCTCGCAATTCCATGTGCGGAACTGGGGATCGCCAGAAATGACGCGCTCTGGATTCGGCGCGCCATGCTCGGGGTCGATATTGCCAAAATCTATTTTAACAAAACTTTTCATGGTGTTACCCTGCCTTTGCCAGCGCTTGTTCAAGATCGGCGATGACGTCCGCAACGTTCTCGATGCCGATCGAAAGCCGTACCACATTGGGACCGGCGCCTGCCGCGATCTTCTGATCGTCGCTGAGTTGCCGGTGCGTCGTCGACGCAGGGTGAATGACAAGCGATCTCGTATCGCCGATATTGGCGAGGTGCGAAAAGAGCTCCAGATGCTCGACGAGTTTGACGCCGGCGTCATACCCACCCTTCAAACCGAAGGTGAAAACCGAGCCCGCTCCCCTCGGAGAATACTTCTGCTGCAGTTCATTATAGGGATCGTCGGCCAATCCTGCATAGCTGACCCAACCCACTTTCTCATTTTGTTTCAACCACTTGGCGACTTCAAGCGCGTTGTCGCAATGGCGCTGCATGCGCAACGGCAAGGTTTCGATGCCGGTCAGAAGCTGGAAGGCATTGAACGGCGAGAGCGCTGGTCCGAGATCACGCAGACCGAGCACGCGGCAGGCGATGGCAAAGGCGAAATTGCCGAAGGTTTCGTGCAATACCACCCCATTATATTCGGGACGCGGCTGCGACAGCAGCGGGTAGTTTCCGGATTTCGACCAGTCGAAAGTTCCGCAATCGACGATGATGCCACCCATGGAATTGCCATGGCCGCCGAGAAACTTCGTTGCAGAATGTACAATGATATCAGCACCATAGTCTATCGGGCGGATCAGATATGGTGACGCCAGCGTGTTGTCGACGATCAGCGGAAGGCCATGCCGATGGGCGATTTTTGCGATGGCTTCGATGTCGGTGATGATGCCGCCGGGGTTGGCGATGCTCTCGACGAAGATAGCGCGCGTCCGGCCATCGATCTGCGCCTCGAATGCCGCGGGATCAGTCCCATCTGCCCAGCGCACCTGCCAGTCGAAGGATTTGAACGACTGGCCGAATTGGTTGATGGACCCGCCGTAAAGCTTGTCCGACGAGACAAAGTTATCCCCAGGCTGCATCAATGTGTGGAATATCAGAAATTGTGCCGCGTGACCGGATGCAACCGCCAGTGCGGCCGTTCCACCTTCAAGTGCCGCGACACGTTCTTCCAGTACCGCATTGGTTGGATTGGTGATTCGGCTGTAGATATTGCCGAACGCCTTCAGGCCAAACAGGGACGCCGCATGCTCTGCGTCATCGAAGACGAACGCCGTCGTTTGATAGATCGGCGTCACCCGCGCGCCCGTTTCAGGGTCGGGCCTGGCGCCGGCGTGGACCGCCAATGTTTCGATTCCGGGGGCCCGATGCGCCATGTTTGTCCTCCTGTTGCCAACCTTCCTACAAGGCTATGGGATTGCGACGCTGGGGCCAAGTGCGCATTTTCGCAACCAAGGACAATCTAATTACAGCCGGCGATTGAGATTCCTGTGCCATTTTCGGGGTTCTTGCATAGGAATCGTCACTTCTTGCATGAGAATCGCCTAAAAGCGTTTAACTCGTGCACCGGAACGGCACCCGGGCATTTCATTTTCAGCGCTCGACGAAAATGAATCTGCGCGGGCGGGAAAATCCCGTCCTAGACGCGCATGCCAAGCCGGGGAATTTCGATGGCCGGGCACCGGTTCATGACCACCTGGATCCCGGCTGCTTCCGCCTTGCGCGCGGCAGCTTCATCCCAAACACCGAGCTGAGTCCAGATCACGCGCGGCGGCGGTATGAGTGCAAGCGCCTCATCGACCACACCCGGAACGGCAGACGAGTTGCGGAAGACATCCACCATATCGATCGGCTCAGGAATGTCGGCGAGCCGTGCATAGACCCGTTGGCCAAGAATGGTCTTTCCCGCCTGCCCCGGATTGACGGGTATGACGTGATATCCTTGGCCGAGAAGAAATCTCATCACAGAAAAACTCGGCCGCGTTTCATTGGGCGAAGCGCCGGTCAAAGCGATGGTTTTGACCGAAGACAATATCTCGCGAATATAGTCGTCGGAATAGTGGTCATGTTCCTGCATCAGCACGCATATCCTGTTCTGCGTTTATCCGGGCGGCGCCGCCCAAAGTTCATAGAATGGTTTCAGCGTGCGCAAATGCTTCTGGACAATCGCCATGTTCTCCGGCGTCGGTTTTGCATTTTCGACCTTGGCAAGCCCGGTTTTCAATCCCGCGATCATATCGGACTTTTCCTGATCGGAAAGATTTGGCATGGCGGGAATTGCGGCGATCGCTTTATCCACTTCGGCGCGCGGATCGGGGTTGGTCACCCAATGATAGGTCACCATGATCGTATTGGTTGTATCTACCCAGTCCGAGAAGCTCGCAAAACCATATTCCGCTGCTTTCACATCGAGGATCGCCGTTCGTTCCGCGGTCTCCCCTCTGCCATCCACTTCACGTGCTGTCGCAGCCACGGGCGCAAACCCGAAAAGGAAACGTTTGATCGTATCCTCCGTCAGAGACACCGGTCGCTCCGGCAGACTGAATGTCTCAACAGCTTGTATCGGGGTTGTTGTCCTCTGTGTCGCGATAGTCCCCGCATAGGCAAGCGCGAAAACGCAGCATGCTGCGACCAATCCAGGCGGTTTCATAACGTCCTCCGTCTTGAAAAGACGATGCAGAAATAGGAGCGTCAAGAATAACAGTTAAGTGTAAAGAAAAAACAGCAAAGGATGGATTTTATGGCTGTAACGATGGACGTGGAGGCGTTGACTTCCTTTCTGGAACGCGAATTTCCACAGGTGAACGCGGAAGGAATGGCCTTCACGGTGACTGACGCGGGCGAAGGTTTTGCGTCCATGCGGCTCGATCCGTCAGACCGGCATTTGCGACCCGGCGGGACGGTCTCTGGGCCCACATTGTTCGCACTCGCCGATATCACCGCATATGTGGCGATTCTCGCGCAGATCGGTCCGGTGGCCCTCGCCGTGACAACAAACCTCAATATCAATTTCCTGCGCAAACCGGAAACGGGACCCGTCGATGCCAAAGCGACAATCCTCAAACTCGGCAAGCGTCTGGCGATTGTGGAGATTTCCATGACAAGCGGTTCAACAAGCGAACTCGTAGCGCATGCAACGGCCACCTATTCAATCCCGCCCCGCCCCGTGCCTTCGCAATAAGCCACTCTTCACCAAACAACCTTGCGTGTCTTCACCGGCTGCCGCCTACTTGGCCGTCTACTCCACAACCTGCACCTTTGCCGCAGCTCTTGTTATGGCGGCAGGCAGGGGCGAGCGGGCATCGAAGAAGGCCTGCACTTCATCGAAACTGGCGTAGCCGTCATGATTACCGTCGATCTGGTCAAAATGATCGGCGACAAAGCCCCAACCGGCATCGTTGGCGGCTTGCGCGGTCAAAAGGTGCCTGGACTTCGCCGCAGCCTCGAATTTGGCACGCAGTTCCTGATCGAGTTGCTTCTGGATCGAAGCCGCATCCTGCTTTTGCGGTTTGGCTCCAGGTTCCGGGTCCCAAATGCGATCCCCGGCATGGGTTGAACCGGCCATTGCGGTGAAGAGAAGCGCGATGATGATTGTGCGTGAAATGGTCATGGATCGCTCTCCTAATGTAGGGAAATGGCAGAGACAGGCGCACGCTGCGCCGGCGCGGCAGCGACAAGATCGCGGGCTTTGACAATTGTCGGCCCCGTGCCATACGGCGGCGCATCGTAGAATTCGTCGAGCGTCTTCTTCAGCGGCGCCCGCGCTTCTTCCGAATAGTAGATCATGTGCCCGCCCGCAAAATTCTTCACCGGAACCCGGTCGAGCAAGGTGCGATTTGTCGCCGGGTCGATGATCACGCCCTTGAGATCGAGTTCGGATTGGAAAAACGTTGTTATCGTATCGTAGTAACCAAGTACGGTGAGAAGCTTGAGAGAAGGCGCATATTTTATGCTTTCAACTATTCGTCGCGCGTATAGGCGGTGTAGAAGATAGAGGCTTGCGGGTCCTGTTTTTCCGGTTTTTTGGCAAAGGCGGTCAAATGACCTGGCCGAGGCTGTGTACCAGAAGGTCTTACCGTCCAGCATCATCTTGTGGCGCTTGACCGAAGGCTTCCCATCGACGGCAGCAACGAGTTGTGCATCCGCCGAGTCATCATATTTTGTTTTGTCCTCAAGCACAAAATCTTCCGGCGCAAAGATCGCATAAGCTTCCTCATCGAGCCCAATCCTCAACCTGTCTGCCGCCTCGAAAAGTTTCCCTGCGCCTTGAGCGCGGCCGCCTCTTTCCGTGCAAGCTCCAACTTGTCGGGCTTGACTAATGGCTGCTCCGGTTCGGGGTCGACATGCTTGAATACCGGCGGTACCGGGTCAGGGAAGGTACGCTCCGCCACTTCGCCTGGGGTATCCTTGCAAGCGGTCAGCCCCAAAAGGGCAATGCACAATAAAATTCTGAAAATCATCGACGCCTCTCAAAAATCCGCAAAAAATTGAGTTATGCGGATTTGAGGGAGGCGTGGTCAATTCAACGAAAGTTGCGCTTTGCCCATTATCTCATCAAGAGTTGGTGCTGATTCTTTATTAAGCAATCCCGTACCAGCATAATCGGGGCGGCTACCCGGGTAAGACAGTGCGAATGGCACGCGTACCAACCGGAGCGCCGGTCTCGCGGTCGATGGTGACCGGATCGATCTCCGTTCCAGTCTCGGCGTCGAAAAACCGCGTCACCTCGCCCCCGCCGCGATGCTTGCGTCCCCACGCGCCGATCGCAAACAGCACCGGCAGAAAGTCTCGGCCGGCTTCCGTCAGCACATATTCGTCCCGTGGCGGACGTTCGGAGTAGCGGCGTTTCTCCAGCAGCCCGTCCTCAGTCAGAGCTGAAAGCCGCGCCGTCAGCATCGTCGGCGCGATCTGGAGGCTCTTGCGGAATTCATCAAAGCGAGTGAGCCCCGCATGGGCATCCCGCATGATGAGCATACTCCATGCATCCCCCACAAGCGCGAGGCTGCGGGCGATCAGGCATGGCTGGTTTGAAAGATTTTTCATGTCGGTATCTTTTTGATAGTGACTTACTACTAAATTCATAGTAACTGATTGTTCATCGATATTCCACGACAAAATGAAAGCAGAAGGCAATGAACAAGACACAACCCCGCGTCGCCCTGGTAACGGGCGCTTCCTCCGGCATTGGGCTGGTAACGGCAAAAGCAATGCGGCGCGATGGCTACCGTGTATTCGGTACCAGCCGAAAGCCAATGTCGGATACCACGGACGGGATCACGATGCTGATCTGCGATGTGACCGATGACGCATCGGTGCAGGCGGCCGTCGACGATGTTCTCAGCCGCGCCGGGCGGGTCGATCTTCTCGTCAACAATGCCGGGATCGGGTTGCTTGGCGGCGCTGAAGAGTCCTCGGCGGCGCAGGCGAAGGCTGTGTTCGACGTGAACGTTTTCGACGTCCTGCGGATGACAAATGCAGTCCTGCCGGTGATGAGACGCCAGCGCAGCGGCCGAATTGTCAACCTGAGTTCAATACTCGGGCTCATCCCCTCTCCCTATAATGCCCTCTATGCATCGACCAAACACGCTATCGAGGGCTATTCGGAATCCCTTGACCACGAAGTTCGAACGCAGGGCATCCGCGTTGTACTTGTCGAGCCCGGTGTGACCCGCACATCCTTCGAAGAGAACATCACCCGGCCGGACCAGCCGCTTCCCGTCTATGAAACCATTCGTGCCAACGCGGAGAAGCTGATGCGCGAAATCATCGCGAAGGGTGACGCGCCGGAGGTGGTCGCCGCAACGGTCGTAAGGGCCGCCAATGCCGCATCACCCAAAAGACGCTACACTGCAGGCAAAGCGGCGGCGCAAGTCCGGTTTATGCGCCGCTTCCTGCCGGAGTCCTTCGTCGACAAGAACTTGCGGAAATTCAGCGGGCTTCCTGCCTGAGCGCCGATAGTGCCCCTGTTTGGCTTGCCCGCTGACCACCGAAACGAAAGTTGGCTCAAAATGAAATCATTCCTGATCGATCGTTATGTGAAAGGTGGGCCTCTTCGTTTCACGGAAAGTCCCGAGCCGGAGCTGCGTGAGAATGATGTGATGGTGGAGATTCGCGCCGCCAGTGTGAATGTTCTGGACAGCAAGATCAGAGATGGTGAGTTCAAGCTCATCCTGCCATACCGACTTCCGCTGGTCCTCGGCAACGATGTAGCGGGAGTCGTGGTCCGGGTCGGGGCCAATGTCCGGCGGTTCAAGCCCGGTGACGAGGTCTATGCACGTGCGGCGCAGGATCGCATCGGGACATTTGCCGAATATATCGCCATGGACGAGGCAGATGTGGCGATGAAGCCGAAAAACCTGACCATGGAAGAGGCCGCGTCCATTCCGCTTGTCGCCCTGACAGCATGGCAGGTGCTTGTGGAGCGTGCCAACCTGCAGAAGGGGCAGAAGATCCTGATCCATGCCGGCTCGGGCGGCGTGGGCACGATTGCGATCCAGCTTGCCAAGCATCTCGGGGCATATGTGGCAACGACCACAAGCACGGTAAACATCGATCTCGTCAAAAGTCTCGGCGCAGATGTCGTGATCGACTACAAGAAGGACAACTTCGAGGAGGTCCTACGGGATTACGATGTCGTATTAAACAGTCTCGGCACGGATACGCTGAAAAAATCCGTTGGCATGCTGAAGCCGGGCGGGGAGCTGATTTCGATTTCCGGTCCGCCGGACCCGGATTTTGCAAAGGAGAATGGTTCCGGCTGGCCGCTTCGACTGGTCGTGCGCCTGCTGAGTTTCGGCATCAGGAGAAAATCGAAACGCCAAGGCATCAGTTATTCCTTCCACTTCATGACGGCCAACGGCGCGCAGCTTGGTCAGATCACCTCCCTGATCGAGGCAGGTGTCATACGACCGGTAGTGGATCGGGTCTTCCCGTTCGAGAAGACAAATGAGGCGCTGGCGTACGTCGAGACTGGTCGTGCGAAGGGGAAGGTAGTCGTCGCTGTGAAGTGACGCCTCGGGCCAATAAGGGGGCCGCTCCATGACCGAGAGGGGGTGACGAGGTTCGAGAAGCAAACCGCTTTTTCGCAACGTCGCTCGAAAACCTTCACCCCCGCTCAGATCATCCTGCGTTGCTGGGTACAGGCGTGTTGAGCAGCTGCTGCTCCCAAAGATACGCGATGCCGCTGCCGCTCATATGCGAGATGAGCACTTCGGTCAGCTCTTCGACGTGCTCGGTGCGAGCCCAGTCACGCTGCCATTCGCCAGCAAGAGCCATCCAGGTCATCATGTTAACGCCGGCCGCGATCATCCGCTGTATGGCGACCTGGTGAGACTCGGTTGAACTTCCGCCCGATGCGTCGGTAATGACGGTCACGTCCCAGCCTTCGCCGGCTGCCTGAATCGCAGGCATCGCTACGCAAACTTCGGTCCACAGACCTGCGATGATCAATTGCTTGCGGCCGGTCGCCTTGACCAGGTCCACCACCTTCTCGTCCTCCCAGGTATTCACCCAGGTCCGATCAATCACTTCCTGCCCCGGGAAGACGTCAGTGATTTGCTTGAAGAGCTTGCCACCACGATCCGCTATCACGCTGGTGAGGATCGTCGGAACATTGAAAGCTTTTGCCAGCTTTGCCAGGGCGGTCGAGTTGTTGACCACTGCCTGAGGATCGTGGCTGTTCAGGTTCGCGAGCTGGTAAGGCTGGTGGTCGATCAGAACAAGTACGGAGTCTTCGGGACGTAGAAGAGAATCAAGGCCGTTACGAAAGGTCATTATTACTTCCTATGCTGTCGTTGTTAGTGAGGTTGGTTTGCGGGAAGACATGCGCCAAGGGCGACGTTGCCTAAAAGGGACATTGCCGTTCCCAGACACGATGCGGTAGTGTCGATTTGTGGCAAGCTGTGTCGCGAAATGGGGAACGCTGAATGGATATCGAAGAACTACGGACCTTCGTAGAAGTTGCTGATGCTGGAGGAGTTTCGGCCGCCGCGCTCCGGCTCGGCGTCTCCAAGTCGATCGTCAGTCGTCGGCTCTTCCGGCTTGAAGCCGAACTTGGCGTCCAGCTTCTTGCACGAACCACCCGCGGCGCTGCTCTCACAGAAGCCGGGGCCACGTTTCGAGACTACGCAGCAAGAGTCTCCGCCGAGATCGACGTGGCCAAGGAAACGATCCTACCCGCCGGTGACCTTCGCGGCCGCTTGCGCGTTGCGGTGCCGCTCTCTTTCGGACAGACCCACTTCGCTCCCATCCTCGCGGAAATGGCGCGACGCCACCCCCAACTCCAAATCCACACCTGCTACAGTGATCGGTTCGTCGATCTCATCACAGAGGGTTACGATTGTGCGATACGTGTGGGCTATCTTCAGGACTCCAACTTGATCGCAAGACGCGTCGGACCGATCTACGGGAAGCTCGTCGCGAGCCCGGACTACATCGAGGCGCATGGGTCGCCCGAAACGCCGGAGGAGCTCGTCGCTCATGAGGCCCTCATGCAGGGCACCGAAGCCTGGCAACTCATGGAAGGCGACAAGATCATCACGGTTCGTCCGCAGGGGCGCTTCAAGGCCGACAACGGCACTGCTCTCGTCGCCGCCGCGGCAGCAGGACTCGGGATCGCTTACCTGCCCGATTGCCTTACCCATGAATATATAGCCTCCGGCGCGCTTGTGCCGGTCATGGAGCATTATCCACCGCCTCCGGCAGGTGCATATGTCATCCGCCCGCCAGGTCAGCATCCCGCACGGAAGATACGGGTCCTCACCGAATTGCTGATCGAGTATTGCGAACCTGCTCCGCGTGAAAATGAGACTTGAGTCAGTCTTCTCGCTACAGCCCCCCATTCTTCCAGCGGTCAAATACTGCCCGAAATTATGTGGTAATATAATACCTTTTCAATAAGTATCTGTATTTGCTATGTTATTTCTGGTATGACGCGAAAATCGTCACTTGACGCGAGCGCCCGGCCCCTTTATTGAAACCCTCGACTGCGGTGGGTTCTCCCGCCGCTTTTCATTGTTATGCGAAAATTCAAGCTTCCGCATAACCCAAGCAACAAGAAAAGCCTTCTTTTATGAAGGATGATCTCAAGGACGAACACAATGGCTACCTTCACACAGAAGCCGGCAGATGTGACGAAAAAGTGGATCCTGATCGACGCCGAAGGTCTCGTCGTCGGCCGTCTTGCTTCCATCGTCGCCAACATCCTGCGCGGCAAGCACAAAGCAACCTTCACCCCGCACGTGGACGATGGCGACAATGTCATCATCATCAACGCCGACAAGGTTGCGCTCACCGGTAAGAAGTTTACCGACAAGGTTTATTACTGGCACACCGGCCATCCAGGCGGAATCAAGGAACGCACTGCCCGTCAGCTGCTCGAAGGCCGTTTTCCGGAACGCGTCGTTGAGAAGGCTGTCGAGCGCATGGTTCCCCGTGGCCCGCTCGGCCGTCGCCAGATGAAGAACCTGCGCGTTTACGCCGGTTCCAACCACCCCCATGAAGCTCAGGCACCTGAAGTCCTCGACGTTGGCGCGCTGAATTCCAAGAACAAAAGGAGCGCATAAGAATGGCTGAGCTCAACTCGCTCGCAGAACTCGGTACCTCTGCCGTCGCCCCGACGCAGGCCGCTGCACCGGTTCATGTACAGAAGCTCGATGCCAAGGGCCGTGCCTACGCAACCGGCAAGCGCAAGGATGCGGTTGCCCGCGTCTGGATCAAGCCAGGTTCCGGCAAGATCGTCATCAACGAAAAGGAATACGGCAAGTATTTCGCCCGTCCGGTTCTGCAGATGATCCTGCAGCAGCCGATCGTTGCTGCCAACCGCGCCGGCCAGTACGACGTTATCGCTACCGTTGCCGGTGGTGGTCTGTCCGGTCAGGCCGGTGCCGTTCGTCACGGCATCTCCAAGGCCCTCACCTATTTCGAACCTGCACTGCGCGGCGTTCTGAAAAAGGGTGGCTTCCTGACACGCGACAGCCGCGTCGTCGAACGCAAGAAGTACGGCAAGGCGAAAGCCCGTCGCTCGTTCCAGTTCTCGAAGCGCTAATATCGCTTTATATGGACACGAACAGAAAGCGGGCCTTCGGGTCCGCTTTTTTGTTGCGCTAAGACACGCGAATGAGCAAAACGCATATCGGATTGCAGGAACGGGAGCAGCAGATGCCATCGAAGTCCATCGACCATGCCTTTACAGCGCGCAATCTGACCAGCGCGGCCACTGATCCGACCCATGCGGGCGCCCTCTCCTTCATGCGCCGCCGCTATACGAAGAACCTGAATGGTGCCGAAGCGGTCATATGGGGCATTCCGTTCGATGCCGCTGTCTCCAACCGGCCCGGCGCGCGGTTTGGTCCGCAGGCGATACGGCGGGCATCGGCGATTTTCGACAATGATCCGCAATATCCGTTCCAGCGCGACCTGTTTGCCGATCTGGCGGTCGTCGATTATGGCGATTGCCTGCTCGACTACGGCAATCACCAGAAAACCCCAGCTACGATCGAGCGGGAAGCTGCAAAGATCATCACGTCCGGCGCGTTCCTTCTGTCGCTGGGTGGCGACCATTTCGTGACGTGGCCGATCCTCAAGGCGCATGCGGCAAAGCATGGTCCGGTGGCGCTGGTGCAGTTCGATGCGCATCAGGATACCTGGTACGATGACGGCAAGCGCATCGATCATGGATCCTTCGTTGGCCGCGCCGCGCGCGACGGGGTGATCGACCCTGCTCATTCGATTCAAGTCGGTATTCGCACCCATGCTCCAGACGATTGCGGGTTGAAGATCGTTTATGGCTACGAGGTCGAGGAAATGTCCGCAGCGGACATCGCCAAGCAGATCATTGCCCGGACGGCAGGCAGGAAGGTGTATCTGACCTTCGACATCGATTGTCTCGACCCGGCCTTCGCGCCGGGTACGGGAACGCCTGTCGCTGGCGGGCCTTCCTCTGCGAAGATACTCTCCGTTCTGCGGCATCTGACGGAACTGAACATTGTCGGCGCGGATGTGGTTGAGGTTGCGCCCGCCTATGACCATGCGGACGTGACGGCGATCGCAGGTGCCACAATCGCGATGTATTATCTGGGTATACTGGCAGAGCAGAAGGCCAAGCAAAAACGATGATGATCCTGGCAATGCTGCCGTGCGTGGTTCGACAAGCTCACCATGAGGTAGAACGGTGGGTTGCAAGATAACCGCCAATCTCCCAAATGAGGGTGATAACGTTGCAAGGTTAGTTCCCTGGTGAGCTTGTCGAACCACGGACAGCGCTAAAGCCAATTTGAAAAAACTGAGCTAATCTGAATTCAAAGCTTCCAAGGGCATTCCCATGAAACCGAAAATCTTCATCGATGGCGAACACGGTACCACCGGCCTGCAGATCCGCACGCGGCTTGCAGGCCGTGATGATCTCGAGGTGCTTTCCATTCCTGAAGCCGAGCGGCGCAACAAGGATATGCGCGCGGACTTTCTCAAGGAATCGGACGTCGCCATCCTCTGCCTGCCGGATGATGCGTCGAAGGAAGCCGTATCGATTCTCGAAGGGCATAACTCGACAAAGATCATCGATACCTCGACCGCGCACCGCGTGCATCCGGACTGGGCCTACGGCTTTGCCGAGCTCGACCGCGACCAGCGGCAAAAAATCGTCGATGCGCGGCTCGTCGCCAATCCCGGTTGTTATCCGACCGGCGCTATTTCGCTGGTTCGGCCGTTGCGCGATGGGGGCATCCTGCCCGGCGATTATCCGGTCACGGTCAATGCGGTCTCCGGCTATACCGGCGGCGGCAAGCAATTGATCGCACAGATGGAGAATCCGGATGCGTCTGATCATATCGACGCAAACCATTTCCTCTATGCGATGCCGCTGAAGCACAAGCATGTGCCGGAGTTGCAGGTGCATGGGCATCTGGATCGCAAACCTATCTTTTCGCCAAGCGTCGGACGTTTTGCACAAGGCATGATCGTTCAAGTGCCGCTGTTTACCGCGGACCTAGATGGCAATCCATCAATGGCGGATATCCATGCAGCGCTCAGCGCCCATTATGAGGGGCAGAACATCGTGCAGGTGGTGCCGCTGGCCGAAAGCGTTATGTTGCCCCGCCTCGATCCGGAAGAGCTGCGCGATACGGACATCATGAAGCTCTATGTGTTCGGTACTGAAGGCACCGGTCAGGTCAATCTCGTCGCCCTGCTCGACAATCTCGGCAAGGGCGCTTCGGGGGCTGCGGTGCAGAACCTGGACTTGATGCTTGGAAATGCTTGATGCAATAGCGGAGACTTTCCCACCGGAGTGGAAAGTCTTCTCCCCCGAACTCGTCGCCGAGACCGCCACCAGCCGGATCGTCAAGGTGCGGCTGGAAGATGGCGAGCCCGCAATCATCAAACATCTGACACCGCTCGGTGTGCGGGAAGAGTTGGGTGGCAGGCGCTATCTGGACTGGCACGACGGCAATGGCTGTATTCGTTTGCTGGCGCAGCGGGGTAATAACCTCCTGCTTGAATATGCCGGCGCGCGCACCCTGCTTGATCATCTCAACGAACACGGTGACGACGACGCGACGCAGATCTTTGTCAATGTGTTCCTGCGCCTCATGCAGTCGAAACTGCAAAACCGGCCCTTCCCCCCGGGACTCATACCGTTGCGGACGCATTTCGCCAGCCTGTTCAAGAGGGCTGAGGCGGACCGGACACGTGGGGTGAACAGCCAGTTCGTCGAAGCGGCGGCCGTTGCAGACATGCTCCTGAACAATCAACAAAACGTCCAGCCGCTGCATAGCGATCTGCACCACGAGAACGTACTGCGCGGGAAACGCGGCTGGCTGGTGATCGATCCCAAGGGCCTGATCGGCGACCCGATGTTTGACACCGCCAACATGTTCTACAACCCGCTGGATCGCGATGATCTGCGGATGAGCGAGCGTCGCATTGCAACCATGGCGCAGACGTTCTCGCAAGCTTTCAACCGCGATATAGAAACCATTCTGGGCTTTGGCATGACCCATGCCTGCCTCTCGGCCTCATGGCATGACGAGGACGGGAATTTCGACGAGTCGAAGCGCAGCCTTGGCGTGGCAGAGGCAATCCGGCGTGTGCTGCAAACAATTTAAGCCCGTATTGACCAAGTTGACCAAGTTGACCAAGTGGTGTGCCCATGGTACCTTTGGTCTACTTGGTCAAGGAGAGAATTGTGAACCAGATCAATCTCTATGATGCGAAGACGAACCTTTCAAGTTTGGTGGATCGTGCTGCGTCCGGCGAAGAGGTCATCATTGCGAAGAATGGTATCCCGCTCGCAAAACTCGGCCCTTTGCCGAAACAGCAGGAGCCGCGCAAGCCTGCTCATGCGCTCGGGATTTCCTATATTGCCGAAGACTTCGACGCGTTAGATCCGGAGATCGCAGCCCTGTTCAACGATGACACATTGTAATGCAGCTGCTGCTCGACACACATGTTCTTCTCTGGTGGGATGAGGGTGCCGACAAACTCGGCTCTGTAACCCGCGACGCAATTGCCAATCCTGACAACCAAATCTACATCAGCGCAGCATCGATCTGGGAAATCGCCATCAAAAGTGCCAAGGGCAAATTACGATTTTCCGGCTTGCCCCACGCAGCCATCGAGCGAAATGGCTTTTTGCCGCTCTCCATATCGCCGCATCATGCCGAACTTGCGGGGCACCTTGCTTGGTCACATCCAGACCCCTTCGACCGGATGCTGATAACTCAAGCGCAATCTGACGGTTTGATATTGGTCCACGCCGACAGTGTAATTCACACCTACAAGGAAGTCCCCCAGCTTTGGGCACGCGATACTTAGCGCTCAGCGACGACTTCTGTCTCACGCGGATAAGCGCCTTTGGTGCCGCGCCAATGGGCGACGGAAAACCCGAGAATGACAATGGCGAAGAACTGATGCAGCAGCCCGAGGCCGATCGGCACCTGCATCAAAAGCGTCGTGATGCCGATCGCCGCTTGCAGGGTTACCAGGACGACAAGAAGCACGGCGCGGCGCGCATGGGTGGTGCCGGGGGCTTGCCGGACTGTCGATACAGCCTGCCAGATAGCCGCGATCAACACGAAATAAGCAAAGCAGCGATGGACGAATTGCACTGTCTTCGGGCTTTCGAAGAGATTGTGCCAGATCGGCTGGATCGGGAAAAGATCGCCGGGGATGACTGCCCCGTCCATCAGCGGCCAGGTATTATAGGAAAGGCCTGCGTCAAGGCCAGCGACCAACGCTCCGAGATAAATCTGGATGAAGACAAAGAGCACGAACCAGCCGGCGAGGCGCTGAGTCTGGCGATTGGCCGGCGCTTCGGAGTAGACGGCAAGGCCGCGCGCCACATACATGACCGCCGCGAAAATGATGCAGGCGAGCGTGAGATGCGTGGCGAGCCGGTACTGGCTGACATCGACACGGTCGACAAGCCCCGAGGCGACCATCCACCAGCCGACTGCGCCTTGCAGAGCGCCAAGCGCCAGAATGAAGATCATGCGCGGCTTCAACCGGCGCTCCAGCCGGCCGGTGAGCCAGAAGAAGGCGAGCGGTAGCGCGACGAGAAAGCCGACGCCGCGCGCGAGAAAGCGATGCGCCCATTCCCACCAGAAGATTTGCTGGAACTCCGCAAGGCTCATGCCCTTGTTCAGCTGCTGATATTGCGGGATCTGCCGGTATTTATCGAATTCCTCCATCCATTGATCATGGCCGAACGGCGGTATGATGCCGTGGATAGGCTTCCATTCGGTGATGGAAAGGCCCGAGCCGGTCATCCGCGTTGCACCGCCGACGAGCACGATGGTCGCCAGAACGATCAGCACCAGATAAAGCCAGATGCGGATATATTTGCGGTTTCGCGCTTCGCGGTCCTGAACCGAGACGACCATGCCCTGGGATAGTGTATTGGCAGCCATGCAAGACGCTCCTTATTGCGCCGATAGGTGCAGCATAAGCGGTTGCATGACAAGCGCAGTTCACGCGACACGCCGTCGCGTCCAGGTCTGCGCCGTCACGAAGGCGTCATCGCTTATTCGCCACACTGCCAGAGCAATATTGCGCCTGGCATCGTGCCCGGCAATATCCCTTTAATCTGAGAGGTTATGATGTTTAATTGGTTGAAAATCGCAGCCGGCACGGCTGCCGCCGTCGTCTATATCACCTGTGCTGCTCAGGCTGCAGATGCGTTGGCGAGCAAGGAATACAAGATCCTGCTCACACCATCCCTCTTCGACAAGCAACCCGCAACAGTTGCCAATCAGTTCCTGGCTGATCTGAAAGCCCAACTGAAGACGGTAAATTTCGATCGCAGCGTTGACGGCAAGTTCACCGAAGATGAAACGCGCACCGTGCGCTTCTATGATTCGCCCGGCACCTGCCACCTGAATGCGTCGGGCTACATGCTACGCACACGCGGCGACGACGCGGCCAGTGAAATCACGCTCAAATTCCGCTCGTCCAGTCAATCGACGGCCGCGACCACTGATGTCAGCGGTAGCGTTTCAGGCGCCAAGACCAAGCTCGAAGACGACATCGTGCCGCCTTTCAAGGAAACCTTCTCGCACTCGACGACAGAACCGCTCGCTGCGACGAAAAAACTGAACAGTCTGGATGATGTAACCGGCCTCTTCCCCGCCATCAAATCACTCAATCTGCCAAAGAAGGATACTTTGAGTCTTGTCGGCAAGCTCGATATTACCGAACTTACCTATACCGGTGTCGATAGCGACCTTGGCGCAAAGGACGCGGATTTCTCGCTGACGCTATGGTATGTCGGTACTGCCGCAAAGCCTGCGATTGCCGAACTTTCCTTCAAGGTCAAATCCGATGGCGGGGTGTTTTCCGCCAAAGTGACCGACCGTTCGAAACTCATCTTCGACACGATGCGCGGCATGACCCAATGGGTGTCCAGCAGCAGTACCACGAAGACACAGTGGGTCTACCAATATCAGCCAGGATTTTGCTCAAGCGTAAAACTGCTTTAGGATTCCCCCGAAAAGGCTGGCCGCTCCGCCTGGAATGGCCAGCTTTTTATCACCGCAATGGCTTTTTTGCTTTCCGGCAGTTTTGTTTAACGTTAGAGGATGGCCGGAAAAGATAAACTGGATAGCGCAATGCCTGTAAGGCTGAAGAAACTCATCGGAACATTTCTGCTCGTGGCGCTCGTCTGCGTCTATGCAATCGTCGCAACGATCTTTGCCGTTGCGCTGCTTGGCAATTCCGGTCCGTGGGTTCACTTGCTCTATTTCTTCGGGACAGGATTCCTTTGGGTCGTACCGGCGATGTTCATCATCAGCTGGATGGAAAAGGCGCCGAAGAAGAATTCACCCTGATACTCGCTCGACAAGATGCGCGCGTGAGGGTGCCGGATCAAACCGATCGGCGAAATATTGCGTTTCGTTTGCCACAAGTCCTTCGTGGAATTCCATGATGCTCACCACATAAGACGGTACGCCGTCGTAAGTAAGCATATATTCAGTCACCCAGAGATCGCCGCCACCGATAATTCGCCGAACCGTAAAACGTTTTTTGTTTGGCTGGACGAACCGACTCTCTTGGATGTTGTTTCGCCCGCGAATCCGTTCGCCCGATTGAGGATAATAGAGCACGGCATCCTCGCGGTAGATTTCATGTTCGACCTTGAAATCGCTCGCGTCCGAAGCATCCCAATGGCGCTGCAGCGCCATTCGCACGGTTCGATCATCCATCTCAATCTCCCAACTACGCTGATTGAGGATACGCCTGTGGGGAGGCCCCGACAATGTGCCTAAAACCTGCTCTAGGCCTGGACCACTCGCCTTCCCGCATTGGCGATCGGCGTCGTCACGCCGCTCATCATCGTCCTGGCGTAGACCAGTTTCTGGAAGCGGCCGTTGATGGAGATGCGTGGCAGCGCCCACATATTGGCCCGATGTTCAGCGTGGATGGTGCCGTGCCGTGTCGTGACGGCGGAGACAAAACCTTCTGCGGCGGCTATCTCTGCTTCGCGTCGACCTGCAGCTTTCGAAGAGCCGTAGGGATAGGCGAAATGAGCCGGCCGCTTGCCGAGTTCTGCTTCCAGCATATCGGCGGACAGGCGCATTTCCTGCGCGACCATATCCGGAGTCAATTTCTTAAGGTTGTAGTGATGAACGGTATGCGCGCCGATCGTGCATAGCGGATCACTGGCGATCTGGCGCATTTCCTTCCAGTTCATGACGTCCTGATCGGCGGACGCGCCGCAGATCATTCCCTCCTGCGCACACATTTCACGAAGGACCGGCAACTGTTCCAACTCGGTCAGCGTGAACGAAAAATAGCGCATCAAGGAATGAAAAGTTGCGCGTTTTTGAAATAGAGTCCGGCAACGCCATTCCGGCCCGCCGGGGATCCTTATCGAATCTGCCTTGGCAATGAGTTTTTCGGCGATCTCCCACCAAAGTACCGCAGCACCCTCGATCAGGCCAGGAGCAGCATATATCGTGAACGGCGCATTGTGCTTCTGGAAAACCGGATAAGCGTGATTGAGGTTGTCGTTATAGCCATCGTCGAGCGTGATGGCGACAAAGCGCCGTTTGCCCGGTAGTCCAGCTTTGACGCGTTCAGCCATCTCGTCCATGGAGACGATTTCCGTGCCTTCGGATTTCAGCGACACGATGATTTGATCGAGAAAGACGGGCGTGATCGCCAGTGACCGGGTGACGCCGAGCGGACTGATACAATCCGGACGTACCCGGTGCAGCATGATGATGGAACCAAGCCCGCCAAAGCGGTCGCGTGTGCTTGAGGCAAAGCCGCTATGCCAAGCCAGTCTCATCACGGCTTTTCGTATCAAGTCAGCCGCGTGGACCATTCCTTCACCAATTCGCGTTATTTGAGATATCCGAGAGGTTGTGTTCATCAACTCTTGCGACTTAAACGTTTATATATGGTTGATCAACAAAACCTCGCCGCCTTTCGCATCTCCTCCAATGGAACGCAAGAATGTCCATCACTTCACGACAAGCAAAAATAATTGCACCGCTTGAAGCCAAAGCATTGTGGAATGAACTGGGCGAAGATTTTCTTGCCGGTCCAGCACAAACCGCCAACTGGTTTTCATTCTGGCAGTCGTGCGTCAATGCAGACTGTCTTGTGGCGGCGCTCTTTGAAGCGGAAAGGCCCGTTTTCCTTTTGCCGTTGGAGATTGTGAAAAGAGGTCCCGTCCAGATTGCCGCGTTTCCCGGCGGACCGCACGCTAATTGCAATTTTCCTGCACTGGCGACTGACGCGCGCATTACGGCAGCCGATCTCACCACTCTATTCAAAACATTGCGCAAAGCCCGGCCGGATATCGATGTTGTCTCGCTTGTACGACAGTTGGGCGAGCTTGACGGCAAAGCCAATCCGTTGATGCAGCTGCAACGTCGCGAGAATGCCAATGTCAGCCTGGGTATTACGTTGGATCGCGATTTTGAAATCGTGGTTGGCCGACACAATGCCAAACGCAAGAAGAAGAAACATCGTCAGAACACGCGACGGTTCGAGGATGCAGGCGGATATCGCATCGTGACGGCAACGACTCTCGTCGAGACCAACGCGATGCTCAACAATTATTTCGAGTGCAAGTCAGCGCGGCTCGCCAAGGCTGGTATCAAGAACACCTATGAACCCGCGGGAACCATGGAATTCTTCCAGCAGCTGTTCGCCCACGAAGTTCAATCGGCAATGCCAGGCTTTCAACTCAAAGCACTTGAAGTGGGTGGGCAGTATCGCGCGGTTCTCGGCAAGTCCTATGGGAGAAAACAAACGTTTATCGATTTCATCGGCATCACAGAGGATGAACTGGTCAGCGCCAGCCCCGGTGAGTTCCTGTTTTTCGAAGACATTCAGGACAGTTGCAAGACAGACCTTGCCGTTTACAGTTTTGGCATTGGCGACGAACCGTATAAACGCAGCTGGTCCGATATCGAAGTGCCGAGCTACGACACCGATGTCAGCCTTACGGCGAAGGGGCGAATGTTCGCAGGATATCTCGATGCGCGCGGCAAGCTGGTGCGCCGCATCAAGAAAAACGAAACCGTCTGGGCCGCGGTGAAAAAGGCCCGTTCGCGTCTCTTCGGTAAACGTTAGGCCGAACGTACAATCCGGCCGGAATCCAGGCGCAGATGCTCTTTTTCGAAGGGTGTCAGCAATTCGGGCTCAAGCAGCTTCGCGTCGTAAACAGCCTTGGCCGTAGCGGCTACGTCAGGATCGTCAGGGTCGACAACGCCGAGAATGAGTTCCGTTCCGTCGGCCAGCAAATGCTTCAGCTCGACAACAGTCGCCGGACCGGCATCGACAACGACAAGATCATAGGCCGACTGCAAGGCATTGAGGATCATCGGCAAACGGCCGACGGACTGCATGGCTTTCGCCGGGTCGTGATTGCCGAGCGGGATGATCTCGGCTTGCGAATAGTGATCCGGATGGATGACATCGCTGAAATGCTTTTCCGAAACCAGAAGATTGGTGATGCCCGGAAGGTTCTTGTCGTCCAGCATGGAACGGCCGATTTCGCCCGACCCCGTCATGTCGACGAGGATGACCCGCACGCCCCGGTCCGCAAGTTCGCGCACGAGCAGGATGGTCAATGCCGAGGCTTCATCGCCTTCCGGCGAAACCACCACGGCGCGGGCTGCGCCGCTCGCCATCAAACGCGTCGCGACATTGGCAATGCCCGAATGACCGGTGGGAATTGCCGGCGCTTCCGCTGGAGCCTCCACGGCCGATGTGTCCAATTCCGCCTGCTGCTCTTTCGCTTCGGAGACCGCCGGCTCTTCAGGCATTTCATGGATATCAGCGGCAAGGGGCGCGACCGGCTCTGCCATGGGCTGAGCGGCTTCGACGACAGGCCGAGCCGGTTCAGGGATATCGCGAACGGCCACCGGGGCTGTTATTGCTTCCGCAACGACTGGCTGCGTATTGGCCGCGGGGCGAAGCGCCTGCCCGCTGAACAGAGCCCGCAGCAAAGTGATGATGCTGAGGAGCAGCAGCGATGCAACGAATGCCGCAATCGTCATCGGGATCTTCTTCGGGAAGTACGGCTCGATCGGTCTGTCGGCGCGGGAGAAGATACGCGCATCCGCTGGCAGATAGCCGCGATCCGTGCGGGACGACGCTTCGCGATACCGGGTCAGGTATGATTCGAGCAATTGCCGTTGGGCGGTGGCTTCACGCTCCAGCGCGCGCAACTCTACCTCTTCTTCGCCCGCTTTCGAAGATTGCTTCTTCAACTCATTGAGCGAGCTCGTCAATTGGCTTTCACGCAAACGTGCGGTTTCCGCTTCGGCTTCGAGGCTGCCAAGCACCTTGCGCGCCTCGAGGCGGATCTGATTGTTAAGATCGGCGAGCTGCGAACGCAGTGCCCGGATGCGAGGATGGCCACTGAGCAGGGATGCCGAAAGATCGGCGATATCGTTGTTGAGCTGTACCTGACGCTCGCGCAGGCGCTGGATCAGGGGTGACGCCATGACAGCGGGCAGCGTTTCGACAGGTGCACCCTTGGCCAGCGCAGCACGGACACTCTGGGCGCTTGCCTCGCTTGCCGCCCTGTTTGCCCGTACGCGCGACAGTTCCGTGGAAAGCTCGGAAAGCTGCTGGGTGGCGAGAACAGCATTGTTCTGGCCGATCAGAAGGTCCGAGGAGCCACGATAAGCCGCTACCTTCGCCTCGGCATCCTTGACGCGCTGGCTGAGGTCGGCGATCTCCGGCTGCAACCAGCCAGCTGCATCGGTGTTTGCCCGGGACTTCGCAGATTGCTGCGTGGCGACGTATTCGTCCGCGATGGCGTTGGCGACCGATGCGGCAAGCGCCGGATCCTTGGAGGAGAACTGAATGACGATGACGCGCGAAGCCGCGACATTATAAACGAGCAAACGATCGCGTACGGACTGGAGAATATAGTCGTCACGCGTCTCTTCATCCGGATTGTTGCCGATACCAACAGCGCCAAACAGACGCGACAGCGCCGAGGGTTCAGCGCCAGCGGAAAGTTCGGGGTTTTTCGCGAGGTCGAGCTTGACGATAACGCGTTTCAGCAGATCGGACGAACCTATGAGTTCGACCTGGCTCTTGATACCCTCCTGATCCAGCACCGGACGATCGTCCGCCTGCTGGTTTGCCGGACGGGTGAAAACCGATTCACCCGTTTCGATGAGGATGCGGGTCTCGGCGCGATATTTTGGCGAGACCAAAGACATGAGTAGGAATGCCAGCGCCGTCAAAAGCAGCGAGCCGACGAGTATTCGCAGCTTGTTGCGCCACAAACTGGCAAACAACGCGCCTATATCAATGTCCACATCGTTTCCGACAGAGCTCGCGGGCATTCCAGAACACTCCAATACGAATGGTATAATGGTAAAGACGCATGGTAACCAGCGAGTTAAGAAGTTGTGGTATTCAACCACAGCGTGCAGTTACCTGCCTGGCGCTGCTAAACTTTACCAGCCATTAACCCTAATGAACTGATAATCCCGCACAGAATCGAGAAAACTTCTCCGCAACGTTTGTTAGGGTTCGTGACGTGTTCAGCAAGCAGATCTTTCTGGTGGCCATCGGCGTTGTTTCCATGACGCTGGGCGGATGCGCCAGTTACCGCCCGGCCCCGGCAGCGTTCAACGAAGCCATCAACAAGCCTTACATGCTGGACGCGGGCGACCGCATCCGGCTGACTGTGTTTGAGCAGGAAGGCATTACCAACACCTATAGCGTCGACCAGGCTGGATATATCTCCGTCCCGCTGATCGGCAGCGTCCCTGCGCGCGGCAAGACCATCCAGCAGATCGAAAAGGAAGTCGCCGCCAAGCTGCGCAAAGGTTATCTGCGCGATCCGGACGTCGCGGTCGAGATCGATCGCTACCGCCCCGTCTTCATCATGGGTGAAGTCGGTGCGGCCGGGCAATACTCCTACGTTCCGGGCATGACGGCGCAGAAAGCCATTGCCGCGGCCGGCGGCTTTACCCCGCGCGCACAACAGAACGACGTCGATATCACGCGGCAGTTCAACGGCGAAAGCCTGACCGGCCGCGTTACCATTTCCGATCAGGTGCTGCCCGGCGACACAATCTACGTGCGCGAGCGGTTTTTCTGATCACGGGAATGGCCGAAAAACCATCCCTTCGCATCGTTCACTGTTTTCGCGCGCCTGTGGGCGGAATATTTCGCCACGTGCGCGATCTCATCGAAGCGCAAGTGAAAGCCGGTCACAAGGTCGGCGTGATCTGTGACGCATCGACGGGCGGTGACTTCGAAGAAGCGTTGCTGGCAGGGCTGCGCGACAGACTTGAGCTCGGTCTCAAACGCATTGCCATGCAGCGCCAGATCGGTCCGGGCGATGCAATGGCGGCGCTGCGGACATACAGGATCATCAAGAAATTGCAGCCGGATGTCCTGCATGGGCATGGCGCCAAAGGCGGCACCTATGCGCGGCTCTTCGGCTCGTGGCTGCGGGTATCCGGTTCGCGCGTTGCCCGGTTTTACTCTCCGCACGGCGGCAGTTTGCACTACGATCCTAACAGCCTGCAGGGCCGTGTGATTTTCCGGGTCGAACGCGCGATGGAGAAGATGACCGACAGGATCATCTTCGTTTCCGCATTCGAACAGAACGTTTATACGAAGAAAGTCGGTGAGCCGCGGTGCGGCTTCGCGCTGATTTATAACGGCTTGGCAGACAGTGAATTCGAACCGATCGTGACATTGCACGACGCCGCCGATTTCCTTTTCATCGGCGAGATGCGCGTATTGAAGGGACCCGATATCTTCATCGCCGCCCTTGCGAAAGCGAACAGCCAAAGCGGCCAGAACCTGACAGCAGTCATGGTTGGCGACGGTAAGGATCGAACTCGCCTCGTCAAACAAGCCGGTGCAGATATCCGTTTTCTCATGCCGATGAAGGCGCATGAAGCATTCAGGCTGGCCAAAGTGGTCGTGATCCCTTCCCGCGCCGAGGCCCTGCCCTATATCGTGATCGAGGCTCTCGCCGCAGGGATGCCGGTTATTGCCAGTCGCGTCGGTGGCATTCCGGAAATTCTCGGCGATGATTCCCCTGCCCTGGTGCAGCCGGATGCCAATGATCTCGCGATCAAAATGACCTATGTCATCGGCGATATCAGAGCCTATAAGCAGATGCTTCCAAGTATCGGAACCCTCAAGCAAAAGTTCGGTATCGAGGCAATGGCTACGCGGCTGGAAGCCGAGTACTTCGCAGCATTAAAGCTTTAGATTCCTCAAGCCTTTCTTAGCGCATATGTGGTATTGACAGGCAATTCGGGCTTTCAGGTGAATCATGACAGACAGAAAAGCGGAATCAAAGCTTTCGCGCGAGGTTGTTCGCAACCTTACGCCCGACACGCCGCGCACTTCCAGCAAGAAGCCGGTGCTGAGCCCGGTCGCCTATCAGATCGCCTCGCAATATGCCAAGGACACCAATTCTCCGGTGATGATCAGCGGCATCATGCGGATCATCGAATTCCTGATCATCGTGCTGGCGGGCATTGCTGTCTTCATCATTTATGTCGGCCCGTCGGCTTACACGTTCCTGCACTATTCGCTTGCGATCCTCGCCACGGCAGTGGTCACGGTCATGCTCCTTGAGCTCACCGACAGTTACCAACTCGCCGTCATGCGCGACCCCTTCAGCAAGTTCGGAAAACTCATCCTCGTCTGGTCCGGCGCCTTCGCGATGATGTCGCTGGCGGCGTTTTTCCTCAAGACCTCGGAAGACTATTCGCGAGTGTGGTTTGGCACCTGGTACGGGTCTGGACTGATCCTTTTCCTGATGTTCCGCATAGTCATGTCGCGCCTGATCCGGCGTTGGGCCCGCAATGGCAAGATGGAACGGCGCGCGGTTATCGTTGGCGGCGGCAAGCCGGCGGAAGACCTTATCCGGTCGATCGAACAACAGCCCTATAACGACATTCGCATTTGCGGCGTTTTTGACGATCGCGATGCCAAGCGGTCACCGCCGATCGTCGCCGGTTATCCAAAACTCGGTAATATTTCCGAATTGATCGAGTTCGCGCGCATCGCCCAAATCGATATGCTGATCGTTTCCCTGCCGATCACCGCGGAAGCACGGGTACTGTCGCTCCTGAAGAAGCTGTGGGTTCTGCCCGTCGATATCCGCCTGTCGGCGCACAACAACCATCTGCAATTCCGCCCGCGCGCCTATTCCTATATCGGCTCCGTCGCCATGATCGACTTGTTCGACAAGCCGATCAACGACTGGGATTCCGTGGCCAAACGCGCCTTCGATATTTTCTTCAGCCTGTTCGGCTTGATCGTCTTCAGTCCGGTGATCCTCGCGACTGTCATTGCTATCAAACTTGAGAGCAAGGGACCGGTGATATTCAAGCAGCTCCGGCATGGCTTCAACAACGAGATCATCGAAGTCTGGAAGTTCCGCTCGATGTTCACCGAGATGTGCGACCCGACAGCGCGCAATGCAGTGGTCAAGAACGACCCGCGCGTGACCCGCGTCGGCCGCTTTATTCGCAAGACCTCGATCGACGAACTGCCGCAGTTCTTCAACTCGTTGATGGGAACGCTGTCACTCGTCGGGCCGCGGCCGCACGCGATCGCGGCGCATACCCGCAATCTCCTTTATAACGAGGTTGTCGACGGCTATTTCGCACGGCACAGGGTCAAGCCGGGCGTGACCGGTTGGGCGCAAATCAATGGCTGGCGCGGTGAAGTCGACACGGACGACAAGATCAAGATGCGCACGGAATTCGATCTTTACTACATCGAGAACTGGTCGTTGTGGTTCGATCTGAAAATCCTGTTCCTCACTCCCTTGCGACTTCTCAACACGGACAATGCCTATTGAGCGCGGCAAGTGATCAGAACCGGCAGGCCAGCGTCGATCACGCCGCAAAAAACCGCGCTCTGATCAAGTTGATTTCGACTTTTGCCGTGGGCTTCGGGGTTTTCCTCAGCGGCTTCGTCATCGATGAACCAGCGCCATACGAGCTCTACATGGCTGGCCTTATCGCCGTCTGGGCCCTGTTCGGCCTGAGATTGTCACGCACGGTCGCCGCCCTCCTCGCCATTCTGGTGGTCTTCAATCTCGGCGGCCTTGTCTCCCTCGCGCAGATGCCCGACCTCAAAGCGGCGCCAATGTACATCGCCGTTTCGCTTTTTCTCGGCTTTACGGCGGTTTTCTTCGCAGCGATCATCGATGCCGACCATCGCGTCCTGCGGGTCATCTTCAAGGCCTATATTCTCGCTGCGATCGGTACATCGCTGCTCGGTATCCTTGGCTATTTCGATGCCTTTCCCGGAGCAGAACTGTTCACGCGCTATGGCCGCGCAATGGGTGCTTTCCAGGACCCGAATGTTTTCGGACCGTTCCTCATGCTGCCACTTGCCTGGCTGGTGCATGGCGTCCTTGTGGGCAACCTTCGAGCGCTGCCGTTGCGCCTGATCCCGATCCTCATCCTGACGCTTGGTATCTTCCTGTCTTTCTCGCGTGCAGCCTGGGGAATGGCCGCACTGATCATTGCCGGCCTGGCCCTGCTTTTGTTCATCAGAAACCCCAATCCGCTGTTCCGGACGAGGATTATCCTGCTTGCAGGCCTTGCTGTCGTGTTTGTTCTGCTGGCTGTTGTCGTCGCGCTGCAGATCCCGAGCGTTGCCGACCTTTTCACCGCGAGAGCGCAGCTGGTGCAGGATTATGACGATGCGCAATTCGGACGCTTTGCCCGCCACTGGTACGGCCTGCTCATGTCAATCGATCATCCGCTCGGGATAGGCCCGCTGGAGTTTGGACCGATCTTCGGCGAAGATACGCACAATATCTGGCTGAAAGCGGCGCTGGACTATGGCTGGATCGGATTTATCAGCTATCTGACCCTTACCATGTTGACGCTGGGCCTCGGACTGCGCATCCTGTTTCGCGAGCGCCCCTGGCAACCCTTTCTGCTCTGCGCCTATCTTGTTTATATAGCGCATGTAGCCATCGGCAATGTCATCGACACCGACCATTGGCGGCATTTCTGGCTGCTCATCGGCATCATCTGGGGATGTGCCGCATTGGAGGTCCGCCACCAAAGAAATGGTCGTTTGCCAGTTCCTGATAGAAGAACGAATTGACCAGCAAATGATGCGTTTTAAAAACAACAAGAACAACTATTCGGACGCTGATGCCGAACTTATGCAGCGCGCCCTGGACTTGGCCGTCCGGCAGTTGAATGACCAAGACATATCAGACGACGAAATCAACACGCTGGCACGTTTTGTGCGCGCTGCCTTCATCATTGGCAATCGGGATGTGGAGTCCATGGCGAAGTTTGCGGTGAAGGCGGTTCTCATACGACGCAAGAGCCGCGCGAAGCGCTAGGGCCAGGACCAGATTAACAGGTTCTGACCCTAGGGTCGTGATCTCAATTCTCCTGCAGCTTAGCTGCTTCGGCAGCCTTTTTGCGGGCTATCGCGTCATTTGTGGCTGCCGCGGCGACATTTGCCGTATGATCCTCATTACCGGCAACCTGTACCGTTGGTGACGCAAAGCCGATGCCATTGGCTCCGAACGCTTCCCTGATCATGGCATAGGCGCGGCGGCGGATCGTGGACTGATGCCCCGGTTTTGTCATCATGGCGAAGCTCAGGTTGATACCGTAGTCGCCGAAAGCCTCGACGCCCTTCATCTTGACCGTCTCGATGATCTGCGGGCCGAATTCCGGATCCTGCAGCAGTTCGGCACCGACGGCTTTCACCAGCTTTTTGACCTTGGCGATATCCGTGTCGTAGCTGACCGAAATAAGGAATTTGTCGATGACCCAGTCACGGCTCATGTTCTGCACGGCACCTAACGTGCCGAACGGCACGGTGAAGATCGGGCCGCGATGGTGCCGCAATTTGACGGAGCGGATGCTGAAGGATTCGACTGTGCCCTTGTAGCTGCCGCTCTGGATATATTCTCCCACCCGAAACGCGTCGTCGGTCATGTAGAAGATGCCGCTGATGATGTCCCTGACGAGAGCCTGCGAGCCGAAGCCGATGGCGACGCCGAAAATGCCGGCGCCCGCGATCAACGGGCCGATTGCCACGCCGAGACCGGACAGAACCATCATCACGGCAACCGCAGCGATGAGCACAGCAAGAAAATTGCGCAGAATCGGCAGCAAGGTCATAAGCCGCCCGCTGCGGGCCAGCGCAGCTTCATCGCCGCCTTCGATGCGAGCTCGTTCGATACGCACGTTGATAAGACCTTTGAGCATATGCCAGATCAGATCTGCGGCGAGCAATATCACCACGCCGCCCAACACGCCGCGAATCATGCGGCTCGCGGCCTCGTCCTCCATCAATCCGATTGTGCGAAAACGAATGACAGCGCCGAGCCAGGCGACTGCAAGTATGATGATGATCACCCTTGCTCCCCGCTCAAGGAGGACTTCGAAGACCGGGCTCCTGGCTTTTGGCGCATCATCAGGGCCGGCGAAGAACGACTTTACGATTGTGCTGGTTGTCTTCAAAATCGGAGGCAGGATTATGACATAGATGCCGACCCAAAAAGCCAGGCTCATGCCGGCAACCCATAACAACCAAAGTACACATAGATAGAGTGTGAGCAGCCACTCCTTGGCGCGGTAGGCCCGGGATGCAACGGGGGCTTCCGGGCGTTTCCAGACGGTTTCCAGCGCCACCACCAAAAGGCCAAGGCCGAGTGTGTAAACAATCAGGCTCCTGACGTTGGGGCTGAAATTCAGCGCGGTCATCCATCCCGCCACCGCCCAACCTGTGAAGAAGATGCCCGTGAACCAGGCAACACGGCGATACCAGAACGCGGCCTGCACATCGTCCATTGGAATGAGACGCGCCACGATCACGCCGCCGTCTGCTTGCCTGCGGTCGGTTGCAAGCACAATGACGGCCAATCGCATGATCACGCGCCAGGCAATCAGGGCGACAAGCATGGGCAGGACAAGCATGGCCAGGAGTGGCGGCCACGTAAAGGCGAGGAAGGCACCGATACTGGCCAAAGCAAAGACGACCAGCGGTGCCATAGCGGCGAAAATCGATCGGCCGATCACATGATGCCGTTTGGGCGTATCTGCCTCGGTTGCGGCGGGCACCGCCATTTTCCGACTTGCCCGGGCGAGAATACGCCGAAAGACAAATTCGGCCCCGAAGCCGAGTGCAGCAAACGCAGCAAAGAGCAGCAGGATCGCCCCCGGACGTCGACCGTTGATTTCGGTCATGATCGTGGAGCGTGCCCCAGCAAATTCGCCGGGAACTGCCGGAATGGCCTGTGCGATGCCGCGCAAGTGCGCCCGAATGGCGTTCGACCATTGCATGAAGTCGCTTGCCGATGGCGCCACGGAATCCTCTTCCACCGCCGCAGGCGGAGCACCCTTGGCGGCGATCCATGCTTTGATTTCGGGGTCATCCAGAAGCTTCAAAAGCTCTTCGACTTTTTTGGGTGGCGGCTGGGTAGCCGCAGTCTGCGCCTGCGAAACTCCGGCAAGGCTCAGGAAAACAACGCAACTCAATGCAAGCAGGATGCGCATTTTGGCGGTCATGGCTTGAAACACGGCAGTACTCATGCGTTTGCCCCCGGACAGACGTTTTGGTATATTATGAACGCAATATAATGACCTGTCTCACGAATAGTACAGCATTGCGTGCATCGGAATAACGTTGCCGGCTCTATTTACCAGTTCCGCCAAAATAAATGGTGCCATGGCCGTCCCGCCCTATTGCTGCCAACCGTACAGGTTTACATATAAGCTCTGCCAACACGAGGAACGGTCATGACCCGGATCGAATACAGGTTGCATGCATTTGATCTCGCGAGCCCCTTCGGCTTCGCAGACGGCAATATGTTCGGTCACCTTTTGCGGGAAAAACTCGGAAAGCTCGCCCCGGACAAGCGGGCCGTTCTGATCGAATGCGTCAAAAGATTTTTGCTCCCCGCGCTGCCGCGGCGGATAAAGACTGTTCTGGTCGGCACGCACAATCCCATCCGCATTCCTGACGGCGAGACGATCGACGATATCGAGGATTTCACGGTCGGCATCAGGGAAGATCAGGTGCTGGAAGTGGCCGCGGAACTCGCTTCGAAACACGATTGATCCAAAAACACCAAACCGGATGCGCGGTTGAGGGCATTTCGGATTTTACGCAATTCCGGCCGCGAAACCGGTTCCCACTTTTGCTAGAATTGCTCTCGTCTGCTCCCGGAGCAGGCGTATAGCCGATATTGCGGCTATATTGGTCGGAGTGGCCGGATTCGAACCGACGACCCCTTGACCCCCAGTCAAGTGCGCTACCGGGCTGCGCTACACTCCGAACCGGGAAAAGCCCTAGATTACCGGGCTTTCTTTAGCAATACCCCAAATCACAGAAAAAGAACAAACTGCACACAAATGCACCTCGGAGAACGATCGGCTCGGAAAGTCCCACGGATGTTCCCTCGACGTTCCGCAATTGGCGTGCAAAGTTGCAAGATCAACTAGTGAGAATGGTACGATGCAGGCAGGGGTAGTGCAAAATGACGTTCGAACCACCACACATCAATAAGCTTTCGCGTACGAATTGGACGAAGGAATTTCTCTGTTTTTTATTCGTTGTCATAGTACTCGCACTCGGTTTTGAGCCTGGGTTTCAGTTAATTCGCGAGTTGATGGTTGGCGAGCGTTTTTCGGCATGGGCAACCCTTGCAGCGGCCGCGATCGGGTTTACTGCAGTTGCCTTTCAAACACGAAGAGGTTTTGAACACCTGATTGAAAAAAAACCAAGCTGAACTGGACCGTGAGGCGCGCGCCGATCAAGCAGAAATCGCGAGACGCTATATCGTCGATCAGCGCCGCGAAAAGCGGAAAATGCTGGCATCAGCCTTGGGTGGGGAGCTTTCAGCAATATCGTGGAGCGTTTCCAATTGCTTGGGTCCCATCAAGGAGGCAAAGCAGATGTTCGAAGCCATTGGTAACGCAAAGATCGGCCAGAATTTTGATACAACAGTAACGATGCCGAAGATTGATCCCATTGTTTACAAAGCCAACATCAGTGATCTTGGAGTACTTGGGCCATCCACCGCCGCCGACGTTGTTCATATTTACCAGCTGATTCTGGCTTCTCGGACGCCTGTTGAGAACGCATTGCTAACCGGCGCTCATCTCGCGAAAATGTTTGAACTACAGCATAGTGTTTTGGAGAAATGGATAGACAGTACCCAACACGTCCAGCAGAGGTTGCTGAGCGTTTTGAACAGCGAGATCGAAGATCCGGGACCTTTATACTTTGTAATGCATGCGGATGCTATTGCGGCCATGACCAGCGATCTTGCCCCCTTGGCTCGACGCAAAAAAGGCGAATAAAAGACAACCTGCCCCGTTTTCGCCCATAGTGATTATCCCCTGCCGGTCGGAAGTCCAGATGAAATATGCTATGGTTTGCTTGGAGGAACGGAGGGACAGAACGTTGCCCAATCACGAGGAGAAGATTGCGTCCTACAAAACGCTGATTGAGTTGCACTATAGTAATGTCGAGAAAGCACAATGGAGACTGTTTGAATTGCGAACCGGATCGATAGCGACTGCCGGGGATGAAGTCGCTTTCAGCAGGTCATTAATTGCAGATGAAATGTCCGAAATCCGCAAGCTGGAGATGCTTCTGAAGCGGCTTGAACACCCCAAGGAAAACGACACGACAGTGTTATGGCGTATGTTGCGTCTAGGGGGCAGTTTCGGCTGGAGCCGTAGAATAAACTGAATCGCTAGGCCTCATCTGGGGTGAGAAGAAGGAGGAGAGCAAGACAACGAGCCCCCACGCGGCTGTCTCTTCTCCTCTCTCTCCCCCAACTGGCCGCTTTAGCGGAGGAAACATTTGTCCCAAGACCGGGGTGCTAACAGCGGTCAGCGGGGTCAAGTTACACCCGATTTGGCGTGCCGTATAAATGGCTTTATGGCCAACCACCGAAAGGGGTACTCGCGAAAATTCGGGCAATCGCCGGGAGAGCTATTCAAAAAAATGGCCGAAGCGCCAAAGCAGTGCTTCACAGGGGACTGTGGAAATGCTTCGTCGGCTCCGGCCTATTGCTGCCAATGGGCATTGGGGTAGTTGAGTTCAGGCAGCAGCGGTAGTGTCGCCCACCCTCGCCCATGGGTCCAATCACACTTCCCCACCGCTCGAAACAAAGAGGGAGAAGAGAAGGCACATCGCCCCCAATCCTCCCCCAGATGGCGGGTTGTATAGTTTGGCATGCCATCACAACCAGCGCGGGCAATTTACACGAGTTTACGGGATTTCCACTTTATTTTTAACTTGTTATGCGGTGAGACTATTGGCCTTGACCCTCGCCCACATGCCCCTCGGACGCATCGATCCCTATATACGTTGGATATACGTCTCCTAGACCACGGTGTGATTACGTCTCCATTGAGAATGGAGATAATGAACCACATCACAAACGGAACAGGCAGGAGGAGACGACCATGAACATGGACAGTACCTCATACCCCGGCAGATCGAAACGAATGGCCGGCGGTATGGAGCCGATCATGGACGTATATGAAGCAGTCACAAGCCGACGGGCGGTGCGCGGATTCACCGACGAGCCTGTGTCGAGGGAGGTGCTTGAGCGCGTGCTGTCTGCCGCAGCTTGGGCGCCGTCCGGATCGAACATCCAGCCGTGGAACACCTACGTGATGACCGGCGCGCCGCTGGCCGAACTCAAGACGACCGCCGTCGAGCGCGTGGCCCACGGCGACCCCTGGGACAAGCGGCAGTACAAGATGTACCCGTCCGAGCTGAAGTCTCCGTACGCGGAGCGCCGATCCGCCTTCGGCAAGGAGCGCTACAGCGCGCTCGGCATTGCGCGCGAAGACTGGGAGGCGCGCCAGCGGGCAGCAATCGCCAACTGGAACTGTTTCGGTGCGCCCGCCGCCCTGTTCTGCTACATCGACTGTGACCTGGGCCGGCCCCAATGGGCCGACGTCGGGATGTATCTGCAGAGCATCATGCTGCTGCTCCGCGCCGAAGGACTGCACAGTTGCACGCAAATGGCGTGGTCGCAGGTTCGCGAAACGGTCGCGGAGGCCTTGTCGCCCCCGGACGGGCTCATCCTCTTCTGCGGCATGTCGATCGGATACGAGGACCCCGCAGTAAGTTCTCCCCGTACGGGCCGCGCCCCGCTCACCGAGACGGTCACTTTCGTCGGCGATTAGTTACTGGACAAGAGACCCTTCTATGATTCTTGCGTATGATACGTCCTTTATCATGCGAGATATTGGAGAACGCCATGACCACGCATAAAGTAGGCTATTTCATCGGCAGTCTCGCCAAGGGCTCGATCAATCGCAAGCTCGCCAAGGCGTTGGTGCGGTTCGCCCCGCCGGAACTTGAAATGTCGGAGATATCCTTCAAGGACCTGCCGCTCTACAGCTACGACTATGACGCCGACTACCCTCCGGCTGGCAAGGCATTCAAGGCGGCGATCGCGGCCGTCGACGCCGTGCTGTTCGTCACGCCCGAATACAATCGATCGATACCCGGCGGGCTGAAAAACGCAATCGACTGGGCGAGCCGCCCCTACGGCACCAACTCGTTCACACGCAAGCCGTCAGCGGTGATCGGCACGTCGCCGGGCGCGATAGGCACAGCAATCGCCCAGCAGAATTTGCGCAGCGTGCTTAGTTTCTGCAACTCTCCCCAGATGAATGCCCCGGAAGCCTATATCCAGTTTACACCGGGGCTGATCACCGATGACGGCGAGGTCACGAACGACAAAACCGCCGATTTCCTTCGCACTTTCATGCAGGACTTTCATGTCTTCATCGCAAGGGTTCGCTCGGTGCTGCCGAAAGATGCCTAGAGCTGGCCTACGCACCATCCTGGAAGTGCACTTGCTCCTGGATCTGATTCAACCGGCCGGTCAGTCGGGATCGGACACTCTCTCGAATAGTTCCACAGGATTGCCGCGATATGTCGTGGCTTTGAACATCTTGAAGTCCAGGCGTGCGGCGACGCTTTTCGAGGTATCGTTCCACATATCGATCATGCAAACTGTCCGGGTTGAAATTTTCCTGGAGTCGAACCAGACAAATACGGCTTGCATCGCCTCGGTTGCTATACCCCGGCCGTGGCGGGAATATTCCACCCTCCACATGGCCTCTGGAAAACCATCGTAGGGAACGCCGTGACCTCGATGAAAGTGCGCCAGACCCACCTCGCCGATCACAACGCCAGATATGCGGTCGACAATGGCAAAAGGGCCGAACTCAAACGTCGCCCAGTGTCCGATCCAACGTAGCAACCGATACCAGATATCTTCCTCGCTCAGTTGGGGGTGGCCGGGAGAACCGTCCGTCATCGGCTTGTTCACCCACACGGTCTTGTAGCTTTCAAAATCACCGATGACGAGCGGACGCAGGAGCAGACGGTCTGTTTCAATCATGGTTTTGCTTGCTACGTGATGGGTTTCGCAATTGAGTTTAATATCTGCATTCGAAGGTAGCGCCAAATTCTAAACGCGCATGCTCAATCTTTTGATCCGTGAATTAACAGTTACGTACTTGTTCTTTCCTCGCGGCGAGACTTCTCTTGATAAGACGGCATTTGAACGCCGCAGCATTTGCGACTTAAATCAACCGGGGGATCAAGTTCGTGACAAACATTACACGCCGAGGCTTTGCTTGCGGGATTGCTCTGATTCCGGCTTTACGCTTCACATCGGCGCTGGCCCAGTCCAGCGTCCCCCCCGAGGAGGCGCGCGCCATCGCCAAGGAAGCCTACATATACGGTTTCCCCATGGTGGACGACTACCGCATCGAGCACGCCTATTTCGTCGATACCAAAAGTCCAGAATACAAGGGGCCTTGGAACCATTTGGTCAACATTGCGCGAGTATACACGCCAGCCGATACGGCCATCCAGTCACCCAACTCCGATACGCCATACTCCTTCATCGGCTTGGACCTGCGTGCCGAACCCATGGTGCTCACCGTGCCGCCCATCGAGAAGCACCGATATTTCAGCATCCAGTTCATCGACGCATACACATTCAATTTCGCTTATATTGGTAGCCGTGCGACCGGCAATGATGGCGGTAGTTTCCTCGTCGCCGGGCCCGGCTGGAAGGGCGAGACACCAAAGGGCATCAAGGAGGTCATCCGCTCCGAGACGGAGCTTCTGCTTGCCGCCTATCGCACGCAGCTTTTCAATCCGGACGACATCGACAGCGTCAAGAAAATACAAGGCGAATACAGGGCCGAGCCGCTATCCAAATTCCTCGGCCAGCCCGCACCAGCGGCAGCGCCCGCCATCGATTTCATCAAGCCGCTATCCCCTGCCGATGAGAAGACCTCGCCCGAGTTCTTCAACATCCTGAACTTTGTCCTGCAATTCTGCCCGACCGATCCGTCCGAAACCGGACTCATGGCACGCTTCGCGAGGATTGGTGTCGGCGCGGGGAAGACGATCGACGTCAGCTCGCCCGAAATGAAGACGGCCATTGAACAGGGCATGGCCGACGCTTGGGTCGATCTTGAAGCTCTGAGCAAGCAGATTGATGCGGGCAAGATAACCTTCGGAGAACTGTTCGGCACGCGGGAATATTTGAAGAACAATTACCTCTACCGCATGGGGGCCGCCGTGCTCGGCATCTACGGCAATTCGAAGCAGGAAGCGATGTACCCGGTCTATGCGGTCGATACCGAGGGGAAGAAGCTCGACGGCGCGAGTAAGTACACCGTGCATTTCGAAGCGGACAGGCTGCCACCGGTCAATGCCTTCTGGTCACTTACGATGTATGAACTGCCACAGAGCCTGCTTGTCGCCAATCCGATCAATCGCTACTTGCTCAATTCGCCGATGCTGCCTCAATTTGTCAAGGACACCGATGGCGGGCTGACATTCTACATCCAGAACGAAAGTCCGGGCAAAGACAAGGAGCCGAACTGGCTGCCTGCGCCCAAAGGCCCATTCGTTATAGCAATGCGTCTCTACTGGCCCAAGCCGGAAGCGCTCGATGGTAGTTGGAAGCACCCGCCGATGAAGCAGACCACGTAGCAGTGGTACATCGCGCTTGATCACGGTGCATCTGTGCCTGCCCCAGCCATTAAGTAACAATTCCGCAACACCTTTCCCCAAAGATGAATGCTCGGCTCGATTGTATTCGAAAACTAAACCTTTCGACTTATAGTAGAGCTTTGACTCGCACGACTAATGACCGTTTTATGCATTTTCTAAAAGCCAGGTGCGGCAGAGGGGGATCCTTGACAGCTGCGTCCGAAGAAAAGGTGGGATAGGTATCGGCATGACTCTACGCAAAGCTCTTCGCGCATCGACTGCGCTGACCGTAGTCTCGATTCTCGGCATGGCTGCCACGGTCTCCCTCTCGATTTTCGACGAAGCAAATGCGCAGACGTGGAATGGGGCGGGGCCGGACTATGGTATCGGGACAAACTGGACGCCGAACGATGTACCGGACGCTGCCGGAGAGACCGCCACGTTTGATGACACTGGGTCAGCTCAATCAACGGTAAATCTTGGGGGAGTCACTTACTCGGTGGGCAGCTGGAACGTCAGCGGCATCACGACCTACTCAATGGAAAACGGCACCGTAAACTTTGTCACTCCTGGTGGAGGCTTGACGAACACGTCGTCGGGCGGCCTGGGAATATCAGCAAATATTACTGGTGTTGGCGGCGTAACGCAGGATGGCCCCGCTACGCTCTTTCTCCTGGGCAACAATACCTATAGCGGCGGCACGACCGTGTTGTCTGGCATAGTTGAAGCAAGGGGAACTGGCAGGCTTGGCACCGGTCCTGTGGTCGTCGGTGATCCCGGCGGTGGTGTTTCTGCGGAGCTGCAGTTGACCAATGGGTTCAATGCAGAATCACTGTCTATTACCAACAACACCACAGGAAACACAGTTTTCAATGGTGGGAACGCTGGCAGTGCCATCATCAGAAACAGTCAGGGCGGCGGTACTACCTTCATGAACAACAGCACCGCGGGTAATGCCACGATTACCAACGATGTTAGCATCGGCCAGCCAAGTGTCACGTTGTTCAGCGATACCAGCACGGCCGGGAATGCCACGTTTTTGCTGCCCGGCGGTGATGTCCGGTTTCAGGATAACAGCACGGCGGGGGATGCTAGGCTAAGCGGAACTGCAACAATTATATTCCAGCAGAATGCGACCGGCGGCAATGCTCAGATCAGTCTCAATTCCTTTACCGGGTTGATTCAATTTCTGGATAGCAGTACGGCGGGCGCGGCCACGATTTTGAATGATACTGGCAGCCAAATTCGGTTTGACGGCGCAGGGACGTCTGCCGGGACAGCCACCATCACCAATCGCGGCTCCTCTACAACACCGGCCGTCCAGAATTCGACAACGATATTCGACACCACCAGCACGGCGGGCAGCGCATCAATCATTAATGAGAGTGATGGCCGAACACAGTTCCTCGCGAGTAGTAACGCCGGAAGCGCCACGATCACCAACAATGCCGGGGGCGGCACGTTCTTCGAAGGCACCAGCACCGGCAACAGCGCACAGCTCATTACGGTCGGCACCGGTTTCGTAGACTTCTCGCGAAGCGCTTCTGCCGCGAATACTGCCGGCTCCATCGCGGGCAGCGGTGAATTGCGGCTCGGTTCCATTGATTTCACGGTCGGCTCAAACAATCTGTCGACCACATATTCCGGTGTGATCCAGGACGGGGGCGACAACGGTGGCACCGGCGCATCGCTGACCAAGACCGGTACGGGAACCCTGACGCTTTCCGGTATCAATACTTACACTGGCGGCACGACCGTCAATCAGGGAACGCTTTCCGTCAACGGCACCATCGGTGCCGTCAATGTTTTGAGCGGTGGGACGCTCGGCGGTATCGGTACGGTCGGCAGTACGGTTGTGGCCTCCGGTGCTACAATTGCTCCGGGCAACTCGATCGGTACGCTGAATGTCGCCGGAGACATAACTCTTGCTGCCGGCTCGATCTATAGTGTTGAACTCGCCGGCTCGGGCGCATCCGATCTGATCGCAGCTTCCGGCGTTGCGACCCTGCAGGGTGGTTCGGTCGCAGTCACGGCACTTGACCCGCAGACGAGCTACCAGACTGGACAGGTCTACAGGATCTTGACGGCACAGGGCGGCGTCAGCGGAGCATTCGATCCGAATGTGCTGAGCAACTCAGCATTTTTGAGCGCGACGATTCTCAACTCCGCCAATGCAGTGGATTTAACCATTGCGGTCCAGCAGACACCACCGAACCAGGGGCCTTTCGCGTCGGTCGCGCAAACCCGCAACCAGCTGGCGACGGCTGGCGCCCTTGATACGCTGGTTCAGAGCGGCAGCTCGCTGGCACTCTACAACAGCCTTCTCGTGCTCGATGCCGCCACGGCACGCGGAGCATTTGATTCATTGTCGGGCGAGATTTACGCTTCGACGAAGACAGCTTTGATCGAGGACAGCCGTTTCATCCGCGACGCTGCGATCAACAGGGTTCGCAGTTCCTTTGGCGGCGTGGCTACCCCTGCTCTGCCGGTCATGGCCTATGGCGAAGGCGGCCCAGAACTTGCTCCCGCAACAACCGACAAATTCGGCGTATGGGGTACAGGCTTCGGCAATTGGGGTTCGACCGACAGCGATGGCAATGCCGCGTCGCTCGACCGTACGACCGGCGGCTTTGTCATTGGAGCCGACGCACTCGTCTGGGAAAACTGGCGGCTTGGTATGCTTGCCGGATATAGCCGCACATCGTTCGATGTCGATGATCGCTCCTCGTCGGGGGATAGCGACAATTATCACCTCGGCGTCTATGGCGGCACGCAGTGGGGCAATCTCGGCTTCCGTGCCGGTGCAGCCTATACGTGGAGCAATATCGATACGCATCGCTCGGTGGAGTTCCCGGGCTTTTCCGAGGACCTGAACGCCGACTACGACGCCGGAACAGCCCAGGTCTTCGGTGAACTTGGCTACCGTATCGATACCAGCCGCGTCGCGTTCGAACCTTTCGCCAACCTCGCCTATGTTAACTTCCGGAGCGACTCCTTCTCCGAATCCGGTGGCGCAGCGGCACTATCCGCATCGAGCGAAACGACCGACACGACTTTCACCACGTTGGGTCTGCGGGCGTCCACCGATTTCACGATGGGAAGCATGTCGGCGACGGCACGCGGCATGCTGGGCTGGCGGCATGCATTTGACGATGTAACGCCGCAATCCCGCCTCGCCTTCACTGGAAGCGACGCCTTCACGATATCGGGCGTGCCAATCGACCAGGACGCCTTTGCAGTCGAGGCCGGACTTGATGTCAAGCTCACGCATAGCGCGACGCTTGGTCTGTCCTATAATGGTCAGTTCGGCAGCAAAGCACTGGACAATGGCTTTAAGGCCGACCTTTCGTTCAAGTTCTAAGAGCCTGAACGAAAATTCGCCATGAAGGGCTGCAAATGGCGTTTTTGCACCCCTAACGAATTTGCGTCGGGGCTTTAAGACGTTTGGCTCCGGCCTCTGAGGAAATACAATGGAACGGCCGGAAACAGAGCATATCGACCAGGATGCGAATCTCGACGCCTTGGCGAACTTTGTGGACTATTCAGGCATTAACCGCGATCGGGGCGGCAGGTGCCGTTTTGACGCCGACATCCTGTTCAGCAGCGACAGGACTGTTGACGAGCGCACGCGCGTCCATATCAGCTTTCGCGACGATGACGTTTCAGTGGTGCGCTTTACGGAGAAAGGTGAGTTGAACCCTGTCAATGTACATACGGAATTCAGACTTGCGTCATCCGTTTTCCGGTTTGAAGATGAAGAGCTGCAGATTTTCGGATCGTCACCGAAAGTTGGCCAATACAAGGTCCGTATTCGGCCATTGTAGAATTATTTCGGACTGGAGAACTACCGAATGACCGCTTCGTTTGCAGAAACCAAGCTGCTTCTGTTCCGGAGACTCAAATACATACTGCGCCGCCCAAAGCCTCCTGTGCTGGCCATTCCCTTTGCCGGACCAGTCTTGATTGTCGGCTCGGCTCCGGTTTCTCATAAGCCCATCGATTTTGACGAAACATTTCGTGTGATCACCATCAATGGTTCCCAGGCAGTGACCCGGAAATGGGGCATAGAAGTGCCCGACGTCACGCTCATGCAATACAGGCAGCTCGATGGCACGAACACGAACGCCGTCGAGGTTCGCCGCGTGCTCAAGGGAGAGCGCACAGGCATGCTTTACGTGCTGTTGTGGCGCAAGGGACTGGCGAGCCTGAACGAGCACCTCAACGCGTTTGACTATCACTATGACAGGGTTCAGATCGTCAACCGCTACGAGCGCATTGCGCTGGTGGAAAAAATCTGCGGGCTGAAGGTGCTTGAAGTGGATGCAATCTCCAAATGTTCGAACGGGGTGATCGCGGTACTCTTCGCGCTATTGAACGGCGCTACAGCCGTCATCATCAGCGGAATCAACCCGCAGTCGACGGGACATGTCTATAACCAGGAAAATTTGTCCCGCCTCCACGTCGAGATGGACAGCGAAATATTGTTGACGCTGCTGCGTCAGGGATATCCCGTTTATACGGCGGACCCCGAAGTAGCGAAGTCGATAGGATTACCGCTCTGGGAGGGCAAAGCGTCGATCAATTCCGCACCTGTCTCGCATTACCGCGGAACATAAGCGCTGACGATCCGTTATAGCCCTGTAATGAACAGGAGCTTCAAAATGGCAATGTTTTCCAGAAATGCAGATGATATCCAGGGCGACGTCGAGGCGCAGATCGCGGCCTTGCGCAAAGAGATTTCCAAGATTTCGGCCAGTCTTTCCGATTTGGGATCTGAACGATTTGACGAGATGAAGCGTTCCGCATCAAGGCAGGCTCGTTACGCTGCCGATACCGCCAAGGAGAATCCTGTGGCGACGGTCGCGATCATTGCGGCTGCAGCTTTGCTACTCGGGCTTTTCTCGCGCCGTTGATACAAGGATGACTTACCATGGACGACATGACCGAAGCTATGCAGGGCGAGACGGACAAGGAGAGACTACGCAGTGAGATCGCCGATTTGAAGCGCGATCTGGCGGCGATCACCAAAACCCTATCCGACCGCGGTATCGAATTCATCGATAATCTGTCGGATGACGACGAAAGCTCGACTTTCAATGAAATCAAGGAACGCGGGGCGCGCGCTGCAAGTGCTCTGGGTCATCGGGCTCAAAAAATTGCCAATACCCCAACACAAAATTCGGTGTCTACGCTGATGATCATCGCTGGCCTCGGCGTGATTATCGGGATGCTGGCTCGCTAGAAAAAAAATTATTTTTTGCGGAACCTTTGCGACGCATCTGCGTTTCTACAAAACTGGTCCCCCAACCAGCTAGGCTGCAACCCCACAGCCAACCCCGAGTCCCAGCTTCTGCTCCGGTAGAAGCTGGGCTTTTTTTTAGGACTATATGAATTCAGCGGACCTGATCAAGCAGACGCTTGCATTCAAGCAGATCAAACAGCGTTTCCTGAAGAAGTGTACGATTGTCTTTGGAGAGCCGTTTGCCATCGGCAGCAACCGGCCCCTCGTCGTCCCCCTTGATCAATCCGAAGAGACGTCTGCCTTGGGGCGCGGATTTCGACGTTCCCATGACGGCAGCTTCCTCGTCGGCGTCGACGCGATCCTGCTCGGCGGCAAGCGCTTCTTCCTGACGGGCCGAGGCCTGTTTTTGCTGGCTGATCGCTTCGGCTGCTGCAGTATCGCCGCTGCCGAGCGCTATGATGAATTGGGTACCGTTTTCCCGGAGAAGCCGTTGCACGCCCTTGATCGTATAGCCCTGATCATAGAGCAGATGGCGAATCCCCTTCAGCAGATCCACGTCCAGAGGGCGGTAATAACGACGGCCGCCGCCGCGTTTCATCGGTTTGATGTGCGTGAAGCGTGTTTCCCAGAAGCGCAGGACGTGCTGGGGCAGATCGAGATCTTCTGCAACTTCGCTGATGGTTCTAAATGCGTCGGGACTCTTGTCCATGATTTCACCCTCTCAGGAGAAATTCTGATTCGACCTCTATTTCAGCGGTTTATCGACCATTTTTCAAGCGCGGCGCTAAACTACACCACAGCAATCTTGCATCCGGAGCGTGCAGAACGCAAATTCAGCCATGTTCAGGCTGTTTTTTTCTTGCGCGTCTGGTGCGAGCGCAAAATTCGCTGCTTCAGCACGTTCGACGCCTTGAACGTCATTACCCGGCGCGGCAGGATTGGAACCTCTTCACCCGTCTTGGGATTGCGGCCGATGCGTTCGTTTTTATCTCGTACCTGGAACGTGGCGAAAGACGACAATTTGACGGTCTCGCCACGAACAATTGCGTCACACACTTCGTCGAGAATTGTCTCGACAAGCGAAGCTGATTCAGTTCGTGAAAGCCCTACCTTGCGATAGACCGCTTCAGCCAGATCAGCGCGCGTAATGGTCTTACCCCCCATACGATCTCAAAGCTCTCGTTTGTTGCAAAACTACCAGGTGACAGCGGAAGTTACAGAATGAAACCGGATCGGGCAAGCACGTTGAGAAAGTTCGTGAACTAATTCAATGCTTAACCTGCCTGCTACCACCGTAGCAGAACTGCACCCCACGTAAACCCCCCACCCATGGCTTCGAGTAGGACGAGATCGCCTTGCTTGATCCGGCCGTCGGCCACAGCGGCCGCAAGAGCTAAGGGTACTGAAGCAGCTGAGGTATTTCCGTGTTGGTCGACAGTGATGACGACCTTCCCGGCAGGCAGGTCGAGCTTCTTCGCGGTAGCGTCGATGATGCGCTTGTTGGCTTGGTGCGGGACGAACCAATCAATGTCCGCGGCAGTAATTCCTGCCTCGGAAAACGCCGCTTCGATCACATCGGTGACCATGCCGACGGCATGCTTGAACACCTCCCGACCTTCCATCCGCAGATACCCCACCGTCTGCGTCGTGGATGGTCCACCATCTACGTATAGTTTCTGTTTGTGCGACCCATCGGAACGCAGATTGGCGGTGAGGACGCCTCGATCCGAGGTCAGACCACGGCCCTCACCCGCTTCCAGAACAACAGCACCCGCACCATCACCGAACAACACGCATGTCGTGCGGTCTTTCCAGTCGAGGATACGGGAAAACGTCTCCGATCCGATGACCAGAACACGTTTGGCCATGCCGCCGCGAATATAAAGATCGGCGGTGGTCATCGCATAGACGAAGCCGGAGCACACCGCCTGCATGTCGAATGCAAAGCCGTGCGTCATGCCAAGGCGCGCCTGAATATCGACCGCGGACGCTGGAAATGTGTTGTCCGGCGTCGAAGTAGCCAGGATGATCAGATCGATATCGTCCGGCGTGAGACCGGCATTGTCCAGCGCGGCCCGTGCTGCTGCCTCGCCGAGCGAAGCCGTCGTCTCACCCTCACCAGCGATATAACGCTGGCGGATACCCGTGCGCTGGACGATCCATTCGTCGCTCGTCTCGACAATGCCTTCCAGATCAGCATTCTTGACCAGGCGTGCCGGCTTGGCCGCCCCTATACCTTTAACAACTGATCTGATCATTTAACTTCCTGTTGTATTTCGACTTCTGTGTCGTTGTCGGCTTCGTCCTTGAAGGCGACGCCGACCGGACCCTTGTGGAAATGCGTGAGATCCGCAGCGATCTTGTCGAGGAGCTTGTTGTGAGCCATGTCATAACCAACATCGATGGCGGAGGCAAAGCCCAGTGCGTCGGTGCCACCATGGCTCTTGATGACGACACCATTAAGGCCAAGGAACACGCCGCCATTGGTCTTGCGCGGGTCAAGCTTCTCGCGCAGACGGTTGAACGCGCCCCTGGCGAAAATATAGCCAATCTTCGCCATCAGTGTGCGGTTCATGGCCTCGCGCAGATATTGCGCATATTGCTTGGCCGTGCCTTCTGCCGCCTTGAGCGCGATATTCCCGGTGAACCCTTCCGTCACAACGACATCCACCGTGCCCTTGCCGATGTCGTCACCCTCGACGAAGCCGTAATATTCGAGGCTGGGCAACGGAATTTCGCGCAGGATACGCGCCGCGTCCTTGACGTCATCCTGCCCCTTGATCTCTTCCACGCCGACATTCAGAAGGCCAATCGTGGGGCGCTCGATGTCAAAAAGGGAGCGCGCCATGGCGGCTCCCATCACAGCGTAGTCCACGAGTTGCTGCGCATCGGCACCGATCGTCGCGCCTATGTCGAGTACAATGCTTTCACCGCGCAAAGTCGGCCATATGCCAGCGATGGCGGGCCGCTCGACATTTGCCATCGTACGCAGGCAGAACTTCGACATCGCCATGAGAGCGCCGGTATTGCCGGCGGAAACGCAGACATCTGCCTCGCCCGTCTTTACGGCCTCGATAGAACGCCACATGGATGATTTCCAGCGGCCGTTGCGCAAAGCCTGGCTCGGCTTCTCGTCCATACGCACGGACACATCGCAATGGTGGAACGTCGAGGCGTTGGACAATGCCTGATGTTTTGCCAGATGCGGCTGGACCTCTTCTTCTCGTCCAAAAATCACGAACCTGATATCAGGATGGCGCTCCAGCGCCGTTGCCATGCCGGGAATGACGATCGATGGACCGAAATCACCGCCCATGGCATCAATGGAAATTCTGATCACTCTCGATTGTCCTGTCCTGTTCAGTACGGATGCGCCTATCCGGGCGGCATTACTTATGCCGAGGACATACCACCAATCAAGTGTTCTGTTTCCAATCCTTCAGACCAGCGAACGGATTGGCAGGTTTTTCCGCCTCGTCCGCTTCGCCAAAACGCGCCACGACCGGTGGCGCATCCTCGATTTCGGGCTTGCGTGGATAGGGATCGATCGCAAGTTCAAAAAACTCCTCGGCGATAGCGCCTGCATCGAGCCTGTCGCCGGAAAACGTCTCCGGTGCATCGGGCCCCTCGGCGTCGATGATGAGTTCGCCATTCTCATCAAGCGGCAAACGGGCAAGCCGAGAATTTTCCGGCACGAAAAGCGTGTCGATCTCCGCATTGACGGTCGCATCGATCGGCTCCAGAGTTACGATACATGACTGGACGATCTCTGCTTTGATGGTACCCAGAACGCGAATGCCGTCCTTTTTCCAAGGCACGATCTGCAGATCGGCCTTGAACGATTTGACATCCTCCAATTCGTGAAAGTCGCGCAGTGCATCGCGCTCACGTTGATCGGCATCGATCTTTATCGTGACCCCTTTTTGCGGCAGGCGGTTGATGGAAACAGGAAAGCTTAAGGCTCCATCGGTTTTTCTTGTCGTCATCTTGCTTCCCCCTTTCAATTCCGCGGTGTTTCAAGAGCGCCCGCGTCAGGAAATATCACTTTCCCGCTTGCGAGTACTTCGTCAGGCTGGCTCTCCAGCAACCGGACCGCCCGTCCTACATAATCTGCCAGCGCAGCTGCGCCTGACCAGCTATCGCTGTCAGGCCGAATATTGCGCGCAAGCGCGGCAACCAAGGCCGGGTGATCGTTGGCTTCAAGCGCCTTGTCGTAGGATTCGATACGGCCGTAAAACATCCGCGCCAGTTTCTTCATGCGCTTGGGTACACCCGAATCCCCTATGCCGAGCTCGCGCAAGGAATGATCGACATCCCTGAAAAATTCGTCCGTCACTTCCTGGCCGATTGCTTTCAGTGCCGGGCTTCTGCCCTTGATACGCCTGACAAACAGATAAACATGCAAAGAGAGCATTTCATACCGGCCAAGCGGCGAATCCGGTACATCCAGGTCCGAATAAAAGTATGGCTGCCGCGCCGCTGCCACGATCGCATCGTAGAGGGCAATGGTAATCGCCTCATTTGCTTTGGCCTTGCGGCTGAATAGACTGAGAATCATGTAGTTAGGCCCTAACTTGAGTCTCCCATGCATCACGAGTCGCGTGTTGCATCGGACTTCAAGGTGGTTTACCGAAGTTCTGCGGGCAGCGAAAGACTTGCGCCCAGTTTGAAATGGAGATGTCGTTGCTGCAGCGGATTTTCAAGACCGGTTGTTCAAGGGAATACCTTCTCGCCGGAACCTTTTTATTGGCTACGGGGCTCGCTGGCTGCAATACTGCCAACCTCAATCCATCAGAGACACTGACACAGGGCTATGTCATTGACGACAAGGCGCTGGAGTTCGTTCCTGTAGGCTCCAGCCGTGAGCAGGTGATCCTGTCGCTGGGCAGTCCGTCAACGACAGCGACATTCGACAATGAGGTTTTCTACTACATCTCGCAAAAAGCTCATCGCAGCGTCGCCTTCATGCAGCCCAAGGTCACGGAACGCCGCATTCTGGCCGTCTATTTCGACAAGGACAGCAAAGTTTCCAGCGTCTCCAATTATGGATTGCAGGATGGCAAGGTATTCGACTTCATTTCCCGCACCACGCCGACAGGCGGCAAGGATCTCTCCTTCCTCGGCCAGTTGCTGCAAGGTGTCGGCAAGACCCCGTCAATGCCCTCTGCCTCAGGCACGCCCACCGGAGGCGCTCCGGATAACCCTTAAAAAACAAAACCCGCGAAACATGTTTCGCGGGTTTTTTTGTTGGGCGAGTATCAGCAATCAGTGCGCAAGCACGGCCAAAAGCAGCAAGGCAACGATATTGGTGATCTTGATCGCCGGATTGACAGCGGGACCCGCCGTGTCCTTGTAAGGATCGCCAACGGTATCGCCCGTTACCGACGCCTTGTGCGCTTCCGAACCCTTCATGTGGCGCGTTCCATCCTTGTCGACGAAGCCGTCTTCGAAGGATTTCTTTGCGTTGTCCCAGGCACCACCGCCTGACGTCATCGAAATGGCGACGAATATGCCATTGATGATAACGCCCAGGAGCGAAGCACCGAGAGCAGCGAAGGCAGAAGCCTTTGAGCCCGAAATCAACAGCACGCCGAAATACACGACAAGCGGTGCCAGCACAGGCAGGAGCGAAGGAACAACCATTTCCTTAATCGCAGCGCGGGTGAGAATGTCCACTGCCCTCGCATAGTCCGGCCGTTCCGTGCCCTGCATGATGCCTGGCTTTTCGCGGAACTGGCGGCGCACTTCCTCCACAACGGAGCCTGCTGCACGGCCAACTGCCGTCATCGCAATACCGCCGAAGAGATAAGGAATGAGGCCGCCGAAGATGAGACCAGCAACCACGTAGGGGTTGGACAGCTCAAAGTTGACGGCACCAATGCCTTTGAAGTAGGAAAACGCCGTCGCGCCGGCCTTATCGGCCTCCGCTATGAAGAACTTCAGGTCGTTCGAATAAGCGGCGAACAGCACCAATGCGCCGAGACCGGCAGAACCGATCGCATAGCCCTTGGTGACCGCCTTTGTCGTGTTACCCACCGCATCGAGCGCATCGGTAGACTTGCGCACTTCCGGATCGAGACCCGCCATTTCGGCAATACCGCCGGCATTGTCAGTGACAGGTCCGAAGGCGTCGAGCGCCACGATCATACCGGCGATACCGAGCATCGCTGTGACTGCGATGCCAGTGCCGAACAAACCCGCGAGCTGATAGGTCCAGATGATGCCACCGACAATGACAAGAGCTGGCAAGGCGGTCGATTCGAGCGAGACCGCAAGTCCCTGGATCACGTTGGTTCCATGACCGGTAACCGAAGCCTGCGCGATTGAATTGACCGGGCGCTTATTGGTGCCAGTATAATACTCCGTGATGACCACGATCAGCGCCGTCACCACCAGACCGAGTATTCCGCAGAAAAACAGGTTCCTTCCGGTGATCAACTGACCATCGACTGTACCTATCTCACCCCAGCCGACCGTTGCGGAAGTTGCCGCCGCAAGGCCGAGGATCGACAGAAGCCCCGTCACGATCAGCCCCTTGTAGAGAGCACCCATGATGGAGTTATTTGCGCCAAGCTTAACGAAGAACGTGCCGGCGATAGAGGTGACGATGCACGCGCCGCAGATGGCCAATGGGTAGAGCATGACCGCACTGAGGACAGGCGTTGCGGCAAAAAAGATTGCACCGAGAACCATGGTTGCGACAATCGTCACCGCATAAGTCTCGAACAAATCGGCCGCCATGCCGGCGCAATCACCGACATTGTCGCCGACATTATCGGCGATCGTCGCAGGGTTGCGGGGGTCGTCCTCAGGGATGCCAGCCTCGACCTTGCCAACGAGATCACCACCAACGTCAGCACCCTTGGTAAAGATACCACCGCCGAGACGCGCGAAAATGGAAATGAGGGAGGCGCCGAAACCGAGTGAGACAAGCGCGTCGATCACAGTGCGATCGGCGGGCCCATAACCCATCGGTCCAGTCAGTATCCAGTAATAGACGGACACGCCGAGCAAGGCCAAACCCGCGACCAGCATGCCGGTAATCGCGCCCGACTTGAAAGCGATTTCAAGGCCCGCGGCAAGACTGCGAGATGCGGCCTGTGCCGTACGGACATTGGCACGGACAGAAACGTGCATGCCGATGAAACCGGCAAGCCCTGACAGCACTGCGCCAATCAGAAAGCCGATCGCAGCCGTTCCGGTAAGCAGAAACCAGACTGCAAGGAAGACGACGACGCCGACGATGGCGATCGTGGTGTACTGACGTGTGAGATATGCCTGTGCGCCTTCACGAATTGCACCGGCGATTTCTTGCATGCGCGCATTGCCCTGGTCCGCCGCGAGCACCGATTTGGTGGCTAGAAACGCGTAGACAATAGACAGCAGACCGCAGGCAATGACCAAAAACAGTATTGTCATGCCACTCCCTCAGATTTTGACCGGAAAAACCCCTCCCCGGGTCACGTTCGGTACGGCACACAAAGAAATCCGCCAGGCCGGCAGAAACGCGACCGTATGTGTAAGGAGTAGCGAAGCAAATGTGAAAACGTCAAGGTCTTTCGCATCTTAGCGAAACGCAAGACGAAAGTAGGGCTAGCCGCCGCACGGATGGCAGGCCAATGTTCAAGGCGGCGTAGTAGTTGTGTGAGACAATGCGTGGATGCAATTTATAACGAACGAGTCAAATTGTTTGCGACGTTCGTGAATAGCGTAGGCGTCGCGATTTTTGCAGTTGGTGGCGTAGCTCCGATGGTGTCGGCTCTATATGGTCCTACCGGACCGACATTGCTCTTGGCTTCTGTCAGCACCATTTGTATCGTAGTTGCAGGTATCATACACTACAGCGCAAGCACTTTCCTCAAGAGGATGAGGCCGTGACCACTCTGCAAATGCTCTCGTTTTTTATAATGCCCGTGGCAGGTTTAATTCTTGCAGGCGCTGTACTTTTCTATGATTGGAAGTACCCCCCCAAGCATCATCGCCCTCACGACTCAAAATAGAAAATTAGAATTCTCTTAACGCCGTGGGCCTTTAACGCCCTTGCTCTCACCGCGAAGTTCAAAAGCCAGTCGATCCAGAACAGCATTGACTAGCTTGGGTTCTTCTTCCGAATAAAACGCCTTGGCGATGTCGACATATTCCGACACGATGACAGCCGTTGGGACATCAGCCTTGTTCTTCAGTTCCCAGATGCCGGCGCGCAAGATCGCACGCAGCGTCGAATCAAGACGTGACAGCGGCCAGTCCTCGGTCAGAGCCTGACGGATCATTGGGTCCAGCGTAGTCTGATCGGCAACGACGCCTGAGACAATGGCGCGAAACCATTGCGGGTCGGCATCGAGATATTGCTTGCCATCCACTTCCTTGCCGAGACGGTGTTCCTCGTATTCTGCCACGACCTCAAGCACGCCTGTACCCGCTACATCCATCTGATAGAGGGCTTGAACTGCAGCCAGCCGAGCAACGCCACGTTTATTCGCGGTCTTCACGAGAGGGCTTTGCTCGTCTTTTGGAGAAGGCATCGATCAGGCTCCGAGCTTGTCCTTGAGGGCAATCATGGTCAGTGCAGCGCGTGCCGCAAAGCCACCCTTGTCCTTGTCTTCACGCCGTGCGCGCACCCATGCCTGCTCTTCATTTTCGACAGTCAGGATGCCGTTACCGATGGCAATGCTTTCCTCGACAGCAAGGTCCATCAGCGCGCGGCAGGATTCATTGGCGACGATATCAAAATGATATGTCTCGCCGCGGATGACCGTGCCCAGCGCTACATAACCATCATACTCGGTCCCGCCATCCTCCGCACCATCAAGCGCAAAGGAAATGACAGCTGGCACCTCAAGTGCGCCGGGAACGGTAACGACATCATAGGTGGCATTGGCTTCATCGAGGGCCAATTTTGCACCATTTAGCAAGGCATCCGACAAATCTTCATAGAATCGCGCTTCCACGATCAACAGATGTGGCGCGTGCGTCTTTTTTTTCGACATGATAGCTCCGAAGGGAATAAATCCACCCCGATGGTCATCTGAAGCGATCGTCTGCGCTCCGGTGCTCATGAACCCAAAAGTTCACTGCGCTCCGGTTCTCGAAAACCGCATCAGCTAACCTGTCAAGGTGAATTTCAAAAGGTCTCTTTAGTTGTTGGTTCAGGTCCTAGGCTGATTTCGGATATTCTGCAAGCCGTGCAGCGTATCGCGCCATCTGATCTATTTCGATATTGACCTTGTCGCCAACCTTGCGATCGCCCCAAGTGGTCACTTCCAGCGAATGACGAATGAGGAGAACATCGAACTCGTTGCCATTGACACCGTTGACCGTGAGCGACGTACCATCCAGCGCGACGGAACCCTTCTGTGCGATGAACCGTGCAAGTTGCCCGGGCACACGCAGTGTGAAACGAACGGCATCGCCCTCGTCCTCACGCTTGATGATTTCCGCCATCGCGTCGATATGGCCGGATACGAGATGGCCGCCCATCTCGTCACCGAGTTTCAGCGAGCGCTCGAGATTGATGCGTGTTCCGGTCTTCCAGCCGGAAATGGTGGTAAGCCGCAGCGCTTCTTCCCAGGCTTCGGCCTCAAACCAGCGCGCATTGGAGCCTCTTTCGGGAAGGGTTGTTACGGTGAGGCAAACGCCGGAGCATGAAATGGATGCACCGATCTCGATCGTTTCCGGGTCGTAATTGGTCTCGACACGCAGCAGCACGCCTTCATTGAGCGGCTTCACCTGACCTATCCTGCCAATATCCGTTACAATTCCCGTAAACATCCGCGATTCCCTAGAGAGGTCTGACATATTCGCTGTAGCGATCTTCACCGAAGCGATATTCATGTGACAGGTTGAAACCACGAGCCATATGGGAGCGCAGTGCAGGCACTACAACCCCGCCTTCACTACCAATTGCAGACAGACCTTCGAACAGGGCCAGACGATCCACCAGATCTTCCTGCAGCAACGAGCCGGCGACGGTCGCACCACCTTCAACCATCAGGGTTGCCATGCCCTGTGCCGCAAGATCGTCCAGCAGCTCCGGCAGTGCGGTCGCACCGCAATCGGTTTCGGTCGCTAGGATGCGGCAACCAGCGGCTTCCAATGCTTGCCGTTTGGCTGAATCAGCTTCTGCATTGGCGGCGATCCAAACCGGAACAGTGCCAGCAGTTCTGACCAGAGAGCTATCAAGCGGTAAACGAAGCCGGCTATCGAGCACGATGCGGGTAGGAGAACGGGCCTCCAGGCCCGGCAAGCGACAGGTCAGCAGGGGATCATCGGTAAGAACCGTTCCGATACCGACGAGGATCGCATCGGACTCGGCGCGCATGAGGTGAACCTGCGCGCGCGATACCGGACCGGTGATCGCAACCTGCCCATGCCCCTTGTCGCCGATGAAGCCGTCGCTCGAAAGCGCAAGCTTTAGAGTTACTTCCGGGCGCTTTTTGGAAGATCGAATCAGGTAACCGGCGAGATAATCGGCGGCTTCTGCCCGAAGCACGTTTTCCTCGACTTCGATGCCGGCAGTGCGCAGGATGGCATAGCCCTTACCAGCCACACGTTCATCGGGATCGCTTGCGGCCGAAACCACCCGGATGACACCAGCCGTGACCAGTGCATTGGCGCAAGGGGGAGTCCTGCCGTGGTGGGCACACGGCTCCAATGTAACGTAGGCTGTGGCGCCTCGGGCTTTCTCGCCAGCTTCGAGCAGAGCCTGTGTTTCCGCATGCGGGCGTCCGCCTATGGCGGTAACTCCGCGCCCCACAATCACGCCGTCCTTGACGATCAATGTTGCGACGGAGGGATTTGTTCCAGTCAGCCCCTGATGGGTGCGTGACAAGCGAATGGCCGCTGCCATGTAGCGGTGATCAAGAACAGAAGCTGCCATCGGATTCATTCATCCTTGACAGGTTCGGCTGCTATGTCACCGGCGGTAATCTCATCGATAACATCGTGAAAGTCCTTGGCTTCGCGGAAATTGCGATAGACCGAAGCAAAGCGGATATAGGCAATGTCGTCGATGCCCTTCAGCGCGTCCATCACCAGCCGGCCAATCTCATCGGAGCTGACCTCCGGCTCGCCAGAGCTTTCCAGCTGGCGAACGATACCGGATACGGCGCGTTCCACTCGCTCGGGATCGACCTGCCGCTTGCGCAATGCGATTTCAACCGAACGCATCAGCTTGTCGCGGTCGAAAGCAACCTTGCGGCCGCTTTTCTTGACGACGGAAAGGTCACGCAGTTGCACGCGTTCGAAGGTGGTGAAACGTCCGCCGCAATCGGGACAGACGCGCCGACGCCTGATTACGGCACCATCTTCCGCAGGGCGGGAATCTTTCACCTGAGTATCTTCGGACTGGCAATAGGGACAACGCATCGATGAGCTCTCTGAACACGATTCTAAAATCGCTGCAAAGATAATGTCTTTCGGTGCGAGATTAAAGCGTTCCTGCGATACGAACTGTCAACCAATAGACGTAGGAGAACAATCTCCCCGCTGCCGGGGAGATTGTTGCCACCGTATTATCCAAGGTATGGATAGAGCGGGAAGCGGTCCGTCAGCGTAACGACCTTCTGCTGAACCGCTTTTTCAACGGCAGCATTCCCCTCGTCGGAATTGGCCACCTTGAGGCCGTCCAGAACTTCCGAAATCAGATTGCCGATTTCGGTGAATTCTGCCGCACCGAAACCACGTGTCGTTCCGGCCGGTGTGCCGAGGCGAACGCCGGACGTAACAAAAGGCTTCTCCGGATCGAAAGGGATGCCGTTCTTGTTGCAGGTGATATTGGCCCGTCCGAGCGCTGCTTCGGCACGTTTGCCGGTTGCATTCTTCGGGCGCAAATCGACCAGCATCAGATGATTGTCGGTGCCGCCGGAGACGATATCGAGGCCGTTCTTCTTCAAAGTCTCGGCCAGCGTTTTCGCGTTGGCGGCGACATTCTGGGCATAGGTCTTGAATTCCGGCTTCAACGCTTCACCGAATGCAACGGCCTTTGCAGCGATGACATGCATGAGCGGGCCACCCTGAAGCCCGGGGAACACGGCCGAATTCATCTTCTTGGCGATCTCCGGGTCATTGCTGAGGATCATGCCACCGCGCGGACCGCGCAACGATTTGTGTGTCGTCGTGGTGACGACGTGCGCGTGCGGGACAGGAGACGGGTGCACGCCAGCAGCAACGAGACCAGCAATATGCGCCATATCGACCATAAGATAAGCGCCAACGCTATCTGCGATTTCGCGAAAACGCTTCCAATCCCAGATGCGTGAATAGGCGGTGCCGCCGGCAAGGATCAATTTTGGCCTGGTCTCATGCGCTTGTTTCTCGATCGCATCCATGTCGAGGAGGTGATCGTCCTGGCGTACGCCATAGGAGACGACCTTGAACCATTTGCCGGACATGTTCACGGGGGAGCCGTGGGTAAGGTGACCGCCTGAATTGAGATCGAGACCCATGAACGTATCGCCCGGCTGCAGGAGGGCCAGGAAAACCGCCTGGTTCATCTGGCTGCCGGAATTCGGCTGGACATTGGCAAATTCGCAGCCAAACAGCTGCTTGGCACGCTCGATCGCCAATTCTTCCGCGATATCAACGAACTGGCAGCCGCCATAGTAGCGCTTGCCCGGATAGCCCTCGGCATATTTGTTGGTCATGATCGAGCCCTGTGCTTCGAGCACCGCGCGCGACACGATGTTTTCCGATGCGATCAGCTCAATCTCATGGCGCTGACGGCCAAGTTCCTTGCGGATGGAGCTGAAAATCTCCGGATCGATTTCTTCGAGCGATGCGTTGAAAAATGTATCTGCATTCGACATGGTGACAGGACCCTCATTTGCCGGTGGGGAATTCATAGGTAATTGCGGCGCATTATCATACTTAAATACCCAAGGCCAATGGCCGGTACGCGAAAAGCAATAGCCCGAAACCGCCCTAACAAAAAGACCGCCCGAAGGCGGTCTGTTTGTTAGGCATGTGGGCTGCTGCTACCGATCAGGTGTTCGTTCCGATCGACAGGGCGGCCTGCCCGTCCATCTCGTAGATATCATCGCGCAGGTGGACGACACCGTCGCCTGTCGACCAAGCGCTCACATAAACAAAATGCAAAGGCACCGGATTGGTGACTGCAATCGGCGTATTGACGCCGGTCTTAATTGTCGCTTCCATCGTCTGGCGATCCCAGCCCGGCGTGTCGCGCAACAGCCAGACGTTCAGGTCGCGAACGTTCTGCACGCGCACGCAGCCCGAGGAGTCGAAGCGCATAAGCTTGTTGAAAATGCCCTGCTGCGGCGTGTCATGCATGTAAACCGCATATTGATTCGGGAAGTTGATCTTCGTCGAGGACATGGCGTTGATCTTGCCCGGATCCTGGCGGAACATCAGCTTGACAGCATCGTCAGTATTCCAATCGATGGTCTCCGGCGCAATTTCCTCGCGTGTCTGCTCGTTGAACAGCCGGATCTTGTTGCGCGTCAGATAGGTCGGATCCTTGCGCATCAGCGGAATGATATCCTTCTGGATAATCGACTTTGGCGCCGTCCAGTAAGGATTGAGGATGACTTCCTGAATCTTGGAGTCGAGAATTGGCGTCTGGCGATCAATCTTGCCGACGATGGCTGTGTGGCGTTGGGCGACACGGCCAGTTTCCACGGCTTCGATCTGCGCTGCCGGAATGTTGACCATGACATAGCGCGGGCCCTGGTCGTCGCTGGCGAGCTTACGCAGGCGCTCAAGGTTGGTGTGCAGCTGGCCAAGGCGAATATCGGCCGGCACATTCATTGCCGCGAGCGAATATTGCCCCATGACACCATCGGCCGGGAGACCGTGACGTGACTGGAAACGCTTCACTGCGGCGTCGACATACGTGTCGAAAGAATTTGACAAGCCGGCTGTTTCGGCAAGGTCACCGGAAATCATCAGGCGCTTGCGCATGGCGGGAACGGAAGGATCAACAACGCCGAGCTGCAACTTTACCGTCGGCTGCACTGTGGGCCAGCCGCCGCCGCTGACAATCTGATTGTATGTATTGATCGCGCTTTCGGTGAACGAAACCGTCTCCGGGCTTGCGATTGGCTGAAAACCCGCAACTTTTGCACGTGTCGTCGAGCGAGCGTCAAACTGGTCATCCCAGTTACCGCGACGCGGAGCGGCAAGAATTTCGCCAATATCCGTCTGCTGTGCAAAGGCCGATGTTGTTACCGCGGCAAGACCAGCAGTTGCCACGCCAGTTAAAAAGGCGCGGCGATCAAGTGCTGATGATCCAAATTTCTTCATATTTTGTCCAACCCAACTGGAAATCTGCCGTCAACCCGCCGCTTACCAAGAAAAACAGCTTCGGTCGCGAAAATTATCAGGAACACTCTTAACAAACAGCAACATTCACACTGATCGCGCAATTGTGATGGTTCAAATGCCGACCAGCCCTCCGGCTGTCTATGGAACTTCACTGAATATGTGTTGTGGCATTTCCACGGCAATATGGCGGATTAATGACTGCGGGACGAGGGTCCTGACCCCATCCCGCTCTTGGCCAGAGTCTGTCATGTCGTGGCGAGTGGTCCTTGGCAACGAAACCTATGACTGAACAGGCCGTCTCTCGCTAACGTCTCCCCGCTCCTCCATGCCCGCCATGACCTCCCGACCCACCAGAGCCACCGAACTCATGATGACCATAGCCACCATTGTCATGAAGACCGCGATGATCGCCGATAGCTCTATCGAAGTTCCCGTCATCCCAAAACGGGATACCACCAGGTTGGTCATACTGGTAAGAATACCGACCGCCATCAGTACACATGCACGCAGATAACGGTAAGCCAGATAGTCCTATCACAGCGATGATAACTACAGATTTGATAGACATCGCACATCTCCTGAACGAAGTTACTATGCGGCGCTCGGCGAAGGATCTCGGTAGTGGCAGCGCAGTTCATCCCGGACGAGAACCGGAATAAAAGCCGGCTCAGCCGTGAAGGTTTTCAGACCTCGTGGGGGAATCTTCTGCACCACGTTATCGGGGCACGATCGTGCGCCATTCCCGAAATGGGTACACAAACCGCTCTCTACAACTCAGTTTGTTGTGATCGATATGTGAGGAGCACGCACGAGGTAAATTTGTGGAGCGCGATGCTCTGCTGTGAGAATTCAATGGTTAATATCTGGAGACAGTCGCGTTTGACCCCGCACCATCTAACTCAAGCATGAAACTCCTTGGTTTTAAACAAACAAAGCCCGCCTTCGTTTTGCGCGAAGCCGGGCTTTTGCTGTGGATTGCATGGTCTTACATGCGGTAGGCGATAGAGTCGTTCCAGAAGCGGTCGAGGCGCTGGAGTGCCTTGTTCATCGACTGGAATTCTTCCGCCTTGATGCCGCCGACATGTTCGATCGATGCGACGTGACGTTCGTAGAGACCTGCGACCAGTTCCGCGACTTCCGTTCCCTTTTCGGTCAGGCTGACCCGGACCGAACGGCGGTCGGTGCGTGAACGCTCATGGGAGATGAAGCCGAGCTCGACGAGTTTCTTCAGATTGTAGGAAACATTCGAGCCTAGATAATAACCGCGGCTGCGTAGTTCGCCGGCAGTCAGTTCCGCATTGCCGATGTTGAAAAGCAGCAACGCCTGGATGGCATTGATGTCGCTGCGGCCATTGCGGTCGAACTCATCCTTGACCACATCAAGCAGACGACGATGTAACCGTTCGACCAACTGAAGTGCTTCAAGATATAGTGTACGCAATGCTGTATCACTTGGTGTTGAACGCTGGCTCTCACCAGACTTTCTCTGTGTGTTGTTCATAGTACCTGCCTCACTGTTGTTTCGGTGTATTTTTCTCACCGTTGAGGAGACACTATCGAATACGCATAAAATTCGACTTAAAACACAGACTTAACAGTGCGTTACCGCGAATGAATCAATTTCAATCTTAATGAAGACTTACCTGATGGGCTTTGCGTGCTGGCGCTTCTGCACGAAAAGCACAATCCGGAAGAGAATATAAAGTAGCGCCACGCAGCCATGGACGATGGCGATCTGCGGCCTGTAGAAAAAGTAATTGGAGAAAACCGTGAACATCAGCGTTTCGCCCAATGCGGCCACAAACCATATGACCGGGCCCCAGGAGACCATCATCCACAACCCGGTCGACGCCACGGGATAGAGCATGGCAAGCGAGACGGTCGCGACCTTCCATTGCCATGGCATCAGGTCGAAGCGCCAGAGCATGCCTTCATAGTAGCCGCTGAGCTGCGCCCAATAGCCGACGCCTGCGACGAGGCAATAAATGGAGACAAGTCGCAGGAACCACACGAAGCCGAGTTGGGCCATTGTCGCGTCGAATGGCAGATGAGTCGGCCTATCGCTCATGTATGTCTATTCATGTCAGTTGTAGTTCCCGCTCGCCCAGTGATGCGAAATAGGCATCGACCATTTCGGGCGTTATATCGTCAATTTTCGCGGGCTGCCACACGGGCATATTGTCCTTGTCCACAAGTAGCGCACGTATACCCTCATAAAAATCATGGTTCTCGAGCATGCGGCATAGAATGCGGTACTCCATCTGCATACATTGATCCATGTCGAGATCGCGGCCGTCTTCGATCTGCCGGAACGTCACATGCAGGCTCGTCGGCGAACGGGTCTTGATGAGATCGAGGAGCTTTTGCGCTTCCTCGCTGCTATTTACGCCGGCGGCAGCCAGGCGGATCACGCAACCGCCCAGTGTTTTCGAATCGAACAGCACGCCGATCATATCGCGGGTTTTTTCGGGCGTTTCATAGTCCGGATTGATGGTTTTGCCGCGCAGTGCCGTTTCGGGATTGCCGGTTCTGATCAGGCTGCGCCGCAGCTTCTCCTTGTTTTCCGCCTTGATGGCGTGGGTGGCAATGCCACTTTGAAGGCAATCGCCCTGGCGGATACGGTTGCCCGTCAGCGCAAGATAAGTGCCGAAATGTTCGGGAAGATGCGGAAGAAAGGCACTTCCTCCAACGTCGGGAAAAAAGCCGATGCCGACCTCCGGCATTGCGAACACGATATTTTCTGTGACGATCCGATAAGAGCCGTGGACGGAAATTCCAACGCCGCCACCCATGCAGATACCATCGATCAGCGAGATATAGGGCTTCGGAAAGTGCCTGATGTAGGCGTTGAGGCGGTACTCTTCGGCAAAGAATTCATAGAAGGGCCGACCGGACCGGCCGGCATGATAGACCGCGAGAATATCGCCGCCAGCGCAAAAGGCCCGCCCCTCGCCCTCGACAAGGACACAATGGACGTCGGAATCGGACGACCACGCGACAAGTGCACGATGCATCGCGCCGACCATGTTCCGCGTCAGGGCGTTCAAAGCCTTCGGCCGCGTCAGGCGAATGAGGCCAGCCTTGCCTCGGTGCTCGAATACGACTTCTCCCTCGCCGCCGAAATCGATCTCCATGCTCCCCTCCGAACCTTCGTAACAGAGGTTAGGAAACTCTGGCACACCGCGTCAATGGATCACATCTAAGGCCGGGCATCTTGGTCAACAGGACGTTCCCTGTTAAAACAATTCCAAACAACGAGGAAATGCCAACGTTCGGCTGAGCAATCATGAACAAACATCCAACGTTTCAAACACGTGCGGCAAGAACAGTCGATGAAATCACGCAAGGCCGCCGCTTGCGACGCATGCGCAAGGCGGATTGGTCGCGACGTCTGGTTCAGGAAAACCAGCTGACCGTCGATGATCTGATATGGCCGATTTTCCTGTGCGAGGGCACGAACCGGCGCGAGGACATCAACGCCATGCCGGGTGTTCAGCGTTTTTCCGTCGATATGGCGGTGCGTGAGGCGGAGCGCGCGGCCAAGCTCGGCATCCCCGCTATCGCCACGTTTGCCAATATCGACGCGGACCTGCGCGATGATGCAGGTTCCGGCATTCTCGATCCCGATAATCTCATCAACCGTGCAACGCGAGCGATCAAGAGCGCGGTGCCGGAAATTGGCATGATCACCGACGTTGCGCTCGATCCTTTCACGAGCCACGGCCATGATGGCATCCTGCGCGATGGTATCATCGTCAATGACGAGACTGTCGAGCAGATTACCCGAGGCGCCGTGCTGCAGGCAGCAGCGGGTGCCGATATCATCGCGCCGTCGGACATGATGGACGGACGTATTGGCGCTATCCGCGATGCGCTGGACCAGAACGGCTTTCAGGACGTGGCGATCATGGCCTATGCCACGAAATTCGCCTCGGCCTTCTATGGCCCTTACCGCGAGGCGATCGGAACGTCAGGGCGTTTGAAGGGTGACAAGAAGACCTATTATATCGACCCGGCAAACAGCGATGAGGCGGTACGCGAGGCCGAGCAAGATCTGGCCGAAGGCGCGGATTCGCTTATGGTCAAACCTGGCCTGCCCTATCTCGATATCATCCGACGGCTGAAAGACACCTTCGCCGTGCCGACCTTCGCCTATCAGGTGTCAGGCGAATATACGATGATCAAGGCTGCCGGCGCCAATGGCTGGATCGACGAGGAGCGGGTCATGATGGAAACGCTCCTTGCCTTCAAGCGGGCCGGCTGCGATGGCATCCTGACTTATTTTGCACCGACTGTGGCGGAACGTTTGAAAGCCGGTTATTGAAATCTTATTGATATTTTGTTCTCGAATTCCCAATTTCAACGCAAACGCCAATGTGTCCGTCTTGTGAAACAGGAAATGAAATGAACACGAAGACCCTTGATGGCGAAATTGTCACCAACCGCCTCGATGATTGGCGGCTGTATCAGGGTGTGCGCACGAGCCGCATCTTTGCGTTCTTGATCGACTATGTGATCGTTTTCTTCCTGTGCATTCCCGTTGCGATCCTCATTGCCATCATTGGTGTGGCGACGCTTGGTCTCGGCTGGATACTGTATGGCATCATGTTTCCTGTTGTTGCCCTTGCCTACGTCGCAACGACACTGGGCGGACCACGCCAGGCGACAAAAGGCATGCAGATGATGGGCCTGAAGCTGGAACGGCTTGACGGGCAGAAGGTCGATGGCTTGCTTGCGATCGTTCATACCGTCCTGTTCTGGGGGCTGAATGTGGTCCTGACGCCGCTCATTCTGCTGGCAACACTGTTTCTCGATCGCAAACGCACTGTCCACGACCTTTTGCTCGGCACAGTTGTCGTTCGCGCTTATAACTAATCTCAAGGGCTCCTGATCTGGAGCCCTTCTCCATTTGGCTTGGTAATATCATGAACTTACGCTCCTCCGCGTTCGCTTTTGCGGCGCTTATACTCTATGGCCTTGGCACCACGACCAGCATTGCAGCGTCACCTGCAGGACGTTTTTGCGGCGAGATGATCTCCAGCGGGGACTATCGTGATGTGGAGACCAATCTGAATGTCGCCAGAGATGGCCATCTCTCCGGCACCTATGAACTCGATGAGCCGGATGGCCGCGTCGAAGGCAACCTGATAGAGAAGGACCTTGGAAGTGGCACGTCTCGCGCCCTCGTCTGGACTGACAAATATGGGACCGGGCTTCTCTACCTCGATTTCTCCAGTGATTTTGACGGCTTCAACGGAAGCTGGGGCGGCTCGGTCAATGGCAAGTTCGATGCGCCCAGCCATTCATGGAATGGCGCGCGCTGCGGCGGCGGTTCGGTCAGATAACAGCTACTGAACCTAACTCGCCCAAGACATACACATCTGAATACAATATAATTGAATTGACGTTTCAGGCGGTCATAGGATTCTATAGGTGTTACGACCGTCTCAGGACCTTGGATGACCCATCAGCCGCAGCAATCACCGCAGTTCTTCCTGACAGCGCCTTCGCCCTGTCCTTACCTGGAGGGTCAGCTTGAGCGCAAGGTCTTCACGCATCTCGTAGGCGGTCGCGCCGCAGAACTCAATGAGCTGCTGACACAGGGCGGCTTTCGTCGCTCGCAAAACATCGCCTATCGCCCGGCCTGCGAGAACTGCAGAGCCTGCGTATCGGTACGTATCCTGGCGGGCGAGTTCAAGCAGGACAAGTCCATGCGCCGGGTCTGGAACCGCAACCGCGATTTGATTGGGAATATCCACCACGCCGAACCTTCTACCGAACAATATTCGCTGTTCCGGCATTATCTCGATGCGCGCCACAACAAGGGTGGTATGTCGGAAATGACGGTGCTCGACTATGCGATGATGGTCGAGGATACGCATGTGCCGACACAAATCATCGAATACAGGCGGCGCGGACCGGATTCCTTCATTACCAAAAAGGGCGAAGGCGAACTCATCGCTGTCGCCCTGACGGACGTGATGGGGGATGGGCTGTCGATGGTCTATTCTTTCTTTAACCCGGAGCATGCAACCCGCTCACTCGGCACATTCATGATCCTCGATCATATAGAGCGCGCCGCGGCTGCCGGTTTGCCGCATGTCTATCTCGGCTATTGGGTCGAGGGCTCGCGCAAGATGCAATATAAAATCCGTTACAAACCGCAGGAACATCTCGGCACAAAAGGCTGGGAACGCCAGGATTAGATCGCCTCGATGAGCTTTGTACCAGCCAATTTTGTGCCCCCAGTCGGACTTGATGGGCAAGGCTTCCGGCTCGAGCCCCTCGGGCCGCAGCACAATCTGTCGGATCACCAGGCGTGGTCCTCGAGCATTCCCCACATCCTTGCAACGCCGGGTTTCAGCGACTGGCCGCCACTGCAAGGCATGAGTCTCGAAGCCAATCTTGGCGATCTCGAAGAGCACGCTCGCGATTTCACCAACCGCACCGGCTTTACCTATACGGTGCTGGAAGGTTCGCAGGTGATCGGCTGCGTCTACATCTATCCCTCAAAGCAAGACCCGGCGATAACGGTTGTGAAGTCATGGGTCACCGCCGACCGCGCGCATCTCGACACTCCGCTGTACGAGGCGGTTTCCGTCTGGCTCAAAACATCCTGGCCATTCGAGCACGTCCTGTATCGCTGAACTTCGGTTTACGTTCTTGCGGCCTCTGGACGAAGATTGTCCTTCCGGCTAGACCACGCGGCATAACAAAAATACGGGAAGCGCCGCCGCATGTCTCAACTTCATCTCGATCACCGCAAAGGTCTGCTTATCACTGGCCTCGGCGGATTGATCCTGTCCGCCGATATTCCCCTGCTGAGGCTCGGTGAAGGCGAGACGTGGTCGACGCTGCTTTTGCGCAGCGGCACGACATTTATCAGCGCTTTTGTCATCTGGGCGCTGTGGAGTCTTGCGACAGGCCGCGCGCGTACGATTGTTCCGGGCCGCGTCGGGTTTTTGGTCGCGGGCCTCTACGGGCTCACCTCGATCTGTTTCATGATCGCGGTCTACAATACGAAGACGGCTAACCTTGTCTTCATCCTGGCTTTCAACACCGTGTTTTCAGCATTGTTGTCCTGGGTATTCCTGAAAGAACGGCCGAAGACCGTCACATTCATCGCCATGTTCTTCATGCTGATCGGCGTCGGTATAATTGTTCGCGAAGGGCTATCGTCGGGCCATGTGTTCGGCGATCTGGTGGCGCTGCTGTCCACCTTCATCCTTTCGACGGCGATCACGGTCAGCCGCTCTTCGGGCAAGGATATGGGTTTCGCTGCGATCATCGGCACGATATTGCCGATGATCGTCGCCGCCTTCATGGTCTCGCAGAATGGTTACACCGTCGCAGTACCCGGCTGGATCATTTTCAACGGCGCGGTCGTGACGACCCTCGCCTTTCTCTGCCTCGCCGCTGGCCCACGGTTTCTTTCGGGACCTGAAGTTGCCATGTTCTATTTGCTGGAAACCGTGTTGACGCCAATCTGGGTCTGGCTGGTCTTTGCTGAAAAGCCCAGCGATCCGACCCTTGTGGGCGGGATCATCATCATCGCGTCACTTGTTGGTCATTCGCTTTGGCAGATGTATCACGTGCGCAAGAGGTCACGGATGGCAGGCCTGGTTCGCCATCCGATCTGATCTTACCTACTCTGCCGCCTCAATCGCAGGCTTCGAAGGAAGCAGGGGAACGGTGTGTATCCCGGGTCTAACGGTGATCCCCGGCTCATCCGGCTTGTTCGGACGGAACGACCAATGGAATACACTCGCTGTCCAGCGGCTGACATCATCCATGATCGTGTAGAAAGAGGGCACGAACACCAGTGACAGGACGGTCGAGATCAACAGGCCGCCAATCACCGCAATCGCCATCGGCGCACGGAATTCGCCGCCATCACCGAAAGCCATGGCTGCTGGCAGCATCCCGGCCGACATGGCAATCGTGGTCATGACAATCGGGCGGATACGCTTGCGGCCTGCATCGATGATCGCTTCATCGCGCGGTATGCCATGTTTCACCTCTTCGATCGCGAAATCGACGAGCATGATAGCGTTTTTGGTGACGATACCCATCAGCATCAAAATACCGATGACGACCGCCATGGAGACCGAATTATTGGTCAATAGCAGCGCGACGGCGACACCGGCGATCGACAGCGGTAATGACATCAAAATGGTGAAGGCGTGGAAAATACTGCCGAACAGCAGGATAAGCACGACGAACACCAGCATCAGGCCCATGATCATGGCATCGCGGAACCCGGCAAAAACCTCGCCCATGACTTCGGCGTCGCCGGTTTCCTGAATACGCACGCCTTCCGGCATGGATTTCGCCTCCGGAAGGTTCTTGACGATGGAGAGCCCCTCGCCGATCTCCTTTCCGTTCGCCATATTGGCGCCGACAACGATACGCCGTTCGCGATTAAAACGCTCGATCGAGGATGGTCCCTGCCCGAAACTGATCTGGGCAATGGATTCCAGTGGCACCACGACTCCCGATGGTGTGGTTACGGTCAGCGTACTGAGAATCGACAGATCGCGCCGCGATTCTTCGGTCAGCTGAACGCGGATCGGTATCTGGCGATCGCCGACGGTGTATTTGGCAAGGTTAGGATCGAGATCTCCTTGCGTTGCAACACGCAACGCATCCGACAGCGCTGTCGTGGAGATGCCCAGCTCCGCCAGCTTGTCCATGCGCGGCGTCACGATGATTTCCGGTCGATCAAGCGCTGCTGTCGACGAGACCGCCTGAAAGTCGCCAGTCGCGGTCATGGCACTCTGCAGTGAGCGAGCCTGTTCGGTGACCTTGTCGCCATTGCTGCCGATGACGCCGACAGCGAATTCCCGCTCGCCGCGATCATTGACGAAATTTGCCCGCAAATCAGGTACTTGCGACAGTTTGTTGAAAATATCGACCTCAACCTGCTTCTGCGTGCGTTCTCGCTCGCTCTTGTGGCTGAGCTTGACGATCATCGTTGCGCGGCGGGTGTCGAGGGAGCCGGTTGGCGAGGCGCCGCCGGTTATATAGGTTTGCTGGACTTCGGGAATTTCGCGTACCAGCGATGCCGCTTCGTCAGTTACCCGGCGTGTTTCATCGATGGGTGCGCCGGGCGGCAGCTCGAGACTGACGGCGACGCGCGCTTCATCCTGCGGCGGCACGAAACCAGCCGGCAGAAAGCCCATGGCCCAGATGGAGACGGCAAATATGGCCACCCCACTGAGCAACGTCAGCCATCGATAGCGCAGCGTGACGGTGAGGAAACGTGTATAGGCCTTGATCCAGCCGGTCTCCTGCTCACCGTGGTGCAGGCTCTTGCCATCGCGTAGAAGATAGGCCGTCATCATCGGCGTTATCAGACGGGCGACGAGCAGCGAAAAAAACACTGCGACGGCCACCGTCAGGCCGAACTGCTTGAAGTATTGCCCGGCGATGCCGCTCATGAAGCTGACCGGCGCGAAGACAGCGATAATGGTCACCGAAATGGCGATAACGGCGAGGCCAATTTCGTCGGCGGCTTCGAGCGACGCACGATATGGCGATTTGCCGGAACGCATGTGCCGGACGATGTTTTCGATCTCGACGATGGCATCATCGACAAGGATACCCGTCACCAGCGTGATACCAAGCAAGCTGATCAGATTGAGCGAAAATCCGAGCATGTCGATCGCCCAGAAGGTCGGGATTGCCGACAACGGCAAGGCGATGGCTGCAATCAGGGTAGCTCGGATATTGCGCAGGAACAGGAAGACCACGACGATCGACAACAATGCGCCTTCCACCAATGAACTCATTGCGGATTCATAATTGCCATAGGTGTAGTTCACCGAATTATCGATGATGCTGAAACGCGCGTCGGGATATTTCTGCTGCAGCTGATCCATTCGGGCTTGCACGAGCGCATAGACATCGGCATCGCTCGCACCCTTGGCGCGGAAGACGCCAAGCGATACCACCGTCTGGTTGTTCACACGCGCAAAGGACTTTGGCTCTTCATAGGCATCGGTGATCGTTCCGAGCTGATCGAGCCGTACGGAGCGTCCACCAGCAATAGGGATTTCCACCGCTCGCAAATCATCAAGCGTGCGCGAGGCGCCAAGCGTGCGGATCGTCTGCTGGGTGGTGCCGAGATCGCCGCGCCCGCCAGTCAGATCGGCATTCATCGACTTCAGCGCACGATTGACATCGGCAGCCGTCACACCAAGTGCGGTCAATCGATCGGGATCCAGCGCGACACGGATTTCACGCGTGACGCCGCCATAGCGCTCGACACGGCCAACGCCTTTCAGGCCCTGGATATCGCGGAGGATCTTGTCATCGACGAACCAGGAAAGCTCTTCCGACGTCATTGTCGGCGCCGAAACGCCGTAAGTCAGGATCGCAGACCCCTCCACGTCGACGGAATTGATTATCGGTTCCTTGATCGTTGCGGGAAGGTCATCGCGGATACGCGAAACTGCGTCCTTGACGTCGTTCAACGCTTTTTGTGTATCGACCTCGAGCCGAAATTCCACGAGCGTCGTGGAATTGCCTTCGGTCAAATTGGTCGTGACATTCTTGACGCCGGTGATATTCGCCACCGAATCCTCGACCCGCTTGGCGATCTGCGTTTCAAGTTCTGTCGGCGCCACGCCTGGATCGGTGACTGAGACCGAGATCAAAGGCACATCGATATTGGGAAAGCGTGTGATGGGCAGCTTCGCAAAGGCCATCAGGCCAAGCACCACCAGCACGACGAACAGCAGGATCGACGGAACGGGGTTGCGGATGGACCAAGCGGAAATGTTCCAGTTCATTTGATGGCCCCCGTCGCCTCGTCGGCTATCCGGACAGGCGTGACGCGATCGCCATTGGCTACGAACGTACCGGCACGCGCCACGACATCTTCGCCCTCGCCAAGGCCTTGCAGCACTTCGACAGCACGATCATTGCGAATGCCAAGTTCAACCTTGCGGCTTTCGATGACACCATCCTTGACCACCTGCACGAGCGCCGAAGTGCCATGGTAGACCACGGCAGAAAGGGGAACGTTGACGCCTTCACGACGGGTCAACTCGACTACCGCGCGGGCAAAGTTGCCGGGCCGGATCGATGCATTCCTGTCGAGCGCGATTTTGACCGAACCGAGACGCGAGCTTGCGGTGATCTCCGGCGATATCAGGCGGACACGGCCGGCGACAGGGTCGTCCAAGCCGGACACCCGGACGGAAACCGGCATGTTTTCTTTCAAGCGCGGCAGATCGACCTCAGGAATATTGGCCGCCAGCTCGAAATCGCGATCACGGGCGATGCGGAACAGAGGGCCGGCATTGAAAGAGACGATACCACCGAGAAGTGCATTGCGGCTCAAGACCACACCGCTTGCGGGCGCCCTCACATCGGCTTTCTCCAGTCGCAACAGGACATCGCGCTTTTGGGCCGCAACGAGCTGCAATTGCGACTTGGTGGCTGACAGAGCCTGCCGGGCCGTGTTGAGACGGGCATTGGCGCTGTCATGCGCGTTCGTGGCATTGTCCAGTTCCATTTTGGAGTTGATGCCCTTCATCGACAGGGCACGCGCCCGCTCCAGAGCTTCCTGAGCCTGGCGAACGGCAATCTCGGCGTCGACGATCTGCGCCTCGGATTGGGCAATGGATGCATCGGCCTGGGCGCGTTGCGCTTCGATCTGAGCCAGCTGGATTTCGAGCGAGGATTTATCGAGGCGCGCGAGGATATCGCCCTCTTTCACCACGTCGCCTTGATCGGCATTAAGCTCCAGAACAAGCAAACCGGCGACATCGGTACCGACTGCCACTTCCTGACGAGGCACAATAGTACCCGTAACGGTGAGCGTTGCGACCATTTCATTGATGCCGGCAGGGATGACATTGATGACCGGCGGCTTGGCTTCGTGAATTGCTGCCGTTTTCTCCTCTGCGAATCCGCTGGTGGCCGTGGACGATGAAAGGCCCAAGGCAAGAGCCAGGGAAATCAGTACTTTTTTGCTATTCTGGCTCATTGGAAGACCCGGGGTGAGAGCAATATTCATTTGTTTGCCAAAGATTTTGTCGGTCGCAGCAAGCCGACGGCGAGCGCGCGGAACACCGGCTCCAGCGCCTCAAGCGGTACGCCTTGCGCGGGAAAATTACGCATTATGATCCCCTCGCCCATGGCAGCCAGTGACGCCACAGCGAGGTCCAGATCGGTGACAGGATCGATCTCGCCGCGTTCCTTCGCTGCAGAAAATGCTGCGAGAAGCTCTTCGCGCATCAGGCCTTCATGAAGTTCACAGATGGCGGCAACGCTTTCGTTTCGCATGGATTCGGCGCGCACCTCGACGAAAAGACGGGCGCTGGAATCGCGAGGGCCTGGCCCCTCGTCATTCATCGACATCTTGCGTACGTGATCGAGGCCAACATTCGTGATGGCATCAACGATATTATTTGACTGCGACATCCGTGCGAGAATTTCCGCACTTTGCTGGCGGTGAGTCGCGGCGATCTTCTCGATGATCGCTTCTTTCGAAGGGAAATAACGATAGAGCGCTCCCGGGCTCATGCCGGCTTCCGAGCAGATCTCGTTCATGGAAGCGCCACGAAAACCGGAGCGTATGAAACAATTCATGGCAGCGGTGAGGATGCGTTCTTCCTGCGCCTCGCGATTGCGCGCTCGCTTGCCGAAGAGTTTGGCGACGAAACAACGAGGTTCGTCGTCCGCAGCATCCGCTGAAATGTTTGCAGCCTGCTTTGGCAGGACGTGATCAACCATAGAGCACCGAAAAAAGAGAGAACGTTCTCTCTCATTTACACGATGGACAATGGAAGATCAATACGAGAATGATCGCTCTCGTTTCATTTTCGACAAACTGAACGAGTCGTCAGGAAAACTTGCCGGAGCGCGGGAAACCCTTTGGCACCATGCGCCCTGCAGTCGCGCGCGGGCCAGCCCATTCCAGTAGTTCCAATTTGCCGCGGGTGAAGCTGCGGCCGGAAGCGTCCTGCCATGTCAGCCCCTGCTCCATCGTGAAAACGCGGATATCAGCGACGCCGCCATCCTTATAGCGTTGCAGACGAACACCCTTTCCGCGTGCAAGTTCTGGAATTTCGGTAAGGGGAAACACGAGCATCTTGCGGTTTTCGCCGACGATCGCAACGCTATCGCCGCTGATCGGGATGCAATGACGAGCTTCATCAGGCGCTTTGACGTTCATCACCTGCTTGCCCTTGCGCGTGTTGGCGATTACCTCGGCCTCGGGCACAAGGAAGCCATTGCCCACATGTGACGAAAGGAGCAGCTTTCGCTCCGGATTGTGCACGAAGGCCATCACGATATCCTGGTCGTTCTCCATGTCGACGATGATCCGGATCGGCTCACCGTGACCCCGCCCGCCCGGCAGGCTGTTCGCTCCGATGGTATAGAACTTGCCGCCGGTCGTCAGGACGAGGATACGGTCCGTGGTCTCGGCGTGGAAGGCGAGCTTGAGCTTGTCGCCCTCCTTGAAGGTCAGCGTCGAGAAGTCCGCCAGATGCCCCTTCATGGCGCGCAACCAGCCTTTTTCGGAGACGACGACCGTTACCGGCTCCTTCTCGATCATGGCATGGTGCATGTCTGTCAAATCATGCTGCGGTGCATCGGCGAAAGTGGTCCGGCGTTTGCCGAGGGGCGTATCCGCGCCGTACTTTTTCTGCATCTCGGCGATCTGCCAGGAAATCGTCTGCCATTGCTTGGCGTCGGATCCCAGCAGTTCCTCGATCTGCTTCTTCTCGCCTGTCAGGCCGTCAAATTCCTTGCGGATCTCGAATTCCTCGAGTTTACGCAACGAACGCAAACGCATGTTGAGGATGGCTTCAGCTTGGTTGTCGGTGAGTTCGAAGCGGCGGATCATTTCCTGCTTCGGCTCATCTTCCTCGCGGATGATGCGAATGACCTCATCGATATTGAGATAGGCGATCAACATGCCGCCAAGGATTTCCAGCCGGCGCTCGATCTCGCCAAGACGATGGCGGGAACGCCTTATGAGGACGTCCTTCCGGTGTTCTAGCCATTGCTTCAGCACATCGCGCAGCGACAGGACGTTCGGTACCTTGCCGTTCGAAAGCACATTCATGTTCAATGGGAAGCGCGTTTCAAGCTCGGTGAGTTTGAACAGGGATTCCATGAGGATTTCTGGATTGACGCTGCGGCTCTTGGGCTCCAGTACGAGGCGCACGTCTTCCGTGGACTCATCGCGCACGTCGTCCAGCAGCGGCAGCTTCTTCGCAATCAGCAGCTCGGCGATCTTTTCGATGAGCCGTGATTTCTGCACCTGATACGGAATTTCGGTGACGACGATATTCCAGGTGCCGCGCCCCTGATCCTCGACCTGCCAGCGTGCACGCAGGCGAAACCCGCCGCGCCCGGTTTTGTAGGCATCGAGAATGGCCTCCGGCGTCTCGACCATGATGCCGCCAGTCGGGAAATCCGGACCGCGAACTTTGGTCTTTAGCGGGTCCTCATCCTCGGTCTGCGACATCAGTTCTTCGACCGTCGCATCCGGATATTTGATCAGGTGCAGCGCTGCCGCACAGAGCTCCGACACATTATGCGGCGGGATGGAGGTGGCCATGCCAACTGCGATGCCCGAAGAGCCATTGGCAAGCAGATTGGGAAATGCGCCGGGAAGGACGATCGGTTCTTCGTCTTCCTCGTTATACGTCGGGCGGAAATCAACTGCGTCCTCAGTGATGCCTTCGAGCAGCAGCATGGCAACATCGGTCATCCGCGCTTCGGTGTAACGCATCGCCGCTGGATTATCGCCATCGATATTGCCGAAATTGCCCTGCCCGTCGACAACGGGATAACGCACGGCAAAATCCTGCGACAGCCGCACCAGCGCGTCATAGATCGACTGGTCGCCATGCGGGTGGAACTTACCCATGACCTCGCCGACAATACGCGCGCATTTCGCATAGGACTGATCGGGCGAGAGACGCAACAGGCGCATGGCATGCATGATGCGGCGGTGAACCGGCTTCAACCCGTCGCGCACATCCGGCAGGGCGCGGTGCATGATCGTCGATAAAGCATAGGCAAGATAGCGCTCTTCCAGCGCCGCCTTCAGATCGACCGGTTCCACATTATCATCGCCATTGTCTGGCGGAATCAGGCTTTTTCCCATGCCAATGGACTATCAACTCGCGGAATCGCGGGCAAGCAATGATTCGCCAAGATCACAGGCTGGTGGCGATCATTGCAACGTTCAATTGCATACACCTTGCGTCCACACCTCAAATCTGACTTTGTAACGCCCAAATTGCATCACAGTCTTACCGCTCCTGATGCGTTATGGTTGAAAACAACAGGGATCAAAACATGCCTCCAATCCATCCTGTGAAGTCGGGTTTGCGCGTTCTTGCAGCAGCCTCGGCTCTCTCCGTTTTATTTGCGGGTTCGGCCTATGCGGTCGATGGCGACGCGGTTGCAGCCCGCTTGAAGGCTCTTTATGGCGAACAGGGCGGTACGATGGAGTACAGCCATGTGGAAACGCATGACTCCACCGTCATTCTTCAGGACACGAAACTGTCGACCGCAGGCATGAAGGAAACCTTCAAAGTCGGCGATATTACGCTTAGCGACGTCACGGACGTGTCGGGAGGCGGTTTCAAGATCGGAACATTGGCTATGCCGGATATCAATTACACTCCGCCAGCCAAGCCAGACAGCAAAATAAGCGTTCAGGGAATCAACCTCCAGGGCATTACACTTCCACCCGAGGGTGCGGCGGAGCCATTGGCCAAGGTTTTTCAATACGAGAAAGCCGAGATCAAGCACATTGCTGTCAACGCCAAGGGCAAGGACATTTTCGCGGCCGATGATTTGATTACGACGATCTCTCCGCTGACAGAGACGTCTCCCATTACGTTCACGAGCAATGTCGCGAGCTTCAAGGCGGATCTCTCTGATGTCCAGGACCCAAAGACCAAAGACGCGCTGAAAGCGCTCGGATACGAGACCATTTCTGGAAAGATCGATGCCGCGGGGACATGGAATATGTCTGATGGGCGGCTGAATATGGAAAAAATGGACTTTGTCGCGGACGATGCTGGTACGCTTGGCATCAAGGTCGACATCTCGGGCTATACCCTCGATTTCATCAAGGGAATGCAGGAAGCCACCAAGAACATGGACGGCAAGGATGATAACGCCAAAAACATGGCCATGCTTGGCCTGATGCAACAGCTGAGCTTTACCGGTGCGTCCATCCGTTTCGATGATGCCTCGCTCACCAACAAGGTGCTCGACTATGTCGCCAAACAGCAAGGTGCCAAGCGCAGTGATCTCATCGGTCAAGCCAAGATGATACTGCCAATGGCGGCGGCGCAACTCGGCAATGCCGAATTCGCCCAATCGCTTGCGGCCGCCGTCAACGCCTATCTCGATGATCCCAAAAACATCGAGGTCAAGGCAGCTCCGGCAAAGCCGGTGCCCTTTGCGATTATCGCTGCCGGCGGCATGGCCGATCCGAAATCGCTGATCAAGACCCTCGGCGTCACGGTTAACGCAAACCAGTAATCGAAACTAATCAATGAAAAAGCCCGGCAGCAATGCCGGGCTTTTTGTTTTACTGGAGTCAGTTAGAAGAGGTTTTTAAAGCTCTTTCTTCACCGGATTGAGCCGAATGTTCAGATCGCGCAGCTGAGCCTGCGATACGTCCGACGGGGCATTCATCAAGAGATCATTTGCCTGCTGGTTCATCGGGAACATCGTGATCTCGCGCAGGTTCTTTGCGCCGACGAGCAGCATAACGATACGATCGATGCCAGCCGCCATGCCGCCATGCGGAGGCGCGCCATACTGGAAGGCGCGATAGAGAGCGCCAAAACGTTCCTCGACCGCCTCCCGCGAATGACCGACAGCCTCAAAAGCCTTGACCATGGTTTCCGGCAGATGGTTGCGGATGCCGCCCGAGGCGATCTCAAAGCCATTGCAGACCATATCGTACTGGAAAGCCTTGATCGTCAGCGGGTCCTGGTTTTCCAGCGCATCGATTCCACCCTGCGGCATGGAGAATGGATTGTGAGCGAAATCAATCTTCTTCTCGTCTTCGAGCCACTCGAAGAACGGGAAGTCGACAATCCAGCACAGCTTGAACTGATCGCGGTCGATGAGGTTCAGTTCTTCGCCGGCGCGTGTGCGGGCGGCGCCTGCAAAGGACACAAACTTCTTGGGATCGCCAGCAACGAAGAAGGCCGCATCGCCGTCGCCGAGACCGAGCTGCATGCGCAGCGCTTCGGTGCGTTCCGGACCGATGTTCTTGGCAAGAGGGCCTGCCCCTTCAAGGTTGTCGCCTTCCTTGCGCCAGAAGATATAGCCCAGGCCCGGCTGGCCTTCGCTTTGCGCCCAGGAATTCATGCGGTCGCAGAAAGCGCGCGAACCACCGGTTTTGGCCGGAATCGCCCAAACCTCGACCTTCGGATCGTTGGCGATCATGTTGGCGAAAACCTTGAAGCCGGAACCGGCGAAATGTTCGGTCACCGCCTGCATTTCGATCGGATTGCGTAAGTCAGGCTTGTCCGAACCATATTTACGCATGGCGTCGTCATAGGTGATCCGCGGGAATTCGTGTGTAACAGGCTTGCCGTCGGCAAATTCCTCGAAAACGCCGCGTAATACGGGCTCCATGGTCGAAAGCACGTCATTCTGCTCGACGAAGCTCATCTCGATATCGAGCTGGTAGAATTCGCCTGGAAGACGATCGGCGCGCGGATCTTCATCGCGGAAGCACGGCGCGATCTGGAAGTAGCGGTCGAAACCGGACATCATGATCAGCTGCTTGTACTGCTGCGGTGCCTGCGGCAGTGCGTAGAATTTGCCGGGATGAATGCGGCTCGGCACGAGGAAGTCGCGCGCGCCTTCCGGGGACGACGCGGTGAGGATCGGCGTCGAAAACTCGGTGAAACCGACATCGGTCATACGGTGGCGCATGGCGGCGATGATCTTGGTGCGCGACATGATGTTCTTGTGCAAACTATCGCGGCGCAGATCGAGGAAGCGATATTTCAGGCGAATGTCTTCCGGATAGTCGAGCTCGCCGAATACCGGCAAAGGCAGTTCCTTTGCGGCAGACAGCACCTCGATTTCCCGGGCAAAGACCTCGATCTCACCAGTCGGCATATTGGGGTTGATCGTGTCGTCCGTGCGAGCCTTGACCTCCCCGTCAACGCGAATAACCCATTCACCACGCACGGTTTCTGCCAGTTTGAAGGCTGGCGAATCCGGATTGGCAACGATCTGCGTCAAGCCATAATGATCGCGGATATCGATGAAGAGAATGCCGCCATGATCGCGGACGCGATGAACCCAGCCGGAAAGACGAACAGTTGAACCTACGTCCGATTTACGCAAGGCGGCGCAGGTATGGCTGCGGTAACGGTGCATGATAAGTGCCTCTGATAGTGGGATGGACATGCGTGGAAAGCCCCGCAAGCGGTCCAGGAATTTGCGCGGACAAGCGCATTTTGAGGGTGATTTGTCAAGATCAGGATTGGGACGGAGACAAACGCATATCCATTCGCTATAGAAATTTCATGACCATGATTACAACCACTGATCAGCTTGAACAGGCTGTTGCCGCCCTCACCCAATCCGATTTCGTGACAGTCGATACGGAATTTATCCGGGAGACCACGTTCTGGCCGGAGCTTTGCGTTATACAGCTCGCCTCGCCTGACCACACGGCGATCGTCGATGCTTTGGCGCCGGGCCTTGATCTTGCTGCGTTTTTCAAGCTGATGGCCGACGAAAAAATCGTCAAGGTTTTCCATGCCGCGCGCCAGGACATCGAAATCATCTTTCACCTCGGCAATCTGATCCCGCATCCCGTGTTCGACACACAGGTTGCGGCGATGGTCTGCGGCTTCGGGGATGCAATCGCTTACGACCAGTTGGTGCAACGGATCGTTGGAGCGCAGATCGATAAATCGTCGCGATTCACCGATTGGCGGCGGCGCCCACTCTCGGAAAAGCAGCTGGACTATGCGCTGGCCGACGTCACCCATCTGCGCGACATTTACCTGCATCTGAAGAGCAGTCTCGAAGCGGAAGGCCGCACCGAGTGGGTTCTCGATGAGATGAAGATCCTCACCGCACGCGAGACCTACGACATGCATCCGGATGACGCCTGGAAGCGGCTGAAGATGCGGCTGCGCAAGCCGGTGGAGCTCGCCGTCCTGCGCAGTGTTGCCGCCTGGCGCGAACGGGAAGCGCGCGAACGCAATGTGCCGCGCGGCCGTGTCATCAAGGATGACGCCATATACGAAATCGCCCAGCAACAGCCGCGCGATGCGGAAGCGATGTCGCGTTTGCGAACGATTCCAAAGGGTTGGGAGCGTTCGAACATGGCAACGGGCCTGCTCAATGCCGTCAATCTTGCGCTCGATCTGCCTAAGGAAGACATGCCGCGCCTGCCAAAATCCGTGCAGTCACCAGAAGGCGCAGGTGCAGCGGCCGAGCTTTTGAAGGTGCTGTTGCGGCTCGTTACCGAGGAGCACGGCGTTGCCGCAAAGGTCGTCGCGACCACCGACGAGATCGACAGGATCGCGGCGGAAGGCGATGCGGATGACATTCCGGCGCTGCAGGGATGGCGGCGCGAAGTGTTTGGCGAGAAGGCGCTGCAGCTCATCAATGGCGAGCTCTGCCTCAAATTCGAGAACAAGAAGATACGCGCCGTGGAATGGCCGGACGCCAAAACCGCAACCGAAAACAACCAAATTTCTACTGCCGATTGAAATTCTTGCGCCGGATTCGATGATTCTTGCATAGGAATCGATCATTCGTGTGCAGGATTCGCAAACTCTTGTGTGATTTCTGTCCCGGACCAAAACAGGTTTTCTCGAGACTTATAGTTCGGTCCTGATCGAAGCATCGAGCCACCGATTTCTTGCATGGATCATGTGCGTGGTTCGACAAGCTCACCATGAGGGAGAAGGGTTGATTGCAGTGATAATCGTTAAGGTTGCTGTTCTCGGCTCTTGCAACTCACTCACTCCCTCATGGTGAGCTTGTCGAACCACGCACAATATTCACGCAGCAAAAATTGAGTAAACCATCATGACCACATCGATGCTCCCTGCCCCGTCGCTCGCCAAAGAAGTTGCCCTCCTCGCCGTTCTCGCGACGCTCTGGGGCGCGTCCTACACCTTCATCAAGATCGGCGTCGAAACCATTCCGCCGGTCACCTTTATCGCGGCGCGGACGCTCATCGCCGGCGGGTTGCTTCTGGCGATCATAAAGCTGCGCGGACTATCGCTGCCACGAGACCCTGTCATCTGGAAGCGCTTTCTGATTCAGGCCTGCATCAACAGCGTCGTTCCGTTCACGCTCATCGCTTGGGCCGAGTTGACGGTGAATGCCGGACTTGCAACGATCCTCAACTCGACGACGCCGATCTTCGCCTTCCTTTTGACCGTCCTGATCACGCGTCATGAAGCCGTGACGGCCCGTAAGCTCTTCGGCGTGGTAGCCGGTGTCATCGGCATCAGTCTCATCATCGGTCTTGAAGCGTTTCACGGAGTGGGCAAGGAAGCGCTCGCGCAACTGGCGATTGTGGCCGCGACAATATCCTATGCCGCGGCGGCGATCTTCGGGAGAGGTTTCAAGGGGCTCGATCCGATGATGCCGGCCGCCGGCTCGCTCCTCTGCGGCGCGGTGCTGCTCATTCCGGTCAGCCTCGTCATCGACCAGCCCTGGACCATCGTGCCATCGACACACTCGATCCTGGCACTGCTTGGCCTGTCGATTTTTTCGACCGCCCTCGCCTTCGTGATCTATTTCCGGTTGATCCACACGCTGGGTTCAGTCAGCACCACATCGCAAGCCTATCTGCGTGTGCCGATCGGCGTCGGTATCGGCGTACTCTTCCTTGGCGAAAGCCTCAATCCGACCGCTTGGATTGGCCTTGTCTGCGTCATTGCGGGCGTCGCAGCAATGACGCTGCCGACACGCCGGAGAGCGGCAGTCACATCGGCTTGAAAAAGCCCATCCCTAGAGGGTTTCAAGTTTTGACTGAAACATACCTTCTACCGCTATCTCTCCTTCATCCCATCCCGACCTCTCCGTCATCCTCGGGCTTGACCCGAGGACCCACACTTTCTGAAGAAACACGAACACAGCACTTTGATTTGAGCATCCCAATGGGTCCTCGGGTCAAGCCCGAGGATGACGGAGAGGGATGTGCATTTCAGTCGAAACCTAGTGCACTAGCTGTCGAGCGCTTCAGCAGCAGGCACGATACGCTCGCGCACCACATCATGCAGCTGCCGTACATAACCCGATCGTCCGGAGGGTGTTGCAGGGTCGGACGTCATCACAACCACAAGCGAGACGTGCGGCACCACATAGATCATCTGGCCGCCATAGCCCCATGCGTAGTAGACCGGCTTGCCGCTGGCGGCGCTGGACACAAACCAGCCAAGCCCGTAGGCGTCGCCCGTAAACGGTGAACTTGTTCTCGGCTTCCACGATTCCTCGATCCATACCTTCGGTACTATCTGCCTGCCACCGCTTGCGCCAGATGCCAAAAACATTTCACCGAATGCGCGCATGGCCCGGGGCGAAAGCAGCATGTCGTTGCCGCCGAAATAGATGCCCTGCGGATCGCGCGGCCAAGGCGGGATATTGATTTCAAGCGGTTTGCCCAGCCACTCCCGGGCGTTCTCCAATGTCGAACGTCCGGTTTGGCGCGTCAACAACGCTGAAAGAAGGTGAGAGTTGCCGGTAGAATAGAGCATCCCGCCGCCGGGCTCATCGACGAACTCGCGCGACAGGGCATAGCGGACCCAATCATTGCTTCCGACCCAGCGGCCATAATTTGGCCCCGAGGTGCGATCGAGACCCGATTGCATCGACAACAGATTGCCAATCGTCACGGCCTGCAATCTTGGGTCGGCGTCGCGCGGCAACTTGTCCGCGAGCATGGGCGCAATGGGTTGATCCAGCCCTGCGAACACGCGGCGATCGATGGCAATCCCAATAAGCGTCGCGATAATGGTCTTGGAAACGGATTTCACATTCACCGGCCGGTCGGCGGCAGGGCCGCGAAAGACGTGTTCGAGCTCAAGATCGCCATGCCGCGAGATGATCAGGGCATGGAGGGATGGGAAGCCGTTTGCCGCCTCCATGATGGTGTCGATGGTAGCCTTGTCCAACTTGGCGGCAGCGGGTTGGGACATGGCCCTTCGCGGTGCCATGGCGATAGCGGCAAGAGACGTGATCAGGAATGCCCGGCGGCCGATTGGAGACAAGTTTTTCATTCGCCGAGATTGATGAAAGCGTTAAGCGGCAGCAACACACAAGCTCTCACATGCATGTGATCGTGGACCTACGCCTCGATCGCATCAAGGAACGTCTGCACGCCAAGGGTCAGATAGGCTGTGTCGACGGAAAGAGGAATATAGGTATAGCCGAGACCAGCGAAGCGTTTTGCCAGCGCTGGCGTCGCAGCGTAGATCGCGCAGAGCTTGCCTGCCGCCTTGGCCTTCGCGGCGATCTGCGTCAGCGGTTCGATGATGGCCTCGGAAGCTGCATCCACTTCCTGCCCGTCACTCCAGGCTATGGAGAAATCCGACGGGCCGACGAACACGCCATCGATACCATCCACCTCAAGAATGTAATCGAGCGCCTCATAGGCGGCGCGGGTCTCGATCATGGCGAAGGAAAGCGTCTCATCATTCACCTCGCGCAAATATCCGCCGGAGCCGCCAGCGCCATAGCTCGCGGGGCGTCCGCGCATCTGGCCCCAGGAGCGTTCGCCGAGCGGCGGGTATTTCATCGCGGCTGCAAAAAGCTTTGCATCATGAACGCTGTTGATCATCGGCGCGACGACGCCTTCGACACCGAAATCCAGCGCGCGGCTCGCCATGTCGAAACGACCGACCGGAATGCGCACCAGCGCATGTTTTTGAGCGCTGCGCAGGATGCCGGTGAGCGCGGCGACGCTCGCCGTATCGTGCGGGCCATGCTGCATATCGAAGAGCACAGCATCGAGCGGTGTGCGGGCAAGCGCCTCCATGGCAAATGGATCGGTCAGATGCGACCAGCCAGAATAAATGATTTCGCCGGATTTCAGACGCGATGCGAGCGACATGGGAGATTCCTCGTGTGGTGTTTTGCGCGAGTATGGGAAGCTGAGAGCAGACTGGTCAAGGGCGATGGTGAAATTCTGACATTTGCCAAGCACGTTTGGAACGAATGCGTGACGGAATCGATTGTAAGATCGAAATCGTGTAAACTAACCGTGATGTGAGTCCTATCACCAATGCAATTATGGTGCAGATGACAGTTTTCCATGATGGAAACGAGCAGAAATTCATAGAAGAGACTGGGCTAAGAGACGAAATTCTCTACAACCTCCTGCTATCGCAGGATGAGAGCCAGGTTCTCATCGCTCTTTACGACCAAAATGATGTTTTGCGCTACGCCAACAAGGGCTGGCGGGCGGCCTTCCATCTGGCGCCGGGGGAGCAGCCGAGCTGGGGCGATCTCATGCGGCGCAACTACGATGCCGGTCTCGGGACAGTGCTCACGACAAAGAATTTCGAAGAGTGGTTGATATCGACTCAGTCGCGACGCGGAAAGATACCGTTTCGTGCCTTCGAGACAGATCTGGTCGATGGCCGCTGGCTCTGGATGACAGAGACAGTCCAGGCGAATGGCTGGATGCTCTGCATCGCCAACGATATCACGCCATTACGCACGGATGATCGCCGCTTGCGGCAGGACCGCGATCTCGCATTGCGTGCTTCGCAGACGGACGAGCTGACCGGCGTCGGCAACCGGCGTTTCATCATGACCAGGCTCGAAGAACTGACACGGCGCGAATTGCCAGCCGACGGGGTCGTCAAAGGCTGTGTTGCGGTGCTCGATATCGACCACTTCAAGGCGATCAACGATCGTTACGGGCATCAGGCGGGTGACCAGGTTTTGCTCGATTTCGCCCGGCACGCGCACAGTTTCGTGCGGCGGCTCGATTGTTTCGGACGGATCGGCGGTGAGGAATTCATGCTGATCCTGCCCGACACCCCGCTCGAAACCGGCATCGGCATTCTTGAGCGCGTGCTGGAGCGGATCAGATTGGCCCGCCCTTTGCAGAACTGGCCGGACCTTGCTTATACATGTTCGGTCGGGATCACGGCATTGCGGGCGGACGATACGGCACAAGACCTTTTCGCCCGCGCTGACCTTGCGCTCTATGAGGCGAAGCTCGGCGGGCGAAACCATATCAGCGTAATTTGACGTGATGAATGGACCATGCGCCTAGACTCGCTGCACAAGCCATGCGCCCCAGAAAAGGCTCGAAAAGAAACGCAAAGGGGCTTCGAAACGCGCAGCCGACAGAAGCGAAAATACGGCTTCTTCGGATACAGGCGGGTCAGCGCCTTGCAGAATCTTTGCCATTTTCGCCTCTATCCCGGAGGAACTCGCACCATGCAGCCGCCATCGCTCAGCCCATGCCGCCATGAGCAAGGGCTGAGACGCATATGTGCGATAGTTGCCCGCGAGCACGAATGGCGCACCCGGCTTCAGCCGTATCGATATCTGTTTCAGGACATCGGCCTTCATCTGCGCGCCCGGCAGATGGTGCAGCACGCCGATCATCACCGCCGCATCGAATGGCTCTTGTGCCGGTATGTCGGAGACGTTGCCCAGCATGCACTGCACGCGGGTTTGAATGCCGGCTTCGGCAATATTCCTCTGCGCAAGCTCCAGCATCGGCTCGGATGGGTCGACTGCGATAAAATCCCAATTTGGCCCGAGCTTGGCTGAGGCGATGATCTCGCCCGCGGTTCCTCCGGCGCCTACGACCAGAATTCGAGCCGGTCGGTCATGGCCGAGATGTGCAGCCAGCATGCAGGCGGTAAGTTCGTGGCATGCATCGTAGCCTGCGAGTGCGATGCGGCTTTGGCGCGCATATTCATTGGCACGGACTGCGTCGAACTTTGCAGCGGAATCTTCTGGCACGGGGAATCTCCAAACGGCCGAGGCGTCCTATGGACAAAAAGCCGCCCAGTGGGCGGCTTTTTGCGGTTCTAAAGGGCGGCAGGAAATCAGGGAGCACCTTCGATCTGCTGTATCGCCTCGATCATCAGTTCTTCCATCTTGCGGCGGATGCGATGGTCGGACGTGTCGATACCGGCAGCATCGAAATCCGCACGGATCTTGCGGAAGACATCGTCGTCGCCGGCTTCCTGGAAATCAGCCTTGATGACCTCTTTCACATAGGCGTCGGCGGCTTCATCGGCCTTGCCGAGCTTTTCCGCCGCCCAGATGCCGAGAAGCTTGTTACGCCGGGCCTCCGCCCTGAAACGCACTTCTGCGTCATGCGCATACTTGTTTTCAAAGGCGTTTTCGCGATCTTGCATTGTCATCCTCTCTTGCTCCCGCAAATTGTGTCGTTAACTAGTAATACAGTCATGTATCAGGCGTTTTTCAGGCAGGTCCCGATGTTTTTGTCTTTGTCGATTCCCATATAACCATTCCGTGCAAAATCAAAAGGCTCAATCGACCATCCCTGCATCGACTAGTTTCATATTGTCGTAGAACCAGCATATAACCCATAAAACGGGGGAGCTCCATAAAGGATCATTGTAGAATGCTTGCTTTTGCGATAGTTAGCGCGCCAACATGACGGCCAAGACCCAAGGCCGACCGATAACTCCAATACCAGAGAATCCGCAATGAACCGTCGCCGCCGTGTCTACGAAGGCAAAGCAAAGATCCTTTACGAAGGACCAGAACCAGGCACACTCGTCCAGCATTTCAAAGACGATACAACTGTGCTTCACCCCAAGAAAACCCAAGTAATCGACGGCAAGGGCGTCCTCAACAACCGCATTTCCGAATATATATTCACGCAACTCAACCGCATGGGCATTCCGACGCACTTTATACGCCGCATGAACATGCGCGAGCAGCTGATCAAGGAAGTCGAGATCATCCCGCTGCAGGTCGTCGTGCGCAACATCGCGGCCGGCTCGCTGGCAAAGCGCCTCGGCATCGAGGAAGGCACCGTGCTGCCCCGCTCGATCATCGAGTTCTACTACAAGAACGATGAGCTCGATGACCCGATGGTCTCCGAGGAGCACATTACGGCCTTCGGCTGGGCTGCACCGCAGGAAATCGATGACATCATGGCGCTCGCCATCCGCATCAACGACTTTTTGAGCGGACTGTTTCTTGGCGTCGGTATCCAGCTCGTCGATTTCAAGATTGAGTGCGGCCGGCTTTACGAAGGCGAAATGATGCGTATCGTTCTTGCCGACGAATTCTCGCCGGACAGCGCCCGCCTATGGGACGCACAGACCAGCGAGAAGATGGACAAGGACCGGTTTCGCCGCGATATGGGCGGCCTGATCGAGGCCTATCAGGAAGTCGCGCGCCGTCTCGGCATCATGAATGAAAACGAACCGACGCGGCCTGCGGGGCCCGTATTGGTCAAGTAACACCGGAGAAGACAGATCGATGAAGGCACGTGTCACTGTAACCTTGAAGAATGGCGTTCTTGACCCGCAGGGCAAGGCGATCGTCGGTGCACTCGGCAGCCTCGGTTTCGAGGGTGTCGGCTCGGTTCGCCAGGGCAAGGTTTTCGACGTCGAACTTGATACGAGCGACAAGGCAAAGGCCGAGGCGAATCTCAAGGCAATGTGCGAAAAGCTCCTCGCCAATACGGTGATCGAGGATTATGCGGTGGAGCTCATCTAGATGAAATCAGCAGTCGTACTCCTTCCCGGCCTTAACCGCGACCGCGACATGATTGCGGCGTTGACGAAGATTTCCGGCGTTGCACCGCATACGGTGTGGCAGACGGATACGGAAATTCCCGACGTCGACCTGATTGTGATCCCCGGCGGCTTTTCCTATGGCGATTATCTGCGCTGCGGCGCCATCGCAGCGCGCATGCCTGTGATGGAAGCGATCCGCGAGAAGGCGAACAAGGGTGTCATGGTGATGGGCGTATGCAATGGCTTCCAGATTCTGGTGGAAGCCGGTCTCCTGCCCGGCGCGCTGATGCGCAATGCCTCGCTGAAATTCGTTTGCCGCCAGGTGAAACTCGAAGTCACCAATGCCAATACGCCGTTCACCCGCGGCTATTCGCATGGCCAGATCATCCAGTGCCCGGTCGCGCATCATGACGGCAACTATTTCGCCGACGCCGAGACGCTGGCCCGCATCGAGGGCGATGGCCAGGTGGTGTTCCGTTATGCCGAAGGCACCAACCCGAACGGCTCGATGAACGATATTGCGGGTATCATCAACAAGAACGGTAACGTGCTGGGGCTGATGCCGCATCCGGAGAACCTGATCGAAGCGGCTCATGGCGGCACCGACGGACGTGCGCTGTTTACGGGCGTGTTGGGGATCGCCGCCTAGGCCTGTCGGTATTCACGCTCTGACGGCCTGCAAATGGCGTTTTTCTGCGCTCCGGTGCTCACGTACCTTTAAGTACGCTGCGCTCCGGTTCTCGAAAACCACGCCATATGTCTCGCTGCAGCGACTTTCCAAACAGGCTCTAAAGGCGATGTTTGTAGCTATATGCCCACCGCGTCTCGTCGGCGTTTTTAGCTGATAACCATCTTGATATTCTTGCCCGTCAGCCTTGCCAGCTGCTGCAGGCGGCCCTCCGGCACATCGCCGATCAGGTCAGCCTTGCTCTTGTCGATCACAAGCTCGAGCCCTTCCGCCGTCGTCTTCCAGGAAAGCTTCGGAACCACACCTGACATGGATGCGGAAAACGGATAGGTGATACGCATGATTCCGGCGAGAATCTTCGAATATTCCAGCAATCGCGGCGTGGCTATGGCAGCAAGTTCCGGATCGGCAACACTAGTGGAAACGCCCTCATGCCGGAAGAAATTGGCGAGCGCGATATAGGCGCGTCCGGGATGATCGATGCCGATGAAGGAGGCGTTTGAAATCATGTTCAGCGCCTGGCTTCCGCGATAATCCGGATGCGCGCGCCAGCTGATATCCGCAACCAGACAGGCGGCGCGACGATAGCGTTTTTCATCCTCGGTTTCATCATAGCCAAGGGCGGCAAATGCCTCCCCACTCCAGTCTGCCAGCTCCCGTGCGTAGGACGGAGACCGGGCACGTAGAATAGCCAATTCGTCTGCTGCCGAGATCAGCGGGTCTTCCAGTTGCTCGCTCTCCGACAGGAGCGAGTAGAGGAAGCCCTCGCGCACGCCAATCGCCGAGAAGACGACCTTGGAGGGCCGCATCAACCGGATGGTTTCGAGAAGGGCTATGGCACCGTAGGACAGGAGCGAACGGCGGTTTTTGGAGACGTCCTCGATGCCGCGCATATAATCGAGATCGCCGGCCGCAACGAGCTTGAGGAAGCGTTGGGCTTCATCAAACGGGATCTCATAATGATGCATGACATGGAGCGGGTAGTGTTTTGCGCTCATGTGCAGCTTGGCGAGATTTCGCCATGTGCCGCCAACCGCATAAAAAGCCCTGCCCTTGCCATTGCCGAGCAGCTTGGCCGAGGCGAGATGTTTCCTTGCAATCTCCACAGCCTTGTTCAGATCGCCGTCGGACATGTCCTGCAGGCGCAATCCGCCGAGCGGAAGGGTGATGCCATCACCAATCTTCCTGCCCTTGACATCGACAAGCTCAAGACTGCCGCCGCCAAGATCGCCGGCAATGCCGTCCGGATCGTGGAAGCCAGAAATAATGCCAAGCGCGGAGAAATAGGCTTCTTCCCTGCCCGAAAGAACCTTTATCGGCTCCTTGAGTAACGCCTCGGCTTCCCGGATGAATTGTGAGCCGTTCTCAGCCTCGCGCGCTGCAGCTGTCGCCAGAACGTCCAGTGAAACTGCCCCGGCCTGATCGGCCAGCGCGCGAAAACGACGCAAAGCACGCAGCGCGCTTTGTACTGCCTTCGCATTCAGCTTGCCGGTTTTCGCCAGCCCCTTGCCGAGGCCGCAGAGTATCTTCTCATTGAATAGAACGGTGGGAGACCGGTTTACGCCTTCATACACCACCAAACGTACAGAGTTCGAACCGATATCGATGACAGCAGCTGGTTGACGCCCCTGCACGCGTCCTTGTGCAGCCGATATCATGCAGCCTTATTTCTCTTTGACCGCTTGCGATGCGCAATCAATCGCGGTGCTGAAGACTTCAGCGACTTGCCACGGCCTGAAAGGCTGGGATTTGTCATGAAATATTCCTGTGCGTTAAAAGCTTCTTCCCCGTCAGCAGGTGTGATCCGGCGCGACGTTCCGTCTGCTAGTAACTCGTAACTCTGCTGATTGTCGAGAAGGTTGGCCAACATAATCTGTGAAAGAACCTGTTGATGCACTGTTGGATTGGTGATCGGCACCAGCGTCTCGACGCGGCGATCGAGATTGCGGGTCATCATGTCGGCGGAGCCGAAATAAACTAGTGCCTTTTCCGACGGCATCGCTTCGCCATTGCCAAAGCAGAAGATGCGGCTGTGTTCGAGAAAGCGTCCAACGATGGATTTCGCGCGGATATTGTCAGAAAGGCCTGGAAGCTGCGGGCGCAGACAGCAAATGCCACGCACGACGAGATCGATCTCTACCCCTTGCCGGCCCGCGTCATAGAGCGCGTCGATGATTTCCGCGTCGACCAGAGAGTTCATCTTCATCCAGATCGAAGCCGGCCGCCCGGCTTTGGCATGAGCGATTTCCTCGGCAATGTGCTGCATGATGCGCGGGCGAAGCGTGATCGGCGAAACGGCAATGCCCATCTCGCCGGAAGGCGGCGTGTAGCCCGTGATGAAGTTGAATATCTGCGCCACATCGCGACCGATAGACGGCTCGCAAGTAAAGAATGACAGGTCGGTATAGATCTTCGCGGTGATCGGGTGATAATTTCCCGTACCCAGATGCACGTAACTGCGCAACTTCGCCTCTTCACGGCGCACGACCAGAGACATTTTAGCGTGGGTCTTCCATTCGATGAAGCCAAAGACGACCTGTACACCGGCACGTTCCAGATCGCGGGCCCAGCGAATATTGGCTTCCTCGTCGAAGCGGGCCTTGAGTTCGATAAGCGCCGTCACGGACTTGCCGGCATCGGCAGCATCAATCAGCGCACGCACGATCGGGCTGTCGTTCGAGGTACGATAGAGGGTCTGCTTGATCGCCACGACGTCCGGATCGGCTGCAGCCTGTCGCAGGAACTGGACGACCACGTCGAAGGATTCATAAGGATGGTGAACGACGATGTCCTTTTCGCGAATAGCCGCAAAACAATCGCCGCCATGCTCGCGCACGCGCTCGGGGAAACGTGGATTGTAGGGAACGAACTTCAGATCGGCACGCGGGATGCTGACGATTTCCGAAATCATGTTGAGCGCAAGCAGTCCATCGAGAACGCTGATGCGATTATCGGGAACACCTAGCTCGGTGGCGACGAAACTGCGCAGTGATTCCGGCATTTCATCGTCGAATTCGATGCGAATGACCTGACCGCGACGGCGACGCTTGAGCGCGGTTTCGAACAGGCGCACCAAATCCTCGGCCTCTTCCTCGACCTCAATATCACTGTCGCGGATGATGCGGAAAGTACCGGCACCTTTAACCTCGTAGCCGGGGAAAAGCCGGCCGGTAAACAGGCTGATCGCATCCTCAAGCGTGAGGAAACGGAAACGTCCCCTGTCATCCGGAATTTGGATGAAACGCTTTAGTGCCTGAGGCAGACGCAGCAAGGCTGTCATTGGACGATTGTCGGTGCTCCGGTTGAGGAGCATGGCGATCGAGAAACCGAGATTGGGAATGAATGGAAAAGGATGCGCCGGATCGATGGCAAGCGGCGTCAGAACCGGATAGATGGTTTCAAGGAAATGGTCTTCCAGCCAGGACTGCTCATTGGCGGTCAACCTGTCCGGACGAACGATCTCGATGTTTTCCTTCAGCATTTCCGCGCGCAAATCATCAAACCGGTGCTGCTGGGCAATCTGCAGCTTCACGACCTCATCGAGAACGAATTCAAGCTGTTCCTGGGGGGTGCGCCCATCGTCGCTGCGGTCTGAAACGCCAGCGCGTACCTGCCCTGCAAGACCGGCGATGCGCACCATGAAGAATTCATCGAGATTGGCCGCCGAGATGGAGAGGAAACGCAAACGTTCAAGCAATGGCTGATGCGTGTTCTCGGCTTCTTCCAGAACGCGGCGATTGAACTGCAACCAGGAAAACTCGCGGTTAACGAAGCGATCGACGCTTGCGTGCAAATTCGCCAGATCCACTTTTTCCAGGGCTTGTGGAATCGCAGTCGAATCCACTTTTTCCAGGGCTTCCGGAATCGCGGATGATTGTTCGTTCATTGGTATTCTCCGACAAAAACGTCCTGTTAAAAATGGAGACCATTCGGCGCCTTTGGAAATGGTCTTAGTATCCGTCTTGAAACTCTACTGCGGCGGTCATCTGACACGATTTTCTGCGCTTTCGGTGCTCACGTACCTTAAGTACGTTGCGCTCCGGTACTCGAAAACCACGCCATGTGTCTCGCCGCAGCGACTTTTAAGACGGACACTTAGGCGCTCACCCTAGACAAGTCTTTTGACAGTTTGATAGCAAGCGTCTTGAAATCGTCATACCAGTCAAATCGCACTCTAGGGCATCGGTATTGCGAATGACAGTCTTTCAGAAGGCACAACATTTTTCTTTGGGCACCGCAAACGTCTTGTCTGCGACCTCACGACGGGGAGTAAGGCAAAGCATCGATCTTGGCACCCCGCCATCTGCCGATATGTCAAAAGAGACGCGAATGACCACTTCGAACACAGACGCTTCTAATGCGGTCATGGCAATGTGGCGTAGGTGTAACTGAAGGAACGGAGGCTAAGATGAAGTGTCTGCGCGTTTACTCGACGGCCGACGGCGAGTCCCATTTCGATGAGGTCGAAATCCCGACAACCTCTCGACAGGTTCACCCTAATGCCGCTGCATTCGAAGTGTCAGCGAAGTACGCGGCGTCGGGCATCCGCTTCACTCATATTCCGGCGGGTGCGCGACAGGTCGATTGGCATACAGTGCCGGAGCGCGTGCTGACAGTGAGGCTTGATGGAGCTGCAGAATACCAGACAAGTGACGGAGATGAGAGGCACGTACCGGCCGGTAGCTTCGTCCTGTTTGAGGACGTGTATGGCAAAGGACACAAATCGCTACATTCCCCGCAAGAACAGACAGTGCTCTGGATTAGTCTGCCGCAAGGTCTCGAGAACCTCTGAACTTACTTACTTGTTAAAATAATTATCAAATTTAAGCTAAATTACACTTGGCATATTAACAATATCTGACAGATTGCCTCGACAATAGACGAAGATAATGGTCATCTATCAGCGGGGCAATGAATGCCCGTGGCCGGGACCGGCCGAGGGCAATGTTTAATCCGATGCCCAAACCTTTGATTGGACTTTTGATAACGTATCGGCGTTAACCTATTGGAATTCTTGCTTGAATGCATGAACTTCACTGGAGCGGCTATGGAAAAATTTATTTCCGTTCTTCGTGCCTTCGTCCTTATCGCACCATTTTTTGGCATCCCTTCGGCGCATGCCCAAACATTAAACGTCGGCCTGACAATTGTGCCCGCAGATCGCGCTGTCGTAACAGACGGGGCCCGAAGGCCCGACACCAAACGCAATGGTCATGTTCGCATTGTGGAATATGTCTCCCCGGGCTACGCAGCCATTCCAAAGTCCCGGCAAAAGGCATCGGCTTTTACTTTGAAATAAACCATTCAAGCAGTCCGGTTTGACTGGATAATTGACCTCCCGGCGGGACGCCTCCAGGATTCGCACTGTTTCGCGAATGCAGCGACAATACTGCGACATAGAACGCGTTTCCTTTGCGCGCCTTTTGTTTTAAGACAAAGCGAATGGGCGCTATGCGCGCTTGGCGAAGATTTCAGGAGCGAATAATGGCTGGACACAGCATCCCTCATTTCCAGAACAGCGCAGGACATGCGAGCATTGCCATCGGAGTGAAGGAATTCATGTGCGTCGGCGCCAATTCGCCTTTCGACCACCCGCATGTTTTCCTCGATCTCGGCGACGATAATGAGAAGGTGTGTCCCTATTGCTCTACGCTTTATCGATATGACGCATCACTTGCCGCCGATGTGACCGTTCCCGAGGGCTGCACCTATGTGGACGAGGCCGCTTGAAAGCAGCACTCATCGATCTGAAAACAGAACGAAACAGGCGAATACCAAATCCTGACCAGATCATCATTGCCGGTGCAGGTATTGCTGGCCTCACTCTTGCCCTTGCACTGAGCGCCAAGGGCTTTCACGTCCAGATATTCGAAAAAAGCGCGGCGCTCGCCGAAATCGGTGCTGGATTGCAGCTTTCCCCCAATGCGACGCGGCTTCTCGGTCGGCTCGGCGCGATGGAACAGCTGCAATACGCATCCGTCGAACCGCAAGCCGTCTGCTTGCAGGATGGAACAAGCGGCGGCGAGTTGCTGCGGTTGCCGATTGGCGAACAAGCGACGGAACGCTGGGGTGCGCCCTATATCGTTTGTCACCGCGCCGATTTGCAGAACACTTTGCTCACCCTCGCGCGCAGCCGGCCCAACATCGCCATACAGTTGCAGTCGACCGTGACGCAGCGCAAGGCAGACAGCCAGGGCATGCTCGTCCGCGTGCAATATCATGACCGCATCGAGGAACACCGCGGCGCGCTGCTGGTCGGCGCAGACGGCGTGTGGTCGAACCTGCGCACCGCTGTCTCCGACGCGGACCGTGCGCGTTATACCGGCATGGTTGCATGGCGATCATCACTAGGGGTCGATCAGCTGCCGGAATCGTTCAAGACACTGTTGCCACAAGGGGTCAACGTCGTCGCCTGGACTGGCTCCAACGCGCATCTGATCGCCTATCCTATCCGTTCGGGCCAGATGATCAATTTCGTAGCGGTTGCGCCCGACCATGAGGCCGGCAACCGATGGCCCGTTCCTGTCGATCCGGAGAGCCCGAGCCAGAATTTCATCCGGGAATTCGCCAGTTGGCATGTGGGACTACGCGATGTCATGCGAGCGGGTCGTCCCTGGACACCGTGGCGGCTGTTCGAGATGAAGAAATGCCGATTCCTGACCGAGGAGCGTGTGGTGCTGATTGGCGATGCTGCGCATGCCATGACACCTTATGCGGCGCAGGGTGCGGCGATGGCCATCGAAGACGCATGCGCATTGGCTGGCGCCTTGAGCGCGGATCGTGCCGCCTGGCCATCTGCCCTCGCCCGGTTCAGCAGAGCCCGGACGAAACGTATCAGCGCAGTTGTCAGGCGCGGAGCGCTCAACCACCTGGCCTATCATGCAAAGGGACCGGTGGCCGTTGCGCGCAATATCCTGCTGCGCAACCGTCCGGTGGAAAAGTTCATCGAGGGATTTGACTGGCTGTATGGATTTGACGCGGAAGAGCGAAAAGAACAGGTTTGAGTTTCATTCGGCCGGAGTGCCACGCAATCTTGCCATGGCTCGGGCAATTTCTTGCTTGGATGCTTCAGTCTCTTTCTGCAGTTGGTTCAATTCATGCCGACCAACGAGAAAGGCACCGATCCCCACCAGCGTAACCCAAACCATCGTATAAATGCTGTACTCCAGCATTACTGCCATCCATTTCTGAGTTTCGTTCTACCATACAGATGGAGCCCATAAGATACCATTGATGCCTGAATCATCATAGCGAAGACCGATATCCTTTCGAGCCAATCATAATGCTGGAAAAGCGACGGGTTTGTGATCATTCCCGCGATCGGCCCCAAAAAACCCACGACAAGCAGGGCCGTAGACAAACGATCAAATGCAGCCACCACATATTTGAGAACCTCGTTGTCGCGGATCTTGCGAGTGGCATCCAGCGCTTTGAGCTCTTCTTTTGTAAGATCCTGAAAACTCTCGTTCATTAGAAAAATCCCGATGAAATGGCTTTGTCAAAAATCTGGAATTGAAAATCGTAAAGAGACGGCGGCCGGTTTGGCCGCCGCAATAAATCGGGAAATTTCGTTCCAGGACTGCTAGTGCAGGATCTGGCTGAGGAACAGTTTCGTGCGCTCGTGCTGCGGGTTGTCGAAAAACGCTATCGGTTCATTCTGCTCGACGATCTGACCCTGATCCATGAATATCACGCGGTTTGCGACCTGACGGGCAAAGCCCATCTCGTGCGTGACGCAAACCATCGTCATGCCTTCTTCAGCTAACTGGACCATAGTATCCAGCACTTCCTTGATCATCTCCGGATCGAGTGCCGAAGTCGGTTCATCGAACAGCATGATACGCGGATTCATGCAGAGCGACCGGGCGATTGCCACACGCTGCTGCTGACCCCCGGAGAGCTGGCCCGGATATTTATTGGCCTGTTCCGGGATCTTGACGCGTTCCAGAAAGTGCATCGCCACCTCGTCGGCCTTTTTCTTCGGCATCTTGCGCACCCATATCGGAGCGAGCGTGCAGTTTTCGAGGATCGTTAGATGCGGGAAAAGATTGAAGTGCTGGAACACCATGCCGACTTCGCGGCGCACCTCGTCGATCTTTTTCAGATCACTGGTGAGCTCGATGCCGTCGACAAGGATTTTACCGCTTTGATGCTCTTCCAGGCGGTTGATACAGCGGATCATGGTGGACTTGCCCGAACCGGACGGACCCGCAATGACAATGCGCTCGCCGCGCATCACCTTGAGGTTGATGTCCTTCAGAACGTGAAAGTCGCCATACCACTTGTTCATGTTGATGATTTCAACGGCTACGTCCGTCTTTGAAACGTGGAGGAGCGAGCGGTCGACATGGATTTCTTCCGGGTCGATGATGTTTTCAGTGGTCATAAGCATAGCTCCTTAGCGTTTGTGCCCTGTATCGAGCCGGTTTTCCATGAATATGGAATAACGCGACATGCCGAAACAGAAAATCCAGAAGACAAATCCGGCGAAGATCAGGCCAGATATAGGTGTTTGCGGAGATGCCCAATTGGCATCGGAAAAGTGCTGTTTCACGGTTCCGAGCAAATCGAACATACTGATGACGGAAACGAGGCTCGTATCCTTGAACAGGCCGATGAACGTATTGACGATGCTCGGTATGACCAGCTTCAACGCTTGTGGCAGGATAATCAACCGCGTCTTCTGCCAGTAGCCGAGGCCAAGAGAGTCGGCTCCTTCATACTGTCCTTTCGGGATCGCCTGCAGCCCCCCGCGCACCACCTCTGCCATGTAGGCGGAGGCAAACAGCGCCACACCGATCAAAGCCCTAAGCAATTTGTCGAATGTTACCCCCGGCGGCAAAAACAGCGGCAGCATGTAGCTCGCCATGAACAAGACGGTTATCAGCGGAATACCGCGGATTGTCTCGATGAAGATGACGCAAAACATCTTGATGACTGGCAGTTGCGAACGCCGCCCCAACGCCAGAATGATTCCAAGCGGCAAGGAGACACAGATACCCACGAAAGATATGACCAGCGTAACCAGCAATCCGCCCCATAATGGTGTCTCGACGTAGGTAAGACCGAACCAGCCGCCCACGAGCAGGAAAAAACCGACGATGGGAAATATGAAGAAGAACGTGATCGCATTCGCCACTTTGTATGGTGCTTTGGGAATCAGCAGCGGGATGAGCAGCAGTACGAACATGATGCCGACGAGATTGACCCGCCAAATCTGGTCCTGGGGATAGGGCCCATACATGAACTGTTTGAAGTTGGCATTCACATAGGCCCAGCAGGCGCCTGACCATCCTTCCGGTTGGATACCGCCCTGCGCCACTGTCGCGCAAACGGACCGATCGGGTCCCACCCATGCCGCCTGGACAAACATCCAGTTGATTACCGGGGGCAGGTACCACGCAATGAGCAGAAGGGCGAAAATGGTCAGGGCGGCGTCAATCGGCGTGGCAAAGAGATTGATACGCATCCATCGGACGATGCCTCTCTCTGCCAGAGGCGGTGTCTGTCCCTGAAGCATCTCGGTACGGACAAAGCTTAAATTGCTATCCACCATGATCAGCGCTCCACCAGTGCCATTTTGGCGTTGAACCAATTCATGAAGAGCGAAGTCAGCACGCTAAGGCTGAGATATACGATCATGAAGATAGCCACCACTTCGATGGAGCGGCCAGTTTGGTTGAGGATCGTTCCGCCGACTGCAACAAGATCAGGATATCCGATCGCGACAGCCAGGGACGAGTTTTTGGTCAGGTTGAGATATTGGCTTGTCAGTGGCGGAATGATGATGCGCATCGCTTGCGGCACTACCACCAGGCGAGTGGTCGGACCAGCCCGCAGTCCAAGTGCATGAGATGCCTCGCTTTGCCCCTTGCCAACACCACGAATGCCGGCGCGGACGATCTCGGCGATGAAGGCAGCGGTGTAAAAGGACAAGGCCAGAAAGAGCGACATGAACTCTGGACCGATTTGAGAGCCTCCCCTCAGATTGAAGGCGCCGAGAACCGGGTAGTCGAATGACAGCGGAAAACCCTTGATGACCAAAGCCAGTAGTGGAAAACCAACGATGAGAGCCAATGCGGTCAAACCGACAGGAAATTGCTGGCCGGTCGCCATCTGCCGCTTATGCGCCCAGCGCCGGACAAGGAGCGCCCCGACGATGCCGGCAATGAGGCCAACACCGGCCAGCCAAGCGCCGTCCCCGAACACCGGTGCCGGGAAAAAGAAGCCTCGATTGTTCAGATACATGTTGAATGGCAGCGTGATGCTTTGCCGAGCCTGCGGAAGCACCGACAGAACACCCAAATACCAGAAGAAAATGACCAGCAATGGCGGAATGTTACGGAAAACTTCCACGTAGACGGTGCAAAGCTTGCGGATAAGCCAATTGTGCGAAAGGCGACCGATGCCGATGACGAAGCCGAGGATCGTCGCGGTGATGATCCCGGCGAAAGCAACTGTCAGCGTATTGAGAAAGCCGACCATCAAAGCCTTTAGATAGGTCGAGTCACTCGAATAGGCCAGAAATGGGCTACTGCTGATATCGAAGCCTGAGCGGCCATCGAGAAATCCAAACCCCGTTGCCAGGCGAGCACGTTGAAGATTGGCAATTGTGTTGTCGACGATCCAATAGCCGAGACCTGCTATTGCAAGCACTGCCACCGCCTGAAAGATGTAACCGCGGACTTTCGGATCGTTTAAAAGTGATACTTTGGCGCTGTCTTTGCCGACAGGCGTAATATCCTGCGATGCCATTGACCCCTCATTTCTTTTAAATGCTTGTTCTTATTATTTTTTATTATTGTAGGTGAGGAGGCCAAGCCTCCTCACCCGATTTTCTAAATTTATCGGGGCCGATCAGCGGATCGGCATTGCGTACTGCAGGCCACCCTTGCTCCATTGAGCATTGATACCACGTGCAATTTTCAACGGGCTTCCGGAACCCAGGTTCTTTTCGAAAACCTCACCGTAATTGCCAACGGCCTTGATGATGTTGACAACCCAATCATTGGTCAAACCAAGATCGGTACCAAGCTTGGTATTGGCTTCCTGGCCAAGAACACGCTTGATTTCCGGATTGTCGCCGTTCTTGACTTCATCAACGTTGGCCTGAGTGATGCCAAGTTCCTCGGCTGTCAGCATGGCATAGTGAGTCCAGCGAATAATGTCAGCCCATTGCGGATCACCCTGGCGTACGACAGGTCCCAGTGGCTCCTTTGAAATGATCTCAGGCAATACAATGTGATCATCCGGCGCCGTGAGTGCAAGGCGGTATGCATACAGACCTGACTGATCGGTCGTGTAGGCATCGCAACGTCCTGAATCATACGCCGCATTGACCTCTTCAACTTTCTCGAACACGACGGGATTATACTCCATCTTGTTGGCTTTGAAATAATCGGCAAGGTTGAGTTCCGTCGTCGTGCCAGCCTGCACACAAACAGACGCGCCAGAGAGCTGAAGCGCGGAATTGATACCGGAAAGCTTCTTGGAGTTGATCATGAACCCTTGGCCGTCATAATAGTTGACGCCAGTGAAATCAAAGCCCTGCGTATCGCGGCTGAGAGTCCAGGTTGTGTTGCGGATGAGAACGTCGATCTCGCCTGACTGCAACGCGGGAAGGCGGTCTTTCGCGGACAATGGCGTAAATTTGACCTTTGTTGCATCGCCAAAAACCGCAGCAGCAACTGCGCGGCAATAGTCGACGTCAAAACCCGACCACTCGCCTTTGTCATTCGGCGAAGCGAAGCCCGGAAGACCGGTGTTCACACCACATTGAAGGAAGCCCTTCTTCTTGACGTCGTCCAGCGTGGCAGCCGAGGCCGCGTTCGCCAGAAGGACGAACGCCGAGGCTGCCAGTGCGCCCTTCAAAACAAGATTTTTCATAACGATTTGACCCTTTAGGTTGGTGCCCATAGTTCCCACAGAGGAAAAATCATATTGGCGGATCGCTCCCCACGCCCCCAAAAAAAGGGCCCAATATGTCTCCCATTCACGCAGCTATCGAAGGCCATTCTGACGCTTTGGTCAAGCGGTAATCTTTGCTCAATATTATAGCAATGTTAGACTTTCGACTGCTCACGAAGAGATTTTTGGATCATTTGTTGTTCAGACCTGCGTTTTGTTACCAAAAACGCTCGCTGAACCGCATATCCGGCCAGAATTGGCTTTTCCCGAAGACGAAGGCTGTACGGCGTCCGGCCAAGAATCTGGCCAGCACAATCGTGAATAGAAAACCGAGTGTATAACCGGCCACGACATCTGTCGGATAATGAGCGCGGGCAAAGACGCGGGTCAAGGCGATGAACATCGTCGCCAGGATGATTGGTATGCGCCAGCGCGGGAACCACAGAGCCAGTACACCACCAACCGCGCCCATGGTGGTTGAATGACCAGATGGAAAACTCGCAAAATTATACCCCGCTACGAACGGTGAAAAACTGTTGGCCCCCAGCGTATCGATGAATTTTGGGCGCGCCCGGCCGATAAGAAACTTCGCAATATTGGTCAGTATCCCCGATAAAGCGATGGCCCAGAAAGCGAAGGTCGCCTGTGCATAGACGAGGCCAAAGCGGATACGCCGGTCTCGGGCAATATTCCCCCAATCGATGCCGATCAGGCACACGCCGATGACGAAAGCCGGAATGAGATACCATTGCGACAGGCCGATATCAGTCAGATGCCGCACACCATTAAGCGGCTCATAGGTCGACAGCGTGCGCGACAAGAGCGCGTCATAGGGATGAATCAGCAGAATGAGGAAGAAGATGAGAACGACAGCCATGAACATGCCGTTCGTCCACGCGGGCGGAGAACCCGGAAAAGCGGGAGAATTGATGCGGCGCAGAAAGCGGACAACGGACTGACCGACCCGGCCCAAGGCGGATTGCGTTTGCCCCTGATTGCGTGGCTTCGTCATCTTGTCTTTCCCGTCAATCAGCCTGCTCTCCTGTTGCAACAAGCACGCGGTGGCATTATCGACTTCTGCGACACCCGTCTGCAAATTCATCCCCGACGATCATCTGATGCGATTTTCTGCGCTTCCGGTGCTCACGTACGATGTGTACGCTGCGCTCCGGTTCTCGAAAACCACCTCAGCTGACACATCAGGGATGAATTTTCAAACGGTCTCTGACAAGGCACACAAAATATGGAGACGATCTCATGGAGAAGCAACCGGGCAAGGTGGCGCAAACCGGAATCAATACGAGGCTTGCCCATGGTGGCTATGATCCACGCGACTATCACGGCTTCGTCAATCCGCCGGTCGTCCATGCGTCGACTGTGCTGTTTCCAGATGCGCAAACCATGGCTAATCACAGCCAGCAATATACCTATGCCACGCATGGAACACCCACCACCGATGCTTTGTGCCGCGCGATCGATGAGCTGGAGGGCTCTGCCGGCACTGTTCTCGTTCCCTCGGGTCTTGCGGCAGTGACGGTACCGCTTCTGGCTTTCCTCTCGCCGGGTGATCATCTGCTGATGGTCGACAGCTGCTATGGCAATACCCGCCATTTCTGCAAAACCATGTTGAAGCGATTGGGTATCGAGGTCGAATTCTATGACCCGCTGGTTGGCGCTGGCATCGAGAAACTGATCAAGCCGAACACCCGTGTCATCTTCACCGAATCACCGGGCTCCAACACGTTCGAAATCCAGGACATCCCGGCCATCGTTGAAAAGGCCCATGCGGCAGACGCCATCGTCATGATGGACAATACCTGGGCGACGCCGATCTATTTCAAGGCGCTGGACTATGGCGTCGATATCTCGATCCATGCGGCGACCAAATATCCTGCCGGTCATTCCGATATCTTGATGGGAACCATTTCGGCCAATGAGAAATGCTTCAAGACATTGGATGCGGCGCATTCCGCACTCGGGCTCTGCGTGAGCGGTGACGATGCCTATCAGGTTTTGCGCGGGCTGCGCACCATGGGCGTGCGCATGGAACGGCATGCGGAGAGCGCGCTGGAAATCGCCAGATGGCTCGAGGCGCAGGACGGTGTCATCGAGGTGCTGCATCCCGGTCTTGAGAGCCATGCGGGAAACGCCTTGTTCAAACGCGATTTTTGTGGTGCGGGCGGAGTGTTTTCGATTGTCATCCAGGGCGGAGTTGCACAGGCACAAGCCTTCCTCAACGCATTGAGGATTTTCGGCCTGGGCTATTCGTGGGGTGGATATGAAAGTCTCGCGTTGCATGTCCATCTCGGCGGCCGGGAGATTACGGGCAAGAATTATGCAGGACCGGTCATCCGGCTGCAGATCGGACTTGAAGACAAGGCCGATCTTATTGCCGACATTGAAAACGGATTGGCCGCAGCAAAGACGGTTTGACGCGGATAAATACAAGGTGATTTCAATCCCGGTGACTTGACCGCTATAAGGGGCAAATGAAAAGGCTCGCTGCAATCCTCGCTCTTCTGACCGCGCTCAGCATTGGCTGGGTTCCGGTGTTTGCGGCGCCCGGCCGTCTGGCTGCAGAACTGGGTTTGCAGGACGTTGCGACCGGGGCTTCGCAGTCGTCTGGCCATATTCATCACACCCATGGCTGCGCCGGCAAACATCATTGCCCGGGGGACGTCAAACAACAGCATCCAGCGGTGTGTGCTGCCTGTATCGGCGTACCGGCAATCTCGTTTGTGGTGCCGGTCATCCCGCAACCCAAGATCATCATTCCGCGAGCCGGAGAATTGCCGCTTGTCGCGCTCGACAATGCGCCGCTCCCGCGCCCTCCCCGCATATAATTGATCATTCCTTTCATTTTACGCGCAGGTGAGCGGGCCACAGCCTGCGCCGGTTTGACTGGCCCATGGAAAGATCAACGATGAAAATCACATATATTCACAGTGCGGTGCTGATCTGCGCCCTCGCCTTTACCTCACCGGTGCTGGCGCAGGATCACACAACGCATAAAACCAAGCAGAACGACATGATGGCGATGCCCAAAGGCGATCAAAGCGCATCCTCCAAGGCGTTTGCTGAAGCCAATGCGAAAATGCACAAGGACATGGCAATCCCCTTTACCGGCAATGCCGACAAGGATTTTGTGTCGGGTATGATCGCCCATCATCAGGGTGCCATCGACATGGCCAAGGTCGAGCTCGAATACGGCAAGGATCCGGAAATCCGCAAACTGGCCGAAACGATCATCGCAGCACAGGAAAGCGAGATCAAACAAATGAAAACTTGGCTGGCCAAGAACGGCGGCTAAACAAACAAGAATCACCCGCCGGTTTTGGCCGGCGGGTGATTTTCACAAAACCATTTTCCAGTTTACTGGCGTATCTCGTTCGTTGCAGCGCGTTTCTGCATGCTCAACTGCCAAAGACTATGGGCGGCATCGGCATAGGTCGATGATCCGATTCTGAATTCGGCTGAACGCAAAGGCAACAAATCCTCCACGACGGCAAGCGTGCGCGCCGGAAGGATATCCGTGCAGGTCCATAGACGCCGGAACACAGCACTGATCGGGACCCGTTTCTCGTTGACGTCAATCTGGGGCTCTTCACTGCCGAGCTCCCAATCCTCCAAGGCGTCAATCGCATCCTGAAAGGCATTGTGCAATATGATGGGCGCATGGCCCTCATGAAGTGGGTGCAGCAAACCAGGCATTCCTGTCTCCTCACTCTTGTGTTGCAACTGCCGGGGGCTCCCGGAAGTGGAATCATAAGGGCGAGACGGCACTTATCGCAAGCCTAAACTGCTATACCATACCATTTTACTAGTCATTCTTGATTAAATTGAGTTTTCGCTACAGTTTTAAGTTCCGTCATTCAACCAAAAACTGCGCTCAATTGGCCATGCCTTTGAAAATACTTAATTTTCTAAGGATAGTAGTCCATATAACTCTAATTATTGAGTTGCGCTGGTCTGAGCGCATCGTCGATAACATCAAATAGAACTGCATTTTGCTTTTATCGATCATTGTTTTGAACTGGATTTTTTCAATGACCTATTTTCAACGCACGGCGGCGTTCGAGCCGCGACCAAATTTTTCGGCCAATTTCATACAACGTCTCGGTGGTTTTTTGACCGCCCGCATCCAGCCGCTTGCGGGGCGTTTTCGTTCTTTCAAAGCAGCCCCATGGAGTGAGCTAAGCAGTGCCTCGGACAGGCGTATCGACTTTGGTGAGCTCCCCGAAAGCGAAGTCGCGAAAGTTCGTCATATCCTGAGCACAACGGGCACATTTCGCGATAATGCGACATTGCTGGAACTCGGTGCCGGATCCGGAGTGCAGACCATCGAGATGGCAACATGCGGCGCATTTGCGCGCATACTCGCCGTCGAACCGGAGGCAGTCAATTTTTCGGCCTTGAAACGTAATGTCGACGACAACGACCTACGGAACACGGTTTCCTGCTTCCCATGTGCAGCTGGCGTCATCGATGGAATGGCCAATTTCTACGTGGGCCGCGACGACAAGCAGCGAAGCGGTATGAAACAGCGAAGGCCCAACGATACCAAGACCAGAATCCCGATCAACACGGTCGAAACCATCCTGCAGGACGCGTGCGTTCCGCTTGAAAAGATCGGTCTCGTATGGATTGATATCGAAGGCTATGAGGCGATCGCCTGCCTGTCCATGACCGCGCTCATGGAGCGCAATATTCCAATTTATGCGGTGCTTTCGCCGGAACTCTATCACCGCGATCATGGTTCGAGCTTCGTCCGCTATCTCGCCACATATTATCGCCGCTGCGTCTTGCTGACTGACGCCGAGCCACGAATCGTCAACGTAGCGGACATCCCCCTCGACCTGGGAAGCGTGCGCGTCCTGCTGATCGACTGACGTCGATTAACCAATTGGATGCTGCATTTTTCGCATCCATCTTGCCAAACTGGCGCCATTGCCGCATTCATGTCCCCTATTCGTTATCGAGGATATTGGCACATGACGACAAGGCACCTTCAGGTGATCATTCTTTCCGCGCTGCTCTCGGGCTGCGCAGGCATTCAAAGCCAGCTCGATAATGAAAAAATTTCATCCCTGCGTTATGACAATGTCGCCTGCCCCGCACTTGTGGCGCAGCGCAACCAGGCTGTGGCCGAGATCAGCCGGCTTACCAATGGCCGCGGCTACCAGGACCCGAACGTGGTCACCGGCTTCGGTCCCTTCCTGCCCGACTATCGCACGGCCAACCAGAAACAGGCCGGTGCCTTGCAGGGACAAGCCGATTCAATGACGCGGTCAATCGATCGCCGCAAATGCACCGGATAGCCCACCATTTGTTGATTTGCTTGAAGAATTATTGAATAATTTTCTCATATTTTCTCATCTGACAGAAGGATTTACAATCGGCCGCAAACGTTGTTTCGTGTTGCCACGTCCGGATTGAACATATGGACGGATCGCAACTTGGGGGCACGATCATGATCTTCGGTATGACGCCGTTTACACTTTTCCATGTGATTCTAAGCCTGATCGGTATTGTTTCAGGGCTGATTGTTCTGGCGGGTCTTATTGGCTCCGACAGGAAGGAAAGCTGGACGTTGATCTTCCTGATAACGACAGTAGCCACGAGCGTAACCGGCTTCCTGTTTCCCTATAGCGGCTTCACGCCGGCCATAGGGGTGGGTATCATATCTATGATCTTCCTCATCGCGGCGATCGTTGCGCTCTATATCTATCGTCTCGCCGGTTCCTGGCGCTCGGTCTATGTGGTCAGCGCAATCGTGTCGCTCTATCTGAATTGCTTTGTTCTCGTTGCACAGTCTTTCCAGAAGATACCTGCACTCAACGCACTTGCTCCGACAGGGTCAGAACCTCCGTTCGCGATTGTGCAGGGTATTTTGCTGGTGTTGTTCGTCATCGCGGGCTTTCTTTCGTTGCGACGGTTTCGCCCGATTTACGCCTAAGAGCTGAAGCCTTCAGACCTCGCGAAAACAGGTGCAAGCGGCGCCCTTTTCAAGGAACGCCGCTTGTTTCACAGCATGTTGATGATCTGCAAACGCAGACACGATCACCCGACGCTGCAAATCCAGTTGAATAACCGCAAAACTAAGCGTACACCTATTAGCTTAAGCGAATAGTTTGCTTTCAGCCTTTCGGATAAGCCCGCTAGGTCAATTGTTCTTCTAAGGGAGTGACAAATGGGAGACGTGACGCTTCATACCCCCCACAATGCCTGCTGCGCTACACCGCAGATTCTACAAAAAGTCCGCGAAGAAATGCCAAACAAGCCTACCAGCCCCAACAGGCTTTCGGACATTCTGAAACGAGCCAAAGGCGGTTTTGCGCATCGGCGTTTTAAGCAGCATACGAAATAGCCCGCGACGGAAGTCACGGCAGAATTGACATGAAGATCGCCGTGGCCGGGCTGCAGCGATCTTTCTGTATTTACCTTGTTATTTTTGTCCGCTTGCCTGCACTGCGGACTCACCGCATCATTATCGAGGCTCATCGATGGATGATTGATCCTATGAAGTGCTTTCGAGCTAGTTATATAGCCATTATTACTAAGTTGTTTTCGCACTGCCGCTATGGCCTGATGCGATCTGAGCCGTAGTTTATTGCAGCTCGAAGTCCTCTTAATCACTGTTTTCATTGGCAGATGTGGGAGGCACCAATGGAAGAGGATGAAAAAAAAGAAAAGGAGGATTATGCGCCCTACATGACGTCCATCTGGGGCTATCTCATAATCTTTTTGATCATCATACCAATTGTCTTGTATTTAGGCCGTCAGTTCGGAAGGTGAATTCTTGTGTCGTTAACGAGCTTCAATAAGAGGGCGAAGTCCCCCGCAACAATGACATATGCCCCATCGAATGATGAAAACGGGTACGCAGCCGATAATGGAATGAAGTTCTATCTGTACTGGCCGCCAGCGATGATCATGGTTCTCCTGGCCGTCGGAAGCTATGCTGTCGGAATGTATTTTTCCTAGAATTCCCTATCGGGGTGCTTCGTAATCGGGGGCAGTCTTGGTGGGCCCGAAGAAATATTTGTGCGGATCCTCCGCAATTTCGGAAACGCTGCGATCAATGCCTTCGACCGTGCGCCGGCTATTCGAGATGAAGCGCTGCGCATTTTTTAGCGGTTGACCCGTCAAATTGCTGAGATTGTTGAGGACGGCGACAAGCTGGGTATTCAAGTCCTTGGCTTGCTGCTGATAGGACTGAAGCTTGGAGCGTATTTCGCTGGCCGTGCTGTCCTTGTCGTCCGAAAGCTGCTTGTCGACCTTGGCCAATGTCTCATCAACGCGCACAGAAGACTTGTTGACCCGCGAGATGACGTCGCGCGCGTCATTCATAAGTTCTCCGACGCTGCGAGCCTTTTGGCCATACTCGTTTATCATTTCGGTTTTGCCGGCAAGGCCGTCGGTGAATTCCTTAGCCTGTTGAATGCTTGCAAGCAGCGGTCCCCGCGTTCTCGCGACGTATTCCTCGGTGGCGGTCGTCGCCTTGTCGACACGGTCGATCCAGTCCTGCGCAGTCTGTACCAGCGTCTTCAGCGACGATGGATCGACGTCCATACGTGCGATTGTGTCCTCCTTGTCCGCCTCTTCCAAAAGCCTTGGCTCATAGGCCTTGCCGCCCGTCAATTCGATGCGCGCCTGTCCGGCCAGTATTTCGAAGGCAAGTGTTGCCACGGTCGAGCGCGTGATCGGCGTGGTCGAGTCGATCGCAGTCTGAACGATAACGGCGTCTGGATTGGTCGAATCAATAAAGAGACGCTTCACCTCACCGACCTTCAGACCGTTGAAGAATACCGGGCTGTTCGCGGCCAAGCCTGTGACGGAACCTGGAACCCTGATTTCCAGCGTCGACGTTTCACGCGTATCGCCATAACGACCGACCCAGTAAAAGAATCCGAACGCCAGCGCACAGACGACAAGGCTGAAAACCGTAACGAGAAGATAGTTGGCCTTGGTTTCCATTGATTCTTTTGAGGCGACTCCACGGTTGGTATTAGCGATCCATTCATTACCGCCTTACGAGACGGCAAATCAATGGCGAACCAATATCGTTCTCGCCGGCTGATAATGTTGACAACTGAAAAAAGAGAATGATGTTTGACGCGAGTGGACTGGTAAAACTGGATTTGATCGGGGGGCGGGTCATGACGAACTTGACGATTTTGGCATTTGCATTGGTGTCATTCATCGGCATTGCAACACCAGGGCCGACCGTGCTGCTGGCGCTGACGAACGGCTCGCGTTTCGGAATCAAGGCAGCTTGTCTCGGTATGGCCGGCGCAGTGCTGTCAGATTTCGTCCTCATCGGCGCGGTGGCGCTGGGGCTCGGCGCCCTCCTCGCTGCGTCGGAATTCTGGTTCGCCGTGGTCAAGTGGATCGGCGTCGGCTACCTCACCTTCCTCGGCATCATGCTGTTGCGGTCCAAGGGAACGCTCGATGTCTTGCACACGGGAGGCAGTGCAGGCTCTTCATCGCGTGCAATATTTCTGAAGAGTTTCTTTGTTGCCGTGACAAATCCGAAGGGATATCTGTTTTTCTCGGCGTTTCTTCCGCAGTTCGTCGCGCCGGAATTGCCGCAGGTTCCACAATATCTGGCATTGGCGGTGACCTTCGCACTGATCGATTTCGCCGTCATGTTCGGCTATGCCGTTCTGGGTTCGCGTGCAGTGCGCCTGCTGAAGAAATCCGGTGCGCTCTGGCTTGACAGGATCTGCGGCGGCGCATTGCTTGCCCTTGCTGGTTCGCTCGCGTTCTATCGACGGGCGAACGCATAAGGTCCTGCCCCCGGCGCTTACACCAAAATAATTACCCGACGCGCAGCTGTCATGAACGAGTCTTATGATTCCGATGATTCTGCGCGTCGGGAAATTCAACAATGGACCATCACGACCTCAACCTGCGACCATTTCGCTTCGAAGAGATCGAAACGTTGCGATCGATAGAGAAATCCGCTCGCTTGCGTTATGCCGGATGGGACGGTCTCGAGATGGTGGTGGACGCTCCGTCTATCGCCGCGGAACGTTTTCTCAGTGGCGAAACAGTCGTCGCCGAAGTTGATGGTGAATGTGTTGGCTATGTCCTGATGCAACCGCTGGACGGCATGATGTACATTGCCAATATCATGGTGGCTGCCGATTTCTCCGGGCACGGCATCGGCGCAGCATTTCTCGATATGGCCAAATCCAGGGCCAGAGAGTTAAAACTATCCGGCGTTATGCTGACAACCTTCCGGGCACCGCGCTGGAACGGCCCATGGTTTCGTAAATATGGCTTTGAACCTATGCCGGAAGAGCGGATCGGTCCTTGTCTGCGGGCAATACTCGACCGTCACGCAACGGTTCTCGACATGTCGAAACGCGAAACGCTGTGGGTTGAATGGGCATAGATTATTCATTGTATTAGTAGCAGCCCGCGCTTCCTGTCGCCATCGAACGTGTCCATCGCCTTGAACAAACGTTCTCTCTTGACCAGCCAAGGCTTGTAGTTTTCATTCACGTCGAGAACGAAAACAGCGTCCTCCGCCTCCAGATATCCACCGATGGGCGAATGATGACCACCGCCGCCGCCGAAAATCTCTTCCCGGGTAAAGTTTATGATGTAGCGGCGATCCGGATCATTGGCGTGTTTCATATGCTCGTGAAATTGCTCGGCGGTCAGGTCGCGAATGACCGAGACTTTTCGCTCAGTATGGGCACGCGCGACTTCGGCGAGCTCGTCCAGGGTGAGCCCGATGATGCAGAAGCCTGTCCAGCATTTGCCCGTGCCTTCGAGGACCTGCGCTTCCGTGGTTTCCTCCTCGCCAATGGAGCGGAAAGCGTTTGCGATGCTTGCCGGGCCACAGCGGGAACCGTTGGACTGCCAGGTCACGTCTGAGTTGAATGCAGCGGCGACCGGAAGGCGCCATGCCCGCTCTAAAAGAGCCGGCGTACGGATTACCGATGCCTCTATTGCCGCGGGTGAAACACTGGATTGGCTGCCAATAAAAGCAGCGCCGCCGCCCAGCAGACCGGCGCACACGGCTAAACCGAAAATGAGGCCACGTTTCATCACCGGCACTCGCAGATTGAGCAAGGACGAAGGTTACCGTATGGAGTACGATGCAGCAAATTTTGGCTGTTCCTGCTCGTCGCCGGGTCTGTCAACGGCACGCTAGCGATTGAGGGCCCATCGCTCAGTGCGGAGCCTGAAATCGACCTTCATTGATCGCTATGGCTATAGAAATACTATTGACGCCGGCTCAAGTGAGTTTTTTCATATGCCGGTCGAGGGGTCTGTCAACGGCACACCAGCGATTGAGAGACGCACAAGTGCTCCCGCCATTGATGGTGAGAGGAGCCATCATGTCCCTGCATTTCTTTGAAAAACTCACCTATGACGAAGACGATTGGTGCATTTTGGAGGATGCCCACATCAGGGCTTGTGACCTTCTCGGCGAGCCGCCGGTGTCCTACAAAAATGCGGATCGCTTGGCACGCCACATCATGAAACTGTTCGATGCGGGCGTCCGCGACTTTGAGGTAATTGCGACGATTGCGGCCCATCGCGAAATCATCCTGGATCGCAAAGCCACATACCACTGATTGCAGCCTAAAACTCTCCTTATAGCTCTTGGTCAGCAGGATCGTCATTCCAACTGATTAGCCGCTGGTGAATTGCTCGGGACTATCCTCAGGAGTAGAATCCTACCCAAATAATAAGAAAAAGACTGGGTGGGGTCATGAGGAGAACTCGAAACTATACTGATTTTGAAGAAAGACGCACGCGGTCATTCCTGGTCAAGGTCTGCGATTATGGCGTTGCCATATTGTTGCTGGTCGGCGTCGGCTACTCGACTTACCTCGATATTGAAGCCCGTTTCAAGCCCAGCGCTCATGAGCAGTTGGCGGCAAAAGGCGTCGAAACCAACACCAAATTGGCGATCAAATAACTTCATTGCCTGATCAATTATCTCTCAGGCTAGGCGGTCTAGAAGGCGTGTTTGAGCTCCCGACGTCCTTTGGACACGCTGACGATCGCTCCGCTGCGCCAGCTTGACACGTATTGTCCGCGGGCAGACAATTTATCGTGGGGTCGCAGATCCTGCAGGTGGGGTTCGGGCGTAGGTGGCACACTTCGACGGCCCGAGCCTCACTGCCCCAATTTGAGGGCCGTCCGCTGTAGTAACAAATCACATCGCTTTTCCTGTAGAACCAACCCCTGAATATCCGTTGTGTAGGCGAGTCGACCGCCAAGTCGACAGAGTGTCCGGCGTCCATCATCCGAGCCCAAGGAGGGCGCCGGACCTCACCTAGCTCCCGATCGGCATCAGACTTAAGACTTTGCAAGACTGGACCTTAGTCCGAGCATTTGCAGGCATTTGGTCCATATTGCCATTGCCATTTTGAGAGTATTTTAGGAGCGTCGGCACCTCCCCCGGGCCGGCAAGGCCTGCTAAAGGATACCGCTTCTTTTTCACAGCAGACCAACCGACGCTCGATCCTCCGGTTATTTGCGTTCCGGAGGGTCGGGCTTTGGGCAGTTGCAAATCAACGGCCTGACGTAATCCAGTCCAAGCGCAATGGCCAAACGGCGGATATAGTCGAAGGTCTCTTATCCCTCAGGTCTTTGGTCATAATCAAATTTATCGAGCCCCAGATTAATTGTTATCTTCCGGAAATCATTACATAATTCCTTTGTGCCATCCACCCTAAGTGGCATGAGGCTCGGCGTTGAAGTGTGCGACCAAAATGTACTCCGCCGAGCCTCCTTTTTTAGCCACAGCAGCGGTGATGGATTGTCCGCCGAGGCGGTTGGAGCTCCTGTAACATCGCGCCAGGGGCAGGATGTCGCCCGCGATCACTCTGGTGATCCTTTGTTGCCTGGCGCTGGTCAATTCGAGGCCGGAACGGGGCAGCTCATATCGCCTTCCTGGCATTTCAGGTAACCCTCGAAGTTTTTGACACGCAATTGCGTGAGGTCGTCCATGCACTGCGCGACGAGCATTGGCAGCATGCTTCCTCCGGCAGCCAGTGAAGTCTGGAAATTGCACTCTGCATCACGAAATGTGTTCCAATCCCGCTGTGCCTGAACGAGAAGCTTCTTGGTACTTGCGTCGTCCTTCAGGCGGGCTTCGATTTGCGCGTAAAGCTCATTGAGCTTTTTGTCGGATTTACCGAGAGAAGTACCGGCGCACCGGTTCAAATCGTACTGAGTCTTGGCGTCGTCGTAGCACTTGTCTTGCGCAAAAGCGAAAGTCGGCATGGTCAGAACCATGGCGCCAGCCAGTGTCACGGTTTTCATCGATTGTCCTCCGTTTAGAATCCAAAAACAGCTCGTGCGCCTTCAGTAAAGCCCTTCATGATCCGGCTCATACTACTGACCTAAAGGTTCAACTTGCCAAAATGTTGCATGAAAGGGCGGCATAAGGCAAGTTTATCTCGATGCAGTTGGTCAAATTTTAAATTAGAATTTGCTAACAAATTCAAATCCTCCTCAATTCTATGTAACAGACGGATGGACGACTGATCACAAACGCCAAAACGAGACGCTATCTCGTCTGTTTGCCACAATTATTCTCGGAGCGGTGACTTTTATTCTTCCAATCCTGATGCAATCTGATACAGAAATTGATACTCAACTGTTGGATTATTGCCGAATGAGCTTGGCGTCGGATCGTCGTGAGACAACGCCTGGCTAGAGGGTTGCAGCTTCCACCAGCTGCCTTTCGATGAAGTCGACAAAGGCCCGGGCCTTGGCACTTGCCTGCCGCCCGGTTGGAAATACTGCCCACAGGTCAAGCAGGGGCAATGACCAATCCTGAAGCACGGGCCTTACCCGACCGGATTCGAGCTCCGGCGAGAACATCCACTCGGATGCGATGGCGAGCCCAAGTCCGGAAAGTACGGCTTCCCGGATGCCCTCTGCCGCGTTGACGCGGACACGGCCGCCCACTGTAACGGATGCCTGCCTGCCGTTTTGCTGGAACGTCCAGGCCGTTCCGCCGCCGCGCTGGTCGTAGACAATCGTTTGATGCCCGGCGAGATCTGCCGGCACAAGCGGCTCGCCCGCCGTTTCCAAATAAGACGGCGCGTCAAGAACCAAACGTTTGCACTCGGCCAGTTTCCTGGCGGTCAGGCTCGAATCCGTGAGTTGTCCCATACGCAAGGCTATGTCTATACCACCCTCGATCAGATCGGTGTTTCGATCGTCGAGGATAATGTCGACATCGAGGGAGGGATACTCGGCCAGGAAAGCGCCAAGGCGCGGCACCACATGCAGCCGCGCAAAGGTCACGGCGGCACAGATGCGGATGCGGCCTGACAAATTGGCGCCCGCGCCGCGGGCCGCCATATCGGCTTCGTCCGCCGCCTCGAGAGAGCTCCTTGCGTGTTCATAGAAGCTCCGTCCGGCTTCTGTCGGCGTCAGCCCGTGAGTCGAGCGGAGGAGCAGACGCACGCCCAGCCGGTCTTCAAGCTGCGCGACCGTTTTGGAAACAGCGGGTTGGCCAATGCGCAACTGTCGCGCGGCGAGGGAAAAAGACCCGGTATCGACGACACGAACGAATGTTTCCATGGACGTCAGGCGGTTCATGGTTATTCCCTTATGAGCGGACGATACCGTTTTGTATGCCGTCCCGCGCAAATCTAGCATTGCTTATTCCTGTTTGGAATAAACCATAGTCGTGCAGCATCGCTACTCTTGATCCCGGCCCCACGGCGTAATCAGCAAATCGGCATAAAATTTCAGGAGATCCACCATGTCCCAATCTGAACATTTCGACACCGTGATCCTTGGCAGCGGCCAGGGCGGAAAACAGCTTGCCTGGCATCTCGCCCGCTCGGGTCAAAAGGTTGCCGTCGTGGAACGTCGTTGGGTTGGCGGTTCATGCCCTGCAGTCGCTTGCCTGCCCAGCAAGAACGAGATCTGGAGTGCAAGGGTTGCGCACCTCGCTCGCAACGCCGCTCGGTTCGGTACGCTGACGGGGCCAATCAAGATCGACATGGCCAAGGTTCGAGGCCGCAAGCAGGACATGATCGACCGGGAGATCGCCTTTCACCTGAAGGCCTACAAGGAAAGCGGTGCGAAGTTGATCATGGGCAGCGGGCGTTTCGTTGAGCCCAAGACGATCGAGGTGGCGCTGAACGATGGCGGAATGCGGCTGCTGACAGGCAAAGAGGCTGTTATCAATGTCGGATCGCACGCAGCGATCCCGAACATTCCCGGACTTGAGGCAGCCCGGGCACTCACGCATATAGAAGCGCTGGAACTCGATTATGTGCCGGCCCATCTTATCGTGCTCGGCGGTGGTTACATCGGTGTCGAAATGGCGCAGGCCTATCGCCGTTTCGGCAGCCGCGTCACAATCATCGAACCGGGCTATCAGCTCATGAGCCGGGAAGACGCAGACGTTGCGACCGAGATGCAGCGCGTTTTGACCGGGGAAGACATTGAAATTTTGCTGGACGCTCAGCCCGTCAATGTCCATGGCCTTTCAGGAGATGAAGTCAGCGTTACCATTCACACGGCTTCCGGGGAGCGGACGATCACCGGCAGCGATCTGCTCGTAGCAACGGGGCGCATACCGAATACCGCCGATATCGGGCTTGAACAGACGGGCGTCGAGCTCGATGCCCGTGGCTTTATCCGTGTCAACGAGCGATTGGAGACGACAGCATCCGGTGTCTGGGCAATCGGCGAATGCGCCGGCAGCCCGCAATTCACGCACGTTTCCGTCGACGACTTCCGGATAGTCAGGGACAATATGGCGGGCGGCAATCGCAGGACAGATGAACGACTGGTGCCCTACGTCATGTTCACCGACCCGCCCCTCGCCCGCGTGGGTTTAAGCGAAGGCGAAGCGCAGCGGAAGAATATCCCGGTCCGCGTCGCAAATGCCGATGGGCAATGTGTTGCGGACGGAAGCGACGGACGAAACCGAGGGCTACATGAAAGTGCTTGTGAGTGTGACGGACGACAGGATATTGGGATTCACCATGATCGGCTCCGAGGCGGGCGAGGTAATGGCTGCGGTTCAGATGGCGATGCTGGCGGAACTTCCATATATGCGGATGCGCGATGCGGTTATTACCCATCTGACAATAGCCGAAGGGCTGGGACCGCTCCTCGGCGGCATCCCTCCACGCGCTGCAGGTTAGATCACGCAGCGAAGCAAATGGAGGGCGGGCAAACCTCGGGTTATTCCCGACGCTCAATCGACTAACTTATTGAAAAGATGGCGATCCCGACTGGATTCGAACCAGTGACCGTCGGCTTAGAAGGCCGGTGCTCTATCCAGCTGAGCTACGGGACCAATATGTGTTCCTGCGGAAAGTGATCTTCCCGGGAAAAATCGAAAACGCTATTTTAGTGCGTCCAAGGCTGCTTGCGGTCGAAGCGGAAGTTTTCGGAATAAGACACGATACGCCGGCGTGTTTCCTTGGGCTCGAGCACGACATAGTCGATGGCATTTTTCTGCGCATAAGCGATCGCCTCTTCTTTCGTCTCGAAAGTCAGGCGGATCTGGCTCTTCATGTCGCGCGATGAAGTATAGCCCATCAGCGGTTCAATCTTGCGTGGCTGCTCCGGCTCGAACTCAAGCGTCCAGGTATCGGTCTTTGCCTTGCCGGATTGCATTGCGGTCTTTGCCGGGCGGAAGATGCGTGCTGCCATTGAAGAGATTCCTTTGTCTGCAATCCCGATATATTACAGGCTTCAATTCAGTTCCAGCAGCATTTGCTTGGGAAAGTGGTCGGAGCGGCAGGATTCGAACCTGCGACCCTCTGGTCCCAAACCAGATGCGCTACCAGGCTGCGCTACGCTCCGTCCTTTGTTGACGCTGCTGTCCCTAGAGATATTGGCCTGAGAACGCAATAGCTCAAAACACGAAAAAAGCAGAAAACCGAACGAATGGTTTGCAAAGGCAACGTGTGACACCAAAAGTCCCACATAAATTGCAAACCTCACTGGTTTGGCCGATAGTCAACGATCGGCTTCTCGGCCCATCAGGTGGCGACTTGACAGAAAAGTGAAGTCGGGAACCACAAAAGTTGACCTTTTCGTCTAGTCATCACGAGCAATAAGGCTAGATCGATGGTCAACGCAATTCACCATCGAATCCCCGGAGTTTGCAAATGAGTGCTTCCAACGACTATACGCCGCCGAAGGTTTGGACTTGGACTAAAGAGAGCGGAGGTCGCTTCGCAAATATCAACCGGCCGATAGCGGGGCCGACACATGAGAAAGACCTGCCGATCGGTCGCCATCCGCTTCAGCTCTATTCTCAGGGTACGCCGAATGGTGTGAAGGTTACGATCATGCTCGAGGAGTTGCTGGCGCTTGGCCACCGGGGCGCGGAGTATGACGCCTGGTTGATCAATATCAATGACGGTGACCAGTTCGGTAGCGGTTTTGTCGCGGTCAACCCAAACTCCAAAATACCTGCTCTGGTGGATCGCAGTGGCCCGAAACCCATCCGGGTCTTCGAGTCCGGTTCTATCCTCGTTTATCTCGCCGAGAAATTCGGTGCGTTCCTTCCGACGGAAACGGCGGCGCGCGCCGGATGTCTGTCATGGCTGTTTTGGCAGATGGGGAGTGCACCTTATCTCGGAGGCGGGTTCGGCCACTTCTACGCCTACGCGCCGACCAAGATCGAATATGCAATCGACCGATTTGCAATGGAAACCAAACGCCAGCTCGATGTGCTCGATCGCCGCCTCGCGGAAAGCGAGTATTTGGGAGGCAGCGAATACACCATCGCCGACATGGCTGTCTGGCCCTGGTATGGCGGACTGGTCAAAGGTCGGCTTTATGACGGCGCGGAATTCCTTCAGGTGCAGGAATACAAGAACGTGGTGCGTTGGGCCAACCAGATCGACGAACGCCCGACAGTCAAGCGTGGCCGGATGGTCAATCGCACATCTGGTGAACCTTCGACCCAGTTGCGTGAGCGTCACGATGCGAGCGACTTCGAGACGAAGACCCAGGACAAATTGGCCGCCAAAGGCTGATTTTGCCTGCTGGAGAAGGGTTCTGCTGGCAGTAATGGCTTGCTGCCAGCTAGTTTATGCAGCTTTTTCGTTGGGGGTTCGCGCCGGATCGAAAACCTGAAAAGTGTTCCGTCCCGCAGCTTTTGCAGTATAGAGGGCGGTATCGGCATTCTTTACGATATCAGACGGCACACAGTCATCGATGAGCGCGATACCCACTGATGCCCCAAGCTTTGGTGACTGACCGAAAAACTCCAAAGGTTTGCTCAGAGAACCGACAATCCGCTGTGCAAGATCTGTAATCGCGTCCTGACCAAATTGGGGTCCCAGCAAAATGGCGAATTCGTCGCCGCCAATTCGGGCCACGACCTCAGCCTCGTGACATAGAGCAAGGAGACGATTGGCGACCTCTTTCAGGCACTCATCACCGACGGGATGCCCCAGGCTATCGTTGATAATCTTGAAACCATCGAGATCGATCAGGAGCAATGCGCCGCGCGGACTTTGACCGGCATCAGGTTTACACAAATCTGCAAGTCTCATCTGGAACTGGCTGCGGTTGGCCAGTCCAGTCAAAAGGTCGAAGTCTGCCAGATACCGCGTGCGGTCCAACAAGATCTTTTGCTCGGTGATGTCCTGTTTCATGCCAAAAATGCGGACAGGTACGTCATTTTCGGATTCAACCGTGGCGGTAATTCGTATCCAGCGGCGATTGCCCTGCACAGTTATGATTTCGGCATCCATTTCGAAGCCGCTGCGATCTTCAATTGCTCTTTTGCGGCGCCGCTGGAGTTCTTTCGCAGTATTCTCCGCATAGCATTCCACGATCTGGTTTCGATCAAGCTTCGCCCCGCGCGGCAAGTCAAAGATGTCATAGACCACGTCGGTCCAATGCAATGTCTCATCGGGAAGGCTGCACTCCCACACACCAATCCGGGCAGCGACCGACGCTCGTGCGAAGATTTTGCGACTGTGTTCCAGTGCAGTAGCCTGATCGCGGATTATGGATTCTTTAGCCTGTAACTCCGCTTTCAAGCGGGCAATGACGGCGGACTCGAGCAGCGGGACATCGGACATATATAACTCTGTTGCTTAGAGCGAGAGCGGGCATAGTGGCGCGAAAGTTGTTAATACACTTTATCAAGTGGCTTCGTCTCGCAGAAAATCGATGAGAGAATGCTGAAGCTTTGTCCGCCAGCCCGCCAAAGGGTGGCGGGAGCTTGAGTCGTCTCAAGTCGCCGGGCTTCGCCGCACCTGCCAGGCAAGTCGTGCAAGCGCACCGCCAACGCTGATCAGTTGAATTCCGAGCAGCAATCCGACGAGCCATAGCGCCGTGACCGGCAGGCTTGCCCAAAGCACCAGAGAGAGCAGGACACCGATGAGCCCGCTGGCCAGCACCCAGCCCCAATAGGGAAATGGACGGATCGTTAGCGCAAAGACGATCTTTGAGATGCCTTCGATCATGAAGAACACGATCAGGAGAAGCGTGACCGTCAGCAGGCCCTGCGCCGGATCACGCAGGAAGAGGAAGCCGATAAGGAAGGCAAGGATAACGGAGATGAGTTGCAGCCAAAAGTGCGGCACGTGCCGTGCTCCCACAAGGCTGATGCCCTGCGCAACACCACTGATGATCAACAGCCAGCCCAACATGATGATGACCGCTACCGACGATAAAATGGGATAGATGATCGCCAGGAAGCCTGCTACGACGAGAAGCGCACCTTGGATGAGGTACCACAACGAGTACCGCTTGACCGTTTCCCGCATGGCCGCACGGAAAACCTCCGCGGCCGAATCCAATGACATCGTCATGATCTGCTCCACTTCCCCAAGTGCCCCACCTACCGCCGAAATGGCCGTATTCGGCGATCCTGAATTCTGCATCGGCGACGAACAAGTACGTAACTGTAACACGTGTTACGGCTGATGTTTATCAACGGTATTCGCCATGGCACTGCAGCCAGCAAGTGGAAGTACGACCTCTCCTCCATAAGTGGTAGCACCCTCTCCCCGGACCTACCTCTTTTGACCTTGTGAGTACGCCGATTTCAGCAGTTCACGAGCACGAAGTCTGATGCCTTCTACATTGCAGGCTAATGTAAGATGAACCGTCACCAATCTTGAATGGAATAAATCGAGAGGGATGGGAATATGTCAACGAATTCAGAGCGGCACGTGCCACCCAGCCGGGCGAGACGTCACTTCCTCGGCCTGACTTTCGCCATCGGCGCCAGAGTTGCAGCGGCAAGCGCAGCCGCGATGATTATTCCTTCGTTGCCCGCTCAAGCCAAGGGCAAAGGATGGTGGGGAAAACATGGCGGCAACGACAATTCTGGTCGTGGCCCCAAGGGCGGCGGTGGCGGTAATAATTGTTTCCTCCGAGGCACATCGATTATGACCCCGGCAGGCGAGACGCCCATCGAGGAGCTCGGAATCGGTGATCTCGTTGAAACCGTGCGCGGAGAAACCCTGGCAATCAAATGGATCGGTCGCCGCCTTTACAAGAAGAGCGGCTCGTCCTGGCCTAAAAGCATGACGCCAATTCGTGTTTCCCGCCAAGCGCTCGATCAGCGGACGCCTCACAGGGATCTCTATCTTTCTCCCAACCACGCTCTGTTCATCGATGGCGTCCTCATCCGCGTAAAGGAGCTTGTTAACGGGATTTCGATCGTGCCCGCCCTTCCCGCAGAGCAGGAAAACATCGAGTATTTCCAGATTGTGTTCGATACTCATGAAGTGATCCTGGCCGAGGGTGCTCCTGCCGAGACATTCCTTTTCAGGTCAAACAATCATGAGAATTTCACGAACTTCGCTGAATATGATCGTCTCTATCCAGCCGACGGTCCGCGTCCTGCCATGACGCCTTTTGCGCCAGTCGTGGGGTATGAAGGTGGCCGACGGCATCTGAAGGCTCTTCTTCTTCTCGGGGTGTCTCCCTTTGTTCAGTTGCGTGACCCTGTCCGTGACATCTACGAGAGAATTGCGGTACGCGCCGGGCAACTGGTCAGTTGATCTGACAGGACGACGAACCCTCCGCACGGAAACGGCAATCAAGCTTGCGCATACTGTCTCATGCGCAAGCTTTCTTATGGTCTGTGTGATCAAACCGATCGGCCAGTTCGGCAAGATGAAAACGACGTGAACGTGTTCGGCGATCTCTTCAAACCGTTCTCGCGGGTCACGGCGATCGGACTGACGCTCATCTCTTCTGTTAGCGAAACTTTCGTTTGATGGTATTTGCAAACGAATTCTGCCTTATAGTTCCATGAGGTTGACGCGATGACAGGGTTGCCGTGAGCAGGTTGATATCGGAGCTATATGAGGGAAACACCAACAGGGCACACCGGTTCCGGTATGCGTTGTTGGCTTTCGATATCGCCACCGTCCTGTTCGTGATCGGCACATCCTTTCTTCCGCGGACCCAGGTCGTTGAATGGGCCGATACCGGCATTGGTCTGATTATTTTGCTCGATCTGGTGGCCCGCTTTTCGACCGGCGAGATGACGATGCGGTCAATCTTCCGACCCTCTACGCTTGCGGATTTTGCCGCCGTTTTCTCTTTTCTTGCGCCTCTTTCTGGTGAGGGTTTCGGATTTCTACGAATTCTTCGAACCCTTCGGTTACTTCACACCTATCAGGTTCTCGCACGACTGCGCGCTGACTTCCCGTTTGTGCGCCAACACGAGGATGCCTTGATCGCCGTCCTCAATCTTTTGGTGTTCCTGTTCATCATGACGGGTGTGGTTTACGAGACACAGCACCGGACCAATGCCGAGATCGCCAATTATGCCGACGCGCTGTATTTTACCGTCACTGCCCTCACGACGACGGGTTTTGGAGACATCACGCTCGAGGGGACGAGCGGCCGATTGATATCAGTGTCGATCATGATTTTTGGCGTAACGCTCTTCTTGCGTCTTGCCCAAGTGTTGTTTCGGCCAAATAAAGTTCGCTATCTATGTTCGACCTGCGGATTAAACCGGCACGATCCTGATGCAGTGCATTGCAAAGCTTGTGGAGCTATCGTCAATATCGAAAACGAGGGCGAAGGTTGAGCTCGATCAGGTAGTACATTCATAAATCTGTTAGAAATAGCCCCCAACCTGGCTGAACTTGACCGATACAATGGGAGGATAAAACGTGTTCTACGCCATCCTGGCCTATCACGAGGAGGAAGTGGTCGAATCATGGACCAAAGAGGAGGACGCGGCGCTGATGGCCGAACTGCTCGAGGTCAATCAGCGCCTCGTGCGCGAAAAGCTTTTGGGCCCGGCGGCACGGCTTGGTCCAACGCAGCGCGCCGTGACCTTGCGTGGCAAGGACGCAGGCGTGATCATCGACGGCCCTTTTGCCGAGACCAAAGAGCAGTTGCTCGGCTTCTATGTTGTGGATTGCCCGACGCTTGAGGACGCCGTTGCGGCCGCACGCGACCTGCGCCGTGCCAATCCGACTGCCGTTTATGAAATCCGGCCAATACTGCTCTATCGCCCGGGTGCTCCGCTGCTGCCTGAACAGGAGAGTTGATAAAGCGCACTAGAGAAATTCCGTTTTTCTCGAATCACGGAATTGCTCTAGCTCTTTGTTTTTACGCAATTCCGGAAACAAAACCGGTTCCCACTTTTGCTGGACTTGCTCTAGAGCTCAAACGCCGCCTGCCCCTCATCGCTCGCGGTGACGACGCTGGCGGCAAGAGCGCGGGTGATCCTCGATTTCTTTTCGAGTGCAACGCGGTCCAGCCGCTCGACAATGCGATTGGCCGTGGAGAGCGAGCGCTCGATATGGCTGACGAGGAAGTTGATGACGTTTGGATCAACAGCAATCTGCCGATCAGCGAAGAGCTTGTAGAGAACGCCCGCGAGTAGCGTGTCGTCCGGCTCGCCGATTTCTACCGTAGTCGCCGTTTTCAGGCGCGAGGCGAGATCCGGCAAGGTCACGGGCCAGTTGGCAGGCCATTTGCGCGAGGTCATCAGCAGACTGGAGCCGCTCTGGCGCACAGTGTTGATCAGGTGGAAAAGGCCGGATTCGTCGATCGGACCTGAGCCGATGTCGTCGATCAGGAATGGACCCCTCTCACCCGATGCGGTACCGATGCTGTGTGCATCGAGAATGATGGCATCAGATTCCGCTTTCCAGACGGCGGCAAGATGGGTTTTGCCCGAGCCTGTCGGACCGGCCAACACGACGACGGGCGATATCCAGCCCGGCCAGCGATCGACGATATCCACTGCAGCCATGTTGGATGCGGACACGATAAGATCGTCACGGGAATAGCCCGGTTCGTGGCCGAGATCGAGCGGCAGCTGGCGCGGTGTACTTACATCGGTCATGGAGCGATGAAATACAGCCAGCAACGCTGCACTGTCATCTGATTTCTTTGGTCTTGTCGCTTTTGCGATAGTCGCCTGTGTAGAGCGGGGATTGCTGATAGCGATGGATGACGAAGCGCACCAGAACGCCGACGGCGGCGGCGGTCGGCACGGCGATGAGCATGCCGGTGAAACCAAGCAGCGAGCCAAACGCGAACAGCGCAAACATCAGCCAGACGGGATGGAGGCCTACGGAGGAGCCCACGAGTTTCGGCTGAAGGATATTGCCCTCGATGAACTGTCCAATGCCGAACGCAAGAGCGACATAGAGAACATTGATATAGTCAGGCCAGAACTGCACCAGTGCGACGCCAAGTGCCAAAAGCAGACCGACCAGCGAGCCGACATAGGGAATGAAGCTGATCAGGCCGGCAAAGAGACCGATCAGCAGACCGAAGTTCAGCCCGGTAACCGTGAGGCCAACCGCATATATGATACCGAGAAGGAGACACACCGTGCCCTGCCCGCGAACGAAACCGGCGATGGCTTTGTTCATGTCGCGCGCTATGACGCGAACGGTATGGACGTGTTCACGAGGAACGAGCTTGTCGATCTCGGTAACCATGCGGTCCCAGTCGAGCAGCATATAAAACGCCACGACAGGCGTGACGACGAATAGTGCCACGACATCGATCAAGGTTTTGCCAGAACTCCAGATCGACTGCAGCAGGGTGGTAAGGAAGCCGGCGCCCTGCTGGAGAAGCGAATCCAGACTGCTGCGGATGACCGACGCATCGACACCTATGAAATCCTTCAACCATTGCGAGTCACGATTGGCGATGAGTTCCTGCAGGCGTGATACATAACTCGGCAAACGCACGATAAAATCGCTCATCTGCGAGGCCAGAACAGGCACGAGGATGATGAGCAGCAGCGCAAAGGTGACGACAAACAGGACGAGGATGACAATCGTCGCTAGCAGACGGGACAGGCCGAGACGTTGAAGATGGTCGGCGACCGGATCAAGAAAATAGGCGAGTACAAGTCCCGCGACAAAAGGCAGGAGGATCGATGAGAAGATATAGAGGAAAAACGCCAGGAAAAGCATCGCGCCTGTCCAGAATACGGCTTGGCGGCGCACGCTTGCGCCAAGCGTAGTGACCTGGACATCGACATGAATGTCTTTGTCCGGAATTTCGACCGGAACAGGATCCGTTTTAGTCTTGCTTATGCTCTTGCTCATATCCCGCCATGTGTTTCGTCCACGTCATGAGATAGGCAGTCGCGGAAGCTGCGGTCAAGAGGGCAACTATCCATACTAATACCATGCGAATGCCGGTGAGTGAAAAATCAAATGCAATATCCGCCAGTGTGACCGCGACAAGGATAATCTGAAACGCCGTATTCGCCTTGGACACCAGCAGCGGATGCATTTCCAACGGTTTGCCGATGACCGCACCGAGGAGCACCGCGCCTATAATGAAGATATCGCGTGAAACGACGATGACGACCAGCCAGACTGGCAACTCCTTGACAAAACCAAGCACCACAAACAGCGAGACCAGAAGGAGTTTGTCGGCGATGGGATCGAGATAGGCACCGAGCTCTGACCCTTGGTTGTAGCGCCGTGCAATGAAACCATCGATGCCGTCGGAGACGCCGGCGACAACGAAGCCTATCAGCGCGGCTCCGACATATCCCGACAGCAAGGCCATCACGATGAACGGAACGAGAATGAAGCGGAAGATCGTGATGTAGTTGGGAATTGTCACACTAGTGGTCCGATTTTGACATTCGTATCACATTTTTGCAAAGCCCGTTTGCGAATGTCAAAATCAAAGGACCACTAGCAAGACTATGCTTCTAGTGGAACTTTGAATTTGACATTTGAGTACGAGCATTGCGGCTACGTTGGACCCAAATGTCAAATTCGTTCCACTAGGTCCGCTTCCTTATGTAGTGTGTCTTAGCCTAAATGGAGAGAATGAGTGTGGTGCTCAAGCCCAAACGGCAGGCAAGATGTCGATAAGTGGCGTTTTCCTGGCCCTTGAGGTACTGAGACCTTGCAGCAGCGCCAGAGTCGTGCCATTTCGCGGGCAACAATCCGGAGCAGATCATGAATACCAAGAACGAGCCCGCCAAAGGTGGCAAAAATGGCCTTACCTACGCGCAGGCGGGCGTGGACATCGATGCCGGCAATCTGCTTGTTGAAAAGATAAAGCCGATCGTGCGTTCGACGCGCCGGCCGGGCGCCGATGGCGAAATCGGTGGTTTTGGCGGACTTTTCGACCTGAAGGCCGCAGGTTTTACCGATCCGGTGCTGGTCGCGGCCAATGACGGTGTCGGCACCAAACTCAAGATCGCCATCGATGCAGGCGTACATGACACCGTCGGCATCGACCTCGTCGCCATGTGCGTCAATGATCTCGTCGTCCAAGGCGCCGAGCCCCTGTTCTTCCTCGATTACTTCGCCACCGGCAAGCTCGATCCAGATCAGGGTGCAGCTATCGTCAGCGGTATCGCCGAAGGCTGCCTGCAGGCTGGATGTGCGCTGATCGGCGGTGAAACGGCCGAAATGCCGGGCATGTACCGCGACGGCGATTATGACCTTGCCGGTTTTGCCGTGGGCGCGGCTGAGCGCAATCAGTTGCTGCCATCCGGTGACATTGCCGAGGGCGATGTCATTCTCGGCCTTGCCTCTTCCGGTGTACACTCCAACGGATTTTCGCTGGTACGGCGCATTGTCGAGCTTTCGGGCCTTGGCTGGGATGCCAACGCGCCATTCAAGACCGGCACGACGCTGGGCGAGGCGCTGCTGACGCCGACGCGGATCTATGTAAAGCCGCTGCTCGCTGCCATTCGCGAAACCAATGCGATCAAGGCGCTGGCGCATATTACCGGTGGCGGGTTCCCGGACAATATTCCCCGCGTTCTGCCCAAGAACCTGACGGCGAGCATCGACCTGTCGGCCATCAAAGTTCCGCCCGTGTTTTCGTGGCTGGCAAAGACCGGCGGCGTCGAGCGCGATGAAATGCTGCGGACATTCAATTGCGGTATCGGCATGATTGCCGTTGTTGCGCCGGAAAAGGTGGACGCAGTCCTTGAAGCTTTGAAAGCACACGGTGAACAGGCTGTCCGCCTCGGAACAATGATTTCTCGAGCCGATGCGGGTGTCGTCTATCAGGGCACGCTGGCGCTGTGAGCACACCGAGGAAACGCGTCGCCATCCTGATATCCGGGCGCGGCTCCAATATGAGTGCGCTCATCGAAGCTGCAAAGAACGCAGACTATCCGGCGGAAATCGTTGCGGTTATCGCCAACATGACAGATGCCGGCGGGCTGGAAACAGCGCGGGCGCAAGGCATTCCGGCGGTTGCCATTCCCCATCGCGATTTTGCTTCGAAACGCGAACATGAAAAGGCTGTTTCCAAAGCGCTGCACGCTGCAAAGGCCGAATTGGTTTGCCTTGCGGGTTACATGAGAATTATCTCGCCGGAATTCGTAAGTGAGTGGGAAGGAAAGATGCTCAATATCCACCCTTCCCTGCTACCGCTGTTCAAAGGCCTCCATACGCATGAACAAGTGCTCGAAGCCGGAATGCGTGTGCATGGCTGCACGGTGCATTTCGTCACTGCGGGTACAGATGAAGGCCCGATCATCGCCCAGACCGTCGTGCCGGTGGAGAGCGGGGATACGACCGACACGCTCGCTCAACGGGTGCTTTCGGTCGAGCATGCGACCTATGTGCGAGCGCTCGCGCTGGTTGCAAGCGGCAATGCTGTGATGAAGGACGGGCGGACGGTTTTTACCGACTAGCCAGACTAAGCAGCGTCTTGATGGTCTTTCGATGTTCGGACAAAGGATAGGCGAAATCCCAGAGCCTCGGCAACTTTGGCAATCGTCGCCAATTCCGGATTGCCTTCGCCGCTCAAGGCTTTGTAGAGCGTTTGACGGGTAAGTCCGGTCTTGCGGGCAAGATCGGCAATGCCACGGGCTCTGGCGATGTCCCCCAATGCGCGGGCAATCTCTGAAGCAGTTCCGTCTTCGCAAACGGCCAACAAATATTCTTCGATCATCTCTTCCGAGTCGAGAAGTTCAACTGGATCGTAGGGACTCAGCTTTATCAAGATCGTATCTCCTTCAAATCCCTCGCCATTGCCTTTGCTCTTCTTATATCTCTGCTCTGCGTGCTCTTGTCTCCACCGCATAATAGAATGATCAAAATACTATCTTGCTGGGTGAAATAAAGCCGATAACCAGGTCCGCTATCAACTCGCATCTCACCGACATCGCCGCCAAGAAATTTACAATCACCGAAATTTCCGTCAGCCAATCTGTTTAGCCGCGACATTATTATTGCCCGCGCCCGCAGATCCCGCAAACCCCTGATCCAGTTTAAAAATGTATCTGTCTTCTCAACTGAATAACTCAAAAATGTAAACCATAGTTGTCAAAATGTCTAGATATCAAAAAATTTCAAAGCTTTAAAAAACACGTCCACAGTGTCACAAGTCTACCGCCAACCGCACCCAGACCTTGTTATCATGGAAAGCAGCGCCGCCATTGGGTGCGGGTGAATCAGCGCCGGTCAGGACATTGATCCCCTCGCCTCGCTCGAAAGCCGAATTGGCAAAGATGCCTTCAGAGATTACCACGCCGCGTTTGGTCACGGCCTGAATGCGCGCATGCACAACGACTTCGCCGCGATCATTGCCTATCGCAACGCGCGCGCCGTCTTCGATACCGAGTTCGGCCGCATCTTCCGGATGGATGAGCAGCTCCGGCCGCCTTTCCTTGACCACCGAAGTCGGGGTTTCAGAGAAGGTGGAGTTCAGGAAATTATGCGCAGGAGACGTCGCCAGGCGGAAGGGGTGCTTCTCATCGGCGATTTCGATTGCCTGCCAGTAGTCCGGCCATTGCGGCAATGTTTCGAACGGACCTTGCAGGCCCATCGATTGCGGCGGTCGGTTGGGCGACGGGCCGTTGCTCCAGTCCGGCTTGAAACGGAACTTGCCATCCGGCCAGCTGAACCCTTTTTCATAATGCGCCGTTTCGAAATCCGGCTGGATGTCGAGCCAACGGGTTTCCTTCAGCACGTCGAAGCTTGGCAAATTACTTGCGGCCATCATATTGTCGATGAGTGTCTTCGCGTCGAGATCGAAGCCGGGGAAATCACCCACACCGAGGCGTTTTGCCAGTTCGTTGATAACATAGAGGTTCGGGCGCGTTTCACCTGGACCATCGATCAGCTTTGGACCGAGCACGATGTGCTGCTGGCCGCCGCCACGATAGATATCGTCATGCTCCATGAACATGGTGGCCGGCAGAACAACGTCGGCGAGTTTGGCGGTGTCGGTCATGAACTGCTCATGCACGGCCATGAACAGATCATCGCGCAACATGCCCTGTTTCACCAGACGCTGTTCCGGCGCGACATTGGCAGGGTTGGTGTTTTGTACCAGCATCGCCATGACTGGCGGGCCGCCATAGAGCGCGGCCGGATCACCGGTGAGCGCCGGACCGATTTTGCACTGGTCTATGTGCCGGACAGACGGGTCGGCAAATGCACGGCCTTCGATCTCCCGCTTGTCCATGCGGAAAATACCTGAGTTCGAATGGAAGCCGCCGCCGCCCTCATATTTCCAGGCGCCGGTTACAGCCGGAATTGAGAGCGCCGCGTGCATGTTGACCGCACCGTTGCGCTGGCGGGCAAAGCCATAGCCGAGACGGAAGAATGTCCGCTTGGTTGTGCCGACGAGCCGGGCAAAATCTTCGATCTCGGCGATGGTGAGGCCGGTAATCGCCGCCGCCCATTCCGGTGTGCGGGTCTTCAGGTGCTGTTCCAGCCCCTTCGGATCGTCGGTATAGGCGTTGAGATAGTCCCAATCGGCAAGCCCGTCGCGAAACAGCACGTGCATGACGGCGCAGGCGAAAGCCCCATCGGTGCCGGGTTTGAGGACAAGCCCCAGATCCGCCTGCCGGACGGTGGCTGTTTCATAGATATCGATGGCGACAATCTTGGCGCCGCGATCCTTGCGGGCGCGGACGGCATGGGTCATGACATTGACCTGCGTCGCCGCAGCATTGGTGCCCCAGATCACGACACAATCTGACTTTGCCATTTCGCGCGGATCGACACCGCCGAGCTTGCCGGTGCCGGCGAAGAAGCCGGTCCAGGCCAGGTTGGTGCAGATGCTATCGAACTGGTTGGAATATTTCTTCGCATGACGCAGGCGATGGATCGAATCGCGCTGCACAAGACCCATGGTGCCGGCATAGTAATAAGGCCAGACGCTCTCAGAGCCGTATTCGGCTTCCGCTTTCAGAAACCGTTCAGCTATCAGATCGAGCGCCGCGTCCCAGCTCGCCTCTTTCCATACGCCCTCGCCCTTGGCGCCACCACGAATGACAGGCTTCAGCAGTCGTTCAGGATGATGAATGCGCTCGGCATAGCGGGCAACCTTGGCGCAGATGACCCCAGCCGTGTAGCTGTTCTCCTTGGCACCGCGTACGCGGCCGATATGGCCCGTATCGAGTACCTCGATGTCAAGGGCGCAAGTCGAAGGGCAATCGTGGGGACAGGCGGAATGGCCCGTGCGGAGCAGGACAGGTTTGTTCATGCGATATCCTTAGCGCAAATTCCGGCAGTCACAATGCTGCTTTTTGTCTTGGTGACAAGCTTGACGCGTGCATCCTCGCCTGATAGTTAAGCAATTACTTTAGTATTGTAATGGGAGAAATGAGATGTCGCTGAAGCTGTATTATCACCCGCTATCGTCATATTGCATGAAGGTCTTGACGGCGCTTTACGAGAAGGACCTGGCCTTCGAGGCGAAACTGGTCAACTTCGGCGATCCGGAAGAAAACGCACGCTTCACCGAGATGTGGCCAATCAGGAAGTTTCCGGTGCTGCAAGATGGTGCTCGCGACAGGCTCATTACGGAGTCCACACCGATCATAGAGTATCTGGAATTGCACTATCCAGGAAAGGCACAACTTCTGCCGACCAACCCCGAGATGGCACATGAAGCGCGCTGGTTTGACCGGTTCTTCGATCTGCACGTACACACGCATATGCAGAAGATCGTCGGGGACAAGCTGCGGCCGGAAGGCAAAAAAGATGGCTTCGGGGTGGAGGAAGCGGTCACAAAGCTGCGGACAGCTTATAGCGTCCTGGAAAGTAGGCTAAAGGACCGTATCTGGGCCACCGGGGATCAATATACCTTGGCCGATTGCTCCGCCTCACCGGCACTTTTCTATGCCAATCTCAATCTCCCGCTCGGAGCTGAACATCCGAGCGTATCGCGTTATTTGGAAAGGCTGATGAATCGGCCATCCTTCGCAAGAGCCATCGAGGAAGCAAAACCTTATTTCCACATGGTACCGAAGTGATTTAATTCAGCAGGTGCTGCACTCTTTCAATCGCCCAATGATAGAAACTTCCGGGTTCGGCAGGCAGGTCTGTTGGCTTTTTCTTGTGAATATGGAACCCGATGAAGTCTTTGTGACGTGTTGGTTCCAGGCCATATCTCGGGTCAAATATGCGAAGTGCATCCCGGCCCGTCCAATAGTAGAAACTCTGTTTCGGTGCAGCATCTGTGAAAAAACCGTGCCGGCGCGCCAGACGTGAGATGCCATCATTGCCAAAGACAGTATGGCCGATCATCGCCGTCGTGACTTCTTTGCCATTCCAGCGGGCCAGGGCCGGCTTGATCACCCGACGGTGAAAGCCGAGCCAATCGGGGAGAACTTCGGTTCCCTGGATATAGGCGACAAAATCGCTGATGATAGGATTATCCATTGGCAGATACAGTGCGGAAACACCCAGCCTCGTCAGGGTATCATGCGCGAGATATGGCTTGTCCGGCGATGGAAGAAACGGCTTCAGCAGGTAAACATCCGTATCGAGCCAAGCTCCCTGGTCATACTTCATCAACATAACCCGGAACAGATCGCTGAACTGGAGAATCGAAACACCGGGTGTCGTAGCCGGAAAATTACGGTTGATTCGCGCGAAGGTGTCACGAGGAAGGATTTGCTCGGCATCGTGAACTTCGATGCCAGCCGGAATGTTCTCGATATCGCCATATGAAAAAAGTCTTACGCGATGCCCTGCCAAGAGCATTGATGCGAGACATATTCGGTCAACGAAACGAAGAGATGGACCGAACCAGAAGGTGCAAATATCCAAGATTTATCCAAGTCTGAATAGGCCCGAGCAAAAATGCGTAACCGCAGATAGGGCGCACATCCAATGTTTGCCAGTAGATTACAAAAATTTAAGCCAGACGCATGACGGCGGCACCCATTGCGATCAAAGCTACGGCGGCAAGGCGCTTCGGCCCGACGCTTTCCTTGAGGATGAACGCCGAAATAGCCACCGCAAACAGGATCGCTGTTTCCCGCAACGCAGCAACCGCGGCGACCGGCGCCATGGTCATGGCCCAAAGCGCAAGGCCGTAGGAGCCAAGCGTGCCTACGCCGCCGATCGTCGCGAGACGCGTTCGCTTGAGGAAATGCGGCCACAATTCACCCGGACGCATGACCGTCGTCCAGACGAACAGCGGCACTGCATTCAGGACAAACACCCACATCGTATAGGAAGCCGGAGCGCCCGAATGACGAACGCCGACGCCGTCGATCAGCGTATAGGACGCAATCACCACCGCGTTGATGAGCGCAAGGATCGTGGTGGCGCGATTTGAGCCGGCCCGCCGCCGCGATTCCAGCGCAAGCGCAAGGACGCCGCCGCAGATCAGCGCGATTCCGGCCCACTTTTGCACGGAAAGCACTTCGCCGATCAGCGGACCGCTGGCGATGGCGACGATCAAGGGCGCCGTGCCGCGCATGATCGGATAAGCCTGGCTCATATCACCGCTGCGATACGCCGCCGCGACCAGCGCAAGATAGATGACCTGCGCGACACCGGAAGCAGCGAGGAAAGGCCAGCTTTCACGTGCTGGCGGTGTTAAAAATGGCAGGCAGATGGCCGCGATGATGCCAGCAGATGTGACGACGACAACAGTGTTCAGGAACTTGTTGCCCTCAGATTTGACAACGGCATTCCAGCTTGCATGCATGAGTGCTGCAAACAGCACGATGAGGACGACAGTTCCGGACATTATTGCTCACCCGCAGCACGCCAGCGATACGAGTGTGCCTGATGCGCTGTATGACAGATTTGTGTCGGATGGCAAATTCGATAAGCTGGAGTTCAACATCAAAGAAAATGATGAAGTACCAAGCCCGCTTGCGACCAGGCCCGCGTCATGAGAAAAGCCCAGCATGAACTACCGACACGCCTATCATGCCGGCAATTTCGCCGATGTGGTCAAACACATCATCCTGACGCGAATTGTGCTCTATCTCCAACGCAAGGAACAAGCCTTTCGCGTTATCGATACCCATGCGGGCATAGGCCGCTACGATCTCACGGGTGTCGAAGCTGGCAAGACCGGCGAGTGGCAGAACGGCGTCGGACGGCTGCTCGACGCCAAGATCGACGCCAAGGTTGCGGAACTGGTCCAGCCCTATCTCGATATCGTACGCGCCGAAAATGCGGATGGAGAGATGCGGCACTATCCGGGATCGCCGCTGATCGTGCGGCATCTCTTGCGCCGGCAGGACCGGCTTTCCGCGCTGGAATTGCATCCGGAAGATGCAGAGCTGTTGGCCGAGATATTCGAGGGTGACATTCAGGTCCGTGTGACCAAGCTGGACGGCTGGCTGGCGCTCGGCGCGCACGTGCCGCCGAAGGAAAAACGCGGGCTTGTCCTGGTCGATCCGCCGTTCGAGGTGATGGGTGAGTTCGACCGCCTCGTCGATGGGCTGGTGCGGGCACACAAGCGCTTTTCCGGCGGAACCTTCGCTTTGTGGTACCCCATCAAGGACCGGCAGGAAGTCCGGCGGTTTGTAGCCGCGCTGCACGATACGGGCATCCCCAAGATATTGCGAACCGAACTCATGATTCGCCCAATCTCACCGGAACCGCGGCTGGATGGCACCGGCATGATCATCGTCAATCCGCCCTATACGCTCGATGACGAACTGCGCACCGTACTGCCAGCGTTGTCGAAAATCCTCAGTGAAGAACAGAATGCGGGTTTCACGCTCGAATGGATACGCGGCGAGCAAGTTGACGCTTGACCGAAGGCAACGGCTGGTTGAGATTGCGACCAACGAGATTTCACGGAGAGTGATCCTATGACACGCGTATCATCGATTCTTGCTGCAAGCTTTGCCGTTGGCGCCGCGCTTGCATCGGCTACCGCTCCGGCGCGGGCCGCAGACTATGTGGAAAGCGGGCCCGGTTACGACGATACGTGCGGGCAGGCACGCGTCCTCAATCGCATCATCAACAGGTTTTCCTATCAGGTACGGCATGTACCAAATCTGCCTCAAGTTGGGATCCAGGATTTCACCGACGTGCGCCTGACTCACTTTGAGCCTAGCCGCGATCCGGACATGGATGCCGTAGCGCGCCATTACTGCCGCGCGACAGCACATCTCTCGGACGGTGGTCAACGTCCGGTTTGGTATCTGGTCGAAGAAGGCCAAGGTTTCGTCGGTATTGGCAATAATGTCGAATTCTGCGTTTCCGGATTTGATCGCTGGCACGTCTACAACGGCAATTGCCGCACCCTTTACTAATCAAGCCAAAGCATGCCGATCGGTAAGCTGGCTCGCTATGCGCTGTTTGCGGCTCTGATCGGCATTTCAGTACTTTCCTATCTGCGCGAAGAGAACGCGCCGGTAACGAACGCTCCGATCGAACCTTCTTCTGATACGCCGATGGAACGGCAGGCCGGGCAGCCCCCGTCACTGCCCTCCGGCACAGGCTTCGACTTCTATGTGCTCGCGCTTTCCTGGTCACCCAGCTATTGCGCGGCGGAGGGTCCGAACGCCAATCAGCAACAATGTTCGACAGGGCGCCCTTACGGATTCGTCGTACATGGGCTCTGGCCGCAATATGAACGGGGCTATCCGCAGGATTGCGATACGTCGCAGCCGCGCAACGTTCCCTATGCCCAAGCCAAACAATTGTCCGATATCATGCCGTCGCCCGGTCTCGTTACCTATGAGTGGCGTAAGCATGGCTCCTGCACCGGCCTCACCCAGCAGGACTATTTCTCCGTTATGCGCCAGGCGGTAAAGCGTTTTGCGATTCCAGCCCCTTACCGCCAGCCTACATCGCGCGCGCCGGTCAATCCGCAGATGCTGGAACGGGCTTTTGTTTCCGCCAATCCCGGACTTGCCAAAGACGGTATCGCGGTTACCTGCGACAGCGACTATCTCCGGGAAGTGCGCGTTTGCCTGACCAAGGATCTGAACTTCCGCCCCTGCCCTGAAGTCGAACGTTCCTCTTGCAGGCGGCGCTCGGTGGATATGCCTGCAGCGCAGTAGGTCGTGAGGCGAAAATGCCGCTCTTTGCGAAAACCAATGGCAGGTTTACGGTTCCGGCAACGAATCGCGATCAATGGGAGTCCACAGTGCCGAAAATTCTATATTCCCCCGCCTCACCCTACAGTACCAAGGTCCGCATGGCGGCGCTTTATGCGGGGGTTCCTGTCGAGAATGTGCTGGTGGACAGCAACGCCGAACCCGTGGAACTGGTCAGCGCCAATCCGCTCGGCAAGATTCCAACGCTTATTCTGGATGACGGCAAGGCAATCTTCGACAGCCGCGTGATCACGCAATACCTTAACCGCATGTCGGGCAACAAGATTTTCCCGCGCAATGCCGAAAAACGCCTTGAGGCCGAACAACTGGAATCGGTTGCAGACGGACTTTGCGATGTGCTGCTCGCGCACGTCTATGAGCGCCGCTTCCATCCGGAGGAAAAGATCCATCAGCCTTGGCTCGACCGCCAATGGGGCAAGGCAACCCGCGTGCTCGACCACCTCAACGCGGCGCCGCCGCGCCTTGGCAAGAAAATTCATGGCGGACATATCGCGCTTGCGGCCGCCCTCGCCTATGCGAGCCTGCGTTTTGAAGGCAAATGGGAAAAGGGCCGTTCGAAGCTCAAGCGCTGGCAAAAGCGCTTCGAGGAATTGCATCCGGACTTGGCGGCCCTTCTGCCGAAATAAGCGCAAAAAAAGAGCCGGGCAGTTTCCTGTCCGGCTCTTTTCAAATCAGTCGTGGCTTAGAACTTGTAACCAACACCGACACGAATCTCGTTCGTTGTCAGCTTGCTGGAAACGTCGTCAAGACCGCCGAGGTCGAAGTCTTTCTTGCCGTAATCGCTGTAGCGATATTCGACGCGGCCTACGATGTTCTGCGTGAACTTGGCTTCGGCACCGGCACCAACTGTCCAGCCGACGCGCGTGTTTGAATCACTGCCCGTATCCGAAGACAGCTTGCTGTTGGTCACGGCGAGACCGCCTGTGCCGTACAACAGAACCGGGTCAAGTGCGATACCGGCGCGAGCACGAACCGAGCCCTCTACACCCTGCTTAGCTTTGATGCCACCACGCGTCTCATCACCACCGGAGTAGCCGAGGTCGGCTTCACCACCGTAGACGAACTGGCCGTTCTGGAAGTTGTAACCACCGTAAGCGCCGCCCTGGAAGCCATCGGCGTTGATGTTGCCAGAATCGTCGGTCTTGTGCTTGTTCCAGCCGTAACCGCCATATGCGCCGAGGTAAGCGCCCGACCAATCAGCAGCAGCTGGTGCTTCGATAGGAGCTGGTGCAGGTGGCTGTTCCTGGATGGCGTCGGCGGCGAATACTGGAGCGGAGAGCGTGAACACTGCCGCAGTAGCGAGGATCGTTGTTTTAAGAGTGCGCATGGCAATCTCCTTTTTTAAACTCTTTTACACGGAGCGGGCACTGGTTGGGGGGAAGAACCAAGAATTGCATCCGCTTGACAGGGCAGACATTCGCTTTGCATTGTGGCGGCACTTGCGCCGCACTGTGAAAAGAAACTGTCGAGAAAATGGCGGAAATGCGATGTGTTTTTTATGCAACATCGAGAATTCTTCAATGATTTCAATGCGAATATAGTAAGCCGGTAACATAGATGCCAATCGATATTTGAGAGAAATTTAGTCGAAAGTCTCTCGATACTGCAGTGCAATATATTACACTTAATGGATGTTTAAGTTTTGCATTCGACTTGGATTTCAGGGGGATGTTGTGACGCTATTCGGCCTGCGCCCGCCTTGGCGCAGATAAACTTCGAGGATCGATTGCATCTGTTCACTACTGACACTGTTGCGGCCTTTCACTCTCGCGCTTTCACGCTGTGATCCCTATATTCGTGACTGAATCGCCGCATGAAGGAGCCACCACTTGAAGACTGATCAGCCCGTTGTTCTTGTAACCGGTGGCGCAAAGCGGATCGGCAAGGCGATTGTCAAGGATCTGGCTGCACATGGCTTTGCCGTGGCAATCCATTGCAATCATTCCCACGACGAGGGCGAAGAGCTTTTGACGGACATCTATGCTGCGGGTGGCACGGCCTGCGTGGTGCAGGCCGATCTCTCCGACAGCAATGCAGTGCGCCGCCTTGTTCGTGACGCACAGGATCAACTCGGGCCGGTGCAACTGCTGGTCAACAATGCCTCGATTTTTCAGGAAGACGGCATAGGCGATCTCGCAGATGACGTCGTATGGGACCGGCATTTCGCCGTCCATGTCAAGGCACCCGTGCTGCTTGCGGATGCGATGGCAGCGGCGTTGCCGGCAGGCAAGGATGGTCTGGTGGTCAATATGATCGACCAGCGTATCTGGAAGCTTACGCCGAAATTCATATCCTATACCTTGTCCAAATCGGCTTTGTGGACTGCCACGCAGACGCTTGCCCAGGCTCTCGCACCACGGATCCGCGTCAACGGTATCGCACCTGGGCCAACCATGCCGAGTGACAGGCAAAGCCAGGCCGACTTCGATCGGCAGGTGAGCACGCTCCTTTTGAAACATGGGCCCGATCTGTCAGAATTCGGCCGTACGATCCGCTATCTATGGGAAACACCATCTATTACGGGGCAAATGATCGCTCTCGATGGCGGGCAGCATCTGGCTTGGCAGACGCCGGATGTTTCAGGAATAGCAGAATGAACGACCCGGCAAATCAATCCAGCCCAAAACAGCTTCTTTCCGACGATGTGAAAGAAGACGATATCGATTTGCCTCTTGGTGAGGATCTGGACGAACCAATCGAGGAAAGCAACGAACCTGTCCGGGACGTAGCGGCCCTGATCAGTGCAATCGAATGGGATTCGACGATCGTCAGCGATGGAACAAGCGGCGCCGATGTGATCGCTGCGCTGGTCAAGCGCTTGCCAAACAAGCCGGGCGTCTATCGCATGTTCAACGAGGCTGGCGACGTGCTCTATGTCGGTAAAGCGCACAGCCTTAAGAAGCGTGTTTCCAATTATGCCCGCGGTCAGGGCCACAATAACCGCATCGCGCGGATGATCCGCGAAACCATGAAAATGGAGTTCGTCGTCACCCGCACAGAAACAGAAGCGCTGCTTCTGGAAGCCAACCTGATCAAGCGCTTGCGGCCGCGGTTTAATGTGCTGATGCGGGACGACAAGTCGTTTCCCTACATCCTGCTCACCGCCCCCAAGCAGACTGACCGGCGGCTTGCGCCTGGAATTTTCAAACATCGCGGCGCGCGCTCGAGCAAAGGCGATTATTTCGGACCCTTCGCATCAGCGGGCGCAGTCGGGCGCACGATCAATGCTCTGCAGCGTGCATTCCTTCTGCGTACCTGCACGGATTCGTTCTATGAAAACCGCACGCGCCCTTGCCTGCTCTACCAGATCAAGCGCTGTTCTGGTCCATGCACCGGAGAGATCAGCGAAGCGGACTATGACGAACTGGTCAGCGAAACCAAGGCGTTTCTTTCTGGCAAAAGCCAGGCGGTGAAGACGCATTTGTCGAATGCGATGCGCGAGGCTTCGGCAGATCTCGATTTCGAGCGGGCAGCCGTATATCGCGACCGCCTGTCGGCGCTGTCACACGTTCAGGCACATTCGGGCATCAATCCGCAATCGGTGGAGGAAGCCGACGTTTTCGCCATCTATCAAAATGGCGGGGTGACGTGTATCCAGGTGTTTTTCTTTCGAACCGGCCAGAACTGGGGCAACCGCGCCTATTATCCCAAGGCGGATTCGTCACTATCAGGCGCCGAAGTTCTCGGCGCGTTCCTGTCGCAGTTCTATGATGACAAGCCCTGCCCCGCGTTGATCATGCTTTCCGAAACCGTCGAAGATCAGGAATTGCTTGGCGTTGCGCTGACGGCGAAATCGGATCGCAAGGTCACAATCACAGTTCCGCAGCGCGGCGAGAAACGCGATCTGGTCGAGCATGCCCTCAGCAATGCGCGCGAAGCCCTTGGCCGCCAGTTGGCCGAGACGTCATCGCAATCGCGCCTGCTCAAGGGTGTGGCCGAGACCTTCGGTCTGGAGAAAACACCGCGACGCATCGAGGTTTACGACAACTCTCATATCATGGGAACCAATGCCATTGGCGCGATGATTGTGGCGGGTCCAGAAGGTTTCGTCAAAAACCAGTATCGAAAGTTCAATATCCGCTCGACCGAGATCACACCGGGCGACGATTTTGGCATGATGCGCGAGGTGATCGAGCGGCGTTTCAGCCGGCTGGTCAAAGAGCATGGTACGCCCGAAACCAAGGATGCGCCGGCGGAGGATGTGGAGATCGATGAATTCGACGATGATTCCGATGCTTTCCCGGCTTGGCCCGACATAATCCTTATCGATGGCGGTCAAGGTCAGATGAGCGCGGTGCGCGGTATCCTGCAGGAGATGGGCATTGCCGACAAGGTCACCGCCATCGGCGTCGCCAAGGGCGTCGATCGCGACGCAGGGCGCGAACGGTTCTTCATGGAGGGTAAGCCCTCCTTTACCCTTCCACCACGCGATCCGGTGCTGTATTTCCTGCAGCGCCTTCGCGACGAGGCCCACCGCTTTGCTATCGGCACGCACCGGGCCAAGCGCAAGAAAGAGATGGTAAAGAATCCGCTGGATGAAATCGCGGGAATCGGTCCTTCACGCAAGCGCGCTCTGTTGCATCAGTTCGGCACGGCAAAGGCGGTTTCGCGGGCGGCTGTCGAAGATTTGATGAAGGTCGACGGTATATCTGAAGCCATGGCCATTACAATTCGCGATCATTTTCGTACATAGGACTCTAACTATTGTAATCGGGACATAAATGCGCCCGACTCCCTATTGATGAGCTTGACGTTTGGCGGTCGAACCCTTTTGATCGGCACTGATTTGATTGGTTGAAAATATGTCCAAAAACAACGCCTACTCTCTGCCGAATATTCTTACCTATGCCCGAATAATTGCCGTCCCTCTTGTAGTGGTGTGCTTCTTTCTGGAAGGACGCCTGCAATCCAGCGACGCCGCGCGCTGGGGTGCTCTGGCGATCTTCGCTATTGCCAGCATAACCGATTTCCTCGACGGCTATCTGGCGCGCATCTGGAAGCAGACCTCGACCATCGGCCGCATGCTCGATCCGATTGCAGACAAGCTGCTCGTTTCTGCCTGTTTGCTGCTGCTGGCAGCCGATGGAACGATCGCCGGCTGGTCGCTCTGGGCTGCTATCATCATCCTTTGCCGCGAAATTCTGGTGTCGGGCCTGCGCGAATATCTGGCGGAACTCAAGGTCAGCGTGCCGGTGAGCCAGCTTGCCAAGTGGAAGACCACTATTCAGATGGTTGCCATCGCATTTCTGCTGGCGGGACCTGCCGGCGACGAAATCGTCCCGGTGATCACCATATTGGGTATTATTCTATTGTGGATCGCCGCATTGATAACGCTGTACACTGGCTGGGATTATTTCCGGGCCGGGCTGAAACACGTGGTGGATTAGAGCCCTTTCCAGCCATAGTGGCCTATTCTGACGGAGACATGTTGTGACAAGATCAAGCAAAGACAGGAAGACCCGCACCCTTCGTGCGGGCGAGTGGCTTGGCGTCGATATTGGCGCAACAGGGCCCGTCCCACTGGTCGAACCGCATTTCTCTCGAAATGCGGATAATTCGACCAGCGGGTTTGAAAGCTGGTTGGTTTGCTTTGCAAGCCAACGGCTGGGTTTCCGGCTGGCGGCCAACCACTTTGTCAGGCGGCTTCGTCCGATGAACCACATCGACCTCGCCACCTTCCGCGGGGATTGTCTCGCCATCCGCGAAACAGAATACGGCCAGTATGGCTGGAAAGGGCTCTGCCAATGACCAAACTCGTCTATTTCGCATGGGTGCGTGAACGGATCGGCAAGGGCGAGGAATATCTTGACCTTGAACCCTCGATCGTCACGGTGAATGACCTGCTGACCCATTTGAAGTCCCGCGGTGAAGAATATGAATCAGTGCTTGAATACCAGGATGTGATCCGCGTCGCGATCAATCAGGAACATGTCGAACACGATGCGCCGATCAAAGGTGCACACGAGATTGCGCTTTTCCCGCCGATGACCGGGGGATGAAGCATGAGCACGGTCGAACCACTCATCCGCATCCAGGCTGAGGATTTCGATACAGCCGCCGAAATTGACCGGATGACCAGGGACCGCCGCGGCATCGGCGCGGTGGTGACATTCAGTGGTCTTTGCCGAGATGAGGCCGGGACGCTGGCAGCGCTTGAAATCGAACACTATCCAGGCATGGCGGAGGTCGAAATTGGCCGTATCGCCGAAAAAACCCTGGACCGCTGGAGTTTAACGGGCCTGACCGTCGTCCATCGCTACGGTTTTATCAAACCTGGCGAGAACATCGTCCTTGTCGTCGCTGCCTCTGCCCACCGGCAAGCGGCTTTCGAGGCCGCATCGTTCCTGATGGACTATCTGAAAAATGCTGCCCCTTTCTGGAAGAAGCAGCACCTCGTCAGTGGTGAAGTCAGCGACTGGGTCGAGGCGAAGGCAACCGACGAGGAAGCGCTCAAGCGCTGGGAAAAAACCAAATGAACCGTGTCGCAGTCGGTTCCCTTATCATCGGCTTTCTGGCCGTCCTGGTACTGCTGGTTTTGTCATTCTCCGCTCGCAGTGACGAGCCGGGAGGGGAAATCAGGAATGTGACATGGCTTGCCGAAGACATCGACGGGCGCGGTGTCATCGATAATGCGCAAACGACCTTGACGATCAATGCCGACGGATCTGCGAACGGATCGGGCGGTTGCAATGGCTTCATGACCAGCGCCACGATTGCTGGATCCAATCTCTCTTTCAAACCAGCGGCTGCAACCCGCATGATGTGTCCGCCCGCCCTGATGGATCAGGAACAAAAGTTTTTTTCCGCGCTTGAACGGACGCGGTCCTACGCTATCGATGCCGACACCGGCAAACTGCTTCTGCACGACGCCGCCGGAAAAACCATCGCCCAGCTCGCGCAGAAAAATTGATTGATCCGATAAAAAAAGCCGGGCATTTCGCCCGGCTTTTCTTATTCGCGCAGCCGAGTATCAGCCGACGATTTCAGTACCGGAAAACCAGTAGGCGATTTCTTCTGCGGCAGTCTCGGGGGCATCGGAACCATGAACCGAGTTCTCGCCGATGGAGAGGGCAAAAATCTTGCGGATCGTGCCTTCGTCAGCATTGGCCGGGTTGGTCGCGCCCATGATTTCACGGTTGCGGGCGATGGCATTCTCTCCTTCGAGAACCTGAACGATAGTCGGGCCCGAGGACATTGACTCAACCAGCTCGCCGAAGAATGGACGCTCCTTGTGCACAGCGTAGAAGCCTTCGGCTTCACGGCGGCTCATCCAGACCCGCTTGGAAGCGACGACGCGAAGGCCAGCCTCCTCAAACTTCTGGGTGATGGCACCGGTGAGATTGCGGCGGGTCGCGTCGGGCTTAATCATCGAAAAAGTGCGTTCAATTGCCATGGAATGAAACCTTGTCATTTGGGGGAATGGTGGCGGCTCTATAGCGGGAGCAGGCCCGTTTGCCAATAGACCATTTGCCAATCCTCCCTTATGGCAGCTTACGCTGCAGCCTTGATCTCGCGTGCAACACCGCCATGCAGATCGAGACAACGCTCGAACCAGTCCTGCACAGGATCGCCTGCATCGAACAGTTTGTAAGATGTCAAAACGCGAACCCATTGAAAGGCACCGAATATAATGTAGTCGGCAAACAAGGGGCTTTCACCGCCAATGAACGGCTGGGATAGCAGCGTCTTGCGGATGGGCTCAAGACTTGCAGTAAACGCTTCGCGCTTCGTATCGCGCGTCGCTGCTACGTCCTCGAGCGTCCGGCCAAAGACTTTCTCACGGCTTTCGCGGAAATAGGCTTGGTTAGAGGTGTCAAGCAGATCGTGTACCGGCATCAGGATCACTACGTTGATGAAAGGGTGGATGATCATCTGCGACCAGCCTTCGACAAAGCGGGCCATAGCGCGGCCACCCTCGCCCTTGAACAGCGAAGGACGGTCCGGATATCTATCTTCCAGATAGAGGGCGATCGCAAAGGAATCTGCTACGAGCTTGTCTTCATCGCGGATAATCGGCACTTTGGCGGAATAGCCGTTCTCAAGTTTCGGTATCTCTTTAAAGGAGACGCGATTGCGATCAAATGGCAGACCTTTGTGCGCCAATGACATCACTGTTTTCCAGCAGTGTGGACTGAAAGGACGGCCTTGATCAGTGCCGACAAGCTCGTGCAAAATGATTGCCATCGCAACTGCTCCTTCTTCGGTTATTATGTCAATAATACTGACCTTTATTTACAGGAAGTCAACGTGATGGAACAGCATTTCAGGATGCTTGCCGCATATAATCGCTGGGTAAACCAACGGCTCTATGCCGCGGCAGCCGAACTCGACGATGAAGAATACCGGCGCGACGTGCGGGCATTCTTCACTTCGCTGCACGGCACCCTGAACCATCTGCTGGTGACCGATCGTATCTGGCTCTACCGCTTTACCGGCGAAGGCGATGCACCAAAGGCGCTCGATGCGACCCTTTTTGAAAAACTCGACGCGTTGAAGGCTGCACGGGAAAAAGAGGACGCGCGCATTATCGACTGGGTCAACAGCCTGGACAGCTCGGATATCGCCGGACGCTTCACCTATACAACGGTCAGCGACATGCGGACGATCAGTCAGCGTCTCGCGCCGGCGCTCTCACATCTCTTTAACCACCAGACGCACCATCGTGGTCAGGCGCACGCCATTTTGACAGCGCTCGGCAAAGCTGCGCCGTCCTTTGATCTCATCCAGTTCCAGCGAACGGAAGAAGGCAGACCTCATTCATAAGATGTTGTGACGTCTCTTTACCTCAAGCGCACGGCAGATATGCAACAGTACAGTCTTGCGGAAAAGCCATTTCCCGTGCAAAAGCGCGGCCATGCTTATTCTCGACGATATTTCCGTGCGTATGGCCGGCCGCCTGCTCATCGACCACGCCAGCTTGAATCTGCCATCCGGCACGAAGGCTGGCCTGGTCGGGCGTAATGGCGCGGGCAAATCAACGCTGTTCAAAGTCATCACCGGTGAGCTTCACGCGGAAACCGGCGATTTCTTCCTGCCGAAGAACATCAAGATCGGCCAAGTGGCGCAGGAAGCGCCGGGCACCGAGGATTCCCTGATCGAGATCGTGCTTGCCGCCGATACCGAGCGCACTGACTTGCTTGCAGAGGCTGAGACAGCCACCGACCCGCACCGCATCGCCGATATCCATATTCGGCTTGCGGATATCGATGCGCATTCCGCCGAGGCGCGCGCCGGTGCGATCCTCTCAGGCCTTGGCTTTGACGCGGAAGCGCAGAAGCGCCCGGCTTCATCATTCTCGGGCGGCTGGCGCATGCGCGTGGCTCTCGCAGCGGTCCTTTTCGCTGAGCCAGATTTGCTGCTCCTCGACGAGCCGACCAACTATCTCGATCTCGAAGGCACGCTGTGGCTCGAGGATTATGTGCGCCGTTATCCGCACACAGTGATCCTGATCAGCCATGACCGCGATCTTCTGAACTCCGCGGTGAACTCGATCATCCATCTTGACCAGACCAAACTGACGCTTTGGCAGGGCAATTACGATCAGTTCGAGAAACTTCGCAGTGAAGCTCTCGAATTGCAGCAGAAGCAGCGCGTGAAGCAGGAAGCACAACGGAGCCATATGGAGGCTTTCGTCGAACGTTTCCGTGCCAAGGCATCCAAGGCCAAGCAGGCGCAGTCCCGCCTGAAGGCACTGCAGAAGCTGAAGCCGATTTCGGCCCATATCGAAGACCACGTGATGCCGTTTCATTTTCCGGAACCGGAAAAAGTGGTTGCCTCGCCGATTATCGCGATTGAGAGCGGCGAAGTCGGCTACACGCCGGGCAAACCCATTCTCAAGCATCTCAATTTGCGTATCGATGCGGATGACCGAATTGCCCTGCTCGGCTCGAACGGCAATGGTAAATCGACACTGGCCAAGCTGATCGGCGGCCGCCTGCCCTTGCAAAAAGGCAAGATCACCGTGGCGCCGAACCTGAAAATCTCGTTCTTTGCCCAGCACCAGCTCGATGATCTGATCCCTGAGGACAACGCGATCGAGCATGTGCGCAAATTGATGCCGGACGCGCCGGAATCCAAGGTGCGCGCCCGCGTTTCGCGCATGGGCCTGGCCACGGTGAAGATGAACACGGCGGCAAAAGACCTTTCCGGCGGTGAAAAAGCCCGGCTTTTGATGGGTCTCGCAACCTTCCAGGGTCCGAACCTGCTCATCCTCGACGAGCCGACGAACCATCTCGACATCGACAGCCGTGAAGCACTGATGCACGCGCTGAACGATTTCGATGGCGCCGTCATTCTGATCGCGCATGACAGACATTTGATCGAAGCGACCATGGACCGGCTTTGGCTGGTGCGCGATGGCGGCGTTGCGCCCTATGACGGCGATCTGGATGCCTATCGCTCACTGGTTTTGGCCGATGCGAAAGCGGAGCGGTCGGGCAACAAGATCGTGGTCGAAGAGGGCCAGAAACTGAGCAAGGCGGAGCAACGCAAGCTTGCCGCGCAGAAGCGTGAAGCCTTGAAGCCTTTGCAAAAGAAAATCCAGGAAGCAGAGGCACAGGTGCACCGTTTCCAGAAGAAGATCGACTCGCTGCAGATTCAACTTGCCGACCCGGTCATCTATACGCGCGAACCCGCCAAGGCGACGCAGATCGGCAAGGAAATCGGCTATGCCAAGTCTTCTCTCGCCCGCGCGGAAGAAGAGTGGCTGACACTTTCCGGCGAATATGAAGATGCGATGACCGAGCTGGCGCAGTAGCGCCAGTTTCAAGCACCGGCATCTGGAATAACAGCGGTTGTGTAGAGGCAATGTACCTGCCAGCCGAGCGGTTCATAGAGTGCACGGCCATCAGGAGTTGCCACGAGTGCCGCGCGTTGTATGCCTTTTTCTCGGGAAAGCATTTCCAGCCGTTTCATGACAGACCGGCCGAGCCCCTTGCGACGATGGTTCTCATGGGTACTTATCCGGTCATAAACAGCCAAATCCCCGGGAAATGAGATCCTTCCCGTGGCTGCGACCTCCCCGCCCCTGTCAAGGACGTTGACGATGGTTACGCCGTCATACACCTGATGGTGATATACATAGCCATCCGGCAAAGCGCTGGTTTCGCCTTGCATGGGGCCGGACAGCAACATCATGAAGGCGGGAGATTGGATATGCCAACGCACTGGCAGATTCGGCTGGACAAGCTCCCGCGGCGCACAGACCTTCAGAAAGATCGCCGTCTCGGAAATGGCTTCGGCATGCTGACGGACCCAATCGGAATATTCTGAGAAAACATAGCGCCTCACCTGGTCCGGAAGACCGACTTCGACACGATAGCCCCCGTTCTCGAAAACGGGCGCCGCCACCTGCCGTGTCAGCGCCCATCCCTCGATCCATGTCCTGACGATTGCAGGATCGGCCTTCAAATCTCGCTCATCAATTGCCATCGGCGATCTATAGCCGTTTTTGCATTTCGATCGCCAGTAGAGTTTTCTTGCGCATTGGCAAGGCGAACCCGGCCACAAACGCACCAACGCCGATGACGGTCGAAACGGCAAAGACAATTATCGTGGCGTCGCGCAGGGCGGCCGGTGTCGTGGCTTCAGGATAGCCGACGGCGTTGGCAACGAGACCAGCGAGAGCGGCGCCGATCGCATAACCAACGGATTGCAGGGTCGGCAACAGGGCCGAGGCGCGATCACGTTCGCCGCTTCGCGCTGATTCCATGACCGACTGGCTGAGAAAACCCCAGCTGACACCAAAACCGGTGCCAATGGCGATCTGACCCAGCATTACGACCAGCGGCCAATCGACGAAGAAGCCGAAGACGATTGTAGCGAGGCCTGCGACGAGCAGTGTCGGTCCGAGCCGGATCAACCATGCACGGCGACGCTGGTCCTGTATGTTGGCAACGAGGATGGCAACAGTACTCCATGCAATGGCGAACGTGGCATTGAAGGCACCTGCCTTTGTCGGGCCGTAACCCCAGAGGTTCTGCAGGGTCATGACCAGGTAAACGGACGTGGAGGCTTGTGCAACCGGCATGAGCAGGACAATCCATAGGCCAATGCCGACAGTGGAATTCGGAGCGAAGGCATCGGATGGAAAGAGCGGTGTGCGGCTGCGCCGGTCGACGACGACTACCGAGGCGAGGACCACTGCGGCGCCCAGGACAAGCAACACTTGCGTCGCAACCGTCTGCATGATGCTGGCAAAGGCGACCAGCATGATGCCGAAACCGATGGCCGAAAGCCGCAGGAACGGTACGGACAGGCGTGCGATCTCGCCGGAAAACCTGGGCACGATATAGAAGACCAGTGCGATGAATATCAGGGCCAAAGGCACATTCACGAGGAACGCGGCACGCCACGACAGATGTTCAGTGAGCAATCCGGATACCAACGGCCCACCAAAGGCAGCCACCGCCCAAACGACAGCCTCCGCGCCGAAAACTTTGGAAACAAGCCTTGACGGGAAAAGTTCGGGAATAAGTGCGTAGCAAATCGCGGCGATGATGCCCTCGCCAAGTCCTTGAAACGCACGTCCGATCAGTACCTCGGTCATCGACGAAGCGAACGCTGCGATAAGCGTGCCCGCGAGAAACACCAGCGCGGCCCCCACTAGCGCCATCCTCGCACCTACTCGGGCCTTCAGCAATGCGCCACTGGCGCCGCCGACAATGGAGAGGACGAGATAGAGCGTGAAAGCCCAGGAAATAAGCTCGAGTCCGCCAATTTCGCGCACTGCTGTCGGAAGAGATGTGGAAACCAGGAAACCATTGAAGGCGAACAGCGCTACCCCAAGGCACAACGTCAGGGTCGCCGCCGAATATGAGGGGCTCAAGAGTTCCGACCAGCTTGTACTGCCGGTTTCTTCTGTCGTCTCGTGCATGGCATTTCCTCAATTTAACAAGTTTTATATTTTTATATTCCTCCAAATAAAACAAGCAATAGCTTTTTAAATTTTTCTTGCTATCGTATGTCTATGCAAGATCGCACGACAAATCGCATGCTCTATTCGCTGAAAGTGGCCGGAGCGCAGACGGCTTCGGCTCTTGGTAACAAGCTTGGCGTTACCTCTGTAGCAGTCCGACAGATGCTTGCACGTCTCCACGAGGACGGTCTCGTTGGTTTCGAGGACAGCCGGGAGAGTGTCGGCAGGCCCAAACGCTTCTGGCATCTCACCGACGCCGGAAACGCCCAGTTCCCCGACAATCATGCCGGATTGACAGCGGACCTTCTGGCGTCGGTGTCGGCGGTCTTTGGTGATGCCGGGCTTGACCAATTGATTTCCCATCGTGAGAAAACGACACTGAATCAGTACCGCGCGGCGCTAGAACCGATTGCTTCGCTAGAAGAGAAAGTCCAACACCTCGCAGAAATTCGTTCGGCAGAGGGCTACATGGCCGAAGTCAGCCGGGACGCGGGCGGCGATCTTGTCCTGATCGAGAATCACTGCCCTATCTGCGTTGCGGCCAAAGCCTGCCAGAAATTATGCCGGTCAGAGCTCGAGGTGTTTCAGGCGGCGCTTGGGCCGAATGTCGAGGTCAAACGCTTCGAGCATATATTGACAGGTGCCCGGCGCTGTGCCTACCGCATCGTCGAAAAGCACAATGAGGATCGTCAGTTGGCGATGAAGCTGTAAAGCATGGGGCTCATATAATTGTTGCCCACACGCCAGTAATCACGCAGCGGCCCGCCCTCGCATGCGAATCCAAGTCGCGTCACCAGCCTGATGGACGGGGCATTGTCGGGATGAATAACTGCTGCGATACGGTGGGTATTCAGCTTACCGAGGCAATGGGACATCACCGCTTGGACCCCTTCGCTCATTAGTCCCCGGCCGTGCCATTCCGATCGAAGAATGTAGCCGATCTCCAAGCGGCGATTGAGCGGCTCTCGGTGGTGATAATTGACCATGCCGATGCAATTATCGCTGTCCTTTTCGGCAACCGCCCAAGCGATGGATTCATTGGGTGACGTGGTCTTGGCGAGTACCCGTACCCAGCTCCGCGTTTCCTGAATATTCTTGCAGGCAGAAAAATCCCAATAGCGCACGAGATTTGCATCTCCAATACAGGCGTGGAGCCCGGCATCATCCTTTGGCTCGAACCGGCGTAACCGAAGTCTTTCGGTAAGGATCTTTGGAAAGGTCCCTGCCTGGTCCACCATCATCTGCCCCACTTGGGCGAAGGTGGCACATTGCTAGCTGCTGCCTTGCGACTGCGTCTCAGGCGAACGAGCCCAAAAAGACTGATCACAATCAGCGCGATGCCAGCTGGCATCGCTCGCCAGTCGACAACGGTCGCGGCCTTGCGCAAGACAAGATCAACCTCCGCCACCTCCAGGCCATCGAAATCGCCAGGTCCGATGGTGAAGACATAGTCGCCATCTTCCACCGGATCGATATCTCCGATGCTGTCGCGATAGACCTGCGGGCCCTGCGGTGAGCCCCTGTTGGCCGCTTTGCTGTTCTCGTAATTCAACGTCGTGACAAGAACGTCCTTGCCTTGCCGCGTGACGACGGCTGTCAGTGCCGAGCGCCCTATGGAGGGGACGAAATTTCGCAAAGGCTGCATGTCGACGAAGGCGCGCACCGGAGCGTCGCCCGCGGTCAAGGTGACGGTGACCGGTTTGTAGGGACCGGGACGGTCATAGACGCGCCATGACCCGATTTCTTCTCCCGAGAAATTGCCGACCACCCAAGGATATCCGATCCCGAGCACAATTCCAGCGATCAAGAGGAGTAGCAAAAGCAGACGCATCAACAGTTTCTCAAGCCTTCTTTTCCCAACGCCCTTCGGCGTTCTGCTGCCAGTAGGTCAAGTTGTGACCCTGTTCTTTCAACAGTTTCCACTGCGCCCTCGCCTGTTCCAGCTGCTGCTGGTCGTGGCCATCAAACATGAGAACCAACCGCTCATAGGCTTCGACATTCTGCGGCTCGGCGCCATCGACGAGAAAGCGCACGGTCGCGCTGTTGGCGTTGCCGTGGCCTGTCGTCAGGATAACGGGCTGTTCTTCCGGATGAGGCTCCTGGTCAGTCGCATGCGCAAGAAAAGACGCATCGGACCAGGTCCAAAGATGATTGTCGAGACTGTCGCGCCGCTCCTCGGAACCTGTCTGGATGACGACTCTCCATTTGCGATCGAGCGAACGCTCGACGAGACCCGGCAATGCGTTCTCCAGTGTCGATTCAGTCAGATGGTAGAAGAGAATTTCGGTCATGAGTGCAGTCTTGTGTGAAAGGACTGGCTCACGTCAAGCCAGTCCCTTTTAACTTCTACCCTTCGAAATTGTCGCGAACCAGCCTGTCGAGAAGGCGAACGCCGTAGCCCGAAGCCCAGGACTGGCTATACTCATTGGTTGGTGCGCCTATTGCAGTGCCGGCAATGTCGAGATGGGCCCAAGGCGTATCACCCACAAAGCGCTTCAGGAATTGTGCGGCAATGATTGCGCCGCCGTGACGCCCGCCAATATTCTTCATGTCGGCATTCTTGGTGTCGATGAGCTTGTCGTATTCGGGGCCGAGTGGCATGCGCCAGAGCCTTTCACCGGTTGCCTGGCCCGCATCGAAGAGCTGTGCGGCGAGCGCATCGTCATTGGAAAACAGCCCCGCCTGATAAACGCCGAGAGCCACCATGATGGCGCCTGTCAGGGTAGCGAGATTGACCATGAACTTGGGCTGGAAGCGATCATTGCAATAGTAAAGCGCATCGGCGAGGACGAGGCGCCCTTCCGCATCGGTGTTGAGCACTTCGATCGTCTGGCCCGACATGGACGTGACGATATCGCCAGGGCGCTGCGCATCCCCATTGATCATGTTTTCAACGATCCCGATGACACCGACGACGTTGACCTTGGCCTTGCGTGAGGCAAGTGCATGCATAAGGCCGGTGACTGCGGCCGCACCACCCATGTCGCCCTTCATTTCCTCCATGCCGCCAGCGGGTTTGATGGAGAGACCGCCGGAGTCAAAGGTCACGCCCTTGCCGACAAAGGCGATCGGCTTGTCTTTGCTTTTCCCGCCGTGCCATTCCATAATCGCGATGCGCGCCGGCCGTGTGGACCCTTGTGCGACACCGAGCAGCGAGCCCATGCCGAGCTTCTTCATGTCCTTCTCCGTCAAAATCTCGACCTTCACGTCGAGCTTTTTCAACTCTTCGACACGTTCGGCAAATTCGACTGGACCGAGAACATTGGCAGGTTCGTTGACCAGATTGCGAGCAAGAATAACGCCATCCGCCACCGCTTCGGCACTCGCAAATGCCTTTTTCGCGGCGTGAGGATCCGCTACCTGAATGGTAATGCTAGCGACGAACTTATCTTCCTTCTCGCTCTCGTCTTTGCCTTTTTTTGTTTTGTACTTGTCGAATGTGTAGGAGCGCAGAAGCATACCCAGGGCGAAATCGGCAGCGTTTTCGGCTGAGATATCTGTGCCCGGTAGAGCGAGGATCACCGAGACATTTTTGGATTTTCCGATTTTTGAAAATGCCGCGCCGCCGATTTTCAGCCAATCGTCGCCCTTGAGCTTGGCCGGATCGCCGCTACCTACAAGCACCAGCCGTTCCAGTTCTGTGCCATTTGGAGCGAGGGTAGATAGGCTCGTTGCAAGTTTTCCCTTGAAATCCGAGACGCTGATGATACGCGACAGCAATGCCTGTCCGACAACAGATTCGGCTTCTGCAGCTGCTTTGCCTTCAGCGGGAACAAGCAAGATTGCGGTGCCGCTTTCGACGGCTGCATATTTTGCGAAACTGATGGATGGGCGTTTGGACATGATATCTCCGGTTTGAACAAAAATGTGACTTTCATGATCATCGATCTTGATGAATGAAGGGGTGATCATGAAGGGATTGACTAAGACCTTGTTAACTAGCTTTCTTCGCCTATTTTTAGCCAAGCCTGACTAGATTGAACATATGTCGGGTTTATTGAACATGTAACGGGTTCGTCCCATAAAGCTCAAAATAATGCCTTGGCTCCCATGGCATAGATTGAACGGTCGGGCTTTAATGAACGGCTGGTCGAACAAGGTGGCGGAACTCTTTTTGCGAAACATGACATGCGCCTGATTGAGATATACATCTTGCGACGGATCGTCGTCATGTTTTTTGCCGTTCTGCTTTCAGCGGTCGGAATCACATGGATCGTACAGGTTCTCGGTCGTATCAATTTTCTGACGACCAGCGGACAGAGCTTCTACTATATTCTAAAATTCAGTTCCAATCTGCTTCCATCCGCCTTTCCCGTGGTGATGCCGTTTGCTCTGGTGATTGCCGTGACGCAAACGCTTTCGACGATGAACCAGGATTCAGAACTGGTGGTCATCAATGCGGCGGGCGCGCCACGCTCCGCCGTGATCCGTCCTGTCATGCTTTTTGCGATCGTCATCGCAGCTGCATCCTTCCTTATTTCCAACTTCGTCGTGCCGTATTCCCAGATGAACATGCGCCAAATGGTGGCCGAGGCGCGTGGCGATGTGATCAATCTCGTGGTTCAACAAGGCTCGTTCCGGGAAATCGATACAGACCTTTACCTCCAGATCGAGAACCGCGATTCCAATGGCACGATCCAGGGCCTGTTCGTTTCAGATTCGCGCGACAAGACGACGGATCTTATTTACTACGCCAAGGAAGGCCTTGTCGTCCAAACCGCCGATCAAGGCCTGCTGATCATGAAAGATGGCGAGGTTCATCGACGTGATGTGCAGACCGGCAATGTGTCCATCATCAAGTTCAATACCTATGCTCTTGATCTTGCGGCATTTCTTTCGTCGGACGACAAGGAGGCCACGATTTTTCCGAAGGACCGGCCTCTCGATTACCTCATGAATCCGGATCCGAACGACAAACAATATCAACAGCGTCCACTTCGCTACACTTCCGAGCTTTACAAGCGCTTGACGGACTGGATGTATCCGATCGTGTTTGCGTTGATCTCCCTCGCCGCAGCTGCTGACTCGCGCTCTCATCGCGAAGCGCGCATATCCGCGTCATTTACTGCCATAACGATTAGTCTCATTGTGTTCTGGCTGGGATATTCGACCGGGCAGAGCACGGACAAGAACGCTTCGATGCTGCCAATGCTCTTCGCAATTCCAATTCTCGCAGCGCTTTCCGCGATCTATGCGCTTGCAACCAATCGCCAGATCGGTATCCCGACAACGTGGAGTAACTGGTTCAAACGTACTTTTGAAAGCAGGCAGGTGGCATTTGCCAGCGCCGGAGCAAGATTGTTCGGTCGCAAGCGCGGAGGACACCGGTAATGATCGGCTGGACGCTCGGGCGCTACTTCTTCCTCCGCTATGTGACGATCACATGCTATTTCCTGATGGGCAGCTTTGCGCTGGCTCTGATCCTCGACTTCACCGAATTATCGGGAAAACTGTCTGCGCTGCCCGATTATTCTGCGATCCGTGCCTTTGGGCTGTCGGTGATGCGCATCCCCTATATCATGCAGCAGGTGTTTCCATTCATCGCGCTGTTTGCTGCGATGGCGACGCTTATTTCGCTCAATCGCAAATATGAACTGGTCGTCGCGCGTTCTGTCGGCGTTTCGGCCTGGCAGTTTCTTCTGCCTGCTTGTACGGGCGCGTTTCTTTTCGGCCTGGCGGCTGTGCTGGTCGTCAATCCGCTTGCTGCCTATGGTTTTGAGCGGAGCGAACAGATAACGGCAAACTGGCGCGCCGGAAAAGCCAATGATGTATCGGCAGATCGTGTCCCCTGGTTGCGGCAGAAAACCGAAGAGGGCGAAACGATCATCGGCTCCAAGTCGATCGTCAACCGTGGATTGCGTTTGGTCGACGCCGTCTTCATTCGACTTGACAAGAACCAGGACGTTACCGAGCGACTGGACGCCAAGAGCGCTGATCTGGATGACGGTTTCTGGCAGCTGAATCAGGTGACGAAATTTGTGTTGGGAGAGACGCCGGTTTCCTTGGAAACCGTGCGCATTCCAACCCATCTGCGCCCTGAATTCGTTGAAGAAAGCCTCGCGCGGCCCGAGACCATTCCTTTTTTTGAGCTGCGTAACAAAATTGCCGCAGCTCGCTCTTTTGGCTATCCAGCCAACGCTTTTGACATGCATTTCCAGTCTTTATTGGCTTTGCCGGCTCTGCTGATGGCGATGACTTTAATCGCTGCAACCGTTTCGTTGAAATTTGTTCGGTTCGGACAATCGGGGACGATGATTCTGGGTGGCGTCCTCGCAGGCTTCGTGCTTTATGTCGTCACTGTTGTGGTCAAGGCATTCGGGAATGCGGGATTCGTTCCGCCTTTCGTTGCCGCATGGACACCCGTGTTGATTGCAACATTTTTTGGGGTCTCCTTTCTGTTGCACAAGGAGGATGGTTAGAGTGGGATTGAATGTAACGCGCTCGGTGTTGCCGGCGTGGCTTGCACGGCTTGCGTGCAGCACGGCCTTGCTATGCCTTGCAGGCGGGATTTCGCTCCCAGCCTACGCCCAAACGGGTGATGCACTTGTTGGAAATGTAAAAACGGATCCAAACGCACAATTGCTGCTGGAGTCGGATGAGCTTGTCTATGACATCAACGCCAAGACCATTTCCGCGGTCGGCGGCGTGCAGATCGATTATGACGGAAACCGCCTCGTAGCGCGGAAGGTCACCTATGACCAGAATACCGGCCGCCTCAAAGCGGAAGGCAAGGTCGAGATCGTCGAGAAAGACGGCAACCGCATCTATGCGGAAAATCTCGATGTTACCGATGATTTCAAGGAAGGCTTCGTCAATGCATTGCGCGTTGAAGCAGCTGACAATACCCGCTTTGCAGCCGAGAGCGCGGAGCGCATCGGCGGCGAGCTGACGACATTCAACAATGGTATCTACACCGCGTGCGAGCCCTGCCGGGCAAAACCCGATCGGGCGCCGCTGTGGCAGGTTCGCGCCCAGAAAATCATCTGGAACGGCAAGAAGAAGACCATTCGCTTTGAGCGTGGCCGCTTCGAAATGTTTGGCATGCCGCTGGCATTCCTGCCGGCGTTCGAAATCGCCGACCCTACAGTCAAGCGCAAGAGCGGTTTCCTCATACCGAGCTATCGCCATGAGACGGAGCTCGGCACCGGCATCACAGTGCCCTATTTCTGGGCACTGGCTCCCAATTATGACCTGACGTTGCAGGGGACCTACTATACGCAGCAGGGTTTCCTGGGCGAGGCTGAATGGCGTCACCGGCTGGCCAATGGTCAATATACGATCAAGCTTGCTGGCATCGACCAGCAGGATCCTGGTGCATTTAACAGCATTGCCGGCGACCAGGTCGATTCAAATGCCACGACACGGGGAATGATCGGATCCACGGGCGCGTTCAACATAAATCCGCGCTGGACGTATGGCTGGAGTGTCTTGGCACAGTCGGATAAGGCTTTTGCCTATCGCTACGGCATCGAAAACTACGACAATTACAACATTACCGACCAAGTCTATCTGCGTGGCCTGCACGACCGCAACTATTTCGATCTCAGTCTCTACCGGTTCCACGTTCAAGAGGGTTTCGAAAATTCCGATCCGAGTTCCTCTGAGGAAAAGCAGCCCTGGGTTCTCCCGAGCCTGGACTATGCCTATACGCCTACGCAATCCGTTGCGGGCGGCGAACTCAATTTCAATTTGAATTTGCAGGCACTGCATCGCGACAAATTTGACGGAAATTTCAGCGGTGTCGATCGGACTGGTTACATAGCAGGCATAGAAGGTGACGATGGCCGTATTACCGGGGAAGCCGAATGGAAACGTTCGTTTATCACCCCAAGCGGATTGGTCATCACGCCCCTTCTCGCCCTGCGAGGCGATGGTGTTTATGCAGATGGTACGTTTGTCGAGTCCGACGGCAGTATCGGTGAGGTGCGTTCCAACGACTTCCGCGCGATGGCAACCGCTGGTCTAGAAACGAAATGGCCGATCCTGTTTACAGCCGCCAACTCGTCTCACGTGCTCGAACCAACAGCCCAGCTTTTCGTTCGCAACAACGAACCCTATGCGGGTGAGTTGCCGAATGAAGACGCACAAAGTTTCGTATTCGATGCATCGAATCTGTTCGAACGCGACAAGTTCTCCGGATATGATCGGGTGGAGGGTGGCACCCGTGCCAATCTCGGTCTCCGCTATTCCGGTACCTTCAACAATGGCTGGGGCTTAAATGGTATTGCAGGCCAATCGTTCCAGCTAGGCGGGCTCAATTCCTTTGCATCGCCAGATTTTGTCAATGCGGGTGCCGAATCCGGACTGGAATCGGCTCGTTCCGACTATGTCGCGATGATCGGTGCAAACAAGGGCGCGTTCAATATCACGACTGGCGGAAGATTCGATAAGGACGATTTTGAAGTCAAGCGTGCAACAGTGGCAACCACGACCGCTGGTAAATATGGCTCTGTTTATGTGAAATACGCTTTCATCGCCGCACAGGAAACCTATGGTTTCCCCGACGACCGCCAGGAAGTCACTGTCGGCGGACAGGCCAAGTTGACACCAAACTGGCGACTCCTCGGCTCTGCAACGTATGATCTTGTGTCGAGTACGCTCGTAAAGCGTACCGCTGCACTTGCCTATGATGACGAGTGTTTCACGTACAGCATGTACTACACTCAGGAGCAACCGGTAACTGTGAACAACGTCGAGGGCGATAAGACCTCAACGTTTGGCTTCAACATCTCCTTCCGAACCTTGTGGGGAATCGGCAAACCGGTCGATATCGGCGGGATCTAATCTTATTGTCTAAGCTGGCCGCACTTGCGGCCAGTCATGCTTTTGCCTTAGTAAAGCGACAATAAAGAGGAAATGAACATCAAAAGAAGAAAAACACGGTCCATTTCGCGAAAATGGTCCATGATTGGACAAGTTGAGAAATGATGGTGAGGAAGCATATTCTTGCAGCGGCGATGATCACTGCATTGAACTCTGTTCTGGCGGTTGGCGTGACATTGCCTGCTGCAGCAAGCGAGATCAAGATCGTCGTCAATGGCGTCGCTATCACCGACTACGATATTTCAAAGCGTGCTGCCTTTCTGAAACTTCAGCATAAAAAGGGCAACCTTACCCAGCAGGCGCGGGATGAGTTGACCGACGAGGCGCTCAAGCGCCAGGAATTGAAACGTCTCAATTTGCTTGTTTCTGACAACGAAGTGAACGACGCCTATACGCGTTTTGCTACCAACAACAAGATGACGCTTAATCAACTCAACGGCGTGTTGGACAAGTCCGGCGTGACGCCGCAGCACTTCAAAGAATATATCCGCATGCAGATGAGTTGGGGCCGTGCGCTCGCCACCCGTAACCGCACACAGGGTGGAACCAGGGTGTCCGAGCAGGACGCCGTGCAGCGCATGCTCAAGGACGGCGGTAAGAAGCCCGTCTCTACCGAATATCAACTGCAGCAGGTGATATTCGTTGTCCCTGCCAATAATCGCGGCATTCTCGCCAAGCGGCGAGGTGAAGCCAACGCCATGCGTGGCCGTTTCAACGGCTGCCAGACAACACGCGATATCGCCAAGGGTACGCTCGATGTCACAGTGCGCGATCTCGGCAAATTCGTAGAGCAGGAACTGCCGCCGGAATGGTCGAAGCTGGTCATAGCCACACCGGTCGGCCATGCGACGACGACCTTGGATACGGATAAGGGCGTCGAATTTCTCGGCGTGTGCGCGACCCGTCAAGTCTCCGACGATCGCGTGGCCCGCCTTGTCTTTTCCCAGGAAGCAACAGCCGCCGCGGGTGATGGCAAACCGGATGCATCAGCTGAGGCTGTCGACAAGAAATATCTCGAGGAACTGCGCAGCAAGGCGAAGATCGTCACTGAATGATTGGCATGAAAGCCGCTCTCGCCGTCAGTTCCGGTGATCCTTCGGGTATTGGGCCTGACATCGCGCTCGCTGCCTGGATACTGCGCAAGCACATGCAGCTTCCTGCGTTTTTTCTGCTTGCCGACGCGGAACTGATCGCCTCGCGCGCCGTACAGCTGGGAATGAATGTTCCACTGGAAATCACAACGCCTGAGGACGCGGCGGCTATATTCGATGAGGCGCTGCCAATCGTGCCGCTGAAGAACCGGCAATCGGATCAACCCGGCATTCCACTGGCCGAAAATGCGGCAGGAACGATCGAGGCGATTGAACAGGCCGTGGCATTGACGCTTGCAGGCCGCTCACGCGCCATGGTCACCTGCCCCATCGCCAAGAAGCCGCTCTATGAGGCTGGTTTCAAATTTCCGGGTCATACTGAGTTTTTGGCACATCTTGCCGGCGAGCACCTGGGATATGCTGTAACGCCGGTGATGATGCTGGCTGGACCGTTGCTGCGGGCAGTTCCCGTAACAATTCACATTGCCTTGAACAAGGTTCCCGCTGTTCTCGACACAGCGACGATCCTGACTGTCTGCCGGATCACTGCACTGGCACTCAAAAGTCAGTTCGGCATCGCCAACCCACGGCTTGCCATTGCCGGATTGAACCCGCATGCGGGCGAAGGCGGCAGTATGGGTACGGAAGACGAAGTCATCGTGCGTCCGGCAGTGGAAACGCTGTGTGCTGAAGGTATCGATGCGCGTGGACCTCTCCCGGCGGATACAATGTTCCATGCCGCTGCACGAGCCACCTATGACGCCGCCATCTGCATGTATCACGACCAGGCACTGATCCCTGCCAAGACGCTGGGTTTCGATGACAGTGTCAATGTTACGCTCGGCCTGCCCTTCATACGTACCTCACCGGACCACGGCACAGCATTCGATATCGCAGGATCCGGCAAGGCCAAGCCTGACAGCCTCATTGCAGCGCTGCGGCTTGCTGATGAACTGGCGGCAAACCGCACACTCGACACATGAGCATAGATAGCCTTCCACCGCTTCGCGAAGTTATCCAACGCCATGAGTTGATGGCAAAGAAGTCTCTCGGCCAGAATTTTCTGCTCGACCTGAACCTGACTGGAAAAGTTGCACGTCAGGCAGGCGATCTCAAGGATCAGACTGTCATCGAGGTGGGACCCGGCCCTGGCGGCCTCACGCGTGCCCTTCTCGCCCAAGGTGCCAATGTTATCGCCATTGAGCGCGATGAACGCTGTTTGGCTGCCTTGCAGGAAATATCCGATCATTACCAAGGCCGGCTTCGCGTCATTGCCGGCGATGCCTTGGATACGGATTTCTCTGGGCTAGCAGACGGCAGCAAGGTAAAGATCGTCGCCAATCTCCCCTATAATGTCGGCACGCAATTACTGATCAGTTGGCTACTTAGTGAACCATGGCCACCGTTCTATACGTCGCTGACGCTGATGTTTCAGCGCGAAGTGGCGGAGCGGATCGTCGCGCGTCCGGGTTCGGATGCCTATGGCCGTCTCGGCGTGCTGGCTGGCTGGCGAACCGAGGCGAAAATTACTTTTGACGTCCCACCGCAAGCATTCACACCGCCACCAAAAGTGACATCCTCGGTCGTCCATTTAATACCGCGTGTGGCCCCGCTCGCCTGCGATGCGGCAGTGCTTGGACGTGTCACCCAGGCTGCCTTCGGCCAGAGGCGCAAGATGCTACGGCAAAGCATCAAATCACTTGGCGGTGAAGCGCTGCTTGCCAAGGTCGGGATCGACCCGACACGCCGGGCGGAAACGCTGTCAATCGAAGAGTTCGTAGCGTTAGCGAATGCGCTCTAGTCCAGCTTTTCATCGAGAAGACTGCTGACGAAATCGAACAGACCCGGGCAGCGGTCTCGGCGCAGGCGTTCGGCGGTGACGATCGACTGGACTTGATGATAGGCGCGGTCCAGATCTTCGTTGACTATGACATAATCGTAAGAGCGCCAGCGCTCGATCTCGTTACGGGCGTTGTTCAATCGCATGTTGATGACGTCTTCAGCGTCCTCGGCACGCCGATGCAGCCGCTCTTTTAAATCGGCCATGGATGGTGGAAGGATGAAAATGCTGACTACATCGCCTTTCATCTTTTCCTGCAACTGCAGCGCTCCCTGCCAGTCGATATCGAAAAGCATATCCTGACCGTCCGCGAGCGCATTTTCCGCAGCCTCGCGCGGGGTCCCATAAAAATTGCCGTGAACTTCCGCCCATTCGATCAACGCGTCGCTGTCGCGCAGCCGTTCGAACTCGCGTGGCGAGATGAAATGATAATGGACGCCCTCGATTTCGCTGGGACGGCGTGCACGCGTGGTCACGCTGATCGAAAGCGCGAGCTCAAGCTTTTCCTTATCGTTCAGCAACAACCGTGCAATCGTCGACTTCCCCGCCCCGGATGGCGATGACAGGACAAGCATAAGACCACGTCTTTTGATGCTGTTGGGCATGACTACTCCAGATTCTGTATCTGCTCGCGCAATTGATCCACAACAGCCTTCAGGTCAAGTCCGATCGATGTAATCGAAGCCGCGTTGGCCTTGGAACAGAGCGTATTCGCCTCGCGGTTGAATTCCTGTGTCAGGAAATCAAGCTTGCGGCCTACACCGTTGCCTTCCTTCAGAAGATCACGGGCGGCGGTGACATGCATTTCCAGCCGGTCGAGCTCTTCCTGGATGTCTGCCTTCGTCGCAAGGAATGCCGCCTCCATATACAGCCGCGATTCGTCCAATGCGGGAGCGGCATCGAGCAGCAGCGAAACTTGTGCAGCCAGACGCGAGCGAATTGCATCAAACGAGCGGCTTGGATCAAGCCTTGCCTGTTCCACCAGCATCTCGATCGCGGCGATTTGTACAGTCAAAATCTCGCCCAGCGCCTTGCCCTCGGCCTGCCGATTGTGCGCCAGTTGAACCAATGTCTCGTCCAGAACCGCCAGTACTGCTTCTTCTATCTTGTGCTGATCTTCCGCATCGGCGGCCTCCTGTGGCGCCTCCAGGACCCCGCGAAGCGCCATAAGGCCCTCCGGCGTGGATGCTGCCAGACCGTAATCTTCGCGCAGACGTGCAGCGATCGCTGCCAGTTCCTTCAGAAGTGGTTCGTTGAGGATTGCCTTGGCAACACCCGAGCTGCGATCGACGGTAACGGCCGCCTGAAAATTACCGCGCTTGAAATGTTGGCTGAAAAGGATACGGGCCTTCTGCTCGATCGTTTCAAGACCTGCTGGCAGGCGAAACCGCACGTCGAGACCTTTGCCGTTAACCGACTTGATTTCCCACGAGATTTGCACCCCGGCGCTGTTCCGGAGGTGACGGGCAAATCCCGTCATGCTTTGCAATGACATGTCTACCCCCTGGAACGAAAGGCCCTGAACTTCCTCGGGCCTTTCCAGTATCAATTTCCGTTGTCTGCGTCCGGCGATGCATTCTTGTCACCGGTTGCCGCCTTGGCGGCCTCGTCGAGGCGATTCTTCTCGACCTCACGCCAGCGTTTCACATTATCATTGTGCTCTTCGAGCGTCTCAGCAAATACGTGTCCGCCAGTGCCGTCGGCAACGAAGTAAAGGTCCTTGGTCTGCGACGGATGAGCTACCGCTTCCAGCGCGTCACGACCAGGATTTGCAATCGGCCCGGGTGGCAAGCCATTGATCGTATAAGTGTTATAAGGCGTCGGCTTCTCAAGATCTGACTTCAGGATCGGGCGGTCCGACGGCTTGCCCTTGCCACCAAACAGGCCATAAATGATCGTTGGATCGGATTGAAGGCGCATGCGGTTGTTCAACCGGTTAATGAAGACGGCGGCAACGCGTGGACGCTCGTCCGCCTTGCCGGTCTCTTTTTCGACAATGGATGCGAGCGTCACAAACTCTTCAATGGTTTTCAACGGAGTCTTGGGATCGCGGCGTTCCCATATGTCTTCAACCAGCTTTTTCTGATCGGCCTGCATCTTCTTGATGAGTTCCTCGCGCGTTGTGCCGCGAGAAAAGCGCATTGTATTGGCAAAAAGCGAGCCTTCACTCGGCATGATTACCGGCAAGTCACCAACAAGCACTTCATCCTCACGCACCCGTTGGAAAATCTGTTCGACGGTAAGCCCTTCCGGAATCGTCAGCGAACGAAGCAGCGATTTTCCGCTGCGCAACAGATCCATGATCTCTCGCATGGACGCATGCGCCTTGATTTCGTACTCGCCAGCTTTCATGTCGCCCTGATGGCCATAGGCCTGAACGCCATATTTAAAGACCCGGGCGTCACTGATAATGTTACGCCTTTCCAGCCCGTCGGCAATCTCAACAATCCCGGTACCGCTCTTCACAACGTAGTTGGTTGTAACATCGCTAGGTCCAGGCTCATTGAACGCCAGCTTGCCAAAGTATACAGCGGCCGCGGCAGCAAGAACCACCAGAACGACAAGCGACAGCATGAAATTGGCAAAAACAACGATCTGGCTCCGAGCGCGACGCGAGCGTCGCTTCGGCAGAGGTGGCGGTGTACCCGGTTCAGGACGCAAGGCTTCGGAAGCCGATTGCGGGACAATCGGCTTGCGATCCGGCGCGTTGGCGGCTGAACCGTTTGTCTCTTCAGACTGCTGATCTGAGCTCACGCAAGCACCTCGGGACATGATACCGGCTGACGCCGGTAGAATCGATTGTGAATATGGCAAAAACGCGAGAGCGCTCCGCCAAGAAATCAATCACTGTTGATAACGCCGCATTACGAGCGAAGCATTCGTACCGCCAAACCCGAAGGAATTGGAAAGCGCGATATCGATCTTGCGTTCGCGCGGCTTGTGCGGAACCAGATCGATCTTCGTTTCCTTGGACGGCTTATCGAGATTGATCGTTGCAGGAGCGATATTATCGCGGATCGCCAACACGCAGAAGATGGCCTCCGTCGAGCCAGCGGCACCAAGAAGGTGACCGATGGAGGATTTGGTGGATGACATCGATATTTTCGAAGCGGCGTCGCCGACAACGCGTTCGACTGCTCCGAGTTCAATCGTATCGGCCATCGTCGAAGTGCCGTGCGAGTTGATGTAATCCAAATCGCCCGGGGTTATGCCTGCGCGCTTCAAAGCCATTTCCATAGAGCGCTGCGCGCCCTCACCACTCTCGGATGGTGCGGTGATGTGGTACGCATCGCCGGATAGGCCGTAGCCGATGATCTCGGCGTAAATCTTGGCGCCGCGAGCCAGGGCATGTTCCAGCTCTTCAAGGACGACAACGCCCGCGCCTTCACCCATCACGAAACCATCGCGGTCTTCATCATAGGGTCTCGAGGCAGTTGTCGGATCGTCGTTTCTGGCAGTGGACAACGCCTTGCATGCAGCAAAGCCGGCTAGCGAAATACGGCTGACTGGCGACTCGGTGCCACCAGCCACCATCACGTCGGCGTCTCCGAATGCGATCAAACGCGAGGCGTCGCCAATAGCATGAGCGCCGGTGGAACAAGCGGTAACGACCGCATGATTCGGACCCCGCAGCTTATGTTTGATCGATACCTGGCCGGAAGCCAGGTTTATCAAACGGCCGGGGATGAAGAACGGCGAGATGCGCCGGGGGCCCTTGTCGCGAAGTGTATAGCCTGCTTCTACAATGCCTTCGAGGCCACCAATGCCGGACCCGATCAAAACACCCGTACGGATCTGATCTTCATCGCTTTCCGGCGCCCACTTGGCATCCGCAAGCGCTTGGTCGGCAGCCGCAACAGCGTAAATAATGAAAGGATCGACCTTGCGCTGCTCTTTGGGTTCCATCCAATCGTCAGGATTAAATGTACCATCAGAGCCATCACCTACCGGAATACGGCAGGCAATCTTGCAAGGAAGATCTTCAACTTCAAATTCCGTCACACGCCGGGCGCCGCTCTGGCCGGCAAGAAGCCTTGACCAGGTTAGTTCAACCCCGGATGCGAGAGGAGAAACCAGCCCAAGGCCGGTTATGACAACGCGCCTCATGGCAGATCCTTAACTATCAAATGCAACATGATTGTTTCCGGCCCAACGCATGAACGAGCAAGGCTAAACACCTTATATCACGATCGCTGCGGGGCCGAACAAAAATCAGGCAGATGCTTTGTCGATGAACTTAACGGCATCGCCGACTGTCAGAATCGTCTCGGCAGCATCGTCGGGGATTTCGACGCCAAACTCTTCTTCAAAAGCCATCACGAGCTCGACAGTATCAAGGCTGTCGGCGCCCAGATCGTCGATGAAGCTCGCACCATCGGTGACTTTCTCGGCATCAACGCCCAGATGTTCAATAACGATTTTCTTGACGCGTTCTGCAGTATCACTCATGTGGAAACCTCAACCTGTTTGTTTTTTCCTATGCCTTGGTTAGCGGCACGGATGACTCTAATCAAGCAATAAGATGGTTGTTCCGCCCTGTTTAACAGCTAAAACACCCGTCCTTGCGGCTCTTTCCTTGCGGAACTGAAAGGACATCAAATCGATTTGACTGCCCAGACTGGTGCGCGACTTATCACGCTTTATTCACGGTCTCAATCTCATAAATGTGATTGAGACCGATACCGGTGGATACGATCGATGCAAACCCGATCAGATCATCGCCATGCCGCCGTTGACGTGAATGGTCTGACCGGTGACATAAGATGCTTCGCTGCTGGCAAGATAGACAACCGACGAAGCAACTTCGGCGCCCGTACCCATGCGACGCATCGGGATAGCAGACATGATGCTTTCTTTCTGCTTGTCGTTGAGCTTGTCGGTCATTGCCGATTCGATGAAACCCGGTGCAACGCAATTGACCGTGACGTTACGGCTGGCGATTTCCTGCGCCAAGGATTTGGAGAAGCCTATAAGTCCGGCTTTGGAAGCGACATAATTGGTTTGACCCGGATTCCCTGTCACGCCCACGACTGAGGTTATGTTGATGACGCGGCCATAGCGGCGGCGCATCATCGGATGCGTGAGTTCGCGAGTCAGGCGGAAAACTGCGGTCAGATTGACTTCAAGCACGTTGTCCCAGTCGGCATCGCTCATGCGCACGAACAGGCCGTCTTTGGTGATACCCGCGTTGTTGACGAGAATATCAACGCCACCAAGATCGGCTTCGGCCTTTTCGCCAAGCGCCTTGACCTCATCTCGATTGGAAAGGTTAGCCGGGAAGATCATGACCCGATCGCTAAAATCAGACGCCAGAGCTTCTAGCTTTTCCACACGGGTGCCATGGAGACCCACGATTGCGCCCTGTGCATGAAGTGCACGAGCGATTGCCTCGCCAATACCACCCGTCGCACCCGTGATAAGAGCCTTGCGGCCTGTGAGATCAAACATTGCGCGTTCCTTTTTAAGCGTTGAGGGCAGCAACAGCCGCATCGATGTCTTCTGGCGTGCCGACAGCAATACCGGATATGTCCTTATTAATACGGCGCGCAAGACCAGTCAGCACTTTACCCGCACCGATTTCGTAGAGCGTTGTGACCTCATTATTGCCAAACCATTCTACCGTCTCACGCCAGCGCACCTGTCCCGTCACTTGCTCAACCAGCAATGCGGCGATTTCGGTTGCAGACTTGACAGGCGCAGCGCGGACGTTGGCAATAAGCGGCACGACCGGATCGTTTTTGGCGACATTGGCCAGTGCGACACGCATGGCCTCAGCGGCGGGCTCCATCAAAGCAGAGTGGAAAGGAGCGGAAACCGGCAGCATGATCGCACGCTTGGCGCCTTTGGCGGATGCCAGCGCAGCCGCTGCCTCGACAGAGCCCTTCGCGCCAGAGATCACCAACTGACCGCCGCCATTGTCATTGGCGATCTGAACCGGACCTTGTTTCGACGCTTCGGCACAAATTGCTTCAACATCTTCGTGTTCCAGGCCGATGATGGCGGCCATGGCGCCCTCGCCCGCTGGAACCGCCTTCTGCATCGCATTGCCGCGAATTCGCAAGAGGCGCGCCGTATCGGATAGCGAGAATGTGCCGGCTGCACAAAGCGCAGAATATTCGCCGAGAGAATGACCGGCGACATAGGCAACCTTATCCTTCAAGGATACGCCCTTGGACTCCAGCACGCGAAATACGGCGATGGATACAGCCATCAGTGCGGGCTGGGCATTGGCAGTCAGCGTCAAAGTTTCTTCCGGGCCTTCCCAGATGATCGAAGACAGCTTCTCACCCAGAGCTTCGTCCACCTCGTCGAAAACAGCACGGGCCTCGGGGAAGTTCTCGGCCAGAGCCTTACCCATGCCGACAACCTGGCTTCCTTGACCCGGAAAGGTGAATGCAATGGACATAAGCTGCGCCTCCAAAGGTTGCTTACAGTGTGAATCTGTCGCGCGATGTGCCTACAGGCAAGCACGAAGTCAAGCTTTGATAGGGCGAGCGTATCGTCACCTTTACGTCGACAGAGCTTTTAGATTAGACATTCACCTCGTTTTACAGTTCAAACGCGCTCTTCCGCATAAAATTTCCAGGCGGGTTGCTTATTTGGGCATTTGCCCGTATAGAGCGCCCGTTCATTGCTCGGCGTCAGCTGGGGGCTGAACGGAGGGCCGGATTTCGATCCGTCGAAGCATAAGAGCTTCAGCCTCCCGTGTCTCCGCTCTCGATCGTCTCCATCAGCGTCCTTTCTTCGCCGGTCTCCGGCAGAGAGATTCGCAGAGGTTTACCGTTGATACCGGGCAATATTAACGAAGAAAGGCAAAGACAAATGGCTCTTTATGAACATGTGTTCCTTGCTCGACAGGACATTTCGCAGCAGCAGGTCGATGCGCTTGTAGAACAATACAAGGGTATCATCGAGACCAATGGCGGCTCAGTCGGGCGTATTGAAAGCTGGGGACTTCGTGCCCTCACCTATCGCATAAACAAGAACCGCAAGGCGTATTATTCGCTGCTCAACATCACTGCTCCTGCAGCAGCCGTTGCCGAGCTCGAGCGTCAGCAGCGCATCAACGAAGACGTCCTGCGTTTCATGACGATCCGCGTTGACGAACACGAGGAAGGCCAGTCGGCCATGCTCGCTCGCCGTGACGATCGCCGCGACCGCGACGACAACAAGTTCGGTGGCCGCGATGACGACCGTCCGCGCCGCCCACGCCGTCCGCGTGACGAAGCCGGTGAAGGAGCAGAATAATGGTTGATATCAATCAGATCCCGACCCGCCGTCCGTTCCATCGTCGCCGCAAGACCTGCCCGTTCTCGGGTGCCAATGCGCCGAAGATCGACTACAAGGACGTAAAGCTCCTGTCGCGCTACATTTCCGAGCGTGGCAAGATCGTTCCTTCCCGTATCACGGCTGTCAGCCAGAAGAAGCAGCGCGAACTCGCTCAGGCGATCAAGCGTGCCCGTTTCCTCGGTCTGCTGCCATACGTTGTAAAATAATAAAACTGAGGCGGTGGATTTCGATCCGCCGCCTCATTCCACCATCCGCGATGGGCGCGGGCCTGGTGGACCAAAGCAATTCCAGGAAAAGTGGGAACCGGTTTTCCGTCAGGGATTGCGTCAAAACAAATTGAAACCCGAGTTGAGGTAATGGTCTAGGGACCGCCTCTAACTGCTGAAACAAGCAGGACAGCGAGCGAAATGAAACTGACTGCAAAAGATATCGGCGTGGGTGTGTTGGCGGGCTTTGCCGCTGCACTGCTTTCGGTTGGCGTTATCACGCAATCGACCCTCGCCATGGCGCTATTGCTGTTTTCGCCGCTGCCTATTTTTGTAGCCGCTCTCGGCTGGGGTACGGCCGCCGGCTTGATTGCCGCCCTTTCCATGGCTGTCGCCGTCTCCGTGCTTGCCGCGCCAATGGCGGCCCTTATCGTTGTCCTGATCACAGCGCTCCCTGCCGCCGCGGCATCGTACTTCACCGGTCTGGCGCGCCCTGCCGATGAAATCGGTGGACCGAAGGACGTCATGGTCTGGTATCCGCTCGCCGATACTCTGCTGCGCCTGGCGCTGATTGTGGCAGCCAGTTTCATCGCAATCGGCGTGCTCGTCGGATTTGGCGATGAACTTGCAGGCGAACTGGCGAAATCACTGGGGCAGCAGCTTGCCGCAAGCAACCCTGAACTTGCCGCGAATGCCGACGTTGCGCAGAGCATGGCACTGTTTGTCGTGCGTGTACTGCCCGCTCTGCAGCCTGCCGTATGGGTGACGATAATCGTCGCCAATCTTTATCTGGCCCTGCGGTTGACGGCCGCTTCCGGCAAACTCCGCCGACCGCATGATGACTGGCCGCGGGCGCTGCGTATGCCTCGCTCCGCGCTTATCATCTTCGCCATCGTTTGCGCTGCTTGCTTTTTGCCGGGCGGTATCGGCTACGCCGCAACGGCAATAGCCGGCGCACTCGGTGCCGGTTTCACGATGGCGGGTTTCGCCATACTGCATGCAAGAACGCGCGGCGCACCATGGCGTCCGGTGGCACTATGGTTCGCCTACCTCGCGGTTCTGCTTTTCGCCTTCGTACTTTTCCTCTTCCTTCTTGCCGGTTTGTTCGACACGTCGCGCAACGCCCCGGTTTCGAAGGCTGCGAATACAACACCACCTAACAACGACAATTAACATTAGAACAGACAAGGATAATTCAAATGGAAGTCATTCTTCTCGAACGTATCAGCCGCCTCGGCCAGATGGGCGAAACAGTCAAGGTAAAGGATGGCTTTGCCCGTAATTTCCTGTTGCCACAGGGCAAGGCTCTTCGTGCCAACGAAGCCAACAAGAAGAAGTTCGAAGGTCAGCGCGCGCAGCTCGAAGCACGCAATCTCGAACGCAAGACGGAAGCACAGGCGATCGCCGAAAAGCTCGACGGCAAGTCATTCATCGCCGTTCGTTCGGCTGGTGAAACCGGTCAGCTTTACGGTTCAGTTTCGACACGCGATATCGCTGATCTGATCACCGCTGAAGGCTTCTCGATCAATCGCAACCAGGTTGAACTGAACACGCCGATCAAGACCATCGGCCTGCACAAGATCGTGCTGACACTACATCCGGAAGTCGAAGCAACGGTCACGATCAACATTGCCCGTACTGCAGATGAAGCCGAGCGTCAGGTAAAGGGCGAAAATCTTACATCCGCTGAGGCGATCTACGGTATCGAGGAAGTTCCGCTTGCGGATGAATTCTTCGATGAGGACGAAGAAGGCGAAGAAAACGCCTGATCTTTTTTCGATAGATCATTCTTTCGAATGATCTCATCAACATTTTGAAAGTACCCGGCAGCAGTGCCGGGTATTTTTTTGCTTTTCAGGAACAAAAAAACGATTAGATTTGTTTGTCCTACCACGCCCGACCACGGCTCACCTCCCGAGCCTGCTAATGGCCGAGCTCTATCGTCAATGATGGAGATTGTTCATGAATGCCATACTCAAAGCCGCGCTCTCGCGGATGATCTACACTGGCACTTTGGTTATCACAGACTCTACCGGTAAATCTCAAACCTTCGGTGATGGAACCGGAGAGCAATTCGCCTTCCGCATCAACAGCGCAGCGGCCGAACGAAAGATCGCATTCGACCCATCGCTGCATTTCCCTGAAGCCTATATGAATGGCGATATCGACGTTCTCGAAGGCGATATCTATGATGTCCTGAAGATTATCTTCGAAAATACCGGGGCGACTGTCGCCAAGGAACCCTGGATGTTGGCGATCGAAGGCATACGCCGTGCCACCCGCCGCCTGCATCAGATGAACACGCTGACTCGCGCTTCCAGCAACGTTCAGCGCCACTATGATCTCTCCGAAGATCTCTACAAGTTGTTCCTCGATACGGACATGCAATATTCCTGTGCCTACTTTGAACGGCCGGATGCCACTCTGGAAGAAGCGCAGCTTGCGAAAAAACGACACATCGCAGCGAAACTGTTGTTGAAAAAGGGGCACAAGACGCTCGACATCGGTTGCGGATGGGGCGGACTCGGAATCTACCTCGCCAAGCACCTCGAAGCCAATGTGACAGGTGTAACGTTGTCGCAAGAGCAATTCGGTATCGCCAACAAGCGCGCATTCGAAGAAGGCCTGACGGGAAAAGCGCAATTCACCCTTCAGGACTATAGAACGATCGAAGAGAGCTTCGACCGCATCGTGTCGGTCGGCATGTTCGAACATGTCGGTATCGGGCACTTCCCGGAATATTTCCAGCATACCGCGCGGCTTTTGAAGAAGGACGGTGTGTTCCTTCTGCACTCTATCGGGCGCTCGGATGGCCCATCCTATACAAACGCGTTCATCCAGAAATACATATTCCCGGGCGGTTATATTCCGGCACTCTCGGAAGTGCTGCCACACATCGAAAAGGCTGGTCTCGTTGTCACCGATATCGAGATTCTCCGGCTACACTACGCGGATACTTTGCGTATCTGGCGCGAACGATTCATGGCGAATCGCGAGAAAGCCAAGGCGATCTATGATGAACGGTTCTGCCGGATGTGGGAGTTCTATCTTGCGGCTTCGGAAGCGGCTTTCCGCTGGCAGAACCTGGTGGTGTTCCAGATCCAGCTCGCACACCGGCAGGAGGCCGTGCCGCTAACCCGGAACTATATCGAGAAGGAAGAAAAGCGGCTCAAGCGCCTCGAATGTGAACGCAGCTCCGCCAACAGCCAGGTGGAGACCAAGGAATCAGTCGCTGGGCGGTAAGTCCGACGATCGATTCAACCCTTAACATCATCGTCCATCCGCGGAGCGATTTGCGGATGGTTTTTTTGTGCTTTCCATGGCTACCAAATTGCGACATTCCGCGTTGCGGGTATACACTGTCATTTGCGAATCACGCGCCAAATCGGTGACTCTGAGTCAAGCTGTAAACATCCTGTTTTGTACTTCTTGCTGTGGATGGAAATGTATATTCCGCCTCTGCATTGCGCCGTTAAAAACGCCGTGGCCATAGTGATCCAAGAACAGGAAAATATAAAATGGCTGAAGCTACGGTACGCAAGATCAATGAGGCTCAAGGAGCGCTTTACCGCGAAGCCCCTAACAATATCGAGGCCGAACAGGCCCTGTTGGGCGCCATTCTCGTCAACAATGATGCGTTTTACCGTGTTTCAGACTTTCTGAAGCCGACCCATTTCAACGAACCACTGCATCGCAAGATCTTCGAAGTCACTTCCGATATGATTCGCATGGGCAAGATGGCGAATCCGGTAACCCTGAAGACATTCATGCCGGCTGACGCCAAAATTGGCGAAATGACGGTGATGCAATATCTCGCCCGTCTCGCTGCGGAAGCGGTAACGATCATCAATGCCGAAGACTACGGCCGGGCGATCTACGATCTGGCCACGCGGCGCGCTTTGATCACCATCGGCGAAGACATGGTCAACATAGCCTATGACGCTCCTGTTGATGTCGCGCCGCAAGGTCAGATCGAAGATGCGGAACGGCGCCTGTTCGAGCTTGCAGAAACCGGCCGCTACGATGGCGGATTTCAGACATTTACCGATGCGGTCAAGACTGCCGTCGACATGGCCAACGCGGCGTTTATGCGCGACGGGCACCTTTCGGGTATCTCGACAGGCATCCGTGCGCTCGATGCGCGCATGGGCGGCCTCCAACCATCTGACCTGATTGTCCTCGCCGGACGCCCCGGCATGGGCAAGACCTCGCTTGCGACGAATATCGCATTCAACATTGCCGCAGCGCATGAACCGGAACAATTGGCAGACGGTACGTTCAAGGCCAAGAATGGCGGCGTTGTCGGCTTCTTCTCGCTCGAAATGTCGTCGGAACAGTTGGCAACCCGTATCATTTCCGAGCAATCGGAAATCAGTTCCTCGAAAATCCGTCGTGGCGAGATCAGTGAAGCCGATTTCGAAAAGCTGGTTGCCTGCTCGCAGCATATGCAGAAGGTGCCGCTTTATATTGATCAGACCGGCGGTATTTCGATTGCCCAGCTTGCAGCGCGGGCGCGGCGGCTGAAGCGCCAGCGCGGCCTCGACGTTCTGGTCATCGACTATATTCAGCTCATGCAAGGGTCGTCAAAGCGCGCGTCGGAAAACCGCGTGCAGGAAATTACCGAAATCACTACAGGGCTGAAAGCGCTTGGCAAGGAATTGAACACGCCGATCATCGCCCTCTCCCAGCTGTCTCGTCAGGTGGAAAGTCGCGAAGACAAGCATCCGCAACTTTCCGACTTGCGCGAATCCGGTTCGATCGAGCAGGACGCGGACGTGGTGCTGTTCGTCTATCGCGACGAATATTACATCAAGAACAAGGAACCGAAGGTCGGGACGGAAGAGCATTTCAAGTGGCAGGCCGATCTCAACGAAGCTACGGGCAAGGCGGAAGTCATCGTTGCCAAGCAACGTCACGGCCCGACGGGCACGGTAAGACTGGCGTTCCAGGCGGAATTTACCCGCTTTACCGATCTTGCCGAAGATTCGCATCTTCCTGAACGGTTCGAGTGAACCTTTGACTGCCAAAAAGCCCCTGATCACCACGACCGGCGCAGATCCTCGGTTAGCCGGGGGGCGGCTAACAATCGATCTCGATGCGCTTGCGACCAATTGGCTATTCCTCGCCGAAAAATCGAAGCCTGCAGAGGCCAGTGCTGTCGTCAAGGCCGACGCGTACGGGCTCGGCATCGTGCATGTCGTACCGGCGTTGTGGCAGGTTGGATGCCGCACTTTCTTTGTCGCGCTGGCCGAGGAAGGTCTGCGGGTAAAAGCTGTCGCGCCTGATGCGCGGGTGTTTGTGCTCAACGGGTTTTTCGCCGAAGCATTCGAAGCCTACTGCCAATCGGACCTCATTCCCGTTCTTGGCTCGGTCCATGAGCTCGATTTGTGGAAGCACCTGAATTCCCGTCGAAAGGACAAGCTTCCGTTCGCGCTGCACGTGGACACCGGTATGAACCGTCTCGGCATTACCGTCGAGGAAGCCTTGACTTTCGCGGCTGATCTACGGAACCCAAAGCCGGTTCTACTGATGACGCACCTCGCTACGGCTGACGATCAAGCGCATGCGTTGAACCGAAAACAAATCGAATCATTTCAAAAACTTCGCGTGGCTTTTGCAGGAATTGAATCAAGCATTGCGAATTCCCCGGGCATTTTTCACGCGAGCATAGGTAAATATGAGCTTAGCCGCCCCGGCGTTGCCATGTACGGCGGCGAACCACTTTCCGCCGCCGCCAATCCCATGCGCCCTGTGGTGACGCTGGAAGCACGCGTTGTACAGATCCGCACTGGACTAAAGGGCGAGACCGTAGGTTACGGCGCTACCGCGACGCTTAAACGCGACACGCGTATTGCCGTTTGTTCGGTAGGCTATGCGGATGGTTATCTTCGTTCCGCATCGGGCAGCGGTGTGCCGTTGCGCGGCGCTGTACCCAACGGCGGCGTAGGCTTTGTTGCCGGGAGCAAAGTTCCGATTATTGGTCGCGTCACCATGGATCTTACCTCCTTCGACATCACTGATCTTCCATTGGATGCGGTCAGCCCAGGGGACTACGTCGAACTCTTCGGCCACAACATTGCGTTGGACGACGCTGCCCGCGCCGCCGGAACGATCGGATATGAGTTGCTTACCAGCCTTGGGAATCGCTATCACCGGCGCTATCTCAAATCCGAAAGTCATTGATGGCAAAGCCAAGAATTCAATTTATCTGTCAGAACTGCGGTGCAGTGCACACCCGCTGGGCCGGCAAGTGCGACGAGTGCGGCGAGTGGAACACCCTTGTTGAGGAAGGCACGGCTGGCGGTATCGGCAGCGGACCCGGCAAGCTCTCATCACGCAAAGGTCGTGCAGTAGCGCTGACCACGCTGTCCGGCGAAATCGAGGATGCCCCGCGCATCCAGTCAGGCATCGGCGAACTGGATCGCGTTACTGGCGGGGGATTCGTCCGCGGCTCCGCGATCCTCATCGGCGGCGATCCCGGAATCGGCAAATCCACATTGCTGACGCAGGCAGCTGCTGCCCTCGCCCGCCAAGGCCACCGCGTCGTTTACGTTTCGGGTGAAGAAGCGGTGGCACAAATCAGGTTGCGCGCCCAGCGGTTGCACGCTGCCGATACCGACGTGCTCCTCGCGGCCGAAACCAATGTCGAAGACATTTTGGCCACCATCTCCGATTCGAAGCGGCCAGATCTAATCATTATCGATTCGATCCAGACATTGTGGACAGACGCCGCCGATTCTGCCCCCGGCACAGTGACGCAGGTGCGGGCCGGCGCCCAAGCCATGATCCGCTATGCCAAGCAGACCGGCGCGGCAGTTGTTCTCGTCGGGCACGTGACGAAGGAGGGTCAGATCGCCGGGCCCCGCGTGATCGAGCATATGGTCGATGCCGTGCTCTATTTCGAAGGCGAAGGCGGCCACCACTACCGCATCTTGAGGACCGTGAAGAACCGTTTCGGTCCAACGGACGAGATCGGCGTGTTCGAAATGTCCGACAAGGGACTACGCGAAGTCGCCAATCCTTCCGAGCTTTTCCTGGGTGAACGCAACGAAAAATCGCCTGGCGCTGCGGTTTTTGCAGGCATGGAGGGCACGCGTCCGATACTCGTCGAAATTCAGGCGCTGGTTGCACCCTCGACGCTTGGCACGCCGCGCCGTGCGGTTGTCGGGTGGGATGGAAACCGGCTGTCGACGATTCTCGCCGTACTCGAAGCGCATTGCGGCGTAAGGTTCGGTCAGCACGACGTTTACCTGAATGTGGCCGGTGGATATCGAATAACCGAGCCCGCAGCGGACCTTGCAGTTGCATCTGCACTGGTTTCCTCAATTGCCGGTATTGCCCTTCCGGCAGATTGCGTCTATTTCGGCGAAGTCAGTTTATCTGGTGCGGTTCGCCCGGTGGCGCATGCTGTGCAGAGGCTGAAGGAGGCAGATAAGCTTGGGTTCAAGCAGGCTGTTCTTCCCAAGGGAAGCAACGACGTGGCAAAGAACGGCAATGCTCGTCTGACAGAAACCGCTTCGCTGCCGGACCTTGTGGCCCGGATTGCGGCATCTGGACCTGACAAGAGACAACGCGACGACTGACCAGATAGTATTGGCCAGACTGAATATGGGGATGAACTTAAATGCCAATAACGTTGCTTGACGGAATTCTATTGGGCATCACTCTCGTTTCGGCGGTTTTGGCCATGGTGCGCGGCTTTTCGCGCGAAGTTTTGTCGGTGGTTTCCTGGGCAGCTGCAGCGGCAGCCGCGTATCTGTTCTACAAGCCGGTCATTCCGTTCCTTACGCCCTATATCAGCAATGATACAATTGCCCAGATCGCAGCGGCTGGCCTCGTCTTCGTCGTTACGTTGATTGTCGTGTCGATCATCACAATGAAGATTGCCGATTTCATCATCGATAGCCGTATCGGCGCACTCGATCGTACGCTGGGTTTCCTCTTCGGCGCAGCGCGCGGCATCCTTCTCGTCGTTGTCGCCATGCTGTTCTTCAATTGGCTTGTTCCCGAGAACCAGCCGGCATGGGTTGGTCAGGCAAAATCCAAGCCGATGATCGATCAGCTGGGTACAAAACTGATCAGCCTGTTGCCAGAGGACCCGGAATCAACCATCCTCAACCGCCTGAAGCCCGGTACGACAGCGGCCCCGGATGCAGCGCCCGACGGCACCACCACAACACCGGAGCCGAAGGAAGACATTCCGCCGGAAGGGTCGACAAACCAGCCTTGATGCAGTTTAGAGCAAATTCCGACCATATTGGATCGTTCTGCCGGAGGGAATTCGTGGACAAGGTCAAGGGGTTTGGCGAGGCCGATGCCTTTCCATCGGACGAAGCCAAAACCCGATGGATTTGGCCCGAATTTCACCCGGCCCTTCGGGTTTCCGGCTGGCGGACACCCACTTTGTCGGGCGGCATCATCCGATGGAAAAACATCGGCCTCGCCACCCTCCGCGTGGATTGTCTCGCCATCCGCGAAACAGAACTGATTCAATATGATCGGAAATTGCTCTAAGAACACAACTGCGTCAATATTGGCATTTATCAGGCCTTGGCGTTTACTTGGTAATGCTCCATATACGTGGCATAATGCGAAATAGGCACAATTGACTCGATCCAAGGTAATCTTGGGGCGGAAGGGCTGGCGGTAATGACCGACATTTCTCGTAACGATAATCAATTGATGTCCCTTGATGACGACACACTGCATGAAGAGTGCGGTGTGTTTGGCATTTTGGGGCATCCCGACGCGGCGACGCTGACCGCGCTCGGGCTGCACGCCCTGCAGCATCGCGGCCAGGAAGCGGCCGGTATCGTCTCCTATGACGGGAAACAGTTTTGTTCGGAACGCCGCATGGGTCTCGTCGGGGACCACTACACCAATCCGGCAACCCTTGCACAACTGCCTGGCGACCGGGCCATCGGTCATGTGCGCTATTCGACCACTGGCGATACGGTTCTACGCAACGTGCAGCCACTTCTGGCCGAACTTGAGGTCGGCGGCATTGCCATTGCCCATAATGGCAATTTCACCAACGGCCTCACCCTGCGCCGCCAGCTTATTGCCGATGGCGCCATCTGCCAGTCCAATTCCGATACCGAAGTCGTCCTGCATCTCATCGCCCGTTCACGCCACGCCTCATCCAGCGATCGCTTCATCGACGCGATCCGCCAGATGGAAGGCGGTTATGCGATGCTCGCCCTCACCCGCACCAAGCTCATCGCTGCGCGTGACCCGATCGGCATTCGCCCGCTTGTGATGGGTGAACTCGACGGCAAGCCGATTTTCGCTTCCGAGACCTGCGCACTCGACATTATCGGTGCGAAATTCGTCCGCGATATCGAGAATGGCGAAGTGGTGGTCTGCGAAATCCAGGCTGATGGCTCGATCAGCATCGATACATACAAGCCGCAGAATCCGAAGCGCGAACGGCTTTGCCTGTTTGAATACGTTTACTTCGCCCGGCCGGACTCGGTCGTTGGCGGACGCAATGTCTACACTGCCCGCAAGAACATGGGCATCAATCTCGCCAAGGAAGCACCACTCGAGGCCGATGTAGTCGTTCCAGTTCCGGACGGCGGCACTCCAGCGGCCATTGGCTTTGCCCAGGCAAGCGGGATTCCCTTCGAGCTTGGCATCATCCGTAACCATTATGTCGGACGCACCTTCATTGAGCCGACCCAGTCGATCCGCGCCTTTGGTGTGAAGCTGAAGCACTCGGCCAACCGTGCCGTCATTGAAGGCAAGCGTGTTGTGCTTGTGGACGATTCCATCGTGCGCGGTACGACTTCGGTCAAGATCGTCCAGATGATCCGTGATGCCGGTGCGCGTGAAGTGCATATCCGCGTTGCCAGCCCGATGATCTTCCATCCGGATTTCTACGGCATAGACACGCCCGATGCGGACAAGCTGCTGGCCAACCAGTATGCGGACCTTGATGCAATGTGCGAATACATTGGAGCAGATTCCCTGGCATTCCTGTCCATCGACGGGCTTTACAAGGCTGTCAGCGGCGCCCCTCGCGATCCGCGCTCGCCGCTTTTCACCGATCACTACTTCACTGGCGATTATCCGACGCGGCTCCTCGACAAGGATGGGGCGAGTAACGTTCGCCAGTTCTCGCTTCTCGCAAATAACGGTTGAGTTCACTCTATGATTTCTGACGGCAGTTTTCGGCTGGATGGCAAGCTTGCGCTTGTCACCGGCGCATCGCGTGGCATTGGCTATTCACTCTCCAAAGAACTCGCTGCACGCGGCGCCCACGTCATTGCCGTTGCCCGCACGGTAGGCGGGCTTGAGGAACTCGACGACGAGATCAAAGCAGCAGGCGGAACCGCAACGCTGGTTCCCTTGGACCTAACCGACATGCCCGCCATCGACCGGCTGGGCGGTTCCATCCATGAGCGCTGGGGCAAGCTTGATATCATGGTCGCCAATGCGGGCATTCTCGGGACGATTTCGCCCATCGGACATGTGGAGGCGAAAGTCTTCGACCGGTTGATGGCAATCAATGTCACGAGTGTCTGGCGCCTGATCCGCACCACTGATCCTCTCTTGAAGCTGTCTGATGCCGGTCGCGCCATCCTGCTGTCGTCGGGCGTGGCACATACCGCTCGCGCCTATTGGGGACCCTACGCAGCTTCCAAGGCCGCTGTGGAAGTGATGGCGCGGACCTGGGCCGAGGAATCGCAACAGACGCGCCTTCGCATCAATTCCGTCAACCCCGGCGCAACCCGCACCGCCATGCGCGCACAGGCTATGCCGGGCGAAGATCCTGAGACCTTGCCCACGCCGACGGAAGTCGCCGCAAAGATCGCCCTGCTTTGCGATCCAGCCTTGGATGTAACCGGCAAGCTTTACGACGTGCGCGCCGACAAATTGCTGAGCTATAACGACCCGAGCTAACCAACGAGGCGAATGATCTTTGCTGTTTTCTCGTCGGTTTCTAAAGCGCGAGAGCGCCATGCCTTCGGGCTCATGCCGGTCACACGCAGGAACTCGCGATTGAAATTCGACTTGGTTTGAAAGCCGGCATCGAACATGATCCGCGTGATCGGCTCGTCTGTGTCAGTGAGCGAGCGGCAAGCTTCCCTCACCCTGTAATCATTCACATATTGCGAGACGCTCATCGATTTGACGCGGTTGACCGCGCTTGACACTTGCCGGACCGATAGGCCCATTTTCCGGGCAAGCCGGTTGAGATTGAGATCGACATCACGATAGAGCTTGCGCGATTGCATCAGATCGTCGAGAGAGGCTGCTATTTGCGTATCCTCAGCACTTGGCTGGCTTGTACGCCCGTCGTCCTCGACCTCGACGTCAGCCGGTGACTGGTTGGCACCCGCCACAGTTGCCGCTGTACCCAAAACCAGCAATGCAAGCACGTTGCCAATGGCGACAATCTGGCCGGAATGAATGCCGCCGGATCGCGCGAAGTCCAGGCTGATAATGATATCGATGACGGCCGAGGCAGCGATGGCGAAAGCTGTAACCTGCAAGGCACGATGAGAGTTGATCACCCCATCGAGGCGCGACGAGGCAAGAGCATCCGGACCTGCCGATGCCAGCCATGTAAGCGCAACGCCATAGCCCGCAAAGATCAGAATGAGCGCGAGAGAGATCGGTGCCGGCCAGAACGCGACCAGCGCCGCCACAAACAATGGCGGGAGCGCGTGCAGCCACAGCAGCGGCCGCTTTAAGGGAGAGCGCCCGGTACGCAAGCCCTCGAAGCTGAGCCAGGCCAGCGACGCGATAGCGGCTGCAAGCACGGCCTGGACCGGCAACACTCCCCTAAGGTCGTAGCCCCAACGCAAACCAATGACCATTGATTGCAAGGCATAGGCAGCAATCAGGCTAAAGAAAAATGGATTCAATACAGTCACTTCCCGCCGTCTGATCATCTGGATCAGAAGGATGAAAAGCAGCAACGCAACGACAAAGGGCAACGGAACAAAGATCATCGTCGAGACCACGGTAATTCGGAACATTACTATGTCCTGAATTGCGATCGCGGACGACCTGAAATGCAATCCAGGTCGAAAATACCAGTCACATGCAGCTTCCTGAGATCAGCGCTGATGATGGCGCCGAATCTCAGGAGAATATGATGCCCGGTTTTTTCGCTTCATTGATATTACTTTTAACAACACTCGGCCCCGTTGCGGCAAGGGCGGAACCAAGCAAACCGCTCGACATGGCAAACATCAAAACGGTCGCCATAACGGGAGAGGCAAGCCGCGTCGAGTTAACCACCACGGACACGCAGCCCTACGCCGCAACTATCTCCGGCAATCAATCGGGCTGGTTTTCGAACTGGTATTCGAGCTGGTTTTCAAACGCTTGCGAGACAGATACGACAACGGAAGTGAAAGATCAGACATTGCTGATCCATGTTGCGGAATCCCCTCTGATAAGCCTTTCCGATTGCGAAGTGCGCATCAACGTCAATCTGCCGAAAAACAGCGATATCAACATCCAGCAGCAAGCGCTTTACGCAAAATTGTCTGGCGAGTATCGCGGCATCACCATCAGCAGCAATGCCGCCGATTTCTCTCTCGACGGCTATGCATCAAGCCTCGACATCAAAGGCGATGCAGTCCGCAGCGACATGCGGTTCGAACGGACGAACCACAGCGAGACGATTCGGCTGGATTCACACGCCTTGGACGCAAGTTTCAGCTTCGTCAAGGATACGTCCATCAGCTACCTGATCGATGCCAAGGCCTCGTTCATCGACAGCAAGCGCGAAAGCACACCCGGGGCAAAGCCGTCAATCGAGATCAGGAGCGAGTATGTCCGCGCCACGATCCGGTAGCGCCTTCAATCATCATCAACGACATCCAAATGAGGGATCAACTATGAAAATTCTCAAGCTCGCAGCAATCCTTGCCATTACTGCTTTTAGCACGTTTCAACCGGCACAGGCCGCAGGTCTCAAATTCATCGAGGTGCCTTCCAATGGTCGTGGACCCGTTCTGACGGCTGCCGTCTGGTATCCGTGTGTTGGCAAGCTGGCACAGGTAGAAATCGGCTTCGACTATTCGACGGCTGTGCAAGACTGTCCACTCACAGGTGAAAAACTTCCGCTCATCGTGATCTCGCATGGTGTAGGTGGATGGTCCGGCAACTACCACGGACTTGCTGAAATGCTTGCCGATGCAGGATTTGTAGTCGCGGCCATCAATCATCCACGGGATAGCGGCGCATCGAAAACGAGAGATCCGAACGATATAGCCTCCATGACGCAGCGCCCTGTCGATATGACAAGGCTGATCGATTTCATGCTGGACCGCTGGTCAGGTGCACCACAGGTCGATCCCGCACGAATTGGCGTTTTCGGCTTTTCAAGAGGCGGCTTCACTGGCCTCGCCATGATTGGCGGCAACCCCGACTGGAAATTGCTGCTTGATAATTGCCCGACCTATCCGGGAAACCGCTTTTGCGAGCAAATTAACAGCTCGGCAATTGCTCCTTTGGCCGGTGATCCACGGATCAAAACTGCAGTGTTGGTTGACCCTGCGGGCGGTAGCCTATTCACCGCCGAGGGCCTGGGCAAAGTGACGGTTCCAGTCCAGTTATGGGCATCCGAATATGGTGGAGACGGTCTATCACCCAAAGATGCCGCAACGGTTGCGCATAACCTGCCCGCCAAGCCAGACTACCGCATCGTGCCAAACTCTGGCCATTTCTCTTTTCTTCCACCTTGCAGCCAGGAATTCGCGAAACTCGTGACCAGCTCCGGTGAGCCTGAGCTGTGCACCGACAGGGCAGGCTTTGATCGCGTGGCTTTCCACAAGCAGTTCAACGCAGATATCCTGGCCTTCTTCCGCAAAAATCTGATCGAAGCCGAGCAGTGAAACCCGCCTGGTTCCGAAATCAGGAAGGGGTTTCGGAACCAGCACTTTCAGCTTCTGCCAATGCGGTGCGATCTGCCGCTTCGTAGCGCTTCCATGCCCGTGCACTGAACGGTAGCGAGATGAAGAACGCAATTGCCGTCAGTGTTAGCGTTTGCCACGTGTAGCTCATCAGGAATGCCACGTAGACCACGATGAACAGGAATGTGGGCATGACCCAGTCCGAACGCAGCCTCGTTCCAGCGGCCTTGCCGCTATAGACCGGCAGGCGGCTGATCATCAGCACTGCGACACCGACGGTATAAGCGGCGGCCGCAAAGGCGATCGCACGCGTTGGCGCGAGACCGAGAAAGCCGAGATAGACCGGCAGCATGACGAGCATGGCTCCTGCCGGAGCCGGTACACCCGTGAAGAAATTGTTCTGCCAGAGTGGTTTGCCCACTACATCCAGCATCACGTTGAAGCGTGCCAAACGCAGGCAACATGCGATGCAGTACAGCAGCGCAGCTATCCACCCGAAGGAACGGGCCTGGTCCAGCATATAGGCGTAGAGGACCAGGGCCGGAGCGACACCGAAATTGACGATGTCGGCCAGCGAATCCATCTGTGCGCCAAATTTCGTGGAGCCCTTCATCATACGGGCGATACGACCGTCGATCCCGTCGAGAAATGCCGCGAGCAGCACCATGGACACTGCAAGTTCGTAACGATTCTCGAAGGCCAGCCTAATCCCCGTCAGTCCGGCGCAGATCGCCAGAACTGTAATCACATTAGGCGCGAGATAGCGCATCGGGATTCGCCGTCCGACTGGTCCGGTCGTCTGTGGTTTCTCGTCAAACAATGGATCGACTTCGGTCTCGGTCATGCGCCCTGCCTCAACTGATCCGCACCAACGGAGCGCTTGCAGCGCCACCGAATTCGGCAATGACGGATTCGCCGCCGACCGCAGTCTGGCCGATTGCGACGCGCGGCGTAAAGCCCTGAGGCAGATAAACATCGACGCGCGAGCCGAAGCGGATGAGACCGAACCGCTCGCCGATCGATATGGCAGTGTTTTCGTCGGCCCAGCAGACAATGCGGCGCGCTATAAGCCCGGCAATCTGCACGACGGCGATCTCACCATTTGGACCGTCAATCAAAAGGCTGTTGCGCTCATTCTCAGTGCTGGCCTTGTCGAGGTCGGCGTTCAGGAACTTGCCCGGCTTGTGCACGATCGTCGTTATCCGGCCGCGCACCGGGGCGCGGTTGATGTGGCAGGAAAAGACATTCATGAACACGGATATCCGGGTCATCTCCTTGTCGCCAAGACCAAGCTCGCGCGGCGGGATAGCGGGCCCAACAGCTGAAACGATACCATCTGCCGGACTGATCACCAGCTTATCATCGGTCGGGGTGACACGCTGCGGGTCACGATAGAAATAGATGCACCAAGCGGTGAGAATGAGACCAATCCAGAACAACGGTTCCCAAAAATAGCCGAGGACGATCGTCGCTCCGGCAAAACCGGCGATGAACGGGTACCCCTCCCGGTGGATGGGCACCAAGGTATTGCGTATGGAATCGACAAGACTCATTAATTTATTCCTGGTTGTGCCGGCAGCTCACCTTGCATGAAACGGCGAGCGCTCCAAGGCAAGTCGCGCGTTACTTATCGGAGATTGGCAGCTGGAGCAAACCATTCAAGCGGGCATAGCGGGCTTTCCACGTAGGATGACGCCAAGGTCGTCTTCCTGCTGTACACGGCGCAAACGCTCCTCAGCTTCCGTAGCCTCGCGCTGGCGGTTCCACATGGAGGCATAGAGCCCCTTCTTGGCCAAAAGTTTCGCGTGGGTGCCGCGCTCGGCGATCACTCCATCCTTCAGGACAATAATGTCATCAGCCGCGATGATGGTTGAAAGCCGATGGGCGATAACCAGTGTCGTGCGATTGCGACTGACAAGGTCAAGCGCCGACTGAATCTCATGCTCAGTGGCGCTATCGAGAGCCGAAGTCGCCTCATCCAAGATCAAAATAGGCGGAGCTTTCAAAATTGTTCTTGCAATCGCCACGCGCTGCTTTTCGCCGCCGGAAAGCTTAAGTCCGCGCTCCCCTACCATGGCGTCATAGCCTTCGGGCAACGTTTCAATGAAAGGACCTATCTGTGCGAGCTCTGCCGCATTGCGCATCTCGGCCTCCGTAGCAGTGATGCGCCCGTAGCGGATATTGTAGGCGATGGTATCGTTGAAAAGGACGGTATCCTGCGGAACCATGCCGATAGCCGATCGCAAGCTGTCCTGCGTCACGTCACGGATATCCTGGCCGTCGATGGTGATCGAGCCATTCTGGATGTCGTAAAAGCGGAATAGCAGGCGCGACAGGGTTGATTTGCCCGCACCGGAAGGCCCAACAATCGCTACGGTCTTGCCTGCGGGAACCTCAAAGCTGACGCCTTTCAGGATCGGGCGCTTCGGATCATAGGCGAACTGTACGTTGTCGAAACGCACGGCCCCGCGTTCGATCAGCAGCGGCTTGGCATCCGGCCTGTCCATCACCTCCTGCTCGACATCGAGTAGGTCGAACATCTGCTCGATATCCGTCAGACCCTGACGCACTTCGCGATAAATAAAGCCGATAAAGTTGAGCGGGACGGACAATTGCATCAGCATTGCATTGATGAAGACGAAATCACCCAATGTCTGGGTTCCGGCAATCACCTCCCTGCCCGACATGATCATCATGACCGCCATGCCAATACCGAAAATCACCGCCTGTCCAAAGTTAAGCCAGCCAAGCGACGTCCAGATGCGTGTCGCCGAAATCTCGTAGCGCGCCATGGCAGCATCAAAACGACCGGCCTCCATATTCTCATTGCCGAAATATTTGACAGTTTCATAGTTGAGCAGCGAGTCGATTGCCTTGGAGTTGGCGTCCGTGTCAGAGGCGTTCATGTCCCGGCGAATGCCGATGCGCCAGTCACTGGCTCTTACCGTGAACCATGTGTAGAGCCACACGGTCGCCACCACGACCGCCAAATAGGACATTCCGTATGTCACGGCGAAAATCACCGCCGTCATCAGAAACTCAATGATCGTCGGCGCCGTATTCAAGATGGTGAAGCGAACGATGGTTTCGATGCCCTTCGTTCCGCGTTCGATGATGCGCGAAAGACCACCGGTACGGCGTTCGACGTGGAAGCGCAGCGACAATTCATGCATATGAACAAAGGTCTTATAGGCAAGCTTTCGTACGGCATATTGGCCGACGCTGGCGAACAGTGCATCGCGCAGCTGGTTTAAACCCGCCTGCACGATACGTGCTGCATTATAAGCTGCCACGAGCATGAGCGGACCGACGAGAAGTGCCGGTATCAGATCAGATGCCTCGAATTTCCCATTCAAGGCATTTGTCGCCCATTTGAAAAAATAAGGAACCAGGATCAGGACCACCTTCGAGATGATCAGATACACGGAAGCCCAGACGACCCGCATTCTTAAATCAGGGCGTTCCATCGGCCACATATAGGGCCAGAGATTACGAATGGTCTGAAGGGTTTTTCCAGACTCGTCTGAGACGGTTTTGTTGGCCACTGTTAATCCTTGAAGACAATTTCGAGTTCGGGCAACGCTTGCGTTTCCCCGATGATTGTTCCTGGCGAGCAGCAAAGGCTTGCCATGTCGTTCACGAGTGCGGCCATACTGGCAAACGCTGCCGGATCGATGCTGTAACGAGAGCTCTGGCCGGACTGCTTGTAGCGGACAAGACCGGCATCGACGAGAATCTTCAAATGCTGCGATACGGTCGACTGTGCCAGATCAAGCCCGGCAACGATATCCTTGCAACAAGAAGTATCAAGGCATGCGAGCTGGCGGATAATGCGCAAGCGCGCTGGATGTGCCAACGCGGCGAGTATGCGCGCTGTATTGGCATCAGAATGATGTTGGAACGAGCCCGTGCATTTCATCGTTCATCGGCGATAAACGATATAATTTTCCAATGCAAGGAGAAATTGCGATTCTTTTTTTCGAAAACGGGCGTCAACAGCCCGTCTTTTCTATTGAACTACAGATTTATCTTTTTCTGGCAATGCGAAGATCTGCCCGGGGTAAATCATGTCCGGATTGCGGATCTGTTCCTTGTTAGCCAAATAGATAGTCGTGTAGCGCATGCCAGCACCATAGGTACGGCGTGAAATCTGCCAAAGACTGTCACCGCGGCGGATAATCACCGATCCATCGACGTTCTGCAGGGGAGTGCCCGCTTCAGCGACTTGCGGCGCCTGTTCGTCGGTTTGTGGTACAATCGCACCAGTCTCGGTTTGCGTATCGGCACCTGGAGTTGCCGGTGCGACAGCCGAGACACGCTCGCCGGCCTCGCGCTTGAACGGAACCGCGGCTCTGGCCACGACCGTCACGCCATCCTTGCCCAGCATATCAGCACGGATAATATAGTCTCCGACAGCCAGCTGCTGAACAGTCTGTACCAAAAACCGGCCATTGGGTGCTGTCTTTGTCGTTCCGAGCAGAGTGGAATTTGCGTAGACCTTTACTGCAGAGCCCGCTTGGGCATTACCAGCGACGAAAATCTTGCTGCCTTCGAGCTCGACTGCTTCGACCGTGATCAACGCTTTCTCTGCGGGAGCGAGGCCAGGCTTGTCGCCCTTGGGTGCAGCAACAGTTGTTGGCTGGGTGGATGAAGGCGCGGGTTCCACCGGCTCGGGCTTTGTGATCATGCGGCTGGGCTGGCCGGATTGTTCAACAAGAGCCAATACCTGACCAGTCTTTGACTCTGGAATGGAAACTATCGCCGTCTCAAGCGAAGTCATGGCGCTGCCGTCTTGTGTTGTTGAACGCAAGACAAGCTGGTAGTCGCCCGGCTTCAGCGGATTATCCAGCGCGATAACAAAATCACCATTCTCAGTCGATTTGGTCGTACCGATGACGCTTGAGCGCGACAAAAGGTCGACCGTCGCATTTTTTGCGGCGTTGCCGGCGATGACGATGGTGCCTGAGGGATCGACGCGCAGAACATCAAAAGTGGGCGCGCCATTATTTGCCGTCGCTGGCGGTGGAGCCGAAACCTGTCCGGAAGCAGCGTCTGTATCCGGTACGGTCGTCAGGGACTGAATTTGAGGTTCGGAATTTGCCGAGGGCGCTGCAGGCTGTGTCTGCACCGTTCCACTCATCACAGGAGCCGGTTGCTCCACAACGGGCTTGCCCGGCATCAGGCCAACATAGGCCGCAACAAGACCGGCAGCAACGACAGTACCAAATCCCAAAAGCGCAAATTTATTCTCGAACATCGTTCCCCGATCCTATTGTTCCTTTTGCTCTACCGCCTTTTCTGCCAAGCTACAAGAAAACCCTTTAGATTCAGACCCATTCTTTCGACGTATCCATAAAGCCGGCGTATGAAACTTTTGTCTCGCATTTGTACCGGCTTGACGTTTTGTGATGTGCAAGGCACCACTCATTGTATGAGCAAGATTCGATCCATTTGTGTCTATTGCGGCTCCTCACCGGGCCGCGACCCGATTTACAAACAAAGCGGCAAGCTTCTCGGCCAAACGATCGCTGAGCATGGGCTTGAGCTCGTCTATGGCGGCGGCACCAAAGGCATTATGGGCGCAGTTGCAGACGGAGTCATGTCTGCGGGTGGCAAAGTCACAGGAATTATTCCGAAATTCCTGATGAACAAAGAGGCCACCGAACACGCGCTTGGCCAGCTTTCAGAGCTTATTGTTACCGAAGACATGCATGAGCGCAAGCATAAGATGTTCGAGCGCTCGGACGCGTTCGTTACCTTGCCCGGCGGTATTGGCACTGTGGAAGAGATCGTCGAGATCATGACGTGGGCGCAGCTCGGCCGTCATCGGAAGCCTATGGTCTTCGCCAACATCAACGGTTTTTGGAATCCGATGCTGGCCCTCATCGAGCACATGAAAGCTGAAGGCTTCGTGCACACGTCACATTTGGTCAATCCGCTTGTGGTAGAGAAGCCGGAAGATATCGTACCCGCCATCCTCAATGCTGCTGCACGAGGTGACCGGGAAGGCAATGAAGCAATCATAGAGCGGCTGTAGCAAGCAAAAGGGGTCTCATGGCGGATAATATTACCCCCGATCCCTCAAGCAGCACACCCCTCATCCAAAGTGATGAGTTTGTCATCGCCCACAGCTTCCGCGATGACGGCACATTATTGCCATCCGCACATGCCGGAGCAGCAGAAAGTGCGTGGGTTTGGAAAAGCTATGGCCTTGCCGATGCGCGGGCAAGGCGCAATCTCGAAACTGACGAAAGCCTGCCGGAAGTTGTGCGGGAAGCATTGCTCTCCCCCGGCGACCAGTATCAGATCACCTATGAAGAGGGCTGGCTTTACGGTGAATTGCCGGATTTGCAGCACAAGCACTATGGCGATCCACGGGAGCTTGGTTATTTCCGCTTTGCCTTCAATGAGCGATTCTTCATCAGCGGACGCCGTCACCCCCTCCAATCGGTCGACGATGTACGTCAGGCTATTCTCGGCGGCAAGGTAAAGCCGAGATCGCCGATCGCTCTGTTCAACGCCATCTTCCGGCGTTTTCTCGATCTTCTAAAAATAGAGATCACCAAACTCTCGGAAACCCTGGATTCCATCGAGGATCATATCGTCGGCGAGAACTGGCAGGGCGAGCGGGAACGTCTCGTGCCTGTCCGGCGTCAGATCGTTGTGTTTCACCGCTACCTCACGGCGGCGACAGGTCTGTTCCGTCATATTGATCACGCCGATCGCCGGGTTTTTCCCGAAGAATTGGACGATCTGATCGAAGGATTGTCGCGCCGCGCGGAAACGTTGCATGCGGAAGGCGAACAACTGCAGCAACGTGCACGCCTGCTCCAGGACGAACTCCTGGCGAAACTCACGGATCAGTCGAACCGGTTTCTGTATGTCCTGTCGGTAATGACCGCGGTCCTTTTGCCAAGCACTGTCATAAGCGGGCTTTTCGGCATGAATACCGGTGGACTGCCGCTTGCGGAAAGTACACATGGATTCTGGCTTATTACTGCCTTGGCACTCGGTATTTCCGGTATGGTCTATCTCGTCGTGAGAAAGATCGGCGGATCGCGAAACTAATGCGCCGGTGCCAATCGCAGCTTTCGCGCCTCATACACCATTGACCAGGTGTAGATCGCAAGAGCTGACCAGATCAGACCGAATGCAATAAGCTGTACATGCGAGAACGGCTCGTCGAAGACAAAGATTGCTATGAAGAACACGATCGTCGGCGCAATATATTGCATCAAACCAATGGTCGTATAGCGCAGGAGCTTAGCGCCAAGGGCGTAGAAGATAAGCGGCACAGCGGTTGCAAGCCCTGCAAACAGCAACAGACCCGTGTCGTGCGGCGCCCCGTTGGTGAAGTGGCTGGTGTTCTGCGTCAGGGTCCAAGCAATGAAACCGAGCGAGGGAACGGAAAGTATTAGTACCTCGAGCGTGAAGCCCTGGATGGCGCCGATCGGCAAGGTTTTGCGAAAGAAACCATAAAAGCCAAAGCTGAAGGCGAGGACGAGTGAAATCCATGGGAGACCACCGGACGACACCGTCAACAGAATGACCGCGCATGCTGCCAAAGCTATGGCAACCATTTGCGCCTTCGAAAGGCGTTCGGACAGGAAGATGCCGCCAAGGACCACATTCACCAGTGGATTGATGTAATAGCCCAGTGCTGTATCTACAGTGTGATTATTGCCGATTGCCCAGACATAGGTGCCCCAGTTCACGGTGATCAGACTGGCGGTCAATATAGCCATGGCCAGCATGCGCGGGGTCGTGAAAGCGACCCTCAGATCGCCAAGCAACCCAAGCCACCAAAGCAGTACGACGGCAATGGGAACCGACCAGACAATACGGTGGGCCACCACTTCCAGCGCTGGTATATGCGCGACCGATTTCAAATAAAATGGCAGGATGCCCCACAACAGATAAGCACAAAGAGCGAAAATAAAGCCCTTCTTTCCATCCGACATTCCAATGAAAGCATCGGATGTCGAATTGTTGCCGGCTACGGCTCGATTGCTATCGATTTGTTGGGTCATGGTGCGAAGTCCTAGTCCCCGCGCGACATGCCGTCTATTGAATTCGACTGATCAATCGATCAAGCCATTTGATGTTTTCGCTCAAAATTGGGGCATGAATTCCCTAAAATGACAAAAAAATCTTTATTCAGCAGCTATTTTCCCTGCCAAATCCCGATTTTTCATCAATTTATAGACAATGGAATCCATTAACGCCTGGAAGGACGCGTCGATGATATTGTCCGAAACACCGACCGTCCACCAGCGCACGTTGCTGGAATCGGTCGACTCGACGAGCACACGCGTGATGGCCTCGGTACCGCCGTTCAATATGCGTACCTTGAAATCCGCAAGCACCAGATCAGCGATCTCATCCTGATAGCGGCCCATGTCCTTACGCAACGCCAGATCGAGTGCATTGACCGGTCCATGCCCCTCAGCGACGGACATCCGCGTCTCACCATCGACCTCCATACGGACAACGGCTTCCGAGACGGTCTTGATATTGCCATTTGCATCGAAGCGCCGCTCGACCATGCAGCGGAACGAGTCGACTTTGAAGAATTCGGGGACGGTGCCGAGCGTCCGTCGCGCCAAGAGCTCAAAACTGGCATCGGCGCCTTCATAGGCGTAACCCTCGGACTCATGTTCTTTAACGAGCGCGATTAGCGTATCGAGCCTTGGATCCGACTTGGCCACCGGAATGCCGCGACGTTCAAGTTCATTGATGAAATTGGATTTCCCGCCTTGGTCCGATACCATGACCTTGCGACGATTGCCAACCGTTTCCGGCGGTACATGTTCATACGTCGCCGGTTCCTTGATCAAGGCCGACGCGTGAATGCCCGCTTTCGTTGCAAATGCCGATGCGCCGACGAATGCACCTTGCGCATTGGGTGCACGGTTGAGCAATTCGTCGAAACTGCGTGACAGGCGGGAAAGCCCCTGGAGTTTCTCCAGGCTGATGCCCGTTTCGAAACGCTTCGACCAATTGGGTTTCAGCATGAGCGTCGGAATGATCGTCACCAGATTGGCATTTCCGCAACGCTCACCGATACCGTTGAGTGTGCCTTGCACATGGCGGACACCCGCATCGATCGCAGCAAGCGAATTGGCGACTGCCTGCTCCGTATCGTTGTGCGCGTGAATGCCAAGATGATCGCCGGGGATCAATTTTGTGACGGCACGGACGATTTCGGCGACTTCCGCGGGCTGGGTGCCGCCATTGGTATCGCACAGCACGACCCAGCGGGCTCCTGCACTGTAGGCAGTCCTGGCGCAGGCCACCGCATATTCCGGATTGGCTTTATACCCATCGAAAAAATGCTCGCAATCGACGATGGCTTCCTTGCCCGCGTCAACGGCGGCACGAACGGAAGCGTCGATGGACTCGAGGTTTTCCTCATTCGTGCAGCCGAGCGCTACGCGGACATGATAGTCCCAACTTTTGGCGACAAAGCATATGGTGTCGGCCGACGAACGGATGAGCGCTGCAAGTCCGGGATCATTGGAGACCGAGACGCCGGCGCGTTTGGTCATGCCGAAAGCCGCAAACTTTGCATGCTTTGTGCGCTTTTCGGCGAAAAACGCGGTGTCGGTCGGGTTAGCTCCGGGATAGCCGCCCTCGACATAGTCGAAGCCGAACTCATCCAGCATGGATGCGATGACTTTCTTGTCCTCAACCGAAAAGTCGATGCCAGGCGTTTGCTGGCCATCGCGCAATGTCGTGTCGAAGAGATAGATCCGTTCTTTTGTCACTCGCCCGCCTCCCCTCGCGACCCCGATGGCGGCCACTGTTCCGTGTCATGGTCGGGGTGTTGATAGGATATCATCGTTTTCAGGAATTCTACTGATTCCGCGTCGCTGTCAGATGTGTATCCGGGAAGTTTCGATAGATCATCAACGTAAGGCAGTTTGTCTTCGATGCCCCACTGAATGGTGGGCGCCAATCCTTCAGGTTCATCGAACGCACCGATAGCAAGTGCCGTGCCGTCCGGTGCTTCATAGGTCAGCGGCGTTCCGCAGTTTCCGCAAAAGCCGCGCTTGACGTGATTAGACGATTGAAACCGCTTGGGCTCGCCCCGTGTCCACTCAAAATCCGTGCCGCGCACTGATGTCAGGGGCGCGAAAAAGTTGCCGAAGGCTTTTTGACACATGCGGCAATGACAGATCGATGCATCACCGAGTGTACCCTCCACGCGAAAACGGATCGCACCGCATTGGCAACCGCCGGTGTAGACAGGCTTGTTATCCAGACTCATCGCTTCATCTCCCAGGTCGTGACGCGTTCGCCGGTCGCGGGATCTTTTCCATCCTTCAATTGAATGCCTTTTTCCAGCAATTCATCACGGATGCGGTCAGCCTCAGGGAAACTCTTGGCTGCAAGCAAAGACAGGCGATTGCGGATCTTGGCTTCGATTTCATTCTCGAGCTCGCTTGAGACGCTTTCTACGCTCAGATCAATGCCTAGCAGCGCGAACACAGCACGATACGCCTCTGGATCGAGGACGCGCGACTTCCTGATCGATGCCAGCCAATTGATAAGGCCTGGAGTTGCGAGGTCGTCAGACAGGATATCGATAGCCTCATCCGGAACGACACCAACGCCGGCATCGCCCACATATTCGCGGGCTTTGGCGAGGATGTTCTCTGCCTCCTCCAGCTTTCTGACACTGAAATCGATCGGCTCGCGATAGTTGGTCATGAGCATGGCAAGGCGCAGCACTTCGCCTGGCCATTTGCGGCCGCCGAAGGTGTCTGTCTCCAGCAATTCATGGATTGTCACGAAATTACCGGTGCTTTTGGCCATTTTCTGACCTTCAACCTGCAGGAAGCCGTTGTGCATCCAGACATTGGCCATCCGGTCGGTGCCAAAGGCACAGCAGGACTGGGCAAGCTCGTTCTCATGGTGAGGGAATACCAGATCGATGCCACCGGCGTGGATGTCGAAAATGTTCTTCGTCGGATCGTCGCATTGCAGTCCGCCGCCAAATGGTTCAAGCAGCTTCGCCATCGACATGGCCGAGCACTCGATATGCCAGCCCGGGCGGCCGACACCATCGATGCCCGCGGGCGATGGCCAGCCCGGCTCCCCTTGCTTGGAAGGCTTCCACAGAACGAAATCCATCTCATCTCGTTTGTAAGAGGCAACGTCGACGCGCGCGCCAGCGATCATGTCGTCAGATGAACGGCGGGAGAGCAACCCGTAGCGCGGGCCCTTGGCGGCGGCATTCATCGCCGATGGCGAAAACAATACGTGACCGTCCGCGACATACGCAACGCCACGCTCAACGAGGCGATCGATCATCGCCGCCATTTCAGCAATATATTCGGTCGCGCGCGGTTGAGACGAAGGCTGCAGATTGCCGAGCGCTGCCACATCCGCCTGGAATTGCTCGTTGGTCAGTTCAGTGACCTTGCGGATCGCTTCATTCAAAGGCAGGTCCGGATAATCGCGGGCGGCGCGAGCGTTGATCTTGTCGTCGACGTCGGTGATGTTGCGAACGTAGTTCACATGGTTTTCGCCGTAGATATGGCGAAGCAACCGAAACAACACGTCGAAGACGATAACCGGCCGCGCATTACCGATGTGCGCATAGTCATAGACGGTCGGGCCGCAGACATACATGCGCACATTATTCGGATCGATCGGCACAAAGGTCTCCCTCGTGCGCGTGAGCGTGTTGTACAGCTTCAGTTCCTGCGGCATGTCCTGGATCTCAAAATTCGGGTTTCATCGTCAAAACGAATATCATCGCGCTGGTCTGGCGACCGGTGCGTTTTGCATCTTTATCAGGATTTTTGAGACGAAAACGGCCGGGCCAGCGAGCGCTAGTTGATAATAATCCGACAGGTAATAATAATCGTTACGGGCGACGTTTTCATGCGGGCATTTATGATCGAGTGCGGGCAAATCGTCAAGCGCTGCCGCCAAAGACGCGGTGTTGCATTTTTGCCGACTTTACGATGGTTAATCTAAATTAACCGAATAGCCCAAAATCCTCCCGGAAAGTGCCTTCTTTCCGGCCAATTTGAACGGGAATCCTGATGCCTTAGACTTTAGGGGAATAAAGGACCAAACCCATGACCGATGCCCAGCAAACGGCAAAGCCGCGCGAAAGCGCCCGCGCCGACCATCTCACCTCACAATACCGCGCGATCGGGCCAGCTGCGATCCTTGCAGCCGTTCTCAGTACCGTTCGCCAACGCCCGCAATTGAAGTTTGCTTCAATTGTTCAGGAAACGGACTAACAGACTTAAACCAATGCCGGCCATGACGAGGCCGATCAAAACGTCAAGTACGCGCCACGCGGCTGGCTTGGCAAAAATCGGCTGCAACAGCCTCGCACCATAGCCGAGGCCGAAGAACCATATGAACGACGCAAGTGCGGCGCCTGCGCCATAGGCCGCACGGTGTGCGCCTTCAAAGCGAGCCGAGAGGCCGCCAAGCAGAACAACAGTATCAAGATAAACGTGCGGGTTGAGAAAGGTCAGCGCCAGAACGGTGCCGATCGCCACCTTCAAATTGCCGTTGCCGGAGTTCGCGGCCTTCAGTACCTCGGGGTGGAAAGCACGCCGGAAGGCAACCGAAGCATACCAGAACAAGAATGCGGCACCGCCGAGCGTCACGACCGAGATGAGGGTGGGCGACTGCGCGATCAGCGTCCCAAGGCCTGCGACGCCTGCCGTGATCAACAGGGCGTCGGACAGCGCGCAAATCAGGCTTAAGAGGAATACATGTTCTCGCAGCAGTCCTTGCCGCAATATGAAAGCGTTCTGCGCGCCGATTGCGATAATAAGGGACGCGCCAAGAAGGAAACCGGAGAGAGCGGCTGAAAACATCGGGTAGATATCCTGAAGAATAGTCGAATTTAAGGACCTAGAACAATTTCATCTGATTGTCAGGCTCCGGCGGTTTGACGCGTCCTGGCTTCTTCGCTTCGGCGAAAGTCTCGACGAACCGCTCCTGGATTTCCGAACCTGTGTTGTCAACCTTGTTGACCTTGTCCGATACAGGGATCGCTTCGAAGAAATCCGCCTGAGCGGGCCTCATGAGATCGGCGACATGGCGCGGTTCCTGCGTCTTGCAATCGAGCCAGCGTGCGAAATCTTTCTGCTCTATGACAACAGGCATGCGGTCGTGGATGAAGCGCAGATCCTCGCTGGCGCTTGTCGTCAGGATCGCACCAGTGTCTATTTCGGAGCCCTCTGCATTCGCCCACGGTTCATAAATGCCGGCGAATGCGATAGTTGCACCGTTGCGAGGCCGGACCCAATAGGCTTGCGAATTCCTGTTGCCGTCCCGCCGCCACTCGTAGAAACCCGAGGCCGGGATTAGCGCACGGCGGTGACGCATTGCAGTCTTGAACGATGCCTTCTCGATTGCCGTTTCCGAACGGGCATTGATCATCAGTGGATAATTTGCCGTATCCTTTACCCAACCAGGAATAAAACCCCACCGCACCAGAAGCGCCCTGCGATCAGGCCGGTTGCTGCCCGGCGGCGGTGTTTCACCGGCGATCACCATGAGGATCGGCTGTGTCGGCGCGATATTGTAGCGTGGCGGAAACGCCTCGAGCTCCATGAGCGCGAGATAGGCCGCGATCTCTTCCGGCGTTCCGAGGAGTGAAAAACGTCCGCACATGCAGTCAATGCCTGATTGTTTTTGGGAGTGGCGATCATCCGCATTTGCGATGCAGGGTCAAGGGTGGCCTTGTCAAAACTTCTCTTACCACCTACCCCTGACATATGGACCAAATCCCCCTCTCCGCAACTGTCGACGGCGTTTCGACCGTTTGCATCCGCGATCGGGCCTTCCTCTTGGTGGAGCGAGCACGCGAACCGTCAAAAGGCTGGCTGGCATTTCCGGGTGGCAGGAGAGAGCAAGGCGAGATGCCGCAAGAAGCGGCAATTCGTGAACTGCGTGAAGAAACCGGCATAACAGCAACAGAAGTAACTTATCTCACGACCGTCACCTTTGATTACTCGACGCCAGAATTTCCAGCGCCGAAACCTTTCCGCTTGGCTGTATTTTTGGCGCTTGATCCAATGGGAGAAGCAATCGCTGCGGATGATGCGGCGGCCGTGCACTGGCTCCGGGTGGAGGAAATGGCAAAATTTGACGTGACCGAGAGTGTTCTGGATGTCGTACGTGAATTGGCTGCCGGTTTTTAAAAGTTGAGGGTATTAACCACGGACGCCTTGAAGCTGCCTAGCTTTCAGGCAACAACCTTTTCGGGGAATTGGTCTCGGGGTTATCTCGTGCGGCGTATAATAGTAATCACAGCGTTTTTGACGGCAATCGCTACGGCCGTGCCAGCTTACGCGGTCGACCCTCTATATGAGGCAAAGCTCCTACGGTTGGCTGAGGTTCTCGGATCGATCCATTCGCTGCGGAATCTTTGCGGCGAAAGGAGCAATCAATGGCGGGATCGAATGGATTCGCTGCTCCTGGCGGAGAATCCAGACCCGGCACGCCGGGCTAAGTTGATCGCCAGTTTCAATCGCGGATATCGCACGTTCAACGAGACTTATTCAACCTGCACGAGCCAGGCGATTGCGGCGATTGACCGCTACCAAATCGAAGGAACAAGGCTTTCTTCGGAGATCGTATCGGGCTATGGAAATTAACCAGGCTTTAACTGTTGAAGCCAATGAACCGCATTTTAAACAAAACGTATGGTATTGTTTAGCGGTAGTTTAAGAATTGGCTTCGGCCAAGGATGGTATATCATGAACATGACATCAACAGACCTTGATAGGTTGGTTGCAGAAGAAAAAAAACTGGTTGCAATCGAATATCAGAATGAAGTCTGGGCTGATGGCACGCTTGAAGGTATCGAGCCTGAAATTATGGCCGAAGCCGCTTTTGCCACCGCATTGACCGAACTGATCCGTGATAACGGCGAAGTGTCCGCATTGGCCTTGCTCGATGGCTTGCGTGAACGTATTTCTGCGGGTGAATTTTCATCGAATCGCATTCTGCAATAACTGGTGATCCTGCATGCCTGAAAAGCACTTTTCCGCTTCCGCGATCGCCGGAACCTTTTTCCTAGCGGCAGCAGTTTGTGCTTTCTCCGTTCCGGCTTTCGCTGCCGGCGTCGATATGCCGATGCAACTCGCCTTGAGCGAGATCAAAAAAGAAGAGCTGCCCAAAGCCACTGAACCTGCGAAGCCCGGTGCCGAACAGAAACCAGCTGGCGAAACGCAGACCCAACCCTCCTCTCCCGAAAAGCCCGACGCAACACCGGAGCAGCCCGCAGAGGCACCGGCAGCGACGGATGATGACGGTGCTGCTGCGCAGAGCAATAATCCTGCCATGCCGAATGCCAAGGAAGGCGCAGCAGCGCCTCAGGTCGAATACGACATCGCCAAACTGCCTTTCCCGGTGCAGAAAATGCGCGAACTCATTCTGACTGCAGCCAAATCCGGATCGATCGAAGCGCTCCGTCCGCTGATCGGCTCGGGCGACGATGTCACCATGCTTTCGCTGACAGATGTCGATGGCGATCCGTTGGCCTATCTGAAAAGCCTCGCCGGCGATCCAGATGGCCAGGAAATTCTCGCTATTCTGGTCGATGTGCTTGAGTCCGGTTATGTGCACCTCGATGCCGGCACGGCAGACGAGCTTTATGTCTGGCCCTATTTCTTCGCCTATCCGCTCGACAAGCTTGACGCCAAGCAGAAGGTCGAACTCTTCCAGATCGTCACCGCCGGCGATTACGACGAGATGAAGCAATTCGGCACTTATGTGTTTTATCGCCTTGGCATCACGCCAAAGGGGCGCTGGCGGTTTTTCGTCACCGGCGACTGATCTTACGAAGATTCATAAAAAAGTTTGCCGGGATGTCACGTTCCGAAAGGCTGTCTCGTCTTGTGTACAGGCAACTGAATGCCGCATAAGGAGATAGACAATGAAACCAAGATTGAACCTCTACAATTTCCAAGAACTCATCAAGCCGATGCTCAAGATGGAAGAGAGCGTCGTTAGCAGCGGGCTGGAAATGAGCCTTATCGAGCTCGTCAAGATGCGGGCTTCGCAGATCAACGGCTGCGCCTTCTGCCTCGACATGCATTCGAAGGACGCTCGTAAGAAGGGCGAAACTGAGCAGCGCCTCTATTTGCTGAACGCATGGCGGGAATCGCCGCTCTATAGTGATCGCGAACGCGCGGCATTGGCTTGGACGGAAGCCCTGACTCTGATATCCAAGACCCATGCTCCGGACAACGTCTATGACGTGCTGAAGGAACAGTTCACCGAGGAGGAGATCGTCAAGCTGTCCATGTTGATCGTAACCATCAATGGGTGGAACCGCCTGGCTATCGGCTTCCGCTCGGTCCATCCGGTGGAAAAAAACAGTGCCGCAGCCTGACAATAGCGCCGAGACGTTCAATCGCCTCAGACCGCGTCTGACCCGCATTGCCTACCGTATGCTCGGGTCAGTCGCGGAGGCGGAGGATATCGTCCAGGAAGGCTTCATTCGCTGGCATCAGGCTGACCGGTCTGATGTTCGCAGTGAGGAAGCTTTCCTCGTGCGCACCATAACGCGGCTTTGTCTCGATCATCTGAAATCCGCGCGCGTTCGGCGAGAGACCTATGTCGGGAACTGGTTGCCGGAACCTATCTTTGATCCGAGCGAAGACGAGTCCGATAGCGATATTACCCTGACGCTGATGATGGCGCTGGAACGATTGTCGCCTCTGGAACGCGCAGCGTTTCTGCTCCATGACGTGTTCGGCCAAGATTTCAATCAGATTTCCGAAGCGATCAGTCGAGATCCAGCAACATGCAGACAGCTCGCGAGCCGCGCCCGCAGCCACGTCCAGAAAGCAAAACCACGCTTTCCGGTTTCGGATGAGCAAGGCAAGAATATCGCCGCTGCCTTTTTCAAAGCATCCCGCAGTGGCGACATGCAGGCCCTGCAGTCCCTGTTGGCAGACGATGTCGTGCTCTACGCCGATGGTGGCGGCATTCGCTTCGCTGCAATCGATCCGATCCATTCAATGGCGAATGTCTGCCTGTTCTTCGGTGACGTTTCGCGCCGGGCAGCCTATAATTTACCGCCGTTAATGCACGAAGGACTCATCGATGGCCTGCCCGGCTTTGTGACAGCGGAAAGTGACGGGATTCCGCAAACCACCGCACTAGAAATTGAGGACGGTAAGATCAAGGCGATCTACGTTGTGCGGAATCCTGAAAAACTTCGGCATCTCGACTTTGCGCATTGACCCTTGGCTGGCGTTCGTTAGCGTGGCGACCATCGCCCTCCAAGGATCTTATCCATGCGATCATTGACGATGTATCAGGTAGACGCATTTACCACCGAACTCTTTAGCGGCAATCCTGCCGCAGTGCTTGTCCTTGATGATTGGTTGCCAGTAGAGACAATGCAGGCGATTGCCAGCGAGAACAATCTGGCCGAGACCGCCTTTGTGAAGCCCAATGCGAGTTGCTGGGATTTGCGCTGGTTCACGCCAGTGCACGAGGCCGACTTCTGCGGACATGCGACGCTTGCGACGGCGCATGTCTTGGCAAACGAGCTCGGCGTGGAGGGCGAACTGGTATTTGAGACCAGGGTCGGCGCTTTGCGTGTCAACAGGAAGAAATCAGCATACCAGCTTGATTTCCCAAGCTTTCCGCCAGAACCGATTGGCGAAATTCTTCCACTGCTCAACGAAATCACTGGAGGCAACCACGTATCGGCATTCCAGAACTTCGAAAACGTCTTTGTTGTGTTGAAGAATGAGCAGGCGGTTCTCGATTTCGCCCCGGATTTACCAAAGATCACCCAACTCGATCCATTTGGGTTCGTGGTTACGGCAAGGGGCGACGAACACGATTTTGTTTCGCGTTATTTTGTTCCGCATGCGGGCATTCCGGAAGATCCGGTGACTGGCTCAATCCATGCCACGCTTGTGCCCTATTGGGCAGAAGAACTGGGTAAACTCAAGCTTTCGGCGTTTCAACGCTCGAAGCGCGGCGGACATCTGCTTTGTGAGCTCTTGGATGACCGCGTGCTGCTTACCGGTTCAGCCGTCACCTTTATGAAGGCTCAGATTTATTTGCCCTGAAGCGCCTCGCCGAACAACACCGGCTCGCCTTGGCCTGGTGTTACGATCTCGCCTTCCCACATGACCTTGTTGCCGCGGATGATCGTGCCGACCGGCCAGCCGGTTACCGTCTTGCCGTCATAAGGCGTCCAGCCAGCCTTTGACCCGACCTGCGCGTTGGTGATGGTTTCGCGCCGTTTCATATCGACGATGGTCAAATCGGCATCATAGCCGACCGCAATACGTCCCTTGCGAGCCATGCCGAACAAGCGGTTGGGGCCATGTGAGCTCAGATCAACAAAACGCTCGATCGACATACGGCCAGCGTTTACGTGGTCGAGCATGATCGGCACCAGTGTCTGCACGCCGGTCATGCCGGATGGCGAGGCCGGATAGGGTTTTGATTTTTCTTCAAGCGTGTGCGGGGCGTGGTCCGAACCCAGTACGTCCACAATGCCTTGCCCGATGCCCTTCCAGACGCCATCGCGATGCCGCGCGTCGCGTACCGGGGGGTTCATCTGCAGCAATGTTCCAAGCGTCGCGTATTGGCTGGCATCAAGGGTCAAATGATGGGGCGTTGCCTCGCAACTCGCCACATCCTTGTGATCACCGAGAAAGTCGATCTCCTCTGCGGTGGAAATATGGAGAACATGGATGCGCGCGCCGGTTTCGCGGGCAATGCGTACGAGGCGCTGGGTACATTGTAGCGCCGCGATCTCGTCGCGCCAAATGGGGTGCGAAGACGGATCGCCCGGAACGCGCAAACCTTCGCGTTCGCGCAGACGGAATTCATCCTCCGAATGAAAAGCGGCACGGCGGCGGGTGTTTTTCAGGATAGAACGCACCCCGTCATCGTCCTCGACGAGAAGATCGCCAGTGGAAGAGCCCATGAATACCTTGATGCCTGCAGCGCCGGGAAGACGTTCGAGTTCGGCGACATCATTTGCATTGTCGCGCGTGCCGCCGACCCAGAATGCAAAGTCGCAGTGCATGCGATGGTGGCCACGCCTAACTTTATCTTCCAGCGTTTCGGCGGAGGTGGTCAGCGGCTTGGTGTTCGGCATTTCAAAGACTGCTGTGACCCCGCCAAGTACGGCGGAGCGCGAACCGCTCTCAAGATCTTCCTTGTGCTCAAGACCCGGTTCGCGAAAATGCACCTGGCTGTCGACGACGCCCGGAAGGATATGCAAGCCAGTGGCGTCAATGATCTCGGCGGCTGAAGCGCTGCCAAGATTGCCGATGGCAGCAATGCGGCCGTTGACGATGCCAATATCGCGCAAGCCAACACCGTCCTGGTTGACGACAATCCCGCTCCTGAAAATCGTATCGAATGTCTGAGCCATTTGCTTTCCACTCCAGCCTTGCGAACGCGTCCCTTGCGGATTACGTAACAGGGACAGGAAAGGCAAGGGTGATCGAATGCCGCGGCTAAGTTTAAGTGGAAGAGCAGTCCTGACCGTTACGGGCGAGGATGCCGAAGATTTCCTGCAAAATCTCATCACCACGGATCTCGACACGCTGGAGCACGGCGATCTAAAACCTGGTGCCTTGCTCAATCCACAAGGCAAGATCCTGTTCGAGTTTCTCGTTTCACGGAACGGCGGTGGCCTGCGGCTTGATACACTGCAGACCTCTGCAGATGATTTGTTGAAGAGGCTGGCGCTCTATAAACTGCGCGCCAACGTGCAAATAGCCGTGGATTCAGAGTCACTTGTCGAAGTTTCCTGGGAAAATGAGTCTGGCGCTTCAGAAGCAGATTCAACTGTACGTGACCGACGCTTTCCCCAAGCGCTCAACGTTATGCGGCGCTATGGCGGCGAGCCTGCATCAGACGTTCCAGAAACAATGTGGACTGCGCTGCGCATCGCCCATGGGGTGGCGGAAGCACCGATGGATTATACTCTCGGCGATGCCTTTCCCCACGATGTTAATCTGGATCAGACCGGCGGCGTTTCTTTCAGGAAAGGCTGTTTTGTTGGTCAGGAAGTTGTCTCGCGCATGCAGCATCGTGGAACCGCGCGAAGACGTATCCTGATTGTGACGGGAGCCTCGGACCTGCCGGCTACTGGTACATCCATAACTGCCAACGAACGCGATATTGGCACGCTCGGCAGTGTTGCAGGATCATCTGGCCTTGGCCTCGTCCGGATCGACCGCGTAAAAGATGCATTGGATAGCGGCAACCCCATTCTGGCAGGAGATATTCCGATCCACCTTGCCATTCCCTCCGAACACCGGTTTACATTTCCCGAGGCGAAGCAAGAGGCCTGATCGGGGAATAGGATGCTGCGACCGGCAAAGCCGCAACCGAGCAATTTGAAGAAACCAGAATTTCGTGCCTGGCAGCGCATGCTCTCAGGGCGGCGACTGGATTTGCTTGACCCCTCGCCGCTCGATATTGAAATCGAAGACATCGCGCAGGGCCTGTCGCGTGTTGCGCGCTGGAATGGTCAGACAGTTGGTGAGCACGCATTCTCGGTGGCACAGCATTCGCTGCTGGTCGAAGAAATCTTCGGGAAGATCGTCCCGGAGGCGACCACGGAACAGCGCCTTACAGCTCTCCTACACGATGCACCCGAATATGTGATCGGCGACATGATTTCGCCGTTCAAAGCCGTTGTCGGTGGGGACTACAAAAGCGTCGAATTGAGGCTGCAACACGCTATTCATCTGCGCTTTTCGCTCGCGCCCGTCGTTCACCAAAGTTTACGTGCCCTGATCAAGCGGGCGGATGCGATTGCCGCCTATTATGAAGCGACGCGCCTTGCAGGGTTTGCGGAGAAAGAAGCTGTGCAGTTTTTCGGGCGTCCCCGCGGAATTGATCCGCAAGGTCTCGACTTGACGGCACTCGCTACCCAGAATGCACAAAATGCTTTTCTGCTGCGTTTTGCTATACTTAATGAGTCACGGGTACAGAGCCGGGGATAAGAACATGCCGCATATCGTTGTCTCTCCTCTGTCGCGCCTCGCCGAGTCTGCAACCCGTTTCGGCGCGCGTGATATGATAACGTTGATCAATGCCGATACGGTGGTGCCTCGCCCCGTAGAGATTCTCGAGACGCGTCACCTGTTTCTTGGATTCAACGATATTCTCGAGCCTGCGGAAGGCATGACTCACCCCGTGTCTGAACATATCACCCAGTTGATCGCGTTTGGCCAGCGCTGGGACCGCAAGGCACCCTTGCTCATCCACTGCTACGCAGGAATCTCGCGCTCGACCGCTGCAGCCTATATCACCGCGATTGCGCTTAATCCGGAGCTTGATGAAGTGCTGTTGGCGCAGAAATTGCGCCAGAATGCACCCTCTGCCACACCCAATGGCAGACTTGTAGCGCTCGCCGATGATATCCTCGTTCGCAACGGCAGAATGGTAGATGCAATCAAAGCGATCGGTCGCGGTGAAGAGGCCTTTGAGGGCATGCCATTCATTCTTCCGCTGACGGTGTAGACGTGACGGGCACACCCAATGCCGTTGAAATCAACCTGAGCGCCGCCATAGTGGCTGTAGCAAACAATGATCCGCTGATCTTGACCACACCTTCCAGCGATGACAACGAGCGCGACGAGCTGCCCTTCGGCCCGTTCAACCCGCTGTTGCATCGAACCTTCGAGACCGGATTGCGTGAGTGGGTGGCGGAGCAGACGCCTTTACGTCTTGGCTATGTCGAACAACTTTACACCTTCGGTGATCGTGGCCGCCACAAAACCGCTGAAGATCGCGACCTGCACATCGTTTCAGTCGGTTATCTAGCGCTCACGCGCATAACCGATGACGGAGATGCGCTTCGCAAATCCGGTGCTCGCTGGCGCAGCTGGTACTCGTTCTTGCCTTGGGAAGACTGGCGCGTCGGCAAGCCCGCCATGATCGACGAAACGATCCGCCCCGCTCTGCATGCCTGGGCCGACAAGAGTGGGCTTCCCGCGCGGCTAAGCCGTTTCCGGCTCGCCTTCGGAGACGATGGAATTGTGTGGGATGAAGAGCGGGTACTTGAACGTTATGAACTCCTGTACGAAGCGGGACTGATAGAGGAGGCAGCGCGGGATGGGCGGGCGGAAGGCACGCATCTTTCGCGCATCCTGGGACTTCCGATGAGTTTTGACCACCGGCGTATTCTCGCGACCGCAATCTCGCGGCTGCGGGCCAAGCTGAAATACAGGCCTGTGGTATTCGAGCTAATGCCTCCTACCTTTACACTGACCGCATTGCAGGAGACTGTGGAGGCGATTTCTGGCCGTCACCTGCACAAGCAGAATTTCCGCAGATTGGTCGAGACAACAGAACTGGTCGAACCAACCGGCGCAGAACAAACGCAGGCGCGAGGCAGGCCTGCAGCGCTTTATCGGTTCCGGCACAATGTGCTCGAAGAGCGCAGCGTGGCGGGGTTGCGCGTTGGTGGCAGGGGATAGGAGGAAGGGATGAACGACAAGCCGACATCGCTCAATGCCGAAGGAATATCCGAACCATTCGCATCGGAAAATGTTCCGTTGGAGGAATGGTCGAAAGGTACGCGCTATGGCACCAAATTTCGCTATCTTTCCGGATTCGGCGGCGCGAACCACGTTGGTGTTGCCCTGGAAGAGCTAGCGCCGGGCAAGGAATCCAACATGAACCATTATCATATGCTCGAGGAGGAGCAGGCGTTCATCCTCGAAGGTGAGATGACGCTGCGGCTAGGCGACAAGACATATCGGATGAAGGCGGGGGATCACGTCTGCTTTCCGGCCGGGCAGAAAGTCGGACATTCGTTTTACAACCACAGCGACACGCCCTGCCGGTTCATCATGATCGGCGAGAAAAACCCGAACGAAGTCGTTGTCTATCCCGAAACCGGACGCGTCGGCGTGCGATTACTGAGTGAAGGCTACGATAGTGCCGCCACTATGGAGTACTGGCAATGCGCCGATACCGAACAAAAGCCACGCAGCTAGTATTTATTTCAGTAGATAAACGTGCTCATCGCCCGGGAACTTTCGCGAACGGACGTCATCCGCGTAGGCCTTGACAGCTTCGTCGATTGCCGTGCCGACAGCACCGTAGACCTTGACGAATTTGGGCGGCTTCGGATTGTAGCCAAGCATGTCCTCAAGCACGAGAATCTGACCGTCGCATTCGACTGACCCGCCGATTCCAATCGTGGGGATAGCGATCTCGCGCGAAATCTCAGCCGCAAGCGGCTCCACAATTCCCTCAAGCACTACGGAAAAGGCTCCAGCGTCGCTGACCGCCTTTGCATCAGCCTTGATCAGCGGCCATAGTGCCGTGTCGCGGCCTTGTGTCTTGAAACCACCGAGCGTGTTGACGGATTGCGGCGTCAGCCCGATATGCGCCATCACCGGTATGCCGCGCTCGATCAGGAAGCGGATGGTGTCAGCCATGCGCACGCCACCTTCCAGCTTGACGGCACCGCAACCAGTCTCCTGCATGACGCGAGCGGCATTGCGGAACGCAATCTCGGGGCTCTCCTCGTAAGAGCCAAACGGCATATCGACCACGACCATCGCCCGCTTTGAGCCACGCACCACGGCACGGCCATGGGCGATCATAAGATCGAGCGACACGCCGAGCGTTGATTCCATGGCGTAAAGAACCATGGCGAGACTGTCGCCAACGAGGAGAATATCAGCGTGCTGGTCGACAATGCGCGCGGTGTTGGCGTGGTAGGAGGTCAACGCAACGATCGGCTCGCCGCCCTTGCGGACCCGTATTTCCGGTGCGGTGACCCGGCGAGTGACGATTTCCTGACTCATAGCTCCTCCTCCCACTCCCCCGTTCAGCCGATAACGCGCTGGTCGATCAGACGCACCTTGCCGAAGCGGACTGTCAACAAAATGACGACTGGCTGTTTGAATTTGCCCGAAACCGGATCAAGTGTCCGCGCATCGCGGATGTCGACAGATTCGATCTCGCCGCGCTTCTCGGTTGCCAGTACCGCGCGAACCGCATCGCGGATTGCCGACACGGAGCGCTGGCCTTGTCCGACCAGTTCTTCCGCCCGCATCAGCGATTTCGCCAGGACGACAGCAGCCTTGCGGTCGGCAGCGGTCAGCATGGCATTGCGTGACGAACATGCAAGACCGTCGTCTTCACGCACGGTGGCCACTCCGGTTATCTCGATTGGCATGTCGAGATCGGCCACCATCCGGCGGACGATCGTCAATTGCTGATAATCCTTCTCGCCGAAAAACGCATGGTCCGGTTGAACTATATTAAACAATTTGGTGACGACAGTTGTTACGCCACGAAAATGCCCAGGCCTGATCTTGCCGATCAGTATCCGGGACAGGACCGGGTTATCGACGATCGTATTGGCACCTTGGCGGTAAATTTCCGCAACGTCCGGCGTAAACACGTAGTCGACACCCTCGGCCTCGAGCTTGGCAAGGTCACCTGCCATGTCGCGCGGATAGGCGGACAAGTCCTCATTCGGTCCAAATTGCGTCGGGTTGACGAAGATCGAAACGACGGTGACATCGCAGGCGTTTTTTGAATGGCGAACCAATGAGATATGGCCGATGTGCAAATAGCCCATCGTCGGTACGAGACCGATGGATTTGCCTTTGAGGCGGTCAGCTTTGAGGGCAGCGCGCAGTTCTGCAATGGTGGCGATGACCTTCATTTGATTTCGATGTCCAGTCCGATATCCAGCGTTGGTGCTGCCATAGTAATTTTCGATGTCGAGATATAATCGACACCGGTTTCTGCAATCGCCTTGATCGTGTCAAACGCTATATTGCCGGACGCTTCCAGTTTCGCTCGGACACCATTGATTTTTACCGCCTTTTCAAGCAGTTCTGGCGCCATATTATCAAGAAGAATCACATCGGCATAAACGGAAAGCGCCTCTTCAAACTGCTTGAGGTCATCGACTTCCACCTCGATCTTGACGAGATGTCCAGCATAGGCGCGAGCAGCGAGAATCGCCTTTGCGACACCACCTGCGACTGCGATGTGATTGTCCTTGATCAGGATCGCATCATCGAGACCGAAACGATGATTGGAGCCACCACCGCATTTCACAGCATATTTGGCAAAGGCACGCATGCCGGGAATGGTCTTGCGTGTGTCGCAGACCCGGGCGTTGGTGTGGGCAATCATATCAGCGAATTTTGCGGTATAGCTTGCAATGCCGCTCAGATGCATGAGGAAATTGAGCGCGACGCGTTCGGCAGAGAGGATGGCACGGGCATTGCCTTCGATGCGCGCAATGTCCTCGCCCGGCTTGACCCTTGCACCATCCCTGACCAGCGTAGTGAATTTCAGCTCTGGATCCATTAATTCAAAGGCGGTGCGGGCAAAATCCATGCCGCAGATCGTACCGGCATCGCGGCTGGAAAGCACTGCACTGGCTACGGCATCCTCGGGCAGGGTCGCGTTGGTCGTGATATCCCCTGCCCGGCCGAGATCTTCGAGCAGGGCAGCACGCACGGCATCCTCGATCAACAATTGCGGCAGAGATGGTGGGAAGGCTTTGCGCATGTCTTCAGCCATCAGGCCAACTCCATCATTTCGTCCAGAGACGCCTCGGCATCGGACAATGTCAAAAATGTCCTGTGCTGCCACTCTGGGCGTTTCTCTGGAAAGTCAGTGCGGAAATGGCCGCCACGGCTTTCCTCGCGTCGCAAAGCACTGACGGCGACGAGCTTTGCCGTCGCCAAAACATTCCGAAAGGCCGCATCACGATTGGCTTTGTCCAACTCAAGAATAGTCTTCAACCCTTGAAGCATGCCTTTGCGGTCACGAACAACACCAAAACTGGCGCTCATCGTCTTGCGGAGTGCGGTCATCGCCGCTGTATCCGCTTCGGCGGCCAAATCGTCCCGATCGACCGAGCCTTTCGACCAATCTTCCGTATATTTCGCGTTACCCTTGCCGATCTTGGCGGCGATGCGCGCGGAAAACACGACGGCTTCAAGCAGTGAATTGGACGCTAGCCGGTTTGCCCCATGCGCTCCGGTGGAAGTGCATTCCCCGCAAGCCCAAAGTCCATCGATCGAGGTGCGCCCATCGGCGTCTGTCAGAATACCGCCCATGAAATAGTGCGCGGCAGGGATGACAGGAATGGGGTCGACAACAGGATCAATGCCGGCGTCGCGACAATACTTGTAGACTGTCGGAAACTCCTCGGCGAATGAGGCACCCACGGCCTTGGTGCAGTCGAGCCAGGCACCGCGACCAGCCATGACTTCAGCATAGATCCCGCGCGCCACCACATCACGGGGACCTAGTTCCGCATCGGGATCCAGCTTGAGCATAAAACGTTCACCGGCGCGATTGATCAGCGTCGCACCGTGACCGCGGAGGGCCTCCGTCGCCAAGGGTGCCGGGTCGTTATTCACATCCAGCGCTGTCGGGTGAAACTGCACGAACTCCATATCTGCCATCATCGCACCAGCTCGCGCTGCCATGCCGATACCCTCGCCGCGTGCTTCAGATGGATTGGTGGTAACGGCGTAAAGATGGCCGATGCCGCCGGTGGCGATCACAACCGCCCGTGAAGCCAGTTTTACCTGCGTGCCACGCCCCGCTTCTGTTCGCGCGATGACACCGGTTACTGCGCCTTTCTCAATCATCAGGTCTTCGACCACATACCCTTCCATCACCCTGATAGACGGCGTGTTTTCAACCGTTTTCACCAAAGCCTGCATGATCGCACGGCCCGCCATATCGCCGCGTACCCTGACGATACGGCTTTCAGAATGCGCTGCCTCGCGCGACACCTGCAGCCTGCCTTTGAGATCGCGGTCAAAAGGAACGCCGTATCCGAGCAGATCGTGGACGCGAGACGCCGCCTCGCTCGCCATCAACCGCGCGATGCTCTCATCGACGATACCGTCACCAGCGGCGACCGTGTCGGCGACGTGCTTTTCCTTCGTGTCGCCTTCCGAGACGGCAGCGGCAATACCCGCCTGCGCCCAGGCCGAGGATGCACCGCGGCCAATGGGTGCCGCCGCAAGCACGGTGACTGGCCGGGGAGCAACTTTCAGTGCACAAAAAAGTCCGGCAAGTCCGCCACCTATGATGATGACGGGATCGGAATGAGTGGACATCAGCTTTTCTCGCCTCAGTTCTTCAGATTGACCATACGCTCTACAGCGAGCCGCGCCCTTTCGGCGATCAGCGGATCGACGTGAATTTCTTCACGCATGTAGACCAGGCTTTCGAGAATGTTCGGCAATGTGATGCGCTTCATGTGCGGGCAAAGATTGCACGGCTTGATGAACTTTACGTCCGGCACTTCAGATTCGATATTGGAGGCCATGGAGCATTCCGTGACGAGTAGTACCTTGGCCGGACGATTGTCCTTCACATAGTCGATCATGCCTCGCGTCGAGCCGGTATAGTCGGCGATTGCCACCACTTCAGGCGGACATTCAGGATGAGCAATGATCTGGATATCCGGATCGGCTGCCCGATATGCGAGCAACTCATCCGCCGTGAACCGCTCGTGCACCTCGCAATGGCCTTTCCACGTCAATATCTTGACGTTCGTCTGTGCAGCAACATTCTGCGCGAGGAATTCGTCCGGAATGCACAAAACCCGATCGACGCCGAAGCTTTCGACAACTTGGACTGCATTGGCCGATGTGCAGCATATATCGCTTTCAGCCTTCACTTCAGCGGAAGTATTTACGTAGGTGACAATCGGCACCCCCGGATAGGTCTCGCGCAACAGGCGGACATCAGCCCCGGTGATTGACTCAGCCAGCGAGCAGCCAGCACGCATATCCGGAATCAATACGGTCTTATGCGGATTGAGTAACTTGGACGTCTCCGCCATGAAGTGTACGCCGCATTGAACGATGATATCGGCGTCCACACGTGTCGCCTCTTTGGCGAGCTGCAGGGAGTCACCAACGATGTCGGCCACGCAGTGAAAAATCTCCGGGGTCTGATAGTTGTGGGCGAGGATGACGGCGTTGCGCTGTTTTTTCAGGTGGTTAATCGCAGCCACATAAGGTGCGTAGACCGGCCATTCGATCCGCGGGATATGGTGAGCGACACGTTCGTACAGATGCTCGGTTTCAGCAGCGATCTCCGGTGTATAGGAAAGATCCGGCATCTTGAGAACGCCAAAACGATCGGCTGCAGTTTGACCGGACACGTGGTCAGTCTTGATGCGGGCAGCGCTGGTCATATCCACTTCCTCCTGGACATTCTTTCACTCGGCAAGTTGGCCGGGTTTTGGTCGTCGGCCATTTATACTCACTTTGAGCATATTTATGACCAAAAGAAAAACGGCAGGGCCGTCGCGAAATACATAGGGGATTATTTTGCTGGCTTCAAGGTTGATAATCGAGCTTTTTGTGACTCCCTGGCGGGAAGGATATGCTAGGTGCGCCTTGACGACCTTTCCATCCCTGGAATTACCCTCCCCTGGACTGACGATAATCGTTGTAGCGGCGCTCTTGCAAATAGCGTCTCTGCGGGCTGTCGCCACCGATACGCGGTGTGCAATCGGTAGACACCGTTGCATCGCGATCACTTGGCCGATCGCACCAAACGAGTGGACTGACATTGCCGGAGTTGGCGCAACCGCCGAGAGTGATAGCGCCGATCACCAGTGTCGGCAGAAGTAGTCTCATGAAATCAATCCCTTACTTGCTCAGGTCAGGACCCGAGATACTCATCAAACTCATTTATGTACCAATCAACTCAATTCAATTGATTGGGAGCACAAATGAGATAATCCTGCGCCTCCCATAAAAGGAGACGGCCATGCCACAGAACGAAGCAAGTGTCGCCCAGAAGTCCGGCGTGCCATGGCTCATCATCATTGCCGGCTGTCTCATTGCACTTTTGACATTCGGGCCCCGCTCCGCGATGGGATTCTTCCAGCTACCGATGCTCGCCGAGAAAGGCTGGGACAGAAGTACGTTTGGCATGGCCATGGCACTGCAGAACCTGTTCTGGGGTGCCGGACAGCCATTCTTCGGCGCGATCGCCGACAAGTATGGCACGTGGCGTGTGCTGCTTCTGTCAGCGCTATTCTATTCGAGCGGCCTGGCCATGATGGCTTGGGCCACATCGCCGGGCATTCTCTATGTCGGCGGCGGGGTCCTCGTGGGCCTTGGCATTGCCGCGGGTTCCTTTGGCGTCATTCTATCGGCCTTTGCGCGTAATGTTTCGGCAGCGAGCCGGACCTTCGTCTTCGGTATCGGCACAGCGGCAGGCTCCGCAGGCATGTTCGTCTTTGCGCCGATCAGTCAGGGCCTCATCGATCGATTTGGCTGGTCGGACGCGCTGGTCTGTCTCGGCCTGGCAATGTTGATTGTTCCAGTCCTTGCCATACCCCTGCGGGGCAATTCCTCAAGCGGCAGAACCAAGGAAGCTCAATACAAGCAGTCGATTGGCCAGGCATTGAAAGAAGCATTCGCACACAAGAGCTATCTGCTACTGACTACGGGCTTCTTCGTCTGCGGATTTCAGGTGGCGTTTATCACGGCACATTTTCCTGCCTATCTGGGCGACATTGGCATCGATGCTACCTATGCGGTATTAGCTTTGGCACTCATCGGATTTTTCAATATCATTGGCTCGCTTGCATCGGGCATGATCAGCCAGCGCTATTCCAAGCCGAAATTTCTGGCGTTCCTCTACCTTGGGCGTTCGATACTGGTCACGGCCTTTCTACTTCTTCCGCAAACAGGAACTTCCGTGATTGTCTTCGCGATCCTGATGGGACTGATGTGGCTTTCGACGGTACCGCCGACAAATTCGCTCGTCGCGATCATGTTCGGTACCCGCTATCTCGGCATGCTGGGCGGCATCGTGTTTTTCTCGCACCAGATCGGCTCGTTCCTGGGTGTCTGGCTCGGCGGGTATCTCTACGACCACTTCGGCAGCTATGATCCCGTCTGGTGGCTCGGAGTCGTGCTCGGTATATTCGCGGCTATTGTGCATTGGCCCATCGAAGAGACTGCCGCTGTACGCCCTGCCCTCCAGCCGGCGGAATAGACAAATCCGCCGTTCAAGCCAATGAACGGCGGATTTGTCTTGTGCAGTTCAGCCTCAATCTCTCAGAAGAGCTTCAATCTTGTCGAGCGCTTCCGCTTTACCGATACCTGTCAGAAACGCCAGTGTGGTGATGACAGGCTTGGCAAGGTCCTTTGGCAGCTGTGCGGTTGTGACAACGAGATCGACATCATCGATCTGTCCTGCCACTTCCGTCGTCTTGCACTGCCTCGAATTGAAGCGGATGCCACGCTCCTTCATTGCATCTTCGACCGCATGCGCCACCACTGTCGACGTGGCGATACCTGTTCCGCATGCAAAAAGCACGGTTTTCTGCCGAGTCATAGGTTCCCTCCCTGATTCTTGATGCAAACTTATCGCAGAAGGCGGGACACGTCTTCCACCGATTCGGATTGGATCAGCGCCGAAATAATCTCAGGTGACTGAATTGTGCCTGCGATCTCCTGCAACATTTCGATTTGCTTGTCCTTGTCGTTGAGGGCCATCAGGAAAACCACACTGACCTGCAGCTTTTCGTCCGGATCTTCCATATTGGAAAACGATACCGGTTCAACGAGTGTTGCAAGTGCCAAACCGGGTCTCAGCACATGTTCAGGATCTGTGTGTGGTACGGCTACGTTGTTGTCACCTCCGAGCGGCAAGCCCGTGGGCAACATAACCTCGCGGGCGATTACGGCATCGGCGAAGCTAGGTTTGACATATCCCAGCGCCTGCAGTCGATCAGCCAAAATGCGGATGACATCGTGGTCTGTCGCGGCCTTGAGCCCGAGGACAATTGCCCCGGGATCAAGATAGTTCATCAAGGCTTGCGCCATTCATCTACTCCACTGGTGCTATTAGACGGTTTCATCTGTCCCGAGATCGTCGGCACCTGCTGCGCGCTCCCACGCCGCGGTGTTGCGGCGATAGGCCCAGAAGGCTCCGGCAATGACAATTGCCAACACCGCAAGCCCAACTGCGCCGAGGTTTTGGATAAGAGCGATAACGACATAGGGTATCCACAGGAACCCATCGACAACGCTCGTGATCTGCACTGCATTTGCGGGCATCTGGAAGCCAGACGATTGGGCCGCAGCGGTAAAGAGCGGCGCAAGGGCATTGGCGACATAAAAGCCGACAGCCAGAGTGACAGTACCGACGATCACCATGCGGAAGACATTGCCCTTGAGAAGTGGCGCAGTCATGGCGACAAGGAACGGAATGACTGCAAGATCAGCAAACAGGATGACGCGGTTTCCGGGCAGAATGATCGACAGGATGATTGCGATCGGCACAAGAATGAGCGACGACGAGATTGCTGCGGGGTGGCCGATAAGAATGGCGGAATCCAGCCCCACCAGCAGTTCGCGATCGCCGGTACGTTTACGCACAAATTCCTGCGCTGCATCGGAAACAGGCAAAAGGCCCTCCATCAGGATCTTCACCATGCGCGGAAGCAGCAGCATGACAGCTGCCAGCGTCATGCCGGTCTGGAGTACCTTCGTGAGGACTACGCCGAAATCACCGGCATTATAATAGGCGATAATGCCAAGCACGAGGCCGATGATCAGACCGAGAATGACAGGTTCACCGAAAACACCGAAACGCCGTTCGAAGGTTTCGGTGTTGAGCTCGATCTTGTTGATCCCGGGAATGCGATCGATGATCCAATTGAGTACGATCGCAATTGGCAGAATTTGCGCCGATGCCAGATGCGGCACGGAAATACCCGGGATTCCGTAGAACTTTTGTACTGCCCTAGCGGACCAATCCGCAAACAGCAGGCAAAGCGCAACCATCAGCGCCGCGACGATCAAGCCGTAGGTGAGGCTGTTGGTCGCTGCGACGGCAAGCGAGCCTATGAACGCAAAGTGCCAGAAGTTCCAAACATCGACGTTCAATGTGCGGGTAAGTCGCGTCAATAGCAGCGCGATATTGACCACGATGGCGATTGGGATAACCCATAGGCCCACCGATGATCCAAAGGCGATCGCTGCGGCCGATGGCCAACCAACATCCACAATGTCGCGATGAATGCCGGTATTGGTGACTATCGCCTTGGCGACATCCCCAATCGACGTAAGCATCAGCCCGAGAACAAGATTGATACCGATGAAGGCAACGCCGATTGTAACGGCAGCCCGGAACGCCCTGCCCGGTCTCGCCCCCAAAACCAGCGCAATGATGAAAATTACAATTGGCAACAGAACGGTCGGTCCCATTGCGTCGACGGCGGCTTTCAAGCCGGTCAAGATAGTATCCATTCAATTCCTCCCCCGCAGTCCTCCTCGACCGCACATCACAGAACATTTGTATTCTGCAATGCATCAATGTGTACTCATATGCAATTTGCTAAGTCAACGCATGACTTTCGACTGAACACGGTTTGGCGAAATCCAGATCGCGAAGTTGCAGTTTTTCAACAAGTTTTAGAGGAGATGGCTGGTCTCGGAGGGGGAGATTGCCGAATTCGACAATGATCTGGCAACAGCATTCAGGAAGCCGTCGCGTGCTTCAGGCGGCTTTTGCGCCCGGGGTTCCCAGACATGCCGGGTGAAGAAAAAACTGGTCAGCCGGAACGCAGCGATGATTTCGGCAAGCGATCCAGCGCGCACGCTCGAGTTGACCATGAACGGAGGCATGGCAAGCAGCTTGTCCGCCCACGGCGCTCCGGCATCGCGCGAGACTGCACGTCCGGATTTCGGCGATACATAGGTCAGGTTCTGATCCGTGCCCGTGGAGGCGCAGCGTTTCAGATCCAGACCGAAACCCAGTTCCTCGAGCATCATCACTTCGAAGCGTACAAGCAGCTCCCCGGCAATCAATGTATCTTCGCAATGTTCGAGGATGATGGCCAGCGTTTCGAACAAATTCTGATGCGGATCGCGCTCCGGAAGCAATCGCAAATGCGCGGCCGCCAGCTGTAGCCCATAAAGCGCCACCGGCTGCTCTATCAATCGCGCAGCGGAAAAACTGACAGGCTCGACCTGCATCATGCCCAGATGTTCATCTATGCGCGCACGCCAGATGACGTCGACGCGATTGCCTGCCTGCAATAGCGGCTGCATGCGACGAGAACGCCCGCCGCGTACCAGTCCCATGTGACGGCCGTGCTCGCGCGTCATCAATTCAAGGATAGCACTGGTTTCCCCGTGCCGCCTCGTTCCAAGGATTATGCCCTCGTCATGCCATTCCATATAACGAGACTGGCGCTATGAGTTGGGGAATTCAAGGCCCATTTCGCGGTAACGCTCAGGGTCATTGCCCCAGTTGTCACGAACCTTGACGAAAAGAAAGAGATGCACTTTCTGATCGAGGATTTCCATCAGTTCCTTGCGCGCGGCCTGGCCGATGGCTTTGATCGCCTGTCCCTCGTGTCCGAGAACAATTTTCTTTTGGCTGTCGCGCTCGACATAGATCACCTGCTGAATACGAACGGAACCGTCCTTCTTTTCTTCCCAGCTCTCCGTCTCGATGTGTGACGAATAGGGCAGCTCATTGTGCAGGCGCAGATAGAGCTTTTCGCGGGTGATTTCTGCTGCAAGCATACGCATGGGCATGTCGGAAATCTGATCCTCCGGGTAATACCACGGACCTTCCGGCAAATTGTCGGCAAGGTATTTCAACAGATCCTTGCAACCATAGCCCTTCAACGCGGAAATCATGAACGTCTTGTCGAAATTGACCATTTCATTGGCCTTTTGCGCCAGTTCCAGCAGCTTCGGCGCCTCGATACGATCCACCTTGTTGAGAACGAGGATCACCTTGCGTTTCTTTTCATGGAGACTGCCGAGAATGGCTTCGGCCTCTTCGTCGATCCCTTGCTCGACATCGATGAGCACCAAAATGAGATCGGCGTCCTTGGCACCGCCCCAAGCAGTCGTGACCATTGCGCGGTCCAGACGGCGTTTCGGCTTGAAAATGCCGGGCGTATCCACCAGTACCATCTGCGTCTGCTCGTGAATGACGATACCGCGCACCAGCGCGCGCGTCGTCTGCACCTTATGGGTAACGATCGACACCTTGCTTCCGACGAGCTGGTTGACCAGCGTTGACTTGCCCGCATTCGGCGCGCCAATCAAAGCGATAAAGCCCGAGCGGGTTGGGACATCGGGCTTTGCGTCGACTTCTGTTGTCTGTTCTTGTTCGGTCATTATGGTTCTTCTTCCTGCGTCTTCTTACGAACGCCTTGACGATAAAGCAACGCAACCGCGGCTTCCTGTTCGGCAATGCGCTTCGAGCGGCCGATACCGGTCGCGGGATCGAAGCCTTTGACATCGACCTTCACCGTAAACTGTGGATCGTGATCCGGACCTATGCGGTCGACCACGCTGTAAATCGGTTGAGCGCCATTCTGCTGGTGCGCCCATTCCTGTAATTCTGTCTTCGGATCGCGCTGCGCCGAATTGATTTCGCGCGAGCGGGCATCCCAATAGTGCTCGATAAAAGGTTGCGCCGCTTCCAGTCCGCCGTCCAGATAAATCGTGGCGATCAGCGATTCAACCACGTCGGCGCGCAAGCTTTTGAGCCGTTTGTCCGCAAGGCCCTTCACATCGGAGCCAGTACGAATGAACTCATGCAGACCAATCTCGTCAGCAACCGACGCACAGGTATCGGCGTTGACGAGGGAGTTCAGCCGCAAGGACAGTTCTCCTTCCGTCGCGGTTGGATAGGCCCTGAATAGCAGTTCGGCGATCACAAGACCGAGAACCCGATCGCCCAGAAACTCAAGGCGCTCATAGTCGGACCCGGCCGAAGGGCGTGCACTTGCATGGGTAAGCGCACGCTCCAGACGACCGAGATCGCGAAAGGTGTGCCTGGTTTTTTCCTCCAGTCTGCGAACGGCGTCGGCGGACAGGCTCATTGGCTCATCAATTGTTCTGGACGGAGTTTGGAGTGCCGTTGACGCTGTGCAGCAACCGTCCGAAGCGAACCTCCGAGGGCCAGCGCCAAATCTCAAGCGGGCTTGCTTTTCCGGCGATCGAGAAGAAGATGATGTTGGCGCGGCCAACGAAATTCTCAAGCGGAACATAGCCGACGTCAAATCGGCTATCGCTCGAATTGTCCCGGTTGTCGCCCATCATGAAGTAGTTTCCTGCTGGAACAATGAATTCCCGCGTGTCGTCGCCCAGGCCGTTCGGCGTCAGATCAAGCGTATCGTAGGTGATGCCGTTCGGCAGCGTTTCACGATAGACGTCGACGGGCCGGTTGACCTCCGTCACGTCGGGATTGTCGATCTGGCCAACCTTCTCGCGCGGTACGGCCACATCATTGATGTAGAGTACACCACCGCGCATCTGGATTTTGTCACCCGGTAGTCCGATAACGCGCTTGATGAAATCAAGAGACGTATCATTGGGTTTGCGGAATACGGCGATATCGCCGCGTTTCGGCTCACCGCTCCAGACGCGTCCCGAAAACAGATCTGGCGCAAAGGGAATCGAATATTTGGAATAACCGTAGGAGAATTTCGAGACAAACAGATAATCGCCTTCAAGCAGGGTCGGCCTCATCGAGCCGGATGGGATGTTGAAGGGCTGAAACAGCAACGTCCGGATAACCAGGGCGAGCAGCAGCGCCTGCACGATAACGCTGATCGTCTCACCAAGACCACCAGAATTCTTCACAACAGCTTTGTCGCTCACGTGTCTCATATCTCCAAAAACCAAATGTGCCCCCTCTTAACCGCTGAACGCGCGGGGGGCAATGCCGCTCAATGCCGTTTGATTACGGCTATTCTTCGATTCTCTGCGCCTCGATAATCACAAATGCTTGTGCAAGGGGAAAATCATCGGTGATGGTCAAATGAATTCGTGTGGAACAACCGGCGGGCGTGATTGCCGAGAGCCGTTCCGCCGCTCCATTTGTTAGTTGCATGGTGGGTGCACCGCTTGGCAGGTTGACGACGCCCATGTCGCGCCAGAATACGCCGCGTGACAGGCCCGTGCCGAGAGCCTTGGCGCAGGCTTCCTTCGCGGCGAAGCGTTTGGCATAGGAAGCTGCTCGTTCTTTGCGGCGGTCAGACTTGGCCTGTTCAATTGGAGTATAGACCCGGTCGACAAAGCGACTGCCGTGCCGTTCGAGCGTCTTTTCGATACGCCTGATATCGATCAAATCGCTACCGATTCCAATGATCATGTCGGCTCGGTTGCCTTTTCCAGGCGGAATGCGGCCTTGTGCCGCCGATGCTGGAACTTTGCAACTGTCCAGCGCACCGGAAAATAGATGAGTAGCGCTGCGATGAGACCGAGCGGAACGGCTCCGATCAGCATGGGCTTGATCAGCGGTTGCCACAGAACAAGAAAGTCCAGATGCCTGAGCATGGCGCCGAGATGCGGTGGCAAGGGCTCTCCAGTCAGACTGCCACTCAGAACGAAGCGACCGACTTCCAGCGTAGCGGCCCAGATGAAAGGCAGAATCAAAGGATTACCCAAGGTTGTCCCGATAACTGCCGCAGCAATGTTGCCTCCGATCAACCAGGCTATAGTCAGGGCAACAGCAATGTGGACGCCGAGAAGCGGAATGAATGCAGCAAAGATGCCGCATGCAAAACCAGTTGCGATAGCGTGGGGTGTGGCTCGAAGTCTTAGGACACGCTTGCCGAAATAGCGTAAAGACCGACCGACGGAACGGCGAGGCCAAAGGGCCACGCGCAGCCGTTCCCGCAGACAAGGTTCTTTACGCCTCTTGAAGAGCATTTCTATTCAAGTCCTTCTGCACCAAAGCAACGTATACTTTGAATATGTCAAATCCGCTTTGGTTCATTTAGTTCATTCAGATGTTGCGACTACCGGGCTTAACAGGCGGAATTGCGGCAAGTTCAGGCGGAAGGTCATCGGCAGGATAGGCCGGCACTTCATATTCCGCCAGCGCTATCAATGGTACTCCCACATCACTTTTTCCAGCTGACCGGTCGATGATACACGCTGCTGCCAGTACATCCGCACCCAGCTCCTGCAGGCAAGTCACAGTTTCACGAATGGAAAGCCCTGTCGTCACGATATCTTCAACAATGACGACACGCGCACCCTTGGCAATCTCAAAGCGACGAAGCTTGAAAATACCATTTTCACGCTCGACCCAGATCGCCGGAACGCCCAGATGCCGTGATGTCTCGTAGGCCGGAATGATACCACCGATGGCGGGACCAACCACATAGTCAATTTGGCCAAGGCCGGCGCCTTCGATTTTCTCCGCGAGGCCACGGCAGACACGTTCGGTCTTGTCCGCATGCATGAAGACGCGTGCTTTCTGCAAGAAGATCGGGCTGCGCAGACCTGATGTCAGGATGAAATGCCCTTCCAGCACCGCCCCCGCTTCGCGAAACACGTCCAGAACCTCATTTGTATTCATTCCGCCTCTCTATCCACTAACGCGCTGTGCATCGCTGACGCATTTGCTCTCTTTAAGTTTTGACAATATCCGGTTGAGATGTTTGAGATTCCACACTTCGAGGTCAACGATCATCTGTGTGAAATCCGGGGCTGTACGGACCATCGAAAGATTGTGAATGTTTGTCTCGTTCTCAGCAATGATCTGCGCAATTTCCGCTAGTGATCCCGGCGCATTGATCGCCGAAATGTTTATGCGAGCCGGGAAACGATCGCGGCGGCTCTCATCTATATCCCAGCGAACATCGATCCAACGCTCCGGTTGATCGTCATAGGCCATCAGTGCCGAGGACTGGATCGGATAAATTGTCATTCCTGCGCCCGGCTGGAGAATGCCGACGATCCGATCGCCGGGAACCGCGCCTTCAGGCGAGAAGTGCACGGGCATATCCGGGCTAGCGCCTCGGATCGGCAGGGCGTTCGGTCCACCCGGTTCCAGACCAGCGGCCTCCGCACCCTCCGGCATCTTGAAGATCATTCCGGAAGTGTTGCGGAAATTCACCCAACCTTCCTCGCGGTCGGGAGCACTCGGCTTGGGCTTGGCGTCCTGATACTCCGGATAGACCGCTTTCATCACGTCGGACGATGGCAATTCACCACGGCCGACTGCAGCCAGAACATCATCGATTTCCTTGCGCGCCAGCCGAGGCAAACCCTTCTTCAATTCGTCGCGCGAATAGACCTTCCCTGCCCGCTCGAACGCCCGTTCAAGTATCTGCATGCCCAAGCCGGAATACTGCTTGCGCACAGCCAGCCGCGTGGCGCGGCGAATGGCAGCGCGCGCCTTGCCCGTGACAACGATCGATTCCCAGGCGGCAGGCGGTGTTTGTGCCTTGGAGCGGATGATCTCCACTTCATCGCCGTTATGCAGAACGGTCATCAGTGGCATGATGCGGCCATTGACCTTGGCGCCCACGCAGCTATCGCCGATATTCGTGTGCACAGCGTAGGCGAAATCGATGGGTGTGGCGCCGCGCGGCAGTGCAATCAGCCGGCCCTTCGGCGTGAAACAAAAGACCTGATCCTGAAACAGTTCAAGCTTCGTGTGCTCGAGAAACTCTTCCGGATTGTCGCCTTCCGCCAGCGCCTCGATCGTCTGGCGCAACCATGCATAGGCATTGGTTTCGGTCGAAATGACGTGGGGATTCTGTGCACTGCCGCGATCCTTGTAGATCGAATGCGCCGCGACACCATATTCGGCGATGTCGTTCATCTCACGGGTGCGGATCTGCAGTTCGACGCGCTGGCGCGATGGCCCAACGATGGTCGTATGAATCGAACGGTAATCGTTCTGCTTCGGTGTCGAGATATAGTCCTTGAACCGTCCCGGAACCATCGACCAGGTTGTGTGAATGATACCGAGCGCGTTGTAGCAATCAGCAACAGTATCCACGACGACCCGAAACCCGAAAATGTCCGATAGCTGCTCGAAGGAAAGACCCTTGCTCTCCATCTTGCGGAACACCGACCATGCTTTCTTCTGCCGGCTTTTGACACTGGCCTTGACGCCGTGTTTTTCGAACAGGCTGGAAAGATCGGTTTCGATCTGCTTCAGCGTCGCCTTGTTCTTCTCCATCAACTCCGCGAGCCGGTTGGTGACGGCGTTGAAGGCTTCAGGGTTGATGTAGCGAAATGCGAGCTGCTCCAGCTCCTCGCGCATGTCCTGCATACCCATGCGGCCAGCCAGCGGCGCATAGATATCCATCGTCTCTTCGGAGATGCGCAGGCGCTTGTCTTCGGGCACGTGGTGAAGCGTGCGCATGTTGTGCAGGCGGTCGGCGAGCTTGACGAGCAGGACGCGCACATCATCAGAGATCGCCAGCAGCAGTTTGCGCAGATTTTCAGCCTGAACAGCCTTTTTCGAGACAAGATCCAGCTTTTTCAGCTTGGTCAGCCCCTCGACAAGTTTGCCTATATCCGGGCCGAACAACGTGTCGATTTCCTGCCGTGTGGCCGAGGTATCCTCGATAGTGTCGTGCAGCAAGGCGATCGCGATGGTCGCCTCGTCGAGGTGCATGTCGGTCAGGATGGCAGCGACTTCCAGCGGGTGGGAAAAATACGGATCGCCCGATGCGCGCTTCTGGTGACCGTGCTTCTGCATGGCATAGACATAGGCCTTGTTAAGCAACGCCTCGTTGACGTCAGGCTTGTAACGCTGGACACGCTCGACAAGCTCATACTGACGCATCATGGATGGGGGTCTCCGGAGTTACACACAAACAGAATTTGGTCGAAGATAGAATTGTTATGCCGTCTATATGGTTATTGCGTTACCAACACGCAAAAATAATGCGCCGCAGAGACTGCGACGCATCAAAAAAGATTTGATGTAGAGACGTTTAAACCGGTCTCCTAGTAGTCGTCGCTCTTCTCGGGGGCTACCAGCCCTTCGATACCGGCCAACAGTTCTTCTTCCGACATCGAATCGAAGGAAACATTGTCGTCAGCTTCGGTCTCGACAGTCTCGGTCAGATCGCTATCAGCAGTAACCTGCGGCACAGCGACTGCTTCCGGCTCATCGACTTCCACATGCTTCTGCAGCGAATGAATCAGATCTTCCTTCAGGTCACCGGGTGAAAGCGTTTCTTCTGCGATTTCACGCAGAGCAACCACCGGATTTTTATCATTATCGCGATCGATGGTGATCGCTGCACCTTGCGAAATCAGGCGCGCGCGGTGACTGGCCAACAGAACCAGTTCAAAACGGTTCTCAACCTTGTCAACGCAATCTTCAACAGTGACGCGGGCCATAAACTGCCCCTTTCATTTTTAACTGAATTAGCGGATTAATGGGGACATAACGCGCTTGCGCGAAAAAAACAAGCAAAAGCGCCGAGAGTTCGCGCTACATGGAACGAATCCAGTGTGATACCTCACCGAATGTTGAGCACTTATGTCCAAAAACATATACAAATCTTCAATCAAGGTCTTGGCTTTTGCCCCAACCCGACGTAATTAAATATTCAACTTTCGTATAAGATCAGATCGGGCTTTGTTATTCTCCAGCTGATTTGAAATTGAAGCTCAGATTTTTGAAATGGAACGTTATTATGTTTGATCCCCGGGAAAAAATCGTCCTGTTTATCGATGGTGCAAATCTCTACGCAGCGTCCAAGGTACTCGGATTTGATATAGATTACCGCAAACTTCTCTCGGCTTTCCAGAAACGTGGTTATCTGTTGCGCGCCTATTACTATACTGCTCTGGTCGAAGACCAGGAGTATTCTTCAATTCGACCGCTGATCGATTGGCTTGACTACAATGGTTACAAGGTCGTGACCAAGCCTGCGAAAGAATTCACGGATTCTGCCGGCCGCCGCAAGATCAAGGGCAACATGGATATCGAACTTGCTGTCGATGCCATGCAACTTACTGATACGGTTGATCATTTCGTTATCTTCTCCGGTGACGGTGATTTCCGCTCCTTGGTTGAGGCACTGCAGCGCAAAGGCCGCAAGGTCAGCGTCGTTTCGACGCTATCGACGCAGCCGCCGATGATTTCGGACGAATTGCGCCGCCAGGCCGATCATTTCATCGATCTGACATCGCTGCGAGCCGAGATCGGCCGTGAACCGTCCGAACGGGCGCCGAGGCCGCGGGTTGAAGAAGAACAGGTCGATTATTGATCGCAACGGGTTTGAGCGTCGAACCCTCTCCCGATTGCCCCATATGTGTCCGCCTGCATGATTTCATCGCCGAATGGCGGGTGAAGGAGCCGGGCTGGCACAATGGGCCAGTACCCACGTTCCTCCCCGTCGAGGGCGTTCAATCAGTCAAGTTGCTCATCGTCGGACTTGCGCCCGGCCTGCGCGGCGCCAACCGCACGGGCCGGCCCTTCACCGGCGACTATGCCGGCGATCTTCTCTATAACACGTTGAATGAATTCGGCTTTTCGCGCGGCACGTTCGCAGCGCGTCCCGACGATGGCCTGCAGCTGATCGATGCGGCCATCACCAATGCGGTTCGCTGCGTTCCGCCGCAAAACAAGCCAGTCGGCGGCGAAATCAGCAATTGCCGGCGGTTTTTGACCCCGACCATCGAACAATTCGTCAATTTGCGCGTCATTGTCACCCTTGGAACCATCGCGCACCAATCGACGATCCGGGCCTTTAACCGGCCCGTAGCGAAGTTTCCGTTCAGCCATGGCGGGCAATCCGACATCGGCAATATCCGGATCTTTTCGAGCTATCACTGCTCGCGCTACAACACCAATACCGGCCGGTTGACGACGGAGATGTTCAAGGGTGTGTTCGCAGAGGTCAGAGCCTATCTCGATGATATCGCTGGATAAAACCTAGCCGCGCTCTTTCATAAGCCGTGATTTCTCGCGGTTCCAGTCGCGCTGCTTTTCGGTTTCGCGCTTGTCATGCAGCTTCTTGCCGCGCGCCACGGCGATCTCGAGCTTGGCCCGGCCTTGGTCGTTGAAGTAGAGCTTCAGCGGCACGACCGTCATCCCCTCACGATCCACGGACTGCGCCAGCCGCGACATTTCCCGCTTTGAAATCAACAACTTACGATGACGACGGGGCTCGTGGTTGAAGCGGTTGGCCTGCAGATATTCCGGAATATAGGAGTTGATCAGCCAGAACTCGCCATTCTCGAAACTGGCATAGCTCTCGGCAATATTCGACTGGTTGCGGCGCAGCGACTTGACCTCGGTGCCCTGCAAGACGATGCCAGCCTCCAGCGTGTCGAGAATCTCGAAATTGAAGCGCGCTTTACGGTTTTCCGCAATGATTTTGCGAACCGTGATGGGTTTTGAGGCAGTTTTTGGCTTGTTCATGCAATTTATATGGGATTCCGAACCTTAATTCACCAGGCCGGCGTGCCGCATCGCCTGATCGATACGATCGGCGGTATGGGCCTCGACCTGCACCATCGGCGAACGGAGCGCATTCTGCATCTTGCCAAGCTTCGCCAGCGCATATTTCGGCCCGGACGGGTTGGGCTCAAGGAACAGCGCCTTGTGCAACGGCATCAATTTATCTTGCAGTAACAATGCCTTATCATATTCACCAGCGAGCGTTGCCGCCTGAAATTCCGCGCAAAGCCGCGGCGCGACATTGGACGTCACCGAGATGCAGCCATGGCCGCCATGGGCGTTGAAGCCGAGCGCCGTCGCATCCTCGCCGGAGAGCTGGATGAAATCCTTGCCGCAGGTGATGCGCTGTTCCGACACGCGTTCGATCTTGCCGGTCGCGTCTTTGACGCCCGCTATGTTCTTGAAATCATTGGAAAGTTTGCCCATCGTCTCCGGCGTCATGTCGATGATCGACCGCCCCGGAATGTTATAGATGATGATCGGCAGCGACACGGCTTCGGCGATCGCCGCGTAATGGGCGTAGAGACCGCGCTGGCTCGGCTTGTTGTAATAGGGCGTGACGACGAGAATGGCGTCGGCACCCGCCTTTTCAGAAAACTCAGCCAATTCAATGGCTTCACGCGTATTGTTGGAGCCTGCGCCCGCAATCACCGGCACGCGCCCGGCGGCTTCCTCGATGCAAACCTCGACGACGCGCTTGTGTTCCGCATGGGACAGCGTCGGCGATTCACCCGTAGTGCCGACAGGAACCAACCCATTGGTTCCATTGTCTATTTGCCAGGAAACAAAGCCACGAAAGGATTTCTCGTCGAACGCGCCGTCCTGATCGAAGGGCGTGACGAGAGCGGTGATTGAGCCTTTCAGCATGGGAAACTCCGAAATAACAATGATCAGCCCCGCGACCCTAGCCGGTCGAGAGGTGGCGCACCATAGTCGCGCGGGCTTTTGGTTACAAGTTCCTTTTGGTGATGGAAATCATCAACTTGAGACAACTAAAATTCCCGCGCCGGTTGAAATTCTTGCACCGGAATCGAGGTTTCTTGCATGAGAATCGCCAATGTTTGTGTGAGTTCGGCATAAGTTCGCACCATTTGCGTATCCAGATCGGGACATGAGCGTCGCAAACATGCCAATTTCGGGCTTCGAATGGGTTCGAGGCGAAAATTAAAGAAACGACCGTTCAATTAAACTCTCATTAATATGATTCTACGGAAATACGCAGCCGAATGAGTACGGATGTCCTGACGGCGACACAGCCGCTCCCGACCGAACTGAAGCCGGGGCGGCAATGTGGAAAAATGCCTTGCGGTTGCACTACACTACAAGACAAAATCCCTGGCTTCATGATTGTAAATTGTGTCGGCAAATATCTTAAAATCAGCTCGACCGTCGCCATCGACATCACCCTCGATTTTGGAAGTGGTGGCTCTGAGCTGACCCGCGCTTTTTGAGAAGTTTGAACTGCCAATGAAGCTAAAGGCCTGCTCGCCACCTATAGTCGTATTCGCGTCAATCGCGGACACGTCAATGATGTCACTGAAGTCGGCGTGTAACTGATAGTCAAGTATGTAGTCACCGAGTGATGGCAGGATATCGTTGATAGAAGTGAAAACGAAAGTGTCGTTTCCCGCATCGCCATACAGGGTGTCAAGTCCGGCCCCCCCAGTAATCCGGTCGTTTCCGCCACCTCCATGGATGGTGTCGTTTGCGCTTCCCCCTTTGATGTCATCATTGCCTGCGCCGCCGTTCAAGTTGTCAACGCCATCACCCCCGTCCAAGATATCGTCTCCACTGCCGCCATTGAGCGTATCGCCACTAACTCCGCCCATGAGAGTATCGTTGCCCGCCTCCCCATTCAGGGTGTCGCCGCCGATGCCACCCACCAGAGTATCATTGCCGTCGCCGCCGTTCAGCCTGTCATCGCCGTCGAGGCCAAACAATTTATTGGCAAGGTTGTTGCCCGTAAGAATGTCGTGATGATCCGAACCAACGATGTTCTCGAAGCCGCTGAGGATGACGTCAATTGCAATGCCAACTCCTGCGCCGGACACCGAGCCACCCCCAATCGAATTGAGCGAGACCGTGACGCCACCCGTTGCCAGCGAATATCCTAACGCATCCTCCCCATCGCCCCCAGTCAGGGTATCGATGCCGCCGCCGCCCTCGATATAGTCATCACCTTCGCCGCCAAGAATTATGTCAGCGCCGCCGCCGCCATAGATCTGATCGTCATCGGCGCCTCCGTTGATTTCGTTGAGAAGGGGAAGCGGAGCTTCGATCTTGATGAGGTCATTTCCGCCGAAACCATTCACCAGCGCGATAGGAGTTTTAATGTGCATTTCGTCGTTGCCGCCAGTGCCCGTGGCGACATTGTCGGGCAGCGCCACCCATGGACCGTTGTAGATGCTCAAAAGATCGAATTCAAATTGACCAAGAGGCATGAGCTTGCCCTCCCCGTTCGGGCTGCATGGGCTGGTTTTCCCAGTCATGGACCTATCACCCTGCAACCAACGGTAGCACTATACACCACTTTGTAATCAATATTAAGTATTAAATTAAATAATATTGGTTATTAGTCTTTAAGTTTCTGTTAAACTTCTAACTGAATTAAATATTCATCAACATACATCTTATCTCCGCGAATAATAATAACTCACGGAAACCTGTCATTATTTATACAAACCGGCCGGCTCACCAGATTTAATCAATTTTCGAAGCATACAGGAGGAGGCAGCAAAATCTGTCCACGCCGCCGCCTCCTCCATGCGCGTCCCTCCCCGAGGACGTGCAACCCCGTCCATTCGTCGGCTTCACATATTTGCGAGGACGAAGCCGGCTGAGCCAACTGTTTCAGGCATCTCCGCCAGTACAGGATTGTGGGCGCAATTTCCCGCACAAGCGTCGATTGCCATGAAACAGCCGCCGTCCGCAGGGCATATTCATTCTTTGATCATGTCCCAAAGCGGCTCTGTCTTATCTGCAACAAAGAGAGATGCGAGAGGCGATGGTCTCTCGCTTTCCCTCTTGTGAACTTGGCTGTAGTGGCTTTTCAAACGGAGGACGGCGTCCAGTTCGGCCCCTTCTTTGCCCGTGAACTACCATCGACAGTCTTGCCCGCGCCGATCCTTGCGCAACGCGCCATAATTCCTTCCAGCAGCAGTAACGGCTTGAAGATGTCGCAATTCTATTGCTGACTAACCCATTTTTATTACTACGTTTGTAGTATAGTTTGTTGCTTTCTCATCCTAAAGGCGTATGGTTAATAGCGTTGGCTGCGGAGGTAGCAGGCCCTGGGGAGGACACCGGCCCATGCAGCCCGAAAACGGGAGTACATGGCATTGGATCCCTTCTATTTCGGCAGCAATTACTTGGACATTTATAACGGACCTTGGACCGAACGGACCATTCCCCGAGCGGCTGTTGCTTTCAATGGCCCCCATTCGATCCCAACGTCCCAAACAGCGGGAACGACAAGATCACGTTTACGCGCTCCGCCAGCCTCCTTGCCCTTGTCAACGGCTTGAGCGGCAACGACCTTATCGATGCCCACAACGTTGGCGGACTCGCAACTCTGCTCCCCCGCGTGCTCACCGGCGGCGATGGCAGCGACCAGATTTATGGCAGCAGCGGACTCGATACCATCACTGGCGGCAACGGCAATGATTTTATACAAGGAAACGGCGGCATCGATGTGCTCAATGGCGGCGCCGGTATCGACACGCTGAGCTACGAGAGCGCTACGGGCGGCGGCATCACGCTGACGCTCAATGCCTCTGGCGGGGTCAATATCGGCCAGTTCCTGCCCGGCACCAGCAACGCCGGGCTCGACGAAATCGGCGGCGGCTTCGAGAATGTCGTCGGCACCAACCAGGGCGACACGATCACTGGCAATGCCGCTGCCGGACCCGCTGGCAACAATATCCTTATCGGCCTTGGCGGCAATGACACGCTCAACGGCATGGGGGGTAACGATACGCTGATTGGCGGCGCTGGCGCGGATACGCTCAATGGTGGCGATGGGACCGACACGGCCGATTATTCGACGTCGCTCGCCGGAGTCCAAGTTCACTTGGGCCCAGAGAATACGGGCGGCGATGCAGAGGGCGATACGCTGAACTTTATTGAGAACATCACCGGATCGAATATCGTTATCGATGGTCCCGGACGGAATTTCGTTGACATAATTCGGGGCAACTCTGGAGACAACTTCCTGAGCGGAGGAGCGGGTGATGACGTTATCTTTGGTGGTGATGGGCAATCCCAATCCGCGTCTGGAACCGATATAATTTATGGTGGAGTAGGTGCCGATGAAATTTTTGGTAGAGATCCCGAGGGTGGGGCCGACACCTTTATCTACAAAAGCCTAACTGACAGTCTCCGGGATCGGTTCGCTGCCTCGCCAGATGATCAACTCGAATGTGATTTCATCCATCTGGATAACGGGGATATCATCGATCTATCGGCGATCGATGCCGACCCAAGTACGCCTCTTGTCAATGACGCGTTCTCAACGGAGCAGGTTAACCTCGGACACGAGTACCTCGAGCTTCGCCTCGGTAGTGGCAACTTGATTGATTTTTTCCTTAGATTCGAAGGCGGTGTTCCGACGATTATCCCTTGACACTGGCAACGCCTCCCTGCCTTGGTTTTAGGTGAGCAGACCGCAAGGCCAGGTGCACCTATTCGGGTCATCGTTCTAATTGTACTTCCATAGCCGCGAAACTTGCCCGCTCCGTTAACACACTGCTCCTTCGAAGCGACCGCCCGTCACGAACCTGTTACCGTTCAAATCCCACCTTTCCGGCTAACGCTTCGTTAAGAGTGCTTTCATACGTCCGCCATTATTATGCTATTGTCTTCGGATCAGGGGCCCCCAAGCGACTTCATGCGAATGCACCCTGATGGACATCTGATGCGATTTTCTGCGCTTCCGGTGCTCATGGACGAAATGTCCACTGCGCGCCGGTCCTCGAAAACCACACCAGCTGCCTCATCAAGCTGCATTCTCAAAAAAGTCGCCGATCCGCTTCAACATAACCGGTAGTTGTATGCTGAGAACTTCTGTTTTGCGTCATGTTCTTCTTGGCCTCACGCTCGCGTTGACGGCGTCGGCTGCGCACGCCCAAAATCCTGTGCCTTCGGCAGCGGTCCCGATCCCTACGCTGAAGCCTTTCGCCTCGACGCAAACGCGCGTCAGCCCGGCTATCCAGGCGGCGATGCATCCCGACCCGGTGACGACGGCGGGCATTGGCCAGCCGTCCAAGCCGACCGCTATCGCCGGGAGCCTGAAGAGCGGGCTCGACGCCATCGCTTCGGGAGACGTGCGGCGGGCGATCGGCATCCGCAACGGCTTGCCCTCGCAGGCGCTCGATCGGCATATATTGACCTGGGCGATCGGCCTTTCCAATGCGCCGGGCGTGCCTAGCTCCGAGATTGCGCAGGCCGCCGCAGAACTGCCGGGCTGGCCGGGCATGGCGACTTTCCGCAGCAATTCCGAACGGGCGCTTTTCAAGGAAAATCCGGCGCCTTCGGTGGTCATCGGCGCCTTTGGCAATACCGCGCCGCAGACATTCGAGGGCACGGTGATCCTCGCCCGCGCCTATGTGGCCAGCGGCAACCCGCGGGCCGCACGGCAAATCCTCGGGCCATTCTGGCGCACGAAGAAGCTCGACGACAATCAGGAAGCGATGATCCTCAAGGAGTTTTCCGCGGTCATTTCGCGCGAGGATCACCTGACGCGCATGCTGACCATGCTCTATGAGGGCAAGGTGAAATCCGCCGGGCGCGTGGCCAAGCTTGCCGGTGCGACATCGCTGTATCAGGCCTTTGCCGCCGTGCTGCAGAAGGCGCCTGATGCGGGCAAGAAACTGGCGCAGGTGGATGGATCCTGGGCGCAGAACGCCGCCTATATCTTCGCCAAGGCGCAATATTTGCGGCGGCAGGAGAAATACAAGGAAGCGGCGGAGACCATGGCTGCGGCGCCGCGCGATGCGGCTTCGCTGGTCGATCCGGATGCGTGGTGGACCGAGCGCCGGGTGCTGTCGCGTGAATTGCTGGACATTGGCGATGCCAAGCGCGCCTACCGCGTTGCCGCCTCGCACAGCGCCGAGACACCGGCCGTTGCGGCGGATGCGGAGTTTCACGCAGGCTGGGTGGCGCTGCGGGCGCTGAACGACGCGAAAACGGCGCAGAAGCATTTTGCCCGGATCGCCGAGATCTCGTCGAAGCCGATGTCGGCTTCGCGCGCCTATTACTGGCTCGGCCGCGCGGCGGAAGCCGGCAGCGCGGGCAGCGCCAGCGAGTATTATGCGCGGGCTTCCCGCTACGGCACTACGTTCTACGGGCAGCTTGCGGCGGCGAAGCTCGGGCAATCCGGGTTGCAGCTGCCCTACCCCAAGCCGACTGACGCCGAGCGTACGCGCTTTGCACAGCGCGAGGCCGTGCGTGCGATCCAGCGGCTGGAGGACACGGGTTACGATTCACGCGCGGCGATGCTCTATACGAGCCTGGCGCAGGAACTCGACAGTCCCGGCGAACTGGCGCTGCTGGCCGTGATGGCCGAGCGCAAGGGCAATCACTATGTCGCCCTGCGCGTCGGCAAGGCTGCGGCGCAGCGCGGCATCGATGTGGGCGCGCTGTCGCATCCGATCGGCGCCATCCCCGGCAATGCCAATATCTCCGGCTCCGGCACGGCCCTCGCCTATGCCATCGCCCGGCAGGAAAGCGAATTCAACCCGGCCGCCGTATCCAGCGCCGGGGCGCGCGGCCTGCTGCAGCTTCTGCCTGGAACGGCGAAAGGCGTCGCCACCCGCGCCGGCATGAGCTATTCGAAGGACCGGTTGACGACCGATGCCGCCTATAACGCGACGCTTGGCGCGAAATTCCTCAGCGAGCAGATCTCGAAGTTCGATGGTTCGTATGTGCTTACCTTTGCCGGCTACAATGCCGGCCCGACCCGCGCCACTGAGTGGGTGGCGAAATATGGCGATCCGCGTGGCAAGCCGCTCGACGAGGTTGTCGACTGGATCGAGCGCATTCCTTACACCGAGACACGCAATTACGTGCAGCGGGTGATGGAAAACTACGAGGTCTACAAGGCGCGGCTTACCGGAAACGCGCAGATCGAAAGCGATTTGACCGCCGGACGGCGCGGCTGATCGCTTGGTTTTTCGCGACATGTTCTACGATGCGCCGGATGGGTTGAAACTTTACGCGCGGGTGTATGAACCGGCGCGTGAAGTGAAGAGCCTGCCGCTGGTGTGCCTGCCCGGCCTGACGCGCAACGCCAGGGATTTCCACGAACTGGCGCTGGTGCTTTCGGAGCATCCGGAAACGCCGCGGCGCGTGGTCAGCTTCGACTACCGCGGACGCGGGCTGTCGGCCTACGATCCCGATTTCACCCATTATAATATAGGCACTGAAGCCGGCGACGTGATTGCGGGGCTCGGGGTGCTCGGGATCGATCGCGCGGTGTTCCTCGGCACGTCGCGTGGCGGGCTGATCATCCACATCCTCGCAGCGATCGCGCCGCAGCACCTTGCCGGCGTGATCTTCAACGATATCGGTCCGGAGATCGCGCCGGCGGGATTATTGCAGATCAGCCAGTACTTGAACAATCCGCGGTTGCCGAAGAGCTGGACTGAAGCGGCGGAAATCCAGCGCGCCGTGCATGGGGCCGCATTTCCGGCGCTGAGGGATGCGGACTGGGAGCGCTTCGCCCATGCGATTTACCGCGAGATCGATGGAGCTATCCGCCCGGACTACGACCCGAACCTCGTGAAAACATTGCAAGGCGTTGATTTTACGCAGAAATTGCCTGATCTATGGACGCAGTTCGATCTGTTGGCGCAATTGCCGCTGCTGGTCATCCGCGGGGAAAACACACCGCTGCTCGCACCTGAAACGGTCGAGGAAATGACACGCAGGCACCCGGCGCTGCAGGTGATCAACGTGGCAGGCCAAGGCCACGCGCCGATGCTGGAAACCGGGCGCCTGCCCGAGCTGATCGCAGCATTTGCCGCCGGGGTGGATCTACGCGCGGTTTAAGTTGAGACTTCAGATGCCGATTAACTCTCCCCTTGCGGGAGAGAAAGCGATTTCAGCATCTTAGCTCTTGCTAAGTGCTAGAAATTGCAAGTGAGGGGATTGTTCTTTATGCGCTCCAATCCCCTCTCTTGGGTTTTCTAAGGATTTAGCGAAAAGGCTAAATCCAGAAAACCCTTTCTCCCCCACAAGGGGGGAGATAGGCGCTCAGCCGCTTTTGCCAGTTCTCGCCGGCTTCGGTGGAGCTTTTTTCGGCGCCGCCTTCGGCTTTGCCTTCGCGACAGGCTTCACCAAGCCTGTGGCCTGCTTGACCCAGCCCTCGCGATGCGCGCGACCGGGAAAGCCGATTTCGTCGCTGACCCAGGCGGCTTCGTCGGAAGTCCAGCCAGCAATCTGATCGTAATGGAAAATACCGGCCGCGAAGAGTTTCGATTCAATCACGGCACCAATGCCATCGATGTCAGTCAGCTTGTCGGGCTTGCCGCGGCGTGCAGTCTTGAGCAACGCCGGGCGGTTCTTGTCATCCTGCCTTGGGCTTCGCACGATCTTCGCCTCGGCCTTTGCCTGGCTTTTCTTTGGCGCGGCCGTCTTGCGTCCTGATCTGCTGCGGCCCGCACCCGCAGGGTCTGGGGCGGGAACCGGTTCCGCCGGCGGAATCATGGCGGCGGCTTCTCTGGCAGATTTCTTCACATCGTCATTCGCAGGTGTACCGAGCAGCGACAGGGACGCTAGCCGCGCATCGGCCGCTCTGGTAGAGCTTTCAGAAATAGAATCTCTTTTTGCCGAGAACCTCTTGGAAACATTGCCTAAAATCGCGCCGATGATAAAGGCGGCGGCAATGAGGAACAGCGACGATAAAATGAACACCACCATGATTCGTTATCCCACCTTCGCAATCGAAGTCAGGCCTGGGTCGACCAGCCGACATAGAAACCGACAAGAACAGCAATCAGAAGAAAGAGCCAGAGCTCGCTGATCAAATACCACATGCCGTTGTCCTCCCAATGGCTGTTGGCTAATGGCTGTTGGCTAATTGTTGCTGGCGCTGGCCGGCACTTCCAATTTCACCTCGCCCGGCTTTCCATTGCCCGGAAGCGCCATGTGCAGAGCAGCATTCAAGCTATCATAACCATTCGAATTGGCAGCGGTACCCCTGATATTGTAGGTTTCGTCCGAAATTTCCACTTCGCCATTAGTCAATTGCGCCGCTTGCGCCAGCGCGAAATCGACAAGATCGAAGAAACCCGGCGGTGCGCCGCGCGCCACAGCCATTTCATCGAGAATTTCGATACCGGGCATGGCACTTTCCGCGGCGGCGAGGATCTTGGCGCGGGCATCGCCATAGGGAACGTTGCCCGAAAGCAGGATCCCTTCATCGGACTTGGTGACCGCGAAGGAAAACGGAACAGCCAAAGGCAAAAGTGTCGCCTGATTGTCGACGACGCGAACGCCCCTCGTCTCGCTCACAATTTTCAACGCCTCCGCGAGCGCTTCCTCGGATGGTGCAATTCCCTTTAGGACCAGATCGCGGCCATCGATTTCGGCGCTCGCCCAGGGATTGCCCGTCTCAAGCGCATTGTTGGCGGTCTCTGTGAGCTCACGGTCGATCGGATCTGTCAAAAACCACACAGCCAAGGCCGTCAGCAGCGCAATGGTGATGACGCCCGGCCAGAACCAGCTTTTGATCGTCTGCATATAGTCAATACTTTCTTATCTTGGAGCCCATCTTGAAACTCTGCTGCAGCGGTCATCTAACGCGATTTTCTGCGCTTCCGGTGCTCACGTACTTGAGTACGCTGCGCTCCGGTTCTCGAAAACAACGCCATATGCCTCGCCACAGCGACTTTCCAAACGAGCTCTTACCCGCAATCATGTCTGCCCGCTATTTATGGCCATTTCAACACAGGGGTGTGTCCGCGTGCCATAAACATTGTAGAGCACCAGATTTCCGGCAAAAGAAAACCCGGCAGCTTGCGCTGCCGGGTCCAAATCAACCAATCCGTGAAGGATTAGAAGTTGCGCTGGAAGCGGATGATACCGCCGAACGCGTCATCGTTGCCACCGGCATTAAGAGAGGCAGCTTCACGTGCACCGTCGAACTTGGTGTAGTTGATTTCTGGCGTGATTGTGAAGCCAGGAACCAGCTCGTAAGCTACGTTAAGAGCGAGAGCGTAGGTGCCTTCGTCTTCCCAAGCAGCCTGTGCGTTGATGGTTGCCTTATCGGTAGCCTTGACGGAGAGACCACCCCAAGCTGCCCAATCGCCTTCCCAGGTACCGAACCAGTTACGGTCATCGAGATCAACTGCGCCTGTATCCGGATCGAAGTTGTTGTCGTAACCGGACTGATAGCCACCCATCAAGAACATCGAGAACATCTCGTTGAACTTCACGTCCAAACGCAGCTTGCCAGCGAATTCTTCAACGTTGGAGTCATAGCCGACAACGCCGGAGACCTTGCCCCAACCCTGCTCGAACTTCGCACCAGCAAGAACGTGTGGCATGTAGTCTTCGATGACATAGTTGCCGCCGAGGCCGGTAACGTCGTCCTGACCCTGCTCAGCACCGATCATTGCGGAGAAACCATTGCCGCCAACGAAAGTGTAGCTGACCTGGTTGCTCTGGCCGGACTGGTAGTTGATCACGTCGTCGTTGATGATCGCGCCGGCATAATCTGTCCACGAACCGAAGAGTTCGTCAGCAGTACCGATGCGGAAACCACCGAGTTCGATCCAGGCCTGTGGCAGCGAACCGCCGTCATCAATGCCGTTGGTGTACTGGAAACGGCCCTGGATGTACGAACGCAGGGTGCCGAGCTCGGTTTCCGAACGAGCGTCGAAACGAACTTCTGCACGTGTACGCTTGTACCAGGTTTCGTTGTCCTTGGCGCCAACGTTGGTGCCGTCATAGACATTGTCGCCGCCAGCAGCGTCATAACGGACATAGCCGCTGATCTTCAGGCAGGTTTCGGTCCCCGGAATATAAAAGAAGCCAGCGCCGTACGCGTCGCAGACGCGAACGTATTCGACGGGCTCTGGTTCAGCAACAACGACTGCATCTGCAGCGCGTGCCCCTGATACTGCAACGAGAGCTGCAGCGGAGCCGATTAGAAGGCTCTTGATGTTCATTTCTGACCTCCAGTCAAAGTTAAAAATGGGTCTGGGCATTCCAATTTGGCTGAAGGACAACCTGTCCCCATCCCCTAAGTCCAAGAAGAAATGCGATGAACGCCCTTCCTCTCGACAGACCATACTCGCCAGCGCCGGGGTTTCAACCACGAATGTCCGCATCGGCACCCTGTGAGGGCTCTATGCCAGAGCGCTGTTGCACAAAAGCCACGAAATCGCCTCGGGTCCTGCAATATCTTTACCGCTCATTAATATTGGTAACCCGATTTTTAATAAAATCTTGACGGAACGTGGCGGGTTTGGAACTGCAAACACCCGAAGAATCGGCCATTACAGCGGTGTTGCTGGCCAATCGCTGAATCGAATCAACGATTTTCCGCTGTCCCTGAATGGTGATTTGACATGACATATCTCTACCTCCTTATCGCCATAGTCTGCGAAGTCGTGGCCACTTCCGCCCTTAAACAGGCGGATGGATTCACCAGGCTTTGGCCATCGCTCGTTTGCATTGCCGGCTATGGGGCGGCGTTCTACCTGCTTTCGATACTGCTCAAAACCATGCCCGTCGGCGTTGTCTATGCGATCTGGTCGGGTGCGGGAATCGTGCTGATCGCCGCCGTTGGCTGGTTCTGGTTCAAGCAATCGCTGGATATTGCTGCGATCGTCGGGTTGGTCCTGATCGTTGCCGGCGTGCTCATCGTCAATCTCTTCTCCAGCTCGGTCGGGCACTAAAGCCGGTTTTTGCTGGCCAATTGGTGCGCCAGCTATCCATTTTCCAGGAGCCTCCCGTCGAATCTTGACTGGAGGTCAGAAATGAACATCAAGAGCCTACTTCTCGGCTCCGCTGCAGCCCTCGTTGCAGTAACCGGCGCCCGCGCTGCAGACGCAGTCGTCGTCGCCGAACCCGAACCTGTCGAATACGTCAAAGTGTGCGATGCTTATGGTGCGGGATTTTATTACATCCCTGGAACCGAGACCTGCCTCAAGGTAAGCGGTTATGTGCGTTTTGATGTCAAAGCAGGTGACGATGCTTACGATGGCATCGGGTTTGACGGATACAATGTACGCAGTCGTGCATCGCTCCGTTTTGACGCACGCTCGGAAACCGAGCTGGGCACATTGCGCTCCTATGCCGAAGCTCGTCTTCAGTTCACCAATGCCGTCGACGAACAGTCTCTGCCAAACGCCTTTATCGAACTCGGCGGTTTCCGAGTCGGTGTGACGGATTCACAGTTTGCGTCGTGGACGGATTACACAACTGACATCATCAGCGACGATGTCGTCAGTTATGGACCATTCGAGACCAACCAGATCAACTATACCTTCACTGGCGGCAACGGCTTCTCCGCTTTGATCGGTGTTGAACAGGGCGCAGGCGATTTTGTAATCGACGATTACACACCGCATTTCGTTGCAGGTGCAAAATTTGCGCAGGGATGGGGCGGCGTTTCGGCGGTTGCTGGTTACGACTCCGTATCTGAAGAGTGGGCTGGCAAGGTCCGTTTGGACGTAAAGGCCGGCGATGCCGTCTCGTTGTTTGTCATGGGCGGTTACAAGTCCGATGGCGATGAAGCCAATTTCTATGGCTCCTGGAATGGCGACTATGCCGTCTGGGGCGGTGGGTCTTTCACAGTAACGGAGAAGGCGACTGTCAACGCGCAGGTCGGTTACGAAGATGCTGGCAAGATCGCTGCTGCGTTGAACGTGGTCTACGAAGTTGTTCCGGGCTTCAAGATTCAGCCTGAACTCAACTACACCAAGTTCAACGACGACTTTGTTCCGGAAGACGCTTTCGGCGGGATCGTCCGCTTCCAGCGCAATTTCTAAACATCTGATCAGCTGAACATCCAACGCCGGGTTTTTTCCGGCGTTGGCCTTCCCCTCAAACCATATTCACCATTCAATTTTCAGCGTTCGTAGAGCAACGCACACATTTAGCGAGAGAGGATTTTTAAACCGGTCGTGGACCGAGGAGTTGGTGACATGTTTGGACAACAACCAGCAAGGTTGGACGTTGATGAAGCCGGTGATGGTTTTATCAAACGGAAGTCTATTAGCCTAAAGTGGCATGGGCTTCTGGATTGCGCTTTCGGAAAAGACGGGTACAACTCGTCAGATATTTTTCCGATGTTTGTTTTATCGATTAGAGCGCAATCATTATGACGATCTCTGCCTTGGGTGTCGCCCCATCCCCGCCCGAAACGGCTTTTCCGGTCCGGTTCCAGTACGATCTCAGCTATGCTTCGGCGGATCATGGGATCAAACGATTGGTCAAGGAGCATTCTCTCAACAATCTGACGGCGCAATATATCAGTATTCTCTGGGATGAAGGTTCGCACAAAACCAATGTCCGGTCTTTCCTTGGAGAAATCTGCGAAATATTGGGCGGCGAGCGTTTCAGCGTTTTCACGCAAGAAATGCTCGATTCTGTGATCGGCACGCTACGCGAGCGCGGCAATAGCAATGCAACCATCAATCGAAAGATGGCTGCCTTGAGCAAGCTGCTGCGGAAGGCGTGTAAAATGGGCGACATCTACAATTTGCCAGAGTTCCGGCGCCAAAAGGAACGGCAGGGACGTATCCGCTTCCTTGAAGCCGAAGAGGAACAGCGGCTTTTCTCGGCGATCCGCATGCGTTGCGAAGACAGCTACAGGTTGAGCGTCTTTCTGGTAGATACGGGTTGCCGGCTTGGCGAAGCAATCGGCCTCAACTGGAACGACCTGCAGGACTCGCGCTCGACCTTCTGGCTGACGAAGTCCGGCCGCAGCCGCACGGTTCCTTTGACCACCCGGGTGAAGGAGGTCGTCCAGATCCCGCATGGCCGGTTGAAGGGTCCCTTCGCCATGCACACGCAAGTGCGTTTTCGCGCGATCTGGAACGAAGCCAAGTCGGAAGTCGGACTTGGGGCGGACGATCAGGTGGTCCCGCATATTCTGCGCCATACCTGCGCCTCACGGCTGGTGCGCGGCGGCATCGATATCAGGCGCGTACAGATCTGGCTCGGCCATCAGACCCTGTCGATGACGATGCGCTACGCTCATCTCGCGACCAATGATCTCGACAGCTGCGTGGCTGTGCTCGAACGCCATTGATGTGAATCAAAGTGGAGAATATCCGGCCCATGCTGGGCCTATCAGAGGCTCTATTGGTCCAGCGGCATGCGGAAGGTGAACCGCGTTTCTTCAGAGGTCGAGGAAACGTCCAGGGTCCCGCCATGCACTCGCGCAATTTCCGAGGCAATATAAAGCCCGAGCCCCAGTCCCTGCTGGCCGGCCCGCGCTTCACGCCGGAAGAACGGCAGGAATAATTGCGCCATTACTTCCGGCGGGATAGGTTCTCCTGTGTTGGAGACCCACAACTCAAATACGGCATTATCGATCGATGCGTTAACGCGAATGGGACCGTCCTCAGAACCGTGCATCAGGGCATTGCCGAGAAGATTCGACAGGAGCTGGCCAATCCTCATCCGGTCGCATTTCACCGGATCTTCGAAATCGAGATGCGCCTCGACGACATGGCTGGTCCGAACGGAAGCCAATTCATCGATGACCTGAACCAGTGTCGGCTTCAACGGTTCCTCATCGTCGAGTTCCAGCACCACGCCGCCGCCAAGTCTTGCGCGCGCCAGATCCAGCACGTTGTCGATCAGGCCCGACATGCGAACGACGCTGCCACGGATCAATTTGACGATGTTCGTCGCTTTCTCGTCCAACGGCGAGCGAAGCAGCATGCGCGTTCCGGAATCGATCGAAGCGACCGGATTGCGCAGATCATGGCCAAGCACGGCGACGAATTGTTCTCGAAATTCGGAAATCTTGCGCTCGTCGAGAAGGGCCGCCTCCGTCATCGCCAGACGCTCATTCGCATGCAGATGAAAGGCGATCAATTCGGCAAACAGTTTGAACATTCCGATGGTTTCGGGATTGTTGAGACGCGCCGGCCTTGGATCGATCGCGCATAGCGTACCGAACAACGAGCCGTCCGGGAGGATGATAGGCATGGAAATATAGCTTTGAAAACCATAGATGGCCGGCGTGTGATGAGTGGAATAGACTGGATCTTTCGCGACTTCATCAATAACCACCGCTTCGCGGCTATCGCGGATTTCATCACAGATCGTGGTCTTGACAGCCAGTTCACCGCCCGGCGTCAGGCCAAAACCGATCGCGTCGAGAATCTCGCAGGCGATCCAGCGATCGTCGGTTACCCGCGCAACGGCGGCAAAGCCCATGCCGGTGCTGCGGCAAACGACATCGAGGATCATTGGTACGGCATCAATCCGGCCGATCGCATCGATGTCGGCCTGAAAGTCATTGTTCATCAAAGCTTCCGATATTGCAGTCGCATCCAAATATAGAGCCTCCAGACGATAACGCCAATGCATGTGTCAAGGTCCGAGACATATCCGTTTTTGCGCGTGGGAAAAAGCGATATCGGCGTCCGGGCCCCAAGGGGCGGGCTCGAGGATCAGGATTGTTAATAGGCGAAGTACTTTCATGAGATGGCGTCATCTATCCAGGAAAAACTGCGCCGATATCAACTTCTTTCTGATTTAGTTATATAATACATCTGCATTACGGGTGTCTAATCTTGACGATTAATTGACGTTGCGTCACTCATCTGTAAGGATTTCATCCGGCACATCGGAGACCCTGTATGGCACTATGGTTGGATATACTTCGCGAGAAAAACGAACTTGCGGGGCAGCTGAGCGAAAAGATACCGAGGTTCCTTGCCTACGAGGGCCTGACGCTGGACCAGGCAACACGGCTGCACATTTTTTTAGAGAATCACGCGGAAGAAATGCGACGGTTGGCAAGGGAGATCGGCGCGGTCGATCTTATAGATGCGCTGCATGAAGCTGCCGATGCGCTCGACAGGATATTCTCGGACCTTGCTGCCGCGGCTGAGCTCAAGGTTGCGGAGCTTCGGCAGAAAGAGGCGCACGCCAAGGCGCCGCCCGCCCCGAAACTCGCGTACAACTGAGACGAGCGAGCATCATCCGCCGAATTGACAGCGATTGACGATCTGTCCCGCCGAAAATTTCGCGGCGCGGCGCCAGGATTCGTCCGTGTCGCCGCGGTAGGTGATCAATTCCCCACAAATCGCGCGCTGGTCGTCGACATTGAGCACAGAATATTTGACCCAGCCAATCAACGTGCTGGTCTTTTCGACGGCACCGATAACGACAAACCGCGCACCCGCCTGTTTGGCCTGCCGGGCAAGCGGTTCGAAACCAGGATCCGCTGCCGTGCATTGCGACGCCTCGCAAGGCAGCGTAACCAGTTTGAGCTTGCCGCTGGCAGCCAACTGATCGCGCAGAAAATCAGAAAGCGCCTTCAGCCTGCGCTTGTGCGTGTCGCTCTGATCGACCGGTTCACCGGAAGTGTCGAGAAAGTCAAAATTTGCCACTGCAACCGGCACTGTGGACTCGGCACGCGCCGGCGCAATAGCGACGACCATGGCACCGAGCACCATCGCCGCAAATGAGCCATGGACTGTCATTTCATCATCCTTTTTGGTGCCCAGAGCAAAGGATAGTTGAAATTGTAACGATGTCGAATCTGACGGCACATGGCTGCCGACAACTTCCCTTACCCCTTGACATCCCACGTTCACATTGAATTGATAAGGGACGGCTTAACGTCAAGAGGGCATTCATGCACGACGATGAAGAAGACGACAACATCATGCATTACACCACGCCAATGTGGTGCCATTTGCTCATTTTCGGCTTTGCTGTCTCGATCGCTGTCGGTATCTGCCAACTCTGCTCATAACGTTCTGGCAGCGGGTAAATGAACGGCCCCGGCCCTCACAAAACTTGAGGGGACAAAGCTGAGCCCGGCCTCGATGCCCGCAAGGGCATGGCTGAAACTGTGAAGCCTTAAAGCCGTCTAGCGATGTGTGCGCTGTGTCTGGAACGCGAGGAACAGGACGACAGCGACGGCGAGCAGAATAGAAAGATCACGCATAACCGTAACCTCCAAATGCGAATGGACCGCGCGTCGAACCCGCGCAGGCCATTTTTTCCGATGATCATTTCCGGCCGGTTCATCTGAAGTCCAGCCAGTAACGAGCCCCCTTGCGGAGACATTCGTAGAATAGCCGGAACGACATATGAAATCGATTGGAGCTTTGGTCCGGAAATATCAAAATCTTATAAAGGGACCTGTGGTCTTGCTGGCGGCAATTGAAACAGTCAAGTCTGCCACCAAGCGCAACCAGGCTGGCCGCCGGTCCAAAACCTCGACAAGCCAGAGGGCAGCGAAGGGTGGCGCAGATCTACGGACGTCCCGGAGGCTGATCCTGCGGAAACTTGTCGTCATGGACGACTGCTACGGCTTGGTCGAGGTTGTTTCTCACCTCGAAACCGATCCAGTGACCGTCCATCAGATGTGTTTGCCTCGCACAGGCGAGGAAATATTTTCCGGCCTGCAGAGCAACAAAGTTGAGTTGTCTTCGCTCCTTGTATTTGATTCCCTCTGGCGGATCGGTATGCGCGCCCCAGATCGCATCCTTGGCCGTCAGCTTCACCGGCATTTCTGACTGAGCATAGACCCTGGTCACCATCAGGCTATGTGGGAAAGACAAGGAGCCATTGATGAACGTGATCTCTACCGACCAATCCGCCGGGACGATAATCGTAAGATTGCCGCCCCAGTATCCGTTGAAGTCTATAATGTCTGTCCGGATGTTGTCCCTGCGATATCGTTCGACCTGATTCCAATCGGCAACGATCTCTATCGCCACAGTCTTGGCTGCGGGTACGTTCTTGATCCAGCTCGGGACGAAAGGCTCCGCCCCCAGTGCAATTCCAGGCAACAGTCCCAAAACGATGAAGGCGAGAAAGGTAATATGGGCACGGCACGCCATAGCAGAGCTCCTCCCGGGCGCGGTGTAGATCAATCCTTGATGAATAAAAATACTCTCAAATGAAGCGCCACACCAGCCAGCCGTCCTCGGATTGGCCCTATGTTCTAAGTTCAAAGAGTTCCGTCTGTCCGGTTCGTCCCTTGACGCTGACAACCTCGATCGGGACGAGATTAAACATGTTGCCAACCGCATCGCGGACTGCGCCGCTGACGAGGATCGACGTTCCATACTGCCGGTTGAGCCCCTCGAGACGCGAAGCGATGTTCACCGTGTCCCCAATGGGCGTGTATTGCCGACGTGTCTCTGCGCCCACGCTGCCTACCACAGCCGGTCCGGTGTGCAGGCCAAAGCGCGTGATAAGCTCGGGCCGACCGTCCGCGCAATTGGCGGCATTCATCGCGTCGATCGCAGCCTTCATCGCCAAGGCGCAGTGACAAGCATGTTCGACATGCCGATCATCGAGAACGGGAGCGTTCCACATAGCCAGAACGGAGTCTCCTATATACTGCACGATCGTCCCGCCGTGACGTTCGATAATCTCGTTGAGTGCTTCAAAATAGCTTGAGAGCAGAGCGACGACTTCTTCCGGTGAGCACTGCTCGGAAATGGTGGTGAAGTCTTGTATGTCGGTGAAGAGGACCGTGATGTCTTGCCGTGCTGCCGAGCCGACAGCCGATTGACCTGCAATGACGATCCTGCGCACAAGCTCCCGCGGCACGTAAAGCGAGAACGTCTTGATGGCCGTGCGTGCCGAACTCAGTGCTTTTGCCAGCGCGTTGACCTCGGATATCCAGGAATGTGCCGTACGACTTTCGCCGAATTCGAGTTCACCTATGTGCCTCGCTTCGTCGGCGAGTGCATAGAGCGATCTACTGATCAGCCGGGATATGATGAGCGCCGCCAGCACGCCTGCGGCAAGGAAAGCCGCGGCGATCGCCAGGTTGCGCTTCAGCGTACGCTCGACAGACGCCACAAGTTCATCGAGTGGTGCCGATATCACCACCGTATAACCGCCGACCAGCCCGGAGATGTCCTCGCTGAAGAACTGCGCCAGGTATTCACGCCCGTTTACTGGAAAACGGACCACATCGCCAGTCGCGGGACCCCCGCCCGAGGCGAGTAGAGTTGCGATTGCCGGAATGGCAGGATCGGCTTTTGCAAGGTCGGCAACCGAAACCTCCCGTCCTCGTCGAAGCTGCCCGCGGATTTCATTCATGACAGTCTTGTCGGAGTGGACGAGCACGCGACCTTTCCGGTCAAAGACATAGCCACGTGCCTCATTCGAGAGTGCGCTGACATCGACGATCTCCCCTAGGGTAAGCAGCAACACATCCGCTCCGATCACCACGCGATTGCCTGCACCCGTGGGCATCGCCAGTGTTATCGTCATGGAGTTGGTGGCCGCCGAGACATAGGGTCCGACGGAGATCGCCTTGCCGTTATCGACAGCTGCAACGTACCATGGCCGAATACGCGGATCGAACATGTCATCGCGATCCGCACGTCGATAGAGCTGGCTCGCATCCTTGTCATAAAACGTCCAGGTCGTATTGGGTGCTCCGCCAACCTGTGTGATCACGCGGACGGCAAATGCAGTCTCCTCGGAGGTGTCCAGGTTGGTGCGCCATTCCGGATTTGCGGTCACGTCGACAGCCTGCACGAAGCTACCGTCGGGATAGCCTGCATAGACGCTGTCGATACGGAAAGTCGACTGCAGGACTTTGAGCAGGAAATCGTGCTTTGCCTTCAAATCTTGTGGCGGTGCGGTTAGCATCTCCGGAACGACAGAGGCGGTCACCACTCCAGCATAACCGCTGTTGAAGACATTGCGGTAATCCTCGATCGCGCGAAGCCCGAGTTGGCCCATCTCGGCTTTACCGGCCGACAGTGCCGTAAACTTGCCCTGCGCGTAGGTCATCCATATGAGCGGTAGCGAAATGCAGGCTAACAGGCCGAGGATTACGACACTCAGATGCAGCCGCAAGGGCACAGCCCACGCCGAAAGGGCACCTTTCTTCTTGTTACCCCTAATCTGCATCGCGTAACGCCCCCCGGCCTGAGCACGGAACGCCTCTGCAGTATCAATCAGCATTGTGGGGCGAGAGCCGGGCGAGAAGGTAAATACCATTGCCGGCCGAAAAAGAACATCGCCCGACGCTCGATACAATGGATCAACTGTCATGTCCGCTGAACGATAGTAAAGCGGAGGTCGCCAAGTTCATGGCGTCTGGATTTATGAGTACACGCTCTAATTAATTTTAGTGAGGCGACGGTTTATTGAGGAGAAATAGTGGTTTCCGCACAATACAGAGAAACGAATCGGGGACCAGTGATATGCGGAATCGCGACATTGAACCTTTGGAACTTCGGGACTTCCTCGTGATGGCTGTGTTATTGGCAGCCGTCTTGTTTGTGTTGTGGGGAACAGTTCTGACGATCGGCAATACCCGGCATAATTTCGAGGTTCAGCCGGTCGTTGCGCGCTGATATTCACGCCATGACGGCCTGACCTGAAGCTCGACACGCCCCAGCACAAATTTCTCCAACAGAGCCGTTCTAGCGCACAGCGGCGACAATGTGGGCGCTGATACGGCCCTCGATGGCGCCGCTTCCAAACCGTTGCGCCAAGGCCTGTGCCACATGTTCTGTGACGGCCTCGAGACCGGATGGCGAGCGAGCTTCGATCTCGTTTCGCAGCGGCGTTCCCTGGCAAAGGGCGATCGCGGCATCGCGCGCCGAATTTGCGCGGCTGGTCTTCTCCAGCGTTTCGATGGTGATCGACCTGAAACCTGCGGCCGACAATTCATCGCGTATCGCCTTCTGATCCCAATAACCGTGCGGTGTTCTTGCCATGAAACGAGGCGGGTCGTCCGGAAACATCTCTTCCAGCGCACCTGTCACCACTTGGGTGAAATCGCTGGTCTCCAGCCTGTCCCATACATTGAAAAAGTAGTGCCCACCGGGCTTCAGGACGCGGTAGGCTTCCTTATGCCCCTGGACCTTGTCCGGGTAGAACATGACACCGAATTGACACGCTACGGCGTCGAACATCTGCGGCTCGAAGGGAAGCGCGAGGGCGTCCGCTTGCTGCCAGACGATGCGACCATCTTCGGGCTGCCTCGAACTTGCACGATCAAGCATCGGTTGGTTGAGGTCCGACGCGACGATCCGTGTTTCTGCGTTGAGCCGGGAAGCCATGGCCCGCGTCAGGACACCGGTGCCAGCTGCGATCTCCAGCACGTTTTGCGGCTTGAACCTGGCCACCCGGTCGGCGAGATCCTGCGCATAGGGCTCAAAGATCATCGGCACAATGAGCCGGTCATATATTTCCGGAATTGCCCCCGCGAAGATTTTGTCTGTCGCTACCATAGGCTGTCTCCCGCCGTTCTACACCGCCGGATAGTATATGCTTCTCGAAGCCACTGCGGAAGCGACAGTCGGGTGCGCGCTAACGGCGAAAAATTGGCCGGACAGAGACGACGATCCCTGTCCGGCCAAGTGCCACTAACCTTGCCTCAATTGGCTGCATTCACCAGATCGTCCCAGCTCTTCACCTTGTCCTGCCCGTCCAGAAACGGCATGACGGCTTCCGCCAGCTCCGGCGCAAAGAAAATGTCGTAATGCGTCCGGTTGGGGATGATCGCCAGGCGGTTCTGCGACATGGTCTCGCGCATCCAGCCCGCATCTCTCAAACCGCCGCCAAGCAGCTGGTAGAATTTGATTTCATGTTCGGGGCGGTACATGTCGCTGTCGGCGAAGACCAGCATCACCGGCATCTTCAGTTTCGCGACGTCGGCAGAGTAATCGTAGGGCTTGCGCATCAAATCACCCATCGCGCCAAGGAGCCGGGGGAAGTCCTCAGGTTTTGGAGCGACGGCGACATAGGATTTGTACATGGGCGTCTCCTTCATCATGTCGGCCATGCCAGCACCCACCTCCGCTTGCATCTTGATCATTTCGGGATAGAACCCGTCCTGCGCATAGCCTGCGGACACCAGCGCAACGCGATCGACAATTTCGGGGTGCTGTACGGCCAGCCGGAACGCCACTCCGCCACCGAACGAATAGCCAAGAACGTCGGCCTTGTCGTAGCCGAGCGACTTCAGGATCGTCGCCATGTCGTCCCCCATGGCTTCAAGGCTCATTGGGCGATTGCCGAGCTCTGTGCGGCCATGCCCCTGCAGGTCGACAGCGATAACCTGCCTACCCTCGATGAGGCGCGGCATGATCGGCTGGAACATACCAGTGGATCCAAGACCTCCATGCAGCAGGAGCAGCGGTGTGCCGGCACCTTCTCCCTGTATTTCATAATAGTAATTGATGCCGCCAGCTTCGACATGCCCGCTTTTTACCGCGGGTGCGGCGTGAGCCGATGTGATGGTCAATGCAACCGCCGCGAAAGCAATAAGGCTTGAAAGAATTTTCATGTTCGTCTCCTCGACAATGGGAACTTATGTGGGCCAATGCAGTTAAGACGAACAGTAACCAGAGCACCCGACAGCCTTCCGAAAATTATTTCAAGCTGGCGAGGTGCTTTCTGGTTCTGGTAGCAGAAACGTGTCTTGACCCCTCGCCGGACGCCTACCATGTTCGATGCAGCCTGGACGCTCAGGACAGACCAACTCAAGCCAGCACGCCCCACGTGCGCAGCCAGATGCGGGACACGAACATGATCACCTTCAAACTCAATGGACAAGAACGGACTTTCGACGGGGACCCCGAGACCCCGTTGCTTTGGGTCATTCGCGATTTCGAGAAACTCAGCGGCACGAAATATGGCTGCGGCATTGCCCAGTGCGGCGCCTGCACCGTCCACATGGACGGCACGACGCGCCGCAGTTGCATCACGCCGATATCAACGGTCGAAGGATCGGACATCATCACGATCGAAGGCATCGAAGGCAAGGAGGCCGAGGCCATCCACAAAGCCTGGGTTGCGATCGACGTGCCGCAATGCGGGTACTGTCAATCCGGACAGATCATGTCCGCCGTGGCGCTTCTGCAAACGACGCCGAAACCGACCGATGATGATATCGACGGCGCGATGGCGGGTAATATCTGTCGCTGCGCCACCTATCACCGTATCCGGCAAGCGATCCATAACGCTGCCGACACGATGGAGGGCTGAGCCATGACCATCCACAACATCACGGCTACACGCCGGTCGTTCCTCGCAGGTGCAGGGCTCGTCATCGGCTTCACGCTCGCGCCAAAAGTGTTTTCCGCACAGGCACTCGAAGGTGTTCCGGCCGGCGGTGCGGAGACGCTTTCGCCGATGAACGCCTTCGTCAAGATCGGCGCTGATGACACAGTTACAGTGCTATCGAAGCATATCGAGTTTGGCCAGGGTCCGTTCACCGGTCTGGCAACAATCGTCGCTGAAGAGCTCGATGCTGACTGGAGCCAGATGCGTGCCGTGCATTCACCGGCGGACGACAAGGTCTATGCAAACCTTGCCTTTGGGCTTCAAGGCACGGGCGGCTCGACCTCCATTGCCAATTCCTACGAGCAGCTTCGCAAGGCTGGCGCGACAGCCCGGGCCATGCTGGTATCCGCTGCGGCAGCGGAATGGAACGTTCCGGCAAGCGAGATCACGGTTTCGAAAGGCCGCATCAAGCACGACGCTTCCGGTAAGGAAAGCGGCTTCGGAGCACTGGCCGCCAAGGCCGCGACGCAAACCCCGCCTGCCGAACCCACGCTGAAAGACCCGAAGGATTTCGTGCTCATCGGGCAGGAACTTCCGAAGCTCGATACGCTCAGCAAGACCAACGGCACCGCCGTTTACACGCTCGATATAACTGCCGACAACATGCTCTATGCCGTCGTCGAACACCCCGCGCATTTCGGTGCGACGGTCAAATCCTTTGACGACAGCGAGGCGCGCAAGGTGCAGGGCGTCGTCGATGTCAAACAGGTGCCGCAGGGCGTCGCGGTTTACGCCGACAACACCTTTGCCGCATTGAAGGGCCGCGCCGCCTTGAAGGTCGAATGGGATCTCTCGAAGGCTGAAACCCGGTCCAGTGACCAATTGACGGCGGACTACACCAAGATGTTCGCAGAAACGGGCATTCAGGCAACGCATAATGGCGATGTCGACAAGGCATTCGGCGGACAGGGCGTACAATCGCTCGAAGCAACGATCGTTTTTCCGTTCCTCGCGCATGCGCCTATGGAACCGCTCGATGCGGTGTTCATCAAGAGAGCCGATGGATCGGTCGATGTCTATAACGGCGCGCAATTCCCCGGCATGGACCAGAAAACCGCTGCAAAGGTCTTGAACCTCGATCCTGCGAAAGTCCGGCTGAACACGCAGATCACCGGTGGCAGTTTCGGCCGCAAGGCGCAGTTCGGCTCGCCCTATATGCAGGAAGCCGCGGGTGTCTTTGCGGCGACCGATGGTAGACGCCCGCTGAAGCACATGTGGACGCGCGAGGACGACATTCGCGGTGGCTATTACCGTCCGATGTATGTGCACAAGATGCGCGGCGCCATGGGTACCGATGGCCAGATCGTCGGCTGGGACCAGACAATCGTCGGCCAGTCGATCATGGGCAAGGCCGACCTCGATTCCACGTCGGTGGAAGGCGCGTCCGACCTGCCATACACGATCCCGAACCTTCGCGTCATCGCGCACAATACCAAGCTGGAGATACCGCCGCTCTGGTGGCGCTCGGTCGGGCACACGCATACGGGCTTCGCGGTCGAGACCTTCGTCGATGAATTGCTGCAGAAGGTCGGCAAGGATCCGGTCGAGGGCCGACTGGCGCTTTTGAGCAAAGAGCCCCGGCATATGGGAACGCTCAAGAAGGTCGCCGAAATGGCCAATTGGGGTTCGCCAGTGCCGGAGGGCCGCCAGCGCGGTGTTGCGATCGTCAAGAGCTTCGACACTTATGTCGCGCAGATCGTCGAGATTTCGCTCGGCGAGGACGGCGCGCCTCGCGTGCACAAGGTATGGTGTGCCGTCGATTGCGGCGTTGCGGTCAATCCCAACGTCATCGCGGCGCAGATGGAAGGCGGCATAGGCTACGGTCTCGGCGCGGTGCTGTTCGATGCGATCACGCTTGGAGATGGCGGCAAGATCGTCCAATCCAACTTCCACGACTACCGGTCATTGCGCATCAACGAGATGCCGGCAATCGAAGTCGCGATCATCCCGTCGACCGAAAAACCGACCGGTGTCGGCGAACCGGGTGTCCCACCTGTCGGCCCCGCGGTTGCCAATGCATGGCGGCGACTGACCAATAATCCCGTCCGGCAGCTGCCGATCGTAAACGTGCTTTCGGCTTGAGGGGACAAAGGATGAAACGCAACATCGCTTACATCTCGCTCGCAGTGTGTCTTGCGGTCAATGGTGGGCTTGCTGTCTCGAGTATCTCGCGCGCCCAGGACAAGCCGGTCGTGGCAAAAGAGGAGCTGAAGCCCGCATCGTCGTTCCAATCGATCACCGATGAAAAGCAACGTTCGGTTGCGCTTTTCGAGGAGGCCGGCAAGGTCATCGAGCATCCGCGATGCGTCAATTGCCATCCGGCGAGTGACAGGCCACTGCAGGACATTTCCATGCATCCGCACCAGCCCCCGGTGTCGCGCGGTGAAGGCGGCATGGGCATGCCCGGAATGCAGTGCAACACCTGCCACGGGCCGGAGAATGTAAAAGTCATCGGGCAAGCCGAGACGATCAAGAGCATTCCGGGCAATCCGAACTGGCATCTGGCGCCCATCGAAATGGCCTGGGAGGGCAAGTCTCTCGGCGCCATCTGCAACCAGATCAAGGATCCGCAGCGCAATGGCGGCAAGAACCTGGACGAGATCGTCGAGCACATGGCGCATGACGATCTCGTCGGCTGGGGCTGGCATCCGGGCGACGGCAGGGAGCCGGTACCCGGAACGCAGGAAGCCTTCGGCGAACTGATCAAGGCCTGGGTCGCGACCGGCGCCGCCTGCCCTTCATAAGGCGTCAGCTTCTGCTGGCGATCTCGGCTCCCAGGCGCAATGTTTCGCGTATCAACAGGTCGAGATCGCCTTGGCGGGTGCGGTGATTGTTGATTGCGACACGCAGGCAGTGCTCGCCATGGACAGTCGTGTCCGAAATGGAAGCCGTCCCTTCCTCCTGCAATCTGAGCATGATCTCTGTATTGAGCGCCTTGAGCCGTTCGCCGGAAAACCCTTCAGGACGATAGCGATAGCAGACGATGTTGATGTTGGTGGTCGCTACCAGTTCGAGAAGCGGTTCGGCTTCCACCAGACTATTGAGATAGTGGCCCTGCCGGATGTTCTGGTCGATGAGACGCCCGAATTTCAGAACACCGTGTTCCTTCAGCGACATCCAGACTTTCAACGCGCGGAAACCGCGAGAAGTTTGCAGCCCGTAGTCATGCAGCCAATTGGCCGATGCGAGACCGCGCGACGTCATCTCCAGAAATTCCGGGGTCACCGCAAATGTCTCGCGGTGCGCCGCCGCATCGCGGACCAGCGCACAGCCGACTTCGAAGGGCGCATGCAGCCACTTATGCGGATCGAGCGCAACGGAGTCCGCGCGCTCTATGCCGGCAACGCGCCACCTGTTTTCGGGTGCGATGGCGATGAGCGCTCCAATGCAACCGTCGACATGGAACCAGAGCCCCTCCTCCGCTGCCAACGCCGCCAAACCTTGCAGATCGTCGAAGGCGCCGGTGTTGACGGTTCCTGCCGTTCCGATCACGCAGGCTGGCTGAAAACCTGCGGCGCGATCTTCCGCGATTGCCGCGCGCAATGCGGAAAGGTCAATGCGCAACTCATCGTCGGTGCCTATACGCCGGAGCGCGCGGTTCCCAAGGCCGAGCGCCTCCATCGCCTTGCGGTGGCAGCTGTGGATCTGGTCGGAACCGTAGAAACGCAAGGGTTTCTCGATCGCAGCGACGCCCTGCTCGCGCACGTCGATACCAGCCTTGGCGTTCCGCGCCACAGTCAGGCCGATGATATTGGCCATCGAGCCACCGCTGACCAGCGTGCCGCTGGCCGAGGCTGGCAAGCCCAGCATCTCCTTGCACCAGTTGACGACCTGTTGATCCATCAAAGCGGCGGCGTGATTGCCGCCGCCAAGGTTAGAGCCCTGAATGGCCGCCAGAAAATCACCCAAGGCGCCGGTAAAGTTGCTCGTGCCCATATACCACGACCAGAAACGCGGGTGGATATTTCCCATGGGATAGGACATGACCGTATCGGCCACCTCGCGGTAGACGTCAGCAAGCGGTGCCGGTGATTGCGGCAAGGGAGCGTCGAAGGAAGCCCTGACCTCCCGTGGCATGTCCTGCCAGACCGGGCGCTCGCGAACGTCGCGCAGGTAACCGACCGCATCGTCGATGACCTGATGCGACAGCGTCTGGACGCCCGCCCAGTCTTCCGGATCGAGCGTTTCTTCGGCATTCCTTGCTACCGGCTTGAGCGATGTGTCCATTTCACACCTCCGGTCATTCGGCAGCGAACTGGTAGCCGGGGGTCGAGCGCGAAAGCGCCGTTTCCTCTTCATCCATTTCGGCTTCGATCCCTTCGAAGAGCGGCGTCGTCATGTAGCGCTCGCCCGTATCGGGAAGCATGCACAGGATCACCGAGCCAGCAGGCGCCGTTTCGGCGATGCTATGCGCGACGGCAAAGGTTGCACCGCCGGAAATGCCGGTGAAAATGCCCTCTTTTTGCGCCAGCGCCCGTGCCCATTTGATGCCTTCCGGTCCGGGAATCGGCACGACCTGATCATAGAAGCTGTCGTCGATGGCTTCTTGCAGCACGAACGGAATGAAATCCGGCGTCCAGCCCTGGATAGGATGTGGTTCGAAGGCCGGATGACTGGCAGCCGGCGCGTTGCCCGCGCCCCGTTCCTGCGCCTTGCCGCTACCGAGCAGTTGAGCATTGGCCGGTTCGCTTAGAACGATCCGTGTTTCCGGCCGCTCGCGGCGCAAGACACGGCCAACGCCAGCGACAGTACCGCCGGTTCCATAGCCGGTCACGAAATAATCGAGCCGCGATCCGGCAAAATCATTGATAATCTCGCGGGCCGTCGTTGCTTCATGGATATCGGCATTGGCTTCCGTTTCGAACTGGCGTGCGAGGAACCAGCCGTTCATCTCCGCAAGTTCCACGGCTTTGCGGTACATGCCGAACCCTTTCTGTGCGCGGGGCGTCAGCACAACCTTGGCGCCCAGCATACGCATGAGCTTGCGCCGCTCGATGGAAAAACTGTCCGCCATGGTCACGACCAGCGGGTAGCCTTTCTGCGCGCAGACCATGGCAAGGCCTATCCCGGTATTACCGCTGGTGGCCTCCACGACGGTCTGACCCGGTTTCAGGGTGCCATTGCGCTCGGCTTCCTCGATGATGTTGAGCGCCAGCCTGTCCTTGACCGACGAAGCCGGATTGAAGAATTCGGCCTTCACATAGATTTTGGCATGATCTGGAGCGAGATTATTGATCCTGATTACCGGCGTATCGCCGACCGTGTCGAGAATGCTGTCGAAGAGGCGCCCGCGCCCGTTCGTCGTTCTGATTGTCGCTTGCGTTGTCATGATCCTTTTCCCCTATGGTTTTTTTGCGCAAATTGCGCCAGCCGCACCCAGCACGTACGGCGCCGGATGCAACTTTTCGATTTCCATGATAGAATAAAAACGTGGGGGCATCGTGGGAACAAGCGTGGAAACGCACGTGGAATCTGCATTGGTAGCGTTGACCGGCCATGCTGCCGGCGTTTGCGTGCGGATGCTTGGTCCCCTGACAATGATCCACAACGGGGTCCCTCTGGAACTTCCCGCGTCACGTAAGGTGCGCGCTCTTTTCGCTTATCTGGCGCTGACACCGCACGCGGTTGGACGCAGCCGCCTCTGCGATCTGTTGTGGGATGTGCCCAACGATCCCCGCGGCGAACTGCGCTGGTGTCTCAGCAAGCTACGCGGCGTCCTCAACGAACCGGGCCATCAAAGAATTGAGACCACCGACGACACGATCCGGCTCGATCTCAGTGGCTGTTTCGTCGATGCCCTTCATATTGCCTCGGCTGCGGAAGAAGGGATCGAGACACTCGACCTACCGCGATTGCGGGAACTTTCCCGGCACTTCGCCGGCGATTTCCTTGAAGGGCTGGAGATCGATCGCAGCCCGCATTTCAATCATTGGTTGATCGCCCAACGGCGCCGGTTCCGCTCCTGCCACGCTGCCGTGCTTGAGCATCTGGCCAAGAAACTGCCGGCAGACTCGGACGAGATTTCATCCATTCTGAATGCATGGGTCGGGCTCGCGCCATTCGACAAGCGCGCGCATCTGGCATTGCTGGCAACGCTTGCGGAGCGCGGGCAGATAGTAGAATGCGAAGAACACCTGGCAACCGCGGCAAGGTTGTTCGAATCGGAGGGACTGGACTTCACGCCGGTACGGGAGGCATGGCCCGCAATCAAGAACGGGCGACAGGCCACAACTGCAGGACACATCTACATTTCCGCCGCGCCGCGCATCGATTTGATTTCACCAACGCCCCCGATTGCCGATGCGGACCATCACGCGTCACTTGCGGTCATGCCGTTTGTGCTGGAGACAAACAGCGAGCTGATACGAGGCGGGCTAGCAGACGGCCTGACCCACGACATCATCACCCGCCTCGCCCGGCTGAAAAGCTTTTTTGTGATCGCGCGCGGTTCGGTTTTTGCGCTTGCAGAGCGAAATATCGGCCCGGAGGACGCGGGCCGTCACCTCAACGTGGATTACGTCGCCAGCGGCAGCGTGCGGTATCTGCAAAATCGCATTCTGGTGCGGGCGGAGCTTGTCGAGGTGCGAACCGCGCGCATCGTCTGGGCAGAGGTCTTCGATCACAAGCTCGATGATACATTTCTTGTGCTTGACGAGATCGGCAACAGGATCGTTTCGTCAATCTCCAGCGAAATCGAGCTGGTCGAGCGCAACCGGGCGATCCTCAAATCGCCAAGCTCGTTGAATGCCTGGGAGGCCTATCATCGCGGCCTCTGGCACATGTACAGGTTTACACGGCAGGAGAACGAGCTTGCGCAACACTTTTTCGGGGTGGCTGTGCGGCTCGATCCGACCTTTGCCAGAGCGCATGCGGGACTGTCATTCACCCATTGGCAGAACGCTTTTCAACGATGGGGCGACTACGCGAAAGAAAGTGACCAAGCTTACGCTGCGGCTGGCCAAAGCCTTATCGTCGACGATAACAATCCGGCAGCGCACTGGGCCATGGGTCGGGCTCTGTGGCTGCGGCATCGGCAGGATGAATCGCTTGTCGAACTTGAAAGAGCTGTGGAGCTCAGCCCGAACTTCGCGCTCGGCCATTACGCTCTGTCGTTCGTCCAGTCCCAGTCAGGCGATCCTACAGCGGCGATTGGATCGTCCGATCATTCGCGCCATTTGAGCCCGGTCGATCCGCTGTTGTTCGGTATGCTGGGGGCACGCGCCATGGCCCATGTTCGTCTCGGTCAATTCGAGGAGGCGGCGGAATGGGCACTGAGAGCAGCAGCGCGGCCCAACGCTCACGCCATCATTCTCTCCATCGCCGCGCACTGTCTGGCACTGGCTGGGCGGATCGACGAAGCGAAGGCCTTTGCCGCTTCCATACGCAAGACACTACCCCAGTATTGCGTCGATGATTTTCTTGCGACGTTCCAGTTCACACCCGACACCGAGGCTGTGTTCAGGCAAGGCGCCAAACGTATCGGATTGGCCTAGACAGGCCGAAATTCACGCCCTGCCATGACTTGAATTTCAGCATGCCGTCCTTCAGGGTAGGACATGAGCCGATTCACGAAATGTCTCGCCCTGATTGTAGTAGCGTGGGTCGGTACGGCACTTTTGCCGGAGGCATCCTGGGCAGAAGACAAAGCCGAGCCAATTGATTTCGGTTTTCCCGTACCCAACCCCGAGCCAGCGCTGCCACAAGGTGCGGACGCCTTCGATCCGCCGGTTTTCCCGGTAAGTCCGTCCGCGCCTGCTATCGCCGAAATATCGAGAACTGCCGACCACGACGAAATCGTCTTGATGACTGGCGTCGATCTGGATGGAACGACAAGCTTCGACGTCTTTTCCCAAGCGCCGTCTGGACAGGAAGGATCGGTGATCTCGACCCCGTCCTTGCGTGCCGATGACACCGCTGCGACCGTCCTGCTACCAGCACCCCTCCCCAATTGGTCGATGTATCTGATCCGGCCGAAACGCGATGACGCGGGCGGCAAGGCTTTCGCGATCAACCGAACGGAAAGCTGGTGGCTCGGGCCAAACAATGCTGTTCCAGGAGCAACGATTTCAGTCTATGGGCGCAATCTGGCGAGGTCCAATGGCACATCAGCATCGTTTATTTACATCAAGCCCGCCAACGGTGCCGGGAAGTATGTGACGCCGGTTTCAGTCAATCCCTTCAAGGTCGATTTCAAGGTGCCCAACCTCACGGCCGGGAGTTACGAAGTTTGGGTCCACAATGGCCATGGAGGTCGTTTCGGCTGGAGCGGTCCGTTGAACCTGGCCATCGCCGATCAATCTCCATGGGCCCGACAAGACCAGAAGATGCTCGACGTAGGGAGTTTTGGCGCAAAGGGCGATGGTGTGACCGACGATACCGCCGCTATCGAGGCGGCGTTGACAGCGGCGGCAAGCGTTGCGCCCGCCACCATACATTTTCCGGCCGGAGTCTACCTCATCGAATCGGTGCTCAGAGCGCCGGATAACGTGCACTGGCTTGGCGACGGCATGGATGCGACCGAAATCAGACTCGGCAAAAAGGTTTCGGGCAGCATGGTTGTCGATGCGAACCGCAATGCCCAGTTCGAAAAACTGACGCTCAATGCCAATGGCAATACCGGTTCTACCCCGCTGCTGTGGATACCCGGCGTCGAGAACCTGCGCCTGCAAGCCATGCGGTTGAAGGCTTGGGGCGCACCGGCTCTCGAAGCGCACGACGCATCGGGCCTTTATATCGACAGCTCGGAGCTGATCGAGAATGGATCGTTCTACGGCAATAGCCGCCAGATATTCATGACCAACAATCGCTTTCGCATGACGGGATATGGCGAGTCCGTGGTTGCACTTTGGGGCGGGCGCGAATTTTCGATGGCGGGTAACGATCTCGCCAATGCTGACGAAAACCGCGACGATGGACACGGCATTGGCCGGTTCTTTGTTGCCCAAGGCCACGCCGGGAGCATGGAAAACATGTATTGGGGCGACAATGTCTCGCATCAGGCCGCCCCGCATAATTGCAACAAGGTCGACTGCAATAAAGGTGAACAAATATGTTTCGAGATGGTCGGCAGCGAACTGAAGGACGGATTCAAGGCAGCCACCGCGAACACAGTTACGTTCTCCTCACTCTCGGCCTCTGACAAGGCCGGAGGCCAGGATCTGGTTATCGTCGGCGGCAGAGGTGCCGGCCAGCATCGGCGTATCGTTTCGGTAAACGACAACACGGCGACCTTGGACAAAGCCTGGAACGTCATACCAGATAGCTCGAGCCGGTTCGCCCTTGCGGCGGCGGCTTCACAGATGGCCATCTACAACAACACTTTCCAGGGCCGCCCAAGCTATTTCAAGCATGATTCCGACTCCACCGCCGTCCTGCTCTACGGCAATGTCTATGATGCCGTTGTTGACGGGAACAATATCTCGCAAATGCGTCATGGCATGATGACTGTCGCCTTGAGCTCGGCTAACGGCTTGAGCCCCTATTTCCTGCAATATTCCAACAATACGGTCAGCGACAGCAATAGCGGGCTTTATGCCGGCACGACCTTTACCGATTCAGGGGTTGCGGGTGTCTGGGGCGGTCTTGGCAACGTCTACCGCAAGAACACCTTCAACAGGCTCGCGCATATCGGCGTCGAATTTGAATCCTGGGGCTATAACGGGGCAGATTACAACGGAACGGTTTTTGAAGGAAACCGGTTCAGCAACCTGAAATTCGGCTTCATCGACGCTTTTCAACTCATGTGGACCTACACCGGAAGCTTCAAGGCGCCGCCGCTCTACAGTTCACGCAAATACAACACGATTCTCTACAAGAACATCTTCGAACGAGGATCGGCATTGGGCCCGGGCAGCGTCGGATTCAAGACACTGCAACCGAAGAACACATGGCTGAACATCGGTTCGACATGGACGGGCTTCGAGTCGGGCAACAAGGGCCCGGCCAGCAAGTAAATCAGGCGAGGATCAGCCCGGGCAAACGTCCCAGAAACCGGTCGTCCTGGCAGCGTTGGTATAATACCAGCAATAGCCGGAACGGGGCGGCGAGCCTGCAATCGCCACAGCCGAGGCACCCGCAACGAAGCCGATCGCTGCGCCTGCCGCAATCGCTCCGCCCGGCCGCCAGTAACGACGCGGATTGACGACGACGACCCCGCGCCGCACCGGCGGACGGACGACGGCGCCTCTGCGAACTGTCGACACGGCGGCACAGCCACGTGGACCGCAGCCAGCAACCGTTCGCCGGGCGGCGTCGGCAGACGATACCATCATCGGGCCGGTCACCATCATCAGCACCGCAAGCGTCATCGGCGCGTGTCCTAGAAATCCTGAAAGCTTCATCGGGTCCCCCTCGTTAGCTCGAATTTTAGCTGTGTGTGACAACGTCAAACGATCAAGGCCGTAGCACATAAACAGGAAGCGCCCATATTCCACCGGTTGCAAGCTGATCATATTATTGAGGGAGATGCACAGTCCCGATCCACTTTGCATGGTTCGGCGACTTGTTTGAGATATGCTACACGGAGACGTCAAAATTTTGCGGGGAACAATGAAACTAGGTTTTGTAGGAACGGGTGCCATTACCGAGGCCGTTATCACTGGCTTGATGAAATCGAGGTCCGATATCGAGGCTATCGTCGTCTCCCCTCGCAGTCAGGACGTTGCAGCGCGATTGGCGGAAATGTTTCCGATCGTGCGCGTGGGTCGTGACAATCAGGATGTCGTGGACAGCGCCGAGATCGTATTTCTTGCTGTAAGGCCGCAAATTGCCGAGGAAGTGGTGAAAGAACTCAGATTTCATGGACACCAGCAGGTGGTGAGCTTTATTGCTGCTGTCCCGATCGAATCCCTGGCCAGTTGGATTGGCGTGCCCGTAATCATTACCAGGGCGATTCCCCTGCCGTTTGTCGCTGCATTGCGCGGAGCAACGGCAATCTATCCGCCCAACGACGATATTGCTGACTTGTTCTCTTCGCTCGGGACTGCAGTGCAGGCAGAAGACCTCAAGCAATACGACCTTTTTGGCGCGGCGAGCGCGCTGATGGCCACATATTTCGGCCTGCTGGAAACAAGCGCCCGCTGGCTCGAAGCCGAGGGAATGCCCTATGATCAGGCGAGTATCTATTTGAAAGGGCTGTTTGGCAGTCTGTCCCATGTAACGGACGCATCAAATGAACAATCATTTGAGGCAATGGCTTCCGAGTTTTCGACAAAGGGTGGTCTGAATGAGCAGGTCTTCGCGGAGTTCAAGGAAAATGGCGGAACAAAGGCTTTGACGCTTGCTCTCGACTCCGTGCTGAAGCGGATCGAACAGAAGTGATTTAGCGGCACAGAGTGGCGGTCTGGATGCCTGTTACGAGGTCATTAGAACCGTGTGACCAACGTCCAAACCATCCCGGCCACAGCGCAGCCGATGAGCGTAAAGATGACGGATACTCGAAATCGAAACAATGCGAGTACAGCGGCGGCAGTCAAAAGCAGGGACGCAACATTTATCGACCGGAAGATTGGAATATCGAGCGAGAACCATCCAACACTGAAGGTTTCAACGTCTGCAAACAGCACGTGCAGACCAAACCAGATTGCCAGGTTTAAAATGACGCCGACAACTGCAGCAGTGATTGCAGACATCGCACCTGTAAGTGCTTTGTTGCCGCGCAAGCTCTCGATGAACGGTGCGCCAAGGAATATCCACAGAAAGCATGGGATGAACGTCACCCATGTCGTCAGCACCGCTCCGAAGGTTGCTGCAACCATTGGATTTAGGGAACCCGGAGCGCGAAAGGCACCCATGAAGCCAACAAACTGGACAACCATGATCAGCGGTCCCGGTGTCGTCTCGGCCATCCCCAAGCCATCGAGCATCTCACCGGGTTTGAGCCAACCATAGTGCTGGACCGCTTCCTGCGCGACGTATGCAAGCACGGCATAGGCTCCGCCGAACGTTACCAATGCCATCTGACTGAAGAAGATCGCGATCTTGGAAAAGACGCTGTCGAAGCCGAGAAAGGCGACAATGAGTGCGACAGGCATCAGCCAAAGTGCAAGCAAGATACCTGAGACCTTCAGCGACCAAACAAGGTTGGGCCGCGCGTGACGAGGGGTGATTTCACCAAGCGCCGAGTGTTTGTCTTCCAGCACTGCACTTGCTCCGGACTTATGGCCCCCACCGATCTGAAACAGCGGTGATCCGATCCGTCCGCCCATGTAGCCGATCGCACCCGCCATCAAGATAATCATTGGAAACGGGACATGAAGGAAGAAGATCCCCACAAAGGCGCATGCCGCAATTGCGACCATGGCTTTGTTCTTCAGAGCCCTCCCGCCGATCCGAAACACTGCTTGAAAAACCACTGCTAGCACTGCAGCCTTTAACCCGAAGAACAATCCTTCAATAACATCGACGCTGCCGAAGGCGACATAGATGTAACTGAGGCCAAGAATTGCGAGGAAGCCGGGTAAGACGAACAGGATACCGGCGACAAGGCCTCCGGCCGTCCTGTGCAAAAGCCATCCGATGTAGATTGCAAGCTGTTGTGCTTCCGGACCCGGCAAAAGCATGCAGTAATTCAACGCATGTAGAAACCGATGCTCTCCGATCCACCGCTTCTCGTCGACGATGATCCGATGCATAACCGCGATCTGACCGGCAGGACCGCCAAAACTCAGAGCGGCGACCCTTGCCCAGACCTTCACGGCATCCGAGAAGGAGATGCCGTGTTCATGTTCTTGCTCATCGGAGATTGCGCTGGACTTGCCGATAATGTCTGTCATCACACTGTCCGCTTCGTGGACGGCCAATTGTGTTTCTCGTCGGTCGCATCTCGGCTCCAGCGATAGAAGGCGTCGTAGAGCCCGACGCCAGCATTCAGCTGCTCGTGGTCATCCGCGAACATCCGCGACAGTCCAAGGGATGCTGCCAGTAGCCCGGGAGCTTCGGGGGCGAGATCAAGTCGCGCTGTATCGGCCCCTCTGACGATGGTCGCCAATCGCAGCAAGGGCTCTGACGACAAGCCGAATTCTTCGACCATCACATCGAAGGTGCACCGTTCATCGCGGTGGCTCCAGAAAACGCCTTCGATGTCGTATGGCGCCGCGTTGAAGCGTTCGGCAACCTCTACGACATCTGCCGGGGGGACGAACAGAAAGAGGGCATCCCGATCAACGAAGCGCTTGATCAGCCATGGACAAGCGATGCGATCGATCTTCGGTCGCGCTCGTGTCACCCAGACCGTACGGCCGGCGCTATCGCGAGCGGGTAATTTCGAAACCGGGATCACCGGGAAGCCAGATGCCAGCCATGCTTCGATCCCGCCCTCAAGAACATTGGCGTCGACTCCCGCTTGGCGAAGCAATGCGGCCACACCGTGACTTAGCTTTCGTCCCCGTTGGCAAATCACGATAACCGCATGACCTGCCACATGGTTGAGCCATTCTTGAACGTCGCTATGGCCGCGCCTTATTGATCCGGGGATCAGGCGTGGATCAGCGTCAAAGTCCTCATTGGTGCGGACGTCGACAAGCATAGGGCAGCTTGGGGTACCAACCAAGCGATAGAGTTTTTCAGAAGAAATTTCGAGAAGTGAAGTCATGACGCGTCCTCCATTGTTGCTTGGACGCGATACTTCGGCTGACGCCTTGTGGGGTGATCGCAACCCCATAGCCCAACATAATGTCATGTGGCTTGGCCGTGTCAAGTACGCCGAGCCCTAGCGGTAGTCCTCTGCGGCGCTTAAGATTGTTCCCAACCGGACGGCAAATGGAAAGACACAATGCGCATAGGACTTGATCATGGAGTACCAGCGGCACTGATGGCCGCAACCTTGTTCGGCATTGGGACACCTTTGGCGAAGCTGCTGCTGTCATCGGTCAGCCCCTGGATGCTTGCCGGACTCTTGTATCTCGGCTCTGGCTTGGGTCTGACGTTATATCGTCGGTTCACGAAGTCTCCAGCTGTCCATCTACCTCGTCACGAGTTGGTATGGTTCATTGGCGCTGTCACTACTGGCGGCGTTGTTGGACCAGTTCTGCTCATGGTTGGATTGGTCGGGATACCCGCATCGGGTGCTTCACTGCTGTTGAATGCCGAAGCTGTCTTCACAGCCCTCCTCGCCTGGTTCGTCTTCAAAGAGAATTTCGACCGACGTATCGCGCTTGGTATGATCGCAATTATGGCCGGAGCGCTGATATTGAGCTGGCCAAGCGAAGCCCATTTCGAGGGGTTCTGGTCGGCCTGTGCGATCTTGGCAGCGTGTCTTGCCTGGGGCATCGACAACAACTTGACCCGTAAAGTGTCCTTGTCTGACGCATCATGGATCGCATCGGTGAAGGGCCTTGTCGCGGGTTCGGTGAACCTTGGACTAGCCTTGTTGTTGGGTTCTCATTTGCCGCCTCTGCCCAATCTGATAGGTGCGCTCATACTTGGGTTCGTCGCCTACGGAATAAGCCTGGCCCTGTTTGTGGTGGCGCTACGGCAATTGGGGACTGCTCGAACAGGTGCGTATTTCTCAGTTGCTCCTTTTATTGGTGCAGTGCTTGCACTGGCGATGGGCGAGCCACTGACACCTTCGCTCATTTTTGCTGGCACCCTGATGGCAATAGGCATCTGGCTCCATCTTACGGAACAACACGAACACGATCACGTCCATGCCGAACTCGAGCACGAGCATGAGCACGTTCACGATCTGCACCATCAGCATGATCACCCGTACCCAGTCGCCGCAGGTGTCAGCCATAGCCATCTCCACAGACATCCTGCCTTGCGACACGCGCACTCGCATTTCCCGGATGCGCACCATCAACATCGGCACAAGTCGTGACGCAGTTGGATTGGGGCAGGTGTCCGCGCCAACCTTGACCCCATGCGTGATTCATAAGAAAGTCGGGCGACAACTTCTACGGAGAGGACACAGCATGGCCATCTCACGCAAGGAAGAGCTCCGAGCCCTGAACGCAGAAGAGCGTATTCTGGTGGAGAAGTCTCACCATCCCGCGTTGCAGGAGATGAGTGATGCTGACCTGTCCAACCTGGTGAAGCTTGCACGTCAACAGCGTGACAAGGCGCAAACGGAGGCTAACCGCCGCCGCCGCGAAATGCGCGGCAAGGCCGCCCCGAAGGGCAGTGCGGCTTCGGCCCGGGATGATGGATCTCAGCTGAAAGTTGCCGTTCTCGCGATGACAATGCGTAGGCTGAACACTGAAGTGGAGCGACGTCGCCGCCTGGCAGCCAGCATGACACTGATCGAAAACGCACGCAATGTGCTGGCCCTAAAGCAGCAAGCGCCGACAAGAGGCAATGAATTCAACACGCGGTATGCACATCAAGGCATGCGTGCGAATCCTAACACCAAGGTAAACAGCCTTATCCGGCCAATGGAACGTGGTCGGCAGCGCGCGGCTGCGCAGGTAGCACAGGCCAAGCGCGACGCACGCTGACAGCGTGCCGGAGCAATGCGATGTCTCTCAGGTCCCTACTCACCTTGGCTATCATCGGGTTGCTACTCGCTGGTTGCCTGCACAATGATGGCAAGCCATTTGAACCGTATCATCCACCGTGGGCGGAGAAATAGTAAACCCTGCCGCAAATCACCGGAGGTGCGAGCCTCCGCACACTGGTGTCAAGGTTCCGCGCGCCGGCGCGTAAACCATCGGATACTGCCGAGGACAGCCATCGCAAGCAATGGCCAGGTGGCCCAGAAAGTGCCCTGCCAGGAAAGCAGATTGATGCAGATGAGGGCAAAGCCAAAAATGGCGAGGGTCGCCAGAACCTGATCAACCTGTCGTATGGTGCGTACCCATGACAGTGCGGCCACGGTTATTATAGCGAGGATTGGCCACGGCGCCCAGAACTCGCCGTCCCACGACAGCAGATTGATGGCGACGATACCGGCTGAGACTGCGCCCAATATTCCGTAGTTGCGCCACTTTGTTACCACGCCGGAGCCAGTGTTGCGGGTGTTGGTGAGTTCAACGGTCTTTTCATCGGACGCGCCCCTGGCCGGAAAGGGCTCCTGTTGTGCAGAACGAGCACTATCTTCCCCGATCCTGACGGCATAGCTGAGCACACCACCTTCAACGTTCTTGACGGGCAGCTGTCCCAAGCATTCGAAACCCACCGCAACCTTGTTGCGCACGTGGTCGTACACCGTGTTTGATATGACGATGCCGCCAGCCGATGCAGATGCTTGCAGGCGTGCAGCCACGTTCACACCATCGCCGTAGATGTCGTCACCTTCGGCGATTACATCGCCAAGGTTGATACCGATACGAAACAACATGCGCGTGTCGTCGGGGCGGTCGGCGTTGTAGCCCGCAAGCTCGTTCTGCACATCGAGCGCTGCGCGGACCGCCTCGACCACGCTGGCGAATTCGGCGATCAGTCCATCGCCCCAGGTGTTGACGACCCTGCCGCCATGGATTTCGATCAACCGGGACATTGCATCGCGGTATTTTTTCAGGGTGTCGAGGGTTCCTTCCTCATCGGTACGCATCAAGCGCGTATAATCCTGAACATCCGCGGAGAAGATCGTCGTCAGCTTGCGACGCGTTCCGGTCATGGCATTGTACACTCCCAGCTCGATACCCGCAGGGGCCGCAAAGACACCCGTAGTCGTACGGACATTAACGGCTGGAGCCGGATGTGGGAAGAGTTAGGTCGTGAACCCATAAATCTGATGGAAATGGTATGAGGCCACGGCGTACGGCATCGTGGGAGACACACCCACAACTTTAAGCCACATTATTCTCTGGATGCAACCGTAGGCGCTGGATCAGAGTCTCACCACCGCCTTGATCAGTCCGGTCCTGTCCTGGGCGAGTTCGGGCAGGCGCTGCGGCAGGTCGGCCAGCGGCAGGATCACCGAGCAGAGGGCATCCGTGGAGATCTTGCCCTCACGGATGGCCGCCATGACGGTTTCGAAATCTGACTGGACGGCATTGCGGCTGCCGATGATGCGAGTTTCCCGCTTGTGGAATTCCGCGTCGTCAAAACGAATATGATCCTTCACGACGCTGACGAGCACATAGCTGCTTCCATGCGCGAGCAATGGAAAGCCTGCTTCTATCGCTACCGCAGCCCCCGTTGCATCGAAGACAGTGTCGAAGCCATCGGCGCGGTCGCCTTCAAGGATCCGCGACGTATCTTCATACGTATTCTGAAAATCGAAACTCTCGCGCGCCAAAGCCAGCCGCTGCGAGCTCAAATCCAAAAGATGAACCTCCGCGCCTGCGAGCCGCGCGAAAAGCGCGGTCCCGATGCCGATCGGTCCGGCGCCCGTGACCAGCACCCGGTCGCCGGCGGCGAGTCCCGAACGCGCCACCGCATGGGCCCCGATCGCCAGGAATTCGACCATGGCGGCCTGGATTTCGTCGAGTCCTTCGGCGGCTATCAGGTTGCCTGCCGGAACTGCGACGCGCTGGCAGAGGCCGCCGTCGCAATGAACGCCCAGCACCGCGATGTTCGAGCAGCAGTTCGGTTTGCCGCGCAGGCAGGCGCGGCATTTGTTACAGGCGATATAGGGATTGATCACGACAAGGGTGCCCGCCTCGATGCCGTCTACAGGCGTGACCAGCCGGCCACTGAGTTCATGGCCGATCACGCGCGGATAGCTGAGATAGGGATGTTTCCCGGCATAGATGTGATAATCCGTTCCGCAAATGCCGACTGCCGTGATGTCGACAAAGGCCGAGCCTTCCGGCAAGTCTACGGGAAGAGGCCGTTCGATGAGTTCGAACCGTCCGGGTTCGACGCAGGTGCCGCATAACATTCGTCTTCCTTCCTCAATTCGAACTCAGGCCGGTTTGTGGTGTCCTGGCCGCATTGCGCGGCCGCCAGCCGTCGGGCATCTCGCCCTTGATGATCAGGCTCAGCACATCATCCTTGGTTACTTCCTCGATGCAGTAGCCGCCGACATTGCGTCCCCGGTTCATCACAACAATACGGTCGCAGAGATCGAAAACGTCGTGCATGTCGTGGCTAATAAGAAAGATGCCGATACCTTCGCTCCGCAACTGCTTGATGAGATCGGCGACCATTGCTGTCTCGGCTGGTCCGAGCGCGGCCGTCGGCTCGTCCATGATGAGGATCTTCACCTTGAAATAAATGGCGCGGGCAATTGCAATGACCTGCCGCTGACCGCCGGACAATCGCGAAATCGGATCGCTCAGATTCTTGAAGTTGGGGTTGAGCCGATGCAGCACCCGGCGCGCTTCCTCCATCATGTTCTTGTCGTCAAGATTGCCCCATCGCGTCTTCAGCTCGCGGCCGAGAAACAGATTGGACGGAGCATCGAGATGGTCGGCGAGGGCAAGCGTCTGGTAGATGGTCTCGACCCCCTGACGTCGCGCGTCCTGAGGTGATAGGAACCGGACATCCTCGTCCCCCATCCTGATCGTGCCGGCGTTCGGCGCCATGGCGCCGGAGAGAATCCGCATCAGACAGGATTTTCCCGCGCCATTATGGCCCAGGACTCCAACGACCTCTCCAGGAAAGAGGTCAATCGACACGTCTTCGACTGCATGAACGCCGCCAAAGCTCTTCTGGATATTGATCATCTCGACCAGCGGCCGCGATCGTGTGACATGAGCATTCATGAGGTCTTCCTGAGGAAAGAGAAGGCAGAGGCCTGAGCCCCTACCTTCTCGCGGCCGGCCGTTCAGTACAGAACGTTCTTGGCCTCGGGAGCGGCGATATTGTCTTTGGTGACGGCGACAACGCCCGTATCGATCTTCGGCTCAGCCTTTTTGCCGCCGACGATGTCGAGAATGGCCTTCACGCCGAGTTCGCCCATCTGATACGAACCCTGGACCATGGTCGCGACGAGCGTACCATCCTTGACGAAGGCCTGCAGGTCTTCGTTGCCGTCAAAGCCGATGGCGACGACCTCGCCAACCTTGCCGGCCTGGACGATTGCACGGCCCATGCCGACCGCGGTCGGCTCGTTGGCGCCGAAGATGCCTTTGAGATCCGGATTGGCGGCGAGCACGTCGGTCGTCTGGTTGAGCGCCGTCGCCATCTGGGACTGCGAATAGTATGGCCCGACGATTTCCAGCTTGGAATTCGCCTTTAGATAATCGACGAAGCAGCCGACGCGACCGACTTCCGAGCCGACGCCCGCCACATAGGACATTACGGCCACCTTGCCTTCTTTCCCGACCTTGTCGATCATCATCGTCGCGGCAAGCTTGCCGGCCGCGCAGTTATCTGTCGAAAGGAAGGTCTGGAAGGTGCCCTTGCTGGCATCCGAGAGCGCGGAGTCGATGATCGCGACTGGGATACCGGCTTCGTTGGCCTTTTTGACGGCCGGAGCGAGCGCATCCGGATCCGACGGTGCGAGCACGATGCCAATCACGCCGCGGTTGATGGCGTTTTCGACCATGTTGAGTTCGTCGGCAATCGCGGACTCCGCCGCCGGGCCGTTGAAGGTCATCGTGTGTTCACTCTGACCGGCGATCGCGGCAGAAGCGCCCTTGTTGACATTCTGCCAGAAGTTCGAGTTAGTCGTCTTGACGATCACCGCGATTTCTCCCGCCATGACGGTGGCGGGCGTGGCGATTATTGTGCTTGCCAGAAGCAGTGCTTTCAAGGTCTTCTTCATAGTCTCCTCCTCTGATGAAAACAGTTTTGCCGGTTAACGGCGGCTTCTCAGCTGATCGACATAGACCGCCATGATGACGACGAAGCCGATGATGATCTGCTGGATGAAGGCTGAGACGCCGGCCATGTTCAGGCCGTTGCGCAAGACGCCGATGATGAAGGCGCCAATCATGGTTCCGGACACGGTGCCGACCCCGCCCATCAGCGACGCCCCGCCGATGACGGCCGCAGCGATCGCGTCGAGCTCGTACATGACGCCCTCATTGGGCTGGGCGGTAACCAGTCGGGACATCAAAACGATCCCGGCCAGTCCGGCGAGCGCGCCGGACATGACATAGGCGGCAAGTTTGGTTCGATCGACCTCGACACCGGAAAGCCGCGCGGCTTCCTCATTCGAACCAGTGGCATAGATGTGGCGGCCGATGGAACGCCGGCGCAGCATGAAGCCGACAGCAACGGCAACGACGACAAGCAGGATCGCCGGATAGGGAATTCCCGGAAAAATGACCTTGGGCAGCCCATTCGAACCCATGCCGATCATTCGGAAAAGCGAACCGTTGCCCAGCTTGCCGAACGCCTCGCCTAACTGCGAAATCGGAGCGGCGCCGGTGATCTGCAGGGCAGTGCCCCGCGCGATCAGCATCATGCCGAGCGTGGCGACAAATGGCGTGATGCGCATCTTCGTGACCACGATCCCATTGACGGCCCCACACAGAGCCCCGACCGCGATTCCCATAGCCATGCCGAGCGGTACAGGAATTCCGGCCTTGACGGCGAGCCCAGCTACGGTTCCGGAAAGCGCCAGTACCGAACCCACGCTGAGATCGATACCTCCGGTCACGATCACCAGCGTCATTCCGATCCCGAGCAGACCGATTACCGACGTCTGCAAGAGCACCGTCAACCCGTTGCCGACGCTCAGGAAGGCTGCATTGCCGAAGGAAAAAAATCCGACCAGCATGAAAAGCGTGAATAGCGCTGAAAGCTTATGCAGGGCGTCGGATGAAATTTTGACGCCAGCAAAAGGCACAGCAAGCCGATCCACTTCAACTGACATGACGCCCCTCCCTGAGCGGTATAAAATAATTAAATGCAGAATGCAGGTCAAAATATCCACTGTCAATTGTTTTTAATTATTGTCGACACTTGTCCTTTGGTATATTGGAGCAGAGACAGGAGGCTCTCGCGATGGCGCGGACGGACGAACGCTTCAGGGCAACTTTCAATGCGGTTCTCGAGGAGTGTTCCGCGTTGAAACCGGGTGATTTTCTGGCTTCGGAACTGGCGCTTGCCGCGCAATTCGACGTGAGCCGTACTGTGATCCGTTCAATCCTCGAGCGTTTGGATATGATCGGGGTAGTGCAATGGAGGGGACGCCAGAAAGCGCTCATTCGGACGCCCCGCCCAGACGAATGGCTGACGGTAAGTGCTAGCCAGGTTTCCCCCGAAGAGCTCGAACGTCAGTTTCTCTACTGGATCCTGCGCTTCGACGTGCCGCCGGGCACGCCGCTCAATGTCGCCGAACTTGCCCGACAGTTTCGGGTCAGCGTCCACGGCCTGCAGGAGTTTCTAGCGTCGCTCAGCCGGTTCGGCCTTGTCAAACGTCGGCCCAAAAACGGTTGGGAGCTGGTTGGATTCACTTCTGATTTCGCGATCGAGCTTTCCGATTTCCGAATGATGATTGAGCTCAACGCGATTTCACAGCTCATCGCGCTACCCGACAGCCACCAGATTTGGCACAGGATTGAGGAACTCGACGAGGCGCATCGCGCCCTGGCGGCGGCAATAGATGAGCGCTTTCACGATTTTTCCCTGCTGGACGAGCGTTTTCATCTAACGATAGGCAGCATCACGCGCAATCGCTTCGTCGCCGAGTTCCAGAAGGTGATCTCATTGATTTTCCACTACCATTATCAGTGGGATAAGAAGGACGAACGCGAGCGTAATGCAGCCGCAATCGACGAACATCTGAGACTGATCGCGGCCCTGAAATCGCGCGACGAAGCCTCAGCACTCGCGGCCGCGCGCGACCACCTTCGCACATCGAAGCAGACCCTACTCTCCTCGCTGCGCATTCACGCCCTATCCTAGCGGATCGAAGATGGCATCACCGCCCTCGGGCCACGGCGCATAGATCGCATCGAGATTGCGGATCAGGGAACGCGTTTGCGCGGTCCCCAGGAGCACCGATATGACCGCCGGGTGGGTCATCGCGTAGCGAAGTGCCGCGGTGGCGAGGGGTACCCCAAAAGACTCGGCGCGGCTTTGGAGTAATCGCGCCTTTTCGAGCATGTGCGGCGTCGCAGGCTTATAGTCGAACACGGCGTCCGGAACCGGCCCCGTCGCCAGGATGCCGGAATTGAATATTCCGCCGAGCACGAGGCTCGTATTCGATTTCCGGCATCGTGCGACAAGCGCCTCTTCCGCCGAGCGGTCAATTAGCGTGAGACGCCCAGCCAAAAGGATCACATCGAGTTCCGCCGCCGCCATCACTTCCAGGCAAACCTCGTTCTCATTCACACCAAGGCCGAACGCGCCGATGCGGCCTGCTTGCTTCAGCCATTGGAGCCGATCGATGCCGGTGCCCAACAAGTCGGCCATCTGCACCCCATGGCGGGCCCCATGGGTCAGGCGGCCGATGTCGTGCACATAGAGGATATCGATATAGGACGTCCCAAGCCGCGCGCAGCTCTGCTCGAAGGCGGCCTCAATACCGTCCCCAGAATAGTCGTAGCGAACGGCCATGGGTAGTGGCGCGATGAACCCGTCAGCCTGGTCCAGGGTTTCGCCGGGCGACAGGAGGCGCCCGACCTTGGTGGAGACGACATAACTTTGCCGATCGCGACCCTTGAGGAATCGGCCGAGGCGTAATTCCGAACGACCGCGGCCGTAGTGAGGCGCGGTGTCAAAATAACGGATACCCCTATCCCAAGCGAGCTGCAGCACTTGCGAGACGTCCTGCTCGCTGACGAGCTTATAGAGATTACCGATTGCCGAGCAACCGAATGCGACATCCGTGACGTGAACGCCCGTGTTTCCAATTCTCCGGCGATTCATGGGACTTTGTCTCCCTGCCCTTCATTCATTGATCCGACGAACTTCGTCATGGTTCGTCTCGAGCGGCAGAGCAGCCATTCGCTATTGTTTTTTATAATTTAAAACATAAGTCAAGCCTTTTCTGAGAACAATGCACATCCAGCGTGATGGAGAAACCGACCAATGGTCGCCGACTACGGTGCGCCGATCGCGGCGGATCAAGTCTATATTGCGGTAGACTGTGGTGTCAGGCCGAGGGATTGGCAAATCCCTCATCCTACAAACCGCTACCAGCAGGTGAATCCACCATCGACGACAAGGTCGATGCCCGTGACGAACGACGAAGCGCGGCTCGAAAGGAATACGGCGGGACCGATCATTTCCTCAGGCGTCGCCAAGCGACCCATCGGCGTATCCCGCGCAAATATCTCCACTTGGTCGGCAACTTCAGGCCGACGATTCATGGGTGTCAGTGTGTATCCAGGACTAATCGAGTTGACCCGAACACCACGGCCAATCCACTCCATCGCCAGACTCTTGGAGAGATGAATGACAGCGGCCTTGGACGAATTATAATCTGCCTGCTTCAGGTCGCGGTTGACGATCGAGCCAGATATGGAAGCGACGTTGATAATTGACCCCTTCCTACGGGGCAGCATTACGCGCGCTTGAGCCTGGCAAGACAGGAAAACGCCCGTAACGTTAACGTCATAGACCCGCTGCCAGTTCTTCAGCTCCAGCGTCTCGGCTTCGCCGCCAGCGCCGATGCCTGCGTTGTTAACAGCAATGGTCAACGGGCCAAGCTGTTTCTCAATTCGTTCGATCGCCCCAGAAAGGTCCTTCGCTGAGACTACAGTACCTTCGAACGTCAAGGTCTTGCGGCCCAGAGCACGAATCTTTTCTGCGGTCTGGTCCAAACCACCGTTTGAGCGATGGCCAAAACAGGCGACATCAGCTCCAGCCTCAGCTATCCCAATTGCTATGGCCTGCCCAATGCCACTGCCCGCGCCAGTAACGATGGCCACTTCACCCTGCAGATTGAATAGTTTCATTTTTCGCTCCCTCGATAGTTGCTGGCCGAATATTATCTCTGCCAGTCCGGACGCAAAACTTTGCAGCTCAACGGCATTTGAGCCAGTCCATCAAATCTCTTGTCAGGAGCCACGATGATTGCCTTGGTTGGGTCGATTCTCAAGTAGCGGAATGCCTGGTCCGTGATCGTGCTATGCGGCGAACCCCGCTAGGGGGCGGCGAATTCCAAGCTTTTGATGGATCGAGCCCCAGACCCTAACCGACGACCCGTCTCGAGCTCTACCAACACGTCTGCGATAGACCGCTGAGTAAAGTCGCCCCGGATCTTGTCATATCCTGCACGGCACCGGCTGCCATCTGCAAGCAATATCGGGTACCCTACCCCGGATCCGGATACAGGACCCGCAAATCCCTTGGGCTTCAGGCAGAGCCGCCGACGCTCCCCGAGGCATCTGATGACACCATCGAGATAACCAGCGACCTCTAACCAATCAGGTTCCATGCCAAGGACCATCGCTTTCGCCGGGTACCAATTCCATCGGCCAGACCAAGTCAATGCTGTCCTGCGGATAATTGCTCGCGAAAGCCGGCATGGTTGAAAGCAATGCTTCGGCTAACTTAATGCCGAGATCGCGGAGCGAAATCCGAAAACATGTGAGAGTGGGCGACAGGAAGCGACTTTGCGTGCTTTCGCGAAAACCAACGACGGCGATGTCCCGGCCGGGATGGATACCCGCTTCGTAGAAGCGCCGGTAAAGACCGATCGCCATGTTTTCATTCACCAGAATGACCGCGGTCGGCATCTGTTTCTGCGCCAGCATTGCGGTAGCAACCCGGTAACCGCCCTCTTCATTGCTGTTCGCCGGAAAAACAAGATCAGGATCGAAGCTGATGCCATTGGCGCTCAAAGCTCGTCTGTAACCTTCCAAGAAAACGTAGCCAAGATTGATATCACTGGCCGGTACGCCGATTGCAATTCGCTGATGACCGAATTTGAGCAGCCGGGCCACCGCGGTTGCCGCCACGCCTTCAAAGTCAAGATCTATCCAGGGATATTGGCCGCCCGTGGCGCTGCGCCCAAGCGTGACAAAGGGGATTTTCCGCTCGAGCAGGAATGTTATTCGCGGGTCATTGCGCATTGTCGCTGAAATAATCAATCCGTCGACGAACCGGCGTCCGACTATGCGGTTGAGATAGGCACCGGGATCCTCATCGGTTCCACATAGTAGAGCCACGAGATCGAGTTGATGCCGCCTGAATACGGATTGCACGCCTTCGAACACCGGCATGAAGAAGCTTCCGCCATTGTCGGCCGTTTCGATAGACGACTCGATCATGAAACCGATCGTGTTGGTGGTACCCTGTCGCAGGCTGCGGCCAGACTGGTTCGGAACATAGCCGAACTCTTTCGCCGCTACGAGCACACGCTCGCGGGTTTCGGGATTGACATCGGACTTGCCATTCAGCGCTCGCGAAACAGTTCCGATCGAAATATTTAGATGGCGGGCAAGGTCCCGAATACTCACACTTTTTTCTCCTTGGCGCGCTCGTTCTGAGGGCCGCCCCTCATAAAACACCGAAATGAGGGATTGACAAAATTAAAACTCCGATATGAAATCGTAAACGTTTACGGAAGCCATTTGCAATCGATTTCGTTGATTTTTGATGGTTTTCGTTGGGAGGAGAAAAAATGCAACGTGCCGTTTTAGTCGGCTGCGGAGCCATGAGCAAAGCATGGTTCGAGGCAGCCCGCACCATCGGCGATGTCGAGATTGTCGGCATCGTCGATCTCGACACCGGGCGCGCTGAACACCGCGCCAAGGAGTTCGGTTGGGAGACTGCCGCCATCGGCAGCAATCTACCTGATGTTCTTGGTCAAACCTCTCCCGACATCGTTTTCGATATCGTGATACCAGCCGCCAGGCATGCAACAGTTGCCACTGCGCTCGAGGCTGGCTGCCATGTTCTTTCCGAAAAACCAATGGCGGAAACTCTGGAGGAAGCGCGCGATCTTGTTCGCCGTGCGAGTGAGACAGGCCGAATTCATGCCGTCGTTCAAAACCGGCGATATCTGGCACAAATCCGGCGTATCCGCAGGCTTATCCAGTCGGGCACAATTGGCGACGTGACGAGCCTCCATTGCGATTTTTTTCTCGCTCCGCATTTCGGCGGGTTCCGCGAAGAGATGCGCCACGTTCTATTTCTCGACATGGCGATCCATACATTCGATGCTGCCCGCTTTCTTGCAGGAGACGACGTCAACGCCGTCTACGCCCGCGAGTGGGAGCCCGGCAACTCGTGGTACAGCCAGGGATCTTCAGCGGCTGCCATCTTCGAATTCTCCAATGGTGCGGTTTTCACTTATCGCGGCAGTTGGTGTGCCGACGGTTTGCGCACAAGCTGGGAGAGTGCATGGCGTGTCGTCGGCAGCAAGGGATCGATTGTCTGGGACGGATACGATGACATACGGGCCGAAGCCGTCGCCTCCGGCAGAGAAGGCCTGTTTTCTGAGGTGACCGCCGTCGATATCCCTCCCCTCGACGCGTCTGATCGTATCGGCGGTCACCTCGGAGTCATGCAGGATTTCATTGCAGCTACGCGCGGCGGTCCGCCTCCGGAGACCGTCGGCATGGAAAATATCAAGAGCCTCGCCATGGTATTCGGTGCGATCGACAGCGCCGAATCCGGACGACGCATCGAAATTACGATCTGAAGGAGTTCGAAGTGAGCAACACGGCAAAAGCCATCCGTATCGGTACCATGATCAAGGGTAATGCGCCCGACCCTGCTGCCTATGTCAAGAGCATATTGGCGCACGGTTTTGAAAGCTTCGAACCGTTCTTCTGGCAAGTGATGAACAAGGACCTGCCAAGACTTGCGGAGGAACTGAAGGAAGCGATCGGCGACGAGGATGTCACCATGTCGACACTGGGCATGTTCGGCAATCCGCTCGAGGATACAGAAATCGACCGTGAAACGTTGAAAGGTTGGGAAGCGCTCATCGACAATGCGCACCATTTCGGCGCGACGACGATTGCCGGATTTACGGGACGTGTTCGCGGTAAGCCAATCGAGGAAAGCTTACCCCAATACCGGAAAGTCTGGACAGAACTGGCCAAGCGTGCTGCCGACAAAGGTGTAAAACTCGCATTCGAAAACTGCGCGATGGACGGCAATTGGGCGAGCGGCGACTGGAACATCGCGCATAATCCCGACGCCTGGGAAATGATCTTCAACGAGGTTCCAGCCGATAATATTGGCCTTGAATGGGAACCTTGCCATCAGATGGTCTATCTGATCGACCCGCTGCCGCAAATTCGCAAGTGGGCACCGAAGATTTTCCATGTTCACGGCAAGGACGCGACGATCCGCTGGGAGGTCATCCGCGAGCACGGCATCTTCGGCAAGGAGAAATTCGTATTCATGCGCTCGCCGGGTTTCGGCGACACCAACTGGGTCGATGTGATTTCCGAACTGCGGCTTGCCGGGTGGTCGGGCTCGATCGACATCGAGGGCTGGCATGATCCGGTCTATCGCAATGAGCTCGAAATGACCGGGCAAGTGCATTCGCTCAACTATCTCAAGCAGAGCCGCGGCGGCTCATACGTCCCTAACCCCTGAAACTCGACACCGGCCAATCTTGCCGCAAAGAAGCAAGCAGGCCGAACCAGCAACAAGAGGAGGAAAGCATGAAACGAGTTATGAAATGGATCGCGGCTGCATCGCTGTTCATATCCGGTGCCGCTCAAGCCGAGCCGGTAACGCTGGATATCTGGACGATCGATCGCCCCGATCAGTACATGTACCTGCTGAAGGACGAGTTCGAGCAGTCACATCCGGACATCAAGCTGAACATCAAGACCGTTCAGTTTCGCGACATGGTCAACGATCTGGCGCGTGCCACAGCGACGGGTGAATCGCCTGACGTGACCTATATCGACAATCCCGAAGTCGCGCTCTTCGCCTCGCGTGGCTTGCTGCTGGATCTCAGCCCCATGCTCGCTGAATCGAAGGTCATCAAGAAGGACGATATTTTCCCCGGCCCGCTTTCCTCAGTCACTTGGGACGGGAAGATTTACGGCATTCCACGCGGCGCGAATACCATTGCGCTCTACTACAATGCGGACATGTTCAAAGCGAAGGGCCTTGACCCGGACAATCCGCCCAAAACCTGGGACGAGCTATACGCCGCCGCGAAGAAACTCAACGATCCGGCCAAGAATATCTATGGTTTGGCGTTTTCGGCGGTAGCCACGGAAGAAGGTACATTCCAGTTTTTGCCCTGGCTGCAGATGGCCGGCGGCGACTACAACAAGGTCGACACCGAGGGTGGCATCAAGGTTCTGGATTTCTGGGGCAAACTGCTGGACGAGAAGCTCGCATCTCCCGATACCTTGATCCGCAGCCAGTTTGACTCAACCGGTACCTTCAATGCCGGCAATGCAGCGATGGCCATTTCTGGCCCATGGGAACTACCTCGCATGGGACGGGAAGCAAAATTCGATTATCGCGCCGCGCTTTTGCCGATTCCCCAGGAAGGCGCCACACGCGCCTCTGCGCTCGGCGAAGGCGACAACGTTATCCTCGCCAAAAGCGAGCATCCCAAAGAAGCTTTTATCCTGCTGGAGTTTCTCTATAGCAAGATGCCCGATGTCTGGAACCGTTTTGGCTTTGTGCCTGCCGCAAATGTGAAGTCGAATGATCCAAAAACACCAGCCATCTATGCCGTCTTCGAGGAAAGCATGAAATATGCCCGCAATCGCGGTCCTCATCCTGAATGGCCCAAGATTTCCAAGGCGATTTACACCGCCATACAGTCATCGTTGACGCATCAGAGCGATGCGAAGACTGCGCTGGGTACTGCACAGAAGCAAATCGACGCTGTTTTGAACAAATAGGCTTCGACAATCGCTCCTTCGCGCATGCGGAGGAGCGAGGATTACAGGCTTGAAGCAGCATGCGGGAGGATACTGTGCAAGGCATCATCAGAACCATCCGGGACGGCAGCGGATTTGACATCTTGCTGCTTGGGCTTGCCCTGCTCTATCTCATCATTTTTTCGGCGTTTCCCATCATCTACAACATCATCATGTCCTTGCAGACGGTTGACATGTTCACGCTCACGTCATTCAACCGCCCATTCGTCGGCTTGCAAAATTACTACGATATTTTCTCCCAGCCGGTTGCACGTACAATCTTCTGGAACACAGTAAAGTTCGTGGTCCTCTCAATTGTGTTCCAGCTTTCAATCGGCTTCGGACTGGCGCTTTTCTTCCAACAGGACTTTCCGGGTGCCAGCTATTTGCGTGGCCTGTTCCTGGCCGGATGGATCATGCCCGCACTCGTCGTCGGCGCAATCTGGAAATGGCTTTTCGCCGGCGATTTTGGCGTTATCAACTATGTTCTGACATCCCTCGGGATTGCCGATGACCGCATTTTCTGGCTCTCGGATCCAAACGTAGCGCTCTATGCCGTTATCATCGCCAATATCTGGCTCGGCATTCCCTTCAACATGATACTGCTCTCGGTTGGCCTCGCGAGCATACCGCGCGATGTCTACGAGGCGGCCGAACTTGATGGCGCAGGAGCATTCGAGCGTTTTCGATCTATTACCCTCCCTCTGATGCGTGCGCAGCTTGGCGCGGTGATATCGCTCGGCGTTATCTTTACACTCCAACAATTCGACTTGATCGCTGCGCTCACACAGGGCGGCCCCGCTGACAGCTCGAATGTCGCTCAATATTGGTCGTGGCAGTTCTCATTCCAGACGTATGAGATTTCTCTTGGCAGTGCCGTCTCGGTTCTCATGATCATCTTCGTCATAGTGGTAGCAGCAGTTTATGTGCGCTCTACGCGTCATGAACACAGCTACTGAGGAAGGAGGACGCTGATGAAACGCTACGTTCTGCTCATCCTCGGTCTGGCCATGACGGCGATCTATCTGTTCCCGCTTTACTGGATGTATTTGACGGCCCTGAAAAGCAGTACCGAGATATTTCAGTATCCGCCTACATTCTGGCCGTCAGACACGCAGTGGAATTTTCTGGAGGTATGGAAGAGCCGCGACATGGGGAGGTACATCTGGAATTCGCTGCTCATCGCTACAGGTGTTACGATCCTTGCTACGACATTGGGAACTGGCTGTGCCTACGTATTATCGCGGGTGCGCAATGTCTGGATTGAAATTGCCCTCTTCGCGATCCTGATGATGCAGGTTTTGCCGTCTTCTTTGATGGTCACACCCATCTTCGTTATGTTCAACCAGATCGGTCTTTTAGCCAGTCCGCGCATCGCTGTTATTCTGGCGCAAACCGCCAAGGTCTTGCCGCTCTACATCGTCCTCTGCCGGGCAACATTCGTGCAGGTGCCGCGTGAACTGGAAGAAGCGGCGCTCGTAGACGGATCATCGCGTATCGGCGCATTCTTTCACATCATGCTGCCCCTGGCGCGTAACGGCATTCTTGTCACATCCGTGCTGATCTTTCTGCAGTCCTTCGGCGAATATGTCTATGCACGTTCGCTAATCGCCAAGAACGAATTGCAGACAGCAACGGTCGGATTGCAGACCTTCATGGGGCCGAATGCCAATGACTGGAACGGCATCATGACCTACGCGGCCATCTATGTGACGCCGATTCTAATCGTATTCATGCTCCTGCAACGTCGGATTGTCAGCGGCCTAACCGCCGGCGCACTTAAATGAGGTGAATGATGCTCCAGATCGAAATCGACCATTTGAACAAGCATTATGGCGGGTTTCATGCGCTCAAGGACGTCAACATTTCCATCAAACAGGGCTCGTTCGTCGCGCTTGTAGGTCCGTCCGGTTGCGGCAAGTCCACTTTGCTGCGGACCCTTGCCGGACTCGAGAAAACGAGCTCCGGCGACGTCCGGATTGCCGGACGGAGTGTCATCGGCAAACCGCCGCGTGAGCGCGATGTCGCCATGGTATTCCAGTCCTATGCGCTCTACCCGCACATGGATGTCGAGCACAATATGAACTATTCGATGCGCCTGAAACGTCGTCCGAAGGAAGAAATCTCGGAGCGCACGCGAACCGCTGCAGAAACCCTCGGCCTTGGCAATCTTTTGGATCGCCTGCCCAAAGCCTTGTCGGGCGGTCAGCGGCAACGTGTTGCCATGGGTCGCGCCATTGTGCGCAATCCGAAAGTGTTCCTGTTCGATGAACCTCTCTCCAATCTCGATGCGGCGCTGCGCGTCCATATGCGCAGCGAGATTCGCAAACTGCATGAGCGCCTGAACGCGACGTCGGTCTACGTCACGCACGATCAGGTCGAGGCGATGACCATGGCCGATCACGTCGTCGTTATGCGTGCCGGCGTTGTCGAGCAGCAGGGAAGTCCGCTTGATCTTTATGACCGGCCGGCGAACAGGTTTGTCGCCGGTTTCATTGGTTCACCGGCGATGAACTTCCTGCCTGCGACCGCAACCGAAAATGGTGCTTTGGTTCTCGACAACGACAGCACCCAGATAGGTTTGAATCGCCACATCGCTGCCGGTTGCAAGTTCTGGATCGGCATGCGGCCCGAACATCTTTCCCTGAAGCCCTGCGTGAACGACATGGCCATTGATGCGACCGTCACCGGCATTGAGTCGACGGGAAGCATGACCTTCGTGGTTTTGGAGGTCGCATCGCAACCAGTCGTTCTCGCCCACAGTGGCAGGCCCGAAACTCGCAGAGGTGACCAGGTCCGCTTGCATATCTCCTTGGATAATCTGCATCTTTTCGATCGCGAAACAGAGCTGGCAGCATAGCAGTCCGGCAGTTTGTATATCGATAGGCGATCATTGTCCGTGATGCCGGGCTGCGTAGAGCCACGGTCGTCAATGGTAAGCGTCCAGAGCGTATTCTCGCCATTGAGATTTCGCATGTGCTTTCGCATTGCCTGAAATGCATGGTCCGCTCCGGCATGTGGCGGCCGGAGGTTTGGCCTTTTCCCACCAACCTGCCTTCGTTTGCCGAGATGTTGGTCGCACGCGGCAAACTCGCAGAGACTGTCGAGGACGTGCAAACGATCATCAACACGGGCAATCGCGGACGGCTCTACTAATCTGTATGCCGAAACTGGGATAGGAGTAGAAGAGAACGCAATGATAATACTATATGATAATTCTATTTACTATTGAGAATCGGCTCATTAAAGTCTCCAGGCTGAATGGTGGAACGCCTTTCACCCGTTGCCGGTAACCATAGGAGGTGGCCCGGCTTCGATCACCGATTGAAAACTCGGATCAACGACTGCGTTGAGCCAAATGGGAGGTTAGACATGAAATCCGCAATATCTATTGCCGCACTTTGCGCTGCGTTGATGTTTAGCGCGTCAATGCCAACTATGGCCTATGCCGCCGACAAGCCAACGCTGGCTTTCGTGGTGAATGGGGCCTCCGATTTCTGGAAAGCTGCCGAGGCGGGCGTCAAGAAGGCGCAGGCCGAATTGCCCGACTACAACTTGGAGCTCAAGTATCCTGAGCAGTCCTCGGTAGCCATCCAGCAGCGTCTGATGGATGATCTCGTCACAGCCGGCGTCAAGGGCATCATGGTGTCGGCCGTAGATCCGAAGACGTCTACCGATGGACTCAACAAGATTGCGTCCGAGACCGCCCTGTTTACCACGGATAGCGATGCGCCTCAGACTAATCGCGTCGCCTATATCGGTTCGTCCAACGTCGATGCAGGCAAACAGGCTGCAGAAATCGCGAAAAAAGCCATGCCCAACGGGGGCAAGTGTCTCGGATTTGTCGGCCTGCTCGGCGCTGACAATGCCAAGGAACGCATCCAGGGCATGAAGGATGGTCTCGCAGGCACCAAAATTGAACTAGTCGATGTTCGCGGAGACGATATTGACCAGACGCGTGCCAAGAAGAACGTCGAAGACGCTCTGGTGGCTAGCCCGGATGTTACCTGCATGGTTGGCTTTTACTCTTATAATACACCGCGCATTTACGAGGCTCTCCGCGATGCAGGCAAGTTGGGGCAGATCACCGTCGTTGGATTTGATGACGATCCGATTACGTTGGGTGGCGTCAAGGAAGGCACTGTCGCCGCTACAGTCGTGCAGCAGCCATTCGAATGGGCCTATCAGGGTATGAAAATGATGGCCGCTTACCTTGCCGGTGACAAGTCGAGCATTCCGGACAACAAATTGCTGATTATCAAGACTGTGATTGTCGGCAAGGACGATGTCGATGCATACGCTGCCAATCTGAAAAAGATGGCTGGCAACTAGGCTGTTTTCGAACAAGAGCTTGACGCGATGACTGGCAATGGTTTTACCGCAACAGGTGGCGTTAATCGCGCCGAATCCATGCCGGGCACAATCGATACTTCTTCTGACGCACGTCATCAGGCAGCCTTCCTCAGCCTGCATGACGTGCGAAAGACCTATCCCGGGGTTGTGGCGTTGGATGGCTTTTCCATTGAGATCAGACCTGGCGAGGTAATCGGCCTTGTCGGCGAAAATGGCGCTGGCAAATCAACGTTGATGAAAATTCTGGGCGGTGTGGCGGCCCCGGATAGTGGTACGATCAGGATCGACGGAGTGGACCATGAACGCCTGACCGTCGAACACAGCCTCGAAGCCGGCATTGCCTTCGTACATCAAGAACTGAACCTCTTTGAAAATCTTGACGTTGCCGCCAATATCTTCCTTGGCAGGGAGCCCTTGCGCGGCGGCCCTCTGAAGCTGGTCGATCGCGCTAAATTGCGCGAGATGGTTTTACCACTCCTCAAACGGGTCGGCGCTAATTTTACGGCCGACACCCCCGTATCGGAATTGTCGCTAGCCCAGCAGCAGATGGTCGAGATTGCCAAAGCTCTTTCGATCAAGGCAAGGCTTGTTATCCTGGACGAACCCACCTCAAGTCTTCCTTTGGCTGAAACTGAAAAGTTGCTCGGCGTGATCAAAGGCCTAAAGGCAGAAGGTATTAGCGTTATCTTTATTTCGCACCGACTCCACGAGGTCGAGAGCGTCGCCGATCGAGTTATTGTCCTTCGAGATGGAATGCTGGCGGGCACACTTGCAACCGACGCCATTAATCACGACCAGATGGTCAAGCTCATGATAGGCCGTGCTTTGAAAGCCCGTACAAATACCTCGGAGCGCGAGGCTGGTGCAGTCGCGCTGTCCGCCAAGGGCATTCGCACAGCTGCTTACCCTCATCGGATCGTCGATTTGGACGTGCTGCATGGCGAAATCCTCGGGCTAGCAGGACTTGTAGGTTCGGGCAGGACTGAATTCGCCCGCGTTGTCTTCGGCATAGACAGGAGCCTTGGCGGAGAGCTTTATCTGGATGGCAAACATGTCCTGCTTTCTTCATCCGCTGATGCGGTGGCTAATGGCATCTTTCTCGTCCCCGAGGATCGAAAGCTGGCTGGCATACTCCTTGATTTCGCTATTGCACAGAATATTTCGCTACCTAATCTTTCGGCGCATTCGGCCAATTTGATAATTTCAGCCGCCAGTGAAAATGCGACGGCGGAAGCACAGAAAAGTAACCTTGGCATCAAGGCCCCATCGGTAAAAACGCGTGTCGGCACCTTGTCTGGCGGCAACCAGCAAAAAGTCGTTCTGGCAAAATGGCTGGCGATGAAACCGAGGATCATGATTTTCGACGAGCCGACTCGCGGGATCGATATTGGAGCCAAGGCTGAAATCTACAGACTCATGCAGGCGCTCGCCGACACGGGTGTCGCGGTCCTCATGATTTCGAGCGACATGGAGGAAGTCATCGGTGTTTCTGACCGCGTCGCAGTTATGCATGAAGGCCAGATTTCCGGCATTCTGGCCAAGGATCAACTTGATCAGGAGAATGTGCTTTTGCTGGCGGTGGGCAAGTCAGCACGATAGCATCTATAAGGGTTGGAGATCACGATGAATAAAAAAGATATTGGCTTGTTGATCCTCATAGTCGTCGTGGGAGCCGTTGTCGCAACAATCAATCCTCGTTTCTTGCTGCCCATCAATCTCGCCAATACGTCGAATCTCATCGGTCTCTTCGGTATCCTGTCGATAGGACAAGCGTTTGTTATCATAACCGGCGGTATCGAACTCTCGGTGGGTTCGTTAATTGCGCTACTCGGTGTTCTGTTCATCGATTTGATTGCAAATCATGGCATGGCTTGGCCATTGGCTTTCATACTCATCCTGGTTCTCGGTGGGCTCGTTGGCTTGGCCCATGGCTGGCTAATCACGCGGCTGAAGCTCCAGCCATTCGTGGTGACACTGTGTGGCTTGTTGATTTATCGCGGGATCGCCCGGTTCTATACTGCCGATGGGACCGCCGGCTTTGCTTTCGGCCAGAACTTTCCCACTCTTGAATTCCTTACGGCCGGCCGCACCTATGGCATTCCCAACAGCTTTATAGCACTTCTCATTATTATGGGCGTGACGTGGGTAGTATTGCACCGGTCAGTTTTCGGGCGTTATCTTTATGCCATCGGCAAAAATGAGGAAGCGGCAAGATATTCCGGGATCAGGACAGGTCGAATGGTGATGGCTGCCTATGTCATTTGCGGTGTATTGACGGCACTCTCGGCTATCTACTTTGCAATGTATACCCGCTCGATTTCCCCCGCCAGCCACGGCAATTTTTATGAACTGTATGCGATCGCGGCCGCCGTCCTCGGTGGCTTTTCGCTGCGCGGTGGTGAAGGGTCAATCGTCGGGGTAATTCTCGGCACAATACTGCTGCAAGAATTGCAGAATCTGGTCAATCTCCTCGGCATTCCATCGTCGCTCAATTTTGCAGTTATGGGAGGGGTGATCCTTATTGGCGTACTGGTCGATCAGCAGTGGGACGTTTTTCGAGCAAAACGCCGGTTGAACAAGGCTGCGCACTCGGCACCATCAAATTGAAAACGCTGAACACAGGTTTGGCTCGACCGAACGCATAATGTTCATAGGCCGTCATTTCGACCAGCGCTGTTGGCAGCGAGTGGCATATCGACGAGACCTACATCAAGCTCAGAGGCCAGTGGATGTATCTCTACCGGGCAATCGACAGCACAGGTGATACGGTCGATTTCTGGAACCATGAATATAGATTACTGGCGGAGAGGAAGGGATTCGAACCCTCGAGACCGTTTAACGGGTCTACTCCCTTAGCAGGGGAGCGCCTTCGACCACTCGGCCACCTCTCCGAGGACGCTGACTAAAGATGAAACCCCATGTTTGCAAGGATTTTGTTCCGCCTCACCCAAAAATCGCATTACCGGCATGGAGCCGAGATCAAAACCGCCAAGCGCTGTTCCAAACCAATATGCCGGCTTCCTTGGCGGCAGCGACGAAGGCAGTTCTCGCCTCTTCCACGCTCCCCGTCCCTTCCATGGCATCGAGGCAGGCACGCCGCGCTCTGGAAAGTTCTTTGCCGCGGTCGACTGGCCAATTCTGACGAAGGATTTCGGCGGCCTCAGCGACGGAACTCACGTTCTGCAGCTCACCAGTCTCATCAACTTCAATCGTGACAGCAAGAAAATCGAGGTTGGTCATGGTGGGTCAACGCACACAAATGGCACCTTGTTCCGCAAAGCAAAGTTCGACTAAGTGTTTCTAATCAATTCGATTTAGGTTATCCGTGCCCTCCTTTTGCCCGGCGGGGACAAAGAGATTTCGGTGAGTCCTCTTAGGTGGAATGTTTATATCATAACCCCGATTCGTTTTCTCCTAAGCGACCTGGGACTTTGCCATTCGGTTGCCGCAACACTCTTTGGAACCGCGTTTTTTTGGATCGTCAATCAATTCCCCCATCACCGCAGAAAAGTCCCCCTTTATATATTTCGCTACATCGGACCCCTTCCTGAAGCCAGGTCAGGCGCCAACCCGCAACGATGTCACCATTTTCGGCGGGCCATTCGTCAAGGATGCGTTTGGCGGCGCCATCCACGTCCGATGCACCGGAAATCACAGTTTGCAGGATATCGTTCAATTTTGTGGGCGCTGGGCCGGCAAGGGTTGGCTATTGGCATCACTTGCCGATATTGTCCGGCACCATTTGCAGATACAGGGGCCAATCAGAGCATGAAGAAGATTTTTGTTACGATTGCGCTGGCAGCTTTCGCGTTTCGTCCAGCATCAGCCATGAATTCGACCGAGGAGGCAGGCTTGAAGAAGCTCGATCCGCAAACCCGGCTGGAGCAGCGCTGCGATGTGGAGGCGATGGAGCGCATCCGCAAGGACGAGGGGAAGTTCAACCCGGATAAAGTGCTCGCATATGCCTTCGCCGATCCGACAATGGAAGACCACGCCATCAAGACACGCGGCGCTGCCTTTCGCAGCCGCGGCGAGTGGTACCACCTGAAATACAAATGCCAAACCAGCGCCGACAACATGAACGTCGTCGGCTTCAAATATAAAATCGGCGATCTCGTGCCGAAAAAGGACTGGAGCCAGCACCTGCTCGTACCCTAGCGTCAGGGCCCTTTCTCCAAATCGACCCTCTCGACACTACGACGCTGGTTGAATAGCCTGCGCGCCAGTGATGGGGGAACAGATGCGATTTTCAGTTTTGGCTATTGTATTGGTGGCTGCGATCTTGCCGGCATGCACGACAACGGGCGGCAATGTCAGCAAGAGCGGGGTAATCGCGGATGCGAAAAATCTCGTCATAGTTTCCTATCAGTGTCAGGACGCACTCGGACGCGAGCCGCATTACTCGGCCATCGAAAGCAGCGAAACCATTCTGAAGGGGCTCGGAAAATCAGCCGATGAGGCGGACAGTACCGTACGCGGCTGGCTCAGGGCGGTGATCGCTTCGCCGAAACAACCCGCCGACTATGATGCGAAAACCTGCAAGGACAGGTTGCTGACACTGGCTGAGAAGGTTCGCGTCGGCTACGAGGCTCTGTCGAAGCGTCGATGAAAAGGCGGCTCTATTAAGCCGCCCCACTTTCCCTAAAGTGCTGTTATTGCCAGCTCTTGCCTACGTAGCCGTTGCCATACCGCCCGCGGTTGTTTTGATAATACCGGTAGTTGCGATGATGCCGCCGATTGTCCCAATGCGACCGGCGCCAGTCACGGCGGTTGCTATAGTAATGACGACGCACGTCACGACGATTGTGATTCCAGTTGCGCCTGGAATGATGGCGCTTCCAATCTGCCCTGTTGTCGCGCACCTGTTCAACATTTGATGATAGCTGAAGGGTCGTGGGGGACACCGGCGCGGCTTGGGACGCGACCGCGGATGTCAACAACATTGCCAATCCGAGCATGGCTGCGGAGATGGCGTTCAGTATCTTGTGCATAGATTGTCTCCTGTGAAGTGATGCAACCATTAGGTGCACCCAGTACGATGAACTTGCAATGAACGACAAAGTTCCAAGCGTCCAGGATCTCGTCCTATGGTAATACGCCGCGTCTGGGGACGCCGAGACCATCCTCTTCGCATCTGTAAATGCCGGTTGCAAATCTTGAATGGCGAAGTGGGAACGGGCGCCCTATGTGATCGTTATAGGGGCGTCAACCCATTCGGAGAACCCACATGACGATACAAACTGTTCCGCAGGATGTTTACCGGCGCCATGAAAGAGAATGGCAGATGCTGCGGGAGGCAATTGCCAAGTCACAAAAGAAAACCGATGAGCCTGCCTACACTCCCCCCAAAGACAGGCACACAGATAGTTCCAAAGATATTCGTCAGTGATCGTCTGAGCGCAACGCAGCTGCCGTTGCCGTCAACCCGGCAAGGGCAAAGCGTTGAAAATGCTCGACGATCTGCTCCTGGACTTCAGGCTCGCCGGAGTTGAACCCCGGCAGCACCTGGGTAAATATCTGCCTGTTGCCGACGAGCAGCATGGCGAAGGGTGCGATGATATTCAGTGTACAACGCGTGACGACCGGGTCGTCATGCGGCCTGTCCAAAATCTCCCCTATAATGCCGGTTACAACAAGCTTTTTCGGTAGAATTTCCTGCTTCACAAGGACCGGAAATACCGATGACGGCGAGAGAATCTCGCGGCTGAGGACACGTAGCGCCCACGACGACGACTCGGGTCCGGTGATCCTGCGAGCGATCAGGCCGATGAGGCTTTTGAGTTTTTCGGTCGGCTCTCCAGGACTCTCTGCAAGCGCAACGAGCTTGTCATAGGTCAAAAGCCGACGATGGGCTTCTACAAGCACGTCGGCATAGAGGCCTTCGATCCCGCCATAGTAGTAGTTGACCGCTGCCGAGTTGCTGCCTGCCCTCTCGGCAATCTCCTTGCCGGTGGCACGGTCGAACCCCTTCTCGGCAAAAACTTCGCCAGCGGCTTCCAGAATCTGGGCTTTCGTTGTGGCGCCGTCTTCGCGGCGCCCGGGCAGTTTTCGCGGTGTCTTTCGGGCCATATGAGAACTCTATACGAAATTTGAAATTTTTGAAAGCTGAAATTCAAATTCAAATTTGACATATCGATATTTTTCGCGTTATGGTTGAGAGATGAATAAGCCGCTTCGCATCATCATCCTCCTTTTTGTTCTTGCCGCGATCGGCGGTGGGGCATGGTGGTATCTGCATCGGCCGGTGGCCAATGATGCTTTGACGCTTTATGGGAATGTCGACCTGCGGCAGGCAACGCTCGCCTTCAACGGCTCGGAGCGCATTGCGGGAATTCTCGTCGAGGAAGGCGATATCGTCAAAAAGGGCCAGGTTCTGGCGCGACTCGATACTAGCCGGCTGTCGCCGCAGGTGCGGGAGGCCGATGCGACTGTCGCCGCACAACGTGCGATGGTGATGAAACTCCGCAACGGCAGCCGTCCCGAAGAAATTGCACAGGCGCGCGCCAATCTTGCATCGGCCAAGGCGGACGCGGCAAACGCCAACATCCAATATGAGCGGCGGGCTGCACTGACCGCGACAGCTACGATCAGCAAACAAGACCTCGATACGGCAAAGGCCACAGCCGCAGTTGCGGACGCTAAAGTCGAAGTCGCGCAGAGTGCGCTCGATCTTGCCGTGGCCGGTCCGCGCGCCGAGGAACTGCTGCAGGCCGAAGCACAACTACGTGGCAATGAAGCCCAGCTTGCGCTGATACGGCAGGAGCTCGACGATGCGGAACTCGTGGCACCGTTCGACGCGGTGGTACGCTCGCGGCTTATGGAACCGGGCGAAATGGCAGCCCCGACGAAGCCCGTATTCTCGCTGGCGACCATCGGCACGAAATGGGTGCGGGCCTATGTCTCGGAAGTCAACCTCGGACATGTCCGTTCCGGCATGCGCGCCAAGGTGACATCCGACAGTTTCCCGGATCGCCCGCTTGATGGCTGGGTCGGCTTTATCTCGCCCGTGGCGGAATTCACGCCGAAGACCGTAGAGACCGAAGATCTGCGTTCGAGCCTTGTCTATGAGGTACGGGTTTTCGTCGAGGACAAGGACGATATGTTCCGGCTCGGCATGCCCGCCACTGTAAAGCTTCTGGCAGACGAAGCACCAAAGCCCGTAGTCGAACAAACGGAAAGCAAGACAACGCCATGAGCGGCGCCGCGCCAACCAGCCCCGTCACGGCGCGGACCATCCACAAGAGCTTCCGCCGCGATACGGGCGAGACCGTCAAGGCGCTGGAGGGAGTTTCCTTCGAAGCGCGGCAAGGAACGTTAACTGCGTTGGTAGGACCTGACGGTGCGGGCAAAACCACGTTACTGCGCCTGATTGCGGGGCTGATGGTCGCCGACAGTGGCGAGCTCTCCGTGCTCGGGATAGATGTCGCTGCCGATCCGCAGACAATACAGAACCGTATTGGTTACATGCCGCAGAAATTCGGCCTCTACGAGGATTTGAGTGTCCAGCAGAACCTCGATCTTTACGCCGACCTGCACGGCATCACCAGGGAACAGCGCAGAGAGATTTACCCGCGGCTGATGGAGATGACCGATCTCGGGCGTTTCACGCAGCGCCTTGCCGGCAAGCTATCCGGTGGCATGAAGCAGAAGCTCGGCCTCGCGTGCACACTGGTGCGTTCGCCGGAACTCCTCCTCTTGGACGAACCGACCGTGGGCGTCGATCCCCTGTCACGGCGCGAATTATGGGAGATCGTCACCAAGCTCGTGCGCGAGGACAAACTGACCGTCGTCGTCAGCACGTCTTATCTGGACGAGGCAGAACTCTGCGACCACGCCGTCGTCATGCATCAGGGCAAGGTTCTGGCGCAGGGAAAACCCGACGAAATCACAGAAAAAGCCAGTGACTGTGTTTTTATAGCCACGCCGGGGAAAGGCACTAACGCCCGGTCGCTGCAGGCCCTGCTGTTCCGGCTGGATGGCGTTGTCGATGCGGTGCCTGAAGCTGGCAAAGTGCGGGTGGTGAAACAACCGGACTTCAAGGACGACATCAAGCTTGACGGCAAAGCCATCAAACTTCAGCCGGTCTCAGCGCGCTTCGAAGATGGGTTCATGGTGCTGTTCGGCGCCGTAGCTACCAAGAGCCATTCCAGCGAGGTAGAACTCGAGCGGCCCAAGGCGGCAGCGGGTGATGAGATTTCGGTCGAAGTCCACGATCTGGTGCGCAAATTTGGCGATTTCACTGCGGTTGATCACGTCAGCTTTCAGGTGAAGCGGGGCGAGATTTATGGACTGCTCGGCCCGAATGGCGCCGGGAAAAGCACGACGTTTCGCATGTTGTGCGGGCTGATGCCGGCAACCAGCGGCACGCTGCGCGTTGCTGGTGCGGACTTACGCACCTCACGGGCCGAAGCCCGGCAGAAACTCGGATACGTGGCACAGAAGTTTTCGCTCTATGGCGATCTGTCCGTGGATGAAAATCTCGATTTCTTCGCCAGCGCCTATGGTTTGCGCGGGCAGAAGAAACGTGACCGCGTTGCCTGGTCGAAAGAGCAGTTCGAACTGGGTGATCTGGCAACGCTGCCGAGCGGACAACTACCCGGCGGTTTCAAGCAGCGCCTTGCCATGGCGGCGGCGCTCTTGCACGAGCCAGACATTCTGTTTCTGGACGAGGCAACCAGCGGCGCCGATCCGCTGGCACGGCGCGAGTTTTGGGGACGCATTACCGCGCTTTCCGAGCAAGGCGTGACGGTGATCGTCACCACACATTTCATGGAAGAGGCGGAATATTGCGATCGCATCATCATTCTCGATGCGGGGCGTAACCTTGCCGAGGGAACACCTGCCGAAATCCGTGCCCATGCCAAGGCGAAGAACGGCAAAGAACCGAACATGGAAGACGCCTTCATCGCCATTGTCGAGGAGTCCCGGCGAGACAAGAAGGAGGCCGCGTGATGGCCGCACCCTCGTCCCAGCATGGCCGCCTGCGCCGTATCCTCGCGCTGGTGCGCAAAGAGAGCTGGCAGGTGGTGCGCGACCCAAGCAGCGTTGCCGTCGGCATCGTCATGCCGATGGTACTGTTGATCCTGTTCGGTTACGGCCTGTCGTTCGACCTCAAGAACCTTCCCGTTGCGCTGGTCATGGAGGAATCATCAGCAGAGGCGAGCGCCGCGGTTTCCGGATTCGAACTGTCGGATTATTTCCAGACGTATCCGGTCAAGACCATGGCGGAGGCGGAGCGGCTGCTCGCGGACAAGACCGTCAGCGGCATCGTGCGCATACCACCGCAATTCGCCCGCGATGTGCAGAACGGCACGGCGGAAATTCAGGTCGTCGTCAATGGCAGTGACGCCAATACAGCCCGCATCGCGCTCGGCTATGCGCAAGGCGCGGTCGGCACGTGGCTGGCGCGGGAGGCAGCGCAAGGAATGGTCTTGAATTCCGGTGCATCGATCAATCTGCAGACGCGGCTTTGGTTCAACGAGGCCAATGACAGCACCTATTTCCTGGTGCCGGGGCTGATTGTTCTTGTCATGACACTGATCGGTGCGCTGCTGACGGCACTGGTGATGGCGCGGGAATGGGAACGCGGCACATTCGAAGCGCTGTTCGTCACCCCTGCCCGGCCCGGCGAAATTTTACTGGGCAAGACTGTCCCCTATTTCATCCTCGGTATGCTGGGACTGGCACTTTCAGTCATCGGCAGTCAGGTGCTCTTTGGCGTGCCCCTGCGCGGATCACTGTGGATATTGATCATCGTATCGATGCTCTATCTGCTGGTGGCGCTCGGTATCGGGCTTTTGATCTCCTCGCTCACCAAGAACCAGTTCATCGCCAGCCAGATCACGTTGATCGTCACCTTTCTGCCGGCGATGATGCTGTCGGGCTTCATGTTCGACATCAGAAGCATGCCTCTGGTGATCCAGGGCATCACCTACATCTTCCCGGCGCGCTATTTCGTCAGTGTGCTGCAGACATTGTTCCTTGCGGGCGATATCTGGGCCGTCATCCTGCCCAACGCGGCAGTGCTTGCGGTCATGGCAACCATTCTGATGACCGCGTCCCTTTTCGCCACGCGCAAGAAACTCGGGTGAGACGGCCATGAAAGAATCCTTCTTCCGGATAATCGCGCTGATCCGCAAGGAATTGCTGGCGATGTTCAAGGACCCGAAAAGCCGTATCGTGCTGGTGCTGCCGCCTATCCTGCAATGTCTGATCTTTGGCTATGCCGCGAGTTACGATCTCAACAATGTGCCCTACGCGGTTCTCGATCACGATCACAGCGCGGCATCCATAGAGCTGGTTTCGAAATTGGACGGCTCGGGCATTTTCAGCCGTGTTGCGACGTTGCAGCGGACATCCGACATCGATAAATTCATCAATGACGCCCGGGTTTTGCTGGTGGTGGTCATCGACCAGGATTTCGAGAGGCGGCTGATGGCCGGAATGCCGGCCAAATTGCAGATCATCGCCGATGGCCGCAATTCCAACACGGCCGGCACCGCGCAGAGCTATATCAATACCATCGCGACGGACTTCACCGCGCGATGGCGTGAGGAGAACGGCCAAGAAAGGAATAACGGCATCAAGGTAACCACGCGCGCCTGGTACAATCCCAGCCTTGAGACGCGGTGGTACATGATCCCGTCATTGATCGGTACGATCACCATGATGATGACGCTGATGCTGACTGCCATGTCGGTCGCGCGCGAACGTGAGGCGGGGACTTTCGACCAGCTGCTAGTCACGCCATTCAGACCGTCCGAGATCATGGTTGGAAAGGCCCTGCCCTCGATGATGGTCGGTCTCTCGCAGGCAACGACCATATTGCTCGTCGCCCAGCTATGGTTCCAGATTCCCTTCGAGGGTTCTTATTTCATGCTCTACCTGGGGCTGGTGCTGTTCCTCGCTGCGGCAGTCGGCATTGGCCTTTTCATCTCTTCGCTCGCAGGCAACATGCAGCAGGCAATGATCTACTCGTTCGTGCTGCTGATGCCATTCATGCTGTTGTCGGGTCTAACGGCGCCGATCGGCAATATGCCGGAGATCCTGCAGTATCTGACAATGATCAATCCGCTGCGCTATGCGATCAGCATTACACACCAGGTCTATCTGGAGGGCGCAGGACTGAGGCAATTGCTGCCGGAAATGCTTGCGCTGGTAGCCATCGCCGCGGTTACCCTGCCATTTTCGGCTTGGCTGTTCCGCAACAGACTGACCTGATGCATCAGGCTGAATTTGAAGGGTAGTTAGTTCGAGCCTGGAAAAGACTTCATGGCGATGTCGATCAGCCGGTAAAGCTCTTCCCGGCCAGCCCCGCTCGATGCCTGGACAGCAGTGCCTTGGGCGATGGTCAAGAGATAGCGGGCAAGATCGTCCGCATTGCAGTCGGCGGGCAGATCACCTTCACGCATGGCGCGTTCGAAACGCCGCGCCAGCGCCTTCTGCCCTATCTGGCGACGCTCGATGATGGTTTTTTGGATTGCTTCCGCGGCTTCACTGCAGCCCATCGCGGCATTGATACCAAGGCATCCACCAGGATTGCACTCTTCAGTCTGGGCATTGGCAAAACCATGCAATATATCCAGCGCAACAATCCGCGCGGTCGGCTGCTCCAGTGCCTTCCAGAAGAAGGCCATGTAGTTCTGCTCGTAGCGCTGCAGCGCCATGCGGAAGAGTTCTTCCTTGTTGCCGAAGGTTCCGTAGAGACTGGGCTTGGTGATACCCATTCCGTCGGTCAGGTCAGTGATGGACGTGCCTTCATAGCCTTTTCGCCAGAATAGCTCCAAAGCTGTCTGCAAGGCATCGTCCGCATCAAATTCCCTGGGCCGTCCCATGGACAACACTCCCTAAAAGAATTATACCGCTCGGTATAAAATTCCATTGACAGCTGTTACATCGCCGCCTTATATCAACCGTTCTATACCGATCGGTATAGAACGTCAATGCTCAATTCGATGATCGAATTCAGATTCGCCACCCTCCCAATGGCGGAAACTTTCAAAGCAGGATGACCACGATGTCAATCAGCACTTTAAGAAAAAGCCTCTATGCCAGCGCTCTGGTTCTGACACTTGCCACTGTCGGCGGCTCGCACTTTCTGGACATGCAGCAGAGCCGCGCGGAAGGCGAAAAAGGCCAGGCCGCGGCCGCGCCAGCCACCCCTGTTTCAGTTGCGGTGGTACAGCCAAAGCTCGTAACGCAGTGGAGCGAATTCTCCGGACGGCTTGAGGCGGTCGATGCGGTTGAAGTACGCTCGCGCGTCGCCGGCGCCATCCAGTCGGTTGCCTTCAAGGAAGGCGCGATCGTCAAGCAGGGCGACCTTCTGGTCAAGATCGACCCAGCGCCATACGAGGCAGAAGTTGCTCGCGCAAAGGCGCAGGTGGCCTCTGCGGAATCGAAGCTCGCTTATGCCAAGAGCGAACTTCAGCGCGGCAAGCAGCTCGTGACATCGCGCTTTGCGTCCCAGAGCGACTATGATCAACGTCTGAATGTTCAGACCAGCGCCGAGGCGGACCTCGAAGCGGCCAAGGCCGTGCTACAGACCGCCATGCTCAACCTCGACTGGACCGATATTCGCGCACCGATCAGTGGCCGGGTCGGACGTATCGAGATCACCCCCGGCAATCTCATCGCCGAGGGACCGAGCGCGCCATTACTGACGTCGCTGGTTTCAATCAGCCCGATTTACGCGAGTTTCGAGGCCGATGAGAACGTCGTCGCCAATGCGCTCGCCGATCTTCCCGAGGGCTTGAACAGCCGTGACTTCGTCAACCGTATCCCGGTTCAGATGGATGTGCACGGCCAGGACGGGATCACCGGCAAACTACAGCTGATCAACAACAGCGTCGATGCGACGAGCGGTACCGTCAAGGTTCGTGCGGTGTTTGATAACGCCAATGGCAAGCTGATGCCCGGTCAGTTCGCCAAGGTCCGCATGGGTCAGGCCAACGAGCGTAACGAATTGCTGGTTGACGAAAAAGCTGTCGGAACCGACCAGAACAAGAAGTTCGTCATGGTCGTCAATTCGAAGAACGTCGTCGAGTATCGCGAAATCTCGCTTGGCGCCAAGGCCGATGGCCTGCGGATCGTCACGGCTGGATTGCAGGCGGATGACAAGATCGTCGTCAATGGCTTGCAGCGTATTCGCCCTGGCTCGCTCGTTGCACCGGAGATGGTAGCGATGGGCAGCAAGGCTCCAGACCAGCAGGCGCTGGCGGACCAGGCCAAGCTCAAACAATAACTATCCAGAGCCCCGCATCGGGCAGGTGGAATTGATATGAATATCTCCAATTTCTTTATCGACCGCCCGATCTTTGCGGGCGTTCTTTCTTTTATCATCTTCCTCGGCGGTTTGATTTCGCTGACGACGATGCCCGTCTCGGAATATCCGGATGTCGTGCCCCCATCCATCGTGGTGCGGGCGCAATATCCGGGTGCAAATCCGAAGGTCATTGCCGAAACAGTCGCAACGCCGATGGAAGAGCAGATCAACGGCGTTGAAGGCATGCTCTACATGGGCAGTCAAGCGACGGCAGACGGCCAGATGACGCTGACTGTGACCTTTGCGCTTGGTACAGATCCGGACAAGGCACAGCAGCTGGTACAGAACCGCGTTTCGCAGGCGGAACCGCGCTTGCCGGAAGAAGTGCGCAGTCTCGGGATCACCACGGTCAAGAGTTCGCCTGACCTGATGCTGGTGGTCAACCTCATCTCGCCCAATGATCGGTACGACATCACGTACCTGCGCAACTACGCCCTGATCAACATCAAGGATCGCCTCGCCCGCATCAATGGCGTCGGCGATGTGCAATTGTTCGGATCCGGCGACTATTCGATGCGTATCTGGCTCGATCCGCAGAAGACCGCGGAGCTAGGCCTCTCGGCAACCGATGTTCTCAACGAGATCCGTGCGCAGAACGTGCAGGCTGCTGCCGGTACCATCGGTGCATCGCCCAACTCGAACAGTGTCGATCTGCAATTGACGGTGAACGCGCAAGGTCGGTTGCAATCCGAAGAAGAATTCGGCCAGATCATCGTCAAGACTGCCGCCAATGGCGCGATCACACATTTGAGTGACATTGCCCGCATCGAACTTGGCGCAGCCGACTATTCGCTACGCTCGCTGCTCGACAACAAGAGTGCCGTCGCTATCCCGATCTTCCAGGCACCGGGCTCCAATGCGATCCAGATCGCCGATGAAGTTCGTGCCGCGATGAATGAGATGAAGCTGACCATGCCGGAAGGCGTGGACTACGAGATCGTCTACGATACGACCCAGTTCGTCCGTGCTTCGATCGAGGCCGTCATCCATACGCTGCTTGAGGCGGTGCTGCTGGTCGTTCTGGTTGTTATCCTGTTCCTGCAGACGTGGCGTGCATCGATCATTCCGCTGATCGCGGTGCCGATATCGATCGTCGGTACGTTTGCGGTGATGCATCTGTTCGGTTTCTCGATCAACGCACTCAGCCTGTTCGGTCTTGTTCTCGCCATCGGTATCGTCGTCGATGACGCCATCGTGGTGGTCGAGAACGTCGAGCGAAACATCGAGAACGGTCTGGCCCCGCGGCAAGCGACGGTACAGGCGATGCGCGAAGTCTCGGGACCGATCATCGCGATTGCGCTGGTTCTGGTCGCGGTGTTCGTGCCCCTCGCCTTCATCAGCGGCCTTACGGGTCAGTTCTATCGGCAGTTCGCGCTGACGATCGCCATCTCGACGGTCATCTCGGCGTTTAACTCCCTCACGCTGTCGCCTGCACTCGCCGCTCTTCTGTTGAAGGGACACGACGCACCAAAAGACCGTTTGACGCGCTTCATGGACCTGACACTGGGCTGGCTTTTCCGCGGGTTCAATGCCGTGTTCACGCGGGGAGCCAACGGCTACAGCAAAGGTGTGCGCGGCGTTATTTCGCGCAAGACGATTATGATGGGGATTTATCTTGTCTTGATCGGCGCAACGGCATTCATGTTCAAGAGCGTGCCCGGCGGGTTCGTTCCGCCGCAGGACAAGCAGTATCTGGTCGGGTTCACACAGCTGCCGGATGGTGCGACGCTTGACCGGACGGAAGCGGTCGTCCGCCGCATCGGCGACATGGCATTGAAGATACCCGGTGTACAAAGCACGATTGCCTTCCCTGGCCTGTCCATCGCCGGTTTCACCAATAGTTCGAATGCCGGCGTTGTCTTCGTTTCGCTGAAACCTTTCGAAGAGCGCAAGACGCCGGACCTGAGTGCCGGTGCGATCGCCATGGCACTCAATCAGCAAATAGCCGGCATCCAGGAATCGTTCAGCGCCGTCTTCCCGCCGCCTCCCGTCCAAGGTCTCGGCTCGATCGGCGGGTTCAAGCTGCAGATCGAGGATCGCAATGGTCTTGGTTATCAGGCTCTCGACGACGCAACCAAGGCGTTCCTCGCCAAGGCGGCCACCGCGCCGGAGCTGACGGGCCTGTTCACCAGCTATCAGATCAATGTTCCGCAGCTCTATGCCGATGTTGACCGGGCCAAGGCACGCCAACTCAATGTATCGCTGCCGGAAATCTTCAACACGCTGCAGATTTATCTTGGCTCGGTCTATGTCAACGACTTCAACAAGTTCGGCCGCACCTATTCCGTCCGGATGCAGGCGGAGTCGAATTTCCGGGCCAAGTCTGAGGATATTGGCGATCTGAAGGTACGATCGGGTTCGGGCGAGATGATCCCGCTGTCGGCCTTGGTCAACGTCTCATCCAGTGCGGGACCGGATCGCGCCATGCGCTATAACGGCTTCCTCGCTGCCGATGTGAACGGCAATGCGGCGCCCGGCTACTCATCGGGCCAGGCGCGAGCTGCGGTGGAAAAGATTGCCGCCGACACCCTGCCGCCCGGGATCGGCTTCGAATGGACGGAGCTGACCTATCAGGAGATCATTGCAGGCAACTCGGCCTACCTTATCTTCCCGCTGTCGATCCTCCTCGTGTTCCTCGTCCTCTCGGCGCAATATGAAAGCCTGTCGCTGCCGCTGTCGATCATCATGATCGTGCCGCTCGGATTGCTTGCCGCCCTCACCGGCGTCTGGCTGACGGCGGGAGACAACAATGTCTTCACGCAAATCGGGCTGATCGTGCTTGTCGGGCTATCCGCCAAGAACGCCATCCTGATCGTCGAGTTTGCGCGGGAACTGGAGTTTACCGGGGCGACGCCATTCAAGGCTGTAGTTGAGGCCAGTCGTCTGCGGCTCAGGCCGATCCTGATGACGTCGCTCGCCTTCATCATGGGCGTGGTGCCTCTTGTCACATCGACAGGAGCCGGTGCGGAAATGCGTAGCGCAATGGGTGTAGCGGTGTTTGCCGGGATGATCGGCGTGACGTTGTTCGGCCTGTTCATGACGCCAGTGTTCTACGTGCTCATACGTGCGATGACCGGAAATCGACAGCTGAAGAGCCATCATGCCAGCACCTTCGATGGCGATTCCAGCCACAATTCGAGCGCGATTGCTCCTGCCGCAACGCCAGCCGAGTAACAAAAATCTCCAGCGGTGCAGAACCTGCACAGGTTCTGCACCGCTGGAGCTAAACCACTGAAACTGAAGATTTTCTCTACGTTATGGCAGCAGCATTTCATCGCCGGAAGAAGGCTATCACGGCACAGTTGAACAAGGATGAGAACTTTTTGGGTGACAAAAGGTTTCAAACTGTTACAGTTGCGTGACCAAGCCGAAATTCGGCACTGACGATCATGATCCTTCGGCACTTTCAAAGGATCGTCCAATCGGGAGCAGTCCTTATGAGCTTTGCCGCAGCAAACGACAACCGGAAGATCAGCGACGGGTTTATACCCTTCGTCACTTTTGTCATATGCACCCAGGTAGCAGCCACTATTCTGCTCGCTTTGCCAAATTGGTATTGAGGCCTCAACCCACGCCTGCGGGTTTTTCAATCCTGCCGATCCTGGCAGGAGCAATAATTATTCTCATGATTGCCGGTGTTTTTTTCGCGACTTGAGGCTGGTTTTGTAAGCCTCCCTCCCAATCCTATCATCCAACCAAAGTCTGGCTATTAAAGCTGCCAAGCAATTGGGATAGTGCGGTCAGGACCTTATCGATATGATGCAACTGCAAGCGCCAATATTTGAAACCTGTTCAGTAATATTTCTGGTGTTGATCGGGAATTAGCGGTCTGGCAGAGGAATCCATGAGACCATTGGCAGGATTAACTGTTTTGCTCACGCTCTTGATCACCGGCTGCGTCTCCATGACGCCGGAAGAGCGGCGCGCGCTCGATAACCAGACCTGTTCATCCTATGGTTTCCGGCGTGGGACCGATGCATTCGCAAATTGCCTGCTCAATCTCGATCTCGACAGGCGCGCCGCGAGCCGGGCGCAATTCGAACAGATGCAATTCAACACGCCGCTGATCATCTATGACAATCGCTATCGCTATTACCGGCACCGCGATGGTAAACACTCGCCCGCCGAAGCGCGGGCAAGTGTTATCGAACAGTATATTTACCTGACCCAGACGACGCGCCGTGTCTCACGTTCTATGAGTGCGGGACCATCTTGCACATATACGTATGAGTAGCGCGGCTGATCAGGCACGGCGACCAGCGGCACATCGTCAGGAATGACCGTGCCCATGGTTACGTCACCATCGATGACCACCGGATCAGTCGGATTGGTCTCTATGTAGGAGACAACGTCGTCCGGGATAGCTCCGTCATCGGGCGCAGCCCCAGCATTGTCCGACAGATAGACGACCTCGCGCTTCTCCATGGAGACGATCACGGGGCGGCCATCGACATAGATGTAGCCATAGCCCGGGCTCTCCGGAATTGGCCGCACCACGATTGTTTCGGGTACGACGTAACCCTGAGATAAGTCACCCTCTATAACAACTGGATCGGCCGGATGCGCGATGACATAATCCCGGGCAGACTGCGGCACTTCAACGACAACGCTATCCTGAGCGATCGCCAGACCGGAGGTGGCGAAAAACGCCGCTGCAGTCACTATAAAAACCTTTTTCATTATCCTGCCTCTCAATTGAACCTGTTTTGTCCCAGTGGGAGGGAAACCCCGCGACAATGGTTTGGTTCCGCTGAAAGACGATATGTGATCGCGACCTCGAACTGTGAGTTCGATGCAAAAGAGCGAAATTTTGCTTTTTGCCGGCACAAAAACTGATATCGCTGTGGACATGGAACCGCACCTGATCCCCCTGATCGACTCCCTGCCCTCGACTGTACCGTTCGTCGGACCAGAAGCGCTGGAACGCAAGCGCAACCGGCCTTTCAAAGCCCGACTTGGCGCCAATGAAAGCGGCTTTGGCCCAGCGCCTTCAGTCATTGCCGCCATACAAAGCCATGCCGGGGAGGCGTGGAAATACGCCGATCCAGAAAATTTCGACTTGAAGCATGCGCTTGCAGCGCATCTCGGCGTTGTACCGGCCAATATCGTCGTTGGCGAAGGCGTCGATACGTTGCTCGGACTCGCCGTGCGCCAGTACGTGCGCGAGGGCACACCGGTCGTCACTTCGCTCGGTGCCTATCCGACATTCAATTTTCATGTGGCCGGCTTTGGCGGAAGGCTGGTGACAGTGCCATACAGGGAGGATCGCGAGGACCTTGAGGCACTGCTTGCTGCAGTAAAGCGCGAACAGGCACCGCTCGTCTATCTCTCCAACCCCGACAATCCAATGGGGACGTGGTGGGCAGCGGCGGAGATCGAGCGCTTTATCGATGTGCTGCCGAAAAACACGATACTGATCCTCGACGAAGCTTACGGCGAAACGGCACCGGCGGACGCTCTGCCGCGGATCGATGTTTCGCGGCCGAATGTCCTGCGCATGCGCACCTTTTCCAAGGCATATGGGCTCGCCGGAATGCGTTGCGGCTATGCTGTCGGCGCCGGAAAACAGATCCTGGCGTTCGACAAAATCCGCAACCATTTCGGCATGAACAAACTGACACAGATAGCCGCCCTAGCAGCGCTAAAGGATCAAGATTATCTCAAGGCGGTGATTGCACGGATTGTCGCTGGACGTGAGCGGATCGTGCAGATTGCTGTGAAGAACGACCTTGCGGCGATTCCCTCTGCTACCAATTTCGTCACTATCGATTGCGGGCACGATGGGCCATTTGCCCTCGCCGTTCTCAACGCTCTGATCGACCGCGACGTTTTCGTGCGCAAACCAATGGCGCCAGGTCTCGACCGCTGCATCCGTGTCAGCGTCGGCCTTGACGAAGAACTTGATTATTTCGAACAACAGCTTCCGCAGGCCTTGGCCGCTGTAAAGTAGCCGGTGAGCCCGGACAAACCTGGAAACGGAGAATAGCTTGGATATCAATCGGGTTTTTGCCGGTCTCGGTGGACTGTTCGGGGCTGCAGGTATCGCGGCCTATGCCGCAGCGGCCCATAGTGCGGAAGGTCATATGGCCACGATTGCGCCGATCCTGTTTATCCACGCCCCCGCATTTTTAGCGCTGTCCATATTGGCAAAAGTCAGTCGGCCAGCCTATTTCGGCGCGTGGCTGCTGGTGATCGGGCTGTTGTTCTTCATTGGCGATCTCGTCTCGCTCGACTTTGCCGGTCACAGCCTGTTTCCGTTTGCGGCACCGCTCGGCGGCTCGCTACTTATTTTCAGCTGGATTGTTGTAGCGGCGACAGCATTCAAGGCGCTGGATTTCAAGCGCTTGGAATAATCGAAGCGTCATCATTGTCCCACGACAGTCGGTCGCAGGGTCTTCAGATATTGCGCTATTACTTATGACCGGCCCGAATGATGGGCCGGAGCAACTCAGTTGATTTTACGGCGTGAAATATTTGAAGACCCCGCCATGGCGAATATTGCCAATACGAAGCCAAGCAATTGCAACATTGTAGGAAGCTGGTCAATCCTGCCTTTCAGATAGGCGACACCCTCTTTCAAGCCTGAAACGTCTCCCTTCAAGCCCGAAACGTCTCCCTTCAGACCCGATACGTCCCCCTTCAGGCCTGAAACGTCTCCCTTCAGGATTGAAACATCTTCCTTCAAGCCTGCAATTCCATTGAGGATGACATCCAGTTTGCCGTCCATCTTCCCAAAAGATTTTTCCAGAAATGCGACGCGATGTTCCATATCTTCAAATGTGCCACCGCCATCGGCGGATTTCAAGCTCTCCAACCTTGTAAGTTTATGAGCCATGGCCGCCGCTCCCTTAACCTCCCCCCTTCAGCTTGGCATTGCACAACTTGTAGTAGTCGCCGCCTTTTTCGATCCAGCGCGTGCCGCCGAGCGTGCCGCCTTTCTTGTTCGCGTGGTATTGCTCAAGGCATGTGTGCATGCGGGCCTTGGCAGGTTTCTCTGCAGCAAATTTTTCGGCTATCGATGACGGAAACGTCGTCTTTCCGGATGGGGATCTGGCTACCATTTCGGCTTTTTTTGGCGTTGTTTCTGGCTTATCTTCAGTCGTCTTTGCTTTGGCCTCCGTCGATGCGGAGTTGGCTGACTCGTCAGCCGCCTCAGCGGGCGTGGTGCATTGGGCTTTACGGAATTCGCTCCACGAAACGCCTTCTGCTTCGCCGGCACTCTGCGCCGCCTTGTACTTGACGCTGCACTCCTTCATGCTCAAGGCATTTGCCGAAGGGATCAATGCCAGCGGCAGGAAAATTGCTGTAATCAGGGTAGCGAATAGACGAGAACTGCGTCGTTCAAACATGAAACCCACTCTGAAAATTGATTAATCGACTCCAATTGGCCGACCGTACATGCATCCCCGCCGCTCCTCCATCCATACCTTCGTCTAGCAACATGCCTCTTGAATTAATTGAACGTTCGTTTTATTAATTCGCCATGGCACGCACAACCGGATCAGATGGCGGAAGAACACGCAGCGCAATTGATATTGCTGCGAAGCATTTGATTGCCCGCGTCGGCTATGAAGCGATGTCGATGCGCCAGCTCGCGGACGAAGTGGGCGTGCAGCCCGCGGCCTTCTATCGCTACTACCCCAACAAGCAGGAATTGCTGTTTTCGGTTATGCGGGGACACATGGATCGTGTGCTTGCCGCCTGGGAAGCCGAGAGCCGCAGCGCTCATACGGCGCTGGAGAAGTTCTGCGCCTTCATTCGTTTCCATATCCGTTTTCATGTAGAGCGGCGGGACGACGTGCACATCGGAAATATGGAGCTGCGCAGCCTCAGCCCGGAAAACCGAGCCATTATCGTTGAATTGCGCGCGCGGTACGAGAACAGCCTTCGGGACATACTCGACGACGGCATGGATACACGCGAATTTGCCATCGATGACATTGCGCTGACAACCCGCGCCATTATCGCGATGATTACCGGTGTCATGGTCTGGTTCCGGACGGACGACAGGCTTAGTGTCGACGAGATTGCAGAAAAGTATGTCGAAATGGGACTGCGCCTTGTTGGCGCCAAGAAGATTGCGACAACTAGAACGGGAGGACGAAATGTACCAGTCGGGCCTAAGATTCGGAGTCTCTGAGGAAATCGAGGCACTGCGGGAAACGGTACACCGGTTTGCGCAGGCGGAGATAGCACCGCTGGCGGCCGAGACCGATAGATCCAATCAATTCCCCATGCACCTCTGGCAGAAAATGGGCGAGCTCGGCTTGCTCGGAATGACTGCCGACCCGGAATTCGGCGGGTCCGGCGTTGGATATCTCGCTCACACGATTGCGGTGGAGGAAATCTCCCGCGCCTCGGCGTCAGTCGGTCTCTCTTATGGTGCGCATTCCAATCTTTGCGTGAACCAGATCAACCGCTGGGGCACCGCGGAGCAGAAGGCAAAGTTTTTGCCGAAACTCTGCTCGGGCGAACATGTCGGCGCGCTCGCCATGTCAGAACCGGGTGCGGGCTCCGACGTCGTTTCGATGAAACTGCGCGCCGACAAGAAGAATGAGCGTTACGTTCTGAACGGTAACAAGATGTGGATCACCAATGGCCCGGACGCCAGCACGTTAGTGGTCTATGCGAAGTCCGATCCTGCCGCGGGCTCCCGCGGAATCACGGCATTTCTGATCGAGAAGGAATTCAAGGGTTTTACCACCGCCCAAAAGCTGGACAAGCTCGGTATGCGCGGTTCCAATACGTGCGAGCTTGTATTCGAGGACTGTGAAGTTCCATTCGAAAATGTACTTGGCGAAGAGGGCCAAGGTGTCAAAATCCTGATGTCGGGGTTGGACTATGAGCGCGTCGTGCTTGCCGGTGGACCTTTGGGAGTGATGGACGCCTGTCTGGACGTGGTTGTGCCCTACGTGCATGAGCGCAAGCAATTTGGCCAACCGATCGGAGAATTCCAGCTGATGCAGGGGAAGCTGGCAGACATGTACACGACGACGAATGCTTGCCGGGCATATGTTTACGCCGTTGCAGCCGCCTGTGACCGCGGCGAAACCACACGCAAGGATGCGGCAGGATGCGTTCTATACGCTGCAGAGAAAGCAACATGGTGCGCGCTTGAGGCGATACAGGCGCTCGGCGGCAACGGCTATATCAACGACTATCCGACCGGACGGCTGCTGCGCGATGCCAAGCTCTATGAAATCGGCGCTGGCACGAGCGAGATACGGCGCATGCTTATCGGCAGGGAAATGTTTGCAGAGAGCGCTTGAATCACCACCACTGCACCTAATCACTGCCGATAACAGGAGACCGCATGACCGTCCTCACCTCCCAGATCAGCACCACGTCCGAGAACTTTACCGCCAATACAAAACGAATGCAGGCACTGGTCGGTGATATCCAGGCCAAGGCGGAATTGGTGATCAAGGGTGGTACCGATGAGGCGCGCGAGCGCCACACGTCGCGTGGCAAGCTCCTCCCGCGTGATCGGTTGGCACAGCTTCTGGACGCCGGTTCGCCCTTTCTGGAAATCGGCCAGTTTGCCGCCTGGGATATGTATGAGGACACAATTTCATCCGCCGGTCTGATTGCAGGGATCGGCCGTGTATCCGGCAAGGAAGCGATGATCGTCATCAATGATGCGACCGTGAAAGGCGGCACCTATTATCCCCTTACGGTGAAAAAGCATCTGCGGGCACAGGAGATAGCGCTGCAGAACAATCTGCCCTGCCTCTATCTTGTGGATAGCGGCGGGGCCAATCTGCCCAATCAGGACGAGGTCTTTCCGGATCGCGAGCACTTCGGTCGCATCTTTTACAACCAGGCCAACATGTCGGCCGCAGGCATCCCGCAGATTGCGGTCGTCATGGGATCGTGCACGGCGGGCGGTGCCTATGTGCCCGCCATGTCGGAAGAAACCATCATGGTCAAAGGCCAGGCAACGATTTTTCTTGCGGGCCCTCCCTTGGTCAAAGCAGCGACAGGCGAAGAGGTTTCGGCAGAAGAACTTGGCGGTGCGGAAGTGCATACACGCGAATCGGGCGTTGCCGACCACTACGCCGTGGATGATGCGCACGCGCTCGCCATTGCCCGGCGTATCGTTGGAAACCTGAATCGAAAGAAGGAGATAGGGCTCGATCTTCGCAAGGTGATTCCGCCGCTTTATGATCCACATGAACTTTACGGCATCATACCGAGCGATCTGCGCCAGCCATATGATGCGCGCGAATTGATCGCCCGCATTGTCGATGGTTCGGAATTCGACGAGTTCAAGCAGAATTACGGCACGACGCTGATAACCGGTTTTGCGCATCTCTACGGCATGCCGGTCGGTATCATCGCCAATAATGGCGTGCTGTTTTCCGAGAGCGCGCTGAAGGGCACGCATTTCATCGAGCTGTGCACGCAGCGCGGCATCCCGCTGGTCTTCCTACAGAACATCACCGGGTTCATGGTCGGGCGTTCCTACGAGGCTGGCGGGATCGCCAAGGATGGCGCAAAGCTTGTCACGGCGGTCGCCACGGCGCGTGTGCCCAAGGTGACGATGATCGTCGGCGGTTCATTCGGCGCTGGCAATTATGGCATGTGCGGCAGAGCCTTCTCGCCGCGCTTCCTCTGGATGTGGCCGAATGCCCGCATTTCGGTCATGGGCGGCGAACAGGCGGCCACCGTTCTGGCATTGGTCAAACGCGAGGGTATCGAGCGCAAGGGTGGAGAATGGTCAGCCAGCGACGAAGCTGCATTCCGTGCACCCATCCTTGAGAAATATGAGCGTGAGGGTCACCCGCTCTATTCCTCGGCGCGGCTTTGGGACGACGGCATCATCGACCCGGCAAAAAGCCGCGAGGTGCTGGCGCTTTCCCTCTCCGCCGCGCTAAACGCGCCTATCGAGGAAACGCGCTTTGGCATGTTCAGGATGTGATGGGAGCGAAAACAATGACAAAAATGTTCTCCAGAATCCTCATTGCCAATCGTGGTGAAATCGCCTGCCGCGTTATCCGTACGGCGCAGAGAATGGGTATCGGCACAGTCGCAGTCTATTCCGACGCCGATGCGCACGCGCTGCACGTGGCGATGGCGGATGACGCTGTTTATATCGGCCCCTCGCCCGTCACCGACAGTTATCTGCGTGCCGACCACATCATAGACGCTGCCCTGAAAAGCGGAGCTGAGGCTATTCATCCTGGCTATGGGTTCCTTTCCGAAAATCCGGGTTTTGTCGATGCGGTGGTGAAAACCGGCCTGGTCTTCATCGGACCTTCCGCGGATTCGATCCGGGCAATGGGGCTCAAGGACGCTGCAAAGCGATTGATGGAGAAGGCCGGCGTCCCCGTCGTTCCGGGCTACCATGGCGAGGCGCAGGAACTGGTGGTGCTCGCCTCCAAAGCCCGCGAGATCGGTTATCCCGTATTGATCAAGGCGCGCGCCGGCGGTGGCGGAAAAGGCATGCGCAAAGTCGATAATCCCGATGATTTCGCCGAAGCGCTGGGGAGTGCGCGGCGCGAGGCCAAGAGCGCATTTGGCGATGACCGCGTGCTGGTGGAAAAGTACATCGCCAAACCGCGCCATATCGAAGTGCAGGTGTTTGGCGACAATCACGGCAATGTGGTGCATCTCTACGAGCGCGACTGCTCGCTGCAGCGCCGCCATCAAAAGGTCATCGAGGAAGCCCCTGCCCCGGGCATCACCGCAGAGGTGCGCTCTGCAATGACCAGTGCGGCCGTCAAGGCAGCGCAAGCGATCAATTATTCCGGCGCGGGCACGATCGAATTTATCGTCGATGCCACGGAGGGGCTAAAGCCCGACCGTTTCTGGTTCATGGAGATGAACACGCGGTTGCAGGTGGAACACCCGGTAACCGAGATGATCACCGGGCTCGACCTGGTAGAGTGGCAATTGCGTGTGGCGGCCGGCGAAAAGTTGCCGCTATCTCAAAAGCAAATCCCTCTCGACGGCCATGCTATCGAGGCGCGGCTCTATGCTGAAGATCCGGCGAAAAGTTTCCTGCCAGCCATCGGCACGCTGCACCATCTGTCGTTTCCCAATGCACTGCAGGACGGCGAGGTTCGCGTCGAAACCGGCGTTCGGGCGGGCGATACGATCTCGCCCTACTATGATCCGATGATCGCCAAGCTCGTGGTGCACGGCGCCGATCGCCCATCTGCGCTTGCCGCAATGGAGAGCGCACTGAGCCAAACGGAAATTGCCGGTACGACCACGAACGCGCCATTCCTGTCGGCGTTGATCCGCCATCAGGGATTTGCCGCCGGTGACGTCGATACAGGGCTGATCGACCGCGATCTTGCAGGATTGATCGTTCCCGTCGCGACGCCTAAAGGTGCGAAGGAACTGGCCATCCTTTCTGCCAGCGGTCTTCTGAAGCGACCGGCCCACGGTGATCCGTGGACGGCCCTGCGCGGCTACAGCCATCACAACGGGCTGGCTTATCCGGTCATGCTCGAAGAGGCCGGACAGATCGTGCGGTATGGTGTGTCAGTGCTTGGAGACGAGCGGTACGCGATTTCCGGTTCAGATGCTGTAGTCGAACTGCGTGTGCTACATGAACCGCAAGGCTGGCACCTCACCGGCAAGGGCATGAATTTGCGGGCGAAGACCGTAGCGATACCACATGGCGTAGCCATAGTCGCCAATGGGATGGCAACGACGTTCAGCATCGCCGACCCTTTTTTGCTCGCCGAACAGGCAGGCAATGCCGGAGACCGGCTTACGGCTCCGATGCCGGGCCTGGTGAAAGCCGTGCGCGTAGCGGCCGGTGACCTGGTCAAAAAAGGTCAGATATTGCTCGTACTCGAAGCTATGAAAATGGAGCACTCAATTACTGCGCCGCATGATGGCAAGGTTGCCGAGATTGTGTCCGAGAATTCACAAGTCAAAGAAAATTCCGCCTTGGTGCGGTTTGAGGAAGCACCTGCCGATACAACCAAGAATTGAGGCAGAAATGCTGGGTAACGCGTGCTAGAACTAGCGCGGCACTCGGCTGATCGAGTGTCTGTCGAAGCGTTTCCCTACGTCAAGGAGATCGACCCGTGGCTAAAAAATCCCTGCAGACCATCAAACGTGCTCCAACCGCTACCCCCAGCGATCTGGGCGGTAATGCAGTGCGCGATATCGCCGGAGCGGTGAATGCTCTGCTCGCAGACACCTTTGCAATCTATATGAAGACCAAGAATTTTCACTGGCACATGAGCGGCCCGCACTTTCGCGATTTCCATCTCATGCTGGACGAACAAGCGGAGCAGATCTTCGCGATGACCGACGTCCTCGCGGAACGGGTACGGAAAATCGGTGGCACGACGTTGAAGTCCATTGGACAGATCAGCGCTCAACAACGCATCCCCGACAACGATGCCAATTTCGTCACACCGGAGGATATGCTGGCGGAGCTGCGCGACGATAATAAGAGCTTCATTGGCTATCTGCGCCAGGTTCACGAGCTGTGCAGCGAACATGGCGACAGCGCCACGACAAGTATCATCGAGAACTTCATAGATGAGACCGAGCGCAGGCACTGGTTCCTGTTCGAAGCAACACGTGTCGGACCGGCCAGCGTCTAAGCGTAAGTAGCGAGCGAAACAAACTCCAGCTCTCCAAGCTGGAGTTTCCAAAGCTCAATCATTGGCCTTGACCGGCCGGGCCTTCTGGTCCCGGGCGTCGGCGATAAGCGCTTCAACTGCTGAAATGTTGAGAGATAACGTGGCAACTTTGTTCAATGTGTTGTTATCCGGAAATGCTTTTGACTTGGCAGACAACAATATCAGCTGTTTTTGAGCATCCGTTAATCGCGATAACAATCCTTCAAGATCGTCAAGCATCACTTCCCCGTCTTTGTCAAGAATCATACGCACTCACAGCAACACTCCATACGTGACCAGACAACCAATTGTATACCCACGGTTGCAAACATTACGATAACCCGTTGTGATTGAGTTCACAATATGGGATTTTGTGCAGAACGGATGCACGGTTTTAGTGGGAAGTCATCCATTCGCGCGCAGCACGCAGGGCCGCAGCGATATCGGGCTTCGACATTGACTGAGCAAGTTCCGCCCGCAGTTCTGCTGCCCGGTCGCACCCCTTGATGGCGGCAATATTGAACCATTTATGAGCTGCCACGAGATCGATAGCGCAATCCCGGCCTGTCGCGTACATAATTCCCATTTCGAAGAGAATATCAGTCTGTGCCGAACCTCCGGCGTGTCCGCTATCGGTATGCTGAAGATCAAAGCGTGCCATTTTACCAAATCCCTTGTTGAACCCGAACCGTTACTTGACGAAAGCCCTGTTAGACTTCTGAGAACCGCTTGTTTTGTTGTTTGGCGTGTTCTTTCGATGCTTTCGAGAATGCAGCATAGGCTTGAAATTGCTGTTAAAGGGCATGATTAACCGCGCACAAACAAAACAAAAACAACTCGTAAATTTCGGAATTTATTAAATATAACGCACCAGCAATTGCGGGCATTTGCCGAAAATTCTCGTAAAATGCAGGTGAGGGATTTCAAGCATTTGATAACCAAAGAACAGGTTTGCCAGGCGAGGAGCGATTATAATTTCCCGCCATTGCATGGCTGTAGGGATCAAAATTCTGTCGCAGATTACCTTGAATTACGTTTACGTGTGCGTAAGATGGCGATAAGCATGAATGACATGCATCCACGCGTTCGGGAGGAAAGTATGAAGCGCAAAATAGTGCTGGCCTGTGCCGGTTTCGTTCTCATGGCAGGCCCTGCCCTTGCGGAAGAGCCTATCGTTGGCTCTTGGAAGCGGCCAAACGGAACGATTATTCAGTATTCTTCGTGCGGCGGGGATTCCTATTGCGGAACAGTTTTGACGGGGGAATACAAGGGTAAATCGATTGGTTCAATGTCCGGCAAGGACGGATCCTATAAGGGCACGGTCAACAAACTCGACGAAGGCAAGACCTATAACGGCAAGGCGACGGCCAGCGGGAGTAAGCTCTCTCTCTCTGGATGCGTGATGGGCGGGCTGATCTGCAAAAGCGAAAGCCTGACCAGGCAGTAGACGAGTTCAATCGCCAGGATCAGATGCCGCTTGGCAATACGGCGGAAAATGTTATCTTGTCGTTGGAGCAGGAGGCAGGTTTTTACCCACCTCCCTTTTCCTAGTTTATCGAAAAGTGGACCCGGACGATGACTTGCCAGCCTGTCCGGGTTCTTTTCAATTCTAGGGTGACCCTAAACGGCATATACCGCATAGCGCACCTCCAAATCTCACAGGCAGGACCTTTGCCATGGTTGAGGTGGCCAATCCTCCTCAATGCACCGGCTGGCTCGGTGCGTTCTGCTTCGCCTACAAGACACCCAACACTTGGCTTGCTTTGCCTAAAGCGGCAACGAACGCAGGGTTGAATAAATGGCCCTTGCGATCCTTGCCGGGTTGTCCTTAAGTCTCTTCCATCAGATATTCTCGACTATCAGCTGCGCGACCTTCTTGTGAATGTCGTTGCGGCTGTCAGCCGTCCCTTTCGGGTCATATAGATACACGGCCAGAAGAATGGGCTTGCGGTTTGGAGGCCAGATGACGGCGATGTCGTTGGCCATCCCGCTGTCACTGGTTCCCGTCTTGTCACCGACACTCCAGTCCTTCGGAAGGCCGGCGCGCAAGCGTTTGTCTCCCGTCTTGCTAGCCAGCATCCACGCGGTGAGCTGATCGCGTGACGATTTGGATAATGCATCACCGAGAGCAGTCTTCTGCAGATCCTTGAGGATCGCTGATGGCGTGATCGTATCGCGGTCATCGCCAGGCTTTGCTTCGTTGAGTTCAGTTTCGCGCCTGTCCAGCCGGAATGTAGCATCGCCAAGGCTGCGCGCATATTTCGTCAGTCCCTTGGGCCCACCAAGACTGTCGAGAATGAGATTGCCGGCTGTGTTATCGCTCATCGTGATTGCGGCTTCGCAGATTGCTTTGAGGGGCATGCCCTTGCCAACATGCTTTTCGGTTACCGGCGAATAGGGAACGAGATCGCTCTTCTTGTAAGTGACAATCCGTTCCAGTCGCTCCTGCTCGTGATCCACGCGCGCAAGGACCGCCGCTGCCGCGAGAAACTTGAATGTGCTGCACATAGCAAAGCGCTCATGCTGGCGATACTCGATGCGATTATCGCTGCCGGTATCGTGTGCCGAAACTCCAAGGCGCGCACCGGCTTCCGCCTCGATTGCCTTGAACGCGCCGGCAAGGTCCATCCGGCTCTCCGGTGCAGCCTGTATTGACCTCTGCGACAAGGCGAGGACCGGCATCGTCAGGATTGAACCAATCAATGCCCCGCGGCGCGTGATACGACCACTCATTTCTCATCTCCATCTCCGACAAATCAAACAGCGAGGATTCTCGCCGCAGGGCAAGCTGATGTCCGAAATGGCAATTTCCAAGGAAAATTTGTGGCTCAAAAAAGTGGTGACAGCAAACTTGACCTTTGTGATCGCATCCATTATTAAACCAAAAGGTTATTTAACTATAAGGTTATGCATTTGCCTCGGAGGAAAGAGTGAAAAAGACGTATCACGGAAGCTGTCACTGCAGCGCTGTCCACTTCGAGGCCGACCTCGATCTCGACCAGGGCACGAGCAAATGTAATTGCTTGTGTGGTTGCCGCCCGGGATGCAAGAAGTTTTTGAACCTTTATGAACAGTGATCGAGTGCGGTCTTGTGTCAGGCCTCGTGGAAGCGGCCTGTCTGGCGCCGCGGGCCGGTATGGTGATCTGCGGATAGGGTCCTAATCTCGTCTGCGAGCCCAAAGGCTCAGAGCCATGAGCTGGTTTTCCCGATCCAGATCTGTTCGATCGTTTTGCCCATTCAGGTCATTGCCTTCTCACACTGCTTTACCGGTGATTGTCGCAGCGACGAT
>NZ_JACHXN010000002.1 GCF_014192095.1 Phyllobacterium trifolii
GCCGAGGAAAGAGCGGCTCTCGTGAAAATCCACGACAATGGCCCCGGCCTTACGCCTGAAACCCGAAAGAAACTGTTTAGCCCCTTTTATACGACGAAGCCGGACGGAATGGGCATGGGCTTGTCAATATGTCGTTCGATTTTGACCGCGCACGGCGGGAGCATCAGTGCAAGTTCCGAACCGGGAGCAGGCACCACGTTCGAATTCACCATTCCTTTGAAACAAGGGACCGGGTAATGGACGAACACAGCTCGCCACTTGTCTTTGTCGTTGACGATGATGCACATCTGAGAGAAGCGTTGGCCAATCTTTTCAGGTCGGTTGGCATGAGTGTAGAGCTGTTCGGCTCCACCTCCGAACTCCTCTACCGTCCTGCCAAAATTTCTGCCGGAAGCTGCCTTGTTCTCGATATTCGGCTTCCTGGAGTCAGCGGGCTCGACTTCCAGGATAAGCTGGCTAACCTTGGCAACAATATTCCCATCATCTTCATGACGGGCCACGGTGATGTTCCGATGTCGGTACGGGCGATGAAGGCTGGCGCCATTGATTTTCTCACCAAGCCGTTCCGCGACCAGGACATGCTCGATGCGGTCTCGAATGCGCTCGTTCTTGACAGGGCTCGTCGGACGAGCGATGGCGAACTGTCCGCGCTGGTGAAGCGATATGAAAGCCTGACGGCTCGAGAGCGTGAGGTAATTGCCTTGGTGACAAGCGGCCTGATGAACAAGCAGATCGGATGGGAGCTTGGCCTGAGTGAGATAACTGTCAAAATCCATCGCGGCCACCTGATGGAGAAAATGGCTGTGCGAACCCTTGCTGAACTCGTCAAGGCCTATGAGGCGCTTAGGCCTGTCTTGAACAAGTGATGTCTGCTTAGACGATTGCCGCGGCACGGCAGCGAATGTTGGGAGCAGCATAAGGCCCGGCGGTCAGGCGAAGCCGACCTGAAACGAACATTTCAACGGTCCTGCTTCAAGCCGCGCAGCTGTCAAATTGCACGTGCAGCCGCTCGTATTGGGATGGGTAATTGATACGAACCCATTCCGTGGCGCCGCGCAGATATGCGATTTCGACCGCACTGCCGAGATCAAGTTTCAGATCGTGGATTTTGTGCTCAAGGTCCTTCATCCGGCTCGCAGTCGCCAGGGCCTTTCTGTCTTTTGGGCTATTTGTCATTGTCATTCCATCTGTTGGCCACTCAGCGGCGGGTTGACGAGGTGGCGGACGCGCGGGCTTGAATTAACCAAGCCCGTTCCAGACCTGATCCTCCCAAATATTGTTCTCCCATTCCGGGAAGACCTTACGAGTATCGCTTCGATAGTACTTGCTGCCGTGTCCAGACGTCTTGTCCATGTGCCGCGTTCGATCAGAGGCGAACGAGCCAGAGGTCCCATGACCGGGCACGAAACCTGCGGAAATCGCCGTGGAGATGACAACGGCAGCTATTGTATGGGTCAGAAGGTTTTTCATAGCCACTATGTTACATTGGCTTTTGGAGAATGAAATTATGCTTCGGATGTACATGATTATACATTGGTATAATTGTTCCATGACTAGTATTGGACGCCTCCAATGATGTGTGGGAAGTTGGACGGTAAAGCTGCGGGCTATGAGACAAAAGACCGTCCGGAGGGGCTCGGACGGTCTTTTGCGGGCCATTGGATGGCCGCAACTTCAACGGGCGGAAAACGTCGAAGTTATGGTAGCCGGGGGAACTACCAGCCCCGTCGGGGTTTGTGACAGGCGCAATTAAAAGACTACCTTTAGCCTGCCCGAGGCGTAAGTATACGTTGGTATATTCTGCTTAAACGAAAGATCGAATAGACCTCCAGTGACGGGAAGACGTAGCGCGTTTTCGCCATGGAGCAGCTCGTCGCCAACAGCGTATGTACCGGTAAGAAAACCTTTGAACGGCCCGGTGCATTCGCTCCACATTCCACTGGTCGCCACATCCATTCGATGTTCGAGACTACCGCAACGGCCATCGTCACTGCTCCTAGTGGCCAATTGCGTGCCGCACGTCGAGTAGTGCTATCTTGCAAAGGTTTGCATCACCAGCCCTGTCAGCCGCGCGCGCACGTGCGAGTGCAGCCAAAGCTCGTTCGCCTTTCGCTCCTTCACCGGCTTGTTCCTCCGCACGTGCGATTGACTCAGGTGTAGGCTCGTGATGGAGACCGGCAGATTGGCTCTCAGGGAGCGTAGGTCCAGCACCGGCCGTCGCTTCCAGTACAGCGTCGACCTGCATCTGAACGGCTTCGATCTTTTCAGTGCAGGGACCTGCGTAAGCGGCGGCAGCAAACCCCAACGCGAACGTTGCCTGGACGCCAAAAAAGATTGCAAAGATGCGAGTCCATCCTCGGGATATGGGTTTCGCCCCATATGAAATGCGTTGTGCATCAGGGGCACACACCACAACAGCATTCTGTACTTTTATGAGACCGATCAAAATCTTGATCCTCCGGCTAAGTTGACTAGAGAAAAGCGCTGACAGAATCGGATATGGTGCAAAGTAGCGCGCCCGCGCTGGATGCTCCATCATACCAACGTACGGGTGAATAATGCGGTCGTTTGATTGAGTTATACGTTCGATTAATATTGATTTGTTAGTCATGCCGGAAGGGCGGTTTGGTGCTCGTTTTCGAGAATAAATCAATAGCGTTCGGCCTGGACATGCCAACCACCCGCGAGGAAATGTTTGCTTAGCGCTAATAGCGGTCAGTTATTGGTGAACTCTGCTCACCGCAATGGCGGTTTTCTGAGAAAGCTGTTGCGATCGGCTGACTTCACGCGCAACCATGCCTCACGGCCGTTGCGCAGGACTCTCATGGGAATCTCTACGCCCGCGGGGCCGCTGGTCCACACCTTCCGGTAAAAATCACCGAGCCCATCAACCTCCTCACCTCGGATCTCCGAGATAACGTCGCCCTGACGCAGGCCCGCCTGAGCCGCCGGTCCCCCTGGCGCGACACTCATAACCACGACCTTGCCGCTGCTCTCGGCGGAGAACGCCCCGAGCCAGGGCCGCGGCGGTTTGTTGACTCGGCCGCGCTTGAGTAGATCATCCAGGATCGGCGGCAACAAATTGATCGGTACGATCATATTGATGTCTGCAGGCTCTCCATTATTGCTCATTTGTAAGTGAAGCGAGCCGATGCCCAGGAGTTTGCCGTCTGCGTCGAGCAGTGCAGCCCCTCCCCAGGAAGGATGAGCCGGCGCAATGAAGATCGCCTCATCCAGTACGTACTCCCAATAGCCGGCAAACTCCTGTTTGGCGACGATGTTCGCTCGGACGAACTGACCGATCCCGTCCGCAAGCACAACGGGATCTCCGACCTGGGCTCGGGCTGCGTCACCGAAGTCCACCGCAGGCACGCCGAGGGGCCCAATCGCCTGCACGAGGCCAAATCCCGTTTCTTGATCATAGGCCAGCGCATGACCGGGAATAACTTGCCCGTCATGGCGCGTCAGCCAAACCTCCTCGGCTTCTGTAATCAGATAGCCGATCGTGAGCACCAGCCCGCCCTCCCGAATGACCACGCCGCTGCCCTCTCTCAAGGTACCCAGCGTAGCCGCTGTAAACGCGTCATCGGGAATTGAGGAGCGTACAGTTATAATTGATTGCAAAGCCGTATCGATAGTCATGATTTCAATCCTGGCAAGGGCCCGGCAAAGGCCGCGATTCATGGCGTCGTGCGAACCACCTTGATCGGGATGGGCGCGTTTCGCCGCGACCTTGATACAGGTATGCGGCACCACTTCGCCCATTATTCAGCTGCATTCGGTTTTTTCACAGCCCCTGCGGTTGGCAGCATCACTGGTTTGAGCATGAACGCTGCCAGCAATCCAGTGATGGCAAAGCCTGCCGAGGTCAAGAAAAGCGGTGTGAATGCTGCGGCATAACTATCGGCAACTGCTTGTCGCGCCGCCTCTGGCAACGCACCCAGCATTTTCGGCGTCAACTGCTCAATATTACTGACCCCGGGAATGGTGACGCCGACACGGGATAGGTTTGCTGCAACGATAGCGCCATAGATGGAAATGGCGATAGACGCTCCGCCCATGCGCGAAAGTGTCACCGCCCCTGTCGCTGCCCCGACGTCCCGGCTGTCTGCTGCGTTCTGCACGCCGATCACCGGAACCTGTTGTCCAAGACCGATGCCGATGCCGTGCATGGCCATCAGGATGCCTATGAGAAACACGGGCGTTCCTGCCTGGACCAGCGTGAACAACATGAAGGCGAGAAAGCTCAAAGAAAGACTGGCTATGGATTGTGGTTTGTACCGACCTGTCGTCGAGATCAGCCGCCCTCCCAGGAGAGATCCACAAACGATGCCTCCGGTCAAAAGGATGAAAAACACACCCGCCTGCGAGGGCGACAGACCCGTTGTAGTCTGTAGGAAAAGCGCGAAATAATTGACCATGCCGATAGCAATCGCCCCGCTGGTGATCGAGATCACGAGCAGCAGCGAGAATGTCGGATTCCGGAAAAGTGTCGGCGGGACGATGGGCTCCACTGCTCGGCGTTCAACGAACACCCAACTCGTGGCGCACACGATGCCGAATGCAAGAATGCCAACACTCTGGACCGATATTATCGAACCGAACAGCTCTGAGCTGTCGGCAACGAGCACGATGCTGCTCGTGGTCAGAGCCAACAATATTGCGCCTGCATAGTCGATCTTTGGCTTACGTTCGGGCTTGCGATAGGGAAGCATCGTGAACAGGCCGGTCAGGACGATGATCCCAACCGGGATGTTAACCAGAAAAATCGATCGCCAGCCGAAAAGATCGCTCATCGTGCCGCCGAGTACCGGACCGATTGCTCCAGAAGCCATGAGGACAAGGCTTGAATAACTCTGATATCGCGCCCGTTCTCGCGGTTCGAAAAGATCGGCGTTGATGGAGAAGATCGATACCATGATACCGCCGCCGCCGAGCCCTTGCAGAACCCGTGCAGCGATCAGCGTGTTCATCGACACGGCGAGACCGCACACAGCTGATCCGATGGTGAATATCGCAATGGCGGTCATCATCACATATTTGCGCCCGAAAAGATCGCCGAGTTTGCCGTAGATCGGCATGACAGCACTCGAAGCAAGCAGATATGAGGATCCGATCCAGCCGAAGCGTTCCAGATGGCCGAACTCGCCGACAATTGTGGGCAAGGCAGTCGAGACGATCTGGTTGTCGAGCGTCGCCATGAACATGGCCGAACTCAGGAAAAAGAAGATGATAAGCCGCAGACGGTGGTCCGTCACGAGCGGCGCGGGCGGTGCATGCATGTCCATTGAGCAGGGTATCCGAACTAGATTACAGAGATAAGTGTGCTATTAGCATATAATTGTCAACAGCACTGTAATGCTATTTGCATATTTGGATGCCTTGAAGTATCAGTGTGTTCAAAAATGTGACAGGTGCCATGACGACACATAAACGTGAAGCCGACAATCAGAGCTACCATGAAGACATCGTGCATATCGGTCAGGTAATGACGCGGATGCGCCTGTTGGTAGGTAGACGCCTGATTGGCCGCCTTGCAGTTCAAAACGTTGCGCCTGGCCTGGAACTCTCGCACCTCGACGTCCTTGACGCCGTGAGACGAGCGGAAACAGCAGGCGAAGTGACCGTTGGTGCGATCGCCGAAATTTTGCGCATCGATCCCTCCCGGGCTAGCCGTATCGTTGCGGAAATGGTCACCCGGGGCGTCCTGCGCCGCAAAGCCTCCCAAGCGGACGCGCGGCGCATCGTGGTCGTTATAACAGCGCTAGGCCGGAAATTGGTCGCGGAAATAAAGGCCCAGAAACTCGCGGTCGTGCAGAGGGTCGTCCAAGACTGGCCCGCCGCGGATGTAGAAGCGTTCGCTACGTTTTTTGACAGATTCATCAGCGGATACGAGCAGACGTTCCTGCCTCGCAAGGATTAAACCACCTCCGCCGCAGTGACCTTAATTCCTTCACGATATGTTGAAGGCCTGGCGCAGTTTTTTCTGCCTGAGGCAAGCTGTCGCCTTTAATTCGCCTAGCACCCTTGCTATATGCATGGCTGTTATAAGCATCCTTATGAGTTTGCACATCCCATCATGGACAATGCACCAACACTGAGCTTTCTCCTGCATGAGGTCGCGCGCCTGTTGCGCAAGCGTTTCGAACAGCGTGCAAAGGATCTGGGCCTTACGCGGTCGCAATGGCAGACACTGGCCTATCTCTCCAAAAACGAGGGAATCCACCAGGCGGGTCTGGCCGAGCTTTTGGAGGTCGAGCCGATCACTTTGGTTCGTATCCTCGACAAGCTTGAGGAGCGCGGCCTCATAGAGCGCCACAAGCATCCCACCGACCGGCGCGTCCGGCTGCTGTTCTCCCGCCAAGAGGCGCGGCCACTCCTCGATGGTATTCGTCGTGTTGCGGATCTCACCCGCTCTGAAGCACTTGCCGATGTCCCGGATGCAGATCGCGAACATCTCATTCGAACACTGACCCTTATGAAGACAAATTTGATCGACGCATGCCAAACGCCGGTCGAGGACAGAGAGAAAAATCATGGCTGACGGTTCACCTTCCCTGCGGATACCTGCCAATTCGGACAATTCCGCTCGCAATGACCCGGTAATGGAAAAGCCCGATACGACCATCGAAACGGTGCCTGCCGTACCTGTGGCCAAGGAAACTACGCCCCCTGCGGCTCCCGCACCGGCGCGCGCGCGGCGCAGCTTGAAGCGTCCGCTGCTTTTTGTGCTTTTGCCGGTTCTTTTGATCGTTGGCGGCTATTTCTATGCGACTGGCGGTCAGGTCATGTCGACCGACAACGCCTATATCCAAGCCGACATGGTCGGTGTTTCCACCGACGTGTCCGGTATCGTGCAGTCGGTGGATGTCCGCGACAATCAGCAGGTCAAGCAGGGCGATGTGCTGTTCCGTCTCGATGCCTCTCCCTTTGCCATCGCACTTGCCGGCGCGAAGGCGCAGCTTGGCGTAGTCCGCAATCAAGTTCTCAATCTTGAAGCGAGTTACAAGCAATCGCTGGCGGAGATAACCCAGGCTGAAGCCGATATTCCTTTTTTCGAAAAGTCGTTGCAGCGCCAGCAGGACCTGAATGCAAGCTCCTTCGCGTCCCGCGCGACCTATGATCAGGCCAAGCACGATCTAGACGCGGCCCAGCAAAAGGTAGATGTTGCCAAGGCAGAAGCGGCGGCAACGCTGGCGCAGCTTGGCGGCAACGCAGATCAACCCGTTGAACAAAACCCTTCTTATCTGCAGCAGCAATCGGCTGTCGACAATGCCCAGCGCAATCTCGACCACACGGTTGTCCGTGCCCCGTTTGACGGCGTCGTCACCAATGTGAGCTCTCTGCAAACAGGCGCCTATCTTCAAGCGTCGCAGGCTGGTTTCAGTCTCGTCTCGACAACGCATATGTGGATCGCTGCGAGCCCGAAAGAGACCGAGCTCACCTACGTGCGCCCTGGCCAGACAGTTGCCATCAGCGTCGACACCTATCCGGACGTGACGTGGAAAGGCACGGTCTCCAGCATCAGCCCAGCTTCCGGCTCCAGCTTTTCGCTGCTGCCTGCCCAGAACACCACAGGCAACTGGGTGAAGGTCGTTCAGCGCATTCCCATGCTCGTCAGCATAGATGACATGGCGGGCAAGCCGCCGCTGCGGGTGGGCATGAGTGTCACCGTAGGTGTCGATACAGGCCATGCCCGCGGCCTCCCATCTTTCATGACAGACGTGGTCGGTCTTTTCGGCAGCAAGGATCATGTCTAATACCATCGCAATTCCCGGCGCCGCGCCCGTTGTCGCCAACCGCGGCGCGATAACCGCTTGCGTCATCCTTGCGGTGATCATGCAGGCGCTCGACACGACGATCGCCAATGTGGCGCTGCCCTATATTCAGGGCAGTGTCTCGGCGAGCGCTGATCAGATCAACTGGGTCCTCACCTCCTACATCGTCGCCGCGGCCATCATGACGCCGCCGTCGGGCTTTCTCGCCGCCCGCTTCGGTCGCAAGAATGTCCTTCTGACCGCCATTGTCGGCTTCGTGGCCGCGTCGGTCCTGTGCGGTCTCGCCCAGTCCTTGCCGCAAATCGTCGTCTTCCGGCTGATGCAAGGCCTCTTCGGCGCATCGCTTGTGCCGTTGTCGCAGGGTATTCTGCTCGACATCTATTCGGTGGAAGATCGCGGCAGGGCCATGGCGCTTTTCGGCGTATCGGTGATGGTCGGCCCAGTGCTCGGACCGGTCATCGGCGGCTGGCTCACCGACCATATCAGCTGGCGCTGGGTATTCTATATCAATGTGCCCATCGGCATGCTGGCGTTCTTCGGTATTGTCGCCTTCGTTTCCGAAACAACGAAAGAGGTGAGCGCAAAGCTCGACTGGTTCGGTTTCGGAACCCTGAGCCTTGCCATCGCAACGCTGCAGCTCTTCCTCGACCGCGGCGAACAGCTCGACTGGTTCTCTTCCGCTGAAATCCAGATTGAAGCGTTGATCTGCGCCTGCGCCTTCTATCTCTTTCTTGTACACACGTTCACCGCTAAGAAATCCTTCGTTAATCCACGGCTCTTCCTAGACCGCAACTTTTCGGTCAGCATGTTCTTTATCTTCGTCATAGGCGTCACCTATCTTGCGTCGCTCGCCTTGATGACGCCGTATCTGCAGACGCTGATGGGCTATCCCGTCGTCACCGCCGGTATCGTTATGGGGCCGCGCGGCGTCGGTACAATGGTCTGCATGTTTATAGTCGGCAGACTGATCGGCAAGGTCGATACGCGCCTTTTGCTGTTCCTCGGCTTCAGCCTGACCGCATGGGCAATGTACGACATGACCGGTTGGACGCCCGACGTGTCGCAGTGGACTATCGTCTGTGTGGGCTTCATCCAGGGCGCCGGTCTCGGCTTCCTTTTCGTGCCGCTTACGACAATCGCCTTTGCCACCCTCCCCGCGTCGATGCGCGGCGAAGGCACCGGCCTCTACAATCTGTCGCGCAATATCGGTTCGAGCGTCGGCATCGCTGTTGTCACCGCGCTCATCACCGAGAATGTGCAAAGCAATCATTCGTCGATCGCCGCCTATGTCACGCCGTTCAACCACGCATTCAACGCCCCTGCTGTGATGCAGAATCTCGATCCCATGAAGGCCGCGGGCCGCGCCGCGTTGGACGGGATGATCACGACGCAGGCGACGATCATCGCCTACATGGACGATTTCAAGCTCTTGATGATCATGTCGCTGGTCTCGATCCCACTGGTCATGCTGCTGCGCAAGCCTGCATCAAACGCCGCCCCAGCGGATCATGCGGCCGTGATGGAATAAGGCGTGAGCCGGGATATAAGCGTCCCCCTCGCCTCGCCAGAAAGTCATCACGAGACCTTCACTTTACTTCCTTGAGGTCTCCGAGCAGCGTTGGAATCAGCTCAGATACTGTAGGGTGTATAGGAACAGCCCATTTCAATTGCGGATAGGTTGCATCCACATTCATGATATCGATAATGCCGTGGATCGCCTCGTCGCCGCCAGTCCCCAGTATGGCTGCACCGAGTATCTTTTGTGTCTCTGCGTCTACCACGACTTTCATGAAGCCTTTTGTCTCGTCCTTTTCCACGGCGCGACCGACACGGGTCATCGGCCGTTTGGAAATCAGCAATGGTCGGCCCGTCTTGCGAGCCTGCGCCTCTGTCAGGCCTACCCGGCCGAGCGGCGGATCGATATAGAGCGCATAGCCGAGGATACGATCGCTCTCTTTGCGGTTCTCTCCGTCAAGGAGATTTGCCGCAACGATCTCGAAATCATTGTAAGCCGTGTGAGTGAAGGCACCGCGCCCGTTGCAATCGCCAATTGCCCAGATGCCAGGTACGTTTGTCTCAAGCTGATCATCAACTTTGATGTATCCACGCTCATCAAGTTCTATACCTGCCTTGCCGGCACCAAGATCGTCGGTATTGGGCCGCCGACCGATTGCCAGCAACACATGTGAGCCGACAACCGTTGGTGAACCGGCTGTGCAATCGACACCGACCTCCGCACCCTCGGCGTGAGGTCTAAACGATATGCATTCCGCATTAAGGCGAATTACAATTCCCTCGCCCTCGAGAATTTCCTTGATCGCTTCGGATACATCCTCGTCCTCGCGCGCAACTAGCCTTGGGCCCTTCTCGACAATGGTCACGTCCGCACCAAACCGGCGGTACATTTGCGCAAATTCGAGGCCTATATAGCTGCCGCCGATGACAACCAGGTGCTTCGGCACTGTATCGAGCCCCAGCATGGACGTGTTGGTCAGGATGTCGATGTCGTCAACGCCGGGCATATCCGGCACATTGGCACGGCCACCAACATTGAGGAAAATCCTGGGGGCGGTGAATGCGGCGCCATGGATATCGATTTCATGCGGTCCGGTGAAACGGGCGTGGCCCTGAATAACCGTGCAGCCATCCATGCTACGCAAGAATTTCTCGACCCCCGTGCGGGCATTGAAGGACACAGTGTCGGCGCGCTGCTTGACCCGCTTCATGTTGATTTGGACAGACCCACCCGTCTCGATGCCAAAATCAGCACCACGTCGGGCAAGATGTGCTGCATAGGCACTCGCGACCAGCGTCTTCGTCGGCATACAACCTGTGTTGACGCACGTACCTCCGAATAGCTTGCGTTCGACCATGAGCACTTTCATGCCGGCGTTTGTGAGACGACCCGCCAGAGATGGTCCGGCCTGCCCTGCACCGATAATGATCGCGTCGAAAGCTTTGGTCATAGCTGTAGCATAGATCAGGGCGGATGCTGCGTCACCCCGGCTCTTTCAAGGTTGGATGCGAGAATTGGGTAATTATTTGGAATGCCGGGTGAACGCCGGGTTCAGTCGCCGTTCAGATCGACAGCGATATCCTCAGGAAAGTCCAATGGGGTATTTGTCATGCTTGTTCAGCGTCTTGGCATCATTTTCGTGATTTTCGTCGCCTTCGCACTGTCCTTCGGCAGTTTCGTCAACCATGCGAAATCGAAACGCGTGGGGCACTACCAAAACAACCTCCTGCAGGTCAGAAACTAGATCGCAACGAGATCAGCGGGTTTTCTTCCAGTCTTTTTCCGCCTCGTCGAGTCGATCCAGCAGGTCCTGAAGCAATTTGGGGATGTTCCTATCGGCTTCCGATGGGCGAGCTGTTTTGGCCACATGGCGGAAGTCCGATCGAACGACCTGTTCTCGCAGTACATCCGCTGCGCGAGGGCGGGAACCTGGATGTTTTGCAGCCATCACCATTCCAATCACTCCTGTGCACCGCCAACAATCTGACCGCACATCTTCCGGACTTAACTTCCGTCCGGCGCATTTGTTTCAAATTCTATGGCTCTATAGTCAACAAATCCTGAATCGCACGACGAGCCTGACGTCCATTAAAATTTACTGCCGGGGAACCTGAACCGGATCGCAGCGTTCTTCTCAAAACCTTAGAGGATATGCCTATGTTGATCCGTATCGGTTACGAGATAGCCATTCGCTGTAACGAACCCACGCCTATGACGACCTATCTCAACCTGGAATCGGGGCGTATACCGGACATCCAATGCGAGCGTGGTCCGATCTCTACTCCGGACACAAAGCTTGAAACGTTTCGTGATCTTTTCGGAAACAGCTGCATCCGCCTCCTGGCTCCTGCGGGCAACCTCTCATTGAAGTATGATGCGGTCGTCAAGGATGACGGGCTCCCCGACTCCGTCGACGAGGACGCGATCGAGGTGAGCGTCGACCAACTTCCGATCGAATGTCTCGCTTATCTGTCGGCCAGCCGCTATTGCGAAACCGATGAATTGAGCAACCTTGCATGGAGTCTCTTCGGCCACGTCAAACCCGGCTGGTCGCGAGTCCAGGCGATAACGGATTATGTCAACCAGCGACTGACCTTCAGCTACGGTTTTGCCAGATCGACTCGCACTGCAGCGCAAGCACATGAGGAGCGCGTTGGCGTTTGCCGGGATTTCGCGCATCTGGCCGTTGCTTTCTGCCGCTGCATGAATATTCCCGCGCGCTATGTGAACGGCTATTTGGGCGATATCGGTGTGCCGGCTGATCCGGCGCCAATGGATTTCAACGCCTGGTTCGAGGTCTATCTCGGCGGCAAATGGCACACATTCGACGCCCGTCACAATCAGCGTCGCATCGGGCGGATTGTCGTTGCGCGTGGCCGGGATGCTGCCGATATTCCATTGATCCACACATTCGGACCGCATGAATTGACAAATTTCAAGGTCTGGACCTTCGAGGAACACGATCCATCTTTTGCCAGTCAACGCTTCGAGAAAATATCGCTGGTAACCCCCTGGTTCAGCCAGCGCTGGTCGCGCTTGTCGCGGGCAGTCAGGGAAAGATCGGAAACAGAGCCGACTATCTAGAGCAAATTTCCCGCTTGCCATATTTGAGCGTCAGTGAAAGCCTGTTGCGCTGCGGTAAGCCCTTTCAACTGCCGGTAAATTCTTTTCGATTTGCAACGCCACAATTGCGAAGCTATTTTCTCCTCCTTGTCGGGGTTCGTTTCGTCTAGGGGAAAGGAATAGTCCTATGCCTTTCGATAATCCTTCAAAACCGATCTACTCCCAGGATGACTGGAACGTCATGCAAACCGCCTACAACAAGGCAGCTGCGATGCTTGTGGTGAAATCAAGCTCGGAGGAAGACGCGAAAGTCATCGCAGAGACCGTGATGACCGCCTTCAATCGCGGCAATCGGGATGTCAATTCGCTGGCAGCTCTGGCGGTCATCACCGCGATTAACTCGCATCCGGGCGTCCATGGCGGCGGGGTCGATCAACAGAAGCGCTATGCGTAGGACAGATCGCTCTACAACCAGGCATGAGCATATACTACGACTTTGACTTTCATCGATGATTCCGGCACATCAGTTTGCAGTGGAGATTGCAGACGGGGGTCGGAAAATGAAATTCGTGATGGCTGCCATATTATTGTTCAGCAGCTTTGTTTTGGCCGGGTGCGGCTCCTACGCAACGTGGACTCCACGCCAGCCCGAACCAACCCAGATCAATCCGCCTGAGTGCCAGCAAGGCATCGGTATTTGTCCAGGACGATATGGACGCGCAGGTCAAATGCGGCGGCACACCTAAGAGACGTCTTACCCGGCAAAACTTTGTCGGAATAGTGCGTTCAGATCGTCGATGACGTTCCGCGCAGCGTGGCGCTGCAAAAGCCCCGCATTGAGCCTACCTGAAGCTGCTTCTTGAAAGTCCATGTAACCTTTATGGCGTGGGCGCACCCAGGCAGCTTCAAGCGTCTTGCGCGTTGCCGCGTAGAAGCTTGTCGTCGCCTTATTGACAGTTTCGTCTTCCCAAGCGTCGGTATGAGCCGGTTGACCACCCTCTGACGCATATGGCCCTCGTTGCACCTCGCCTCCGGCAATCCAGTACGCGAAATCGATAGCCGCGGCGCGATTTGCTGAAAAAGCCGAAACACCGATGCCCGTGCCGCCCAGCGCCGAGCCGGCAGGACCATCATCTCCCGCGGCGGGAATATCAGCAAAGGCGACGAGATTGGGCCTGAAACCATCGATGGAATAATTGACGTAGCCGTAGATCAATGGCGAACAGGCAATGTGCGAACCGGCCTCGCCCATCCTCTCCAGTGCCGCAATGGGGTCCATTTCGAAGCACGCGGGATCAATCAGCGCCACAATTTCACGCATCATTTCGAAAGTACGTATTCCGCTTTCAAGATCAATCAGTTGCCCGGTGACTGCACACGGTGAACCAAGATTGCCGCTCAACGTATAAAACGTCATCAGCGAGTGGGGAGGACGCAGCGGCAACAGGACCCTGCCCGCCTTGGCCAGACCCATTACCTCGTCCCAGCTTGCTGGCGAATCTTCGAGCAGGTCGGGCCGCCACGCACAAACCTGCGTCGCGGTATCGATTGGAAACGCCCATTGCCTTCCCTGCCAATGATAACTCGGGTAGGACTGCCCTACGCTTCCGGCGGAAAGCGCTTGTTGCTCTGCTTCACGTCCCGTCACATCGAGCGGTGCGAGACAATTTTCAGCTGTGATCTGGCCGACATGCGGATGATCGATGACGATCAGATCATATTTCCGCGCCAACTCCTCGACAGGAAAGGACTCAAAATCCTGCAGCGAACGTTTTTCCCATTCAATCTCGACTCCGGTCTGTTCTTTCCAGAGTTTTGAACACGCCACCATCGGGTCATAGCCGCGAGGATGGCTCCATGTCATGCCTTTGAGCTTGATCGCGCTCATAGGCCAAACTCTTTGCGGATTGCCTCGCTGTGTTCGCCGATGCGCGGAGCGGCCCGATCAAACTTCGCACGCTGGCCGTTAACCCGTATGGGCGAGCGTGTGGTGAGGATCGAAACATCGTCGTCGCGCTCCACGGTCTGCAACATGTCGAGAACTTTGAAGCCTTCGCTCTCCAGAAGCTCTTCCCAGTTCAGCACCTTGGCACACCAGATGTCCGCCGGTTCGAGAATGGCGAGCCAATGGTCGGTGGTCTCGGTTTCGAGCCGGGCAGCGATAATGCGTTTGATCTCGTCGCGCGCCGTGAACCATGTTGCCGGGCTGTCGCGGTAGGGCGCCAGATCATCGAGCGAGAGAAGGTCTGCCAATTTGGGTAGCGGGGTCATTGCGAGCGCCAGATAGCTGTCCTTCGTGTGGTAGACGCCGTAGGGTGCGGAAAGATAGGCATGGGCACTGCGGAAATCCGAACGTTTTGGCAGGCGCCGGCCATCGTTCAAATGTGTGGTCAAAACTTCGAACTGGAAGTCGATGAGCGATTCCATCAAGCTTGTCTCGATGTGGCTGCCCTTGCCAGTGATGCCGCGCCTGACAAGACAGGCGAGAATGCCCTGCACGATTGCCGCGCCCGCCAGCATATCGCCCACCGCCAGTCCAAACGGCACTGGCCCTTGGCTCTCATCGCCGTTCAGCCACATCAGTCCGGAACGGGACTGCGCCAAAAGATCCTGACCCGGGCGAGAAACCCATGGGCCTTCATCGCCATAGCCGGAAATGCTGGCATAGACGAGACGCGGGTTGATTGTCTTCACCGCCTCGTAGTCGAGGCCAAGACGCTGGATGACACCAGGACGGAAATTCTGGATCAGCACATCGGCGTTGGCGAGCAATGATTTCAGGGCCGCAAGATCGGCCTCGTTTTTCAGGTCAATCGCGAGGCTTTCCTTGGCGCGGTTGATCGCATGGAAAATGGTCGAGTCGCCACCAATTTCCGTATCGCTCAAATAAAGCCGGCGGGAGAGGTCACCTCCATCAGGCCTCTCTACCTTGATGACACGAGCGCCAAGATCCATCAAGCGCAGTGAAGCATAAGGCCCGGACAGGAACTGGCTCATATCGACGACAAGCAGGCCCGCCAACGGCAATTCATTATCGGCAGTCATTATTTCTCAGTCTTTCCAACGAAATCGGCAGGATTTTGGTACTTTACGGTCTGCAAATGCTCGCAATACAGAACGAGTTCACCCTCGTTCTTGTACACTTCATAGCTCGCTCGGATCAGGCCCAACTCCTCGTAGCGCGGGCGCTTATCCAGATTGGTACGGATCGTGTAGATCGTGTCATTGAGAAAGACTGGCTTGATGAAACGCAACTTGTCATAACCATAGGAAAAGGCGTTGACGCAGTTGGTTGCCACGAGTCCTAGGCCCGCAGAAAACACGAAAGCACCGGCAACAAGCCGTTTGCCGAAGATGCCCTCGCTCTCGGCAAACATCTGGTCCTGCACATAGGGGTGAATGTCGGTAACCAGCATGTTGAATAGGTGGCTATCGCTCTCAGCTATTGTCCGGCGTAGTGATCGTATCTTCTGCCCCACCGGCCAATCCTCGTAAAACCAGTTCTCGGCGTTCCACACGGGCAGCGCGGCATGGTCTTCCGGCATGTTTTTCGGATGAGTGGAGGAGACGCCGATGCCGGGTGCAAAATCGGTCATGGCCGCAAGGCCCCAGCCAGCAGATGTTGCCTCTGCAATCTCACGCGCCATTCTCCGATATCTTCTCTTGTGAATAATCTTTTCACATATGGGTACAGATGACAAGTGCAGGAAGCGTTAAATTCTAACTGTGAATGACACCCTCGCCCAATAGCCGCTCGCGATCGTGGGGACCTTCGAAGTCAATTTGGGGCCCGATGGGTACAATGCCGGTCGGATTGACGTGTGCGATGGAGTAGTAACCCGCCTTGATATGGTGGATCCTCACGGTGCTGCGCACATCCTGCCACTGGTAGAGCTCGCGCAAATAGTTGGAAAGATTGTGATAATCCTTCAGACAGCGGAGATTGCATTTGAACGCGCCATGATAGGCAGCGTCGAAGCGCACCAGCGTCACGAACAGGCGCCAGTCCGCTTCGGTTAAATGGTGACCAGCGATATATCGATGATCGGCTAAATGCGCCTCAACCTTGTCCAGCGCCTTGAAGACATCCGTCGCAGCTTCTTCGTAGGACGATTGAGTCTTGGCAAAACCGGCGCGGTAAACGCCATTGTTGATATTCTCGTAGATAAGCTCGTTCCATTTATCGATTTCGGGACGCAACTGCTCTGGATAGAAATCCTGGCGATCGCTGGTCAAGCCGTTGAAGGCGGTATTCAAAATTCGAATGATATCAGCGGACTCGTTGTTGACGATCCGTCCCTCTGTGCGATCCCAAAGCACCGGTACTGAAACTTTGCCCGTATAGTTAGGCTCGCTGGCGGTATAGAGCTGATGCAGATAACGGATCGGCGGCGCCTTAGGCCCTGCGTCTTGCTCCTTGGCGAAAGTCCAGCCATTTTCGCCGATGGCAGGTTCGGCGACGGAAATACGGATTATGTCGCGCAAGCCTTTGAGGTTACGGAAAATCAGAGTCCGGGACGCCCATGGGCAAAGATACGAGACGAAGAGCTGATAGCGATGGGGTTCGGCCGGGAATGTCGGTTTCCCTTGAGGGTCCGGGGCACCATCGGCTGTAATCCAGCCGTGGAAGTGCGTCGCCTCGCGGTGGAATGCTCCGTCCTTCATTTCGCTGGCGGCTACTTCGCCCTCGACCCATTTTCCGTTGACCAAAGCTGGCATTTGATTTGTTCCTGACATTCGAATTGTTGGTCAGGATCGCATTTCGCCGCCCGGTTGCAAACCGCGCAAGCTTTGACAGACTGTATTTGCACCCGCGACAGTTGGTTCACCTGATCGCGGCGATCAAATCCTTATCGGGAAAGCAGGTAGGCGCCAGGCCCTGTTTTGCCTGCCAATCACCAATTGAGCGACGAGTCTTGAAACCGGGAAAGCCATCCGCGCCACCCGCATCATAGCCTTTCTTTTCCAAAATTCGCTGTAGACCCGCGATATCCGAACGATAAAGTCCACCAACATCGCCCCAACCGGCAGAAAAGCCCGTTGCGCCGTGCGAGATACGATCTCCGACATGGCTGATAAACAGCGCATAGAGATCACTCATGTTGTATTCCTTGATCACATAAAAGTTCCTGGTGACGATGAATGCAGGGCCGTGCCGTCCCGCAGGCATCAGCAGAAAGCCTTCACGTTTGGTCTCGCTGGAAGGAAATGGCTTGCCGTTGACGCGGGTAATGCCGAGTTTTTCCCACGCCGCAAAAGGCTTGCCTTGGTCAGGACCTTCCAGCGCACAGCTGACATTAGCCGGAACATTGACCTCGTAACCCCAGTCACGGCCCTTCTGCCAGCCATATTGCGCAAGGTAGTGCGCGATCGAACCAAGCGTGTCGGGTACAGAATTCCAGATGTCACGTTTGCCATCCCCGTCAAAGTCTACGGCGTGTTCGAGATATGAACTCGGCATGAACTGCGGCTGGCCCAAGGCGCCCGCCCAGGAACTTTTCATGCTGCCGGCGCCGATATATCCTCTTTGAACGATCTCCAGTGCGGCGATAAGCTCTTCGCGGAACATATCCTTGCGCGTAGCCATGAAAGCCTTGGTGCCGAGCACGGTAAACGCGTTGTTGGGAATTTTGACGCTGCCGTAGCCGCTTTCGCGCCCCCAGATCGCAAGGACGATCTCACCCGGCACACCATATTTCGCCTCGACTGCCTTCAAGATGCGCGAATATTGGCCGGCCCGCGCGGTCCCGCCTGACGTAACCGCATTGATCGTCTTGTCATTGAAATACTTGCCGGGTGAACCGAATTCGGATTGAGTCTGCTTCTTCGGTGTTTGTGGTTTTTCACCCGGCATTACGAGGTCGGGAAGTTCAAAATTCAAAGAGACACCCGAGAAAGCCTGATCGAAAACCGTCTTGGAAATGCCTTTTGACTTGGCTTCTGGCCAGAGATCATTAGCCAACCAGGTTTCAAATTGGGATTCGACCTCGACCTTCGATACGGCAAACGCTGAAGAACTCAGAAGCACTCCAATCAATACGATGGCATATTTCACCAGGCCTGTGATCAAAACGTTCTCCCTACAGCGATGTTCGAGCCCGCAGCGCGGCGGTCAATGTTCCTTCGTCGAGATAGTCGAGCTCGCCGCCAACAGGGACGCCATGGGCGAGCCGAGTGACGCGAATATCAAGCCCTGAGAGCTGGTCCGTAATATAATGTGCTGTTGTCTGGCCCTCGACGGTGGCGTTGACCGCAAGGATTACCTCCTTGATCTCGCCTTCCGCCACCCGTCCGACCAGCGATGCGATATTGAGATCGTCCGGCCCGATGCCATCCAGGGGCGACAGACGCCCGCCAAGCACGTGATAGCGCACGTTCATAGACCCGGCACGCTCCAGTGCCCAAAGATCGGAAACATCTTCTACGACGATCAATGTCGCTCGCTCCCGCCGAGGATCGGTGCAGATCATGCATGGATCAGATGTATCGACGTTGCCGCAAATCGAGCAGATGCGCACCTTTTCAGCGGCATCCTGCATGGCAGAGCCAAGCGGTATCAGCAGTGCTTCTTTCTTCTTGATGAGATGCAGTGCGGCCCGGCGCGCCGAACGTGGCCCGAGGCCCGGCACTTTGGCCAGGAGCTGGATCAGACGCTCAATTTCGGGACCGGCGATTCGTTTCGACATAGCGTGGGTGTAGAGCAATTTAGCACTTTAGGGAATCAGGACGCGCAACAACTGTAGCGAATACGCTGCTGAAAAGCACAACCCTGCATGCGTTGCTGCCAACCTTCAGTATGTCCATGATCGGGATAGGGTGCACTTGCGCCAATGGTTCGAAGGTGAAGCAACAGCATCGTGCCAGCCGGTGCATCGGGAGGATAGGCCACCCGACTGCGGCAACAGGCCTTGCCATCGAACTTGGAGGTAAACTATGCGGAGATTTCCGTTTAGTGTTGCCCTCATTATGAAAAGAACCCGGAGCAGCTGGTCACTGACAATCCGGGTTCAATTCATATAAGGGAGGGGGGGACGGGCGACAGCTCGTTCCCCACTCCAAAGGCAATATAGTCGATACACGTGTCTTTTCCAATAAACTTGTGGTTGCCGCCAGAGTGGCTAAAACGGCAGCTTGAATCCGGGCGGGATTGGCAATCCGGCGGTAAGGGCCTGCGTTTTCTCGGCCATAATCGCCTCGACCTTCGTCTTGGCTTCGTTGTGCGCCGCGATGATCAGGTCCTCGATAACCTCGATATCGTCTTCCTTGAATAGCGACGGATCAATGGTGAGAGCGGTCAGCGCGCCCTTGCCGGAGAGCTTTACTGTAACGAGGCCGCCCCCCGCTTGGCCTTCCGCTTCAAGAGCAGAAATCTCTTCCTGCATGGCCGCCATCTTGGCCTGCATTTCCTTGGCCTGTTTCATCATGCCCATAATGTCACGCATGGAAAACTCCTGTTGTTCAATCGTCTTCTTCGATGGGTGCCAGTGTATCACCACTGGTAGCCGCACCCTCGATCATTTCGCTGTCCGCCTGTCCGGCTGGCGCCGCGATGCGCACATTTATAATCTTCGCGCCCGGAAATCTTGACAGGATGGCCGCAACATCCGGATCTGACCTTGCATCGCTCAAAAGTGAATCGCGTTTTGCCGTTTCGGTCTCGTTGATCGTCGCATCGCCTTGCTCGCGCGAAAGCGAAACCATCCAGCGAATGCCGGTCCAGTCGCTCAGCCTCTGCGACACATCCGTCAAAAGCGTCTTCGGTGCATTCTCCGTTAAATTGATTTCAAGCCGCCCGGGCCTGATGCTGACAAGCCGCACACAGTTCTTGACCATGATCTTGAACTGCATGTCACGCTGCTTTTCCGCCAGCGCGATTATATCCTCGATGCTGTTGACTGGCACCGTCGGAGCCTGCTCTTCAACTATTGGCGGAGCGATCGGCTCGGACCTTGCAGCAGGTTCGACCAGACGCATTGTGGCGCCACTATTGGAGCTGATCGCACCGCGCGCCAAAGCGATCGCGTCGGTAGAGCGTGCCACGGCTCCACCGCCATTTCCGGGACGCGGGCCATCACTGCGCGGAGCCTGAGCGGTAAGCAGTCCACCCTCCTCCAGCGATTTCAACGCCTCGTCCAGCGTCGGCAGGTCGGCAGCATGGGCAAGCCGGATCAGCAGCATTTCCGCTGCCTGCACGGGCCGGCTGGAATTGTCGACTTCGGTTATCCCTTTGAGCAGCATCTGCCAGGTGCGCGACAGCACCCGGATGGAAAGTTTCTCTGAAAAATCCTTGCCGCGAAGCCGCTCATCCTCCGATAGGGAAATGTCATCGGCCACGTCGGGCGTGAAGCGGATACGCGTCACCAGATGATTGAAATCGGCAAGATCGGTCAGCACAACGCTCGGGTCTGCACCCACATCAAATTGCGCCCGAAATTCGCGCAAGGCAGATGCAACGTCGCCGCGCATCAGCATTTCAAACAAGTCGATGATGCGAGCCCGATCGGCAAGACCGAGCATTGAACGGACGGCCTCGGCATCAACGGTGCCCGCGCCGTGGGCAATGGCCTGATCGAAGATTGAGAGCGAATCGCGCACCGAACCTTCGCCCGCCCGGGCAATCATGCTGAGCGATGCATCGTCGACCGCAATTGTTTCGAGGCCGGCAATCTTCTTCAAATGCCCGATCAGGAGACTTGTGTCGATACGGCGCAGATCAAAGCGCTGGCAGCGCGACAAAACAGTAATCGGAACCTTGCGGATTTCCGTGGTGGCAAAGATGAATTTTACATGGGGCGGCGGTTCTTCGAGCGTTTTCAACAGGCCGTTGAAGGCCTGATTGGAGAGCATGTGCACTTCGTCGATGATGTAGACCTTGTAGCGCGCAGAAACGGGACGATAGCGCACCTGCTCGATAATCTCGCGGATATCGTCGATACCCGTGTGCGAAGCGGCATCCATCTCGATCACGTCGACATGGCGACCTTCCATGATCGCCTGGCAATGCTCGCCCGGCACAGAAAGATCGATCGTCGGCTTGTCGATGTCAGTTGTCTTATAATTGAGCGCGCGCGCGAGAATACGTGCAGTCGTCGTCTTGCCGACTCCGCGGACCCCGGTCAGCATCCATGCCTGCGCAATGCGGCCGGTCTCGAACGCATTGGTCAACGTACGAACCATCGGCTCCTGGCCGATCAGATCGTCAAAATTTTGCGGGCGATATTTGCGGGCGAGCACGCGATAGGCGCTGTCTGCCATGGTGTTCATTCCGCTCCTGCTTTTGGTCTACTCGCGTTGCGCAAGTTTGGACCGCCATGCACCGCAGCGTCAATGCCGATAACGGCTTTGGCACAGGCAAGGTGACAAAGAAGAAAGGGTGGGAGGCTGGCACGGCGACCCGTGCCTGGCTCGTTGGGGCTGCTTCCTTCCGGACCTGACCCGGTTGGCGAGTGGCTCGTCCACCACCAACCTCCCGAGGCTCATATCGGCAATTCGCACGCAAAAAGCAAGCGTACAGCCGAAAAAACTGCTATTTGTCGCAAATCATGATGTTCGAACTCGATAGCAAGCTTGCAGCAGACACGTTTTCCATTGCGAGACTGGGTCTCTGTGACCTGCGCCTGATGAATGACCGCCGCTGGCCATGGCTCATCCTGGTTCCACAGCGCCCGAATATTTGCGAGATCCATGAAATGACCCCGCTCGATCAGACGATGCTCACCTTCGAGGCGGGAATCGCCGCGCAGGCGCTGAAAACCGTGGTGGACTGCGAAAAAATTAACACAGCCGCCATCGGGAATATTGTCCGGCAGCTGCATCTGCATGTCATTGCTCGTAACAGCGGCGATCCCGCCTGGCCCGGGCCAGTCTGGGGCTTTGGGCAGCGCGAGCCTTATGAGGAAAAAGAAGCAAAGGCCTTTGCGAACGCCATACTGAAGGCTATCTAATTACTCAACATACTTGGCTTCCCACGCCGGAGGCTCTCTGGAGTTCCATCCCATGCCTTTTCGCCTCTTTGATGCTCCGGATATGGAGCCAAGCCATTTCGTCGGCTTTGCCGGAAACAGGATCAACCGCCATTCAGAAAAGCGCAACGACGATGTGGTGGCCACTGCACTTGCCAACGCCAACGCTCGCATCCTGCTCACGGGCCAGGGCCAAGTGCTGGTTATGGGTGGCGACACGGGCAGTGCGCTATTCAGTCTGCCAGATGCAACAGCACTGTTACCTGCCCCGGACAAGACCATTTATCTCGGTACGCAGGACGATGTACCGATTCTTGCTTCTATCAGCGGTTTTGATTTTGCAGCCTTGCCGGATTCGATCAAGGCTTTCGACTACCGTTCCGTCTATACGCAAGGCCTCGTCCCGCCAGACCAGCTTGGCGCGATGGCGCAGGCCGTCTCGTTGCTGACATGGCACGAGAATCACAAGTTCTGCGGCCGGTGCGGCACTGAAACCGTGATGCGCGATGGAGGCTACCGGCGCACCTGTCCCAATTGCGAGGCACAGCATTTTCCCCGCACTGACCCGGTTGCGATCATGATGGTAGTACACGAAGACAAGTGTCTTCTGGCACGCGGTGCGCACTTCGGCCCGGGCATGTATTCCTGCCTCGCGGGCTTCATCGAACCAGGTGAAACGATCGAAAACGCCGTGCGCCGCGAGACGTTCGAGGAAACGAACCTGCCGGTCGGCCGCGTGCTCTATCACGCCAGCCAACCCTGGCCCTTCCCCTATTCACTAATGATTGGCTGCCACGCGGAGGCACTCTCCGACGAGTTCACGCTGGACAAGGCCGAACTTGAGGATGGGCGCTGGTTCTCCCGCGAGGAAGTTGTCGCGATGCTCGATCGCAGCCATCCTGACGGGCTGATGACCCCGCCGCCAGGTGCTATCGCTGCGCACCTCATTCGCAGCTGGGTGCAGAGCGGAGTTTAGGCCCTATTCTTCCTCACCCTGCGCACTGCGGAAAGTCGTATCGGCGGGATAAACACCGAGGATCCGCACTTCCTTGGAGAAGAATTCCAGTTCGTCCAGGGCATGCGCGACATTCTTGTCGTCTGGATGGCCTTCGATGTCGGCATAAAACTGGGTTGCGGTGAACTTGCCGTCGATCTGATAGCTCTCGAGTTTCGTCATGTTGACCATATTGGTGGCAAAACCGCCCATCGCCTTGTAGAGCGCAGCAGGAACATTTCGAACGCGAAAAACGAAGGTCGTCATCATAAGTTCGTCGGACCTACGCGGCGCCCACTTCTTGGTCTTGGTCAAAACCACGAAGCGCGTGACATTGTTTTCAGTGTCCTCCACGTCCTCTTCGAGGATATCGAGGCCATATAAACTGGATGCAAGCCGCGGCGCCAGTGCAGCCATCGTCTTGTCCTTGACCTCCGCAACGAGGCGCGCCGCTCCCGCCGTATCACCGGCAATCACCGGCTTCCAGCCGTTCTGACGAATATACTTTCGGCATTGGCCGAGTGCATGAATATGGCTGTGGACCGAGGTGATCTCGTTACGTTTCGTTCCCGGTAACACCATTAGCTGAAAATGGATCGGCAGGAAGTATTCTCCGACAATGTGCAGGCGAGATTCCGGTAGGAGATGATGGATATCGGCGACGCGACCAGCGATCGTATTCTCGATAGGGATCATTGCGAGATCTGCCGCACCGCTTTCGACCGCGTTGAACGCATCCTCGAATGTCGGGCACGGCATCGGTTCCATATCCGGGAACATGTCGCGGCACGCCGTATCGGAGTTCGCGCCAGGTTCACCCTGGAAAGAGATGCGATTGGTCTTTGCCATGATAGACTGCCTTATATAGAGGTGAGAATGTCTCGTGCGCGTTCGAGGTCTTCGGCCGTATCAACGCCAAGGGGCACCGAATCAACGATTTCCACATCGATCCGCATGCCAGCCTCCAGCGCGCGCAACTGTTCGAGCCGCTCGCGGCGTTCCAGCGGCGATGGTCCGAGGCCGACAAAACGTTCGAGAGCGGCGCGGCGATAGGCGTAAAGCCCGATATGATGGTAGAGCGGCCCCTCGCCCCAAGGCGCGGTCGCGCGGGTAAAATACAGCGCGCGCAGTTGGTCTTTCCCCGTGGGCGAGCCAATGATCTTCACGACGTTTGGATTGGTCTTCTCATCCTCGCGCCGGATTTCGACGCCGAGCGTGCCTATGTCGGCGGGACCATTCTGCAGCGGTAGCAGTGCACGCTTTATGATTTCCGTCTCGATGGTCGGCAGGTCACCCTGAACATTGACCACCGCGTCGACATTGCCGTCGGGATCGAGGGCAAGCAATGCTTCATAAATGCGGTCGGAACCGGATTCGTGATCATTGCGCGTCATCACCGCTTCGAGCCCGTGCGCTTCGACCGCCGCTTTGACATCGAGATTATCGGTTGCGACCACGGTGCGGCCAAGTCCCGCAGCCCTCGCCCGTTCCGCCACGTGCACGATCATCGGCTTGCCGGCGATATCGGCCAGCGGCTTGTCCGGGAGCCGGGTCGAAGCCATTCTCGCCGGTATAAGTGTCAGTATTTTCATCATTGCAAACACGCCTACGGTGTCAAAAAGTCTCAGGCAGAACCGCCCTTATATGTGTTGCAAGTCTGGAGTAAAAGACCTAGTTTCCGCGCGATCACGAGGGGACTCTTGTCGAAAAATGCAGCGATCTGCATTGACCAGATATTGAGAACCTAAGCAAGTAAGCTGAACACAAAGCTCCGGCACTGCACGAGCAAGCGCCGCTATCGACTTTGTATTCAGTGTACTTGAACAGGACACAAGTGGAGCAATGATCGACGATGGAATCGAGCGCATTCAACAAATATGCCATGGCGTTTCTGGCAACCGTTTTCGTTGTCATGTCGGCAGGCATCCTGTCCGATGCTTTTTTCGATTCTCACGCACCTGAAAAGCCCGGTTATATTATCCAGGCCGCCGAGCCCGAAGCTGGCGGCGCAGGCGGTGAAGCCGCCCCTGCGGCGGCTGTGCCGATTGCAACGCTTCTCGCTTCTGCCGATGCGACACGCGGCGAAGCGGTTTTCAAGCGCTGCCAGGCTTGCCACACCGGTGAAAAGGATGGCCCGAACAAGGTTGGTCCCAATCTCTGGGATATTGTCGACCGTCCGATCGCGACCCATCCGGGCTTCGGCTATTCCGGCGCCATCAAGGATTTCTCCAAGGGCGGCCAGGAAAAGTGGACCTATGACCACCTCAACCACTTCCTGACCTCGCCGAAGGGCTACATCAAAGGCACGGCCATGGGCTTCGCCGGCGACAAGAAGGACAATGAGCGTGCCGATCTGATCGCTTATCTGCGCACGCTGTCCGATAGTCCAAAGCCGCTGCCAACTGCCGATGCGGCGGCTGCACCTGCAGGCGATGCGGCAAAACCCGCAGATGCGGCGGCCAAGCCGGCTGAAGATGCTGCTCCCGCTGCGCCCGCAGGTGAAAAGCCAGCCGATGGGGCAGCACCTGCTGCTCCAGCTCCAGCCGCTCCAGCACCCGCCAACTGATTTAATAGCCATTTCGCGATAAGCCGGGCCCAGTGCCCGGCTTTTTGCGTTCTTGGCTGGGTTTTTTCGGTGGAGGCCTGTTCTCTGCCGCATTTTCTCTTAGACTACCAGCAAAGAGAACCTGTGGAGATTTGATTTGCGATTTCGCCCCTTCGTTGCCAGCCTCGCTCTCCTTGCCATCGCTACCGCTGGCACCGTCCAGATAGCTCAGGCCGCAGAACCGGAATGGCGGACAGGGACAAGTCTCCTAGGCGAGCTGAAATACGGTGCCGACTTCAAGCACTATGACTATGTCAATCCGGATGCACCCAAGGGCGGAACGCTCAACCAGACCAGCGAGGGTAGTTTCGACAGCCTAAATCCTTACGTTGTCCAAGGTACGCCCGCTTCAGGATTGGGAGCATTGGGAGGCGGCCAGCTCTACGATACATTGATGAGTCAATCCCTTGATCAGGTCGGAACAAACTATCCACTGATCGCTCAATCCGTCGCTTATCCCGACGACTTTTCCTGGGTCAAGTTCAAGCTCAATCCCGCCGCGAAATGGCACGATGGCGAACCCATTACAGTCGACGACGTGATCTGGTCCTTCAACGTCTTGAAGGCGCAAAGCCCGCTTTACAACAAGTATTACCACGACGTTGAAAAGGCCGAAAAAACTGGCGACGGCGAGGTAACCTTCACTTTTACGAGCGGCGGCAACAGGGAACTGCCGAATATCATGGGCGATCTTGTCGTCCTTCCCAAGCATTGGTGGGAAGGGACAGACGCTTCCGGCAAGAAGCGCGATATTACCAAGCCGACAATGGAGATCCCCCTTGGATCTTCGGCCTACAAGATCGAGAGCGTCGTTCCGGGTAAAACGATTGTCTGGAGCCGTGTCGAAAACTATTGGGGCAAGGACCTCCCAGTCAATGTCGGCCGCAATAATTTCGACCATATCCGCTATGAATACTTCCGCGACCAGAATGCCTCCTGGGAGGCCTTCAAGAAGGGCGGCTTTGAGGATTATCGAGGCGAAGCGAGCATTGGCCGCTGGATGCGCGGTTATGATTTTCCCGCTGTTGCGCGCGGTGACGTTATCAAGGCGATGTTTCCGCTCCGCTCGTCGGGCCGCATGCAGGGATTCCTGATCAATACAAGGCGCGACAAGTTCAAGGATCCGAAAGTGCGCGAGGCTTTGAACTGGGCCTATGATTTTGAAAGCATGAGCAAGAATCTGTTCTTTGGCCAGTATAAGCGCATTAACAGCTATTTTGCCGGGTCCGAGCTCGCTTCCAGCGGATTGCCGAGCGGTAAGGAGCTTGAAATCCTGGAGACTGTAAAGGGGCAAGTGCCTGAAGAAGTCTTCACCAAGGAATTCAAGCTTCCGGTCTACGACACGCCGCAATCGCAGCGGGACAATCTGCGCCATGCCGTTCAACTTCTGAAAGCGGCCGGTTACGACCAGAAGAATGGAAAGCTCGTCAATACACAAACGGGACAGCCATTGACCATCGAGTTTCTGGCGGATGATCCCTCGGCTGAACGCTTTATCGGACCGTTCATGGTAAATCTGCGCAAGCTCGGTATCGACGCACAGATTCGCGTCGTGGATAGCGCACAATACACGTCCCGGCTCAACGACTTCGATTTTGATATCACAACACCAAACGTCGTCATGGCCCAAAGTCTGTCGCCAGGCAACGAGCAACGCGACTTCTGGAGTTCGGCCGCAGCGGATACGCCGGGAAGTCGTAATTACATGGGCATCAAGAACCCGGCTGTCGACAAGCTGGTCGATCGGGTGATTTTCGCAAAGGATCGTGATGAGCTTGTGGCCGCGACGCATGCGCTCGACCGGGTGCTGCTCTGGAATTATTACGTGGTCCCGCAATGGTATGACGACAGAATCAAAATTGCGTACTGGAACAAGTTCGGCATGCCGGAGAAGCAGCCTGAATATACCGGAATCGACCCTTTCTCGTGGTGGATCGATACCGCCAAGGAACAAGCCCTGAAGGCGCGCGCCGAATGACGCGACTTACCCGCCGCGATGTACTGAAATTATCAAGCGCGACGATCCTGACGACGGTGGCGCCGCGCCTTGCACTGTCGGAAGTCGCGACCGATGTGCCTCTGCATGGGCTCTCAGCATTTGGCGAGCTGAAATATCCCAAGGATTTCACACATTTCGACTATGCCAGTCCCGATGCCCCCAAAGGCGGCACCTTCGCCTTCTCGCCATGGAGCTGGTTTTTCAACCAGTCGACTCAGACCTTCAATACGCTGAACAGCTTCTCGCCCAAGGGCGACGCGCCGCCGCGCATGGAGCTATGTTTTGATACGTTGATGGAAACCGCACTGGACGAGCCAGACTCCATATATGGGCTGGTGGCGGAAACAGTGACTGTCTCCGGCGACCGCAATACGTTCACCTTCAAACTACGCCACGAAGCCCGGTTCCACGATGGCTCGCCCCTCACCGCGCATGATGTGGTTTTCAGCTATCAGACGATACAGAAGAAGGGCCACCCTTCGCTTTTGTTGTTGCTGACCGAGATGAAGGAGATCGTTGCCGTCGACGATCACACCCTGCGTATCAGCTTCAGCGGCAAGCATTCCGACCGCGCCATTCTCGACATCGCCAGTATCATGCCAATTCTCTCAAAAACCTGGTATGCCACGCGCGATTTCGATGCCTCGACGCTTGAAGCTCCGCTTGCTTCGGGACCTTACCGGGTCGGCAACGTTTCGGTCGGCCAGCGTATCGAATATGAGCGTGTCGCGGATTACTGGGGAAAAGACCTGCCGGTCATGCGCGGCTTCAACCATTTCGACCGGATCAGGATCGATTTCTACCGCGACCGCCAGCCGGAATTCGAAGCCTTCAAGAAAGGGGATATCTTCTTTCGTCTCGAATCCACCGCCAAGACATGGGCGACGGAATATGATTTTCCGGCAATCCAGCAAAAGCGTGTCATCAAGCGCGACTTTTCCGGTGAGAAACGCCCGCAAATGCAGGCTTGGGCGCTGAACCAGCGCCGCGAACATTTCCGCGATCCGCGTGTTCGCGAAGCCATCGCCTTGTGTTTCGATTTCGAATGGACACAGAAAAACCTGTTCTATGGTCGCTACGACCGTTCACAATCGCTGTTCGAACAGTCGGATTTTCTCAGCTCCGGAAAGCCTTCGCCCGAAGAACTGGCACTCATGGAGCCGTTTCGCGACAAGCTGCCCGAAGCCATCTTCGACGAAGCGCTATTGCAGGCTCCCTCAGATGGTTCAGGCCGCGACCGCAAGAATCTGCGCCGTGCTTCCGAGCTTCTGACTCAGGCCGGGTTCAAGCGAGAGGGCAACCAGTTGGTCGATGCGGGAGGCAAACCGCTGAACGTTGAAATGCTCATTCAAGCCGAGGTTTTCACGCGAGTATATTCGCCCTTCATCAACAATCTCAAGGCAATAGGCATCAATGCCTTTTTGCGCCTTGTCGATCCCTCGCAATATCAACTGCGCCTGCAGGATTTTGATTTCGACATGATGGGCATCGCCTATATGCTCGATGCCACCCCAACGCGTGAATCTCTAGAGATCATGTTCGGGTCGAAGGCCGCCAGCGTAGCCGGCTCGTGGAATTTTCCCGGCACTGCCGACCCGGTTATCGATGCGCTTATCGCGAAAGTCAGCGAGGCGCACTCCCGTACGGAATTGATTTCAATCTTGCGTGTTCTTGATCGACTCTTGCGTATAAGACGCGACTGGATTCCAAATTGGTACGCAGCGAATCATCCGATCGCCTATTGGGACATGTTCGGCTTCAAGGAGCCGAAACCCGATTACGGTTTTCCGGTTGAGACGTTGTGGTGGCTCGACGAAGCAAAGGCGAAGGCAATTGGCAAGGTTTGATATTTTAGCGATGTTGAGAGGGAGCTCCTGATGGGAGCCTATATCCTTCGCCGTCTCGTTTTGATGGTTCCGACACTGTTCGGAGTTTTGCTTGTCTGCTTCGTCATCGTACAATTTGTCCCAGGGGGCCCGGTACAGCGCATTATCGGCCAGCTGACCGGCCAAGGCGGCAATGCCATGGACCGCATCGGCGGTGGCGGTACAGATTTCGGTCAGAGCCAGGATCAGCTTGGCCTTGGCGAGGGTAACTCAAAATATCGCGGTGCACAGGGCTTAGACCCCGCATTCATCGCCAGTCTGGAAAAGCAATTCGGCCTCGACAAGCCTCCCTTGGAGCGCTTCGGTCTTCTGATGTGGAATTATGTGCGCTTCGATTTCGGCAAGAGCTATTTCCGCGACATCAGCGTCATCGATCTCATCAAGGAAAAGCTCCCCGTCTCCATATCGCTTGGCCTATGGATGACGCTGCTCTCCTATATGATCTCGATTCCACTCGGCATACGCAAGGCAATCAAGGACGGCTCGACCTTCGATATATGGACCAGCGGCATCATCATTGTCGGCTATGCGATCCCGGGCTTTCTCTTTGGCATCATGCTGATCGTTTTCTTTGCAGGCGGCTCGTTCTTCGACTGGTTTCCGTTGCGCGGGCTGACCTCGAACAATTTCTCGCAGCTCTCGCTTTTCGGTAAGATCGTCGACTATGCATGGCATCTCGCACTGCCGCTGACCGCGATGCTGCTTTCCGCCTTTGCCACAACGACGCTGCTTACCAAGAACTCGTTCCTCGACGAAATCCGCAAGCAGTACGTGACGACGGCGCGCGCCAAGGGGCTCAGCGAGCGCAAGATCCTCTACGGCCACGTCTTCCGCAACGCCATGCTGATCGTGATTTCCGGCTTTCCGAGCGCCTTCATTTCAATCTTTTTCACCGGCCAGCTCCTGATCGAGGCGATCTTCTCGCTCGATGGACTGGGATTGCTGGGCTATGAATCGATCATCAACCGCGACTATCCCGTGGTGATAGCCACGGTCTATATCTTTGCGCTTGTCGGCGTCGTCGTCAGTCTCCTCTCCGATCTTCTCTATACATGGATCGATCCGCGGATCGATTTCGAGCGGAGGGACGTCTGATGACGAGCGAGGTTTTACGCGCACCCGCCATCCCGGTTCGGCGTCCACGCCTGTCGCCGCTCAATGCGCGCCGCTGGCAGAATTTCAAGGCCAACCGCCGCGGCTGGTGGGCGCTGTGGATATTCCTGTTTCTGTTCATTGCCTCGCTGTTCGCCGAGTTCATTGCCAACGACAGGCCAATCCTCGTTTCCTATAAAGGCGAAATCCTCTTTCCGGTTCTGGTCGATTATCCTGAGGAAAAGTTCGGCGGCTTCTATGCGGTCACTGACTATCGCGACCCAGTAATTCAGGACGAGATCAATGCCAATGGCTGGGCGATTTGGCCGCCGGTCCGCTATTCCTACCGCACGGTCAACAACGAGTTGCCCGATACGGCGCCGTCGAAACCCTATTGGCTATTTACGCCCGAAGAGCGCTGCGCCCGTTATCCGCAAGGGGTCAACGATCCGAATTGCACCTTTGGCAATTTGAACATTCTCGGCACCGACGATCAGGCACGCGATGTCTTCGCCCGTGCGCTTTACGGTTTCCGCATCTCGGTGCTGTTTGGCCTCATCCTGACAGCCGCCTCGGCGGTCATCGGCGTTACCGCCGGCGCCTTACAAGGCTATTTCGGTGGCTGGCTCGATCTCATCGCCCAGCGCTTCATCGAGATCTGGTCCTCTGTTCCAACCCTTTATCTGCTCCTGATCATGGCCTCGATCCTGCCGCCAGGGTTCTGGATTCTGCTTTGCATCATGTTGTTGTTCTCGTGGGTCAGCTTCGTCGGCATCGTGCGGGCCGAATTCCTCCGCGCCCGCAATTTTGAATACGTCAATGCAGCCCGCGCGCTCGGTGTGCGCGATCGAACCATCATGTTCAGACACCTGCTGCCAAACGCAATGGTGACCACCTTGACGTTCCTGCCCTTCATTCTCAATGGATCGATCACAACGCTGACATCGCTTGATTTTCTAGGTTTTGGCCTTCCGCCGGGATCCCCGTCGCTTGGTGAGCTACTGGCGCAAGGCAAGAACAATCTTCAAGCGCCGTGGCTCGGTCTCACCGGTTTCATCGTCATATCGCTGATGTTGTCGCTGCTGATTTTCGTCGGTGAAGCGACACGTGACGCGTTCGATCCGCGCAAGGCTTTCAAATGAACGCTCTACTTTCAGTACGCGATTTGTCAGTCGCCTTCACCCAGAACGGCAAGGAGTCTCTTGCGGTCGATCGTATTTCTTTCGATATCGCTCACGGCGAGACGGTCGCTCTGGTTGGAGAATCCGGTTCCGGCAAGTCGGTGACGGCCCTGTCGATCCTGAAGCTGCTGGCCTATCCGCCCGCATCACATCCGTCGGGCCAGATCCTGTTCAATGGCGAGGACCTTCTGGACAAGGATGAAAATGATCTGCGCCGGGTCCGCGGCAACGACATTACCATGATCTTCCAGGAGCCGATGACTTCGCTCAATCCGCTTCATCCAATTGAGAAGCAGATCAGCGAAGTGCTGAAATTGCATCAGGGCATGGGCGACAAGGCGGCGCGTCAGCGCACTCTGGCACTGCTGGAGGAAGTTGGCATTCGCGAGCCGGAAAAGCGCATGAACGCTTATCCGCACCAGCTTTCCGGCGGGCAGCGCCAGCGCGTGATGATCGCCATGGCGCTTGCCAACAAGCCAAAGCTGCTGATCGCCGACGAACCGACCACTGCGCTCGACGTGACCGTGCAGGCGCAGATTCTGAAACTGCTTGCGGAGTTAAAAGCCGCACAGGGCATGTCGATGCTCTTCATCACCCATGACCTTGGCATCGTGCGCAAGATCGCCGACCGCGTCTGCGTTATGACAGGCGGCAAGATCGTCGAAACCGGTCCAACGAAGCAGATATTCGACAATCCGCAGCACGAATATACGAAGCATCTGCTCGCGGCAGAACCGAAGGGCAATCCGCCATCCGCCGACCTTTCGGCTGAACCGGTGATGCGCGGCGAGAACCTCAAGGTCTGGTTCCCGATCAAACAGGGTTTTCTGCGCAAAACCGTTGACTACGTTAAGGCGGTCGATGGCATCGACGTGACGATCCGGGCCGGGCAGACGCTCGGTGTCGTCGGCGAATCCGGTTCAGGCAAGACGACGCTTGGTCTTGCCCTGTCGCGCATGATTTCGTCCGAGGGCGTGATCCGTTTCGGGACAAAGGACATCAACCAATATTCGTTCAAGCAAATGCGCCCACTGCGCCGCGAATTGCAGATTGTGTTTCAGGATCCCTACGGCTCTCTCTCTCCACGCATGTCGGTTACCGACATTATTGCCGAAGGTTTGCAGGTTCACGAGCCGAAGCTTTCAGTGGGTGAGCGGGATGCGCGCGTCGTCGCAGCGCTCAAAGAAGTCAATCTCGATCCGGAAAACCGTTTCCGCTACCCGCACGAGTTCTCCGGTGGCCAACGTCAACGCATCGCAATCGCACGCGCCATGGTGCTCAACCCGCGTTTCGTCATGTTGGACGAGCCTACGTCCGCGCTAGATATGAGCGTGCAAGCGCAGGTCGTCGACCTTTTGCGCTCGTTGCAGCAAAAGCATAATCTGGCTTACCTCTTCATCAGCCACGACTTGAAGGTGGTCAAGGCACTTGCCAATGACGTGTTGGTGATGCGCAATGGGAAGGCAGTGGAATATGGCCCTTCGGAGGAAATCTTCGCACGGCCCAAGAGCGATTATACAAAAGCCCTGATGGCTGCGGCCTTCAGGATAGAAACGGCCGAACAGGGAGCGGTGAGCGAATGACTGGGAATGCGGATGACACAATCTTGTTGGCGGTGACGGGCTGGGACCCGGATGTCTGGCAAACCGAATTTGCCAAGGCCGCACCAGCGCGCAAGCTTGTGCTCGATGCCGACACGGCCAAGGACAAGATTCGTTACGCCTTGGTGTGGAAACAGCGGCCGGGCTCTCTCATGGGCCTGCCCAACCTCGAGGTCATCTTCTCGCTTGGCGCCGGTGTCGATCATATCTTCCATGATCACCAGCTTCCGGATGTTCCCATTGTGCGCATTGTTTCGCCGGACCTCACCATGCGCATGAGCGAATATGTTGTATGGCAGGTGCTCGACCATCACCGGCTCGGCCTGCGCTATCGCCAGCAGCAGACCCAGAAGGTCTGGCATGAGGATCGACGCCAGCCCGCTGCACACGAGGTGACGGTTGGCATTCTGGGGCTCGGCGTGCTTGGACGCGATGCCGCGCAGAAATTGCGCAATCTCGGCTTCCGCGTCAGCGGGTGGAGCCGCCGCCTGCAAACCATCGAGGGCGTCACAAGCCACTTCGGCAAGGACGGACTGAAGGATTTCCTCAAGGATGTGGACATCGTCGTCTGCCTGCTGCCATTGACGCCGGAGACTAAAGGCATTCTGTCGATGAGCATGTTCGCACAGATGAAGGCCGAGGGTCCGCTTGGTGCGCCGGTATTGATCAACGCCGGTCGCGGCGGCTTGCAGAACGAACCCGATATCCTTGCCGCGCTTGATCGAGGCATGCTGTCAGCTGTGACGCTCGACGTGTTCAAAACCGAGCCATTGCCGAAGGGTAGCCCGCTATGGACACATCCGCAGGTTGTCATCACGCCGCATGCGGCTGCAAGTTCCAGCCCCCAAGCGTTGGTTCCGGAAATCATAGCGCAGCTTGAGTCTTATGAGCGTGGCGAGCCGCTCAAAAATATCGTGGACAAGGCCGCGCAATATTAGATACCGATTATCTCTCCCTTGAGGGAGATAAGAAGAACTAAAGCCGGCGCACCGCAGTCGGCTTGCCATAAAGATAGGCGATGCGTTCGATAGCCTCGCGCAACGGTTCGAGGGTGACACTCATCGTATGGCCGCTCGCATGCAGCACCATGGAGTGGCTCGCCATCATCGCCGCGTGACCAGTCCAGAACAGGAAGTCGCCGCGCTGCAGATTGTGATAGTCCTTGTCCGGTTCGATCAGCTCGCCGATCGAAGCCGCCTGCATATCCGAATCGCGCAACACGCCCTGGCCGGTCATCAGCAGTGAAAGCTGGATCAGGCCTGAACAATCAATGCCAAATCCCGAAACGCCGCCCCAAAGATAGGGCGTGTGCATAAGCGTTTCTGCGACAGCCACGTGATCATCCGTCACCTCGTCTATGGGCACGAGATGTTTGGCGATGATCGCCTCGCCGCTTGGCAGCATGGCATAGAGCGTGCTGCGCCTCTCCTGCCCGCCGGTAACCGCAACAAGCGAGCCCATCGACAGCGCTTTGGTTCGTGGGAACTTCAGGTCCGAGCCCGGGTAAACAAAGGTCCGCGGTGCGATGACGATATGGGTCGGTTCATGAGTGCGAAGGTCCAGCGTCGTGTCCACCACATAGCCGACATAGCCATCGCGCTCGTTCTGGACCCAGCACCAGCCATTGTCGTCTTCGAAGACGAGCACATCGTCGCCGTAGAGAAACTGTGTGGTGATACCAGCGTCGCCCCGCGGTTCGGAGCGCACGTCGACCACTGGATCGGCGATGCGCATCGGCATGCCGGCGGTGAATCGCTCCGCTTCAACCAGACCGCGCAAGCTTTCATCCGCAAGGTCGGGCCGGAATGCGTTCAGCCGCTTGTCGAGATTTACAGTTTCAGCTTTCAAAGCGGCAATCCTCTTGCTTTGGCGATAATCAGGTCGCCGAGCCGTTCAACATACAGCGCACCTTTTACCGTTCTCTTGACGAGAACATTGCGCTTGTCCTTCTCATCGCGGTGTCGATCGACCAAACCGTAGGATCCCATTGTGTCGAGAGCGCGGGTGATGACGGGTTTTGTTACGCCGAGCTTTGCCGCCATACCTCGTATCGTGTGCGGCGGCGGTTCGAGATAAACCGTAAGAAGCACAGCCAGCTGCCGCATCGTGAGATCGTGGGCATCGTCGCGCACTTCCGACAACGCAATTTCCTTCCACAATGTCAGTGCCTGAAGCGGTCTCAGCTCTATATTCATGAACGTTACCCGCGATCATTTCGGCTCCGTTCCATTCTAGCCGTTGCATCGAGGCACGCAAGGCAATCATTTGCTCGGGTAACGCTCTTTGAGAAGATGGTAAAGTGCGCGGATAGCCTGTGCCTCGCCTCCAATCGGAGCGTGCGGCTTCTCCACCGGGTTCCAGCCGAAAATATCGAAATGCGCCCAGACCTTCGCCTTGCCGACGAAGCGTTGCAGGAATAGCGCCGCAGTGATCGATCCGGCAAAACCATCGGACGTGACATTGTTGAGGTCGGCGACACGGGATGAGAGTTTGGCGTCATAGGGTTGCCAAAGGGGCATGCGCCAGACGGGATCTGCAACCGCGTATGCAGAGGCGGCTACCTCCGAAGCAAATCCATCATCATTGGTGTAGAATGGTGGCAAATCCGGGCCCAGCGCGACACGTGCTGCGCCGGTCAGGGTAGCCATATCGATGAGGATTTCTGGCTCGTCGTCATCAGCCAATGCAAGCGCATCCGCGAGGATCAAGCGTCCCTCTGCATCAGTATTCCCGATCTCGACGGTCAGGCCCTTGCGGCTGGTCAATATGTCTCCAGGGCGAAACGCATTGGCCGAAATCGAATTTTCGACCGCCGGTATCAGTACACGCAACCTGACCGGCAGCCTTGCATCCATGATCAGTCCAGCCAGCGCCAGCACGTTGGCCGCCCCGCCCATATCCTTTTTCATCAGGAGCATGCCGCTCGAAGGCTTTATATCCAAACCGCCTGTGTCGAAGCAAACGCCTTTGCCGACCAGTGTCACCTTTGGCGCATTTTTCTTGCCCCATGCAAAATCGATCAGGCGAGGTTCCTGGCTTCCTGCCCGTCCTACCGCGTGGATCATGGGGAAATTCTTCTTCAATAGATCATCGCCCTTGATCACGCTGAGCGTTGCCTTGTGTTCCTCGGCAACGTTCCGTACCGCTGCTTCCAGCGCTACGGGCCCCATATCGTTGGTCGGCGTGTTAATAAGATCCCTTGCCAGCATGACGGCCTTGGCGAGCCGTCTCACATCCGTCTCATCAGCGCCCTTGGGTGTCGAAAGCGTGACTTCAGCATCATCTTTTTTCGTGTAGCGCGTAAATTTGTAACCTCCGAGGAGAAACGCCAAAGCAGTGAGATCTGGCTCGCTGACTGGGCTCGCAATGTACCAGTCCCCTTTTGGCAACGCACTGGCCAGCTTGCCGGCAACGAGCCGAATATCGTCCTTGCCAATGCCGAACAGAGCACCCGCAACGTCGCCGTTCTCCCCCGGAACAACAAGAACACGGGCAGCCTGGCCATCAAACCCATTGGCTTTGGCCCATGCGAGAGCGCCACTATCGAGGCCGGCATCTTCCAATTCGCCTTTTTTCACGAACCAGATCGGCTTGCTGCCCGCCATTGTTCCAACTTTGATATCACTAGCCATAACGTTCTCTTCTCGCTCGTACTTTTGTATCGCGCCCTCAGGTCATTAACCGTCCGTTAGGGTTAACAGAATATTTCTAAGCCAAGGAAATGGTTAACGCACAGGTGATTTGTGCTGCGGGTGGGGCAAACTATGACAAGCGTTGGCATTATTCAATGTAATCGCCGCTTCATTTATGCTGTTGCAATTGTCGCGTTGGCCTCCGGAATTTCCGGCTGCGCAACCACCGACAAGACGACGACAGGATCGATCATCCCGGCCGCTACTACCACCGACACGCTTCCCGCTGGCAATTTCGATCAGATGAACCAGGAACAACTGATGCAGGCTTCGTCCAGCCTCGGCAAGCGCTACGAAGCAAATCCTAAGGACAGGTCTGCGGCGCTGAACTTTTCCACTGTCTTGCGCATGACAGGCCGCAGCGATCAGGCCCTCGCCGTGATGCGAAGCCTCGCTATTGCCTATCCGAAAGATCGCCAGGTGCTCGCCGCCTATGGCAAAGCGCTCGCCAGCACAGGCGAGTTCGACGCGGCTCTCGACGCGTTGCGCCGCGCCCAGACGCCGGAATACCCGGATTGGAAACTGCTCTCGGCCGAAGGTGCTATCCTCGACCAAATGGGCAAGACGGGTGAGGCTCGTGATCTCTACAAGCAGGCACTGATCATTAATCCAAACGAAGCTTCGATCCTCTCCAATATGGGTATGTCCTACGTTCTATCCGGCGAATTGGCCACTGCCGAACAATATATGCGCCAGGCCGTGAATGCGAAGGGCTCTGACAGCCGCGTGCGGCAGAACCTTGCACTTGTCGTTGGGCTGCAGGGGCGTTTTGACGAAGCCGAGAATATCGCCAAACAGGAACTCTCGCCCCAACAGGCACAGACGAATGTGCAATATCTGCGGTCGATGTTGTCGCAACAAAATTCATGGAACATGCTGAAAGACAAGAAGCAGCCCAAGAGCTGATCGTTTCGTCCGACGCAGCAAAACAGCCGCCCAGTCAGGTGGCTTTTTCGTGAGCGATTGGCACAGGGGGCTGTTGAAATTCATGCGCTGACGCGACGAAAATGGTGGTTTTCGAGCACCGGAACGCAGCGTACTTTGAGGTACATGAGTACCGGCGCGCAGAAAAACGCCATTTGCAGGCCGTCAGAGCGTCAATACCAACAGCCCCAGTTATTTTGGCGTTGCGGGGCCGAATATGCCACCCTGAGCCTGTATCTGAATGGCAGCGGGTCCAAGAATGACGCAGAACAACACGGGAAGCAGAAAAAGGATCATTGGCACTGTCAGTTTTGGCGGCAGTGCTGCAGCCTTCTTCTCAGCCGCCATCAACCGCATTTCGCGACTCTCATCGGATAGAACGCGCAAGGCGGTGCCGATCGACGTACCATACCGCTCCGATTGGACCAGCGCCTGTACCACGGACTTTACGGTTTCAAGACCTGTGCGGGTCGCAAGATTGTCATAGGCTTGGCGCCGCTCCGGCAAGAACGAAAGTTCCGCATTTGTCAGGACCAGCTCCTCAGCCAGCTCGCCCGACTGAACGCCGATCTCTTCCGATACCTTTTTGAAAGCGGCTTCGATCGACATTCCCGACTCCACACAGATCAACAACAGGTCCAGAGCATCGGGCCATGCCATTTGTATGGATTGCTTTCGCTTACCAGCAACATTTCTCACATAGAGATTTGGCAGATAGAAGCCAACATACGCGCCGGCAAAGCACGTCGCCAACCGAATAAGCGTCGATTTATCCGCAAGGCCGCCCAAACCGAAAACATAGAGAACCGCAAGAGCGAGCGTAATAAATGGCAGGCCAAACCGTGCGGCCAGAAAGATATTCAGAGCGTTCTGTCCACGAAAGCCAGCCATGCGCAGCGCGGCGAGCGTCTTTTCGTCAGCGAGTGCCCGTTGCAGATCCAGTCTTTCGACAAACTGGCGTACGCCTTGCCGTTCCGTTAGCCGCAGGGACTTGCCGTTCTTGCGTCTGCTATCGCTTTCCGAAGCAAGACGTGACCTTTCGCGCGACCTGATCTGGTCGCGCTCAAGAGCAACCGATTTCATGCGCGTTTTAAGGCCCGCCCCCGACAGCATGGGCATGAGAAATGTGACGAGCGTGGCGAAAATTGATACCCCGACCAGAATAGCGAAAATGAATGCCGGGTCCTGGATGGCTTTAGCAAAGGCGTTTACCATGCATCTCTCGCTAGAATTTGAAGTTGATCATCTTCTTCATCACCAGGATGCCGATCGACATCCACGTCCCGGCGCAAGCAAGAATGAAATTGCCGGTGTTGGTGTTGAAAAGAATCATGATGTATTGCGGGCTTGTCAGGTAAACCAAAAAGGCAACGATAAAGGGCAGTGCGCCGATAATATAGGCCGAAGCCTTTGCTTCCATGGACAGCGCCTGAACTTTGGCGGCCATCTTTTTCCGATCACGCAAGACACGTGACAGATTGCCTAGGGCTTCGGAAAGGTTACCGCCCGCCTGAGCCTGTATCTGGATGACGATGCCAAAGAAACTGGCTTCTGAGCAGGGCATGAATTCGGACATGCGCATAGCGCCTTCCGGGATACTGACACCGACCTGTTGAGCATCGACGATGCGGCGGAATTCTCCACGCACGGGCTCCTGAGCTTCGTGCGCTATGAGCCGGATTCCATCGTTCAACGGAAGACCCGAACGGATGGCGCGGACAATCACATCGATTGCATTCGGAAACTCGTTAAGGAAAGCCTTGATGCGGCGGCGGCGGCGGAAATAGACGAACCAACGCGGCAGGCCAAGAGCCCCGGCCAAGAACAAACCCGGCGCGAGATAAAGCGGCGATCCGAACATCAGGCCGAGCACAGTGACCACGATGCCTGTAATAACCGAATAGAGATAAAATCGCGGCATGGTGACCTTCATACCCGCTTGCTGAATGAGCATTTTCAACGGCGGCGACTTGATATTCTTGTCGCGCAGCTTCTGGCGTTGTTCAAGATCCTTCAATGTATCGTGAACCGACTTGCGACGCTTGACCGCCTCGGCCTGCTTGTCGCGAACCGTGAATTTGCCAAGGCTATCCGTTGCGGCGAGCTTGACCTCTTTCAGTCGTTCGTCCGCCTTTTTCTGCCACGCAATAGAATCAAAAAAGAATACGTAGGCCAATGCGGCGACGGCGAGCACAACCAGTACGATGAAACCAAGCTGCGCGAGATCAAGCCCGAACATTGTTGCGCTCCGATCCCACCATCATAGCTTCGCCGCTTCCATGGAATCGAGCGCATTGGCGAGCCGCCGGTCCTCATTGTAATAGCGCGCCCGCTCCCACATGTGCGGGCGGCCAATGCCCGTGGAGACGTGCTTTCCGATGAGACGGCCATTGGCGTCCTCGCCTGTGATCTCATAGACGACAAGGTCCTGCGTTATAACAACTTCGCCTTCCATGCCGATCACCTCGGTGATGTGGGTGATGCGCCGCGAACCATCGCGAAGGCGTGCCGCCTGAATAATAATATCCACCGAACCGACGATGATTTCACGCACGGTCTTTTGCGGCAAAGCAAAGCCGCCCATGGCGATCATGGATTCCATACGGCTGAGACACTCCCTCGGGCTATTTGAGTGGATCGTACCCATGGACCCATCATGGCCGGTGTTCATCGCAGAAAGCAGATCGAAGACTTCGGGTCCGCGCACTTCGCCGACGATGATCCGTTCGGGTCGCATACGAAGGCAGTTCTTGACGAGATCGCGCATGGTGACCTCGCCTTCACCTTCGAGATTCGCGGGCCTTGTTTCAAGCCGCACCACATGCGGCTGCTGAAGCTGGAGTTCCGCTGAATCCTCACAAGTGATGATGCGCTCATCTTTGTCGATATAATTGGTCAAGCAGTTAAGGAGCGTCGTCTTGCCAGAGCCGGTACCTCCGGAGATAACGATATTGCAACGAACGCGGCCAATGATTTGCAGGAGTTCGGCGCCGGCAGGAGAAATGGCGCCGAAACGGACAAGCTGGTCCAGTGTCAGCTTGTCCTTCTTGAATTTACGAATTGTCAGGACCGGTCCGTCGATCGCAAGTGGTGGTGCGATAACGTTGACACGCGAGCCATCGGGCAGACGTGCGTCGCAGATGGGACTGGACTCGTCCACGCGTCTTCCTACCTGACTGACTATACGCTGGCAGATGTTGAGGAGTTGCTGGTTGTCGCGGAAACGAACGCCGGATTCCTGTACCTTGCCGAGCACTTCGATGTAGGTCTTGCGGGCACCATTGACCATGATGTCGGCGATGTCATCGCGCGCCAGTAAAGGCTCCAGTGGACCATAGCCTAAAACGTCATTGCAGATATCGTCGAGCAGCTCTTCCTGCTCCGAAATCGACATGGCGAAATTCTTGATCGCGATGATGTCGTTGACGATATCGCGGATTTCTTCGCGTGCCACTTCCGGATCGAGTTTCGACAATTGCGCAAGGTCGATCGTGTCGATCAGTGCGGCGAAAACCTGCGATTTCGTATCGTAATAAGCTTCGTTTTTTTCGCGCAGCGGCGCGACAGGCTTCGGCGTTTCGACGGGCGAACGCTTGGGCTCCAATATATCCCGCGGCAGTCCGGCCGGCGCGATGACCCCTCCCCCGAGAGGCAGCGCCGTCTCCAGGGCTGGCGCCCGAAACTCCTGAACCTGGCTTCCGCCGGCCCCGCTTGATTGGGGATTACCGCGTTTACCGAACATGATTTCTCTTTACTGTTTCTTTCGCTTCAACCGGGAAAGTACCGACGACAATCCGGGCTTCTTCTTGGGCTTCAGTGTCATGCGACCAGTCAGGATATGCGCGATCTCGTTAATGCTTTGAACAATGGGATTAGCCCCATCCGTTTCCGCCAACATCCGGCCATTGTTAGCCGCGCTCCCGAACAGCGCAGGCTCGAAGGGGATCTTGGCGATCGGTAGAATTCCAAGCGGACTGCAGAAATCGAGGGGGGCAATTTCAGGGCGTTTGGGCACACCGACCTGATTGAGGATCAGTCTTGGCGGGGCGTCATTGGGGCGAAGCTGCTTCAGGGTATCGAGCAGGTTTTTTGTATTGCGCAGATTTGCCAATTCCGGTGATGCAACGATAACGACTTCATCGGCCCGGGCCAGCGTTGTGCGCGTCCAGCCGTTCCACGTGTGCGGCACGTCCAGAACGACGTGGGGAACGGATCTCTGCGCCACGTCGATCAGGTGCGCAAAGGAATCGTCGCGGAAATCGAAAACGCGATCAAGCGTCGATGGTGCCGCAAGCAGCGAGAGATGTTCGGCGCATTGTGCCAAGAGGCGGTCGAGATAGACATCGTCAATGCGTTCTGGCGAAAACACAGCTTCGGCAATTCCCTGTGCCGGGTCCTGGTCGAAGTTGATATTCGCCGTGCCATAAGGCAGGTCCATGTCGGCAATAACCACCTCATTCTTGAAGAGCGACGAGATGGCCCAGGCAATGTTGTGCGCCATTGTGGAAGCGCCGACACCGCCTTTGGCGCCAATGAAGGCAATCGAATGGCCGAGCGGCTTTGCTTCCGGATCGACGAACAGGCCGCCTATGACGCCGACAATCTCCGACAGATCGATCGGGGCAACCATATATTCCGATATGCCGTTGCGGATGAGTTCGCGGTAGAGCCAGACATCATTGAAATGTCCGATGATGACGACCTTCGTTGAGGGGTCGCACACCTCAGATAGAGCCGTCAGGTTCTGCAACATATCGCGTGGTGCAGCGGACGTCTCAAGTAGAATGAGATTGGGCGTCGGCACAGTCTGGAACAGTTCAACGGCAGTATCTACGCCGCCCATATGGACCTGAACGTGGGTTTTGGCCATGCGCCGATCTTCGCTGGCACGCGCTATCTGTTTCGCAACGCCATCGCTTTCGCAAAATGCCTGAATCGATATGCGGGGTATCGGCCGATGCGCGTGCAAGGCTATACCCGGCGATCGCTCGCCACCGTCTCCAGGCTGGTTTTCTGTTTCGAAGCCCACTTGACTCATTTTAGCATTCCGCTTTTCAAAGAGAGTTGGTTGCTCAAGACCAGCTTAGTACTCAACTTCCTGTGCCGTGATTGGCTCGGGTGTAGGCGCATTTCTGTAATCATCGATCACGACAATTCGCCGTTCTGCATCGATCGGAGACGTCGCGCGCGGTCCGAGCAAATCGGCCGGGTTGGCGAGCTGTGCAGCAAAGTTGTTTTGACTGGCGCAGCCGAAATTGGCGTAGTGCCTGTTTTCGGCCGTTTCGAGTAAATCCTTTGGCCATTGCCCGCACGTATTGGTCGATGCTGTCATGGCCGAAAACGACAGGCGTATCGGAGCAGATTCTTCTGGGCCTGCCCGATAACGTTCGCTGGAGATGTTGAATGGCTTCACGCCATGCCTCCGCAACGTCGCGGCAATATCTCCTCGCAACCTCGCCGCAGCACGCTCATTGGGCGAACCATCGGGAATGAGAATATGGATGACGCCGGAACCGTTTGCCCGGTAATTGGCTGCAGCACGATCGACAATGCTTCGCTGCGTGATCGAAAGTTTTGTATCTCCGTGGCCGACCGGTATGTCGGCGACCTGTTCTTTTTCAGAAATGACGATCGGATGATTCGTCCGGTAGTCATCCGGAATGCCTCCCGTCACATCTCGCTGCTGGGCGCATCCTGCAAGCAGGGTTACGGCCAGCAATGCCAGGACCGACTTCATGCGGAGTTTCTTGTTCACGTTCGACATGATCCGTTCCTCGTTCATTTGTAGATGTACCCGACGGAGCCCTCGTACTGGCCCGCAGGCAGACTGGCTTCCTTGGCGCCGTAAACGCGATTGACCTTGCCGAGGAATATCCCTGCAGCGTCACTGGCCGGATTTAGATTATCGTCAGGGCGAGCCAGTGCAGAGCGTGCGACCGGGCGGACGAGATAAGGCGTAATGATGATGACCAACTCGCTTTCATTCCGCACGAATTCTCGACTTCTAAACAGGGTGCCCAGTACCGGGATCTTCGACAATCCCGGAAGACCGGATATCGCAGCCCGGTTTTCATCTCGCATCAGTCCTGCGATCATCATCGAGCCGCCGGAGGGAAGTTCCACCGTTGTGTCGGCAAGGCGCTTGCGTATGGAAATGAGATTTGTCGAAGGTGCCGGTGCTAGATTTCGGTTAAAAAATCCATCGAAATGGGGATTTGTCCCTGCAGACAAACTGACGGAACCTTCCATTGTTGGCTCCGAAACCGATGTCCGGACTTTCAAACTGATCCGCCCTGGCGACAATACAACAGGAACGAATTCGAGCCCGATACCGTATTCAATCTTCGTAATTTCATATGCGGAGCGTTCAGCTCCAGTCTTGGAGTTCTCGGATACAGATTGTCCACTAACCAGATTATACTCACCACCCACCTTGAACGTAGCCTTCTCGCCCGACACTGCTGTCAAAGATGGCTCGGCCAAGGTTTTCATCACGCCGGCGCTTTCCATAGCATTGAGATATGCGTCAATAGTTGTGCTACCTATCGAAATGGGCGCAGATACTCCGGTGTTGGACAATGCCTTGCCTGCCAGTGAAGCGAGATTCTCGGAGCTGAAAAAGATACCGTCGGACTTTGTAGAGCCAATAAGATTGACGCCAAGTTGCTTCATCACGGTGCGGCTGACTTCTGCGACAGTCACCTTCAGCGTGACCTGATCGTCGCCGGCGATTTGGATAAGATTGACGATCTTGCTCTTCTGACGCGCCTCGTCCTGGTCGCCGATGACGACGCTGGTGCCACCAGCCCCGCCGCTCACAGCAGTCTGCTGATATTGTCCCGTCGTCGCCTCGCCGCCTGAGACGAGCAATGTCGCAAGATCGGTTGCCCTCTTCGCATCCAGCGGTGTCTCGACAGATCCTGTCAGAATAACGTTGTCATTCATTAGCTCGACTTTGATGTTCGAGTCCGGAATATATTTTTTCAAAGCGTCTTCAAGACCGGCGACATCTCGTTCGATCATCAGATCGAAGCTTGCCAGCTGCTCGCCATTCGGTCCAAAAACGAAAATATTCGTTTGCCCGACCTGCTTGCCGAAGAGATAAATACGCCGTGCCGTGCGGGTCACGGCATCGGCAACGCTCGGATTGGCCACGAGGATATCATAGGCGTCCGCTGGAAGATCGACGACCAGGGATTTGTTCAGGCCAAGATTGATGCGCTTGTTCATGCCCTGGCCCTGGTTGAGCCTTACGACATTGCTTTCGGCAATCGCCGTGCTTTGTATTGCAGGAACCGCGAGAGCGCAGCCAAGGGCAACAGCCATTGCCATCGATGGAAGCCGGAAACCGTATTTGATCATCTTTGTCTCGCTTCCCATTTTATTATTTCCGCCCCAGGATTTCGGTCACGGTGCCGGACTTGATCAACTTCACGTTGCCTGCCCTGCCGGGTGAGTTGACGAGATATTCGGCGCCGGGTCCCGTCTGTTCCTGCGCGTCCTGTACGGAGCGCAGAACCAGCGACAAGCGAGCAGCCATCTGCTGAGCGACGGTCAGAATTTCGGCTTGCTCCGGCGTGAGTTCAAGCGTTGCTGTAGAACCAACCTTGGTCTTGTCACCCTTTTCGTCCTCTTGAATTGTTTGATCGATCGCCAACACGCGAATGTTGCTGAGAATGGTTTCAGTCGCGTACTGCTTCTGCTCTCCCTCCATCTGCCGGATCATGATCACATCGACATAGTCATCCGGCAGGATAAACCCGCCTGCGCTGGTCTCGGCTGCAATCTGTGTCGCAACGGCGCGCATGCCTGCCGGGAGCTGTGCGGACATGAAGCTCTGGCCCTTGCCGATCAATTTGGCTTCACGGATCGGCTCTCCGGGGAAGATCTGCAAGCGGACTGTTGAACCTTTCAGTTCTTCTTCCGCATTAGGTCGTTCGGAACGCTTGATGTATCCATCAGCGACGGCGTCCTCTGGCCATTGCTGCCAACGCATCTGCCCTTGTACTTCGGCTCCAACACCGAGATTTTCGGTGGCGACCAGAACGTCCTGCAGCTTGATCTGCGGACCGGCATCGGCGACAACCGTAACATTGGGCTTCATATGCGTGGCGATGTAGCCGGCCGCACCCGCAGCAGCGACCGCTACGACTAATATGACAAGACGAGCTTTTTGCATTGATGTGCCCCACTAGACTTTCGTCTTAGATACTTTGGTCGCACATTGACGTGTTAATCGTGTAATTAAGGTTAACGTATTGCTTAAAAGTATGATTAACGGCGCTTAACGTTTACTATTTAAGCTATTGCTTGGCCCGGAGACTGCGCTTCGGGATCAATCCCAAACATTGCTCAACTATGAGCAAGACGATCGATAACCCAAAGGCCGAGGGGTGACGACGGAAAGGCCAGCAGTCCGGCAAATCCGAGCGCTATTCCATAGGGCACGCCTTCGCCTTTCTTTGCGAGGCGGCGCATGAATTCAAATCGCTCCGTATAGACCCGCGCAACAAACGAGCCGCGGTAGTGCAGGATCAACATGGTCAACATTCCGCCAAACAGCGATAGCGTTACCAAGTACTGCACCAGTTCCAAATTCCAGCCCAACCAGAGTGCCGTCGCGGCCATGAGCTTCGCGTCGCCGCCACCCATTGTTCCGGTGGCAAACAAGGCAAAAGTGGCTGCAAGCACTGTCACAGCCGCAACAAAGTGCATCCCATAGACATCCCAGGCCATACCGGTCAAAGGCGCAATGACCATAAAGGATACAATCAGAATAATTGGAACCCTGTTCTGTATGGTCATGGACAACAGGTCGGATGTGGCGGCAAACACCATGGCAAACGGAAAGATGACGAGTATAGCTGCTTCAACCATGGTTGTGTTCCGGCGAAAAAGTGATCGATTCCTGTCGGGTCATCTGTTGGCGGCTTCCGTCACGTCATTGGTGAAACTCGCGTACAGATCCTTCAACGATGTTCCGAGCGTACCTGCACCAACCATAATGCCTATGCTGATGATCGAGGCGATCAACGTGTATTCGATGGCTGTCGTGCCCGATCTATCCCGCACGAAATCTGCGAAGACGTCGAAGATGATCTTTACGGGTCGTCTCATGTCGAACTCGCTCGTGCCTCTGGCGTCACTGAATACTCATGGAAAGTAGGTGCCGCTCATTGCATTCGGCTTAAGAAATACCGTTACGAAAATGTAAACCACCATGAAACCTTAAATCACGTCACCAGAGGATGAAAAATACCGGTCCGATTTGGTATAAATTCTAACTATACTGTTTCTACAAATCTAACCGCCCCCGCGAGTCTCGTCGGCGAAGGCGCAGCGGAACGGCCGCCTCGCATATACTTTCATTATCTATTTGAAGATTTAAGCTTTCCTTCACCAATCCCCGCCATGGTTAACCGAACAATTTTCGAAGGGCTATCCTATGGTTCACGTCAGAAGCCGAAGCATCCGTTCCTGTGTCCTCACAACGGTGCTGACCCTGGCTGCAGTTTTGTCGGTTGCGCCGGCAACGCAGGCCGATACCGGCATCCACATCGTGATGAACCAGGCAAGAATCCTCAAACTCGCCCGTCCAGCCGATACGGTGGTCGTTGGAGACCCGGAGATTGCCGATGCGGTGGTCAAGGATTCGCGTACGGTCGTTCTAACAGGCAAGGGTTTTGGCATCACCAATATCGTCATCATCGATGCGGACGGCGCTGCTATCGTCGATGACCAGGTCATGGTCAGCCGTAGTGTCGCCAATACGACCCGCGTCTATCGCCGGGCCTATGTCCAGACGCTTTCGTGCACCCCCTATTGCGAGACCGCGCAGAAAACCGCTGCCGAGAAGGCATCCGACGCGCAAATCGGCGGCGGCGGCTAGGTCGACGCGGGATAGGGTTGAGAAAAAGTAAATCCATTGCCAGCAATTTGCCGTTGTCCCCAAACGAGATTCTAATATCTGATGTGTAAGAGTTCCTTCGGGCTAATTGCGCGGGGAAACTATGTTCGGGAAAATCCACAAATTTTTTGGCACTCGAGACACTGCCGAAGCGAATGATCGGCCGAGGAGCACGCGACGGTCTACCGCGGCGCGGTTCTTCGCCAACAAGCGTGGTACGGTTGCAATCGAATTCGCGATGATAGCGTTGCCCTTCTTCCTGCTAATCTTTGCTGTGATCGAGGTGAGCCTGAGTTTTACAGCCCAGCAGGTCATGGCGAACGCAACGGACGATATTGCACGCCAGCTACGCACCGGTGAGATCAAGACCCTCAATCTGACTCAGCTGAAGCAAATGGTTTGCACCAGACTGCTGATGCCGGCGGCGAACTGTCCCGACCTGGTTGTGGATTTGCGCACCTACACCACCTTCGCCCTCGTTCCGAAAACGATCCCGCTCAAGACAGGTGGCGATGTCAATTCGACTGGATTCAAGAGCGCACCGGGCGGCGCCAGCACGATCAACCAGCTGCGCGTCTTTTATCGCTGGCCGATTTTTACCGATCTCATGAAACCTCGCATCGCCACCATCGATGGAACAGGAAAGATACTGCTTTTCTCGTCCGCGACCTGGAGAAACGAACCCTATCTCTGAACCGGCACCTTCAAACAAGCATTCCTTCATTCTTCCGAAAGTGTGACGCATGGAAGCCTATAACAAACAAAAACCGACCGCAGTCTCGTTGCTGAAATGGATGCGGAGCTTTCTCCGTGATCGGCGCGGTGTCGCGGCGCTGGAGTTCGCCCTGATCGCGCCTGTCATGATCGCGCTCTATATGGGTAGCGTGGAGGCTACTGCGGGACTTGATCTCAACAAAAACCTCGGCCGTGCCACCAGCATGGTCGCAGATCTGGTTACTCAGCAACAGACCATCACCAAGGCGGATATCAAGAATATCATGGATATCGGAACGGCGACGCTTCTGCCCTATACGCGCGACACGCCGCAGATCACCATCACCGCCATCGACATAAATGCAGCCAGTGTGGCGACAGTTGCGTGGTCAAGGCGCAAGGTCAATCTGATCTACTCGAAACCTTATGTGGCCGGAAGTGCAGTGGCTCTTGATCCAAATCTGCTGATCCCGAGTACGTCGGTGATCCGGGTCGAGATGTCGATAGCCTATGTGCCGCTCATGGCCTTCTATATGAAGAATGTGATCACGAAAGCAAACGGCACTTCGGCGATCGGAATAACCATGCCCAAGACCGCCTACGGACGCGTGCGGCAGGGAGAATCAGTCGCCTGTTCAGACTGCTGATCGCAGACATTTGTCATTGCGCAAAGTTTCACCTATCTGTGGGAACAACCCTATCGGAGTGAGGCATGTCTCGCGCTTTCCTTTTTGTACTCGATTCCTTTGGTATCGGCGGGGCGCCAGATGCAAAGGCGTTCGGGGATGAAGGTTCAAATACATTCGGTCATATCGTCGAAGCCTGCGCAGCCGGGGCCGGCGATCGAGCCGGACTGCGTTCCGGTCCACTCCACCTGCCTAACCTGAAGGCACTCGGTCTCTTCCACGCCGCCAATCTCGCGTCAGATCTTCCGTTCCCTTCGGAGCCGCTCGCTCCGTCCGCACTATGGGGTGCAGCGGAAGAAGTATCCAGAGGCAAGGACACGCCGTCCGGCCATTGGGAGATTGCCGGCGTGCCGGTTACGTTCAACTGGGGCTATTTCCCCCAGAAAATTCCGACCTTTCCCGACAGTCTCGTAGCAGATGCCATGCAACGTGCGCAGATACCTGGCATCCTCGGCAACAAACACGCATCGGGGACGGACATCATCGATGAATATGGTGAGGAGCATATCCGCACGGGCAAGCCCATATTCTACACGTCGACCGATTCCGTCATCCAGATTGCCGCGCATGAAGTGCATTTTGGTTTGGACCGGCTCTATGAACTCTGCGCTATTCTTCGCGAGCTTGTCGATCCGCTCAATATTGGCCGCGTCATCGCAAGGCCTTTTATCGGAAACACCCAAGCAACCTTCACGCGGACCGGCAATCGCCGCGATTATTCTGTCCCGCCGCCGGAGCCGACATTGCTGGACCGGCTGACAGACGCGGGCCGCATGGTGATCGCCATCGGCAAGATCGGTGATATCTATGCTCATCGGGGCGTTGGCCAGGTGCGCAAGGCCAATGGCAATATGGCGCTCTTCGATGAAACGCTGGTTGCCATGGACGACGCACAGGACGGCGATCTGGTCTTCACCAATTTCGTCGATTTCGACATGCTCTATGGCCATAGACGTGACGTACCCGGGTACGCGGCAGCGCTGGAAGCCTTCGACCGGCGGCTGCCGGAGGCATTGGCCAAACTGCGTCTGGGCGATCTTATGGTTCTCACTGCAGATCACGGCTGCGACCCGACCTATAAGGGAACTGATCATACGCGCGAACGTGTGCCTGTCCTCTGCTACGGTCCAGACCTTCCCCACGCCTCATTCGGCATTCGCCCGACCTTCGCCGATATTGGAGAAACGGTCGCCGCCCATCTCGGTATCGCGCCGGGCTTGCATGGCAAGAGTTTCCTGAAGGGAACCGGAGACCTCTCTCCAAATGCCTGAGTTACCAGAAGTTGAGACGGTCAAACGCGGACTGCAGCCGGTCATGGAGGGCTCGACGATCCTTGCCGTCGATCAAAATCGTCCCGATCTGCGCTTTCCTTTCCCCGAACAGTTTGCCAAGCGGCTGACAGGTCGTCACATCGTGGCGCTCGAACGACGCGCCAAATATCTGATTGCGCATCTCGATGACGGTCTTGGCCTGATCAGCCATCTCGGCATGTCCGGCTCCTACCGTATCGAACATGAGGATGGCAGCAATATGCCTGGTGCCTTCCACCATGACCGGTCGAAAAACGCGGCCCACGATCATGTCGTATTGCATTTGGACACCAAGGACGGCAAGCGACGCATCATCTACAACGACCCGCGACGCTTCGGGTTTATGTTGTTCTCCGAACCCGGCAAGCTCAATGCGCATCCGCTAATCAAGGATCTCGGCACCGAACCGACAGGCAACCGTCTGGACGGGTCGCTTCTGGCGAAGTTGTTTGCAAACAAGGCCGCCCCGTTGAAAGCGGCGCTGCTCGATCAGAAGCTCATAGCCGGTCTCGGCAACATATATGTGTGCGAAGCGTTATGGCGGGCTGAACTTTCGCCATCGCGTATGGCCGGGAGCATATCAGGCGAGAACAGCACAGCCACGGACATGTCCAGACGTCTTGCCACTTCGATTCGCTCTGTCATCGGCGACGCGATCAACGCGGGCGGATCGAGCCTCAAGGACTACAGGCAAGCCGACGGCGCTCTTGGCTACTTCCAGCACTCCTTTTCCGTTTACGACCGGGAAGGTCAGCCTTGCCCGCGCAAGGGCTGCCATGGCACGGTGACACGCATGGTTCAGAGCGGGCGTTCGACGTTTTACTGTCCCGTCTGTCAGCAATGATTTGGAGGAGTTCGGATGACTTACGAAAACATCATCGTCGAGACGCGCGAAAAGGTCGGCTTCATTCAACTCAATCGCCCCAAAGCGCTCAACGCCTTGAACTCAGCGTTATTGGCCGAACTTGCCGAAGCGCTTGAGGCTTTTGATAAGGATAACACCATCGGCGCCATAGTGCTCACCGGTTCGGAAAAGGCCTTTGCAGCGGGCGCTGATATCAAGGAGATGCAAACGCTGGAGTTCGCCGACGCCTATCTTGGCGACTATTTCAGCGAATGGGAGCGGGTAACGCGGTTGCGCAAGCCACTGATCGCCGCCGTCGCCGGCTATGCGCTCGGGGGCGGCTGCGAACTGGCGATGATGTGCGACTTCATTATTGCCGCCGATAACGCAAAATTCGGCCAGCCGGAAATCACACTCGGCGTCATGCCTGGCATGGGGGGGTCGCAGCGACTCACCCGTTTTGTTGGCAAGTCGAAATCCATGGACATGTGCCTGACCGGGCGCATGATGGATGCCAACGAGGCGGAGCGCAGCGGGTTGGTCTCACGCGTGGTGCCCGCCAATGAACTGATCGACGAAGCCATGAAGGTCGCCGCGAAAATTGCATCTTTCTCCTTGCCCGTCGTCATGATGACCAAGGAGACCATTAACCGTGCCTACGAAACGACGCTCGCAGAAGGCTTGAGGTTCGAACGGCGTGTGTTTCATTCCATGTTCGCGCTTGAGGATCAACGCGAGGGAATGAACGCCTTTGCGGAAAAACGCACGCCGGATTTCAAAAACCGGTAAGGGCAAAATCGCGTAGATTCCAAGTTGACGCAAAAGCAAACGTCATCTATAAGCCCGACAACGTTCGGTGGCCTCTTGGCCGCCCTATTATTTTGTGACGGCCGCTTTAACGCTGCCGATTAGCTGACAGAAAAGAGAGGCAACATGGCCAACACTCCTTCGGCCAAAAAAGCGGCGCGTAAGATCGAAGCCCGCACCGAAGTAAACAAGTCCCGCCGCTCCCGCGTGCGCACCTTCCTTCGCAAGTTCGAAGATGCGGTAGCAAGCGGTGATCAGGCAGCCGCTTCCATCGCCTTCAAGGCGGTTGAACCGGAAGTGATGCGTGCTGCATCGAAGGGTGTCTTTCACAAGAATACCGCTTCGCGCAAGGTGTCCCGCCTGTCGGCTCGCCTGAAGAGCATGTCGGCCTGATCAACGTGTTATTTTTATATATGAAGACCCGGCTGCTCGTTAGCCGGGTTTTTTGTTTTGAGTGATTCTGTGGGAATAAATTCGTTTCCCAAGGAAAAGATCGTGGCTTATCAAAACCATGACATATGGCGGTCACAAACTCGCTAGGACAAAAAGCGTCAATCATCAATTTGCTTTTGTTTTCAATGGGTTATAGAAGGTAGTCGTTACGGCGTGAAGCGGGCGCGGAGAATCTCCCGCCTCAGCCTCTGTCAAGCGATAATTTAATATTTTTTTTTGCCAACATGAGTCCGCACTGCAACAAAATGTACAGCCCAAAAAAGGCTTTGAATCAGAACGATTTTTCCTCTTTGTCTCAAAGACTGTTAAAAAAAAAGCAAAATCGTTAACCTTTAATTCATCAAAAAACCCTTGGGGCGCACTTGCCCTTCCTGCAAAGGTTTTTGTAAGGTCCAGACATCGAAGGGGTGGGCAGAAACCCATTTAACAGGCTTAGTAAATGTAGGGTCGGGCGCAGATTTTATTGTTTGCGTGACGGGTAGATTTTGTCAGTACTCAAATCTTACGATTTGAGTTGTTTCAAAAACAAGAGCGAGTCGACGACGCTGGCGAGAGCCGGGCGAGAGTTTTACTGCGCCTAAACTGAGAGGGATGCGAACGTGGTAGTTATACATATTCTGGACCAGATTTATTCAGTCCGGCACTGCGTTATCGCTGAGACCTCTACCCTTTAGCTTTTAGACTGTTCGGGCTTACCACTGGGGCGGTTGGCCGGAATTCATTTTGCAAAATACGGGCGTGACCCGAACGACAATATCAGGATGAGGCGATGACAATGACCAGCGGAATAATGGAAAACGGCGCAAAGGCAGCCATGGTCCCGCTCCATATGGAAGGGGATAAAATGGACACGGCCAGCAGCCAGGGGGAGCTGATTTTTGAGCGCGTCAAGCTCAAGCTGAAAGCGAAACTCGGAAGCGAGGTTTATTCGAGCTGGTTCGGCCGCCTGAAACTGGATGAGACATCAAAGAGCATCGTTCGCCTGTCGGTTCCGACCGCCTTCCTGCGTTCGTGGATCAACAATCACTACTGCGACATGATCACTGCCCTCTGGCGTGAAGAAGATGAGCAGACGCTCAAGGTTGAGATCGTTTTCCGCAGCGCCAGCCGCGCCACCCGCCCGGCTTGCGATACGGAAACCACGGTGCGCGCCGACAGCCGTGCCCTCCTTCGCGAAAAGCCCGTCTTTCCGGTCGGCAACACCACGCAGGACAAGAAGGCGCCTACGCATTTTGTCGACCGCGCCCAAAATTCCGTCTTCGGTTCGCCGCTCGACCCGCGCTATACATTCGACACCTTTGTCGATGGCACACCCAACCGCGTTGCGCTTGCTGCTGCGCGCACGATTGCTGACGCAGGCGCCAGCGCTGTCCGCTTCAATCCGCTGTTCATTCACGCCTCTGTCGGTCTCGGCAAAACGCACCTCTTGCAAGCAATTGCCGCTGAAGCGTTGAAGCGTCCAGAGCGTGCCCGTGTCGTGTATCTCACCGCCGAATATTTCATGTGGCGCTTTGCCACCGCCATCCGCGACAACAACGCATTGTCGTTCAAGGAACAGCTCCGCGACATCGATCTGCTGATCATCGACGACATGCAGTTTCTGCAGGGCAAGTCGATCCAGCACGAATTCTGCCATCTGATCAATACGCTGCTCGACAGCGCCAAGCAGGTCGTCGTGGCTGCGGATCGCCCGCCGTCGGAATTGGAATCGCTTGATCCACGGGTTCGTTCGCGTCTTCAAGGCGGTGTCGCGCTTGAAATGATCTCGCCGGACTATGCGATGCGCCTCGAAATCCTGAAGCGCCGCCTTGTCGCCGCCCAGACGGAAGACCATTCGCTCGACATCTCGCCGGAAATTCTTGATCACGTTGCCCAGTCCGTCACCGGCAGCGGCCGCGAACTCGAAGGTGCATTCAATCAGCTCCTCTTCCGCCAGACATTCGAGCCTAATCTGTCAGTCGATCGCGTCGATGAACTCCTGAGCCATCTGATGCGCGGCGGCGAAGCCAAGCGTATCCGCATAGAGGAGATCCAGCGGATCGTTGCTCGGCACTACAACGTGTCAAAGCAAGACCTTCTATCGAACCGGCGCACGCGCACGATCGTTAAACCCCGTCAAATCGCTATGTATCTCGCAAAGACACTGACACCCCGTTCGCTGCCGGAAATTGGCCGCCGCTTCGGTGGCCGCGATCACACCACCGTTCTTCATGCGGTCCGCAAGATCGAGGATATCGTCGGCAAGGACCAGAAATTGTCGCAAGAGCTGGAGTTGCTCAAGCGTTTGATCAACGACCAAGCTCAATAGTTTATCAACAGAAAGCCTGCGGTATGGTACGCTGATGCCAGCCGCAGACTTGCTTTTTGCGGTAAATATCTGCCAATTTGCCTGACCTTGGGAAAATTGCGTTTCCCTCACCAGAAAAGTGCGGCAAACCCGCGGTGCTTTGGCTGGAATTGAAGTCAGCGAGACCGGTTTATCATGCGTGTAACTCTTGAACGTTCCAATCTTCTGAAGTCGCTCAACCATGTGCATCGTGTGGTCGAACGGCGTAACACCATTCCGATCCTGTCGAATGTTCTGTTGAACGCCGATGGCGCCAGCCTCGCCCTCAAGGCTACCGACCTTGATCTCGAAGTGACGGAAGCGACGGCGGCGCAGGTGGACCAGGCTGGCGCGACAACAGTTCCAGCGCATCTTCTCTACGATATCGTCCGCAAGCTGCCTGATGGCGCGGAAGTCTTGCTTGCAACCAATACCGACGGCAATTCCATGGCGGTTACCTCGGGCCGGTCGAGTTTCCGCCTGCAGTGTCTGCCGCAATCGGACTTTCCCGAGCTTACAGCCGGCTCCTTCACGCACACATTCCGCATGCCAGCGACCGCGCTGAAAGGCTTGATCGACCGGACACAATTCGCCATCTCCACTGAAGAGACCCGCTATTACCTCAACGGCATCTATTTGCATGCCATCGAGAGCGACGGCGCGCTGAAGCTGCGGGCAGTTGCTACTGATGGCCACCGCCTTGCCCGCGCCGAGCTTGAAGCTCCGTCGGGTGCTGAAGGCATGCCCGGCATCATCATTCCGCGTAAGACCGTCGCTGAACTGCAAAAGCTTGTCGATGACCCAGATATCGTCGTGACCGTTGAACTCTCGGAGACCAAAATCCGCTTCACGATTGGCTCGGTCGTCCTCACCTCCAAGTTGATCGACGGAACCTTCCCTGATTACCAGCGCGTCATTCCCTCCGGCAATGACAAGAAGCTGACAATCGACCGCCAAAGCTTTGCTTCCGCCGTCGATCGCGTCTCGACGATTTCGAGCGAGCGCGGCCGCGCCGTCAAGCTGACCATCGCGGATGGCCAGTTGACGCTCACCGTCAACAATCCTGATTCCGGCAGTGCCACGGACGAGCTTGCCGCGGATTATGATTCAGATCCGATCGAGATCGGCTTCAATGCGAAGTATCTGCTCGATATTACGGCCCAGTTGACAGGATCAGAGGCGATTTTCATGCTGGCCGATGCAGGTTCGCCGACGCTGGTGCGTGATACGGGCGACGAAAATGCGCTGTATGTACTCATGCCAATGCGGGTATAGCACCGCCAAGCATAGAGCGAGGTTCGACCATATTGAATCGTTCTGCCGAAGGGAATTCGTGGACAAGGTCAAGGGGTTTGGCGAGGCCGATGCCTTTCCATCGGACGATGCCGAAGCCCGATGGATTTGGCCCGAATTCACCCGGCCCTTCGGGTTTCCGGCTGGCGGACAACCACTTTGTCAGGCGGCATCGTCCGATGGATAAACATCGGCCTCGCCACCTTTCGCGTGGATTGTCTCCCCATCCGAGGAAACAGAACTGGTTGAATATGATCGAATCTCGCTCTATCCCATGACCGATGATCCGAATACGGACGCGGGCAAACCGGCCCGCGTTTCGATCAGCCGGCTGAAGCTTGCCAATTTCCGCAATTATGAAAGCCTGTCGCTGCGGCTGGCGCCGTCGCATGTGGTGCTGACCGGCGAGAACGGTGCGGGAAAGACCAATCTGCTCGAGGCGATTTCGTTCCTGTCGCCGGGTCGAGGTCTGCGCCGCGCAACCTATACCGATGTCACCCGCAACAATGCGGCCGACGGGTTTGCCATTCACGCCGCCATAGAAACAGCCGAGGGTACCGTCGAAGTCGGCACGGGGCTTGCCGGTAATACGTCCGGGGACAACGCGCGGCGTGTCCGCATCAATGGCGTAACGGCGGCGGGCGCCGACGAACTCCTGGAATACTCCCGCATACTCTGGCTGGTTCCAGCCATGGACGGGTTGTTCACAGGCCCGGCCGCTGATCGCCGCCGCTTTCTTGACCGTATGGTCCTCGCCATTGACCCGGCGCACGGCAGGCGCGTCCTCGACTACGAGAAAGCAATGCGCAGCCGTAATCGCCTGCTTACGGAAGAGCGCGGCAACGATGCCTGGCTCGATGCGATCGAGACGCCGATGGCCGAACTGGGCATCGCTATTGCTGCGGCGCGAGCAGAGCTCATGCGCCTGATCAATGGGATGATAGAGCGCTTGCCCGATAACACCCCCTTCCCCAAAGCGGATTGCCTGCTCGAAGGCGAGTTGGAGCAACGTATCGGTATCGAAGCGGCTACCGATGTGGAAGAAACGTTTCGGCGTGCGCTGCATGACGGGCGTAGCCGTGATCGTGCTGCCGGGCGCACGCTCGATGGCCCGCATCGCTCCGACCTGCTCGTCCGTCATCGGCCAAAGGCAATGCCGGCTGAACTCTGTTCGACCGGCGAGCAGAAGGCATTGCTCATCGGCCTCATTCTCTCCCATGCGCGATTGACGGGCGAACTTGCTGGCATGGCACCAATCCTTCTTCTGGACGAGATCGCCGCGCATCTGGATGAGGGCCGAAGGGCGGCGCTATTTGACATCATAGAAGAACTTGGCGGCCAGGCCTTCATGACCGGTACGGACAAGGCCCTGTTCAGAAGCCTGGAAGGACGAGCCCAGTTCTTTGATGTTTCGCACGGCGCGGTAGTACCGGGCTGAGCATATCAAAGACGGTCGATAGGATCATTCCGTTGGTTCATGAGTTGGCGGTGGTTGGACTTTCCGGGAGTCGTGACCGAGCACAAAGTGCGACAGGATCAATACCGGCTCAAGAATGACAATTCCGATCAGGATGCCCGCCAAGCGGTCAATACCTGGATCGACGACGGCATCCGAATAGCTATCCGGCACCAGCACCACAAGGAAAGCCAAAACAAACTGTGTACCGATGTAGCTGGTTGCCGCGTTGCCGTTTTCGATATGCCGCCCCACCAGCACGCCGAGGCATACGGCCAGTGTCATGAGCACCGGTGAGTGGTGACTTGCGAAAAGAATTGCGATGGCCAACAGGCCGCCGGTACTGCAGCCGACGAAGCGCAACACCAGCTTGGAGGTCACTGGATTGAGCGGGTCTGCGCCAAGGCTCGCCACCGGAATCATCATTACCGCCATGATCGTCACGCTTGATTGCGCTAGCGAAGTGATGCCCAGCCACGCCCATATCCATGGAATGAACGCCAGAGCGATCGCGGCCTCGACCGAATGCCTGACTGCACCCAAATGCCAGAGGGACGAATGCCGTACTGCGGTCTGCACCGCAGTTTCACCGCCTTGCACATTCAACCTGCGCCGAACGAGAAATGTCGAGGCGGCACTCACCAGAATGCAAGCGACAGTGCCCGCCACGATCTCAAGGAGGCGCGACTGCGCGAAGGGGAGCACGCTCTCCGTTGGATGTTTCATCCCTTCAATGACGATCATGCAGAATGTGAGCCCGGTGAATAGCCAGGCATAACTGCGCCGGCCAACCAGCGCGAAATAGAGGGTGACGCCGCCGAACACAGCGAGCGCGACGCTCATTAGCGCAGGTGACTCAACGGCCATCGGTGCGACTAGCAGCGCCACGCCGGCGCCAGCTGCAGTCCCGACCAAACGCAGACTCCCGCGCATCAGGCTCTGCGAGACATGCGAGCGCATGACCATATAGCCGCTGAAAGCCGCCCAACCGACATTCTGAGCCCCCAGAGCATGGGCAAAGACGATCGCGAGCAAGACGGATACCACGCACTCGAACTCGTCGATCATGCGTGGTCCAGGATGATGTATCGAGCGCAACTCGCCAATGAGTGCCGGCCACAGGCCGGGGATATCACGAAAAATGCGCTGGACGTAACTCATGCCAGACTATTAGCAGAACCTTCGCGCTATTGCGCAATGACCTGTTGAAGCACCGGAACCATCACCACCGGGGGCGGATTCCATTTCCCTGTCAGCGCGTCCATTTCCGGCCCGTAAAGCCGCATGGTCAGGTTGAAAGGTCCCGCCGGTGCAGGCAGCCAGTTGGCCTCCTTATCCTTGCCAGGGCTCTTTTCCTGGAAGTGGATATCAAGCGAACCATCGGCATTGTACTCAAACGGCATCCAACTGCTCACGGCGAACCGATTGATGCTGTTGGCAACCTGGAAGCCCTGAGGATCATAGAGCGTAATGGACCAGAACGCCTTGACTGGCGGCAGCGACGCCTTATCGAAATGAATTGTGTAACTGTTCGCTCCATTCAGCGGGTTGCCCTTTTCGTCGCCGAGATTGAGCGGGTAGATGGCGTCTTCAGGAAGATTGGCGCCGAGCCCCACCTGCGCGACAATGGCACGCTTCAGATAGTAATTGCCGTAGACACCCATCGTGTCGGTATTCATCGACCAATTGTTCGCGACCCGGGCCAGGGTCGCCATCTTCCATTCCATTAGTTTGCTCGCCTCCGCCGGCACACCTTCGAGCGCCTTGGCGACTGAGGGATCGAGCTTGGTAATGTCGAAGCTCTGACCAGGCTCTATGCCGATCCGTCTCATCTGGGAGATGATGGGCTGATCCGTCAGGTGGGGCGGATTGATTTTCAGGATATCCGCGGCTCGGGCGAAAAATTCACCGGCCGACATTCCGTCCACAGTGGCCTTCGGCGATGTCTTCATGTCAACTGCCGGGTCGATCGTGACTTTGACCGGCTCCGGCGTTTTGCCCCATTGCGACAGCGGCGTTACCTTGTAGCCGGCCTGTATCTTGTGGACCGCATCATAGTCCGGTGGGCCGTCGGTCTTGGTGCGCCCGATTATCCAGACAAAGGGTGTCGGCGCGTCTATACGTTGCGTTCCCTCGGGTAACCCTCCGCCCTCCCACTTTGGTGGAACGATAGCAAAATCGGCTTTGGCGGTGCCTGTCGTCCGCCAGCCGGGCGAGGCAAAGACGTCCGACCACATGTCGAGCATTGGCAGCAGATAAAACCGCCCGTTCGTGTCCGGAACCGAAACAATCATCGGCTCCTTGGTCATGTCCAGCCAGGCGACTGAGTAAAGCGTATCGAAATTGACGCGAACGACATCGCGCATGTCAGCCGTCGGGAATTCCGGCACGTTGGTGAATTCATTGGCCGGTCCGCGGCCCATCATCTTGCCAGCCTCGATATTGGTGGCCTGTTTGCGGGTGACGTCCATCGTCACCAGCGGATAAAAATACACATAGGCGTCCAGGCCTATGGAATGCGCCTGCTGCTCGGTAATGGCATCGGCGGCGCTATGATGCACAGTCGACGCGATGAACAAGATCGTACAGGTGATAAGTGCGAACAGTTTTGCCTTCATGATTGTACTCCCCGTTTAAAAAGGCCATTTCTGCTTGATCGGCTGGCGAGTGGGAGCAACTTGGATTTCAATTGTTCATGGGCTGCAGGCAAAGGCGATCAGCTTGGCACCGGGTCAGTTTTCAATATGTGGGCGGCGCGCACTGAAGTCAGCGGACATTTTGTCCGGCAAGCCTTGTCCGGCAGCGTACAAAGAAACAAGTACGTTACTGTAACACTGCCGCCGAAGTTGGGCTGCCTGACCTTGGAACAACGCCTTGTAGGTGTTCTGGTGATGCTGCAGGCCTACGTCTTTACCTGGATGATCGTCACACCACCCTGATCTGGACAGTAGCAGCTCAATAAAAAAGGGAGCCACAGGCCCCCTTCCGATCAGGTCCGGGTAATTGAAACGCCGCCATCCCTGCGGCGCGCACCCACAACCAGCTTGGCGCCTTCTTGCGCAAAAAGCTTCGCCGTGGCGCGGCCAAAGCCAGCGCTGGCGCCGGTAACGATTGCAACTTTTCCAGATAGGCGTTCCATGTTCATTCTCCAATTGGTCGGGAGCGATATTCCCGTTATTGCCATAGTATGGTGTTGCACGTCTGTTCGGATAAGTCAGTGAATACCCGAACTCGTATTCGAAAAAGCGGACAATCCCGATAAAGTGCTGACGTGCAAGCTGATCCGTTCCCGTGTTACGGTCACTCGAAGAATCACCCCCCCCAAATCCAGATTATGGAGTTTTCATGCCTGATCTATCAGCTTTCCCTATTGCCAAACGATGGCCGGCAAAACATCCGGACCGCTTGCAGCTCTATTCCTTTCCGACGCCAAACGGTGTGAAGGTTTCGATCGCGCTCGAGGAAATTGGTCTTCCGTACGAAGCGCATGCAGTGGACATCGGCAAAAACGAGAGCTGGACGCCCGAATTTCTGTCGTTGAACCCGAATGGGAAGATCCCAGCGATTGTCGATCCGAATGGGCCCGGCGGCAAGCCGCTGGGACTGTTCGAGTCCGGCGCCATTCTGCTTTACCTCGCGGAGAAGACCGGCAAGCTCATGCCTGCGGATCCGGCTTTACGGTATGAGACCATTCAATGGGTGTTCTTCCAGATGGCGGCGATCGGACCGATGTTCGGCCAGGTCGGCTTTTTCCATAAATTCGCCGGCCGCGACTATGAGGACAAGCGCCCGCTAGAGCGTTACCGGGACGAGTCGAAGCGGCTGCTCGGCGTTCTCGAAACGCGTCTCGATGGACGTGACTGGATCATGGGTGACTACAGTATAGCGGACGTTTCGATCCTCGGCTGGGTTCGCAATCTCGTCGGCTTCTATGGCGCACGCGATATCGTAGAGTTCGACAGCCTGAAACGCGTGCCCGCATGGCTGGAACGCGGTCTCGCACGACCGGCGGTGCAGCGCGGCCTCGATATTCCCAAGCGGCCTTAAAGAGTACGCGGTTCTGCGGTTACGGCAGGCGTGTAGGATCAAGTGCAGCTCCGTCGTCCTTGGACAACCCAAGGGCAAGGAGCAGCTAAGATGGCACAGCAGGACAAGATTACCGTCGAAAACATCAACCATCCCGGTCAGTCCCGATCAGTCGACCGGGCTAGGTACGACGCCATGAAAAAGGCTTACCTCAAGGTGCTTCCGGGCAAGTCGCCCGGCCTGACGCTTGCGGAAATCAGCGTGCGTCTATCCCGCGAACTATCCCAGGAACTTTATCCGGACGGTGCAAGGGCAGGCTGGTGGGCCAAGACTGTCCAGCTCGATCTGGAGGCGAAGGGGGTGATCCGACGGGAGAAAACCAGCCCGATACGGTTGTTCAGGGCGTAAGAGCATCGGAGCGCAGAAAACCGCCATCTTCAGCGCTCCGTGGCGGATTTTCGTTTGGGCTCTCAATGGATGGAGATTATCCCGTCCACCGCCCGCCATTCGCGCGGCTCGATCAGGCGCTGGTGAACGATGCGAATTGAATGGAGTGGCCCCTCGAGGTCCTTTTGCCAGAAATCAAGAAAGCCTTTCAATTCCGGGAAGTTCGGCGCAAGATCGTATTCTTGCCAGATGTAAAGCTGAAGAAATTTGGGGTAGTCGGGAAGACGATAATGTATTTCGGCCGTCGTCAGCCCATAGCCCTTCAACTGAAGTTCGAATGCTCTGCCGCTCATGATATCATCCTTATGGAACAACTCATGTATTGCAGTGAATCTTGCCAGATTCTGTATTGCTTTCAAGGGGAAAAAGCCCCACGAACCAAGGAGTGAACGACGATGGCTGCAAAAGAAGTCAAATTCGGCTCTGAGGCTCGCGATCGAATGCTGCACGGCGTCGACATACTCGCCAATGCCGTCAAGGTTACACTGGGCCCCAAGGGCCGCAACGTCGTCATAGAGAAGTCCTATGGCGCGCCACGCATCACCAAGGACGGCGTAACGGTCGCCAAGGAAATCGAACTTGAGGACAAGTTCGAGAATATGGGTGCGCAGATGCTGCGCGAGGTCGCATCGAGAACCAGCGATGTTGCCGGAGATGGCACGACGACGGCGACAGTGCTCGCCCAGGCGATAGTCCGTGAAGGCGCCAAGGCCGAAGCGGCCGGCATGAACCCGATGGATTTGAAGCGCGGTATCGACCTTGCAGTTGCTGCAATTGTCGAGGAACTGAAGCGCAACGCCCGCAAGATCTCGAACAATTCCGAAATCGCCCAGGTCGGCACCATTTCTGCCAATGGTGATACGGAGATCGGACAATATCTGGCCGATGCCATGGGAAAGGTCGGGCATGAAGGCGTCATCACCGTCGAGGAAGCCAAAACGGCCGACACCGAACTCGAAATCGTCGAGGGCATGCAGTTCGACCGGGGTTACCTCTCCCCATACTTCGTCACAAACCAGGAAAAAATGCGCGTTGATTTTGAGGATCCCTATATCCTCATCCACGAAAAAAAGCTCTCTAACCTCCAGGCCATGCTGCCTATCCTCGAAGCGGTCATGCAATCCGGCAGATCACTGCTCATCATCGCCGAAGATATCGAGGGCGAAGCTCTTGCAACCCTCATCGTCAACAAGTTGCGCGGTGGTCTGAAAGTCGCCGCCGTCAAGGCTCCGGGATTTGGTGACCGCCGCAAGGCCATGCTTGAGGATATCGCAATCCTCACCGGAGGAACGGCGATCAGCGAGGATTTGGGGATCAAGCTTGAAGGCGTGACACTTGAAATGTTGGGCAGTACCAAAAAGGTTGTAATCGATAAAGAAACCACGACGATTGTCGGTGGTGCTGGCTCCAAGGTGGCGATCGAAGGGCGCGTCGCCCAGATCAAAGCGCAGATCGAAGACACGACATCCGACTACGACCGCGAGAAACTGCAGGAGCGTTTGGCAAAGCTTGCCGGAGGTGTTGCGGTTATTCGCGTAGGCGGTTCAACGGAAGTCGAGGTCAGGGAGAGGAAGGACCGCGTCGATGACGCGCTGCATGCGACGCGAGCAGCCGTCGAAGAGGGCGTCCTTCCAGGTGGTGGAGTAGCGCTCTTGCGTGCAGCCAAGGCACTTGATGGGCTACAGGCTGCAAATGCCGATCAGCGCGTTGGCATCGAGATCGTACGCCGTGCCACCGAGACACCGGTTCGTCAGATCGCCGAAAATGCGGGTGCTGAGGGATCGATCATCGTTGGCAAGCTCCGCGAGAATGCCAATTTCTCTTTCGGCTGGAATGCCCAGACGGGGGAATACGGCAATCTCTTCGACATGGGCGTCATCGATCCCGTCAAGGTGGTGCGAAGCGCGCTGCAGGGTGCCGCGTCCGTTGCCGGCCTGCTGGTTACGACCGAGGCCATGATTGCTGAACGCCCGAAGAAACAGGCGGCGCCGCTGCCACCAAGCGCAGCAATGGATTACTGAGCTCAAGAAGCCGGTCCCAACAGCCTGCTCTTTGATCGCGCAGAATTAGTATCTGGAGCCTAACGCCGCCGCATAAAAACGCGCCGCGCCGGCAAATGGTCAACAAGGAGGATAGAATGCCAAAATTCGTGATCGAACGCGATATGCCAGGTGTCGGCAAGCTGACACAGCCGGAGCTCAAGGGCGCCTCGCAGACATCCTGCGCAGTGCTCCGCGATCTCGGAACAGATATCCAGTGGATCCATAGCTATGTCACGGATGACAAGATTTATTGTGTATATCAATCTACAAGCGAAGAACTGATCCGCGAGCACGCCAAAAAGGCTGGCTTCCCGGCAAACAAGATCTCGCAGGTACGCAACATTATCGAGCCGGCCACTGCCGAATAAAACGCAACTTCCTGGTTGCACTTTTCGACTGATGTGGCATGATAAGGGCAACCAGGAGGTTGCGCTTATGTCTGATCGTATCGAAAAAAGCATAGACTTGAATGCGCCGGTCGAGCGGGTCTGGCGCGCCCTTACAGATCATATTGAGTTTGGTGAATGGTTCCGCGTCAAGCTCGAAGCCCCGTTCAAGCCCGGCGAAATGGCCAAGGGCCGGATCACCTATCCTGGCTACGAGCATCTCAAATGGGAGGTGACGGTAAAAACAATGGACGAGCCACGGCTCTTCTCCTTTACCTGGCATCCCTATGCGGTGGAGCCCGGCTTCGACTACTCCAAAGAACCACCAACACTGGTCGAATTCAAACTCAAGCCCAAGGGCACAGCCACAAAGCTGACTATCGTCGAATCCGGCTTTGATCGCCTGCCACCACAGCGTCGGCCGGATGCCATGCGCATGAATGAAGGCGGCTGGGCCGAGCAGATCAAGAACATCAAAAAGCATGTTGATTGAAACACCTGGGCGCGATACCGCGTCACTTTTCGCAGCCCTGGGCGACCGCACCCGCCTGTCACTGCTGACCAAGCTCAGCGACGGGCAAACGCGTTCGATCGCCGGGCTGTCAGCTGGCACGGATCTTACCCGTCAGGCCATCACCAAGCATCTGCGCGTTCTCGAAGAGGCGGGGCTGGTCATCAGCAGCAAGGTTGGGCGGGAAAGCCAGTTCGCTTTCCGGCCCGAGCCTATCGATGATATCCGCGCCTATCTAGACAGTGTCTCGCAGCAATGGGGCGATGCCCTTTCGCGTCTTCGGGCTTTCGTGAAAACGTAAGCATTTACTTACATGCCGTTTCGTTTTCACGCTGAACGATGGAGCGATGCAGAATCACACTGATCAACGCGCAAAATCATTAGTATTGACTAATCAATGAGTATCTACTAATGTATTTTTCATGATTGAAGCCACCGCCATCGACGCTGTCCTGCGCACGCTTGCTGATCCTACCCGGAGAGCCATATTCGAGCGTGTCGTCAATTCCGACGAGATTACCGTCGTGGAGTTGACGCGGGGTAGTGGCGTGACACAGGGCGCCATCTCCCAACATCTCAAGTCGCTGAAGCAAGCCGGGTTGGTCGCCGAGCGCCCCGAGGGTCGCAACGTCTATTACCGCGCTCAGCCCGAAGGCCTTGTACCGCTTGCCGACTGGATGAGCCATTATGGCGTCTTCTGGCGCGAACGCTTTGCAAATCTCAAAACGCTCCTGAAGGAGATCGATCCATGAAAGACGCCGCACCGAAGTCCGACACGCAAGACATCATGGTCGACGAGGTCTTGCCGCATGCGCCGGAGACAATCTGGAACGCATTGACAAAAGGCGAACTGATCACGCGCTGGCTTGGTATGCCGACAAGCGGGTTCGAGCCCGTCGTGGGCAAGCGCTTCACATTCAAAACGACGCCGGCCGGCGCGTGGGACGGTTTCATCCAATGCCAGGTTTTGGAGGCAGTGCCGAATGAACGGCTCGTTTATACCTGGCAAGGCGGGCATGAGGGAAATGTCGGCTATGGCTCGCGCTTGGAAACTGTGGTCACGTGGGTTCTTTCCAAGGCAGAAAATGGCACCCGCCTTCGCCTTGTCCATTCAGGCTTCGTGCTGCCGCGCAATGATACTGCTTTCAGGAATATGGGCGCAGGCTGGAAGAAGGTCGTTCCCGGCATTGGCGCCATCGCAGCGGAACACGCCTCGTTGAAAAAGCACAATTGAAGCAACGATCGACTGCATCAGACGTTGGAAAGGCACTCAACTCATAGGAGGTAGCTATGAAGAATCCGGTCGTTTCACGCGATGAGTGGCTTGCAGCCCGGCTTGCGCTGCTCGAGGAGGAGAAGCAGCTGACGCGCCGCAGTGACGAGATCGCGCGGCGAAGGCAGGCTCTGCCATGGGTCAAGATCGACAAGGACTATGAATTCGATACAGACGAAGGCCGTGCGTCGCTCCCAGGTCTCTTCAATGGGCGCTCGCAACTGCTCATCTATCACTTCATGTTCGGGCCCGATTACAAAGCGGGGTGTCCTTCCTGTTCAGCGATCGCCGATGGCTTTGACGGCTCCGTTGTTCACCTCGCCAATCACGATGTAACGCTCATCGCGGTGTCACGGGCGCCGCTTGCCAAGTTGCAGGCGTTCAAACAGCGTATGGGGTGGACTTTCCCCTGGGCATCATCATTCGGCAGCGACTTCAACCCGGACTTCCACGTCACATTCACCGAAGAGCAGCAGCGCAAAGGCACCATCGAATACAACTACGTGCGTGAGGAGCCCGCGCCGGCCGGTGACGACGGCTCTGAAGGGGAGGATATATTCGCAACCATGGCCGGTACAGATACGGCTACGTACGCACGCGAGAGGCCGGGCATAAGTGCATTCGTGCTCGAAGACCGCGTCGTCTATCACACCTATTCCGCCTATGCGCGCGGGGTTGACGGCATCTGGGCAATGTATCAATGGCTCGACCGCGCACCCAAGGGACGAAACGAAAAAGACGACGTCTGGTGGCGCCGCCACGACGAATACAACAACTGAGCAAAGTTCGTGCTTGTGGCGGTAGCGCGGGCACGGCCGATCCCAGAATTCATCAAAGGAGATGGCATGAATGGGGGGTGAGCGGCCAAGCGGCCCGGTGCCTGTATGGTGTTGGGTAAGGCGGATAGGTTTCAGGTTGCATTCGCGTTTTAGGGCTTTTGACCCTGTAAAGGAGATTACCGTCGCCTGCTTCCGAACGACCATCTTGAGGCACGGTGACCGCCGAGGACCTCGTATAGGAGTTTGGCTTGGCCGTTCACACCCTTTGCAGGGTTCCGCCTCACGCCAACCAATGGAGTATAGCAAATGGCGCATGTCGGTGTCGATCTTCATAGCAACAGTTTTACCAGCTGCCGTCTCGATCTGGATGGGACGGAAACATTGGCGACCTATCAGCTTTGTGCGACTGATCTATCCAGCTTCCGCAAAACCCTTTTGGCGGATGATGAAATCGCCGTGGAAGCGACAGGCAACAGCGCCTGGTTCCGCGAGCAGGTCATTGACTCCGTCCAACGCGTTGTTGTGGTCAATGCCAAGCAATTCCAGGTGATCCGCAAATCGGTGAAAAAGACCGACAAGAATGATGCGCGCGCTCTGGCCTTTTTCCTGTCGAAGGACATGTTGCCGGAAACCCGCGTGAAAACTGTTGCTACAAGCGAGCTCGCCTCGTTGACCCATACCCGCGATCTCCTGGTCAAGCAGCGCACACGGCTTCTGAACAAGATCCACGCCCAGTTTACCCGCCACGGCATCAAGATCAAAAAGGAAAGCCTCGGCTCGAAGCGGGCGCTGGAAAAGCTTGAGATCATGCGGTTCTCGAGGCTGGAGCAGTTCGAACTGACCATTCTTCGCGATCAGGCGCAGAGCCTGACAGAAGCACTCGCCAAGATGGACAGGGAGATTGAATCAGCGGCGGCAAAATTGGAAGGCTATGAAGGGTTGAGCTCCATAAAGGGCGTGGGTGCACGCTCTGCAGCTGTGCTTCTGACCTCCATCGGCAATGTCAATGACTTCGACAATGCTGACAAACTGGCGGCCTATCTAGGTATTGTTCCAAGGGTAAGCCAGTCCAATGACACGGACAATCGCGGCAGGATTACCAAACGCGGCGACCGGCTTGCCCGTACCACCTTGGTCCAGTGCACACTGACTGCCATTCGTTATTCCGGCTACCTCAACAGCTATTACCGCCGCATCAAGGACCGGCGCGGATCAGGCAAGGCCATCATTGCAACGGCGCGCAAATTCCTCACCATCATCTTCGATACGCTCAAGAACGGCTGGGTCTTCGAGGACTTTCCAAACTTCAAAATCGCAGGAAAATCAATTGTCTCTGGACAATCATCATAGGAGATCAGAATGAGCGAGGCCTATACGGGCGGATGCGCTTGCGGCGCGATCCGTTATCAAATTTCCGCCGAACCGGTTGTCATGCTCGATTGCCAGTGCCGCCAATGCCAGCATGAAAGCGGTACAGGCCATGCGTCCCATCTGACCTTCCCGCGTGCGGGCGTAAAGGTTGAAGGCGAAGCGACGCTCTGGAACGCGACTGGCGATAACGGAACTGTCAAAACCCGCGCATTCTGTCCTACCTGCGGATCGCCGGTCTACATGACACTTCCAGATATGCCGGACTATTTCGTCGTGCGTGCCGGGAGCCTTGATGATCCTGGCCGATACAAGCCACAGATGGTTTCCTGGGCCGCCGCCGGGCACGCATGGGACCGCCTCGATCCAGCCTTGCCGAAATTCGACAAGATGCCGCCGACGTGACGGCTAGAGCAAGTTTTGTCTAGATTGTTGACCAGCGGCAACAGGCGTATAGTCGCTGCAGGCGGAGGGCGGATCAGTTCGCGGCCTCCGGCGTAAGCCGGGCCGCGTGGGAGGTTTGCCATGACCACTTACGTAATGTTGATCAACTGGACCGAGCTCGGCGTGAAGAACGTACGCGATTCGCCGGCAAGGCTTGATGCAGCCAGAAAGCTGCTCGGCGAGATGGGCGGTTCCTTCAAGGAATTCTATCTCACCATGGGCGAATACGACATGGTTGTGATCGGCGAGGCGTCCGATGATGCCGTCATGGCGCGGTTCGCACTTTCCCTCGGCATGAAAGGCAATGTGCGCACGAAAACCCTGAAGGCCTTCCCCGAAGCAGCCTATCGCGAGATCATCGCTTCGCTCGGCTAGAGCAATTCCAGGAAAAGTGGGAACCGATTTTCCGTCCGGGATTGCGAAGGATGCATGTAAATTATCTGGAGGCGAGACGCGACGACCCGCCTGGCATGCGTGCGACCACGACAAGCTGCGTAACCTCGCCCCGCTTGAAGGCGGCGAGGAAACGGCGATAATCCTTGAAGGACACACAGCCGTTCGAATCCCCGCGCGGTCCGAGCATATAGGTATGCGCCAGAAGTCCGTCGCGCCCGAAGATCTTACCCGGCTCGACAGGGTTGAGCCTGATTGCCTGTACGCCGTGGAAAAGCTTCTCGCGCATTGTGAGATTATAGGTATGCGGCGGTGTGGCGCCGCGCATCCTCTTGTGGACATAGCGTGGATTGTCGAGCATCGGCCCGAGCCCGGAATGCGCTTCAAGGCGCTCGCCATTCGGCATGTAGACGGTTTTCGCCTCGATACTGTAGATGGCCGTGCGGTTGCGTGAAGCAAAAAGCGGCGCAGGCCTGTAGCTCGGCGCATTGTCCTGAATGGCATTGTCCTGCGGCGCATAGGCCAACATTTGCGGGGCGGCTCGCTTCAAGGCCTTCGTCGAAGGCAAGAGCACATCGTCTGCCGGCCGGCGCGGCCTTATCCCCGGAAGTGGCACCGCAGCGATATCATCCTCCGCGGCCGGTTCCTCCTCGGCGAGTACGAGGCTGAATGGCCCTTGCGGCGAGGTTCCGACCGGCGGCGGCGCGTCCTGCAAGGCAGCCACCGCAATCGCAGGCGCCGGGGCGGAAGGCGCAGCAACAGGCGGCTCTGCGTCAAAAGCGGTGTATGTCTGGATCGAGGCGACTTGCATCGTATCGATGCCGGAAGCGCGGGCACCAAAGGCATCTTCGGCCAAGGGCCCGGCTCGCACCACATCAAAACGCGCGCCGAAAGATTCGGCGGCCAACGGATGATGCACGGCGGCTACCACCTTGGGCTTTGGCTGCGCGATGACGCTGATCTCTCCGGTCGGTAAAATCACCGAGCCTTCGTCCATCGTGCTGACCTGCCAAGCCGTGTGTTTCAGCTCCGGCACGCGTGGAAACTTCGAGGTTTTGGGTAAAGTGTCCAAAGAACTGACGAGCGCGATCGAAGGCGCCGAAAACGCCCGCTCTGCCCGATTGAAGGCGCCGCTACTTGCGGCATGGGAGCCGAAAGCGCCTTGCATGGTTGCCACCGCGGCGAGCGCGCCGAGAGAAGCCACGGCACTGACGCCCGCAAGCAAGCCAGCGGACAGCAAACGGCGGCCACGAAAACGGCCCCTCTCGCCAGAAGACGCAAAGCCCCTGGCGGATCTGACTGCAAACCCCATGATACACGCAACCCACGCTTGGACACCAACGCGTCAGCCTGCGCAAAACCCTATTCCCGTGGCAAAACTGAGGCCACAAGACGTAAAATCTGGCTCACGCCGTCATGCTGACTTTATGGACAATGAAGAATGTTGGTTACCAACCCGTTTATGCAGCGACGAATGTTTGAATGAATTTTGGCCAGGAGAGCAGAGGGAGCAGCCCACCACTCCCTCGTGGTGGGCACCCCCATTCAAGCCTCGACTTCGACGACGAGTTCAATCTCGATCGGCAGGCCAAGCGGCAGGCTTGCAACGCCGAGCACGACGCGGCCGGAGAGCTTATCCTCTCCGAAGACCTCGAGCAGCAGCTCGGACGCTCCATCCGCGACTTTCGGATGGTCTCTGAAATCACCCTCGGTGGCGATGTAGACGCCAAGGTTTGCGACGGCCTTTACCTTGTCCAGTGAGCCAAGATGTTCTCGCACGGCCGACAGTGCGCTGAGCGTCGCCACTTCCGCGGCCTTGCGGCCGTCCTCGGCGGTGAGTTCACCCCCAACGCGTCCGATGAACTGGGGCTTGCGGTCGATGACAGGCAACATCCCGCTAAAGAAGACGAGGTTGCCGATCGTCACTGCTTCCACGTAAGCGCCAAACGGGGTTGGTGGTGGCGGAAGCGTGATGCGCAGTTCCTGCAGCCGCTGTTCTGCACCGGCTGCCGATGCTTTCACGAGGTCTACCATTTGCCCAGATGTGCGCCGCCATCAACGTGCAGCACCTCCCCGGTTATGTGCGGAGCTTCCGTCAGGAAGACGATCGCATCGACGATTTCCTTAACGGTGGAGATGCTCGCCATCGGCGACAGAGTCCGCAGGAAGTCCTTCGGATTGTCCTTGTGCAAAGGCGTGTCGACCACACCGGGGGCGACAGTGTTAACCCGGATACCATCGCTTGCATATTCCATTGCGATGTTCTTGGAGATCGCGTCGATCCCGCCCTTGGTCATCATGGGGACCGAGGCGGAAAGGCCGGCAATCGGATGATCGATCAATGGCGTCGTGATGCTGACGATGCTGCCGCCGGAGTTCTGCGCCAGCATCTGCTTTACGGCCCGCTGGGTCAGGTGGATGAAGCCTTCGAGATTGGTCGAGGACAGCTTCCTGAAATCGTCCATCGTATAGTCGATGAACGGCTTGGTGTAGAAGATGCCGGCATTGTTGACGAGGGCATCGATCGAGCCGAACCGGCTGATTGCGGTCTCTGCAACGCGCCTTGCTGTTTCGGGATCACCAATATCGCCATCGACGACAGCAATCTGATCAGAAGCCCGGAAGGCATCTGACGACGTTACCTGGCGGGACGTCGCGACGACATTGTAGCCGCGCTCGGCAAAAGCCGTGACTATGCCTGCTCCGATACCCTGGGAAGCGCCCGTGACGATAACAGTTTTAGGTGTTGGCATTTTAATCTCCATCGGTTGCTAGCGCAGCAATTGCGCTTGTTGCCGATGAATATGGCTGAGACCCTATTGCGCGATTAGATGGAAATATCTGGAATCTATTTTCCAATTATGCAAAAATCTTGTCATGACGGATTTGAACGATATCGCGGTTTTCGTGAAGGTTGCGCAGTTCGAGAGCTTCAGCCGCGCAGCCCGCTCGCTCGGGATGCCGGTATCGACCGTCAGCCGCAAGGTCTCTGCGCTCGAGGACCAGCTCGGGGTCACCTTGATCCAGCGCACGACCCGCAAACTGACGCTGACGCTACAAGGCCGTGCCTACTACAGTCAGTGCAGCGAACCTCTCAGCCACTTGTTCGATGCCGAGCAGGTTCTGACCCAAACACAGAAGCAGCCGGAAGGCCTGCTCAAAATCTCGGTGCCTGTGCTCATGGGGCAGGAACCATTTTATGCGTTTCTCTCCGCTTTCCTGAAAAGACACCCGCGCATAGAGGTCGATCTATTCATCACAAACCTCTTCGTCGATCTGATCGCGGAGAATGTCGACGTCGGCATTCGCTTCGGAGAGTTGCGCGATTCAACAATCGTCACGCAAAGGATCGGCAAGAGCGTCCGCTATGTCGTCGCGGCACCGGACTATCTCGAAGGCCGTACGGCTCCGGAAAAACCAGAGAATTTGAAGGACCACCAGTGCATCCTGCTCAACGGGCGCAACAATGAGGCGGAATGGCATCTGGTCAACGGACGCAAATCGCTCAAGCAGCATGTGTCAGGGCCGCTGTCGAGCAGGGATTTTCAGTCGGTCGCCGCGTTCACTTATCGTGGCCACGGGATCGGCCTTTTGCCGTCGACCTATTGCGACGAACAGATCAAACGCGGCGAACTCATCCGCCTGCTGCCGGACTGGTCATCGCCGGAGATCTTCGTGCATGCGGTCTATCCGACCCGCCGGTATCTGCCCGCAAAACTGCTGGTCTTCCTCGATGAACTGAAGGCGTGGAAGAGTCCGCTATGGATTCCATTGCGCTGACAGCCATGTAGTTTGGCCAGTAGCATACATCGAACTACTTAGAGAGACCGACCGCCGCAAAGTAAAAATACCGACATCAGGGCCCAAAGCTTGCCGTTTTGCACTATCTCGGCTACTTTTGACAATTGCTGCAAGTTAGTCGGGGACGGCTGTCAGCCGGGTTTCACATGTCACATAATCTTATGGTCAATGGCAATGACTATGCCGTCGATGTGGATGACGACATTCCGCTTCTATGGGTTCTTCGCGACACCATAGGTCTTACAGGCACGAAATTCGGCTGTGGCATTGCCATGTGCGGTGCCTGCACTGTGCATGTGGATGGCATGCCGGTGCGGTCGTGCATCATGCCGGTCGCAGAGGCGGTGGGCAAACCTGTCACCACGATCGAGGCGATTGGCGATACTGCCGAAGGCGCGCGAATACAGAAGGCCTGGCTCGAAATCGATGTCGTCCAGTGCGGTTACTGTCAGTCCGGACAGATTATGTCCGCGACTGCCCTCCTTGCTGCCAATCCATCGCCGACCGACGACGATATCGATGCGGTCATGGCGGGAAACATCTGTCGATGCGGTACCTATCCGCGCATTCGGGCGGCCATCAAACAGGCGGCGAAGGCGGGGTGATGCGATGTCCATTCACGACAAAGTCAACGTTTCCGTTTCACGCCGCCACTTTCTGATCGGCACATCGCTAACAGGAGCCGGCCTCGTTTTCGGATTGCGGCCGTCGATTTCTTCGGCTGCCGCAGCCGGTTTTGAACCAAACCCCTTCATTCGCATTCCTGCCGATGGCAAGATCGTCCTCATCATGCCAGCCGCGGAGATGGGGCAAGGCATCTATACGTCGATCGCGATGCTGCTCGCCGAAGAACTGGAAGTCCCCCTCGACCAGGTAGTGCTGGAGCATGCACCCGCCGATCCTGCCCGTTACGCAAACCCTTTGCTGGGCGACCAGATCACCGGCGGTTCACTCTCCATTCGTGGCGTTTACGAGCAGATGCGCAAGGCCGGTGCCAGCGCCCGTATGGTGCTGATCAACACCGCAGCGCGTGGCTGGGACGTTGCGCCGGATACGTGCACAGCCGAGGCCGGGGAGGTCGTTCACGCCGCAAGCGGACGCACCGCGGCCTATGGCAGCCTTATTCGAGCCGCTGCTGCCGAGACCGTTCCACAGGACGTGCCACTGAAGCCGTCATCCAGCTTCAAGGTTATCGGCCAGGCCATCCGGCGCCTTGATAGCCCGCAGAAAGTGAACGGTACTGCAAAATTCGGCATCGACGCCCGTCCGGAAGGCGTGTCCTACGCCGCAATCGCGATTTGTCCGCACTTCGGCGGTAAACTGCGCAGCGTCGATGACAAGCCGGCAATGGCGGTTAAAGGCGTCAAGCAGGTGGTCCGCATCGAAGACGCGGTTGCGGTCGTGGCCGATAATACCGGTGCCGCCCGCAAGGGGCTTGCGGCGCTTTCCATCGAATGGGATCCGGGTCCGAGCGGCGATCTCACCTCGGCCGAGCTTGAGAAGCGCGTGGAGGATGCGACGAACGGCGGCAAGGCCCTGCCCCATATAAATGAAGGCGATGTCGCCAAGGCTGAAGCCGAACACGGGCCCGTTCATGAATTCGTCTACCGCATGCCGATCCTCACGCATTCGGCAATGGAGCCGATGAACTGCACGCTTCACGTTCGCAAGGACAGCTGCGACGTGTGGACCGGCACCCAGGTTGCGGGGCGTGCGCGGCAGGCGGTAGCCGACGTCACAGGCCTGCCTTTGGACAAGGTGGTGGTTCACAACCAGCTTCTCGGTGGCGGTTTCGGCCGCAGGCTCGACGTCGACGGCGTCATTCTGGCGGCGAAGATCGCGAAACAGGTTGATGGCCCGGTGAAGATCACCTGGAGCCGCGAGGAGGACATCCGCCACGACTGTTATCGCTATCTGAACTACAGCAAGGTCAGCGCGACGCTCGGCCCGGACGGCATGCCCGTCTCGTGGCGTCACCGCGTGATCGGTCCAGCCGTCATGGCGCGCTGGCTGCCGGCCTTTACCAAAGATGGTATCGACCTTGACATCATGGGCGGTGCAGAATCGTCCTACGCGATCCCGAACAAATTTACCGAGTTCGTGCGCCATGAGGCGCCCGACGGAATGTTGACCGGTAACTGGCGCGGCGTCGGCGCTACGCGCAACATCTTTCCGATCGAAGGCAGCATCGACGAACTGGCTACCGCCGCGAAAATCGATCCGCTCGAGTACCGCAAGCGCCTGCTGCAACATAAGCCGCGCCTGCTGGGTGCTCTTGATCTGGCCGCTGAGAAGGCGGGCTGGTCAAATGCCCTGTCTCAAGGCAAAGGCCGGGGCATCGCCCTTTCGGAGGATTTCGGCAGCTTTGCCGCAATGATCTCTGAAGTCAGCATTGGGGACGACGGAAAACCCAAGGTCGAGCGCATCGTCTGTGCAGTCGACTGTGGTCAGGTCGTCAATCCGGACACGGTGGACGCCCAGATATTGAGCGGCATCGTCTATGGCCTCAGTGCTGCACTCTACGGACGCCTGACCGTTCAAAACGGAGCCGTTGTCGAGAGCAACTTCGACGACTCCCCCGTGTTGCGCATCCATGAGACGCCGAGGATCGAGGTATACATCATCCCTAGTTCGGAGGCGCCAGGCGGCATAGGCGAGGTCGGAACGCCCGGTGTTGCTCCGTCGCTGTTCAACGCGATCTTTGCGGCGACCGGCAAGCGGCTGCGGTCGCTGCCGATCGACCAGCACGAATTCCAGAGGGTGTGATCATGGCCATGCGTTTTGCCGCCATTGCGATTGCATCCGTTCTCGCTACAGCCGGAACATATGTCGTCATGGGACCCTTGCAGGTCAACGCCGAGACATCAGCCAGCGGCGCGCTCAAGGCCGTCTCCGATTTCGATACGATAACGGACACCAGCGCACGCTCGAAGGCCATCTTCGAAGAGGCAAGCCGCGTCCTGACGCATCCGCGCTGCATCAACTGCCATCCGGCAACCCGCAGCCCGACGCAAGGGGAAGACAAGCATCCGCACGTGCCGTTGATGATCGCCAGCAACAGCTCGGTCGGCCCGCTGGGTCTTGCCTGCAGCGCCTGCCATGGCGCGGAGAACCGTTCGATCGTCGGAAGCCGCATGAAATCCATCCCGGGCAACGCACACTGGCAATTGGCCCCGGCGAGCATGGCCTGGCAAGGACTGACGGTCAGCGAAATATGCCAGCAGGTGAAGGACACGAGCCGCAACGGCAATCGCTCGCACGAGGATCTCATAAAACATATGGGCGAGGATCACCTCGTCGGCTGGGCTTGGCATCCGGGCGATGGACGAACCGCCCCGCCCGGATCGCAGGAGACATTTGCCGCGTTGATCGCCGCCTGGGTCAAGACCGGTGCCGACTGCCCCGATTGATCAACCGGGCCCGGCCAGACACCCAACAAAACTGTGATTTTGCCGAAATGGAATTAGCGGTTACGCTGCCAGCGCATCACAAAAAGCTCAGGAGTTAGACGATGAAGACAATCCTCGTACTTGCCGCTGCTTTCGGTCTTACCGTATCGGCCGCCTCGGCCGATTGTGCGGGCCATACTGCCTCCGTTGACAAGGACATGACGACAGCCAGTGTCTCGAAAGACCAGACACCCATTCCGGCTGAGAACCAATCAGTCAAACAGGAAAAGCCCCAGCAGGAAGCCGAATAGCTCGGGTTTTCGGGGAATGTGAACTATCGGGCGCGATCGGTGAGCTGATGCTTACCTCGCAAGTAAAGGTGAGCGTGCACCTGATGATGGACGCTCAAGATGCTTGAGCGGCACCCGCCCCGCGCGTCAATCGACGTGGTCCCAGTGGCGTCACAGGCGGTATCGCCGCCTCTCCGTCATCCTTTTCTCTTCGTCATCCTTTCCCTCTCCGTCATCCTCGGGCTTGACCCGAGGACCCACGGCTGAACTGCGAGGGCATCTCCATTCCGGCATTTGATGCCTGCTCCGTCATTGAGCAAGGATTTAACTGGAATGCTTGGTTGCCCCGAAACAACTGTGCTTCCTTTGCCATGGGTCCTCGGGTCAAGCCCGAGGATGACGGAAAGGTGGGTAGAGACTTCAGGGAGCAAACCCACACCCCTCGTGGTGAGCTTTCCTGAGCTTGTCGAAGGCCAACCACGCGACAGCTATTTCGCGGCCCTGAGTTCCGAAGCGCTTTTCAGGACCCTCCCGCCATCGTCCTGCTCGATCATATAGGCGGGCTCGTCTTTGGAAGCCTTGCGCGTCACCTCGACACCCTTGATCCTCCGCGTCACCGATTTGGTGAACTCCTCGACGACCTTGCCAGCGCCAACGCCCTCGGCCCAGTTCCATTCAACACGCGCGCCGTTGTGGAAATGTGTCATGGGTGGGTGTTCCCTGTTGGTGGTGATTGAGAGCGGAATGATTGGCAGCGAGAGAGTGTTCCGAAAGAAGCATACTTCGTCTGAAGCCTAACCACCTCTCAGTCGTCCTCGGGCCTGACCCGAGGATCACGGAATGACGGACTTCAGGGAGTGCACCACCTCCCTCATGGTGAGCTTGTCGAACCACGCACAGCTATTTTTGCCATTTGGCACAACTAACCCTCCGCGTTCAAGAGATGGTGCATCGCTTGAACGGTAAGAGCGGCGGTCAAAGAAATTGCGGTGATGTAAAGAATGAGGAGAAAGGCCCACACAATACCAATCTGCGCCGGAGGCCAAATTTTGTCTGTATCACCAGTAAAATCCAAGAGTAAAAGTTCACAGCTATGGTTTGGATTCCTATTCAAATAGTCGCTTGCTACGGGCAGATAGTCCCAGCCTATTGCCATTCGACCATCCGAATAAGGACAACTCCACTCCGCTCTAACGAAAAAATATGCCAGCAAAACTACAATTGTTAAACCCGTATAAAGATAAAAAGTACTTGGTCGAGCTGGTGCTTTGACAGCCAACATTGCGCTGAGCATCATCGAAGCAACTATACTGATTATAAAGGGGCCTAGTCTAGAAACGTCCCCAGCTTCCCGCCAAAGCGTTGGTGGAGAAGCCACGATTGGTCCAACAATCGCAAAAATGAAGGCTGCGAAAGCTGAAAGCAGCGCCCACTTTGATTTTAGGCGCGAGATCAGCAGCTCGAGCTTCATTGAGTAATCAAGCAGGTGATCGATTGATCCTGCGCACCCTTGAGACCAATGTTGACTTCCTGTCGCTCTATAACTTTTCCATTCAAAATAGCCACCATTTCATATCGTCCGGGAGGGAGCGATCCTTCGCTTGGGCTGGTCGGATTGTTGAATCGGTATATAGGATCTTGGCCTGAAAGATATTTGGGACTGAACCCAATAAAATAGCCGTGTACTTCCTGCTGATTTCTCATTGTTTTGACGACAACAGACACTTCGCTGTACGCTATAGCCGATGCGGTGGGGACTGCACGAATATATCCCGCTTTCACCGCCAAATCGTCTTTTACATCATAAACTATCTTCGCGTAACCTGCGTTTGTTTGCACTGCTGCCTCATCGAGCAACTTTCTATTGTAGTTCATTATTTCTTTATACTTATCTGTGGGAGAGCCGACCTTCCCAAAACTGTATTCTATAAAGGACCAATCTTCCGAAATTTCTCCCAGCGCTTTATTAACATCAGGCACATCCGATTTCTGCTTGAGAGCCCTTAAGCTGTCCGTTGGCACCGCCAACCCCCAATTATCTTGCGCTTTTACAATCTCGATCGGAAGCAACAAAAACATTGCCGTTAGTACAAAAGACTTCCAAATTGACATGAACAGTCCCCCCACTAATCAGAATACATTGCTGCTGGTTTGAGTTCTAGTGGTTTATCACCGATGCCATCACACCCACAGTCATCAAAGCAAGCCGCTCCTCCCTTCACTCCCCTTGAACCTAACCCTCAAAATTACTCATCCCTTCGTCGTCTTGCCAATTCCTCCACTGATCCTTACATAAATCGCTGGAGGACGGCCTCCACGCTTCCCAAGCGTTTCCAGACAAAATCCGGGACGGCCCGATCGAACATTAAAGGATGGTCGTCATGGCCTGGATTATTCTCATTCTCGCCGGTCTCTTCGAAATCGGCTGGGCCATCGGGCTCAAATATTCCGATGGTTTTACCAAACTCACCCCGTCTGTTCTCACCGCCGGCAGCATGGTCATCAGCGTCGTTCTGCTTGGCCTTGCCTTGCGCGATCTGCCCGTCGGCAGCGCCTATGCGGTGTGGACCGGCATCGGCACGGTCGGCACGGCGCTGCTCGGCATGTATATCTTCGGCGAACCGGCAACGGTTGTGCGCCTCGTCTGCATCGGCCTGATCGTTGCGGGTATCGGCGGGCTGAAATTTCTTGCCTAGCACCACTTATCTCCCCCCTTGTGGGGGGCCGAAGGCGGGCGAGACCCGTGGCTCGCCCCGGTAGCGATTTCAGCATCTTAGCTTCTTTAGCTAAGTGCTAGAAATCGCAAGAGAGGGGATTTGCAATAATTATACTACCCCCTCACTTGGCTTTTCTAAGGATTTAGCAAAGAGGCTAAATCCAAGAAAATCCTTTCTCTCCCACAAGGGGAGAGATAAAACAGCGTCATGACCGAACAGCAGATCACGCCCCTCACCTCTTCCGAAATCGAGCGCTATGCCCGCCATATCATCCTTGGCGAGGTGGGCGGGCCCGGCCAGCAAAAGCTGAAGCGCGCCCGCGTGCTTGTCGTTGGCGCCGGCGGGCTCGGCGCGCCGGTGCTGCAATATCTGGCGGCTTCGGGTGTCGGCACGCTCGGCATTATCGATGACGACCGCGTGTCGCTGTCGAATTTGCAGCGGCAGATCATCCATTCCACCGAGCTTGTTGGCGCACCCAAGGTGGAGAGCGCGGCGCGCGCCATCGCCGCGATCAACCCGCATGTGACTGTCGAGGCGCATGAGCTGCGCATCGCGCCGGACAATGTGGCGGATCTTGTCAGCCGCTATCACATCGTCGTCGATGGCTCGGATAATTTCGATACGCGCTATATGCTGGCGGATACTTGCCTTGAACAAAAGCGGCCGCTGGTTTCGGCGGCGCTCGGGCGCTTCGACGGGTCGGTGACGACGCTGATGCCCTACGCGGCGAATGCGGCGGGCGAGGCGAACCCATCCTACCGCGATCTCTTCCCCAATCCGCCGCCGCCAGGGCTTTTGCCCGCCTGCGCCGAGGCCGGTGTGCTCGGCGTCCTGCCCGGCGTCATCGGCACCCTGCAGGCGACCGAGGTGATCAAGCTCATCACCGGCATCGGCGAACCGCTCATCGGGCGGCTGCTGCTCTATGATGCGCTGACCTCGCGCTTCGAGACCATCAAGTACAAAGCACGCAAGGCCTGAGCGATGGCGCTCGCGCTTTCCGCCGAACAACAGGCGATTGCCAATGGCGCGCGCGGGGAAGGTGCCGCGATGGCGATGCGCATCGTCGCTGCCACCGCTCGGCTGATGGGTGCGCCATCCCTCATCCCGATCGCCTCGGCGCATATCGACGGCGCGCTCTATCACGGCGATAGCGGCACGCTGTTTGCGGAAAAGCTGGCCCTCGGCGGCGCCAAGGTTGCCGTGCGCGCAACGCTCAATGTCGGCTCGCTCGATCTTACCGGCTGCTCGAAGAACCGCCTGCCACCCCATGAACGCGGCATGGCGCGGCGCATGATGGATGCCTATCGCACCCTCGGCTGCGAGCCAAGCTGGACCTGCGCGCCCTATCAGGCCGGGCACCGTCCGGCGCTCGGCAGTGACGTCGCCTGGGGCGAGAGCAATGCGGTGGTGTTCTGCAATTCGGTGCTCGGCGCACGCACCAACCGCTATGGCGATTTTCTCGATATCGCCTGCGCCATATCCGGCTTTGCGCCCTATTACGGCCTGCACCGGCCGGAAAACCGCCGCGCCACGGTGGTGTTTGATGTGTCCGGGCTGGATCCGGCATTCCTCGGCTCGGAGGTCGCCTGGCCGATCCTCGGCAGTCTTTACGGCCGCGAGGTTGGCGATGCGATCGGCGTCGTTGCAGGCATAGCCGCCCACCCCGGCGAAGATGCACTGAAGGCATTCGGCGCGGCTTCCGCTTCGGCCGGCGCTGTCGGCCTGTTCCATGTCGCCGGCGTCACCCCGGAAGCGCCGGACCTTGCAACCGCCCTGCATCACCAGCCGCCACAAGCTGTGATCAAAGTGACGGCCGAAATGATCGCGGATTCGCGCCGCCGCCTCTCCACGGCGCTTGACATGGACCGTATCGACGCCGTCGCCATTGGTAGCCCGCATCTGTCAATCGCGGAGTTCGACCGGCTGGAAGCGTTGATCGGCAAGCGTAAGCTCAAGGTTACGCTCTACGCCTGCACCGGGCGCCATGCGCTTGCCTCGCTGGAGTCAAGTGGCCGCAGGGTCGCCCTGGAAGCAGCCGGCGTCGTCATCGTCGCCGACACCTGCGTCGTGGTCACGCCCATCCTGCCGGATATCGCAGGTGCGGTACTGATGACCAATTCCGGCAAGTTCGCGCATTATGCGCCGGGCAATACCGGCTATGGCGTCATCTATGGTTCCATGGCCGAATGCGTGGAAAGCGCGGTGCTCGGCCGCCCGGTATTTGAGGCCGCAGCATGAAGGCGGAAGTCCTCGTCGCGGGTCAACCTGCCGAGGCGCCTGCCCTTGTGCTCACCGCCCCGATCAGTTTCTGGGGCGGCGTCAATCCGAAGACCGGCATGATTGCAGATGTGCGCCATCCGCAGCATGGCGTTTCGATCAGCGGCAAGGTGCTGTGCCTGCCCGGCACCATCGGCTCGTCCTCGGCTGCCGCCGTGCTGCTCGAGCTGGTCAGCGCAGGCCTCGCACCGGCCGCGCTCATCCTGCATGAACCCGACGCGATCCTGCTACTCGGTCTCATCGTTGCGCAGGAGATGGGCCACGCAACGCCGATGGCGCTGAGATTGGCTCGCGGAAAATTTGCGGGATTTGCTGGTAACAAGCTGGCAATTGGCAGCGACGGTTCAATTACACCGAGCTAGGTGCTTCGAGACCGTATGAGAATTCAGCCTGACGAGTCCAGCTGGTGTGGTTTTTCGAGAACCGGAGCGCAGCGGACTTATTCGTCCGTGAGCACCGGAAGCGCAGAAAACCGCATCAGATTGCCGTCAGGGTGGATTGTCACCGGTCTCGGGGTAGGACCCGGTCGGGCGGGCGATGCCCATCGATGAAGGCGCGGATGTTGATGATCACCTTTTCGCCCATGTCGATGCGACCTTCGAGCGTTGCCGAACCCATATGCGGCAGGATCACAACCTTGCCTTGCCTTGCAAGCTTGCGGAGCTTGGAGTTGACCGCGGGCTCGTGCTCGAACACGTCCAGCGCCGCGCCCGAAAGTTTGCCGTGTTCCAGCTGCTCGATCAGCGCATGCTCATCGATGATCTGACCGCGCGCGGTGTTGACGACAAACGCCGTCGGCTGCATTAGCGCGATGCGCCGGGCGGAGAGGAGATGGAAAGTCGCGGGTGTCGAAGGACAATTGACCGAAATGATGTCCATACGGGCAAGCATCTGATCGAGGCTCTCCCAATAGGTCGCCTCAAGTTCGTCTTCGGTCTTGGGGCTCACCGGCTTGCGGTTGTGATAGTGGATCGAAAGGCCAAACGCCTTGGCGCGGCGGGCTACAGCGGTGCCGATCCGGCCCATGCCGACAATGCCGAGGCGCTTGCCCCAGATGCGGCGGCCGAGCATCCACGTGGGTCCCCAACCTTCCCATTTGCCATCGTCGAGCAGGATCGATGCCCCCTCGACCAGACGCCGCGGAACGGCCAGCATCAAGGCCATGGTCATGTCCGCCGTGTCTTCGGTCAGGACATTGGGTGTGTTGGTAACGGTAATGCCGTGTTTGGCGGCGGCCACGACATCGATATTGTCGGTGCCGTTGCCGAAATTGGCGATGAGCTTGAGATTGGGGCCGGCGGCGCTGATAATCTCTTCGGTGATATGGTCGGTAATGGTCGGCACAAGAACGTTGGCGTGGCTGACAGCCTCGATCAGTTCCGCTCTCGTCAGCCGCCGGTCATCGACGTTAAGCCGCGCCTCGAAGAGTTCGCGCATGCGCGTCTCGACGGAATCCGGCAGTTTGCGGGTAATGACGACCAGAGGCTTTTTGCTCACCAATATTCCCCTCCCAATTCGCGACGCATTGAGACCTCTTTAACCAAGTCATTGCAAACTGCAATTGCTCGTGGCGTTCTGCACCTGTCTATCAAGGCGGCGTACAGAAGACAAAGAAAAATAGGGATCGTTCTCCATTCGGCCGCAATTTGGCGGTTGCAAACCCGGGACGATGAAGGACTGACTTGTTGAATATTCGAAATTTTCGCCTTTTTGCTTTTGCGGCTGCGATCGTTCTGGCAATTCCACTCGGTATGCCGGCGCTGGCGCGAGCGGCCGCTGCGGCGCAGATAGGCCCGAGCGGCCTGCCGCTGCCACGTTTCGTCAGCCTGAAGCCGGGGCGCGTCAATTTGCGCGTCGGGCCCGGCCGCGATTACGCCGTGACCTGGCTGTTTCTTAAATCCGGCCTCCCGGTCGAGATCGTGCAGGAATATGACAATTGGCGGCGCATTCGGGATTCGGAGGGCACGGAGGGCTGGGTCTATCAGTCGCTGCTGTCTGGCAAACGCACAGCAATGACCGCGCCTTGGCAGCGCGACAAGGATGGCGTGATGCTGAACGTCTATCGCAGTGCCGACGATAAGGCGAGCGTTGTCGCCAAAGTGCAGCCCGGCGTTCTGGGAAGCCTCAAGACCTGCAACGGGAATTTTTGCCGTGTCGTATTCAGCGGCGCCAGCGGCTGGATGCGTCAGTCGGACATCTGGGGCGCCTATCCGGACGAGAAGTTCGACGACTAGACCTCGGGAAGCGGCGGCACAACGTCGCCATTGGCTCATTTCGCCTCACAGTTCCCCTTTGCGGACCGAGGGTCAAATTTCGGCCCGACTCTTTCGCTAGCAGCCCTTTGGACCTGCCGTCATGTAATCACCACAACCGATTGCTAGTGGTGCGGTTGCATATGCGAGCAGACGATTCGAGCACTGGGCCCACCCCTGAAGGAGAACGTAATGGCTAGAATGCATGCTATTGTCGGGCGTGCCCGCCGTGTGATTGACGAATCCCTTTTGAGCAACACGGCGCGATCGGTCCGGCGGGACCGACTTACATACCTGTCGCCACGGAAGCTGAGGCGCCTTGAAGGCGCGTTGAGTGAGATCCAGAAGCGGCGGGTGCCCGGCGATGTGGCGGAGTTCGGCGTTGCCCTCGGCGGAAGCGCGATCGTCCTCGCCACGACGGCGACAAGCCAGGGGCGGAGCTTCCATGGCTTCGACGTTTTCGGCATGATCCCTCCTCCCACTTCGGAAAAGGACGACGTGAAATCGAAGGACCGCTACGAGAAGATCGCGAGCGGAAAGTCTTCGGGGCTCGGCGGCGACGAATATTACGGATATCGCGACAATCTCTATGACGATGTCTGCCGGTCTTTTACGAAGTATGGCCTCGATGTCGACAGCTCGAACGTTGATTTGCACAAGGGGCTGTTCGAAAACACAATGCCGAACGCCAAAATGGAACGTATGGCCTTCGCCCATATCGATTGCGACTGGTACGATCCGGTCATGTATTGCCTGAACAAGGTCGCTGACCGGCTGAGCCAGAATGGCGTCATTTTGATCGATGACTACCACGACTACGGTGGATGCCGGACCGCAACAGATGAATTCCTGCGCCAGCGCGGGGATTTCACTTTTGATGACGGAGAAAACGTCATCCTTCGCCGGACGGGCATGATCGCCTGACCATCCAATTCAGCCGGGACAGAATATTGCGTCGCACCAAAATTGTTGCAACGCGTCAAAATTTACCTATGCTGCCCGGTAGAATATTTCCCGAAATTGGGAGTTTCGACAAGCCCATGAGCGCCGTCACCGCATCAAAATCGTTTCGCCCTGACATTGAAGGGCTGCGTGCCCTGGCAGTTTCTGGAGTGATTGCCTTCCACTTCGGCTATACTGGCCTGCCCGGCGGCTTTGTCGGCGTAGACATCTTCTTTGTCATATCCGGCTATCTCATTACCCAGCATCTTCAGCAGGAAATCGCCAAGCACGGCACGGTCAATCTTTGGACGTTCTACGCGCGGCGGGCACGCCGTCTGCTTCCAGCCTCGCTGTTCGTCATTCTCGTTACCCTCGTGGCCGGATATTTTATCCTCGCGCCGTCCGAGCAGCAGCTTTATTCCAAGGGAGCACTGTTCGCTTCGACGTATATAATCAACCTGTGGCTCATCCGTTGGTCTCTAGACTATTTCGCTGTCGACGCCACGAACAACCCGTTCATTCATTTCTGGTCGCTATCGGTCGAGGAACAGTTCTACCTTGCCTGGCCTGCACTTCTCCTGCTGTTCACCCGGATACGCCCGGGTAAACATGGTGTGTTTCTGCTGATGGCAGCCGTTGCCGCCATTTCGTTTGCGCTTTGCGCGTGGCTAACCGTTGTTTCCCAGCCCTGGGCGTTCTATTTTTCACCTCTCCGGGCTTGGGAATTTGCGATCGGAGGCCTTGCCTCCATGGCGTTGTTGAACAATTGGGCCAAGCGATTTTGCTATGCGCCGGCAATGGGTTGGATTGGCCTTGCATTGGTCATTGCAGCCTATTTGCGCGTGTCCGAGCAGGATCCCTTTCCTGGCTTTATTGCACTGGTCCCTGCCCTGGGAACTGTAATGGTGCTGCTTGGCGGCGTGCATCAAAGCGCCTACGGTCCAAAGGCCCTTCTCGCGGTCAAGCCCGCTCAGTGGGTGGGAAAGCTGTCGTATTCACTCTACCTTTGGCATTGGCCGGTCATTGTTTATGCGGCGATGCTGGTACCTGATCTGACCAGCGTACAACGTATCCTGCTCATGCTGCTGACCCTTGCATTGTCGATTTTCAGCTATCGTTTCGTTGAAAATCCGATACGCAGGAATGCATGGCTTATGGCCAGCACGCGCCGTTCCCTCGCCTTCGCCGCGCTGCTGACGATGACGGGCGTGGCGGTCGGCTACGCAAGTTCGACGTTTGCAAAGCACAATATCACGTCGCAGCAACGTATGATTGCCGAGACAGCTGAACGCCCGTCCACGGTGCGCGCAACGGATGAAAGCTGCGTGCTCGATCTCGAGACGGTCAAGCCGAAGCCTTGCATATTCGGGTCGCAATCTTCCAGTCAAACGATCGTGCTTTTCGGTGACTCACATGCCGATCACTGGTCGACGCCTCTTATCGATATTGCCAAGAAAGACGATATCCGCCTCGTCACATACCTCAAATCATCATGCCGGGCGACGCGGGTCACCACATGGTCCATCAAACTCAAACGTGATTACACCGAGTGCGATGAGTGGAGAGATTTGGCGATCAAGGAAATGATCGCAATGAAGCCTCAACTCGTCATCATCTCGCAGCTTTCGATAAGTCATCTCAATGAGGAGATCAGTGACCCATCCGAACTGTCGCCGCTCAGGCGACAATGGGCTGACGGGATAAAGTCAACGATACAGCCGCTTGTCGACGCAGGCATCAAGGTCGTTTTCCTGCGCGATGTCCCAACGCACAAAGCGTATCTGGACAAATGTGTGGCGCGCGCGCTCTGGCAAGGCAGAGACCCGTCGATTTGCGATACGCCACGCGCTGCGGCCCTCAATGAGGGTGATGCAAAAATTGAAAAAGGCATCGTGAGCAGCATCCAGAATGCATCATATGTCGATATGACATCATTTTTCTGCAGCGACACGCTGTGCCATGCCACGATCGATGGAAAGTTGATGTTCCGGGATCGTCACCACATTGCCACCGCCTACGCCGAATCCTTGGCGGGGCCACTCGAACGCGCAATCTTGAAACCGGCGATAGCAGGTGCTGTGAAATCTCAGCCTGCCAGTGAGAAAAACCTGTAAATAGAATAGCTTGCTGTGGGCGCCATGATTTCCGCTGGCGCCCGCAGCTTTACTGCCCGCCCCAAAATAGCCAATTACCTCTACGAATGATGCATCTCGTGCCGCCTGCCCGGAGAGATTGCATTTGAACGCGTTTATTCGTTATAAGCCATTGTTTTCAGCGTCATATTTATCGAAAACCAGGATGACACATCCAGCTTGGACACCACACTCGCTTATACGTATCGTAATAGCTGGCTAAGGGTCAGGACCTAATGAGCGGGGAACCAGTATTGAAGACACTTCTTGGGTTGTTGAGGTCCGATAGGCCTGCGCCGCGGAACGCAAGACGCCGTCTTTCAATCGATATCTCAGAGATGGCCGTTTACACGATCGGCGATGTGCACGGTTGCTACGATCAGCTGCTTGAACTGGAAAGCATGATCACCGAAGACGCTGCTGGGTTGCCGGGCAAAAAGCTCATCATCATGCTGGGAGACTATGTCGATCGCGGGCCAGCCTCCGCCCAGGTTATCGAGCACCTGCTCCACAAGCCGCATGCCGATTTCCAGCGCATATGCCTGACCGGCAATCACGATATCGCCATGCTCGATTATCTGGAAAAACGGCTGTCTCTATCGGGCTGGTGGCACATGGGAGCTAACTCGACATTGCTTTCCTACGGCATTGATGTGGAGCGTCTGAGAATGATCCACCGTACGCCGCAAATGCTGGATGACACCATCCGCGCTTCAATTCCCCACCGGCATAAACAGTTTCTGCGATCCTTGCCAATCATGATCAACGCCGGAAGTTTCCTGTTTGCACACGCCGGTATAAGGCCCACCCTTTCGCTGAAGGATCAGAAAGATGACGACCTTGTTTCTATCCGCAGCGAATTCTTTGAAAACGCCCATCTGCTCCGGCAGTGGGTCGTTCACGGCCACACGCCGATAGAAACCCCCCGCCAGGAAGGCAGGCGGTTTAACCTCGATACCGGGGCATTCTCGACAGGCAAACTGAGTGCGTTGCGGCTCTGGCAGAAGAAGGGCCGCGTGTTCACGACGTAAGGGCTCTATGTTTTGGTTGGGGGCATTCGTGGCGTATCGAGATAGTAGCTTGAGTATCGCTCCATGAAATGCTCGGTGCTTCCGTAAGAGCTGTACTTTGCAAGCCGCTTCATATCGACCTTGTTGAGGACCAGTCCGAGAATCTTCGGCGCGATTTCCGCCTCCGCTTGCAGCACGGACTTGACGAGTGCGCGAGGCGTGACACCCCACTCTGCCACCATGACGAAGCCATCGGCCATTGGAGCGAAGGCTTTGGCGTCGACGACGGGACCTAGAGGTGGCAGGTCGATGACAATATAGTCGAACACAGTGCGCGCTTCATCCAGCAGTTTCTTCATACCCGGGCTTGAAAGGATCTCGCTGGTGTGACGCAAATTCCGGTGAAGCACCGTTGGAATGATGGCCAGCTTGGTCTTGTTCTCGACCTTGACGGAATTTTGCCAAGGCTGACCATCCATGACCGCCTTTACGAGCCCTCGTTGCGTTGAAAGCGACAGGGCGCGGGACAGACCTGGATTGCGCAGATCGCCATCGATGAGCAGCGTCTTGGCCCCCTTTGCGGCCAGCAATCCCGCAAAATTGGCAGCAATCGTGGTTTTGCCTTCGTGCGGCAAAACGGAGACGACGCCGATCACCTTGCTTTCCTTGCCCTGCAGCACAACGTCCGCAGCGATTTTGACGTTCCGCAATGTTTCGGCAAATTGCGAAGACGGGTTATCGACAGCCAAGCGGATTATATTGGTCCGGGCTGGCGGCGCGGCTTGTCCCTCCAAGGCCACAGGCGCTCTCTTGGCCTCTGTTATACCCTCGAGTTTTGGCACAAAGCCAAGGAACTTGACGCCGAGAAGCGTGCGCACATCTTCGCCAACCCGGAAAAAGCGCTCACGGTATTCACGCCATGCGCCAATGCCAGCGCCAGCAAAAAGGCCGAGCAGCAGGGAGGCTGCGAGGGCGAGTTTCTTCTTCGGGCTCGATGGATCCGTCGGCGTCGATGCAACCGAGATCACGCGCGCCTTGGCGATCGGGAAGGACTGCTGCTGTGACGCTTCCTGATAGCGGCCGAGATAGGTCTGATAGAGATTGGTCAGTGCCTGGGCATTCTGTTCCAGATCCCTCAAATGCACGAGAGCTTCGTTTGCAGTGGACGTTTTGCCGGTCGCACTATCCAAACCTTCGCGCAGGGATGTCTCGCGTGACTGCGCAGCCTCATACTGATTGCGGTAGCTTTCGGTTATTTGCTGGAGCTCCTGGAAAATCTGTCGGGAAACGTCCTGCTCCTCGGTGCGCAGACTGACAGCTTGCGGATGATCCTGGCCGAAACGGCTGACGATTTCCTGCTCGCGCTTGGTGATCGTCAGATAGCGCGCCCTCAGGGTTCCTATCACCGAGGTGCCACTCTGGTCCGATACAACAGCCGCATTGTTGACAGCGCCCTCGGGACCCGAGGCCAATATCGACTTATATTGATTGTAAAGGGCTCGCGCCCGCGCGGTGTCAGCCTGCGCCAGGATCAGCTGGCTGTTGATATCAGAAAGTTGCTGCTCGGAAACCAGCGCTCCCTTAGCCGCCGTCAGACCATTGGCGGCCCGGAAGCGCTCGGTCTCGAGGGCTGCTGCCTGTGAACTTTCCTTCAGTTCATTCAAGCGGCCCTGAAGCCAGACGGTCGCCCTTTGCGTCGCATCGAAATTTGCGTCCAGCTGATCCGAGAGATAGACGTCAGCATAGGCCTTCGCAATTCTTCCGGCGAGTTCCGCGTCGTCTGACGTATAGGTGAGATCGATGACAAAGCTGCGTCCTTGCCTTTGGACATCAACGTTGGACTGCAGGAGCGATGCCGCATATTCGACCTTGAGATCCGCAGCGGACAGGCCATCCGTATTGGCCGGTTTGCTACTCCCGAAGAGCCCGACGATGGACCGCATTGTGGAAATGGCGGTTGCGAAAATGGAGCGCGGCGGGTTCATAAACCCATCGTTCTCGTCAAGCTTCTCCTTTCTCACCACCTTTTCTGCAAGCTCAGCCGACTTCAGAATCGCGATCTGGCTGAGTATTGTTGTATCTGTCTGCATATTGGCGGGTGCAGGCGAAGGTTCATCAGCGAATTTGCCAAGATTGTCGTCGAGCAAAATACTGGTCGCGGCCGTATATCCTGGTTTGGCGGCGATGATGTAAATGAGGCCGAGTAACAGACCCACAGCAGCGGTTATGGCGACCGTTCTTGCCTGCCGCCGGGCGATAGTCATCAAGTGCTCGAGGTCAATGAAATTATCGGAGTGGGCTTGCCCTTCCGGGCTTCCCGCTAGCCGAACATTAAAGAGTTGATTGCCTTGATGCATGTTACCGCCGATTGTTTGCTTTCGTATAAAATATTGACTGGGCCTGCCTGCCTTTAGGACGGGATCAAGCGCCTGAGACGTATTCCAATAGGCATAGAGAGATGGCGAAGCGCCGCAGGGTCCTTCAATACCACCTCGATGATCCCGCTGATCGATCTGCGTTTAATATGACCGACGAGAGAGAGAAAAGATTTCGCCTCCTCCAGGCTGCGCGTCCGTCGCGCCTGGGCAGCCTTAGCCTCAGCACCGAGTTCGAATTTTGCCAGGAATGTCTTGTCCGCCTCTAACATGGCGATGATATGATGTGTTTCGAGGACGCGCGAAATAGACCCAGGACGCACACGATAGGCATATCCGACTGATGGTTCCACGACGCATTTTCCTCCCTTCGCCAGAATGGATGCGAGGAAGATATAATCTTCTCCGATACGCAGGTTCTCTTCGTAACGCAAACCATGCGTCTCGATGAACCGGCGCTCAAAAATCGGCTTCATGTAGCCGAAATTGAAGGTCGTCACGAAAACGAGGTTCGAAGCTATGAAATCCGCCAGTGAAATCTCGCGGATTTTCGCAAGGTAGTGGACGGGAAACATCGTCTCTCCCTTTGTCTCGCCGTCCTTTATCACTTCGATATTGTCCACGGCGGCTTGCGCGCCGGTATTCTCCGCACGGGTTATCATCGCCGCGATGCGGTCGGGAAACACCGTGTCGTCGGAATCGAGCACCGCAATCCAGCGGCCCTTCGCGAGGGCAAGAGCGGCGTTGCGAGCGCAACCAGGACCGCTATTGCTTTCCAGTGTGACGACGCGTACCCGCTCGTCCGCCAACGAACCGGCGATGGCGGCGGTGTTGTCGGTAGACCTGTCATCGACAATTATGACTTCCACGCTCACGCCGCGCTGTGCCAGCGCGCTTTCTATTGCGCGCCGGATCGTGTCCGCGGCGTTATAGGCGGCGATAATGAAGGTGACATCAGGCTGCACGGGATTTATCTCTCCTCGCTGGCACCATCGCCACCTCTCCATATTGCTCGATCTCGCGGATGCCTATCAGGCCGCTGACGACACCCACATGCATAATGCCGCGCAGGAACCATCGGTTGCGCCGGGTAGCAGAAAAGGCCGTCACGAGTGCCATAGACACGCAAAAAGCCGCCTTGGTACCCGCAAGCACCATCTGAGCGGCACGTTTCATGCCGGTTGATCCACTCCTGAGCATCCGCCCATGCGTCTGACCGACGCGGAAGCGCCGTTTGCAAAGCCACGAAAATTTGGCCCGCGCCTGCGGCACCGGTTCGAAAACCCAGGCTTGGGGTGCGTATGAAATCCTGCCGCCCGCTTCGTGAATTTCGGTGAAATATTGTGTGTCTTCACCGCCGCTTCGTCCCAGCGCCAAACTGAAACGCCGGTTCCCGATGAATGTCGAGGAGCGGCGTAACAAGACGTTGCATGTATAGCCGGTGAGAATTTCCTCGCGTACCCATACAGGAAACGTCGAATGGAAATCACCCTTACTCATCCAGCGTGGCGCATCGCTTGCATAAGTTGCTTGTACGGGTCCGAGTACGGCATCGGCATTCGTATCGCGTGCCGTGGTCAATAGACGTTCTATCCAGTCCTCCGACGCCGTTTCATCATCGTCGATGAAGGCAACATAGTCGCCGGTGCTGGCGTCGAGGCAGGCATTGCGAGCCAATGATATGTTCGCTGCCGGGCTGTGGATATAACGCACTTCAAACGGAAGTTCCGACGCGATATCGGCAACCCGATCTTTGGCGCTGGGCTCGATATCATTATCGGCGACAACAACGCGTACGCGGCATTTTTCCGGCAGGTTCATTTGGCCGAGCGAAAGCAGGGTCGCCCTCAGCTCCTCACGACGATACGTGCAGATACAAATGTCGATCCAGGTCTCACTAGCACTGGATTGATTGCTCGAGCCAGTCATCAGGGCGTATCCCCCCGTCTGCGCGAATCGAACAGTTGCAGCCAAAAACCCGTGGACCAGGCGAGATGCATGATCATCGCTGATACGGACGCCAACGGACCGTAAGGATTACGTTCGCCAACGGCCAACCACACGCCATAGCCCAGGCAGATTGTCATCCATAGTACAGCCGGTACCGCCGCCCACCAGCTGAGGGCAGCGAGAAAAACGCCGGCGACGACAGGAAGGACCATAAGGGGAAGCGCCTGACGAACCTTCGGAATCATGCGATGTTTCAGGAGGTTTTTTGCCCTGCCTCTCCCATAGCCGAGATACTGCTTGAACAGCGCCGATACCGATGACCGCGGATAGTAGACCATGAAGGTCTTGTCCGTCATCCATATGCGTGCACCGGCAGCCTTCAGCCGGCAATCAAGCTCGGCGTCCTCGTTGTGGGTGAAGCCCTCGTCGTAACCGCCAACCTCGCGGAACATCGAAATACGCATCAGGGCATGATGGCCGTGATCAGTCCAGTGGCCTTTTGCGCCATGGCGATGCCGCGCGCCACCGTTACCAAGTTTGGAATTCTGTGCGAGGGCTGTCGCCTTTTGAAAGGTCCCGAACCCTTCGGTCGCCATGCCGACGACGACGGAATCCGCTCCCGTAGCTTCCGCTTCATTGAGCAGTTTTTCGCAATAATCGTCCGGGTATTTTCCATGCGCATCGATACGAATGAGATAGTCGTGCCCTTCGCCATAGCTCGCCACCGCCAGATTGATTGCGGCGCTCTGGACGCGTTTCTCATTGTGCAGGAGAATGACACGCGGATCGTTCTGCATTATTTCCGCAACGATCTGCTGCGTTCCGTCGCTGCTGCCGCCATCCGCAACGACGATCTTCAAGTCGAAGCGCCGGGCTTCGGCGCCCAGTTTTTCAAGAAGCGCGCCAATGTGCTCTGCCTCGTTGAGGCAAGGCACAACAACAATGCAACGGCCGACAAAATCCGTTTTTGTAGCGCTTGGCATTGACGTCACTTCTCCTGTTTTCATTTTTGCCGATCCGGCATTCCGGCTGGTCAAGCTGCGACCCGAAGTACGGCGCCATGTTCGTTTGCACGAGTGAGCCGCCCAAGACGTTCCACCAGTGCGCGGCAATCGTTCTGGTCAAACACCCAGGTCGAACGTTCCTGTGCTTTGACTTTTTCACGGGCGCGTTCGTAACGATCGGTATCCATTTCATCGAACAAAGCTGCAAGAACCTCGACCGTCGGTTCGCCTAGTGAAAAACCGATGCCGCGTTCTTGCAAAAACAGCGAGGTTTCGGTGCCCTGCATCGCTATTGGCACAGAGCCATAGCGACATCCTTCATAAAGCCTGTTCGGCAGAAGCCAGTTGGAATTTTGTCCGGCCTCGTAGAAATCGATAGCCCATGAAAAATGCACTTCGTCATAGATCTTCTGCAGATCTTCCGGATTTGCGTAGGCGCCATGGAACTGCATGAATGGTTCATCGGCAACGAAGCGGTCGAAATCATCGAACTCCGAATAGGCGGGGCGACCCCTCAAAACGATTTCAACCCGGCCCTCCATCTTGCGTGAGAACGCTGACAGGAGCTCCAGCGAAGTTCGGCAGCGCAAGGCACCAAACCAACCGATCTTCCAAGGCTCGTCTTTGGACTTGCCCGCACGGCTGATGGCCTCCGTTTCCTGAGGCCCGAGTTCCAGAACCTTGTTCTCCACCACTTCGACCGGCAAGTTGATCTGGCCAAAGGGTGCGAAATATTGCCTGACGAATGCGGGCGAAGACGTGATCAGAAGCTGTGCATTGTTGCTGAGCGTTCGTTCCACGAAGCGCAGCGCCTTACCCGTCATATCCCGGCGCAAAAGCAGCCGATGAATATCAAGGCATTCATAGACAATTGGCACGTCACCGGAAAAGAAAGCCTTCGCCCGATTGGCGAGTGCCAGCATTTCCAGGTTGCGTCCGATGATCAAGTCCGGTCTCGCCACACCCTTGAGCCTCGAGCCGAGTGTCAACGCGGCGCGTGCAACAGCGGCGACGCGTTGGGTAAACCTGCCATCACTCGTCCTGCCGAGATCGATCGGAACGATTGTCGCAATCTCCCTGATCGGTTCGCGGCTTCGCGTGAAACCGGCAACAGTGACGGTTGCACCGCCAGCTTGCATCATGATCACGCGGCGCCGGACCGCGGGGTCGGACAGATCATGCACGAGGTACAGGACATGCAGCATGAGGTCATCCCACGATTGATCTGCGTAGGTAACTTAGTATGGCTTTTACTGCAGTGCAACATTTTTGCTTCACTGCAGCAAGTTCCATAATGAGCCCTGCGGCATTATTGTAATGAATTGGGCGTAGGTATGTTGCCATCGAAAAAATCAATCCAGCGAGCACGCAACTGATTCAGGGAACTGGCAAGCTTCACCCAGCGCAGTAAACGCAACCCGGCCAAACTCGGCCGAAACGGGTGCGCTGGGCATGCTAAATGCTCCAAGCCAGGATTTCATCTTGTCGCTGGCCCAAAGGCTCAGAAATATCTTCTGCGGGTGGGTGGGCAGAGCCGAAGGATCGGTGACGGTGTGCACCAATTGACCGTTCACATAGTAGCGCAGACGATCCTTTTCCCAAACGAAGGCATAGTCATTGTACTTGCTGTCTGCGCCTTCAGGGACGGCGACCAGTTTCTCGTGTCCGCCCTTGCCGTTGACATAGGTATTCAACTGAACCCTGGAGGGGTCCTTTCCAAGAAACTCGAAGTCGATTTCGTCCCATGGTTGCTTTTGCTGGGGCCCGATATAGGCGAAAAAGCTGGTGTTGAACCCTGAACCCGCCGCGGCCTTGATGCGTGCTTCATAGGTACCGTAGCTGAAGCGCTCATTGGTCTGTATCTCGCCGCACACATAATCGCGATCCTTGGTTTTTTGAGGCGCAAAGCCGAGGGTCAAGGTGTTGTCCTTGAGACCCACCTGCCCCTTGGACCACGTGCAATTCTGGTGAGCGCCATTCGACCAGCCATCCGAAACGTACCAACGCTTCTTGTCCAGGCTGGCAAAGTTTTCGACGAAGGATTTTCCTGGCTGCTTCTCCTGGGCAAATGCGAGAACGGGTGTCAAGCAAAGGCCAAGCGCCATGCTGGCGAGTGCTATCCGGGATGAAATCGGGGCGACCATCGATCTTCCTTTCTTTATGGGAAAAGGCGCATCAGCCAGAAGCCGAAGTTGGACATAATCCTAAGAGTGCATATTATCTTTGCTGCACTGCATCATTTCACAACGCGCCGTAGCGGCTGTCAACCGCGTAAAAAAATCAAAAATGCGGCTCTTTTTTATCGCAAAATCAATATGTTAGTGAGCATAGAGCGATAACGAACCGCAAATACGTGCCTTTTTAAGGTCGTATTCGCCCTATCGGAAGCGAGACTTCAATCGGACTTCGGTTCCACTTGGCCAAGGCCATTCGCATTCTCAAACGTCGTTATGGCCTCGTCCATTTCCTGCATGAACGCCATCTGTTTTTCCAGGAAATCGATACGCTGCGAAAACCTTGTCAGTGCCTGCGTCAGATTATCCACCTGCGCAGACACCTTTTCTGTTTCGCCTTCGTTTTCCATGTTTTCGAAGGAAAATGCGGCATTGACCGAAGCGTCGTCATAACGGCGGCGAAAGCCGTCGCGCTCGCGTTCAGTCTCCGCAACAACATCCCGTATTGCCCGCTTGATACTCAGGAAACGCGTGGCATCCGACAGACGATCTCTCTCGGGATTTCTTGTCCGGAAGCGGAATAATGCCATCTCTCACCCATTTCCCAGGACGCAAAGGCGCCCTCAACAACGTACCCAGAGCTATAGACAAAACTTGCTACACAATGGTTGTTTCCGGTTTCGATCCTGTCAAGCCAGATAACGAAACTCCCAGTATCTGACACAACCTTTAACCTTCCGGAAAAACGACTACGGTTTTTTTGAATTTTACAAATTCCGCCGATAGTGCCAGTTTCCCGTATCGAATTTAACGAAGTGATAGAGCTCAAATCATCTCTGGACGACGAAAACGGAAATCCGTCCAAGAGAAAAACACAATGCTCCCATACGGACGTCACGATGAGAATTGCAAAATCCCTGCTTGTCGAGCCAGGCAAGAATTTTTGGTACGGAACGCTCGCCGTAGGCTTATCGGTCTTCGTTTTTGCCTATTCGACAAACTTTGGTTTTCTATCCATCCTGGTTTTTTACGGGCTTTGGTTGCCTCTTGTTTTGGTGGACTACCGAAAAGTCATCGGCAACTACGCACGTTTCTATTGGGTATTGCCCTTCGTCCTCTTGGCATGCATGTCGTTTTTATGGTCGGCCGCGCCCCCAGTCACCCTGCGCGCCGGCATTCAGTATTTGACGACGATAATCTGCGCCTTGATCGCATCCCGCATCATAGACGCGCGAACCTTTGCCAGCGGGGTCAGCATGGGTGTTGCGCTGGTCCTGCTTTATTCGCTTGGCTTTGGCCAATACCAATATGATGCGCTGGACGGCTCCTATAGTTTCGTCGGCGCGTTCGCGTCCAAGAACCAGCTTGGCTTCTTTGCATCCCTGGGTGTCTATTTCGCCTTCGCCAGTTTCTTCGTGTTGCAAACCAGCAAAATATGGCGATGCATCGCAGTCGTCTGCGGGATCCTGTCTGCCTATTGCCTGGTGGCCTCCAGTTCGGCTACCTCGGTCATCGCAACGCTTGCGATATTCACCGCAACCTTGATCGTCGGCGTTGTATTGAAATTTTCACCGAAGCACCGCCGGTCCTTTTTTGTAGTCGGCGTCGCGGTAGCGTTGGTGCTCGTTGCCGTGGCTATCAATGCCGGCGCCATTGATCTGGTACTTGGCGCTTTCGGCAAGAATTCCACACTCACCGGACGTACTTATCTTTGGCAAGAGGGATTCAGAGCTTCGCGCGAGGCGCCACTTATGGGTATTGGCTATCAGGCTTACTGGGTACAAGGCTTCTCTGAGGCCGAGCGACTATGGGCAGAATTCTACATTCCTGCGCGTACCGGATTTCATTTTCACAATACCTATATCGAAGTGCTTGTCGAACTTGGCTATGTCGGCGTTGTTCTGATCAGCCTGCTCCTGGGGGGTGTGGTGATCGGCTTCCTGCGGCGTCTGCTGACGGAAGGATATACGCCGCAAGGACACCTCATGTTTGGCATCGCGCTGCTGCTATTGATCCGCTCGTTCTTCGAGATCGACTTCATCCAGCCTTACACGATCGGGTCATTCCTCCTGTATTATTCAGCAGGATTGCTTGCCATCCCCCAGCGCACACCCTTCAAAATGATGCAACCGACGCAACTACAGACATAACAATATCGTGATCGATCAAAAAAAGGCACAAATATGGACCGGGTGGAACCCGCCCGTTCGCCACTTCTTTATGCATTGAAGGGATTAGTGCAGTGCAGCATAACGCCCGGTTTGCGGCCCCGAAAAAGTTACCGCATTCGCGTTATGACCTGTATCAGACGCCTATTTTGCGCTGAACCATGCCTTAAGGCGCAACCACTGCCAAATTCGCCACAGTACAATGCAAATAGCGAACAATAGTCGGCAAAACGTCTGCAAGTTAACAGACGTATAATATAGTCGAAGAGGTCAAAAATTGGGCAACTTATGGGCAATTTCTAGCCATCACTTAGTGTTTCACGCGTGTTAATTTTTTGTGTTGCATTGCACCATATTTTTAATGCAACTTTAGATGTAGCCTTGGATGTACCGTTTGATACCGTCGCATCAGCCCATTCGATCACCCGACCCCCGGAGTTGCGCCATGAGCGATTCAGTCAAATCGACCGATTTGAGCTATTCACAAATTGATACGGATTTCGATCCTGCTTTGGGCGGATTCCTGAAGCGTGGATTCGATATTGCTGGGGCCTTGGCAGGCCTCATTGCCCTTAGCCCCCTGTTCCTGCTTATTGCACTCCTCGTAAGGTTGTCCGATGGCGGGTCGGTATTTTATGGCCATCGCCGTATTGGGCGCGGGGGCAGCATTTTCCATTGCCTCAAATTCCGGACGATGGTTCCAGATGGCGATGGCGTGCTGGCCAGCTATTTTGCAGCCAACCCCGATGCTAGGGCCGAGTGGGAAGCCACCCGCAAGCTCAGGGACGATCCGCGTGTCACTCGCGTCGGGGCGGTACTGAGAAAACTGAGCCTTGATGAATTGCCGCAGATCATCAATATCCTTCAGGGCCACATGAGCATTGTCGGACCCCGTCCCGTCGTCCACGACGAGCTGGAGAATTATGGCAACGCCGCGGTGTTCTACCTCAAATCACGCCCTGGCCTCACAGGGCTTTGGCAGGTAAGCGGGCGCAACGACGTTTCTTACGACAGCCGCGTGGAGTTCGATCGGCACTATGTCGAGAACTGGTCGTTGAAACTCGACTTGCATATCATCATCAAGACTGTGCCTGCCGTTTGCATGGCCAGAGGCAGTTACTGAACAGCTCAATGACAATTGCAAAACCTGGTTGCGGGCATTCCTTATGGCCCGCGATTTTAATGTTTTTAAGTGACCGGATCCAGATGCGATCCGATGTCTTTGCACAGGAACAAATCCAATGAATTTGACGGTTTTTGGAATTGGCTATGTCGGTCTTGTACAGGCCGCGGTATTGGCTGAGGTGGGGCACAATGTTTTGTGCGTCGATATCGACGCCGACAAGGTAGAACGGTTGAATCAGGGATTGATCCCGATTTACGAGCCAGGTCTTGAGAGTCTCGTCAGAGAGAATCACGCAGCGGGCCGCATCACGTTCACGACGGACGTCGCAGCCGCAGTTAAACATGGCCAGATCCTGATGAGTGCGGTCGGTACACCGCCCACCGAAGACGGATCCGCCGACCTCAAATATGTGCTGGCCGTGGCAGAGGCGATCGGGCGCGAAATGGAAGCGCCAAAGATCGTTGTGAGCAAATCCACAGTGCCGGTAGGTACCTGCGACAAGATAAGGCTTAAAATCGCGGAAGTGCTCAAGGCGAGAGGACGCGAAGAACTGGATTTCGATGTCGTCTCAAATCCGGAATTCCTCAAGGAAGGCTCGGCCGTTGTGGATTGCATGAAGCCTGACCGCATCATCATCGGAACCAGCAGCGATAACACCGAAAAGGTGATGCGGGAGCTCTACGCTCCCTTCAGCCGCAATCATGATAAAATGATTGTCATGGATGTGCGCAGTGCCGAATTTACGAAATATGCAGCCAATTGCATCCTCGCGACAAAAATCAGCTTCATGAATGAAATGTCGGGTCTGGCTGAGCGGCTCGGTGCCGATATCGAGGAGGTCCGCAAGGGCATCGGCAGCGATCCACGCATTGGCTACGACTTTATCTATCCGGGAATAGGCTATGGCGGGTCGTGCTTTCCGAAGGACGTCCGCGCCATGATCCAGACAGCAGAAGGCATCAGTTTCGATGCCAAGATGCTGAAGGCGGTGGATGAGCGGAACAACGCGCAGAAGTCCATTCTGTTCGAAAAAGTCCACCGCTATTTCAAGGGCAATCTCAAGGGCAAGGTATTTGCGCTTTGGGGGCTGGCCTTCAAACCGAACACCGACGACATGCGTGAAGCGCCTTCGCGCACGCTGATGGAGGCTCTGTGGCAGGCGGGAGCCAGCGTGCAAGCCTTTGATCCGGAGGCGATGCAGGAATGCCAGAGCATTTACGGCCAGCGCGATGATCTGCTACTTTGCGGAACCAAGGAAGCAGCGTTGCGCGGTGCCGACGCCCTGCTGATCGTAACCGAATGGAAGAGCTTCCGGGCACCATCCTTCGACCTCATGAAGGACGCCCTTACGACGCCTGTCGTCTTCGATGGCCGGAATATCTATGATCCCAAGGTCATCGCCCGTCATGGTCTGGAATATTACAGCATCGGCAGGCAGGCCGCATAGGTCGCCGGTGGAAAACAGGATACAAGGAGCCACGCGATGAAAGTACTTTTTGCGGGCGGCAACGGCTACTATCCCCAGTTCAGCGGTGGCGTTCAATCGAGTACGCATCATCTGGTCGAACAATTGCGCAATCAGGGGCACGAGGCCTCGGTTCTAGCTGCCTTGTTTGGCCAGGGGATGTTCGGACTGAAGGCGCGCGCCAAGATGAAGATCATGGGTCAGCGGGCGGCAGTAGACAGTTTTCCGGGCTATCCCGTGGTCAGGGCCTGGTTTCCCTGGGAGGCTGCGGGCTTCGCGGTCAAAAGGCTCAGGCCCGACGTGGCTGTCGTACAATGCCACAAATCGGTTCCGATAGGGAAAGCCCTGCAAGCTGAAGGGATACCCTTGGTCATTTACCTCAGAAACGTAGAATTCCACGAACTTGCCGGTGATCTGCGGGAACTGGATTCAGCACTCTACATCGCGAATTCCGAATTCACCGCGAGGACCTACAAGGAAAAGTTCGGGATCGATTCGACCATCATCCCTCCGACGATCGACCCTGTCCTGTACGGAACGCCGACGACTGGCGAATATGTAACGTTCATCAATCCCTACAACGAAAAGGGTTTTGAACTGGCCGTCCAGATTGCCGGGCAGTGTCCCGACATCCCGTTTCTCTTTGTCGAAAGCTGGAAGCTTGCCGATGATCACCGGGCCAGCATCGAAAAGACGATCGCTCCTCTGAAGAACGTCAAACTCGAAAACCGCACCAGCGACATGAAAACGGTCTATGGGCGCACCAAGATCCTGCTCGCCCCCAGCAAATGGGAGGAGGCATGGGGCCGCGTCGCATCAGAAGCGCATTGCAGCGGCATTCCTGTCGTGGGGTCACGCCGTGGCGGACTGCCGGAAGCGATTGGCGAAGGCGGCCTTGTCTTGGATTACAACGCGCCGCTGGAAGATTGGGTCGGAGCAATCCGCACGCTCTGGACTGACAAGGGCGAATATGACCGGCTCTCGTCCGCTGCAAGGAAATTTTCCGAGCGGCCGCAGATGGATCCGAAGAGCCAGTTTTCGACCTTTCTCGGCGTTCTTGACCAAGCTGCCAGCCGGAATATCAAACAGGTGGCGTGATAAGCGCCGCCCCATATTTGCAGATTTTTTGAAAGAACGCTCGGTAATGAGAGTTGGTTTTGTTGTCGACAAGTTCCCGTCATTGTCCGAGACCTTCATTGTGGATCAGGTAAATGGATTTCTTGAGCGCGGTATCGAGGTGGGCGTTATCTGTAACGAGAACCTCCTGAAGCAGGGCAGTGCTCGAACAAAGCATTGGCAAGCGCTGTCTGAAAATACGGTTTGCTGGTGGGGTGCTCTGGCGCCGTTGCGCCCGATCCTTCGAAAACTGCCAACAGCCCTCTGGGACAAGATTTCGACGGCATTCGACATTGTCTTTTCGCGAAAGCTCCAAAATTTCGATGTTATCATCGCCCATTTCGGCAACAACGGCTTGCGTGTGGCTCGCGTGCTCAAGCGCAAGAAACTTGGCGCTCCCTTGGTCACGATATTCCATGGCCGCGATGTTGGCCGGCCGCTCCTCGACAACTCCCTCTGGCAATATAATGTCCTGTTCGACCAGGGTACTCGGCAACTGACGGTCAACGACTATTTCCGCAATGCGCTGGTGGACGCCGGGGCGCCAGAAGCAAATGTCGTCGTGCATCACATGGGTGTACGGATCAACGAGATCGAATATGCGTGGCGCTCGTGGGATCAAGGCACCTTGAATCTCGTTTCGGTCTGCCGCTTGACCGAAAAGAAGGGAATCGAGTTTGCCTTGCGCGCGCTGGGCCAGCTTTCGACTTCAAATCCAGACCTCGATTGGGCTTATACGATCATAGGCGGCGGCGAATTGCTCGACGAGCTGAAGCACCTCGTCAACGATCTGAATATTGCGCACCGGGTGACATTTCTCGGACCGCGCCCACACAGCGAGGTCAAGCAGCGCTTGCGCGAAGCACACGTGTTCCTGCTGCCGAGCGTGACGGCACAGGATGGAGATGTGGAAGGCATTCCGGTTTCCCTCATGGAGGCAATGTCTGCCGGGCTTACAGTGCTCAGCACATATCATTCGGGGATTCCCGAACTTATAGAAGACCAGAAGACAGGATTTCTCGTTCCCGAAAGGGATATCGAGGCTCTTGCGGGAAAACTTTTGTGGATCGCCGAACACCCGGCCGAATGCGAGCGCATCGCTTTGGTTGCAAGGAGGAAGATCGAAGCCGATTTCAACGCCGATGTTTTGAATGATCAATTTGCCCATATGATCACGCGTCTGGCCGAAGTGAAGTTAAGCGCGTGAGTGCCGAACCGCTTCAGTTTGGACGCGTTGCCCTCCGCGGCGGCCTTTTGACGGTTATCGCACAAGGCATCAAAATCGTTGTCCAGTTCCTCTCCGTCATCGTCCTGGCGCGCCTGCTCATTCCGGAAGATTTCGGACTTGTCGCCTCTGTCAGTCCGATCGTAGCGTTCGTTGCGCTTTTCCAGAATCTCGGGCTCCAGCAAGCGGTCGTTCAGCGCAAGGAGATCAGTCAGCGGCAGCTCAACCAGGTCTTCTGGATGAGCGCCTTTGCCGGTCTCGCCAGCACTGCCGTCGTCGTCGCGCTCTCCCCCGTCGTCGCTTCCTATTATGGTGATGCGCGCATGGTCGGGATCACCATCGGCGCCGGCCTGCCGCTCTTCCTCGGAAGTCTGGCGGCCATGCCGCTCAGCCTGATGAACCGCCATCTGCAGTTCGGTCAGCTCGCGATCAACGATGTCGTCACCGCCATTGCAGGCTTTGCAACAGCGGCCGTGGCGGCTTATGCCGGCATGGGCTATTGGTCGTTGGTGCTTGGTCCGGCAGCATCGGCGGCGGTTGGATTGCTTGCAGCCTGGCGTGTGGCGCGATTCAGGCCGGACAAGCCGGTCTTGAAGATCGATCGCGACATCATGTCCTTCGGCGCCAACCTTACAGGCTTCAACCTCGTCAACTTCTTCTCCCGCAATCTCGACAATATTCTGATCGGCAAATTTTCAGGCGCGATTGAGCTCGGCTATTACGACCGCGCTTACAAGCTTCTGCTGTTCCCGTTGCAGAACATCAATCAGCCGCTGACACGTCTGATGATTCCGCTGCTCAGCCGAATACAAGACGATAAGAAACGCTTTCGCGATATCTACATGCAGACCAACTGGGTGCTTGCGGCCGTCACGGTACCCGCTATCGCAGCGTTGACCCTAACCTCTGAACAGGTCGTCGGCATTCTTTTCGGCGACAGATGGCTGCCCGTCGCGCCGATTTTCGCCTGGCTCGGCATTGCCGGCCTCATTCAGCCCATTTCGAGCACCACTGGCTGGATCTTCATCTGCCAGGACAGGACGAAGACCATGTTCCGCTGGGGCATCTACTCTTCGATCACGACGGTGGTTGCTTTTATCGTGGGCCTGCATTGGGGTGCTGTCGGCGTCGCCGCGGCCTATGCCATCAGCGGCTATATCCTGCGCGTTCCCGTTCTCGCAGTGCTTGTGCACCGCGTCGGCCCGGTGACAGCGATGGATGTGCTTTTGGTGCAAGGCCTCTTCATCGTTTCGGCCCTGCTGGCCTGGCTCGCCTACTGGCTGCTGCCCTTGTCGCTGATCGCCCGCTCGGACTTTCTCGCGGTCATCCTGGCTGTGCTGCTGAACTATGCGTTCGCGTTCGCACTGATGCTTTTGCTACCCCAGTCACGCAGCGCTCTGTCGGCTATCTGGTCCAAGGTTGCGAGCAACATTCGCTGAAGGCGTGGCAAGAAGCGGCTTCAGAAGCTCCGTTGCGGACATTGCCGATGCGTGCTCGCCAAGAACAGCCTTGAGGCTCGTCTTGCGATAATGTTCCAGATTCTGGATGAAGGTAGCGAGCTTTTCACTGGCTTCCCCTACTGTCACGGTGTCGATGTCGAGCAGAACGTCGGACACACCGATACGCTTGGCGACTTCCTTGGTCTTGAACTCGTAGGCGATCGGCAACACCGGGGTGCCGACGCACAGCGACATGATCATCATGTGCATGCGTGTGGCGACCACGAAATCAAAGCCTTTTACGAGCGCCATCAGTTGCTCTGGCGTATGAAATGACGCGTCGACGCTGACATGGCTGGCAATCTCGGGATCGAGCTCGGCAACGATCGCGTTGGCCGCCTTGGAATCGTCATGGGCATATTCCGGCACGCCCTGGCAAGTCGACAGGAAGGTCACCTCTTTGCCCTGGTCCCGCACCAGCGTGGTGACGATATTCCGGATGGAATCAAGGTAGCGGCGCATGCCATCCCCACCGCCCTTGACGTAGTTCCAGTGCCGGACGGAAATAGCGACGCGACCCGTTTTCGGTGTCTGGTCCGCAGCCAGAATCCCGGCAATCCGGTCCGTGTCGGCGAGCGCGAACACCGCATCGGCCACCACATGGCATTTGCCGGGGTCCTCAACGAGATCGACAATATGGTCCTTCGACCGGGAATCGCGAAGAAGAATGAGCGGGCTCCGGTCAAAGACAGGTTTCAGTTCCTGGCGATTGTATTCCTTGTTGAAGGGCCCCAGCGACTGCGTGAAGAACACGGGATCCTTACCGACTATCGCATCGATGCGGAATTGATTGAGACGCCGTTCGAGGTTGTAGTTCTCGACGAGGTAGGTTCCGCCCGTCGTGATGACGAGGTCAGCGTCCCGGTAGATCTCAAGCGAGCGGCGATCACTGTCGCTAAACAACATCTTGTCGATCGGCCCGCCCCTGCCGAAGCGGCGCAGGGCCTCGAGTACAATTCGATTGTAGAGCGGCTTGACAGCGTTCTTCAGGACGTTTTGATCGTAGCTGTACTTGAAGACGGACTCCGACAGGAGTTTGTGAAATTCGAGATCCGGATATTCTTGTCGAGGGTAAAGTCGTGCGGCCACTTCCGGCTGGCTGTCGAAGACCTGAAAACGCAAATCCTCGCCCCAGACTTTTCTCAGGATGTGCCTGATCGCTAGAAGAATGGCGGCGTCGCCCGTATTCAGGCAGACCGTGTTCTCGACAATGATTTTCATAAAACTAACCCTGGTATCTGATTGGCGGCATGGGGTCTGTTGGCTGCGAGTCAATCATAACCGCAGCCTGTGCGCGCTCAGTTGTCGAAACCAACTGAGCAAATCCGCTCATATTGGCCCCTGATCTATTCTTGAAACAGACTAGTCCATTGTGTCTTTTTGTGCAACGCACAATAAATTCGAATGGATATCCGCGTCAGGCTCACTGCGTTTTGGCAGTTGCCGGAAACAGATAGCGCAGCTCTGGTTTGACCTGGGGGACAGTCGATCTGTTTCTGATGGCTCCATCGAACTTGTCGGTCAGGATGCCCGTTGCGATTGGAAAAACCGCAGACGGATTGCGCAAACCATAGACAGCTGCCGCAACGAGCCCCTGCTGCGATTTGATGTCGAGAAACTGCCGGTGATGGAATTTGGAGCGAATATGGTGCTCATGCTCGCGGACTGCTTCCAGCCCCCCTCCCGACAGCATACCGCTATCCAGAAGCGTCCTGTCGGCATCGGCGAGTTGTTTCAGATCGTCCGTCCTGTGCCGCCCACTCAGCGAATCCGCACGGACGACGGCTCCATAACCACAATTGTTGATTATCTGAAACCGGGCACCCAAGGCCAGCGCTCTCGTATAGAGATCGTAATCCTCGCCGAGCCGCAGCTTTTCATTGTAGCGCAGGCTGTGGCGATCCAGAAACTCGCGCCGGATGACGGGCTTCAGGAAGCCGAGCTCGCCGCGCTGCTTGTTGCGCCTCGAAATGTTGCGGTCGACGAATGTCGGCAAGTCGAGAAACCAGGTTTCCGGAGAAAACTTGTCAATGGCGAGTGTGTTGAAATGGCTGACCCAACGTTGATCAACGAAGACGATGTTGTCGGCGGCCATATCCCAGTCCCGGGTCGACAGCAGATGGGAAAAGCGCCCCGGGATAAAGAAATCGTCGGCGTCGAGAATACTGATCAGAGCTGCCGAGGAACAGGAAATGGCGTGATTACGTGCGTAAGATGGCCCCCTGTTTACGTCGAAACGAATGATACGCAGCCGCCCGCTCGCGTCATCGGCCTCTGCGGCTGCTTCTGAAGTACCATCGGTCGAGCCATCGTCGACGACGATCACTTCTGTCACGTATGTATCCGCCAAGGCGGAGGATATGGCGGCCGCGATTGTGTCGGCTGCGTTCTTCGCAGCGATGATCACACACACACTATTGTCCGGATTATCTGTAATTGCCCCTGCCCTCGACTGTGCGGGTCTCTACTGGGTGCACGAAGGCGTGTTAGCGCGCACCACGTATGGTCTGTGGGCGTATTGCCGACACCAGACCGATGCAGCAAGGATACAAATATTTCGGCCTCCCGCAAGAGGCAGACCTCAAACCGGCAGTTACGAAGGAACTCCAGGGTCGGAAGTTAGTGCGTTTCTGTTGGTGTAATTGACTTGAACGGCGGCTGCTTGTTGGCGACAATGCCGGTTGCCTCATTAGTCCCGGACTGCTTCCACTCGGACGTCCGCGGCTTTTCGCGCGCGACAAGGAAAAGCACCACCGCGAAATATCCTACCTGGATGACGACTGCGCAAATCAACGTCTGGACGATTGTTGCCCACAGGGATTGCGTGAGAATGTAGGTCGTGATCGCAAATGCAATAAGGACGCCGAACATTCCAACTAAAAAATTTGGAAATCTCATGCTCAGCTCCCATTCTCTATGCGGAGAAAAGCTGGCGTATCGTTTCTTGTCATTTTGTCTCCCCCCACACACGCTAATGCGCGTACATGAATGTTTTTTTGACTGCCAATTTGTCTATACCAAACCCCTTGAGTTTAGATGAAAGCACCTCGGCTAATTTTAAGCCGGAATATAACAGTTTTCTTACCTTGTAACCACAATTTTTCTGCGCTTTTGGAGTCGGCGAGGTATTGAGACCCGCGAATACAGCATACAACGCACGCGGACGGCTGAAGCACATCCTGTCTTCACTCAAAAATAACGAAACACGACACATTCACGCTATGTTGCAGCGCAAATAAAAAAATTACACAATATTCCACAGCTATACAACCCATCCAATTCTCTAGAAGGAGACAAAACTAATTACAATCACTCAATTATATAAGCATATGTAATTATGTTTTTGGCCTGAGCGAGCGGAATTGCGATCACAAATTACATAACACTCCGGTAAGATACACCGTCATTTCCGGCGGTTACGACCAAAGAATGCAGCCAAAATGCTATACAACTCGCATGCTGCAGACGGCGTTCTGTTGCAACGCACAATTTTTATGTTATCTTCCGAACATCATTCGCGTCCGTTCCGGGCTGACTGGAGCGGATACCACGAGGGCAGCGGTGTTACCTTCGACGAATGCCTTGTTTTCGACAAGCATTCCGTTGAAATTGGCCTTTTCGGAAGGACATTGTGATCGTTCGCAAGATCATTCCCGCCTCATATATGTCACACGATCCTGCTTATGAGGCTTGGGCCGGGTGGCTTTGCCGAGATTAGGGCGGAAATAGCCACACCGATCCCGATTGATTTACAGGAGTAATTGTTGGAAATGACCCCGATTTCCCCGTCAAGTGCGTGCTCAGGCATGCCACGCGGTTTCACCGCTGCAACGCGCTGGTTCTTTTATGGCTGCATGCTGCTTCTCATGATGCTGTTTGCGCCGGGTGCCCATGCTGCGGATTACGCGTTGGGCCCGATGGACAAGGTCACCATACGCGTGATCGAATGGCAGACCGCAGAAGGCACCTTTCGCGAGTGGCCCACGATCACAGGTGACTACAGGGTTGGGCCCTCAGGCACCTTGTCTCTTCCCTTCGCGGGTGAAATAGCCGCTGGCGGCAAGACCACATCCGAAATTGCCAAGGAGATCTCCGAGAACCTCCGGCAGAAACTCGGCCTTAGCGATCTCCCGGAGGCTTCCGTAGAAATATCCGAGTTTCGGCCGATTTTCGTTTCAGGCGACGTGCAGACGCCAGGCAGATATGCATTCGAGCCGGAAATGACGGTTCTCAAGGCTGTCAGCCTTGCTGGCGGAATGCCGCGAACGACCGGGCAGCGCTTCGAGCGGGATTATTTCAATGCGCGCGGGGACTATGATGTCATAGTAGCCGCGCATGACCGGGCGGTGGTCAAACTTGCAAGACTGCAAGCCGAATTGGCCAATGTGCAGGAAATCAAGGTTCCGAACGATTTGATCGAGAAGTCGAACCTCAAGAGACTGGTCGACGATGAAACGGCAATCATGCGGACAAGGAAAAATTCCCTCGATCTCCAGATCAGTGGGCTGAACGACCTCAAGACGCTCTATACGAACGAAATCAGTTCGCTTGAGAAGAAAATGGGCGTGCAGAACCGGCAGCTGGATCTGACCCGCAAGGAACTCACGAGCATTGGCGGACTGGCGGATCAGGGCCTTGTTGTGAACTCCCGCCTCCTCGGGTTGCAAACCTCGGTTGCAGACATGGAAGGCAAACTTCTGGATCTTGATACCGCGTCGTTGCGTGCCAAGCAGGAAATCAGTAAATCGACCCAGAACGAGACCGACCTTGATAATGAGCGCAAGTCGGAATTGGCAACCGAGATGCAGGCGACACAGGCCACGCTCGATGAAAGCAATCTGAAGCTTCAGATGAACAAAAATCTGATGACCGAAGCGCTGGTCAATGCGCCGGCTGCCGCGGGCAACGGCTCAGATCCTGTTGTTATGCAATACAGCATTGTCCGCAACTCCAACGGAAAAACCGAAGAGACTACCGCTGAAGAAGGGACCATCCTGCTGCCCGGCGATGTGGTCAAGGTCAAAATCGACACCGAGCATTCGTGAACCTAGAGCAATTCCAGGAAAAGTGGGAACCGGTTTTCCGTCCGGAATTGCTCTAACTCGCCTAACACGCATCACTGATTTCGCAAGGTCTCGGCTTCAGCGTAAAAACGTTTTTCCCATTCCTTGTGGTTATCGAGGCCTTCACGGATAAATGGCGTGAAGATCGCCAGGTTCATAAGCGCCCAATTGATGAAACTGGCGGGAAATCCTAGCGGCTTCACGAAATCCACGAACAGGACGACGCGCGTCTTATCCGTATGATTCCAGGCTTCGTGCTCGTAGGCATCGTCGAAGATCAGGGCTTTGCCTTCTTGCCAATGACATATCCTGTCTTTGACCCGGATGGCGAGCTTGTCGCCCGGCTCCGGCACGATCAAACCGAGGTGAAGGCGCAATACGCCGTTGTAAGGTCCTCGATGAGCAGGCAGATGTTTGCCGGGCTCGAAGATCGAAAACATGGCTGTCTTCAGGTGGGGAATCTTCTGCACCGCCGCCCATGTCTTGGGACAGGCTTGAATGTTCTGTTTTGACTTCACGCCGAATCCGACGAGGAAAAAGGTTTTCCATTGACTGTCTGTCGAGATTGTTTTGACGTCCGTCGAAATATCCTGAAATGCAGGCAGTTCGCTTTGACGTAGAAGAACGCGGTCGAGTTCAATGCGAATGTCCGGCCAAGCCTTTTCTATCTCGCTTGTCCAGGGAAAGACCGCATTGTCATAAACTGGAGGGTTGCCAAACCTGGCGTATTTGAGGTTGAGCTTCTCTGCCCAGGAGACGATGCCCATGAAAAAGCGTGTGGTCTTGCTCGGGCGAGCCATCGGCGCGATACCGGCTGTCCCGAATTCCTGCTCGACTTCTTCAGCCCCAGAGTCTTGAAGACTTGGTTCCTTCAACGTTCCTTCGGTCATAATCAATCCAATGCGTTGCTGGCTTTGCGGACCGGGACGCAGTGGCGGATACGTTCGGTTCCGGTGACGGGATTCTATTTAGGCGACGATAGACCGGTACGCCAGATGACTCACCAATTTTTGCTCCGGGGTGTGTTGAGATTCGCGATCATGACGAGGCGGAAAATGGTGGTGGTTTTCGAGCACCGAAGCGCAGAAAACGCTATTTGCAACCCTCCCTGGCGAACTCTCGCTCAGGCTCTGAGACTATCCATTATGCCGCCAATCAGGTCCTCTGTCGTCTTGTACTCGTCAACATCAAGGACCTTGCAGCCGTGCTCGCTGACAAGTTCGGCGGTCTTTCGATCGAATAACAGCGTGCGTTCGAGAAATCTTGAGATCATTCCACGGTTCTGTTCGCTGGCATTGTGGAAACCGCTTGCTTCATAGATCCGTGTGCGCAACGTATCGGAACTGGCCGTCAGCCAGACAGTTCCAACTTCCTTCATGCGGTGTCCACTCGTGATAAAAGGCCAAAGTGCCGATCCCTCGAGCACCAATTTCTCCATGCCTACATCGTGCACCGTTGCCCGGACAAGTTCCGCGACGAGTGGCGACATCTTGCGGTGATGCAGAATGACGGATTCCAGCAGTTCGTTGGCCTTTAAACTAAGATAGTGCTCGGCCACGTGGTTGGGGACTTTCTTGTTCGACTGTCGCCACGGCCTGCCGGGGTGCCTGGCAAGGCTGTCCGTTGAAATACAGCGCCAGCCAATTTTGCCAGCCAATGCGCCTGCCACCCTTGATTTCCCGACATTGGACGAGCCTCCGATCAGGATAATTTTAAGCTGCGGATCAATCCGTGTGTTCAAGGGCGCTATCCTGGTCGAAAATGAAAAAGAACTTCAGAAGTGTTTATCGCCGACTATTTTACTATTTTCTGTCATCTGCAACCAGAATGCACCTTCACGCAAAGAGCAACAAAAAACTGATCCCAAAACATAACCGGGTAACAAACGTTTGATGGTTGTGACAAGTTGCACTTCCTCACCGAAGCAAAACAAATCCGTACTAAGCGAAAGATCAACGACATCCGGGTCACGTTTTCTTTTCCATCCGAACGCTTCATCCTTCTGGCCGCCTGAATCTTGACCTTTTATCGAGTATCTTTTGTCCCATTCTGCATGAACGGAAATCCTTCCATGTCCAACATCACGACCATAGTATCGACTATGACGGCAGCCTTCCTCGGCTCCTTCGTCGAAGTCGTCGAAGCCTTCACCATTATCCTTGCCGTCGGGGTTTCCCGCAGCTGGAAGCCCGCATTCATCGGCACTGGCCTTGCGCTCATCGTGCTGGCCGCTCTGGTCATAATCCTCGGGCCGCTGCTCGGGCTGATCCCGATCGAGCTCCTGCAATTCGTCATCGGAACCCTGCTGATCCTGTTTGGCATGCGCTGGCTGCGCAAAGCCATCCTTCGCGCTTCAGGCGTTATTGCTCTTCACGACGAGGCAGAAGCCTTCGCCAGGGAAACCGATCAGCTCAAGCGTCAGGAAGCCGAACGACGCGCGGACTGGATCGCTGGGACCGCCGCGTTCAAGGCGGTACTGCTTGAGGGTATCGAAGTGGTTTTCATCGTCATCGCGGTTGGCGCGGGACGCGGCATGCTTGGTTATGCTGCGCTTGGCGCGGCTATCGCCTGCCTCCTGGTGCTGATCATCGGTTTCGTCGTGCACAAGCCGTTGTCGCAGGTGCCCGAAAACACCTTGAAATTCGTCGTCGGACTTCTACTTACAGCATTCGGTGTCTTCTGGGTTGGTGAAGGACTTGGCGCCGATTGGCCGGGCGACGATCTATCGCTGATCGCGATCCTTGCCGTGCTAGCAGTCTTCTCGTTTGTCGCGGTGCGAATGCTGCGCGGCTATTACAGCTCCAACGCAAAGGCAGCCGCCTGATGAACATCTTACGCATTACCATACGAGAACTGATCGGGATGTTCATCGATGACGGCGCTCTGGCACTCTGGTCGATTGCCTTGATCGGCGTCATTGCGGCCGCTGTGGAATATGCCGGATTGTCTGGATTCGCCGGTGGTATCCTGTTATTGGCGGGCTGCATCCTCATCCTCGCAGAGAGCACGTACCGTGCTGCGCGGCAAAAATCCCACGGATAGTGCTGGAGTAAATTGGAATTGGTTAGCTTACCAACGTCCGGGCAGTCGCGCGACAGCCTGGCTTATCGCCGCGACATCGACGGCCTGCGGGCCATCGCGATTTTGCCGGTCGTCCTTTATCACACGGGCATGTCGGGTTTTCAGGGCGGGTTCGTCGGCGTCGACGTATTCTTCGTTATCTCCGGCTATCTGATGGCCTTGCGAATCATTGGAGGAATCGACCAGGGCGATTTCAGCCTCTGGCGGTTTTACGAAAGCCGCATTCGCCGCATCTTTCCGGCGCTTTTCGCAATGATCGCAGCGTCGGCAGTGATGGCATGGCTATTTTTCATGCCGGTCGAATTTGAGTATTTTGCGCGCAGCGTGAAGGCGGCTGCGCTTTTTGTTTCCAACATCCAGCTCAACAGGGAAAGCGGATATTTCGATATCAGCGCCCAGCTGAAGCCGTTGTTGCACACATGGTCGCTCGCCATCGAAGAACAGTTCTATATCGTCTTTCCCCTGTTGCTCCTTCTTTTGAGCAGGATCAGCCGGGAATGGATAAAGCCGGCGCTCATTCTGCTGTTTGTCGGGTCGCTCGCCGCGAGCATCTGGGCCGTTGAGCAAAGGCCTGTCGAGGCGTTTTACCTGTCGCCTTACCGCGCATGGGAGCTGCTTCTCGGCGCTTTGCTCGCATTGGGTGTCGTGCCCCGGCCGAAACAGCAATTTATCGGCGAAATCTTGGCTGCCGTCGGACTCATCCTGATAGGCTTTGCGGTCTTCGTCTATAATGACAGCACGCCGTTTCCCGGCCTTGCCGCACTCGTTCCCTGCATTGGTGCCGCTCTCATCATTCAGGGGCGAGCCGCGCGCGGTCCGGCGGGATTGTTTCTCACGTCCTCGCCGCTGGTGTTCACCGGCCTGATTTCCTATTCGCTTTATCTCTGGCACTGGCCGATCATCGTCTTCACGCGTTACCTGAACGGTCACGAGCTCACCTTCATCCAGAACGGTCTGCTCGTAGCTATCTCGCTTATGGTGGCTATTTTTTCCTGGCACTTCATCGAGCGGCCGTTCCGCGGGCATGCTGGCCCGGTTCCCCGCAAACCGGTTTTTGCCGCTGCGACGGCGGTTATCGTAGCGGTCGTGGCTTTCGGCAATTATGTCATCACCGAAGTCGGGCTTCCCAGCCGCCTTACCCCGGTTGCCCAGAAAATCTATGGTGCCACCTATGACGAAAGCCGGTTTTCCGGCCCCGAATGCATGCAGGACACCAGTGGAAAGGGTCCTTCCCTTTCCGACGTCCAATCGGGCAACCTCTGCCGCCTGGGGATTCCCGGTGCGGATAATGTGAATTTTCTCGTTTGGGGCGACTCGCACTCTGGTTCAATGGCGCCCGCCATCGACCTTGCAGCGACGAAGGCCGGTGCCAGTGGTATTTTGGCCGCACGCGCCTCGTGTCCGCCGCTTCCAGATGTGGAGCTGAAAGACCAAAAAGATACGCTGCGCTGCGTTGATTACAATGCGGCGGTGCGAGACCTCATCGTTAGCAAGCGCATACCGTTGGTCTTCATGATTGCCTATTGGCCCAAATACGTCCTCCGCTCGGAGTTGCCTAATCAGGGACTTTATTTCGATCCCAGGATCCGCCCGCAGCTTGACGACGAATCGGCGCCCATAGCGACCGCTCTGGACCAGACCCTCGCGGATCTCAAACGACACGGTACGCAAGTGGTGCTTGTGATGGATGTTCCGGAGATGGGGCACTACATGCCGGAAGCCCTTGCCAAAGCGGCAACGAGAGGCACGTCTACCGATATCGCACCGTCATGGACCTACACTTCAGAGCGGCAGGCGGCCTCCCGCGACATGCTCAGCGCATACGCCGCAAAATATGGGGCAATAACCGTCGATGCGCTTCAGGGTATCTGCGACAATGGCCGCTGCGACAGCATGCGAAACGGCCTGCCCCTCTATAGGGATTCAGACCATATCACGGCCACGACCGCCCGCAGTTTGAGCTACCTCTATACCCCGGTGTTCAAGACACTGGCTGGTGCGTTGGGAATCGATATCGACTAGGTTCCGGGCTGATGGCCAGAGCGACGACCCGCAGGCCAAGCGGAAAGCGCTTGCTCGGCAACACCCTCCAGCATGTCGCGGCTGAAGCCGGCTTTGGCCTGCACGGCCATGCCGTGAGAGACAGCCATCACGAATGCCGCAAGGGCATCGGGTTTGGCCGTATCCGGTAAGTCGCCTTCGGCCTTTGCCCGTTCGAAGCGTTCACGAAGCTGCGCCTCACCGCCGGCGCGAGCTTCGATCAGCGCTTGACGCACTGGCTCCGCTTCATCCGATCCTGCCAAAACCCCGTTGATACCCAGGCACCCCGTATGGTGGGAGTAACGTGTATTGAGTTCGGCTGCACTGTAAAGGATATGCGCAGCAACTGCCCGCGCTGTCGGGAGCTCAAGGGACTTCGGGATGAAATCCAGGTATCGTTCATAATAGCGATCCAGGGCTCGGCGGAAGAGAGCTTCCTTGTTGCCGAATGCAGAATAGAGGGCCGGCCTCTCTACGCCGGCAGCCTCTGTCAGGTCAGCATAGGATGCGCCCTCGTAGCCCTTGCGCCAGAAAACGCACAGCGCCGCGTCGAGCACTTTCTCCACATCAAATTCGCGATGGCGCCCCATCAGCGCAAACCGATCTTTTTCATAATGATCGTTATTAAAACACTTGACCGTCTCTGTCAAATTTCATACCAAGCGTTATCGTAATGCTTGTCATGAAAACAAGCCGCTTTCGCTCACCAGATCAGGGCGACGCCTTGATCGTCCACTGAAAGGGATTCTCATGTCGAACATATTGAAGGGCAAGACAGTGCTCATTACGGGCGGCTCGCGCGGGCTCGGCGCCAACATCGCGGAAGCCTTTGCCGATCAGGGAGCTGATGTTGCGATAAGCTACGTCGCGTCAGCCGAGAAAGCCGAAGCTGTCGTGGAGAAGCTCAAGGCGAAGGGCGTTCGCGCGATTGCGATCAAGAGCGACCAGGCTGATCTTGCTTCCGCCAAGCCTTTGATCGACTCGGTGATTGCTGAATTCGGCAAGCTCGATATCCTCGTCAATAACGCGGCAATCGTCGTACAGGGCAAGACTGTTGACGATCCCGAACTCGACACGGTCAATCTCGACCGTCTGTGGCAGATCAACGTCATGGGCGCGGTAGCGACCACGCGCGCGGCAGCGCCGGCGCTTCCCGATGGCGGGCGGATTATCTTCATCGGTTCTGTGAGCGGCACCCGCTCCCTGTTCCCCGGTCTCGCGGACTATGTGGGAACGAAGGCCGCCATCAACGGCTATGCGAGGGGCATTGCCCGCGACCTGGGCGGACGCCAGATCACCGTCAACGTTGTCCAGCCCGGTGCCATGCCGACCGATATGATGAGGCAAGTTATGGGCGACGTTGATGCTCCCGACGCGTTCCTCGACCTTCACCCCATCCGCCGCATCGCTAAGCTCGAGGAAGTTGCCGCGCTCGTCACCTTCCTCGCCGGACCGGACGCCAGCTACATGACCGGTGGTGTAATCGACGTCGGCGGTGGTCTCGGAATCTGAGCGTCGAATGCAATAATCCATTCCACTTTCGTACTCGACCGGGTCAGGACCTGTTGATCCGGTCGAGAATGGGATAGCGCTAAGTTATGTCCTGAAGCTGGGCCTCACCATTGTGCAGGAAGCAGGCTTTCGTGAAGAGCCCTAGATCAATAAGATTGGGTAGGCGAATGTCCCGAATATCCGGCAGAGGCCTGATTGCTGGATCAAACGACCGATCAATCTGCGAGATGAACCCCAGTACAACGCCGGTCTTTCTGGCGAAATCCTTAAGGGCGAGAATTTGGTCGGAGAGTGCTGGCTTGCTTCGTTGCTGGTCGAGTATTTGAAGATAGTCGATAACGGCAACTGTTCCTCGGTCCGAGGCTGACAAGTGGCGAATAATGTAGTCCGCGCTGATTTCATTCGACGTCACGATTTCCAGAGCGTCGCCAAGATCCTGATAACCTTCGTCCAACGAGCGGATGTGTTCCCGCGCCTGCTGCTCGGTAAATTCCAGCGTGAAGAATATCACCTTTCTGCCGTCTCGGGCGGCGTCGAGCAAAAGCTGAAGTCCAAGCGTGGTCTTGCCATGTCCAGGGCGACCGGCCACCAGCAGCAGATCGCCGTCATTGAGCCGGGATAATACGGTTTTCGACAGTGATCCCTCTGCGATCTGGGACGAAAGCAGGCTCCACCTCGCAAACCCCTCCTCACGCGCAATTTGGTCCAGCGCTTCGTGCAAGGGAACATTATTTTTCCGGGCCAGTAGCTTGGCGCGGCGTTTCAATTGGAAGATAGGGGCAGAAAGCTTCATCCAGGACCTCCGTTCCGAGCCAGAAACGCAACCCCTCCTTATGCGTCGCTCGAACAGATGGTTCGATGATGATGTCACCCCGTATGTGCGATACTTCCCGAAAGAAGGGAGGAGGCGTGGGCCAAGCCTATGTCGCAGACGTTAGAGGGCATCATGATTCGCGACAAGCACAAATGACAGCTTTGTGCCTCGCGGATCGGACAACGAGCCTCAAGGCGCAACAGCCAATGCGTTGCCGCTCGCGCCTATAAGAGCATGACCGAAAATCCGTCAGGGCGTGGCGAAAGTGGTGATTTTCGAGCACCGAAGCGCAGCGTACGTTGGGTACGTGAGCATCGGAGCGCAGGAAAGCGCCATTTGCAGCCCGCCTTGGCGAATTTTCCGTCTAGATCAGCCGCGCTTCTTGCGCAGGCGGATGATGATGTCGACGTTGACGATTTCCATGCCTTCCGGAACCGGAGGCAAATTGCCGACCATGGTCGAACCACTGGGGATATCGATCACCTCATTTTCGCCTTCGACGAAAAAGTGATGATGGTCGGAAACGTTCGTGTCGAAATAGGTCTTTGCGCCCTCGACGGCGAGGATGCGGAGCATTCCGGCCTGGGTAAATTGATGCAGTGTATTGTACACCGTCGCCAGCGAAACCGGCACATTGGCACCAAGCGCCTCTTCGTGCAGTTCCTCGGCCGAAAGGTGTCTGTCACCCTTGGCAAAGATCAGGCTGGCGAGCGCGATACGCTGACGGGTCGGCCGTAATCCTGCAAAGCGCAAGCGCTCCTGCAAGGATACATCAGCGTCAATTTCATAAGAAATATGCATGGCCCGTCTGCCACTCCGTTAACTCATATCAGAAGTCCCACCACAGACACATTGTCCGTCGTGTTACATGATTGATATATGCTGTCTTGCGAAATCGATCAATAGGCAGCATTGAAGCCATTTGTCTAAGGAAAAGTGTGGGTACAACTGGAAATCGCATGTCGCACTAAATTCGCAGAGGGCTTCGATCCGGCGAGGGTTCCATTTGACCGTAGTTTGCTCTATGCAGCGTTTTCAGGCGGAAATACACTATGATAGGTTCCGCCCGCGCCGGAACATATCCAGGCGCAAGCCTTGACGTTACCGATGGGAGAAAGAATGCCAGAACAGAAATCAAGCTACGGGTATGAAGAGCTTCTTGCCTGTGCCCGCGGAGAGATGTTCGGTCAGGGCAATGCCCAGTTGCCAGCACCGCCCATGCTGATGTTCGACCGTATCACCGAGATTTCTGAAACAGGCGGCGAGAATGGCAAAGGCTACATCCGTGCTGAATTCGATATCAAGCCTGACCTTTGGTTCTTCCCCTGTCATTTCATTGGCGATCCTGTAATGCCCGGCTGCCTCGGCCTTGATGCCATGTGGCAATTGACCGGCTTTTACCTCGGCTGGCTCGGTGAGCCTGGCAAGGGCCGCGCCCTCTCTACCGGCGAGGTCAAGTTCACCGGCATGGTCACGCCGAAAAACAAACTTGTCGAATATGGCATCGACTTCAAACGCGTCATGCGCGGCCGTCTGGTGCTTGGAATCGCCGATGGCTGGTTAAAGGTCGATGGCGAGACTATCTATAAAGCAACTGACCTGCGGGTTGGCCTATTCAAGGAAAGCGCTGCCTGACAAATTTGGCAACGTATTACCTTTAAGGAGATCGCGATGCGGCGAGTGGTTGTGACGGGCATGGGTATCGTGTCCTCTATCGGCAACAATGTAGGGGAGGTGCTGGAATCGTTGCGTGCAGCGAAATCGGGCATCGTCTTTGCTGAGGAATATGCGAAGCACGGCTTCCGCAGCCAGGTCCATGGTGCACCCACACTCGATCCGTCTACGCTGGTAGACCGCCGCGCGATGCGCTTCCACGGTGGCGGCACTGCCTGGAACCATGTCGCCATGGATCAGGCCATCGCTGACGCCGGGCTCGATACGGATCTCATTTCCAACGAACGCACCGGCATCATCATGGGTTCGGGCGGCGCCTCCACCCGCACGATCGTCGAGGCTGCCGAAAAGACCATCGAATCCGGGTCCAGCAAGAAGGTTGGCCCGTTTGCGGTGCCGAAAGCCATGTCTTCGACCGCCTCGGCAACGTTGGCCACATGGTTCAAGATAAAGGGCGTCAATTATTCAATTTCCTCAGCCTGCGCGACATCCAACCATTGTGTCGGCAACGCCTATGAGATGATCCAGTACGGCAAGCAGGACATGATGTTCGCCGGCGGCTGCGAGGATCTCGACTGGACCTTGTCCGTGCTTTTCGACGGCATGGGCGCCATGTCCTCCAAATTCAACGACCGGCCATCTGTGGCCTCACGCGCCTATGACAAGAACCGCGATGGCTTTGTCATTTCGGGTGGCGCGGGCGTCCTTGTTCTCGAAGAGCTTGAACATGCCAAGGCGCGTGGCGCAAAGATTTATGGCGAACTTGTCGGTTACGGCGTGACCTCGGATGGTGCCGATATGGTCGCACCGAGCGGCGAAGGCGCAGCGCGCTGCATGCGCATGGCGATCGCCAACGTCAAGGGTCCGGTCGATTACATCAACCCGCACGCAACCTCGACGCCCGTCGGCGACTTGAAAGAAATCGAGGCCATCCGCGAAGTCTTCGGTTCGGGCAACCAGTGCCCGCCTATTTCGGCGACCAAATCACTGACAGGCCATTCGCAGGGTGCGACCGGCGTACACGAGTCCATCTATTCACTTCTGATGATGAACCACGACTTCATCGCGGAAAGCGCCAATATCGAAGAACTCGATCCGGCATTCGAAGACATGCCCATTACGCGCCGGCGGATAGATAACATCAAATTGAACACAGTCCTGACCAATTCCTTCGGATTTGGCGGCACGAATGCTTCGCTGGTTTATCAGCGTTACGAGGGTTGAGGAAACAATGGCAGATTTAATGAAGGGCAAACGCGGCCTTATCATGGGGGTCGCGAACAGCCACTCCATTGCCTGGGGGATCGCCAAGGAATTGGCGGACAATGGTGCCGAACTCGCCTTCACCTACCAGGGCGAAGCCTTCGGCAAGCGTGTTGCACCCTTGGCAGAACAGCTCGGCTCGAAGCTGCTGCTGCCTTGCGATGTCGAGGATATCGCGACCGTCGATGCGGTTTTCGAGACGCTGGAAAAAGAATGGGGCACGATCGATTTCGTCGTCCACGCCATCGGCTTCTCGGACAAGTCGCAGCTCAAGGGCCGCTATGCCGATGTGACGACGCGGGACAATTTCAGCCGCACCATGGTCATCTCCGCCTACTCCTTCACCGAGGTCGCCCAGCGCGCGGCAAAGCTGATGAAGGAAGGTGGTTCAATCCTGACGCTGACCTATGGCGGCTCCACCCGGGTCATGCCCAACTACAATGTAATGGGCGTGGCCAAGGCCGCTCTCGAAGCGATGGTCCGCTATCTCGCCGCCGACTACGGTCCGGAAGGAATTCGCGTTAATGCAATTTCTGCGGGTCCTGTACGCACATTGGCGGGTGCCGGTATCGGCGATGCCCGCGCCATGTTCTCCTACCAGAAGCGCAATGCACCGCTGCGCCGCACGGTCGATATAGAAGACATCGGCCGGTCTGCTCTCTACCTCCTATCGGACCTGTCGAGCGGCGTCACCGGTGAAATCCACTACGTGGATTCCGGCTACAACATCGTATCGATGCCAACTCTGGAAGAGCTGAAAAAGTCCGACGACGGCAAGGAGTGATTCTGGTACGACCCTACCCGGAACCGGAACAAATCTTGCGCAGGTTTTTGCAAAAATAGCGCAAGATCCTGCGAAACTGATGCAAGAAATGCCGAATCAGACATGCTTTTTGCTACCGCTTGTGGCATTTTAGTTGTGATAGGTAGAAATTACTTCTTCGCTTCGATGATCTTGTAGCCGGCATTATCTTCAAGCGGCAGCACCGATTTGAACAGTGCTTTCAGTCCCGCCTCGTAGGGCATCTGCCGGTTAGCGACGAGGAGCAGCTTGCCGCCCGGCTTCAGTCGTTTGGCCGCCGCTGCAATGAAACCCTGCCCCATTGTCGGATCCGCGCTGCGCCCGGCATGGAACGGCGGGTTCATGACGATCGTATCGTAAATCTCTGTAATCGCTTCACTATTCACGTCATGCCAATGGAAGCCCACAGGGATTTCGCCCCCGTTGACGTTCAATTTTGCGGCCTCCAGCGCCTCGAAATCGGCTTCGTAAAGGGCCAGCGACTTGAGCTTTTCCGGGTGGTTCAAAACTTCGCTGGCGAGATAACCCCAGCCCGCGCCGAAGTCTGCCACGTGCCCGCTGATACGGCCGGCGAAGTGCTTGACCAGCATGGCCGAACCCTTGTCGATCGCGGCATGCGAGAACATGCCGGGGGCCGTCGTGAAGCGATCTTCGAGCTTTGTCGGCTCGCCCGTAAGCCTCTCAATTTGCTCACTATTTACCATTTCTGGCCGCATGAACCAGAAGGCGACGGCATGATGTTTTGATAGCCTGTCGGCGACCGGAACGATGCTTTCCACCGTCTTTCGGAAGCTGTCGACGCCGAGCTTCTTATCGCCCGAAACCACAATCTGACCACCGGGTTTGACGTGCTTCAGTGCCTGAGCCAACCAGTTTTCATTGCGTCCCTTGTGCTTGCCCAGCAAGATCAATGCGCCATCAAACTGCTCATTGCCAAGTAATCTTGGCGCAGCACTGAAGCCCGCCTTCTGCAATGCCAAATAGTCCGGTTTGAATGGTTGAAGACAGGTCAGGCTTGTCTTCCACTCATCACCTACATTGCGATCTACTTCAGCACCGAGAAAAAGCCATGCGGAGCCTTTGTCTGGCAAAGCCAGTATCTCGTCTTCAAAAGGCAGGAAGAGCGTCTGCAGGGCGCCGTTGGCCATAAAGGATCCATCTATAGATATGTTGTGCCAAGAAAAAAGCGCGCCACAAGGGCGCGCTTTCATTATAGCCTATTCAGAAGATTACTCAGCGTCTTCCTGAGCCTTCTTTTCCTGAACGATTTCCTTGCCAGTTTCCTGGTCAACGACTTTCATCGACAGGCGAACCTTGCCGCGTTCGTCGAAGCCCATGAGCTTGACCCAGACCTTCTGGCCTTCCTTGACCACGTCTGAAGTCTTGGCAACACGATCCGAAGCAAGCTGCGAGATGTGAACCAGACCGTCGCGTGGGCCAAAGAAGTTTACGAACGCACCGAAGTCAGCAGTCTTTACAACTGTGCCTTCATAGATCTCGCCTACTTCCGGTTCTGCGACAATGGAATGGATCCACTTGCGGGCTGCCTCGATTTCCTTGGCCGAGGACGATGCAATCTTGACCGTACCATCATCTTCGATGTTGATCTTCGCGCCGGTCTTTTCGACGATTTCGCGAATGACCTTGCCACCGGAACCGATAACGTCACGGATCTTGTCGGTCGGAATGTTCATGACTTCAATGCGCGGTGCAAATTCGCCAAGTTCCGAGCGGCCTTCGGTGATGGCCTTTGCCATTTCGCCGAGGATGTGCAAACGCCCATCCTTGGCCTGCGCCAAAGCAACCTTCATGATCTCTTCGGTGATGCCGTCGATCTTGATATCCATCTGCAGGGCAGTGATACCATTTTCCGATCCGGCTACCTTGAAATCCATGTCGCCGAGATGATCTTCGTCGCCGAGGATATCGGAGAGAACAGCGAACTTCTCGCCTTCGAGGATCAGGCCCATGGCGATACCGGCGACCGGACGGAGCAGCGGAACACCAGCATCCATAAGGGCGAGCGATGTGCCGCAAACTGTAGCCATCGAGGACGAACCATTGGATTCGGTGATCTCGGAGACCGTGCGGAGCGTATAGGGGAACTGTTCCTTGGCAGGCAGAACCGGATGGATAGCGCGCCAGGCGAGCTTGCCATGGCCGATTTCGCGGCGGCCGGGCGAACCCATGCGACCTGTTTCACCGACCGAATAGGGCGGGAAATTGTAGTGAAGCATGAAGGTTTCTTTGTACATGCCGGTCAGCGAGTCGACATATTGCTCGTCTTCGCCGGTACCCAGCGTCGCAACGACGATGGCCTGCGTCTCACCGCGTGTAAACAGGGCCGAACCGTGTGTGCGTGGCAGAAGACCAACTTCCGAAACGATCGGGCGAACTGTCGAAAGATCGCGGCCGTCGATACGGCTGCCGGTATCGAGAATGTTCCAGCGAACGATCTTCGCCTGAACCGACTTGAACACCGTTGCGATTTCTTCGGCAGAAAACTCTGGTTCTTCAACGCCTTCCGGGAAGAAATGCGCCTTGACCTTGGCTTTGGCCGCATCGACCGCGTTGTAGCGATCCTGCTTGTCGGTGATTTTGTAAGCATCGCGGAGATCAGCTTCAACAACCTTCAGAACGGCTGCTTCTGCGGCCGAAAGGTCGTCTGTCTGGAAATCCCGCGGCTCTTTGGCGGCGACTTCAGCGAGCTTGATGATAGCGTCGATAACCGGCTGGAAAGCGCGGTGGCCGAACATCACGGCGCCGAGCATAACGTCTTCCGCCAATTCCTTGGCTTCCGATTCAACCATGAGAACCGCGTCGCCTGTACCGGCAACAACGAGATCGAGGCTCGATTCCGGCATTTCGTCAACGGTAGGGTTCAGCCTGTATTCGCCACCGATGTAGCCGACGCGCGCGCCGCCGATCGGGCCCATGAAAGGCACACCGGAAAGCGTCAGGGCAGCAGATGCACCGATCATCGAGACGATGTCCGGGTTGTTTTCGAGATCATGCTGGATAACGGTCAGAACGACCTGTGTGTCGTTCTTGTAGCCATCAGCAAAGAGTGGACGGATCGGGCGGTCGATCAAACGCGAAACCAATGTTTCGTTTTCGCTCGGACGGCCTTCACGCTTGAAATAGCCACCGGGGATCTTGCCGGCTGCGTAGGTCTTTTCCTGGTAGTTGACGGTCAGAGGGAAGAAGTCCTGACCAGCCTTCGGGGCCTTGGCGGAAACGACTGTCGCGAGTACGACCGTTTCGCCGTAGGTGGCGAGAACAGCGCCGTCAGCCTGACGGGCGATCTTGCCGGTTTCGAGAATGAGCGGACGTCCGCCCCATTCGATTTCAACTTTGTGTTGATTAAACATATCTTGTCCTTCAGTGGAGAAAGACGCGCTTCCCTTTGGATAGCAGCATCGATGCCCCGTTTCGATTTAGACCAATCACGGGCAAGACAATTTGCAACTCGCACTTTCGAGTTGCCAGCAATCCTGCCCCATGACCTGTCTCATGGTAGAATTCATTCCTCACCGGAATGAAAGAAACCGGCGGAACGCAATGCGTATCCGCCGGTTTAATCCGTTATTAGCGGCGCAGGCCGAGCTTTTCGATCAGCGTCTGGTAACGGCCCTGATCAACTTTCTTGAGATAATCAAGAAGGCTGCGGCGCGTCGAGACAAGCTTGAGTAGGCCACGGCGGGAATGGTTATCCTTCTTGTGGTCCTTGAAATGTTCGGTCAAATTGACAATGCGCTCTGTCAGAACGGCAACCTGGACTTCCGGAGAACCGGTATCGCCTGGCTTCGTTGCATATTCAGTGATCACTGCCTGCTTGCGTTCAGCGGTTATCGACATCGTATATCCTTTCATTTGAAGAGGAAAACAGGATGCCCACGGCCGGGATGTCGTCCAGCGGGGGCCGGTTAAAGCGACAGGCAAAGCCATCGCTGCGGGCCGTATAGTCGAAAATGTGACAAATTACCAGCCGCAAATGATTCTGGCCGTTTTAGGCCGTGAACACGCGCTTCGGTTGGAACTGGCCTTTCTCAATAAAGCCGATGGCCAAAAGTTTACCTTTGGCTGTCACGCAGGCTTCGTCGGCTTCGACAGGTGCATCGCGCCCGCGCAGTATCACAGGATTGCCCATGCGAATACGATGCGCCTGATCATCGGAGACGGCTACCTGCGGCAGGCTTTCCAACGCTGCGCCCGTATCGATCAGGAACGCATCCATCACCGAGAAGCGCTCGGCCAGCCGCTCATAGGAGCGATCCTCGCCCTCTTCCTCAGTCGGGACAGGAGGGTGCGCAGCTTCCAGCTCCGCGAGTGTGACGAAATCAGACTCGTCGAACGGTGCAACCTCAATGCGGCGCAGGTCGGAAATGTGGCCATAGCAACCAAGATCGCGGCCCATGTCGCGTGCGAGAGAGCGCACATAAGTGCCCTTCCCGCATTCGACTTCGAAGATCGCCGTCGCGGCATCGGCCTGTTCGATCAATTCCAGTCTGCCAATTTCCACTTCGCGGGAGGGTATCTCGACCTCTTCGCCACCACGGGCGAGATCGTAGGCTCGTTCGCCGGCGATTTTGATGGCGGAGAATTTGGGCGGCGTCTGTTGGATGACACCGACATATTTCGGCAGCAACGCTTTGATTGCAGCTTCGTCCGGACGCAAGTCCGAGGTCAAAGTCACCTCGCCCTCGAGATCATCCGTGGAGCGTTCAGCACCCCAAGTCACTTCAAAGCGATAGATCTTTGTTCCGTCCATGACATAGGGAACCGTCTTTGTCGCTTCACCCAAAGCGATCGGCAGCATGCCGGATGCCAGAGGGTCCAGCGTGCCCGCATGGCCGGCTTTCTCGGCCTTGAACAACCATTTGATCTTGGAGACGGCCTCGGTGGATCCCATGCCCTTCGGCTTGTCGAAGATCAGCCAGCCGGAAACCGGACGGCCCTTTTTCTTGCGCTGCCGTGTCATCTCAGTCGTTACCGTTGCCGTCATGGCCCGGCACGTCGCCCGGATTGGGATCTCCACCGTCGTCATCCTCATCGTCGACGAGGTCGCGGGTGACTTCCGGCTTGCGCAACAGAGCGTCGATCTTGGCGTAATTGTCAAAGCTGGTGTCAATGCGGAACCGGAATTCCGGCATATATTTCATCTGCTTGAGATGAGCCGCGGCCCGGCCGCGAATGAACTTGGCATTCTTGTTAAGGGCGCTGATGACGCCTTCGCTGTCGACGGCACCAACCGGAGATACAAAACAGGTAGCGATTTTCAGATCTGGTGACATTCGCACTTCGGAAATGGCAATCACCGCATTTTCCAGCGTGTCGTCGCGAACATCGCCGCGCGCAAGCACTTGCGAAACCGCATGGCGCACTTGCTCACTGACGCGCAACTGACGTTGAGAAGGGCCTGTTCCTGTAGCAAAGCGAGCCATTAATTACTGTATCCCAAAAATTCGCATCCCAATAAACAATGGATCGCCGGTTTTCATTCCGGCGATCCTATCCTCAGTGATTTGGTCGCTGCCCTTTAGAGCGTGCGGGTCACATGTTCGACGCGGAAAGCTTCGATCGTATCGCCTGCGCGCATATCGTCGTAATTCTCGAACGCCATACCGCATTCCTGGCCGGCCGGGACTTCGGTAACTTCGTCTTTGAAGCGCTTGAGCGTCTTGAGCTTGCCTTCGTGGATGACGACGTTATCGCGGATAAGGCGCACGCCCGCACCACGTTCGACCTTGCCTTCTGTGACACGGCAGCCAGCGACCTTGCCGACCTTGGTGATGTTGAAGACTTCGAGAATTTCCGCATTACCAATAAAGGTTTCACGGCGTTCTGGTGACAGGAGACCCGACATCGCCGCTTTCACATCATCAACGAGGTCGTAAATGATGTTGTAGTAGCGAATTTCGATGCCTTCGCGCTCGGCCAGATCGCGGGCCTGCTTGTTGGCACGCACGTTGAAGCCGATGATCGCTGCGTTGGAGGCCTCAGCGAGGGCGATATCGCTCTCGGTGATGCCGCCAGCACCAGAATGAATGATTCTGGCGCGCACTTCGTCGGTTCCAAGCTTATCCAGGGCGCCGGCAATGGCTTCGATCGAGCCTTGTACGTCGCCCTTGATGAGAAGCGGAAATTCCTTCAGCCCGGTTACCTGCAACTGGCTCATCATCTGTTCAAGCGAACCGCGTGAACCGGCTTGACGTGCCACAACCTTTTCACGGGCGAGACGTGTACGGTATTCGGAAATTTCACGCGCCTTGGCTTCGCTTTCAACGACAGCAAAACGATCACCAGCCTGCGGCGGTCCGCCTAGACCAAGAACCTCGACCGGCATTGCAGGTCCGGCATCCTTGAGATTTTCACCGCGGTCATTGACCAATGCACGAACACGGCCCCACTCGCTGCCCGCGACGATGATATCGCCCGGCCTGAGAGTGCCCTTCTGAACCAGGACAGTAGCAACCGAACCGCGGCCACGATCAAGCTTGGCTTCGATCACGACACCTTCGGCAGTCCGGGTAGGATCGGCTTTAAGGTCGAGAACTTCCGCCTGCAGCAGGATCGTTTCAAGAAGTTTGTCGAGACCGGCACCGGTCTTGGCCGAAACCTCGACGTCCAGTGTTTCACCGCCCATCGATTCCACGAAGACTTCGTGCTGCAGCAGTCCATTACGGACTTTCTGCGGATCAGCAGACGGCTTGTCGATCTTGTTGATCGCGACGATGATCGGAACACCCGCAGCCTTGGCATGGTTGATCGACTCGATCGTCTGCGGCATGACGCTATCATCGGCAGCAACGACCAGAATGGCGATATCGGTTGCCTGCGCACCGCGAGCACGCATGGCCGTAAAGGCCGCGTGGCCCGGCGTATCGATAAACGTGATCCTTTGGCCGTTCTGTTCGACCTGATAGGCACCGATATGCTGGGTAATGCCGCCAGCTTCGCCGGAAACGACATTGGCCTTGCGGATCGCATCGAGCAGCGAAGTCTTGCCGTGGTCGACGTGACCCATGATGGTGACAACCGGCGGACGCGACACAAAGGATGCCGTGTCGTCCTGCACATTGAAGATACCTTCTTCAACGTCGGACTCAGCAACACGGCGGACCGTGTGACCGAATTCTTCGGCAATCAACTGAGCCGTATCGGCGTCGATCAGATCGCCCGGCTTCATCATCTGACCTTCCTTCATCAGGAATTTGATGACGTCGACGGAACGCTCGGCCATACGTTGAGCAAGCTCCTGGATCGTAATCGTCTCCGGCAGGATGACTTCACGCGCGATCTTCTCGCGGGTTTCCTGCTGCATGCCGCGCTTGAATTTTTCCTGGCGGCGGCGCATGGCAGATAGCGAACGGCTGCGACTTTCATCATTGAGCGCAGTGCCCAATGTCAGCTTGCCGCGACGGCGTTCATCTTCACCCTTGACGACCTTTGGCGCCCGGACTTCCGGCTTGGCCGGAGCAGCACTTGTGCCACGGCGCGCACCAGCAGGACCACGACGATCGTCGTCTTCTTCGGCAGCATTCGGCTTGCGCGCCGCTGCCTTCAACGTTGCATCGTCGGCTGTCTTCAACTCGGCAGGCTGGCGCTTGCGGGATTCTTCTTCCGCACGCTGCTTGGCCTCGGCCTCTTTGCGCAGGCGCTCTTCTTCCTCAGCCTGACGGCGGGCAGATGCTTCACGTTCCTGAGCACGCAGTGCGTCATCTTCAGCACGGCGGGCGGCTTCGATGGCTGCCTTGGCGCGATCTTCCGCATCACGGGCCTTGGAACCTTCAAGCGCTTTGCGGCGCGCTTCGAGTTCAGCTGTGGACAGCGTATTAAGCACCATACCGGAACGATCGTTCGGGCGCTGACCAGAAGGACGATACGGCTGTTGGGCGGGGCGCTGCTGGGCTGGCGCAGCGGGACGCGCACTTGTCTGGGGCGCTGGTGCCGGCGCGGCTGGAGCCACCGGACGCGGCGCCGGTGCAGCTGCAGCACTTGGCTGCGGTGCAGCCGGCTGGGGCGCAGGGCGTGCGGGTGCAGCCGCCGGCGTTGGCGCTGGAGTCGCCGCAACAGGAGGCGCAACCTCCGGTTTCTGATCCGGGAGGCTGAACTTGCGCTTCTTTGTTTCAACGACAACAGACTTCGTACGCCCATGGCTGAAGTTCTGACGCACGGTGCTCTGTTCAACGCCAGGCCGCTTCAGGGTCAGGGTCTTCTTATTGACGCCTAGCGTCTTGTCGTCTGTCGATTTTGTATCGCTCATTCCGTTTCCGTTTCCTTCGCGACAGTCGCCGCTTTAGCGTCGGCCACATCCGTGGGGCCATCGCGAAAATGCTGTAGAAGCCAGGCTCGTTTTATGAACCCGGCAGCTGCCTTCCCCTTGAGTACGGCAGCATGTATCACATTTACCCCACCCAATGCCAAATCCATTTCACTGCTTTCAAACAATGAAAGGGCGGGTATTTCAGGTCCGCCCGCATAAACAACCGAACGGCGGGCCTGGTCAAGTTTGCGGACACCATCTTCCGCCGCTTCAAAGGCATGAAGCACGAGTGCAGCGGTGCCATTGCGGATCGCAATATCCACTTTTGCGGCCCCTGTTACCACAACCCCGGCCTTTCGCGCCAACCCAAAACTGCCCAACGCTGATTTTGCGAGCATCCGGTCCACTGCCTGTCCCAGATTATCGGGGGCCGTGACGCTGCTTTTCAATCCGCGCGGAAAGAGTTTTCGCTTGACCGCGTCATCAATGTAGCGCCGTTGGGCTTTCACCCAACAGCCCCGGCCGGGAAGATTGCGCTTCAGATCAGCCACAACCGTGCCATCGGGACCAGCGACAAACCGGATCATGTCATCGACAGAACCGCTTGTCCGCGTGACAATGCACGTTCTGTCGTTCATTTCCGGTTCCACGTCTGGATCGCTCGAAATCAGCCAGCGACCTCTTCTTCTGCCGTTGGTTCAGCTTCGGCAGCAGCAAGATCGTCTTCCGTGATCCATCCGGCTTTCAGGCGTGCGGCAAGAACCATCTGTTCCGCGTCAGCACGGCTAACCTCGAACGACGACAGAATGCCGGGATAATTGATTGTCTCACCATCCTTGCGTTCACGCCAGCCGGTCAGTTCGTCGACCGCATACCCAGCGAAGTCCTCGATTGTCTTGACGCCATCTTCACCGACAGCAACGAGAATAGCGTTGGTCATGCCTGGCAGGTCACGAAGCTCATCCGCAACACCCAGTTCCTTACGGCGGGCATCGCGTTCTTCTTCAATACGGCCAAGATATTCCTGAGCGCGCTGCTGAATTTCAGTTGCCGTATCCTCATCGAAGCCATCGATGGAGGAAATGTCGTCGGCATCCACATACGCGATTTCCTCGACGCTGGCAAAACCTTCGGAGGCAAGAACCTGGCCGACCATCTCGTCGACATCAAGCGCTTCCATGAAGAGGTTCGAACGTTCCACGAATTCCTTCTGGCGGCGCTCGGATTCTTCCTGCTCGGTGAGGATATCGATATCCCAGCCAGTCAACTGCGAAGCCAGACGCACATTCTGCCCGCGACGACCGATTGCAAGTGATAGTTGGTCATCCGGAACCACAACTTCAATACGTTCGGCGTCTTCATCGAGAACAACTTTGGAAACTTCTGCCGGCTGCAGCGCGTTGACGATGAACGAAGCGGGCTCAGGCGACCAGGGAATAATGTCGATCTTTTCGCCTTGGAGCTCACCGACAACCGCCTGAACGCGCGAACCACGCATACCAACGCAGGCACCAACAGGATCGATTGAGGAATCACGGGAGATGACCGCGATCTTGGCGCGTGAGCCTGGATCGCGGGCTACCGACTTGATCTCGATGATGCCATCATAAATTTCCGGCACTTCCATGGTGAAGAGCTTTGCCATGAACTGCGGATGAGTGCGGCTCAGGAAAATCTGCGGGCCTCGCTGTTCGCGGCGTACATCGTAAACATAAGCGCGAACACGATCGCCATAACGGAAAGTTTCGCGGGGGATCAGCTCGTCGCGGCGGACAATGGCTTCGCCACGCCCGAGGTCGACGATCACGTTGCCATATTCAACGCGCTTGACACTGCCGTTGATGATCTCGCCAACGCGATCCTTGTATTCGTCGTACTGGCGGTCACGCTCGGCTTCGCGCACTTTCTGCACGATGACCTGCTTGGCAGATTGCGCAGCGATACGGCCAAAATCCATCGGCGGCAGCTGGTCGGCAAGGAAATCGCCGGGCTGCGCATCCGGATTGCGATCCCGCGCAGCTTCCATGCTGATCTGGGTGACCGGGTCTTCGACATCGTCAACCACCTCAAGCAAGCGCTGAAGCTTGATTTCACCGGTCTTGGCGTTGATATCGGCCCGGATATTGGTTTCCTGGCCATAACGCGAGCGCGCGGCTTTCTGAATGGCATCGGCCATCGCCGCAATCACGATCTCGCGGTCAATCGACTTCTCGCGCGCCACCGCATCGGCGATCTGCAGAAGTTCTAGCCTGTTTGCACTGACTGCCATGTTCTTCTCCTTGAAGTTCCCCTTGGGGTTCATCGCCGCATTGCTTCTGCGGGCGTATGAAATATCAATCCTGTTTTGTCTGTTCCTGCCCGGCCGTCGAAGCTTCCGCCTCATCTGCCTGGCCAGTGCTATCTTCCGGGATCCGGCCTTCGCGCAAATCCTTGTCGTGGCGCAGCGCATCACGAATGAGATCGTCCGTCAGGACAAGCCGTGCATCCGAAATCAGCTCGAACGGGACCTCCACGACTGGTTTGTCGCCATAGCTCGCCTGGTCGCTCTCGACCGTAACACCTTCGACGGAAACCTCGGCTATGCGGCCGCGAAACTTTTTGCGCCCTTCGTGAACGGCTGACGTATCTATCTTGGCGATATGGCCGATCCATTTGGTAAAATCTGCTTTGCGCACCAATGGCCGGTCAATACCCGGTGAGGACACTTCGAGATGATAGTTGCGGTCAATTGGATCCTCTACATCGAGCACCGGTGACAATGTCCGACTGACGAGTTCACAATCCTCGACGGTCATCGTGCCATCGTGGCGCTCGGCCATGATTTGCAGCGTCAAACCGTTGAGACCGGAAAGCCGGGCGCGTACCAACCGAAAGCCGATCGACTGCAGCACCGGTTCAATGATACCGGCAACGCGGGCATCGATACCCGTTTCAGTAATGATCCGCTCTTCCGCACCCTCTATCGGGGCCATTTCCTGTTTCGTATTAGCGTCGTCTGTCACGCAAAGATTTTCCCTGTTTCGGCCTTAAGAAACAAAAAAGAGCGGGACCGGTCTGGACCCACTCCTGTTCTATCGACCAAGAATATGACGCTTATATACCGAAATGGTGCGCGAGTTTCAAGCGCAGAGGTGATTTTCTGCTGAGTTGTGTGCAGACGCCAATCTCGTCATGCGTTTTCGCATGGCTGCCCTGCATTGTTGGACCTAAATTTATCAGCTCATTCATCCTATCTATGCTGCGGTGCAATATAGATTAAGGGATTAAAAAATGTCCAAAACTCAACAGCTTTCAAAGATTGGTAACTTCTTCCGCGCGTTCGGAAGTGCGGTTGCTGTCGCCGAAGCTACTCGACTTGGCCACCAGCCCGTCGCGTCCGACCTTCGTGCGCTCGGCATCGATCCAGTACAGTTCAAATCCATCTACCGGCGCTAATCTCCGGTAGATGGCGTAGCAGACCTTCTCAATCCTCGTTCGCAGCGAGGGCGGCCAGTACTTTACCCTTGCCTCGCGCCCGCAGGACAAGCGGGATGACAACTGCGCATACCGCGAGCAACAGCAGTATCACCGAGATCGGCGAGCCGACAAAGACGGTGAAATCACCCTGACTGATCTGCAGGGCGCGGCGGAAATGTATCTCCGCCATGGGTCCGAGAATGAGACCCACGACCACGGGCGCAATCGGATAGCCAAAAAGCCGCAGGAAATAGCCGAGCAGGCCAAACAGCAGCAACATTCCTAACTCGAATGTCGAGGGATTGGCGCCGATGGTTCCGAGCGTCGCAAAGACCAGGATGCCGGCGTAAAGCCAATGTCTTGGGATGGACAGCAACCGGACCCATAATCCGACCAGCGGCAAATTCAGAACCAGCAACATGAAATTGGCCACGAGCAGGCTGGCGATCAAACCCCAGACCAGCTGCGGGTTGGTTGCAAACAACAGCGGGCCTGGCTGCAGGCCGAACTGCTGGAATCCTGCCAGCATGATGGCCGCGGTCGCGCTCGTCGGAAGACCAAGTGTCAGCAGGGGAACAAGCGTGCCCGCGGCCGATGCATTGTTGGCAGCCTCAGGACCGGCAACGCCTTCAATCGCGCCATGGCCGAATTCTTCAGGCTTTTTCGAGAGCTGCTTCTCCACCGAATAGGACAGGAACGTACCAATCTCGGCACCGCCTGCCGGCATCGCGCCGATCGGGAAACCGATAAATGTCCCCCGAAGCCAAGGTTTCCAGGAGCGTGACCAATCTTCCCTGTTCATCCAGACTGACCCTTTGACGGGCTCGATTTTTCCTTCGCCCGTGCTTTTCGATGCAGCGACACTCAATGTTTCACCAATCGCAAACAGGGCAACGGCAAGCGTTGTAATCTCGACGCCATCGGTCAAATCGGGGATGCCGAAGCCCAGGCGCACCTGTCCCGACAGACCGTCGGCTCCTATCAAACCAAGCGCGAGGCCAATGAACAGTGCAGTCAATCCACGCAAGGTGGAATCGCCAAAAGCTGCCGAAACCGTCATGAAGGCCAACATCATCAGGGCAAAATATTCGGCCTCGCCAAAGGAAAGCGCAAATTTGACGATGGTGGGAGCAATCAGCGCCAGTGCCATGGTCGCGATCAACCCCGCCACGAAGGAACCGATCGCGGCCGTCGCCAGGGCGGGACCACCTCGCCCGGCACGAGCCATCTTGTTGCCTTCGAGCGCAGTGACGATCGATGCGCTCTCTCCTGGCGTGTTCAAAAGAATCGACGTGGTCGACCCGCCATACATGCCGCCATAGTAGATGCCGGCAAACATAATCAGCGAACCTGCAGGATCGAGCTTATAAGTTACCGGCAGCAACAAAGCGACCGTAAGGGCTGGTCCGATGCCGGGCAGAACGCCAACGGCCGTACCCAATGTTACGCCAATGAGCGCATAAAGCAGATTGAACGGCTGGAATGCGACGGCAAAACCATGTGCCAGTAGAGTAAAACTATCCATAGCCGGTCCTTAAATGAGACGTTCAAGCGGTCCAGCCGGTAGGGACAACTGCAGTCCCTTGGCAAAAATGACCCAGATTATAAATGACAAAACAATACCGACTGGAATTGTCATCCAAAGCGGTCCCTTGCCGAAGCCGCGCGCCGTAGCGGCGAAAAGCAGTCCTGTCGCAATGGCAAAGCCCGTTATATGCAATAGCAGCATCTGGGCGACGAGACCGCCTACGATCCAGACAACAGGCTGGATCTGCTGTTCCTCTCGTTCGGGAAAATCACCACGCATAGCCTCAAACGCGGTCCAGATCGCAAGAATAAAAAGACCGCCGGCAATCGTGTAAGGGAAAACTGCCGGACCGATGCGTGTCGCACTGCCGCCAACGGCGGTGGCCGTACTATAGGCAATTATCGCAGCAACAATTGCGATACCAACGGCAATCGCCAGCGCCGCCCGATCGGGGCGGCGCGCTTCGGAACTCGGTGTCTCTTGTGTCATTTCACGAGGCCAATATCTTTCAGGATAGCTGCTGTTGCGTCGGTATCCTTTTTCAACTGAGCTTTGAACTCGTCACCGGCAAGGTAGGTATCAGCCCAGCCCTTGGCTTTTAGCTGTTCCTGCCAGGTTTTCGACTTTGCCAGTTTTTCGACGTCTGCACTGATCGCAGCTTCCTGTTCTGGTGTGATGCCGGGAGGGGCCGCGATCATGCGCCAATTCTGGATAGCAACATCCACCCCGCCCTCCTTGAACGTCGGCGCATCGATGCCTTCAACCTTTGCATCGCTGGAAATGCCAATAATGCGCAGAGCGCCGGACTTGATCTGCGATTCGAATTCGCCGTAACCGGAAATGCCGACCGTAACCTGCCCGCCAAGGAGTGCAGCCAGAGCTTCACCACCACCGGAGAAGGCAACGTAATTGATCTTTGTTGGATCGACGCCAACAGCCTTTGCAATCAGACCAGCTGTGATCTGATCAGTGCCGCCGGCCGAGCCACCGGCCCAGGAAACCGCCCCTGGGTCAGCCTTCAGCTTTTCGACCAGTTCAGCCATCGTCTTGATCGGCGACGCAGCCGGAACAACCACAGCCTCGAACTCACCTGTCAGGCGAGCGATCGGAGTAACCTGATCGAGCGTTACAGGGGATGCGTTCGTCAAAATGGCGCCCACCATGACGTAGCCGCCAACCATGAGCTGCGAAGGATCGCCCTTGGCTGAATTGGCGAATTGCGCAAGGCCAATTGTACCGCCTGCACCTGGCACGTTCACAACCTGAACGCTGCCAGAAATTTTTTCATCCTGCAGTGAACTCTGGATCGTGCGAGCAGTCTGATCCCAACCGCCACCTGGTGCTGCTGGAGCCATGATTTTGTAATCGGCGGCGAAGGCCTGGCCGGACAGCACCATCGCCCCGGCGGCCACACAGGCAAGCAAGATTCTACGCATTCTGGAAATCCCTCCCATGACGGCCATCGCGGCCGCCTGTTTTTGATAAATACTGAAGAAAACGGGAAGATGCCAATGCGTATCAAACCGGATGGCAGATGCCAAAATCCTTGGGTTCGATAACTTTAATGTACGGACAGCCTCCCAGCGGTCTCCTCATCCTTAAAATGATACTAGGAAACTGTCAGGAAGCTGTCACGCGAAATGACGAACTCACCGCGATTGATGTTACAGGCGCGAAAAGGTCAGGTAAGCGCCAATACGGCCTTCGCGATGGGCTTTCTGTTCGTAACGAGTGCCCGGCCAGGCTTCGTAGGGCGTATGCCAGTTGGCGGAAGTCTTCGCCTGCCACTCAAATTGCCCGTGCGCGTGGCAATGTTGCAGCGTCCAGTTCACATAAGTGTCGATGTCGGAAGCAAACCGGAAACGACTCCCGGACTTCAGGACGCGGGCAAAACGGTCGAGATTCTTCTGGCTCACGAAGCGGCGTTTCCAGTGCTTCTTCTTGGGCCATGGATCGGGATAGAACAGATCAATGCCATCCAGGGAGTTGTTCGGCAACCAGTCGAGGACCTGCGTTGCATCATCATCGTAGAGCCGAATGTTCCGTATCGGATCATCATGGAGATCGACAACGAGTTTCGCCATGCTGTTGATGAACGGCTCCACGCCGATGAAACCGGATTTCGGACAACGCCTCGCCTCGTGCAACAGGTGTTCGCCGCCGCCAAAGCCAATTTCCATCCGGACCGTTTCGACCTCCGCAGAAAACAAACTGCGGAGGTCGTCGGGTGCCTGCACACCGATATCAAGCTTGAGCAGGGGCAAGAGCTCATCACGGATGGAGCGCTGCAAAGGACGCAGCGCTTTACCGCTTCTTCTACCGAAGAATGCCTCCGTTGAACGCTCGCGCCGTGCCTCAGTCATAGGATTGCAATGGCCGCTCAAGCGGCCAGAGCTGACTTCAACTGCTTGGCCAGATCGGTCTTCTCCCAGGAGAAAGAGCCGTCGCGACCAGGCTTGCGACCGAAATGGCCATAGGCAGACGTCTTGGCATAAATCGGCTTGTTGAGGTCGAGATGCTTGCGGATGCCGGACGGCGAAAGATCCATAACGGTACGCAGAGCCGCTTCCACTGCGTCCTCCTTCACACTGCCGGTTCCATGCAGATCAACGTAAACCGATAGCGGCTGGGCAACGCCAATCGCATAGGAGAGCTGGATCGTGCAGCGATCGGCAAACCCGGCGGCAACGACGTTCTTCGCCAGATAGCGAGCGGCGTAGGCGGCTGAACGGTCTACCTTGGTCGTGTCCTTGCCGGAGAATGCACCGCCGCCATGTGGCGCGGCGCCACCATACGTGTCAACGATGATCTTGCGGCCCGTCAGACCGGCATCCCCATCGGGCCCGCCGATAACGAACTTGCCGGTAGGGTTGATGTACCAGACACAATCGTCCGCGATCTTCAGATCGCCCATCGCTTCGCGGATATACGGCTCAACGACCTTGCGAACCTTCTTGGAATCCCAGCTGGCATCGAGATGCTGCGTCGACAGCACGATCTGCGTGGCTTCTGCTGCAACGCCGTCGACATATCGCACGGTAACCTGGCTCTTGGCGTCCGGTCCGAGTTTGCCAGCGTCGCCCTCGCCCTTGTGGCGGGCACTTGCCAGAAGTTCCAGAATTTTGTGGGAATAATAGATCGGAGCTGGCATCAGGTCTGGCGTCTCGCGGCAGGCATAGCCGAACATGATGCCTTGATCGCCAGCACCTTCTTCACCCTGGCGGTCGGCAGCGTTGTCGACGCCCTGCGCAATGTCAGCTGATTGCGGATGCAGGAGTACTTCGATTTTTGCGGTCTTCCAGTTAAAACCGTCCTGCTCGTAGCCGATATCGCGGATCGCGCGGCGGGCAGCAGCGCGAAAGCGCGAGGGATTGATGACCGGATGTCCCTTGGCGTCTTTCAGCACAACGCCGTCCTTGTCTTTCTTCAGCAATGTGTCAGGCACACGCACTTCGCCGGCGATCACGACGCGGTTGGTGGTTGCCAGCGTTTCGCAAGCAATGCGCACAGTCCACGGGTCAACGCCCGTTTTCTTTGCCTCTTTGTAGATCATGTCTACGATTTCATCGGAAATGCGGTCACAGACCTTGTCTGGATGACCTTCAGATACGGACTCACTGGTAAAAAGATAAGAACTGCGTGTCACGGGGAACCCCTCTTGAAAGCGAACGAATGCTCAATCAGCAAAGTCTGAATTGGGCAGCGTAGTCTTTGCCAATGTCGAGAGGATCAGTCAATTGCTTTCGTTTTCAAACAAATGGCAGTTTGAGAATTTTTTTCTAAAGCGTGAGAATGCGCTTTCATCTCCGAACACGCATTTCGGCTGATTATTCTTCTTCGTGACCCAATGTACGGACAAGATCGAGAATTTTCCGCCTTATCTTGGCATCACCGATTTTCGCAAATGCACGGGCAAGCTGAATCCCCTCGGAACTGTTAAGGAAGCCGACAACATAGGTGGTCTCGCTCTCCTCCTCGAACCCCTTGGGCTTGTCGGATTGTCCGGGCATGTCGTCGAAGAAAAATGTGACGGGTACATTGAGAATATTGCCAATAGCTTGCAGGCGACTAGCGCCGACCCGGTTCATTCCCTTTTCGTACTTTTGAATTTGCTGAAATGTTATTCCAAGGCTTTCGCCAAGCTTTTCTTGGCTCAATCCAATCATGTTGCGTCGCAACCTAATGCGTGCACCCACGTGTACATCTACTGGGTTTGGTCTCTTCTTATTAGTATCAGTCATAAAAATCTCATTCGTATGAAATGAAGCTTAAAACGAATTTTATCATCAATGTATCAACGGGCCAAATATGGCTTTATTCGATAGGTCCACGTCTAAAATGTCAACCAACCCTCGCTCTATAGCGAAAAAAATAAGCCAGCGTTACAACCAGAACAATGCCAATTACAATCCAGAATTGAAAATGGCGCGCACCTGCACGAATTGGTAGTTCCACTTTCGTTGGAAGAGCGACATCGATCACGCCAACAGCGTTGAGCGCCAATGCATCAATGATTCGGCCATACGGATCTACAACACCAGAAAGCCCGTTGTTGGCAGCCCTTACAAGAGGCAATCCCTGCTCCACAGCGCGCAATTGCGCCTGTCGGAAATGCTGGTAAGGACCCGGAGTGTCTCCATACCAAGCATCGTTCGTGACGTTGACAATGGCGTCGGCACGCGGACCTTCATAGGACATTTCGGCTGGAAAAATCGCTTCGTAACATATGAGGGGCAACGCGGTGAAATTGTCCCTCACGGTAAGCGAACGACGGGTAGCCGCTGCTGTGAAGCCGCCAGGAAGCTCGATAACTTCGCTGATGCCAAACCTGCGCAGAATATTCTCCAGCGGCACATATTCTCCAAAAGGAACGAGATGGACCTTGTCGGCCGCTCCCGTAATTTCTCCCTCGGCGTCGATTGAATATATTGAATTGTAGTAAAGCGGCGCATCACTGCCGCCGGGCTCTTCCATCCGAATGGCGCCAGCTAACAAAACCTGATCATCCGTCAGGATGTCGGCAATGCTCTTCAGTGCTTCCGGCGTTTTTGTCAAAATATAAGGAACCGCCGTTTCCGGCCAAACGATGAGCTGCGGCTTGGGCTTACCGTCCTGGGGTACTTCACCGGTCATGGCGAGGTATTTATCCATTATGCCCCGCCGTGCGTCGGCATCCCATTTGAGATCCTGCGCGATCGATGGTTGAACCACACGCACTTGCAGCCCTTTGGCTTCGACCTTTGCATTGTTGAGACGATAGACGCCGAATCCAACGTGGGCGGATATCAGGACAAGGGCGAGAACAATACCTGTTTTCAGGCCGCGCCGGTCCGCTAGCAACGCAGGAGTGGAAAAAACGACCACGGCCAAGGCATTCATCGCCAGCAGCCCCACGATGACTGATGATTGCATCAAAACCGGCACCGGCATAGCCGCGTAGCCTATGGCGTTCCAGGGAAAGCCCGTCAGAACGAATGATCGCAGCCATTCGGCAATTCCAAAGCCAAAGGACAGCGCGAATATTCGGCCAAGACCATCGCTCCACAAGAGCCGCGCAAGCGCCGCAGCAAGGGCATAAAAGATGGCAAGGAAAGCAGGAAGTCCGAGAATGGCGAAAGGTATGGCCCAGGCGAAATTGGCGGCGTCGACAAGCAAAGCATTGCCGATCCACCAAAGCCCGAATACGAAATAGCCAAAGCCGAACCACCAGCCCACCATCGCGGCCGGTAGCAAGCGGCGGATCGGCCCAGCGCCAGCATTATCGACGGCCCCATCAATAAGCCAGACAAGAACCGGGAACGATATGAAACAAACGGCAAAGAAATCATAGGGCGGAAGCGCAAAGCTTGCGAGCGCGCCCATAAAGAACGCCAGCGCAACCCGCCTCCAGCCCGACAGAAGAATGATTTTCCCCGCCAACCGCTGCACTACGCCCGTCTCTTTTTCAGCTCGGGATATTGTAACATTCACAGGCGCGACACGAGTAAAATGATCATTGGCCATGATCCGACGGCTGATCCGCAGGATCTTCTTGCTTGACAGGGCGGGTTGGCCGGCGTTCCGCCGTGTGGCGGAGAGGCACAATACGTACCTTGCGAATGCGTCGGGGGTCAGCTTCCAACACGTGAAACTCATACCCAGGGACCGCCTGCACCATCTCGCCCCGTACCGGAATACGGCCGAGAATCGAGAAGATCAGCCCGCCGACGGTATCGACATCCTCGCCGTGTTCACCGATGACGAATCCAGCTCCGATCTTTTCGGAAACCTCATCGAGATCGGCGCGAGCATCGGCAATGAAAACGCCTTCCGGATCTTCAACGAGCATCACTTCATCGTCGTCATGCTCGTCTTCAATATTACCGACCACCATCTCGACGATGTCTTCCAGTGAAACCAGACCGTCGGTTCCGCCATACTCGTCAATAACAAGAGCAATCTGGATGCGTTGTGCCTGCATTCGGCCCATCAGATCGTTGGCTAGCATCGATGGCGGCACGAAAAGAACCGGCCGCATGAGGCTTAAATCGGCGATCGTCTTGGTGAGATCGACATTGGAAAGGTTGAACTTTGCTGCAACGGGCGTTTTTGGTGCGCGCGCAACGCTCCTGCGCGGGGTTTTAACGCGTGAAATATTGGTGATGTGATTAACCACATCCCGTATGTGGACCATGCCCCGAGGGTCGTCGAGTGTTTCCGCGAATACTGGCATACGTGAATGGCCCGACTCCTCAAAAACCTTGAGAAGGTCGCCAAGTGTCGTGGAAATCTCTACGGCTTCGATATCAGAGCGCGGGATCATGACATCCTCGACCCGCAACTCCCGCAGGCGCAGGATGTTGTGCAGCATGGCGCGCTCTTCGGGCGAAAACGCCGTGTCTCCATGTTGGCTTTCGGCCAGGGCCGCGTCCAGATCTTCCCTGAGAGACGTACCGGGGCGAGCCCGCAGAAATGGAAATATGGTGGAAAGAAGCGAGCGCTTTTCTGGACCTTGCGCTCTGGTACTACTCTGCCCTTCGGCATCACTCTCCTGCCCCGACATTCCCCTTGCGGGAGCGGCGGCAGAATCGTTCTGGTGTGACGTGTCAGACATGGTCCTCAATCGAATTGATCGTCAATGACGGATAGCGCATATGGGTCGGGGATGGCAAGACGTTCAAGGGCTTTGCGTTCAAGTCCTTCCATCTCCTCCGCTTGCGTCTCGCTAAGATGATCATAACCGAGCAAATGCAGAAATCCATGAACGATGAGATGGCTGACGTGGTGATCGAAAGGCTTGCCTTCAGCCACAGCTTCGCGCGCCACTGTTTCATGCGCGATGACAATATCGCCGAGCATTGGCCCAGGCTTCTGACCAGGCTTTAGCGCAGAAGCTGGAAACGACAGGACGTTGGTGGGCTTGTCCTTGTCACGCCAGTCATTGTTGAGTTCCTTGATCGTGGCATCCTCGGTGAAGACCAGACTGAGTTCGCTTGTGGGTTGTTCCCCTCGCTGAAGCGTTTGCCACGCGGCAGCAATGGCGTTGGTCGCCAGATCGCGTAACACGGATTCGTCGCCCCAGTCGTCCGTTTCAACCAGTATGTCGATATCGATCAAGACAGTATCGCCAAGCGTCAGGGCTTGGCGCCTTCCTTGTCATAGGCGCGGACAATTGCAGCAACTAGCGGATGCCGTACAACATCTACATCAGTAAAGCGCACGGTGACGATCCCGCTGACGCCGTCAAGAATTCTCAGCGCCTCCACCAATCCGGATTTCTGGCCCGGAGGCAAATCGATCTGGCTCGGATCACCGGTGATGATCATTCGGCCGTTTTCACCCAAACGAGTCAGAAACATCTTCATCTGCATGGCAGTCGTGTTCTGCGCCTCATCGAGAATGATTGCCGAATGGGCGAGCGTGCGGCCGCGCATGAAGGCGAGCGGCGCTATTTCGATTACGCCAGCAGCAATCGCCCGCTCCACCTTGTCGGCGGGCATCATGTCGTAAAGCGCATCGTAGAGCGGTCGCAGGTAGGGATCGACCTTTTCCTTCATGTCGCCCGGCAGGAAGCCAAGTCGTTCGCCGGCCTCCACGGCTGGACGCGACAGAATAATCCGATCGACAAGCCCGCGCTCCAGCAGCATGGCTGCGTGCGCGACTGCAAGATAAGTCTTGCCAGTACCTGCAGGCCCGACACCGAACACCATTTCCGAGCGATCGAGCGCCCGCATATAGGCATCCTGAGTCGGCGTACGAGCAAAGATCGTCTTTTTGCGGGTCGATATCTGGGCTGCAGCCATCTTGCTTTTGTTTTCCATCGTCGGGAGCGTCAACTGGTCATCGGCGGCGATTGCCATGCGCAATGCGCCATCGACATCGGACGCGGAGATGTCATGGCCTTTCTGCAGAAGTTCATAGAGCTGATCGAGCGTCCTGCGTGCCTGTTCCGTTGCGCCAGGCTCACCCCGAATGGCAAGCTGATTACCTTTTGAGCGAACATCGACACCGAGCTTCTGCTCGATGCGGGCGAGATTTTCATCGAACTGGCCGAACAGCGCACTCGCCAGCCGGTTATTATCAAATGTCAGTACGATATGCGCCAGATCTGAAGCTCCATGGGGGGCTCCCGAGGGAGCGGGTTTCAGTTTTTCGGTGGCGTTCAAACGGCTCTCCTGAATATGTGTTCAGCCTTTTATATAGTCCCATTGCTCGCTGAGTTCATCTCCCGAATGCCAATCAGACTGTTGGTACCCGTGTCGATGATTCGTACGTTGATAATGTCGCCGATTCTTGCCCCGTGTACATCGATAATTACAGGTTGTAACCAGGGAGATCTTCCGACCATCTGGCCAGGTACTCTGCCAGGCTTTTCGATCAGCACATCCATGCTCTTTCCAACAAGGCTGCGCTGGAACGCATACTGCTGCTCGCTGAGCAAGGCCTGCAGGCGCTGGAGTCTCTCATCCTTCACCGCTTCATCAATATGGCCGGTCATATCAGCACCGGGCGTGCCGGGACGCGGCGAGTATTTGAACGAATAGGCTGCAGCATATGTAGCATCGCGCACGATCTGCATCGTCGCCTCGAAGTCTTCTTTCGTCTCGCCCGGAAATCCCACAATGAAGTCACCGGACAGGGCGATATCGGAACGGGCAGCGCGAATGCGCTCGATCAAACGCAAATAGTCGGCGCTTGTGTGCTTGCGATTCATGGCTTTCAGGATGCGATCGGAACCGGACTGAACGGGCAAATGCAGATAAGGCATCAGCATATCAAGATCGCGATGCGCGTTGATCAATGTATCATCCATATCGCGCGGATGACTGGTGACGTAACGAAGCCGCGCGATGCCAGGGACTTCGGCCAAACGGTAGAGCAGTTTGCCCAAGCCCCATTCGCGTCCGTCCGGACCCTCGCCGTGCCAGGCATTCACGTTCTGACCGAGCAGGGTCAGTTCACGCACGCCCGCATCGGCAAGCTTTTCGGCTTCTTTCAGAATTTGTGCGACGGGACGGGAAACTTCCGAACCACGGGTATAGGGAACCACGCAGAAGGTGCAGAATTTGTCGCAGCCTTCCTGCACGGTCAAAAAAGCCGTCACTCCACGGCTTCTTGTTTGCTCTTTTGCAGGCGCAGGCAGATGCTCGAACTTGTCTTCTATCGCATATTCGGTCTCGACGACACGCTCGCCTTGGCGAACGCGGGCCAACGCCTGGGGCAGACGATGATACGTCTGGGGACCGACGACGAGATCCACCACCGGCGCTCGGCGCGTGATCTCATCACCTTCTGCTTGCGCAACGCAGCCAGCAACACCGACAGTCAGTTCACGACCATCTTTTGCCCGCGCATCCTTCATCTTGCGTAGCCGGCCCAGTGCTGAATAAAGCTTTTCGGAAGCCTTTTCACGAATATGGCAGGTGTTGATCAGCACGAGATCTGCGTCGTCAGCAGTATCGGTCGGACTATAGCCCTCGGCGGCGAGGCTGTCGGTCATCCGCTGGCTGTCATAGACATTCATCTGACAGCCATAGGTCTTCACATAGACCTTGCGCGTGTTCACGAGCGCCGGCGAATGCGGCGCGGTGCCGGAAGCTTCCCCCGGCTCAGTTTTGATGTTCATGTCGTCCATTTGCAGGCTTCTAAAGCTTTTTGGCGTCGTTGAGAATAGCTGAGTCGCTTTCGGTGTCCGGATTGACAAAATCACGTCCCATCACCGAAGAGCGTACCATTGCGCGGACCCGCTCTTCCATCGTCCGTGCTAAAGCCTTGCGGTCACTTTTCCTGTCGATGACGACTGGTTCACCAAACCAGACATCGACGTCGATAGCGCCATCTTTGAGAAGACCAATCAAACTTGGGCCGAGGGGTACATCACCCGGCCAGGCAACAAGCGGTCTATGCGACCGCCCCATTGGTATGCCATGAACTCGTGTATAGGCGATCGCCACCGGTTGTACCGTAACCGTTTCAGCACCCGCATCGCGAATTGCCACCTGTGCGGCGCCAAAGAGAGATGTCTTGAATGGAAGGACGTGGTTGCCGTCGGAGGTTGTTCCCTCGGCAAACAACATCATGGCGTCGCCTCCAGCGAGCCGGGTTGCGATTTCACTGGCTTGATGATGCGTCTTGCCGCGTTTTTCCCGTTCGATGAAGACCGTGCGTTGCAGCTTGGCCAGCAAGCCAAACAGCGGCCAGTTCGCCACTTCCGCCTTGGCGATAAAAGCCATCTCGTGCAATGAGCCGAGGATGACGATGTCCGTCCACGAGGAATGATTTGCCGTCAACAGAAGGGGCCGTCCCTTTGCCATCTCGCCATGGATATGAACTCGAAAACCAAGGAGACGTCGCACGATCCGATGAAACAAGATTGGCGTCGTGGTACGCGGTCGCCACCCGGTTTTCAAAAACAGGAACTGCAGGGGCACCAGGAGTACTATAACGAGAACAAACGCCGTCGCCGTCACCAGAAAACGCAACCACGCGATCATTCAGCGGCTCTTTTTCAAATCGCGGCGCATCGTCAAGGCTGCCGAGCGTCCTGCAGCCGTTTCATAGTAGGCCGGCCGCTTTCCAACCTGCTTGAAACCAAGCCTGCGATAAAGTGCAAGTGCCGGTATGTTGAGCTCATCGACCTCGAGAAACAGCATAGTTGCGCGCGCATTGTGAAGATAACGGAGCGCTGCATCCATCAAAGCGTGGCCAAGACCCTTACGCTGTGACTGGGGTGCAACGGCGATAGTCAGGATTTCTGCTTCGTCCAACACGAGACGCGCCAAAACGAACCCGCCCGGTTGCGCTTTTCGGTTCCCCTCCTCCCGAGCGATAAACCCGAAAACCTTGTCGTCGACGATAAGTGCATGAAACTCCTCGTCGCTCCACGGTTGCCGAAATGTCCTCTCATGGATCTTGGCCAGATGTGGCGCATCCTCCGGAAGAACCGGCTCAATCACAAAGGATTGCGATCGCATGGTGTCGAATGGAAAGCCGATCATTCGACGATCTTCCTTTTCAGAACAAAACCCTGCTGCTGCTTGACATCAAGACCACGCAGATAAAGCGGCCTTGGCGCTTCGCCGTCGTCCCTCCGCAATGCGCCAAGCCGCGCGAAGGCTTCTATGCTTCCTGTCGCTGTGTTTGCGGCAATGTCGAGAGGGCGACCAAGCTCTTTTTCGATTAGAATTGCACCCGAACCCGCGAGCACGTGTTCCCTGCCTCGTTCTTCCAATTGTTTCACAATCAAGGGCAATGTCGTCACCATAGGCTCCGATGTCGCTGATCCATTCTCACCAAAGAATTGAGCATAAAGCTCGTCATGCCGTGCATCGATGATCGAAAGGATTGGCCTATGCGAAAATTGCTTGGCAGCATCGTAAGCGAGTGCCTGAAGGGTGCTGATACCAACTGCCGGGCATTTCAGTGCAAAGGCAAACCCCCGGGCTGTCGAGACGCCGACGCGGACGCCGGTAAACGAACCGGGTCCGATGCTGACAGCTATCTTGCCAATATCCGTGATGGAAATTCGGGCCGTAGCAGCCACCTGCTCGATCGCGGTCATCAATCGCTCTGCATGCCCTTTGCCGATATCTTCGCTGGACGCTGCCAGTATAGTTCCGCTTTCAACGTCGAGAACGGCGACGGAGCAGAGATTGGCAGCGGTATCGAGCGCAAGCAGTTTCATGGGCCTCGCCTAAACAAGAATCAGCCAGCACACAAGTGGGCGGATGTGGCCGTTCGGATATAGAACTCACGTTTCGCGCAATCCCAGCCCATCTCCCTTCTATGAAATCGGACAGCTTCCGGCAGTTACATCGAAACTTTTTGATACCAGTTCCCGGCCGGACAGGTCACGTAACGAGATCGTCCACTCCCCGGAGACGAGTTCGAAGTCCCTTTCGAAAACCCAGCCGGCGTAACGGCGCAGGGAGGTCGCACTGTCAGGCCAGCTGCTTTTCAGCATCGATCGGCCGTCCAGTGTTTTGATCATTGGATGGAAAACCACGACCATTATTGGAAGGACCGCCTCACCGACATCCGACGTTCTGTAGAGGACACCGAAACTCGTGCCGATGCATGCCCGGATTTTCGTGGTTCGCGTGACATCGACAGGGCCTTCGACCAGCCGGTTCACACCTGTTGGTGTATCGGGTGAAACTTCGGATCCGACTTCTTTCGGGCTCGTCAGCCCCCAGTCGACGATCTCTACCGAGATTTGTCTTTCTTCAGCCAGGCCAGTGTTCCACACCATCACAGCGGTGAGGAACACAGCGGTGAGGAACACAAGATATCTGACGTAGTGCGCCATGTGTCCGTTGACCTAGACTGTAGTCTGCCTTGCCTTCAGCTCGAGCCGACGGCGATGCAAGACCGGCTCCGTATAGCCATTTGGCTGTTCGCGGCCTTTGAAAACGAGGTCGCAGGCCGCTTGAAAAGCAATTGAACCGCCGAAATCAGCGGCCATCGGGTGATAAAGTGGGTCGCCAGCGTTCTGCTTGTCGACGACCGCTGCCATGCGCTTCAGCGTCTCAAGCACTTGCGCCTCGCTGGTCACACCGTGATGCAGCCAATTGGCGATATGCTGGGCGGAGATACGAAGCGTTGCACGGTCTTCCATCAAGCCCACATTGTTGATGTCTGGCACCTTGGAACAGCCGACGCCCTGGTCGACCCAACGCACGACGTAACCAAGAATCCCTTGAGCGTTATTGTCGAGTTCGCGCTGAATATCCTCCGGCGTCCAGTTGGGGCGCGAAACGACGGGTACGGATAGAATATCGCTGAGCTTGGCGCGTCCACGCTTTTTCAAACTGGCTTGGACTTCGGCGACATTGACCTTGTGGTAGTGCGTGGCATGCAGTGTTGCCGCTGTCGGGGATGGTACCCAGGCGGTATTGGCACCGGCTTTCGGATGCGCGATTTTCTGCTCAAGCATGGCTGCCATCAGGTCCGGCATGGCCCACATGCCCTTGCCGATCTGCGCATGACCTGAAAGTCCGCACTCGAGACCGACATCGACGTTCCAGTCCTCATAGGCGCCAATCCAGGCCGCCTTTTTCATGTCGCCCTTGCGGATCATCGGACCGGCTTCCATCGATGTGTGAATTTCATCGCCTGTACGGTCGAGGAAGCCAGTGTTGATGAAGACGACGCGCTCCTTCGCAGCACGTATGGATTCCTTCAAGTTGACCGTGGTGCGTCGTTCCTCATCCATGATTCCCATCTTCATGGTGTTGGGCTGCATACCCAGCAGCACTTCGACCCTTCCAAACAGCTCGGAAGTGAATGCTACCTCTTCGGGACCGTGCATTTTTGGTTTGACCACATACATGGATCCGGCGCGGGAATTCATATGGCGGCCGTCTGGTCCTATGTCGTGGAGCGCAGCCAGCGCGGTAATCGCTGCATCCATAATACCTTCGGGAACCTCGTTGCCTTCCTCGTCGAGGATGGCAGGATTGGTCATCAGATGGCCTACATTGCGCACCAGCATCAGCGAGCGTCCAGGTACGGTCAGACGCTTGCCGTCTTTGCCTGTATACGCCCGATCTGCATTGAGTTTGCGCGTAACCGTCTTGCCGCCCTTCTCGAATGTATCTTCGAGATCGCCATTCATCAGGCCAAGCCAGTTGCGGTAGACGACAACCTTGTCTTCCGCATCGACAGCAGCAACGGAATCCTCGCAATCCTGAATCGTGGTCAGAGCCGATTCCAACAAAACATCGGCAATGTGCGCGGGATCATTCTTGCCAATCGGATGATCGGCATTGATAACGATCTCGACATAGAGGCCATTCTTCACGAGAAGAATTGCGGTCGGAGCCGTCGTGTCGCCGCGATAACCGGCAAACTGTCCTTCATCTTTTAGCGCAGCAAGCTTGCCATTGGTCTTCAGCATAAGCTTATGATTTTCGATACTCAGGCCGGAAACATCGGCCCAGTGTGCACCATCCAGTGGCGCGCTGTCGTCGAGAAACGCCTTGGCCCAGGCAATCACCTTCGATCCTCGAACCGGATTGAACGCCTTGCCCCTTTCAGCACCATCCTCGTCAGAGATTGCATCCGTGCCGTAAAGAGCATCGTACAGAGAACCCCAGCGCGCATTGGCGGCGTTGAGCGCATAGCGAGCATTCATCACGGGAACGACAAGCTGCGGACCAGCGACAACAGCAATTTCAGGGTCGACATTGCTGGTTGAAACAGCAAAGGCTTCGCCTTCTGGCAGCAGGTAGCGGATGCCCTTCAGGAAGGTCTCGTATTCTTCGTGGCTGCAGCCAATGTCGCGCTTGCTCTTGTAAAAATCGTCCAGCTTCTTCTGAAATGCATCGCGTTTTTGCAGGAGTGCGCGGTTCTTCGGAGCCAAATCTTCGACAATCTGTGCAAAGCCAGACCAGAATTGCACCGCATCGAGACCTGTACCCGGGATAGCTTCGTTGGCCACGAAGTCGTGGAGTTCCTTCGCTACCTTCAAGCCATTGATCTCGGTGCGTTCAACCATGGTTCATTCCTTAAATTTTCTTAGACCTACCCTTGAACACGCAGAAGCATTGTCAGTCAATTCTTCAATAGCAGCAGAATTTCGGGCCAAGCTGGAAAGAATGTTTCAATGCGCAATGCGCGGCCTGCCGGAGGCTGTTGCTATCACCACCGCTTCGATGAATTTGCGCTGATCCTCGACTGTAGCGGCGCTGAGGTCACAAGTGATGCTGATCTGCGCTTCATCGGTTCCAGCTTCCAGGGCCAACTGCGCGACTTGATGCTCTAGCGTTGTTTCCGCAAAGGCGATCGATTCTTCCTCAATCTGAAAATCCCTGACGACCTCCCCGGCCATGACGCGGAAAATGCCCTCGGCGGGCTGGCTGATATGGGCCTCAACCGAAACACGAACCTGGCCAACGACAGCGCCCAGAGCGTTGGCGACGTCCGTGTCTACAGGGACTATGCAGTCTGTGCCAAGCATGTCACCCACGGCCGGGTAATAGACCGGCGCAGAGGCTCCTAGTCCAATCAATGGACGGTCTATGTCCAGCTTGGCTCCGGCAATCCCGGTCTCACCGGAAAGGGCCCGCTGAACCAATGGGCTAGCCACCGTTTCCGGTCCCTCAAGCCCCTCCTCGGCGAAAACCGTCTCGAGGACCACTTCGGACGAGCGCCGGATCAACGCATCATAGGTACGGTGGGAGACTTCCTCGGGCGTATCGCACAGTGGACGACCAGCGCCATCCTTGCGCCGTGCATAGAGTATGGCACCGTAACGTGCTGCCTCTGCATTCCAATTACTTTGCAGCCCAAGAACGTGGCAAGCATCTGAGGGCGTGAAACCCGACAGATGAACTAAACCCCGCGCCACAAGCCGGTTGACAGTGGTTGCCTGTGATATGGAACTCAAAAGCCTGTCCAGCGGCTGCGGTTCGGAAGTGATGCGTCCATATAGTTCTGCTTCATTCTTGCTCAAACCGGATGCCATTTGCGCCGGAACACCGGTAAGAAGCGCAAAACGCCCATCTAATCGGCCGGCAGTGGCTGCCTTTGCTTGCCGCATCAGATGATCGATGACCAATGAGCCGTGATTGGCGGCAAGCAGCGACAAGGGCACGAGCCGTCTCGGGCCAAGCTTGATACCTGGAACCATGGCATTGTCGTCGAGAGATACTTCCGAATCTCCCCCAAGACCAAAAGTGTGCATGGCGACCGCCTCAACCATCGTACGGAAACCACCTACCGTGGCGCCATTCGGGTCGAGCCGAGGCCGACCTTTGTCAAGAACCGCCACATCGGTCGTCGTGCCGCCAATGTCGGAGACGATCGCATTATCGAGGCCCGTCATGTACCGTGCACCGACAAGACTGGCCGCTGGTCCCGAAAGAATGGTCTCAATTGGTCGATGCCGGGCAAAGGCGGCAGAGACAAGAGCGCCGTCGCCGCGCACCACCATGAGCGGGGCGTGGATACCGCTCCCATCGAGAAAGCTTTCCGTTGCAGCCACCAGCCGGTCGATCATGGCGATGAGGCGGGCATTGAGAACAGTAGTCAAAGCACGCCGGGGGCCATTCAATTTGGCCGAAAGTTCATGGCTGCAGGTAACGGGCAAACGGGTTTCTCTTCGCACGAGATCGCGAACTGCGATTTCATGTTCAGAGTTACGCACGGCAAAATAAGCGCAGACGGCAAAACCAGTTACCTCTCTCATCAACTGTGGCAGGGCCTCGCTCAATGCGCTCGTGTCGAATGGCTGTGCCCGGCCATAGACGTCATGTCCACCGGGGATGAAGATGACGGGATCTGATCCGAGGGCTGTGCCAAGATCAGCCTTTTCCAGATCAACTTTGGAGAATCCGACCATGACCAGTGCGATGCGGCCGCCTTGCCCCTCTACAAGTGCATTGGTGGCCAGCGTTGTCGACATGGAAACAAGCCGTATGTCGGCAGGAGCGACCGACGTCTCAGCCATGATGCGCTTTACGGCGCCGGAAATGCCCACGCTCAAATCATGCCGGGTTGTTAAAGACTTGGCTTTGGCAATGACGCCGCGTTGCTCGGACCAAAGCACCGCGTCGGTATAGGTACCGCCGGTATCCAACCCGAGGAAGATAGCACTTTCAGTTGTGGATTCACTCATGATGCCCTGCACTATTTGAGGCAGGGTTATCGCATGAATGGTCGCAGAGCTAGCGCCATTCCGACCATTCTCTGCCGCAACCTTGTAAGACACGTGGTCGTGACCGCTCCGGAACCAATCAAATCATTTGGCGTTTCGCAAGGTCAGGGGAATCGCGATGTCATCACAATCAGCAACGACGCACGCTGGATCGAAGAAAGTGATCTACGCTGCGATCATTGGCAATCTGCTCATTGCTGCAACCAAGTTCATTGCGGCCTTCTTCACCGGCAGTTCGGCAATGCTTTCTGAAGGTGTGCATTCCCTGGTGGACACCGGCAATGGAGCGCTGTTGCTCTATGGTCTTCGCCGCGCTGCGAGGCCCGCAGACAAGACTCATCCACTGGGTCATGGACGCGAACTCTATTTCTGGAGTTTCATCGTGGCACTGCTCGTCTTTGCGGTCGGTGCCGGCGTGTCGTTCTACGAAGGAATTATCCATATCCTGGCTCCTGAACCGGTCGCCAACCCGATTGTGAACTACGTTGTGCTGGGCTTTGCAACTGTTTTCGAGGGAGCATCGTGGTCAGTCGCCCTGAAGGAATTTCGGGCGGCGAAAGGCGACCTCGGTTATGTCCGAGCCGTACAGCAGAGCAAGGATCCAAGCGTTTTCACCGTACTGTTTGAGGATACAGCGGCATTGCTGGGGCTAGTCATAGCCTTCATCGGTATCTCTACTGCACAAATCTTCGCTATGCCGGAGCTCGATGGCGTTGCATCGATTGGCATTTCGTTTGTCCTTGCCGCGACAGCGATTTTCCTGGCGCGCGAAAGCAAAGGCCTCCTTATGGGCGAATCGGCGTTGCCCGAAGTCGAACAGCAAATCCTGGACATCGCAAACAGGGATCCGGACGTTCAGAAGGCCAATGGTGTGTTGACTGTGCACATGGGCCCCAAACAAATCGTGGCCGGCCTTAGCGTCGAGTTCGAGGACCATGTCCAGGCGCCCGAAATCGAAGCCTGTGTAGAACGGCTTGAAGCCGCCATGAAAAAGGCCAATCCGGATATTGTCACGCTATTCGTCAAACCGCAGACGACCGGTACCTGGAAAGCACGGCGTAAGAAAATCGAGGCAGCTTAGGTCTTAATCGTCGCCATCAACCACCCGCAGGCGCAATTGACCCGTTGCCGAGGCAGCGGAACGTGTCGTTTCGGCATCCTTAAGAGAGTCACTAACCGGCGCTTCGGCAAATTCCAGGGCTTCAATCTTTTGGCCGCGCTTGGTCACCTTGCTGGAAGAGACCAAAATGTCGTCGATATCCTTGTTGGCCTGACCGAAATGCGTCTGCAAGCGGCGCACCCGGTCATCGAGCCGCACCACATCCTCCATGAGCCTTATGACTTCGCCCTGAATGAGATGCGCCTGCTCACGCATACGGACATCCTTGAGGATGGCCTGAATCACTTGAATAGACAGCATCAGCAGTGAAGGCGAGACAATCACGATGCGCGAGCGATGCGCCTTCTGGACTACGGCCTCAAAATTCTCATGAATTTCCGCAAAAATCGATTCGGACGGCACAAAGAGAAACGCCGTATCCTGGGTCTCGCCGTTGATCAGGTATTTCTCCGCCACGTCACGGATGTGAATCTCGACGTCCCGGCGAAATTGAGCGGCTGCGATCTTCTTGGTATCCGGTGTTTCCGACTCGCGGATAGCATTCCATGCCTCCAGTGGAAACTTGGCGTCGATAACGAGGTTGGGCGCGCCATTCGGCATCCGCACCACGCAATCCGGCCTGCTGCCATTGGAGAGCGTCGCCTGGAACTCATACGCCCCCTGGGGCAGGCCATCAGCGATGATTGCTTCCATCCGGGCTTGGCCAAAGGCCCCGCGCGTCTGCTTGTTCGCAAGGATTGCCTGTAGTTGCACAACTTGACCGGCGAGAGCCTGGATGTTGTTCTGCGCGGTATCGATGACCGCCAGCCGTTCCTGCAATTTCGTCAGATTTTCGTGTGTGGACTGCGTTTGTTCCGTCATGGTCTGGCCGATGCGGCTGGTCATACCATCGAGCCGTTCGCGGATCGATTGATTGAGTTCGGCCTGCCTTGATCCGAACAGCTCGGCCATTGTCTGCATTCGGCCTTGCATCTCCGACTGGCTTTTCAGAATTTCGGCCATACGGGCTTCCGCATCGCGCGCCCGGTCTTCTGCCTGGATCTCGGCGACCATCCGCATCCGGGTCGAGCGTAACGCTGCAATGACAGCGAAGAATACTATAAGCGCTGTGGCGAAACCCGCTGTCAACAAGGCCATACCGAGCGATACAGAGCTCGAGCCAAGTTGAAACAAAGTTTGATCCAGAGAAATTGATGTTTCCATAATGTACAGACTAACCGATTCGGATGGCAAATGTGAGATCAAAACGAGAACATTTTTATAAACGACTTTCACGCCGGATTGACGGTTGAAAGCCGAGATATTAGGTGATGCTCATGTCTATAAAACCACTTGTCATTCTTCCCGATCCATTGCTGCGCCAGGTGTCAAAGCCTGTGGAGCGCTTCGACGCCGATTTGCGCAAGTTTTCGGCCGACATGCTCGACACCATGTATGACGCGCCCGGTATTGGGCTCGCAGCCATTCAAGTCGGTGAGCCGCTGCGTATGCTGGTTATCGACCTTGCCAAGGAAGACGAGCCGAAAGCCCCTCAGATATTCATTAATCCTCAGATATTGTCGTCGAGCGAGGAGCGTAATGTCTATGAGGAAGGCTGTCTTTCTATTCCCGACTACTATGCTGAAGTCGAGCGGCCGGCACAGGTGCGCATTTCTTATGTCGACATCGATGGCAAACAGCACGAGGTCGCCGCTGAAGGGCTCCTCGCCACTTGTCTGCAGCACGAGATCGACCATCTGAACGGTGTTCTGTTCATCGATCACATTTCGCGATTGAAGCGTGAGATGGTGGTGAAGAAATTCAAGAAACTTGCCAAGGACCGCCCGCCAAGCCGGTTGGCGGTGTGAGCAGATGAGCCTGCGTATTATCTTCATGGGAACACCGGAGTTTTCGGTACCCATCCTCAACGCCCTGATCGGCCAAGGTCACGAGATTGTCGCGGTGTACAGTCAGCCACCGCGCCCTGCAGGACGGCGCGGGCTGGAGCTGACGCCCTCGGCGGTGCAGCGCAATGCCGAACAGTTCGGCATTGAAGTGCGGACACCGAAAAGCTTGAAGTCCGAGGAAGAGCAGCAGGCGTTTCGGGACCTTGAGGCCGATGTTGCTGTGGTCGTCGCGTACGGGCTTATCCTGCCTGCCCCTATTCTTGAGGGCACACGGCTTGGTTGTTACAACGGACACGCTTCGCTGCTGCCGCGTTGGCGCGGAGCTGCGCCCATTCAGCGCGCGATCATGGCCGGTGATGATGAGACCGGGATCATGATCATGAAAATGGACGAAGGACTCGATACTGGCCCTGTCGCCATGGCCGAAAAGGTGACGATTACAGCTGATATGACTGCCGGCGAGTTGCACGACCAGCTCAGCATGGCGGGCGCCGATCTGATGGTTCGCGCCATGGCGGCACTGGAGCGCGACAGTCTCACGCTCACGCCGCAGTCCGAAGACGGCGTCACCTATGCCTCCAAGATCACCAAGGCCGAAACGCGCATCGACTGGACGCAAGCTGCCATTGATGTTCATAACCGCATCCGAGGCCTTGCCCCGTTTCCAGGTGCGTGGTGCGAGATGGAAATCGGCGAGGAGCTTGAACGGGTAAAACTGCTGCGCTCGATCCTGGCCACCGGAGTAGGTGATCCGGGAGCGGTACTTGGCGACGATCTGCGGATTGCTTGCGGCGAAGGCGCTATTCGCCTGCGCTCTTTGCAGCGTGCGGGCGGCAAAGTCATGGATGGCCTCGAGTTCCAACGAGGCGCCAAGATCGCACAGGGAACACGCCTGCCATGAACGGCAAGACCTAGTGCCTCGTTACAAGCTGACGATCGAATATGACGGCACGCCCTACGCCGGCTGGCAGCGGCAGGAGAACGGCCACACGGTTCAGGCTGCCATCGAACAGGCGATCTTCAAATTCTGCGGCGAAACGGTTGCGCTTGGTGCCGCTGGGCGTACGGACTCCGGTGTGCATGCAACGGCGCAGATCGCGCATGTTGATCTGACGAAAGACTGGGCCAGTTCCAAGGTGCGCGAAGCGTTGAACGCCCATCTCGTCATCGCAGGGGAAACCGTCGGCATCATCAATGTCGAACTCGTCGGGCACAATTTCGATGCGCGGTTTTCGGCGACGGGCCGGCACTATCTTTACCGCATCGTCAACCGCAGGCCCCCCGCTCCGCTTGAAGCGCATCGCGCGTGGTGGGTAAAGAAACCGCTTGACGAAATGGCCATGCACGACGCCGCACAACGGCTTATCGGCACGCATGATTTCACCACGTTTCGCGCAACCCAATGCCAATCAAAGAGCCCGGTCAAAACGCTCGATCATCTGAGCGTCGCTCGCAGCGGTGAAATCGTCGAGATCAGGGCATCCGCGCGATCATTCCTGCACAACCAGATCCGCTCTTTTGTCGGAACACTCAATGAGGTCGGATGCGGGAGATGGGATGCAGATGATGTCACCGCTGCGCTTGCGGCCCGCGACCGCAAAGCCTGCGGGCCCGTAGCGCCGCCTTACGGTCTTTATCTTGTCAGCGTCGACTATCCCATCATTACCGGTTCGGGCAGAGAAATTCCTAGCAAACTCTGAAGCAGGATCATCAGGAACAGCGAGCCGACAATCATGACCACGAAAAACGTGGCCGTATAGGCATGGGATTTTTTCAGCGCGACATGCGTCAAACGGTAGGTCAGGTACATTATGCCTCCATAGAGGACAAGCCCGAAACCTGTTGCCAAAGTGGGCCAACCGGGCAGCAGTAGCCGTGCCAACGTCGCTGGGACCATGAGCCAGGCCGCGATCGCGGTTCCCCAATTGCTTGCCACGACATAGGGACTGAAACGCTTGTTAAGGCCAAGCCGCTTGGCACTGAGGGCGAGAACCACCAGCGGTACCACCCACGATGCAAGATCGACGAACGCCACCCGGCCCATGATGGAAAAGCGGTTACCCGTTTCCGGCTGCAATGAGATCATGTCATTGGCGAAGATAATCCAGCCGAGGATGAGCGGCGGCAAGGAAATCGTAATCGCATGGAACGACTGCCAGAAGCCATCCTCAGAGAAATCGAGTTGGTCAAGCCCGTCGGCATGACCATTCATCATCCGCCACGCGCCCCACAGATATTGCTGAATCTCGTCAAAATCCGGCATTTCACTCGTAGTCATGCAAAAAAATCCGCGATGAACCGTTCGTAGATTTGCGTCAGTGTTTCAAGATCGGCAATCGCCACCCGCTCGTCAACCATATGCATCGTCTTGCCGACAAGTCCAAATTCGACGACGGGGCAATAATCCTTGATGAAACGAGCATCCGAGGTGCCTCCGGAAGTTGATAGTTGCGGGCGTTTTCCTGTTGTCGCTTCGACCGCCGAGGTCAGGGTTCCGATCAGCTTTTCATCGTGCGTCAGAAAAACATGGCTTACCCGGTTACGCCAAGTCAGCTCGTAGTTCACCGGCGCCATTTTGCCAGGTCGCAGCTTATGACGACCCGCGGCCTTATCGAGACGGTTGTGGATCTCGGCCATCAGTGTCTCATCGGTCCAGGTGTCGTTGAAACGAACATTGAACGTCGCAGTAGCTTTCGCCGGGATCACATTTACCGCCGGGTTGCCGACGTCAATCGTTGTAATTTCGAGATTGGTGGCCTGGAAGTCTTTCGTTCCACTGTCGAAGGCGGGATAAAGCAAGCTCTCAACCAGCGTCACCAGCCCGCGTACAGGATTGTCCGCCAAGTGCGGATAGGCAACATGACCTTGCACGCCATGAACGACGATCGTGCCTGACAATCCGCCCCGGCGACCGATCTTCATCATGTCACCCATTTTTTCGGAATTTGTCGGCTCGCCAACAATTGCAGCATCCCAGCTCTCGCCTTTTGCCTTGGCCCACTCCAACAGCTTTCCTGTCCCGTTGATGGAGGGCCCCTCTTCATCGCCGGTAATCACAAAGGATATCGAACCGTTGAGTCCCGCGTGCTTCTCCAAATGGCGCCCTACAGCCGCGACAAAGCAGGCAATGCCACCCTTCATGTCGACGGCGCCGCGTCCATACATTTTGCCATTGTGGACCGCGGCCGAAAATGGCGGATAGGTCCAGGCCGCTGCGTCGCCGACGGGTACGACGTCCGTGTGGCCCGCGAACATCAGGTGAGGTCCGTTGCCGGAGCGCCGCGCATAAAGGTTTTCGACATCCGGTGTACCATCTTCACCGAAAGTTGGTCTTTCCACGGAAAAACCCAACGGTGTCAACATAGCTTCAAGTACCGTCAACGCACCCCCTTCCGCGGGCGTTATCGACGGACAAGCAATGAGTTCAGCAAGATTCTGGACGGGGTCGATGGAGGATTTCATGGTCAAAGCGATAATGGAAAAGCGCGATCCTGTCACGCACTGGATGGGGGTTCCTCCGTCTGATTTAATAACACCAACGACTCAACCAAGGACCAGCAGCATGATCGGAATTGATAGCCGGATCGTCATAGCCGGCGCCGGGTCGATCGGATGCTATGCAGGCGGACGTCTCGCTGTGGCAGGCAAGGCAGTGACCTTGTTGGTTCGGCCTCGGATGATTGAGGGACTCCGACAGGAGGGCCTAAGAATCATTGACCCCGATGGATCGGACAAACTGGTAGAGCCCGAGCAATTTTCGCTGACTAGTGATCCTAAGATCGCGTTCGGACAAGCCGACATTATTCTCGTCACCGTCAAGAGCGGCGCAACCGAAGAGATGGCCAAGTCGATAAGAGAAAATGCTCCATCCGATGTCATTGTGGTCAGCCTGCAGAACGGCGTCGGAAACGCTGAAACTCTCCGCCAACATCTGCAGCCGGAAGCGACTGTTATCTCTGGAATGGTTCCATTCAATGTCGTTCAGTCCGAGCCTGGCGTCAGCCCGCTTAATGTAAGGCAGACAATCCCAGGGACCATTCTCATCGACGATACTCTGCGCGGTTTGGCAGAGGTTCTTTCGGTTTCGGGGCTCTCGGTCCAAGCGCATCCGGATATGCAAGGTATCCTTTGGGGCAAACTGCTGATAAATCTCAACAATGCTCTCAACGCTCTTTCAAACCTGCCGCTCGTGAACCAGTTGGCAGATCGAGATTGGCGGCTGTTGATAGCGGATCAGATGGGTGAAGGTCTCAAAGTTGTGGGAGCCCACGGTATCACGCCGGCAAAAGTGCAAGGGGCACCCCCCGCCGTGCTCCCCTGGATTCTCCGATTGCCGAATGTTCTGTTTCGCATCGCCGCGGCGCGAATGCTCGCGATCAACCCGCACGCCCGCTCATCCATGTGGGAAGATCTGTCGCGAGGCCGCGCCACCGAGATCGACTACCTGCAGGGGGTGATCATCCGGTTGGCCCACGAGAAAAACATCGCAGTCCCGCTCACACGCAAGGTGCTTGCCTGTGTGAAGCAGGCCGAGGGAAAGCCATTGCGAAGTCATTCCGTCGAAGAAATTCGCGGGTGACCATTCAGAAGAGCGAGCTCTGGTAACCCTCTCTCCCGATTTGGGTCAATCGCGCAGCAGTTCGTTGATCGAGGTCTTCGAACGCGTCTTTTCATCGACGCGCTTGACGATCACGGCGCAATAAAGGCTGGGACCCCAGTTCTCGCCCGGGACGTTCTTGCCGGGCATTGAACCGGCTACGACCACCGAGTAGGGAGGGACTTCGCCATAGAAAATCTCACCGGTAGCGCGATCGACAATCTTGGTCGATTTACCGATAAATACGCCCATACCAAGGACTGAACCTTCGCGAACGATGCAGCCCTCGACCACCTCGGAACGTGCTCCGATAAAGCAATTGTCTTCAATGATCGTAGGTCCGGCCTGCATCGGTTCGAGAACACCGCCAATGCCGACGCCGCCTGACAGGTGCACGTGCTTGCCGATTTGTGCGCACGAACCAACCCCCGCCCAGGTGTCGACCATGGTCCCCTCATCGACGTAAGCGCCAAGGTTGACAAAAGATGGCATCAGGATCACGCCGGGGGCAATATAGGCGGAGCGGCGGACAATCGACCCCGGAACGGTGCGGAGACCCGCTTTGGCAAATTCAGTCGCGCCCCAGCCGTCAAACTTCGATGGAACCTTGTCCCACCAGGTTGCACCGCCCGGGCCACCCTCGATAATGCCCATCGGGTTAAGCCGGAATGACAGCAGAACTGCCCTTTTCAGCCATTGATTGACTTTCCAATCGCCGTTCGCCTGCTTCTCCGCAACACGGGCTTCTCCGCTATCGAGCAGCAACAGAGAGGTTTCCACTGCTTCCCGGATTTCGCCACGCGTTTCGGTGCTGATTGCATCGCGTTCTTCGAAGGCCTTGTCGATCGTCTTCTCGAGACTGGTCAGATCGGGCTTGGACATTTTCAGATCACTCCATTAAACGGACGGGCTATGGCTAATGACAAGGGCTACTATGTTAAGTCTGCGAGAGCGTCAATTCGCTGCGCCACATTGTTGGATGACGAATCGATTTTTATGTCTCTAAGCGCCATAAGTGTCCGCAGAAGGAGAAAAACAATTGAACACTGATGAAAAACACAGCTGGACGCCATTCTCGCATTCTTCCGAAGCCGTGCGCCGCGTAGAGAGCGCACCGGAAACGCCGCAGACCCAATCGCCTACCTATCGGCTGGCCTTTGCCGATCCGGATTTCATGACGAAGCGTGAACTTCGTGCAGTGCGTCTGCAGCTTGAATTGCTCAAGCCGGAGATGGCACTGGCCGAGCGCGGCATTCGATCAACCGTCGTGCTTTTCGGCGGGGCACGCATTCCGGAACCAGGCGGTGCTGCCTGGGCTGCAAAAAACGAAACCCAGAAGAAGAACCTCGAAGCCAATTCTCACTATTACGCCGAGGCACGCAAGTTCGCGCAGCTGTGCTCGACCTATTCTTCAACGACCTATAATCGCGAATTCGTGGTCGTTACCGGAGGCGGTCCCGGGGTGATGGAGGCCGGCAATCGCGGCGCCGCTGACGTCGGTGCGCCAACGATCGGCCTCAATATCGTGCTGCCGCATGAACAGGCGCCTAACGCCTACGTAACGCCGGAGCTTTGCTTCAACTTCCACTACTTTGCCATTCGCAAGATGCATTTTCTCATGCGTGCCAAGGCCATGGCGATCTTTCCTGGTGGCTTCGGGACGATGGACGAGACCTTCGAGGCCCTCACCCTCATTCAGACCGGACGCATGGAGCGCATTCCCTTTCTGCTGTTTGGCAAGCCATTTTGGGAAAAGGCAATCAACTTCGATTTCCTGGCGGAGCAAGGCGTCATTTCGCCGTCCGATCGCGAGCTCATTACATTCGTCGATACTGCCGAGGAGGCTTGGGACGTGATCAAGACCTTCTACGAACTGACCTAGAGTCCTCTACGCAGGCACATTCAGTGCCGTCTGACCTGGTAGGATGGCGCTGAGGAACGAGGCTAGGTTGTCCGTAACATAGTCGACATGATCGGTATGACCTGGATCGCGTTCCCAGATTTCCGAGAATGTCGGTTCGAAATTGTTGGGAACGATCAGGACCGTCGTCATCCCCAAGGCTTTCGGCACGATAAGGTTGCGCGCCAGATCCTCGAACATCACGCTGCTTGCCGCGTCGATCTTGTGCAGCGCTAAAAAGCGATCATAAGTCTCTTGAGCAGGCTTTGGCAGCAATTCCGCCGCGACAATATCGAAGATGTCATCGAACTCATCAAGAACGCCAAGCTGACGCGCAGCGCGCTCGGCGTGTGCGCGATTGCCGTTGGTGAAAATGAACTTGCGACCAGGCAGTTGCCGGATGGCGGTGGCCAATGAAGGGTCCGGCACCAGCCAGGAATAATCGATGTCGTGGACTTTCTGTAGAAAGTCGTCCGGATCGATCTCGTAACGGTCCATCAATCCTTTGAGCGTCGTGCCGTAATCCTTGTAAAATTGCTTCTGCATCTGCCGCGCATCGGTCCGGGACAGCTTCAGAAGATCAGCAACATAGTCCGTCATTTTCACATCAATCTGGGAAAACAGATTTGAATGATGTGGATAGAGGGTATTGTCGAGATCGAAGACCCAATCGGTCACATGGGCAAAGCTCAAGGATTCTGGTTGATTTGTCATACGCGATTAAGGTTCCGCCGTTTTCTGATAGGCAAAAGCAAATGCAGAAAATTCTGTTTCGCTCCCGAATCAATAGACGAAAAGAGTCTGAACTACGACCGTTTTTAAATTTTTCACTAACAACCGCTTCATTTGTTCCTCGTATTGGTTAAGAGCTGTCTCCGAGGTCCGATGTCCAGAATTCTCCTCAAATGTGCAATCGTTATTGTCGTTTCCGTTATGGGCTCCCTGCTGATCACCGGGGCCATCATGACGGCCAACGATATGCATGACGCAAGGGGATATATGATCGCAACCATTTGCCCCCTGATGATCTCTCCAGCCATTTCCTTCATCGTCTTTCGCCAGTCGGAAAAACTACGGCTGACCCTCGAAAGACTCTATCACGTCATGCGGGAGCTTGAGACCACCAATGCGAAACTATTCGAGAAGTCATCACGCGATAGTATGACAGGCCTGCTCAATCGCGAAGCGTTCTTCAACCATATCGAGGATGTCCGTACGCGAGAGGCAAGTTCTCTCCTGATCATAGACGCGGATCATTTCAAAAAAATCAATGATGTTCATGGCCATTACAATGGCGATGGCGCATTGATGGCGATTGCTCAGAGTATCGCTGGCTGCCTTGGAAAAGAGGACAGTATCGGACGCATCGGCGGCGAGGAATTCGCTGTCTTTCTCGCAACGGATGATGAGGACAATGTCAAATCCATTGCGGAAACCATTCGGGCGGCAGTTAACCGCATTGAGTTCCGCACGCCGGAAAACGAACGCGTCTCGCTGAGTGTCAGCATTGGGGGCATTGTTGGGCGGGCAAATGGAGCGATCGCCGATCATTTTCAGATCGCCGATCGCAGGTTGTACGAGGCCAAACGCAATGGCCGCAATTGCGTGATCATCGAGTCAAACATGAAGAATGCCGCCTGAGATGACCCATCTTAGCGGCTTGTTTTCGGCTGTCTCAGACCATTGCCGGATCCAATGGATCGACATCTTTCCAGCGCGCAACCAGTTTTTCCATGTCGGCTTTCTCAAACGCATCTCTCAATGCGGCGAAGGATGGCAACACGAAATATGCCCGTTGGAACTTGTCGATTTCATACGCCGTACGCATCACCGTTTCCAGATCGAATGGTACGTGATGGGCGTCCGGACTCGTTACAGCGAATTGCAGTTCACTGAACGACGACATAAGACCGGCACCAAACGCTTTGAGTGATGCGCCCCCCTCACGCATAAGACCAAACTCGGCAGTGTACCAGTAAAGCCGGCCTGCCAGCTGTTCCCCGCCCATGCGTGATGCGGCACCACCCTTCTCACCATAAAGCTGCATGAAATCCGCAAATACCGGTTGACTAAGAATTGGAACATGACCGAAGAAATCATGAAACATGTCCGGCTCAACAATATAGTCGAGTTCCTTCTTGCTGCGCAGCCAGTTCGTCACCGGGAAGCGCCGGTTGGCAAGATGGTCGAAAAACGGCTCATTCGGGATAAGACCCGGAACGGCAACGATTTCCCAACCGGTCAGCTTATGAAGCCGCTCGCTCACCTCGTGAAAATCCGGTATTCGGTCGAGAAGTCCTAGGGCATCCACGCCGTCGAGATAGCTGTGGTGCGCCAGCTTCTCCGTCAATTTTGTCTGGCGATCGCACAGGGTGCGCCAGACCTCTTGGTCTTCATCGGAATAGTCATATTTCTGTTCAACGGTGAAATCCGCCTGGCAAACCGCATAGTTACCGCGAAGTCCCTGTTCGGCACACTCCCGGGCATAAGCCTCAACGCTGATAGTCATCGTTTCCTCCTAGATTGGTTTCCAGGAGGATACGATGGGGAAATGAGGGGATTTGACTTAATCGGCCACTCTGAGCATCATTATGAGTGAATTAACAAATAATATGGAGCATTCCGAGTGACTTTACCTCAACTCAGCGACTTCGAGATCAAGATGCTGCAGATTCTCCAAAATAATGGACGCGTTGCGATAACTGACCTCGCCCAATTGATCGGCTTATCCGCAACACCCTGCGCCCGCCGGTTCGAGCAGCTGCAGGAAAGTGGGATTATTAAAGGCTTTGCGGCCACCATCGACAGGCGATCGATCGGACTGATGGTAGAAGTCTTCATACAGGTGCGTCTCAACACCCATAGCGACGATTCTCCCGAGCGCTTTATCGCAGAAATTCAGCGTATGGACGAGGTTTCGTCTTGCTGGACCATGACCGGCGAACATGATTTTCTCCTGCACGTCATGGTGCCCACCGTGGACGATCTCAATGCTTTCGTCATGCACAGGCTGATGCGATTGAAGGGCGTGCGAGATGTGCATACCCAACTGGTGCTGCAGAATATCAAAGGACCCGGGAAAATCCCGCTCGAACATCTCAAAAAGTGATCAGGGAACGAGTAGCGTTCCCGCACCGCGTTCTGTGAAAAGTTCGAGCAGTACCGAATGAGGCGTCTTGCCATTAAGGATGACCACACCCTCGACACCACGATTGATCGCATCGATACAGGTTTCAACCTTCGGGATCATGCCCCCTGATATAGTGCCGTCCTTGATCAGCGCGCGTGCCTGCGCGACGGAAAGTTCCTTGATAAGCTGCTTGTCCTTATCGAGAACACCGGGAACGTCTGTCAGGAACAAAAGGCGAGAGGCAGCAAGTGCGCCGGCGATCGCGCCAGCGAACGTATCTGCATTGATATTGTAAGTGTGGCCATCACGCCCGGGCGCAACAGGCGCAATGACGGGTATCATCTCGGAACGAGCGAGAAGGTCGAGCAGCGTGCGGTCGACTTCTACCGGCTCTCCGACAAATCCGAGGTCGACGATCTTCTCGATATTGGAGTCGGGATCGATGATGGTCTTTTTCGCCTTTTCGGCAAAGACCATATTGCCATCCTTGCCGCACAGGCCGATTGCCCATTCGCCCTCGGCATTGATCAAAGCAACGATTTCCTTGTTGATCGAGCCAGCGAGCACCATTTCGACGATTTCGAGCGTCTTCGCGTCGGTTACGCGCAGTCCCCCCTCGAACTTGGACTCGATGCCCATGCGTGCCAGCATGGATGCGATCTGCGGTCCGCCGCCGTGGACAACGATGGGATTTATACCGGACTGCTTGAGAAGCGCTATGTCGCGGGCAAACGCCTTACCGAGAGCCGCGTCACCCATGGCATGGCCACCATATTTTACGACGACGGTCTTGTTTTCATAGCGCTGCATATAGGGCAGAGCAGCAGAAAGCAGGCTTGCCTGAATTTCAGCAGTGTGGTCGGCGTCGGATGTGGAGGACATGCGCAAGCTCCAGCTTGGGAAGGACGGGGGTTCTTAACGCTAAAGACGGTTTCGGGCAAACATGATTTAGGCCATTTGCAGACGTTTTTCTTATCCGCCATTGACAGTGCAACCCCTCGGCAGATTTAAATTGAGCGATAAGAGTTGGAAACGCCATTTATATGACGCCTGAAGGCATATCGGAGCTGATTTCGCGAGTTTCGTTACGGGACCGCGCGGCCTTCGATGTGCTGTATGCCGCCACAAGCGCGAAACTTTTTGGTGTATGCCTGCGTGTCTTGGGTAATCGAACGGAAGCAGAAGACGCGCTACAGGACATCTACGTCAAGATTTGGAACAAAGCGGGCCGATTCGCCGTCGCGGATACCAGTCCTATTTCATGGCTGGTGGCGATCGCCCGCAATCACTGCATTGACGTATTGCGGTCCCGCAAGCCTGCAGCAGTCGAATTGGATCAGGCTGCAGACGTTTTTGAGCCGTCACCCAATCCCGAACAGGCTGCTGTCGCAAGTGGGGAAGCGCAACGGATCTATGATTGCCTCGGCCAGCTGGAGGCAGACAGAGCAGCGGCTGTCCGTGGCGCCTACCTGAATGGCGACAGTTACGAGGTACTGGCCAGCCGCCATAATGTGCCGTTGAATACAATGAGAACCTGGCTGCGCCGCAGCCTGATGAAACTGAAGGAATGCCTAGAGGGATGAGCCCGACCGAACCCGATGACAACACGATACCGGAGGGCGATGATTTCATCGCCGCCGAATATGTGTTGGGTGTGCTCCCCGAGCAGGAGCGTCGGGAGGTTGCACGCCGAATCGAAACGGACAAGCCATTTGCTCAGCTCGTTGCGCGCTGGCAAAAGCAATTCGACCCTCTCAACGATGAGTACGACGCGGCGCAAGCCCCGCAACATCTGAAGAGCCGGATCGATCAACGTCTCTTTGCCATCGAGGTGGCCGCCAGTTCGTCGTTCTGGAACAATATTGCCTTTTGGCGCGGACTGGCCTTCGCCGCACTTGCTTTTGCTGTGATCGGCATTGGCCGTGATTTGATCGAGCGCCCTGCCCGGATCAGCGAGCAACTGGTCGCATCGATGGAGACACAAGGCAGCAGCGTCCACACGCTGGCGATTTTTGATGACCGGACCAAGAAACTGAAAGTAACCGTCGTCAGCGGCGACATGCCGAAGGACCGCTCGCTTGAACTTTGGCTGATTGCCGGCAACGAAGCGCCCGTCTCGCTCGGCCTGATGGTTTCCCCGCAAGTGACAGAATTCAATCTACCATCGCCATTACTCGCCAAACTGCGTGATGGCACGACACTGGCGCTGACTGTAGAGCCTGTCGGAGGTGCACCAGGCGGCGCGCCTACCGGCCCAATTGTCGCTGCGGGCATCGTACGCAAAATTTAGAGCGTTAATTTTGATGCCGTCTGAAACTTAAGCCTCCAACCTCCCGTATCTCCATCTGTCCTCACCTGAGGGGAAACAAACAATGGAGATGAACTATGTTGAAGAAATCATTGGGCCTGATCGCACTTTCGGCCATGCTGGTTGCCGGACCTGCGTACGCCAAGAACCCGACTGTGGGCGGTGCGGCCATGTACGAGAACAAGAATATCATTGAAAATGCCGTGAACTCCAAGGATCACACAACACTGGTGGCTGCAGTCAAAGCGGCCGGCCTTGTCGAAACGCTTCAGGGCAAGGGGCCTTTTACTGTATTCGCCCCAACGAATGAGGCATTTGCCGAGCTTCCGAAAGGAACCGTCGACACGCTGCTAAAGCCTGAAAACAAGGAAAAGCTGGCGAAGATCCTGACCTGTCACGTGGTTGCTGCCGACGCTTCATCGAAGGCCATCATGAAGATGATCGATGATGACGAAGGCGCTCATCCGGTAAAGACGGTCGGTGGATGCGTATGGACCGCCAAGTACAAGGGCAAGAAGCTTACTCTGACCGATGAAAACGGAACGGTGGCTACAGTCACCATCGCCAATGTCAAGCAATCGAACGGCGTCATCCATGTGATCGACAAGGTTCTTCTGCCAAAAATGTAGTCAGAGACGCCTGGTTCATTTGCGCAGAGTGAACCAGGCTTTTGCCCCGCCGATCCGCCGGATCGCGTGGGGCTTTTTTATTTACGCTGTTCTTCGAGGAGCTGGGCAATTGCCGCCCGGAGTTCATCCAGCCCCCCACCTTTTTCAGACGATGTCGCCAGGATTTCCGGATAGGCCGCGGCGCGCTTTCTGATGGCCTGCGCCGTCTCTTCGATCAAACGCGGCACCCCAGCGGGCTTGATCTTGTCGATCTTGGTCAAGACGATCTGGTAGGATACGGCGGCTCGATCAAGCAGGTCCAATACCTCGGCGTCATTCTTCTTCACCCCGTGGCGGGCATCAATCAGCAGGTAGACACGCTTGAGCGTCGTACGTCCGCGCAAGTAATCGAAAACCAGCCGTGTCCAGGCATCGACCTGTTCCTTGGGCGCTTCAGCGAAGCCATAGCCCGGCATATCCACGACCGCGAGGGGAGGAAGATCGCCGTCTTCGCCTGAATGGCCATCTGGAACGAAATAGTTGAGCTCCTGTGTCCGTCCAGGTGTATTCGATGTTCGGGCCAATCCCTTCTGGCCGATGATCGCGTTGATCAACGACGATTTGCCGACGTTGGAACGCCCGGCGAACGCAATTTCGAGCGGGCCCTCCGGCGGCAGGAACTTCATCGCAGGAACGCCGCGGATAAAAACCCAGCCCTGTGCGAAGAGCATTCTGCCCTTCTCGATAAGCCTGTTGGTGTTTTGCTGCGTTTCGCTCAATTTCTTCGATCCATTTGCCGCAGACGGCCATGATTGCAATCAATGTTTATGGGAGGCTTGTCAACCGCGCAAAAGAAAAGCCCCCGATCAAGTCGGGGGCCCTTCCGAGTAGTTTAGCGATTCATCGCTATTCGGCGGGTTTCGGCTTCTTGCGGAAAAGCCCGGTGAGATTGTCCCACAATTCGACCTTGACCCCCTGGCGCTTCATTATGATGCCCTGCTGGATAATCGACAGCGTATTGTTCCACGCCCAGTAGATTACCAATCCTGCCGGGAAAGTCGCCAACATGAATGTGAATATGAGCGGCATCCAGTTAAAGATCATTTGCTGGGTCGGATCCGGCGGTGTCGGGTTCATACGCATCTGCAGGAACATCGTGACGCCCATGATCAAAGGCCAGACGCCGATCATCAGGAACGCAGGGACCGCCCACGGGATAAGGCCGAAGAGATTGAACAAAGATGTCGGATCGGGAGCTGCCAGATCCTGGATCCAGCCAAAGAACGGCGCGTGGCGCATTTCTATGGTGACATAGAGGACCTTGTAGAGCGCAAAGAAAACCGGAATCTGAATCAGGACCGGCCAACAGCCGGCAATCGGATTGATCTTCTCCGTTTTGTACAATTCCATCATGGCCTGCTGCTGTTTGACCTTGTCATCCGCATACTTCTCGCGGATTTCGGTCATCTTCGGCTGTACCAGCTTCATCCTCGCCATAGAGGCATAAGACTTGTTGGCAAGCGGGAAGAAGAAGGCTTTCAGAATAACAGTCACCGCCAGAATGGCGACGCCGAAGTTTCCGATAGCCTTGTAGAGCCAGTCGATAAGATAGAACATCGGCTCGGTGATGAAATAGAACCAACCCCAGTCGATCAAGTTCTTGAAGAGCGGAATATGCAGGTCATTCATATAGGCATTGATTTTGCCGACCTCTTTCGCGCCTGCGAATATGAGATTGTCGGTCTGTGCAGTCTGGCCCGGCTGGATTGTCGCCGGATCAGACAGATAGTCGCTTTGATAGCGCGGACGTCCGTCATCGAAATATGAAAAGCGTATCTTGAACGGCGTTGCCTGTGCTGGAACGAGCGCAGCAGCCCAATACTTGTCGGTAATTCCAACCCATCCGCCGGTGGTCGACCGGTCTGGCGCAACTTCGCGCTCTTTTTCAATTGCAGCAAACTTGTATTCGATCAACTTATCGTTGACCACGCCAATCGGGCCCTCGTGCAGCACGTAGGTGCTCGGATGCAGAGGCTTCGAGAAACGCGTCACACGTCCGTAGGACGCCAGCGAAACAGGTGCTGCGGTCGTGTTGGTAACAGCGTCCTTGACCGTGAACATGTAGTTCTCGTCGACACTGATCGTCCGCTTGAAGACCAGCCCTTTCTCATTGGTATAGGACAGCGTAACAGGTGTGGACGCCGTCAAATCGTTGTTGCCCTCGCGGGTCCAAACGGTCGTCGGGCCTGGAACGGTCCCGGTCAGATCATTTCCCGCAAACCCAACCTCAACAAACTGGCCATCGGCCATCTGCGCAGGACTTAGCAACTCGATATTGGGCGAATTGTCGTCGACGGTCTCGTGATAATGCTTCAGCTGCAGATCATCGAGCCGCGCTCCGGTCAGGCTGATCGAGCCGCCGAGGCTGGGTGTATCGATCTTGATACGCTGTGTCTGACCAAGGGCGGCGGCACGTGTGAGACTACCTGCCTGAGCAGCATCTTGCGACTGGCCTGGGACATTTGCAGCGGGAGTAGCGGGGGTCGAAGACGGGAGATTATTTGCTGTATTGCCGTTGGTGGCAGTACCTGCTGGCGTGCTCGCCTGTCCGTCAACACGGGTTTGTCCTTGCCGCGTAGCCTCGATCTGGGCCTGTTCGCGCTGCGCTTCGATCTTGGGGTTCATATAGAACACCTGCCAAAGCGTCAGGATCACAATGGACAAGGCAATGGTGATGAAGAAATTACGGTTGGTTTCCATTGTCAGTCCTTGGGTCGGGTTCGCGGATACCTGTCAAGGCTTTGTCGAACGCCGGGTCAATATTTTCCTGGAAACCCGTTTGGAGAGTTCCCGCGTCAAGTCAGCGAACGGCGCGTTCAGCGCATCGCGGCGAGCAACGATCACATAGTCGGTTCCAGCTTGCATGTCATCAGCAACATTGACGCGCACTGCCTCTCTGAGGCGCCGCTTGATGCGATTGCGGATAACAGCGTTCCCGTTCTTTTTGGTGACCGTGAAACCTACGCGCGGGGGTCCAACCTGGTCCTCTCGCTCTTTGACTTCGACAAGAAAGTAGACGCCGCGGCGCTTTTCTCCGTTTCGGACAGCCAAAAACTCCGCTCTCTTGCGAAGGCGGAGTGGTTTTTGCTCATTCATTCTATAGTGCCAACTCTGGCCAACCGCACAAGTCTGCGCGGAACGCCTTACGCCGACAACCGCTTGCGACCGCGAGCGCGACGCGCTGCAATAACCTTGCGGCCGCCTGCCGTTGCCATGCGGGCACGGAACCCGTGACGACGTGCGCGGACAAGCTTGGATGGCTGATAAGTACGCTTCATTTGTTAAATACCGCGGTGTGCGGCCCTTCTTGTGGTCTGTTCTTGACAGGAGCATATCAGGACCGCCGTTAGCATATGCGAATATGCCGTCGATATTCGTCGTGGGGGCGGTCAGCCCGGACGTGCGCGGCTTATAGAGGCACGATGCTGATAAGTCAATTGATTGACGCGATTCAAAAATAGGCAAATCCACGCAACTGATTTATTGTGCTGGGCAAGCATTTGACCTACATCGAGTGCCGATGGAGCGTATATGACGGCGACTCAGCAAAAGCCAGAAAACACGAGTGTGCCTCTGCATGCCGGTCGGCGTTTGCCCGTTCTGAAACGTCTTTCCGGCAAGTTGCTGCGCCTCACCCTCTTGTTCGGCCTTCTCGCAGAAGTTATGATTTTCGTCCCTATCATTGCAGATATGCGTATTCGCTGGCTTTCCGACCGGCTCAACACCGTTGCTGCGGCGAGCGTCGTGCTAGCTGCGAGCGATAGCGAGAATGTACCGCAATCAGTGCAGAATGACGTCCTTCTTGCGACAGGAACGAAAGCGATCGTTTTGCGCGAAAAAGGAGCCTCCCGGCTTCTTGCCGTATCGGAAATGCCTTCCAAAGTGGACAAGCACATCGATATTACAGTGACGGATCCGGTTACGATGATCCGCGACGCATTCGACACCCTGATTAACGGCGGGCACCGGATTATCCGCGTTTATGGTCCGGTCGGAGATACCGGCAAGATCATCGAACTCCTTACCTCCGACGCCCCGCTGCGGAATGCGATGTTGCGCTATGCCGGGAATGTCGCACTGATCTCGTTGTTTATTTCGCTCATTACCGCGGGCCTGGTTTTCCTGACGATCAGCCGCTTGCTGATCCGACCGATCCAGCGCATGAGTGAAAACATGCTGGCCTTTGCCCAGGCACCCGACGATCCGCAGCGGATTATCAAGCCGGAAGAGCGTGAAGACGAACTCGGCATCGCCCAGCGGGAGCTCGCAGATATGCAGCACCAGTTGCAACGTACGCTGTCGGAACAGAAACATCTCGCCGACCTCGGCCTGGCGGTTTCCAAGATCAACCATGACATGCGCAATATCCTGGCCTCGGCCCAGCTCATATCCGATCACCTCGCAAACACCAGCGATCCGGCGATCCAGCGTTTCGTGCCGAAATTGGTACGTACCATCGATCGCGCGATCAATTATTCACAGACCGTGCTTGCCTATGGCGGCACACAGGAAGCACCGCCGCAAAGACGGCGGGTCAAGTTGCGCACGATCATCAGCGACGTCGAGGAGATGCTTAACCTCGACGCAAAATCGGAGATCGAATTCAAGAACCTGGTTCCCGCCGACTTTGAAATCGATGTCGATCCAGACCAATTCTTCCGTGTCATTTCCAATCTGTGCCGCAACTCGGTTCAAGCTATGGCCAGCGACACCCGAAGTGATCCGTCCGTGGTCAAGCGATTGACAATCACTGCAGGACAGATCGGCACGACCTCTATCATCGGCATTGACGATACCGGGCCCGGCCTGCCTCCCAAGGCGCGCGAAAATCTGTTTACAGCCTTCAAAGGGTCGGCGCGATCGGGTGGCACCGGCCTCGGTCTTGCTATTGTCCATGAACTTGTACGAGCTCACGGGGGAACGATTGAATTGCGGGGAGGCGATGGAGCGGGAACAAGTTTTGAAATTCGTATTCCGGACCAGCCGGTATCCCTGGCCGAATGGCGTTCCCGCCGGGACTCAGCGTCCTGACATGAAACGCCACAATGGCTGATTACCTCTACACCCACTTACCGCATATCTTCTTTGTGCTGTCGATCGTTCTCGGCGTCCCGGCGGCCGTTCACGCGACAATGACCAAGGAAGAGGTTCGCGCCGCCATCGGTTGGGTCGGCGTGATCATCCTTTCCCCGGTCATCGGTGCACTCATCTATGCCGTCGCAGGGATTAACCGCATCAGACGGTCGTCCATCTCCTCGCAACGCAAATTCCTGCACGAGATTGGCCAAGACATCTTCATGCGTTTTGATGCCAAGGACAAACATGTTCTGGCGCATTTCGAAAAGCGTTTTGCGGCAATGAAGACACTTGGAGATCGCGTCAGCCGATGCCGGCTTACGACCGCCAACAGCATCGACATATTGCAAGGCGGCGATGAAGCCTATCACGCGATGCTATCCGAGATTAACCAAGCCCAACGCAGCATTCTGGTTGAGACCTACATCTTCGACCGAGACAAGCTTGGTCTGCGCATAGCCGATGCGCTGATCGCGGCCGTCAAGCGTGGGGTCGAGGTGAGAATATTAATTGACGCGGTGGGTGCTCGATATTCCATTCCGAGCATCGTCGGCTATCTCGCCAAACACAACATCAAAGTTGCCGTCTTTAACGGCAATATTATCATGGGGTTACGCTTGCCCTATGCCAATCTTCGTACCCACCGCAAGATAATGATTATCGACGGGCGTGTAGCCTTTACAGGCGGCATGAATATCAGGGCAGGTTTTTCAGCGGAAGTCGTGGGCGAAGACAATGCGCGTGACACGCACTTCCAACTTACCGGGCCTATTGTGACGGATCTGTTTCACATTGCTTCCGAGGATTGGCGATTTACGACGCATGAGATGCTCACAGGGGAGCCCTGGCACCTCGCCACGCCGGAAAAGCAGCCGGGAGATCCCGTGTTCATTCGCGCCGTACCGTCGGGACCGGATCGCAGTGTCGAAGCCAATCACCGGATGCTGATGGGCGCATTTTCCGTTGCGCAATCGCGCATTCGCATCATGTCACCCTATTTTCTGCCGGACCGCGAATTGATCAGCGCGTTGGTAACGGCCGCACGCCGCGGTGTCGAGGTGGACATTGTCGTGCCCTCAATCAACAATCTCAAACTGGTGGACCGTGCAATGACGGCGCAGTTCGACCAGATCCTCAAGGGTCACTGCCGTATCTGGCGCGCCCGTGGCAACTTCAACCATTCCAAACTTTTGGTGGTCGATGGGCAGTGGGCCTATGTCGGATCGTCAAATCTTGATCCGCGGTCGTTACGGTTGAATTTCGAAGTCGATCTCGAGGTGATGGATGCAGCATTTGCGTCCGAAGTGGAAGCGCTCGTTGAGAACGCAATGGCCTCAGCAAAACCGGTTCTGCTTCAAAACCTGCGCGCCAGGTCGTTCTGGGTACGCCTGGTAGAGCGAATCATCTGGCTAGGCTCGCCCTATCTTTGATTTCTTCCGTTTCGGACAACGCCGATTTTATATCGACATATGCCTTGATCGGTAGATGATCGGATGCAACACGGGCCAAGGGTGTGTCGTGAACCTCGATCGTCGTAACGAGGCTGTGCGGATGGCCAAGAACCCTGTCCAACGCCAGGACAGGAAACCGTGACGGAAAGCTTGGCACCGCATTTTTTGCCGGATCGAAGACCGGGCGAAGGAAGTGCAACGACGACCCTTTGCCCACGCGCCATTCGTTCAAGTCACCCAACAACAAAGTCGGACGCGATGCATCCGCCTTCACGGCATTCAAAATTGCTTCTGATTGTTGTTGTCGCGAGTGTCTGAGGAGGCCGAGATGTGCGGCAATGATGCGAAGTGGGCCTGCTTCCAGATCGATATCGACCACCAATGCGCCGCGCGGCTCAAGGCCAGGTAGTACAAGTTGCTGAACTCGGCGAACCACGCCCTCGCGGAACAACAGCAGATTGCCGTGCCAGCCGTGGCCTTTTGGGTAAAGCGAAGTTACCGGAACTGGAACAAGGCTGTTCTCGCGATGCAGACGGGCAAGATCAAGCAAGCCTGTCCTTTCGCCAAAACGCTTGTCGGCCTCCTGGATGGCGATAACGTCCGCGCCAATTTCGCCAATCACATGAGCAACGCGATCTGGATCGAATTTCTTATCGATCCCGACGCATTTGTGGACATTGTAGGAAGCAATCAGCAGATCGTTGCGCACGACTCGGGTAATGCCAACCGGGCGTTTGTTGCGGTTCCTGACCGCGGCGAGAATGCTGGCGGAGACGCTGGGTCTGGTGTGCCGCATCGGCTTCTTGCTGTCCATCGCTTAGAGATATGTCGGGATGCCAAGAATGGCAAGCGAATGAGTAGATGGGGTTAACAACCGGCGATAGCCGTGTTCACTTAAAACCTGTTCCCGACCATATGCGCCAGTTGCGCACCGACTTCATAGTATCCTTCACGGATTGCCCGCAAGCCCTGATCCTTTGGCACGGTTACTGGTAGTGGCAACTCCGCTTCGGTGATCTTGCCGACTATATGCTCAGCAAGAAGACGGCCGAATACTGTGCCCGGCGCAATGCCGCGGCCATTATAACCGCTGAAACTTATGATGTTCGGCGCGAGCGTATGGAAGCGCGGCAGACTGTCACTCGTCATGCCGATCTTGCCGTACCATCCAGCTTCAAATTTTACATCCTTGATCTGTGGAAATAGCTTGCGGATGGATCTCGCAGCCCACGCCTTGTGCACGGCCATGCCGGTGCCGCGCAATGCACCGACGCTGCCGAAAATCAGTCGCCCTGCCCGGTCCATGCGGAAGGAGCTCAATATTTCTCTCGTATCCCAGCCGCCCTGCTTTTCGGGTAGGACAGTTTTCCGCACTCCTTCCGGCAGCGGCGCTGTGGCGAAATTGAAATAGGGGAGATGCAGAAGTTCCGCCCGCAATTCCGGCCAAGGCGATGTCGTGTAGGCGTTAGTCGCAACGACCACCCAGTCGGCCGATACCGTGCCAGATGGCGTTCGCACTATCCAACGCTTACCGGATTGTTCGGTGGCCATTACCGGCGTCCCGGTATAGACAGCAGCGCCGGCCCCGATAGCAGCTCCCGCGAGCCCGCGAACATAGCCAAGCGGCTGTATCGTGCCCGCCCGGTTATCGAGAAGCGACGCCGCAAAAGCATTTGAACCAACCTTGGCGGCGGTTTCTTTTGCATCCAGCAGTCGAACCGCTGCACCACGGGCAAGCCACTGTTCGGCCCGTTGCTCGATCTGCTTCAGGCCTTCCCGGCCAACGGCACAGTGTAGCGTACCATTGCGCTCGAGTTCGCAGTCAATCTCGTGTCTATCAACAAGATTGAAAACCGATTGCGGCGCGTTTCCGAGCAGTTCCAGGAGGCGCTCGCCATGAACTGCTCCCAATACCCCTGGTAGATCATTGGGCATCACCCACATGCCCGCATTTACGAGTCCGACATTCCTGCCTGAGCCGCCGAACCCTATCTCAACGGCATCGACGACCGCCACCTTCGTTCCTGCTTCGGCCAGATGCAACGCGGCGGAAAGCCCGGTGAAGCCTGCACCGATCACTGCAACGTCGACGGAGATATCCCCATGCAGCCGTTCCGTCTTTGGCGCGGGCGGCGCGGTCTTTTCCCACAGGCCGTGGGAACGCTCATCATTCAGCATTGGATCACCGTCAGGTCGGCCAGAGATAACCGGCGCATTATCATGTCGTTATAGGGTGTGATCTTGCCAACGGAAATGAAATTTCTTGAAGACATGATGCGGTTATCGAATGATTAGGGTCGCGTCGGTCGTTCGGTGACCTGATCGGCTATCCAGGTGAAGAAGCTTTGTGCCAAAACGTTCTCCTTTTTGTGGTCGGGCACCACAAGATAGTAGCTATTCTCGGTCTGGAGTGGCTGCTCGAACAGCACGAGCAAACGCCCTGATGCGACCTCTTGCTCAATCAAATAACGGGGCAGCAACGCGAAGCCCAGACCGGCAAGCGCCGCCTCTATAACCATGGAGAAATGTTCGAAACGATGCCCCTTGTAGGGCGTGGCAATCTCTGCCTGCACTGTTTCGAACCAGGAGGCCCAAGCCTTGGGCCGGGTCGAGAGATGCAGCAATGGCGCGGAGCTCGCCAGCTCAGCTGGTGTCTTTACGGGGTTTGCGGCGCAAAGCTCCGGGCTCCCCACGGGTACAATCAACTCGCTGCATAGATACGTGCATGTGGCATGCGCCCAGACCGGTTGTCCATAATGGATCGCCAGATCGAATGGCTCCTCCTCGAAATCGAAGGGTTCCGACCGCGATGCGACGCTGAGCGCCATTTCGGGATGGCGGCGCAAGAAATCGGGGAGCCTTGGCATCAACCAGCGGCTGCCGAAGGTAGGCAGCGTGGCGATATTCAGGGAGGATGCCGACTGTGACGCCGCCATGGCACGCAGCATCGTCTCTTCAGTCAAACCAAGCAGGCGCCGTACTTCCGGAAGAAACTTCTGCCCTGCATCGGAAAGAACAACACGCTGACGAATGCGCTCGAACAACAGCACGCCGATTTGGCCTTCAAGTTCACTCATCTGCCGGCTTACAGCACTCTGCGTAAGATTGAGCTCTCTCGCCGCTTGAGTAAAACTACCATGCCGCGCCGCACATTCGAATGTCTGCAGAATATCGATGTCCGGGATCAATCTGCGGCTTAACTTCATTCGTTTCTCGCATCAACCCAGTTTGAATCATCGCAATCCGCGGGTCATTATCTTATCTATAATCCAGTTTAAGCATGACGGCGATGAAATTTGCTGTCGCACCACTGCAACGGAACCATCATTGTGAAATCAACAAGTTTTGTCTCGACAGATGCTATCCGGGCATCTTTTTCTTCAGCCATGTCATCCATGTACCGGACGGAAGTTCCCGCCTATGGAACACTTCTGTCGCTTGTCGCGAAAGTGAACGCACAAACGCTTGCCGCATCGCCGGAATTGAGACATCGCCTGGAGCAAACCGACACGCTTGACCGTATTTCGGAAGAGCGACACGGCGCTATCCGCGTCGGCACGCCGGCAGAACTCGCCATGCTGCGTCGGGTGTTCGCCATCATGGGCATGTATCCAGTCGGTTATTACGATCTGAGTGAGGCCGGCGTTCCCGTCCATTCAACCGCCTTTCGGCCGTCAAGCGATGCGTCGTTGAAGATCAATCCGTTTCGGGTTTTTACCTCATTGCTGCGGCTCGATCTCGTTGCGAATCCAGAGCTTCGCGATGAAGCCCGGAAGGTCCTCGAAGCACGGCAGATTTTTACTGCAGAGGCGATTTCTCTCATTGAGAAAGCCGAGACTGAAGGTGGCCTCAACGCTGACGATGCGGCGCTTTTCGTACAGGAAATCCTCGAAACCTTCCGTTGGCACGATCATGCCAGCGTTAGCGGTGAGCTTTATGACCGCCTGCACGATGCGCACCGGCTGATCGCCGATGTCGTGTCTTTCAAGGGGCCGCACATCAATCATCTGACGCCGCGCACATTGGATATCGATGCCGTTCAGGACCTGATGCCAGCACACGGTATTTCGCCCAAGGCAGTCATCGAAGGCCCTCCGACCCGGGCCTGTCCCATTCTCCTGCGCCAGACCTCTTTCAAGGCGCTTGAGGAAAACGTCTCGTTTCGCAACGCTCAAGGCCAATGGGAAGCCGGCTCGCATACGGCCCGCTTCGGCGAAATCGAGCAGCGTGGCATTGCGCTGACACCTAAAGGTCGCGCGCTCTACGACCAACTCCTGGCCAAATCGCGTGAAGTAGTTCGCCCTGCCGCCGATGGTTCGAATGCCGAAGCCTACGTTGCTGCACTGGCTGATGCGTTCAAAGCCTTCCCGGATGATTGGAATGATATCCGCATCAATGGGCTCGGTTATTTCCGCTGTTCTGTCGTCGAGTGCTTTCCGCTGAACACGCTGTCGCCTCGCGAAGCTGCCAACATCGAAACCCTCGTCGCGATGGGCGCCGTCCAGTTCGACCCGATCGTCTATGAGGATTTTCTGCCGGTGAGTGCCGCCGGAATTTTCCAATCCAATCTCGGCGACGATGCGAGCCAGAAATTCACAGCAAGCCCTAGTCAGCGGGAATTCGAGGAGCAGCTTGGCGTACCGGTTCTGGATGAATTCGCGCATTATGAAAGTCTTGAAAAGGCATCTATCGATGCCTGCCTGAGACACTTCAAACCCATCGCGCTCGCAAGCTGAGCAGCGGCTGTATCAAAAATTCGAGCCGCCTGATAAAAACTGCCCCAAAACCGGCAGGCAAACAGACAAAAAAGGAAGCAAGATGACCATTGCTCAAGAAGTAAAAACACTCCTTTCCAAGCTCGGCGTAGCTGAATCCGCTTATACCGGAGGCAATATGCCTTCTTTTAGTCCCGTCAGCGGAGAGAAAATCGCCGATATCGTAGTTCATTCGGCAGACGATACGGCAAAGACAATCGAACAGGCTGATGCGGCGTTCCGCGAATGGCGTCTGGTTCCCGCCCCAAGGCGCGGCGAGCTCGTGCGTCTGTTCGGCGAGGAGTTGCGCGCGCTGAAGGGTGAACTCGGCCGCCTCGTTTCGATCGAGGCTGGTAAGATCCCGTCCGAGGGCCTCGGCGAAGTACAGGAAATGATCGACATTTGCGATTTTGCTGTCGGCTTGTCGCGCCAGCTCTACGGCCTGACAATCGCAACCGAACGTCCCGGACATCGCATGATGGAAACCTGGCATCCGCTTGGCGTCGTGGGGGTTATCTCCGCTTTCAATTTCCCGGTTGCCGTCTGGTCATGGAACACGGCGCTCGCACTCGTCTGCGGCAATGCCGTTGTCTGGAAACCATCGGAAAAAACACCTCTGACCGCGCTTGCATGCCAGGCCATCTTTGAGCGCGCCGCCAAGCGTTTTGGAGATGTTCCCGCCGGTCTTACCCAGGTGCTGATGGGCGACCGCACCGTTGGCGAGACACTCGTCGATCATCCGAAGGTTGCGCTCGTGTCGGCGACGGGATCGACCCGCATGGGCCGTGAGGTCGGGCCGCGTCTCGCCAAGCGTTTCGCCCGCTCGATCCTCGAGCTTGGTGGCAACAATGCCGGCATCGTCTGCCCCTCGGCCGATCTCGACATGGCACTGCGTGCTATTGCCTTCGGTGCAATGGGAACCGCCGGTCAGCGTTGTACGAGCCTTCGCCGTCTTTTCGTACATGAAAGCGTCTATGAAACACTCGTGCCTCGCCTGAAGAAGGCCTATGAGAGTGTTTCCGTCGGCAGCCCGCTTGACACATCGGCATTGGTTGGTCCGCTCATCGACAAGGCAGCCTATGACAATATGCAAAAGGCGCTGAGGCAAGCAATCGATCATGGCGGCAAGGTAACGGGCGGTGCGCGCATCGATACCGGATACGACAATGCCTATTATGTCCGTCCAGCTCTTGTTGAAATGCCAAAACAGGATGGGCCGGTCACTGAAGAAACCTTCGCTCCTATCCTCTATGTCATAAAATACCGCGATTTCGACAAAGCGATCGCCGATCATAATGCAGTCGGAGCCGGACTTTCGTCTTCAATCTTCACACTCAATCTGCAGGAAGCCGAACGTTTCCTCAGCGCTGACGGGTCAGACTGCGGTATCGCCAACGTCAATATCGGCACATCCGGCGCTGAAATCGGCGGTGCCTTTGGCGGCGAGAAGGAAACGGGTGGCGGGCGCGAATCCGGATCGGACGCATGGAAGGCCTATATGCGCCGTGCCACGAACACGGTGAACTATTCGTCAGCCCTTCCCCTCGCGCAGGGCGTATCCTTCGACATCGACTAATCAGATTTCAACGCCGTTCCCCGGAAACGGGGGACGGCGCAGTGCACGGAATATCATGCCTGAAATTGTTCGCCGACAAATTCCCAGTTAACAAGCTTGCCGAGAACTGCAGCGACGTGTTCCGGGCGGCGGTTTTCATAATCGAGATAGTAGGCATGCTCCCAGACATCGATACCGAGCAGCGCTTTCTTGCCCTCTGCGAGCGGATCACCGGCATCCTGCATCCCAACTATTGAGAGCTTGTCACCATCCTTGACCAGCCATATCCAACCTGTGCCGAACACATTGTCGCCCTCGGCGGTCATCTTCTTCTTCAGTTCGTCAAACCCGCCAAAGTCCTTTTCGATGGCTTGGAGAAATGCGCCCTTGGGTGCGGCAGATCCGCCTTTGAACTGCTGCCAATAAAGATTGTGATTCCATGCCTGCGCCGCATTGTTGAAGATCGCAGTGTCACCATCTTTTTTTGCGCGAACGACAACCTCCTCAAGTGAGAGGTCTGTATAAGGCGTCTTTTCAACCAAGGTATTGAGTTTCTTGAAGTAACCGGCGTGATGCTTGCCATAATGGAGGCCAACCGTTCTCGCCGAAATCACCGGCGCAAGCGCGTCTTCCGCGTAAGGCAGTTCCGGCTGTTTGAAAGGCGCGGCTGCGCGAGCCTTGATGGCTGGGGCAAAGAGCGTTGTCGCAGCAGCGGCTCCGGAAATCGCCAGGACATGGCGTCGGTTCATCTGCATATTAATCTCCTTCGATCGTCTACGGACGCAAGCCAATAGATATCTCATAAATGGCGAGATATCTCATAAATGGCGCCCAACTGCTTTAACATGTTTGTGATGGCGAAGCGCCAAAGCAACCTCTCCGTGATCGATTTCTCGGCGCTCAGGACAGCCCCCATCGATGGACCCCGCGCAAACATCCCGCAAGCATCCGCGCAGCCCGGGGGTCGTTTCAGGGCTGCTTAGCCTGTCGCGCAACCTCGGGCTCATCACCGGCGCATCCGCTTTGTTCACGTCGCATCAGCAACGGTGGACATAGAGACGGCGCGGCCCGAGGCCATTGCCTTCGTCAGACCCATTGTCCGGTCCACGATCATGACCACTGCCAGCGTCATCAGGATCAGAAGAACTGAAACGCTTGCAACCAACGGGTCAGCCTGGCTCTCGACGTGATGGAACAGCTCAACGGGCAACGTGGTCATTCTGGGTCCCGTCAGGAACAGCGTAATGACCACTTCGTCAAATGAAACGAGGAAACAGAGCGCGGTCGCGGCGACTATGCCCGGCGCCATCATCGGCAGGGTGACCTTGCCGAAAACAGCGAGAGGTTTGGCTCCGAGCGACGAAGCTGCCTCTTCACACGCAAGGCTGAGATTGCCGAGCGACACGGAGAGCACTCGCAATGCATAGGGAAGCGTGATCACCAGATGGCCGATCACGAGGCCTGTAAACGTTGCCAGGAGACCCATCGACGCAAAAATGATCAGGATGGCTAACCCGAGAACGATTGTCGGCAACAGCAACGGGGCAGTGAAAAGATTGAACAGGAACTCCGATCCCGTGACCTTCAACCGGACAATCGCATAGGACGCGGGAATTGCGATAATCAACGACAAGACAGTAACAACACTTGCAAGCCCGAGACTTGTCAGAAACGCCGACATCATGACGTTGTTTCCGAGCAGGGCCTCATACCACCGCAGCGACCACGAGCTCGGCGGGAAGGCGAGGATCTGGTCACCACTGAAGGAGATCGGAAACACAAGCAGGACCGGTGCCAGAAGAAACAGGAACAGGATGGTTACGGTGATACGCATAAACCAGGAGGTGGGATTATCTTCCATTACCGTTACCCTTCAATCATGCGCAGCACGCGCGAATAAACAGCCAATGCAGCTCCGAAAATGATAAGCACGAGCATTGACAGTGTCGCAGCCAGCGGCCAGTTCAATGTCACGATTGCCTGATCGTAGATTTCCGTCGCCAGCAAGAACACCCGTCCGCCGCCCATCAGCTTCGGTGTGATGAAGGAGGAGATGGAGAGAACAAAGCAAAGAAGGCAGCCAAGGGCGATACCCGGTAGTGTCAGAGGCAAAATAACGCGCCAGAAGGTCCTGAAAGGTGTCGCGCCGAGCGTTCGGGCCGCCTCCTCTACCTTGGGGTCGAGCCGGCCGAATCCAGCCATCAACGACAAGATCATATAGGGCATCAATATCTCGGTCAGTCCAATGACGACGCCGGTGGTGTTGAACATCATACGCGGCGGCTGAAAGCCCATTGACGCAATCACATTGGCAACCGGGCCCTGTTCGGCAAGCAGCGCAATCCAGCCATAGGTGCGCACGACGGCTGAGGTCAGGAGCGGTGAAATGACGAGCACCGTCAAGAATGTCCGCCATGCACCGGACGCGCGATGAAGATATAGCGCTATCGGATAGCTCACCAACAGGGTTGCGAGGGTAATCCCTAAACTGACCATGATCGAATTCAGGATCAGTTCGATATAAAAACTGTCCTGAAGCAGCCCGGTCCAGTTGGCGGCCGTGAAAGCCTCTGCAATACCGCCGCCAGGCAAGGCTTCGTTGAAGGACATTCGTGCCAGATTGAAAACCGGAAGAATAAATCCGATGGCGTTGACCAGGGCGATTGGCAACAGCAGGGCAACAGCGATACCGGCAGTGCTGGAGGGTTTCTGTGCGCCGACAGGCATATCGAAGGTTGCCGTCGTCATTGATCCGCTCCGAAGACGAGCGTGTCCTCCACGCTCCAGGAGAGGACGGCTTTGTCCCCGTGGCGATGGCTGGACTGGGATTTTTTGGTCGACTCTTCGACGATGAATTCGGAACCGTCGACATCAAAATGATACTGTATGACGTCGCCGATAAAGGTAATACGCGAGAGCACAGCGGCCGTTCGGTTTGCCGTTTCATCTTGTTCCGTTGACGTTGCGTTCCAATCGATATGAATTCGGTGCGGGCGCACCATCACCACAACGTCGTCCTGCCCGGCCGGTGTGGCCGACCGGATCATCGATGAACCAATTCGTATGCAGCCGTCTGCCGTGCGCTTGCCCTTGACCCGGTTCGTGCGACCGACAAAGGAAGCGACAAAAGGTGTCGCCGGCCGCTCGTAGATCTCATGCGGCGTGCCAACTTGTTCAATCAGTCCGCCTTTCATGACCACGATGCGATCACACATGCTCAACGCTTCGACCTGATCATGTGTCACAAAAACCGTCGTAATGCCCAGCTGCTGCTGTATGTCCCGGATCTGGGTCCGCATTTCATCGCGCAGTTTTGCATCGAGATTTGAGAGCGGTTCATCGAGCAGAAGTATCGACGGTTCAATGACGAGAGCGCGAGCCAACGCCACGCGCTGCTGCTGGCCGCCGGAAAGTTCCCGTGGTTTTCGCTCGGCAAGATGTTCAAGCTGGACCATGGAGAGCGCCTTGGCCACCTTATTGGCAATATCGGCACGCGACAGGCCGCGCATTTCCAGACCGAACGCGACATTCTTCGCTACGGTCATATGCGGAAACAGCGCATAACTTTGAAAGACCAGGCCCATGTCCCTGCCATGCGGCGCGATATGAGTTACATCGCGTCCCCCGACAGCAATCTTTCCAGCCGAAGGAGCGATCAGTCCGGCAATCATGCGAAGAGTGGTGGTCTTGCCGCATCCAGAAGGACCCAGCAGGGCAATGAGTTCGCCCTTCCGGACCTCGAGATTCAGATTTGAGATGACTTCGACAAGACCGTATTTCTTATTGATACCTTCCAGGCTGAGGTGTGGGTTGCCAATCGTTTCAACGCCATCGCGTTTGATGGTCTGATGCATCATGGTAGCCTCCAAATTTTTACGGCTTGAACTCTAGCGGCTGAGCGGAATGATGCGACGACGCCATTGCTCGGTGATGCCATCGCGCACTTTCGCCACTGCCAGCCAATCGATATCGATCATCTTATCCATATCGTCTGCGGCGGTGCGCTTCAAAGCATCTTGTGCAATGACAGTTTTGGAATTTGTGGGAGCATAGAACATTTCGCTGGTGAATGCCGCTTGGGCTTCAGGGCTGAGCGCGTAGTCGATGAATTTCTTCGCAGCTTCGCCCGCCGGGGCGTTCTTCACGAGATTGATCGTATTGATCTGGAACCCGCTCCCCTCTTCCGGCAGGGCAACGCCCAGTTTTCCACCAGAGGTCCCGGAGTAAATCTGAGCGCGCGCATTCCAGCCGATACCCAAAGCGGCCTGTCCGTTGGCGATTGGAGCGTAAACATCTGGCTTCGGATCCCAGGTCTGCACGCCCGGAGCGAGTTCACCAATCTTTGCGATGCCTGCCGAAACGTCGGTCTTGTAATCTCCGCCGCCGGCAAGCTTGTTCGAAATGATCGTAAATGTTGTTCCTTGAATATCCGGGGCAGCCTGTATGATCACCTTTCCTTCATACTGCTTGTCCCAAAGGGCGTTCCAGGACGTCGGCGCTGTCTTCACCTGGTCAGTGTTGTAGATGATCACCAGATTGTCGAAGGTAACGCCGACGCCTGCAACACCTTCGGCGTGAGCGTTCGGGTAAAGATCCTTGACGTTTGCAGACACACTTTCATCGACCTTGTCGAACAGGCCCTCATCCGTGCCCGCCTTCGCCACACTCACATCAAGGATTGCCACATCTATTTGCGGGCTGCTCTTCTGCGCACGCAGGGTTCCGAGCATCTGCGCCGAGTTCGGCATGCTATAGAACTGCACGGTGATATCGGGATATTTTTTCATGAACGGCTCGATGACGGCCTTCGTATAGTGTTCTTGAAATATACCGCTATAGGCCGTCAGCGTTACAGTCTCCGCCGAAGCGCTGCTGACCGCAGCGATTGTGAGTGCTGAAACAGCAATTGAAAGTCTTGCAAACATCATCTCGTTCCCTGTTTTTATGAGTTGACTGTTATCGATCAGGCGACCTGGCGCTTCTGGCCCTCCACGATTTTCGTAGCTCCCGAAATGTCGGGAAGAAATTCGCCTTTACGCAAGCGTTCGAGCAACAGGATTTCGTTTTCCTGCATGCCGAGCGCTTTCTCCGCGGCAGCCCGTGCCTGGGATGGTGCCAGGACTACGACACCACTTTCATCGGCGATGATTGCATCGCCAGGTTTGATAACTTGACCACCGACCGTAACCGGGACGTTAATCGCCCCTTCCAGGCCCAGAATTTTGGTCGTTATCGGTGACGGTCCACGGCACCACATGGGCATTTCCACCTTGCGGATTTCGGAGAAATCCGTGGCCGGGCCATCGATTACCGCGCCGACAACGCCGGCCAGCTTCATGGCATGTGTCACAACGCCGCCCCAGCAGGCATGGCGATTGTCGCCGCACCGTTCGATCGCGACGAAATCGCCAGGACGGACAATCTTGGTCAGGTAATGCAGGATAGTCGAATCCGCATGCGGAATCCGGATGGTGACAGCCGTTCCGGCTACACGTTTTTCCGGCAGAACGGCGCGAATCTCCCGATCGACGAATCCCGAATGCAGGAAGTGTCCAATCGTGGCTGTCTCGACCCGTTCCATGAGCTTGATCAAATCAGCATCGATCTGACGTGGCATTTCATTGACTTCAAACATGGTCTGACCTCTCAAAGGACGTGGTGGCGAGCAACTGGGACATCGCCGCGCACTTTGCTGATGTAGCCGAGGTCCAGTTTGGAGCTGGTGGTTCCGACACCATCTGAGCATTGCGCCACGATATGGCCCCATGGATCGATGACCATGGAATGACCCCAGCACCATTTGCGTCCCTCGGCGTGGGAAAGCGTCTGCCCAACAGCAAGGAAATAGGTCTGCGTTTCGATGGCACGGGCACGGGCAAGCACTTCCCAATGATCCTTGCCGGTCATCAGGGTGAAGGCAGCGGGAAGGACGATGACTTCGGCGCCCTCGTCACGCAGTTTGCGGAACAGTTCGGGGAAGCGGACGTCATAGCAAATGGCACAACCGACCTTTGTGTCACCAACTTGGTAAGTTACAACGTCCTCGCCGCGACTGATCGTATCTGACTCGCGGTAGACCGTGCCGCCTGGCGTATCCACATCGAACAGGTGAATCTTGCGGTATTTCGCCAGTTCCTTACCGTCAGGGCCAAAGACAATCGTCGTGTTGTAATATTTGTTGCCATCCTGTTCGACGATGCTGCCAGCGTGAATTGTGACGCTATGTTTTGCCGCCAGTCCTGACATCAGCCGGTAGCCGTCGCCATCCGGAAACGTCTCGCCATTGGCGTAGATGTTGTCCCGGCCTTCACCAAGGAAAGCATAGTATTCGGGTAATACGATGAGGTCTGGTGCATCATTCTCAACGGTTTCGTTGATCAGACGTGCCGCCGTGTCCAGATTTGCGGCCTTGCTGTCTTGCGAGTTCATTTGTACTAGACTGACTTTCACGCTCATACCTCCATTTTCGGTGAAGGGATCGTGCGAAAAATATCGTGGTGAGACAAACTCGAAATAATTGAGCAATCCTATAGATTTTTCTTATGCATACGTGGCCCGCTGTCGCGTTCCGTCAGAATGCTCTTACGCGTCCGCCATGCAGAGCGATACTTCAGCTGCCATCTGGGCAATGATGGACGGAAGAAGACTGTCCGGGTGATCGGCATAGACCGCATGAAATGTCAGAGGATGAAACGCTGGCGTAACGTCAAGAATCTCCAGTGCACCTGCATCGACATATTCGCCGAGAATGACGCGCGGCAAAGGCGCAACGCCAAGGCCATCTTTGGCAAGGCGCATAATGGTGGCAAGCGAATTCGAGTTCGAGATCGCCGGTGCTTCAAGCCCCGCTTCACGAAATTGCTGCAACAGCCCATGATGGGGAACACTGCCTTTTGAGAAGGCCAGCAAGGGGTAGCTCGCAAGGTCGGCGAGTGTGAGTTTCTTGCCTACCAAGCCGTATTTGGGGCTCGCGACCCAGACGCAACGATAGGTTCCGAGATCGATATTGACCAATCCGTGATCAAGCGCCGGTCCCATGATCAACGCCAGGTCAATTTTTCGTTCAATGATTTCCCGCGCCATATTGAGGCTGGTGTCGACGTTGAGATCGATGGCAATCCCCGGATAGCGCTCTTGGACACGCTCTACGAGGTGTGGCAGAAACGAGTGGACGATGGAGTCGATCGTGCCGATGCTGACTGAACCTTTCAGGCTGGTGGGATCGGCAATCGCCTCGCGAAATTCTCCGACAGCTTTCACAATTTCTTCGGCTTTGGACACCGCCTGCTGGCCAACAGGTGTCAGTTTTACAGTGCGCATGTCGCGATCAAACAGCTGAACGCCAAGTTCGCGTTCGAGTGTGGCAATGCGGTTGGAGATCGAAGCCTGAGTTGTATTCAATTTCTCCGCAGCGGCACTAAAACTGCCGAGGCGGACGATCCAGAGGAATGTTTCGACGAAGCGCAGGTTCATGGTGTTCGACTCTTTCTGCGGCCATCTTCACGCAAACGAAGCGTGATGCCAATGGCGAACTATGTCGAACTTGCACGATGCAGAGAGCGAGGCCGTTCCTGGTGGATCACGTGCTGCCTGCTATAGACCGCAGCTCCAAACGGGGCGCGTCAGGCGCGCCCCAGAGTTTGCTCGACCTGTACCTTTAGCCTTGGATCGATCTTAAGAGCACGCGCGAGCCCGTCGAGGTAATTTTTCTCAGCGGGTGTATCGACCGCTATCGCCAGAACTGAAGCCATGTAAATCTGAAGCGCTACCTCCGGCGAAGTCGCGGCGTTCAGGATCTCTCGAAGATCCACAGGCGTCGTCAGCTGTTCCGCCAAGCCGCGGCGATCAGCGGAACTGATACCGAGCTGATCAAGGCGCCCGGCCAAGTTGCGCTGTTCATCTTCGTCGATGACGCCATCGGCTTGTGTCGCGGCCACCATTGCCTTGACGAACACACCGGAGAGGGCATCGGCACCCCCTGGCGCCTGCGCTGGATGAAAACCATTGTCGGCCGGCGGCGCCACTGCAGCCGTATCTATTCCGGACGACTTTGCTCCCGACTGTCCTGCTTGCTGATATCGCTTGAACACCTGGTAGGCGAGTACGCCGATCACCGCCATGCCGCCATAGCGGGCGAGATCGTTCGTTCCTGCCTTTTGTGGCATTTGGGCCTGCGGCTGGGGCGATCTCGTTGGAGCGCTGCCACTGCTCGCGCCGTTGCCGGCCGCTGCACCCCCTAGGAGACTGCCCAGAATGTCGCTAAGCCCACCGTTGCCAGCAGGAACCGATCGTCCCACGGTTGCCCCGCCCCCACCCGCTGCTGGGCTCCCGCCCAACAGGCTTCCCAAAATATCGCTAAGATTGCCCGACCCGCTCGGCGCCGGCTGGCTAGGCGTATTCGTTCCTTGGCCCGCGCGGAGTCCACCTCCCTGCAGGGCGGCTTGAAGCATCTGCTCTAGCACTGATTGGTTGCTGGCCATTGAAACGTCCTCCCGCTAATGTTGATCTGGCCGTTCAAGCCGTAAGCTTAAGCGCTTTCGAAATCTCGCCCAGAGTGGCTTTTTCCGCGTCGCTCACCCGCACGCCGCCAAAACCCATGAAACCACCTTCGCTGGCTGCATTCGCCACGCGTTCACTGATGCTATAAAGCCAAGCCTTGAATCCGGCAGCGTCATCTGGAGCTTTCGCGTCAACGAGCGCGACGGTTTGGCTGAGCGTTTCCAGGATAGCGCCCTTCATCTCGGCAGCCTGCTTGCCCGCAAGCTTGTTTTTGATCAGTCCGCGCGCCGCTGTGCGTCCCTCGGACGTCTCGAAGTCGGATACCACCGACTTGATCAAGGTGTTTGAATTCGGATCGGTCTTGGCCGCGACCAGTGCACTGCCACTGGCCAGCCCTTCTTGGGTCATGCCGATGAGGCCGCTTGGATCGGCCAGCGTAACGGCCATCCCCGCCATCATGACGCTGCCAAGCACTTCGCTCCATTCCTCTGCGGTGAAATCTGTCTTGGTCGCCATGGGAATTTTCCCTTTTCTGTCAGTAAGGCCTTTATAGCCCAGCCAAGCACCTGTGAGACATCATTACGCCATGCGAGGTGGGAATCAACGCAAAGTTCGCCTTGGCCCAAGGTTGCATCGGTGCGGGACATTATACTTCCCACGCGTCAGGTGCATGACAGGATTGGCCCGCATCGGTGCATTCTGCCGTCACTCTTGTTTTCGGTTTTATAACGTATTATATAACTTGTTATACAATTTGTCGCGAGGAAACATCTTGGTTGAAGATATCGTCAAATCGTTGGGGTTCCTCTGCCTCGGCAGCCGCTTCCGCCGTATCGGCGAACGCCTTCAGGCTGATACGCAGCGCATCATCGAAGAGTTCGGCGTCCCCATTCAGTCCGCCCAATATCCCTTTCTTGCGGCGATCGACCGCGCCGGCCCGCTGACCACAGGGCAGCTTGCCCAAGCTGTCGGTATCACACAACCGGGTGCCACCCGCATCATCTCGCAGCTTCAGGAATTGGGATATGTCGACATGCAGACTTCAGTCGAGGATCAGCGTCGAAAGCTGGTGTCGCTGACGCCGAAGGGCCGGGAACTCGTTGATTTTTCGAAACGACTGGTCTGGCCGCGCATAGAACGGGCAGTAAGCGAACTTTGTGATGATCTTCCTGGCCCGATCCTGGAACAACTGACAGCAATCGAGAGTCGGCTTGCAGATGCGCCACTTGCCAATCGCGGCAAATTCGACAAGGAGCAGAAATCATGAGCCACGTTCTCGACCGCCCAGCTTGGAACGCCCTTCGAACCGCCCATTCGGCATTGGCCCAAGGCAGTGAGCGTGCCCGCCGATATCCACCCTCCATCGTCCCCTTCGCCGCCGCAGCCGACAATACGGCCGAAAGCTTGGAGGCCTTGGAGAATTTGCTCACTGCCCATGAGGTCATGGCGCTTGTCGAATCCGAAGCCATCACAGTTCCAAAAGGCCTGACGGTTGTCTCCGAAGCCAAGCTCGTGCAGATGATCGCCGAACAAGCCTTTGAGCGGATCCGCGACAGCAGGATCGAACTGCTGACCGAAGCCGATTCAGCCGAGATGCTCGCCTTGGCCACGCTCACCAAACCCGGCCCCTTCACACTTCACGCCCAAAGCCTCGGCAACTTCTGGGGCGTCAAGATCGATGGCAGCCTTGTCGCCATGGCTGGTCAGCGGATGCGTCAGCCCGGCTTTGCCGAACTCAGCGGCCTCTGTGTCCGTCCCGATTTTCAGGGTCGCGGTCTCGGCACGATGCTCTTTCGTTTCGTCGCTGGCGAGATTTCGGCAAGGAATGAGCTTGCCTACCTCCATGTGTATGCCACAAACACGCCCGCCATTTCGCTTTACAAGGCGATGGGTTTTCGCGTGCGCTCCGAGATGAACTTCGCCATCATCAAACGTCCTGATCAAGCGTGACGATGAATGCCCTCCATTTCCCGACGCACAACTGAAATTCGCCATTGAAGCGGCGGGCCGCATCGGTTAGAAACGCTTCGCGCATATAGGGTCAACGCCTTATCAGCACCCGTAGCTCAGCTGGATAGAGTGCTGCCCTCCGAAGGCAGAGGTCACAGGTTCGAATCCTGTCGGGTGCGCCAAAATACATAATGATTTCCAATAGATATGCTTACGTAATCGCCAATCAAAAAAACGCGACCCTTATAGGTAAGCAGGAAAATCAGACTGATTTGGTCCACTTCATAAATTGCGAATAATTCTGCCGGGCAGCCGCTGACTCCTGAGCAATACGTTTCATGGATGGCTGGTTTTAAATATACTTCTGACGAAGAATGCCGTTCGGTCCCTTAAGAAAGTAGCGCGCCCATGTCCCGGCTAAAACTTTTACAGATAGCTTTGTTTGCCTTCGGTGTCGTGTTCTGTCTGGTCTATCCGCTTGCTATTATCTGGCCGTCGGGTTGGACCTGGCATGATGGACCGCCCAGCGCTTCGCACTATTTCATGATGATCGTGGGTATATACGCAACGCTTGGAATATTTCTGATCCGCGCGTCGCGCGATCCCATATCGCATCGGTCGCTAATCGAGTTCACGATCTGGTCGAGTGTCGTGCACGCGCTGATCATGGCGGTCCAGTCCTACAGCCCGGGCGCGCATATGGGCCATATGCTGGGCGACGTGCCGGCCTTGCTATTCGTGGCAGCGGTGCTCGCCTGGTTGACGTATTCTCACGCTGCAACGAACGACGGCTAGAGGCCGGAACGTCGGTATAGCACTCCGTCTACATCTGACCGCGACTTGCGGAGTCTGACGTCACTGCGCCAATCCCGGTTGAACAGTCGACGCTCGCTGAGTACCCCTGCCGACCTTCTCCAATGCAAGATCAGGGCAGTTCTGATCCAGAATCTCTCTAACCAATAAGGATGAAGGGACACTTGTCTCTATCGCATGTACTATGTTCGGCTTCAGATGGGGGTCCAATGCCGTACTCGCGTGCTGCCGCCGTAGCGGCGCTCAGTATGATGCTTTTAAGCCCGCTGCCGACGATGGCGGCGGAGCCTGTCGGTGAGGCTGTCCTTATCAAAACGGAAGTAACTGGTGGAGGCGGCCCCATTGCGGTGGATACGCCGGTCCACCGGGACGAAAAAATCAAGACCTCTCAGTCCGGCCTTGGCCAATTCCTTTTTCGTGACGGTACCAAGCTGGCGGTGGGTTGGGGCTCGTCGGTGACGATTGACAAGTTTGTGTATGATGACACGGACTCTGTCAAGAAATTGACTATCAAGGCTGCCAAGGGGACGTTTCGCTGGGTCAGCGGGAATTCGAAATCGTCGGCTTATCAAATTTTGACCCCTGCCGGAACGATCGGCGTGCGCGGAACCGCATTCGACTTCTATGTGGGCCCAGACGGAACAACAGCGGTCGTCCTCTTGAACGGTTCGGCGCGATTTTGCGGCGCGGGCGGCTGCAAAGAACTGAAGCGCCGTTGCGATTGTGTCGTTGCCAAGCCCAATGGTCAAGTTACCGACACCCGCCGCGTCGATCGGAACATATTCAAGACGTTGGGCAGTACGAAGGCACTGCCCTTCCTGTCGGGCAATCAAAAGCTCTCGGGAGGATTGGGAATAACTGGTACAGGTTGCGGCCTTTCGATGGCCGCAGCGGAGCCTGCGGATAATGGCTCGCTTCCTCCAGCCAGAGCACCCGGTCCCGTCCCGCAAAGTCCGCGAGTTCCTGATCCTCCTGCTCCTCAGAGTCTTCGGGCCTCTGATCCGCCTGCTGCAGCCCCCAATCCGCCTGCTGCGGCCCCCGATTCGCCCGCACCGCCGGCCACGCCAAGGACGCCTGATGCGCCATCCAAGCCGGACAAACCAGACAAACCGGATCGGCCGCACAAGCATGACAAGCATCATCATCACGACAGGCACCATGATAAAGACCGTCATCACCACGACAGGCATGATGATGATCGGCGCGGTAAGGATCGTCACGATCACGATGGAGGCCGCAATAACCGGGACGGCAATGGATCAAGCTGGAACAACAACTAACCGGATCTGATACAAATGCCGGGGGACCGGTCCTTCGCTGCCGGCTGATCGATGAAGTGATCGGAGCGGCGCGATATACGGCGATAGAATTCCGGCAGACCACTTGTGAGTTCCACTGCCTGCAATTTTACAATCCGCAAGAATTTACGACTGCTTGAAGACCGCAACCGCAAAGCTTCGATGAGTTGGGCGTGGATAGCCTGCAGTTGCACGAATTCGGCAGTACGGCCGATCTTATCATCACCGACCACCGCGAAAAGCCTGGTCCGCATACTTTTCCCTTTCAAGGCGAGGGCGCCTGCTTCAAGCAAAGCATAGCCCGGCAGCATTTCGGCGGTGCTGTCTGAAACAAGAATGTCGAAGCTGACCTCCTTGCACGAGGATTCGATGCGCGCAGCAATGTTGACTGCATCGCCGATGGCGGAATAATTGAAGCGTGTCTCCGCACCCATGTTTCCGACGCATGCAAGTCCCGTATGGATACCAATACCTATTCCGACCTTCTGTTCGTCTCCAAAGCCAAACGCATTATCCTGATTGAGGCGTGCGAGTGTCTCACGCATGGCCAATGCGGCATGGACCGCTTTGTTGGCATGGTTGACTACGTCCACAGGGGCGTTCCAGAAGGCCATTATCGAGTCGCCGATAAACTTGTCGAGAGTCCCTTCGTTGGCAATGACATGACGGCTAAGCGCATCGAGAAGCGTATTAAGGAACAATACGACTTCTGCTGGGGTCAGGCGCTCGCTGATTTCGGTAAAGTTGCGGACGTCGACAAACATAACCGTCAGTTCCCGGTCGTCTCCTCCAAGGCGCAACGCATTCCGCGTGTGCTCGATGCGATATAGCAGCGAAGGCGAAAGATAGTGACCAAATGCGCGTCTGACCGCCCGGCGTTCGCGGTCGATCACCAGAAAGCGAAACGACGTCGCTGCAAAATGCGTTATCGATCCGCTGACGATGGGCGCCAGCGGATCAAATAAAAGGCCCGCGTAAAAAAAGGCGAGCCACGACGCGACAAGCGCCATGACCGTGATCAGCAGCCCGCAAACCAGGGCGACGGCCGGACTAACGAAAGTCGTCAATATCACCAGCAGACTTCCCATCGCTGCGATTGACAGGATTTCGAGCCCATTTGCCCAATCCGGACGCGAGAGAAATCGTCCCGACAATATCTGCTCGACGGTTTGCGCGTGTAGCGAAACGCCAGGCACGTTCTGTCCAAGGGCAGTGGTACGGATGTCCTGAAGCCCGGCAGCGGATGTCCCGATAAATACGATACTGCCGTCGATCGCGTTCTTTATCTCGGGAGCGGCGCCTCCAGGCGCCAACACCTGCCTGGCTGAAATATATCTCTCGGCGGTATCGGGGGTGATATAGAGCCATAGTTCACCCTCGGCAGTCACCGGAACTACGAATTCACCGATTTTGACCATGGTTATGGTGTTCGGCACGTTCGTTGCGCCGGCCAGCACATAGGTGGAAGCGCCTTGGGCTACACGTAGCGCCTCAAGTGCAAGGTTGGGATAGAGCTGCTCGCCATCGCTCAGGAAAAGCGGAACCGCGCGAACGACCGCTGATGGGTCACCGGGATTGAGGCTGATGTGACCAATACCGGCGGCATTCGCTTCAAATTCCGGCCGCAACGGCGTCGCGGCCTTGATGCGTGGAGGCGCGCCGGCGGGATTTTCACCTGTAAAGGCAAAGCCGGCCTTCACCTGTGGGCGATAACTCCCTTCATTAGACAAACCAAAGCCCAGGACGACAGGTTTCCCGGCAATCGCTTGAGCAAAAATTTCATCATTATCTGGCAGTTGACCAAGAAGCGTGGGATCAATTCCGGCAACGTCTCGTACGACTGTACGCGGCGATAGACGGTCCGGCTCGGCGAAAAGAACATCAAACGCGATTGCAGATGCCCCCATTTCAGTGAGCCTGTCGACCAGGGTGGCAAGCCGGTCCCGCGGCCATGGCCACTGACCGAACTCCCGCAGCGATGCTTCATCTATATCCACGACCTTGACGGGCAGGTTCTCGAACGTGCGTGGCGCGATGCGCTGATATTCGTCGAATGTGAGGTCGCGGGCCTGCTTCAACAGCGGCGGGTCACTTGCCCGCAGGATCGTGAGCGCCGCTACGATCGCTAAGCCGATAAGTACGCCAACTTGCTGCGCGCGCGTCATGGATGCCGTATCAGACCCCTTCTACCGAAAGCCTGACGACAAGGAGTTCTCACCCGGAGGAGTAAGTCCGGTCTGATGGCCTGCCGCCGCGCCAAGGAATGGCATGCTGCATTTTTCTTGGCTTCTATGCAATCGGGACATTATTGCGATCAAACTGCAAAGAGTGGCGCACCCGAATGTGATTTGACGAAGGGGTTGCCGAGAGTCACGCTTCTTCCTGCCCTCCCCTGGGTACAGAGGTTCGGCGCTTGACCCCAGTCAAAAAGGTCTTTCGTCGGGCCTCGCCCCCAGCCAGCCATGAACCCGAAAACGACGTCGCACGGTTGGTGTCGTACATACAACCAAACAGAAATCACAGGCTGTGAATTCACCAAATGTTTCTTGTCGAAACATCTTGCGCGCGCTGGTGCGGCAAGGGTATGATAGCCGATGAAAACCACTTCCGCTAAAATTTTACCTGCAATTGGCTCGGGCGATCGTCCTTGGCTCAAGATTCTTTCCAGCTACCGTAAACCGCACAGAGGACGCAGCGCCTTCGAACTCGCTGTTACTGTCATTCCGTTCGCTTTTTTCTGGGCATTGACCTGGGCCGCCGTGCACTATGGATACTGGTGGGGTCTGGTATTGATTGTTCCCGCAGCTGGCTTCCTGCTTCGGCTATTCATGATCCAGCACGATTGCGGCCATGGCTCTTTTTTTGCGCATCGTCATACGGATGACTGGACCGGCCGAGTGATCGGCGTTCTGACGCTGACCCCTTATGATTACTGGCGTCGTACGCACGCTTTGCATCACGCTTCGGCCGGCAATCTTGACGAGCGCGGCGACGGTGACATTACTACGCTGACCGTTGCGGAATATCGCGCCCTGTCGCGTTGGGGCCGGCTTGGGTATAGGCTGTATCGCCATCCAGCCGTGATGTTTGGCATCGGGCCCATCTGGCTTTTCATCTTCAAGCAGCGACTACCCTTCGGCATGATGCGTTCCGGCTTGGAGCCGTGGGTTTCGACGATGGCAACAAATCTCGGAATAGCGGTTCTGGCGATATTTCTTATGTGGCTAGTTGGCGTCGGCCCATTTCTCCTGATCCATCTGCCGATCGTCACTCTGGCAGGCGCTGCCGGTATCTGGCTGTTCTACGTGCAACATCAGTTCGAGGAAACGCATTGGTCGTCCGGTCCCGAGTGGCAATTTGCAGAGGCCGCGCTGCATGGTTCTTCGCATTACGTGCTGCCGGGCGTGCTGCGCTGGATGACCGGCAATATCGGCATTCATCACGTGCATCATTTGTCCTCAAGGGTTCCCTGTTACCGGCTTCCGGAAGTGCTGAAAGACTATCCGGAGCTCGGCGATGTCGGCCGCATCACCATCATGGAAAGTCTTCGCTGCGTTGACCTCGTCCTTTGGGACGAAAATCGTCGCAAGCTTATCTCGTTTCGCGAGGCCAAAAAGCTGGCTTGAACCAGGAGAAAGCTCGGAACCATCTTCCAGGCGGGCCGTTGACTCCCTGGAAAGTGTGATGACCGTGTCAACCGGACGCGATGGTAAGGCGGACAGGAACGTTTTTCCGGTTTCCAATCCTGGCCAACGAAATGGCAGACGAGCGCCTGTCCCATCCGGTCCACGCTCCTCTCAAAGCTTGGAGCTACTAACGAAAGTCCGTTGCGGTCAGAACGTACATGGTTTTGCGTCCGTGGGAATAGGCCTTTATTGCCGCGCCCTGGATCGACGCACGCGCCGCGTCGAATGCCGCGAGATAATCGTCTTCGGCTGATTCCGGCGTCGGTGATACTTTGGCAAAAACGTCAATATCAACAAAGAACGGTACCTGGAAAAGTCCGTCGTAGCCGATGAAGCGCACGCGCTGGCCCGCCGCATCGTAACTGCGACTGCGATTAGGAAAACTTAATGCCATCATCGATACCGATCACTACTATTTCTAATATTATTCTGACTAGTCGCCCGCTTATATTGCGATTAAATTTGACTTATGGGGCCTTTTTCTAGAATATCATTCTACCATAAATACTGATTGTGCGGCCATTTATTTAAAACATTTAATTTTTTATTTGATGCCCATGACAACACAATTAAAGCCCAAACTGTAATACTCGGTCCGAATCGAATTTGACCAGTGGGCTCCTTGAGAAGGTCGAATAGTTCGACCCTTCACGGACGCAGAGTTTTAATGCGACAGAATGAATATCTATCCACCGTCTCCCGCCGGAGACTGCGGGACCAAAGCAAATCATCTACCAGGAGAATTTCGATGAACATGCATCGACGCTACAAGACGCCCGATATACCAAGCCACCGCTTTGCGGTCGGCCAAAAAGTCCGTATGAAGGGCTGGGGCGGCAACAAGGTGAAATCGACGGCTACGTTCGAGATTATGGCAACCTTACCCGCGGCGGGTGGTGCCTTGCAATACCGCGTCCGCGATAACGATGAGAAACACGAACGAATTGCGACCGAGGATAATCTCGAAGCTGCTGACATGTGGAGTACCAAGGAGCGCAGCAGTTTCGATCGGAAAGAAGAATCTTGACGGCTGGTCCCGATGCTGAAATTCTCGTTGTTGAAACGGTGGGCCGATGATTATCAAAGAGATGACACAGCAGGAAATCCGGGAATTGCTCGAAAGAGCGACGATCGGCAGGTTGGCGTGTGCAAAGGACGATCGACCTTACATCGTGCCGCTGACTTTCGCCTATCATGCCGTGTTTCTCTATTCATTCACGACCGCCGGGCAGAAAGTCGATTTCATGCGCGCAAATCCGCATGTCTGCGTGGAATTCGATGAGATATCCGCGACGAACAATTGGCAGAGTGTCATTGTGACGGGCAAGTTCGAGGAACTTACGAAGGAACCCGATCATATCGACGGCAGAAACACGGCCCATGCGCTTTTGAACAAGAGCGCCGAATGGTGGCAGCCTGCTTATGTGAAGACCGTCATTCGAGACCATGAACGGGCCCTGGAGCCGGTTTACTTCCGTATTTCGATACTGGAAACCACCGGGCACAAGGCTGTCAAAAGCGAATAGGTCTGTGTAACCAGCAATACAGTTTATTCAGTCAGGCAATAGACAGTTGCTGCTTGTTTGGCGACCCTGCCAGCCGCATGACAACCAGACCCATGAGCGGGAATATACCGCCGATCCAGCCGAGATATTCGAGGCCGATATTGGCAATGACCAGCCCGCCGATCATCGAACCAAGTGCGACGCCGAGATAAAGCGCCGAGTAGTTGAGCGACAAAGCCAATGGCGCGCTTTCCGGTGCAATGGCGAGAACCCGACTCGCCTGCGCTGGCGGGAACATCCAGGCGATGACACCCCAGATCACCATGATTGCGATGAGAGCCGGACCGGCAATATTGTCAGGCAATTGCATGATCCAGCTCACGGCCATCAGCACGATGGCGTTGAGCACCGATGCTGCAATGACAGTTTTCGTCGCTCCGAAACGATCCGAAAGCTGTCCTCCCAGGATATTTCCAAGAGCAGCACCGATCCCGAACGTCAGCAATACGACTGGCATCATTGAATGGCTGAGTCCGACGCCTTCGACGGCGATAGCCGCTACATACGTGTAAACCGCGAATGCGCCGGTCATATAAAGCAGCATCGTCAAGAGCGCCGGCGCTAACCCGGGATGACGAATGACACCAAGGCGTTGCGCCAGGCTCAATCGATCTGCATAGAGCCCGCGCGGCACAAGGAACCAGACGATCAGGGTAGCCAACGCTCCTATCGAAGCGATGAAGAAATAGGTGCCGCGCCACCCTGCTAGGTCGCTGATGAAGGCGCCAAGCGGTGCGCCAAAGGCAACTGCCAGCGTCGTGCCACCGACAATTGCGGCGATGGCGCGGGCGCGGTGATGCGGTTCGGAAATGGCGACTGCCGTTGCCTGAGCTGTAGCTGCGTAAAGACCCGCCTTCACAGCAATCAATACACGTGCTGCCATAAGGAGGAGGTATGTCGGTGAAACGGCGGCAAGAATTGCTCCCGCCACAAATATGAGAGCGCTGCCTGTGAGAACGTTGCGCCTCTCGAATGCACCTGTGAGTGCAGCAGCGATCGGGGCGCCGATTGCATAAGCCAAGGCATAGGTCACGACAAGGTAGCCGGCCTGCACCAAGGTAACGCCCGTGTCCCCGGCGATCTGCGGCAGGAGGCTGGCGACAACGAAACCCTCAATGCCGATTGCAAATGTACCAAGCGCCAATCCGACGAGACGAATATCCATGGGAGCACCTTAATGTTCAATGATCCTTGAACTAATGAACCCACTCTCTCCGGGTGTCAAGAATAAAGTTCAACAAATATTGAACATTGAAATCTCTCCTGACAATTGCTATTAAAACTCCCATGACTGATTATCTCCCGCATCCGCCCGTCGAGGACATCGCGCTGCCTGCCGTCTTGACCGCACTTGGCGATGAAACGCGCCTTGCGATCATCGCCATTCTCGCCAGCAACGGCGAACGGGCAATGACTTGCGGCCAGTTTCTGCAGTTCGGCTCAAAGACAGCAATCAGCTATCACGTAGCGAAGTTACGTGAGGCCGGTATCATCCATGTTCGCCCCGAAGGTACCAAACGGCTACTGACACTTCGGCGCGGCGATCTGGAAAGCCGATTTCCTGGTTTCCTCGATACGGTGATCGCCTCTACTGCAGCAACACTGCCGTACGACAGCCTTGGCATGCCGGAAGCGGCTCAATTTGCGGGAGAATAGAAATGGACATCAAGCCATCCGGATCGGTCCCGACGCGCCGCGCTTCATCCGACTGGTTCTCCGGCACCGTCTGGGTAGAGCCGATTATCGATGCAGGCGCACCAGCACGACTGCAAGCAGCTGTCGTACGCTTTGAGCCTGGTGCGCGAACCGCATGGCACACGCATCCTCTCGGCCAGACACTGCACGTAACATCCGGATCGGGTTTAGCGCAGGTCTGGGGTGGGCCGATACAAAAGATCAAGGTCGGCGATACGATATGGATTCCGCCTGGCGAAAAACACTGGCACGGCGCTGGTCCCGAAAATTTCATGGTCCATATCGCAATGCAGGAAGCCTTGGACGGTAAAACCGTCGAATGGATGGAAAAGGTCTCCGATACGCAATATTCCGGCCATGATTAATCTGGTAGTATGATATTCGCAGTGCATGTGAAAGGAACCATCATGGCGTTCGAAGACATCAAGGCCCGGATCGCCCTTCTGGTCGAAGAGATGGTGAGACGACCGACAGATGCTCATGAGATTCACGAGACACTGCGCGAGCACCTCAACGAACTGAAGGCCATGGGCATGCCACTACCCGATGACCTTGTTGCGCTTGAAAAGCGCTTGGAAACTGACTTCGACTCTTGAGCATCGCACTATAGAAAATGTTTGGGATTGTCTCTGCGCAGATCGCTCAAATCGTCGCGGTCTGTTCTCTCTCCTCTTGTGGCCCGGCCATCGTGTATACCGATGTCCCTGAGCATATGATCGGAAAAATCCTCGGTATCGATGCGAACAAGTTCGCTCTCATCCTTTTCCTGCTTCCATGGATTTGCGATCCGGCTCCACCACGAAGCGTGGCCCGATATGTGCGATAGAGATGCTGATACAGGGTTCATAGCCTCAACTCCAAGTTGTTGGCAGCAACATCCGCCTAGATAAGTTGACTTGAAGATGCGCCCTTCTGCGCTTGTTTTCCAACAAAACGCCGAGTAGCATGCATAAGGACAGCTTATGTGAGACTATTGATGAATCTGCCTCCCCTCGCCGCCATTCGCGTCTTCGAAGCTGCCGCGCGGCACGGCAGTTTTACCAATGCCGCGGAAGAACTCGGGATGACGCAGGCGGCAGTGAGTTATCAGATCAAGCTTCTGGAGGAGCGGATAGGCGCGTCACTTTTCCTGCGGCGGCCACGCCAGGTGATCCTGACGGAGGTCGGAGCGCGGCTTTCACCGGCAATCAGCGAGGCGTTTGACATGATGCGCGCGGCAATTGCCGCCACTCGTGAAAACGCCGATGGTATTCTTACGATCACGACCATTCCGACATTTGCGGCAAACTGGCTCGTTCCCCGTCTCGGTTCGTTCCAGTTGGCACACCCATCCCTTGCGGTGCGGTTGCAGGCAACGCGCGAGGTGATCGACTTCGCCCGCCAGGACGCCGACATCGGCATACGCTCTGGCGGGGGGCATTGGCCGGGCATGGTCGCTCACAAGATTTTTGGAGCCGATTTCGCGCCCATGCTCAGCCCCGTCCTTGCCGCAACGATTGGCGGGGTAAACACCCCGATGGATTTTCTCCGGTTGCCAATTGTCGACCCAAGCGATCCATGGTGGAAGATATGGTTTGCTGCGGTCGGAGTGACGGATCCTGACCTACGCGGTAATCCACGCGGCCGCTTTGGGGATCAGCATCTTGAAGGAAAGGCAGTCATTGCAGGCCAAGGAGTTGGCATTCTCACTCCGGCCTTTTTCGAAACGGAACTCAAATCAGGCCTACTGATTCAGCCGTTCGATATTGTCGGCAATGACGATCATTTCTATTGGCTGGTCTATCCGGAAGCGCGGCGAAATACGCCGAAGATCCGGGCATTTCGCGACTGGTTGTTGGAACAGTTGGCGGATCAATAAAAACCGGGCGGAACAAAATATCCCGCCCGCTGAAATGCTTAAAAAACGGCGAGATAGCGCAACAACGAAATTATTCCGATCACGACGACGATGACCCGCACGATCTGTTTTGCACGGGCATCCAGAGGCAGCATCTGGACAAGGTAAAGAACAAGAAAGATCACCAGAACGGTGATCAAAAGACTGATCAATATGGACATTTCAAACTTCCTGTTTTCGGGATCAAAGCGAAAGTAGCGTGATACAACTCACAGTTGGGTGATTTGGTTCCCCTGAAGAGAAGTTGAAACCTTGCATTTCCTTCAACCTTTCATTGTCTGCTTGGATATCTGCTGCTAGGTTTCAGCGCACTCCCGCCCCACCAGGATATCTCCGATGCGCTCATTGTTTCACCTTGCCTATCACGTCACTGATCTCGATGATGCAAGGCAATTTTACGGGGGCGTGCTTGGCTGCCAGGAAGGCCGCAGTACCGAGACCTGGGTGGATTTTGACTTCTTCGGCCACCAGATTTCACTGCATCTCGGCAAACCTTTCGAAACAACAAATACCGGCAAGGTCGGCGACCACATGGTGCCAATGCCGCATCTCGGGGTTGTCCTACCGCTGGATGACTGGAATGCACTGGCCGAGAGGCTGAAACAGGCGGACGTCGATTTTGTCATGCCGCCGCTCGTGCGATTCAAGGGCGAGCCCGGCGAGCAGTGGACGATGTTCTTCCGCGACCCCTCAGGCAATCCGATCGAGGTCAAGGGTTTTGCCGATTTCGCCAGCGTCTACGCGAAATAACGCCCGTTCATCGTGGAAGTACAGCAGTCCAACCTGAAAGCAGCGTTCTGGATGACCGGTTCGCTTACCGCCATCCTGCTCATGGCCATTTCCGGCCGCGAGGCATCGAGGGAGCTCAACGTTTTCCAGATCATGGAAATGCGCTCGGTCATCGGACTTGCGATGCTCTATCCCTTGATACGCTCGTCGGGTGGTTTCAGGGCTATGAAGACCGCGCGTATCTGGCAACACCTCGGACGAAACACAGCGCATTATGCCGGGCAGTTTGCCTGGTTGCAGGCCCTGTCGATGATCCCGCTTGCACAGGTCATCGCCATCGAATTCACGACGCCGGCCTGGACAGCGGTAATGGCTGTGGCCTTTCTCGGCGAGCGATTGAACATCTGGCGGATCCTGACGATTGCCCTTGGTATCATCGGCGTCATTATCATCGTCCGGCCTGGCATAGGCACGGTGGAGGTGGGTCAGCTCATCGTGCTCGGCGCCGCCCTCACCTTTGGCATATCGTTCACGATGGTCAAATCTTTGACCCGAACGGACAGCGTTGTGAAGATCATTTTCTGGATGCTGATCATCCAGTCGGCGATGGGCCTTCTGCCCGCCGTCTACGTCTGGCACTGGCCCTCATTTCATATCATGCCTTGGGTGGTGATCATTGCTTTCACCGGCACGTTTTCGCATTTTTGCATGGCGAAGGCCTTGCAGTACGCCGATGCGACCGTAGTCATTCCCATGGACTTCCTGCGCGTGCCGCTGACGGCCGTGCTTGGCTGGCTGATCTATTCCGAACGGATCGATGTTTTCACCGCGCTTGGTGCGGCGCTTATCCTTTCGGGCAATCTTCTTAACCTCAAAAATCGTACCCCTGCGCCAATAGGGGCGTAATTTTTGGGCAAATTCTTTCTTGTTACCCGTTACTATAGGCGTTCGGCCTTCCTACATAGCCATAGGAAGGACATAAATCTGCGGGATGATAATCGTTAGACGGCGGACACATCTCAATATCTTGATTGATATATACAATATTATAGCAATCAGTGTCTTGCGCAGTGCAGCGACTCATCCGACACTGTGTCCATTCGGCATGCAATCCTCTGAGCGAGGGGCGGCCCCTTCAGCTCAGATTCCACTGAATTTGCACGTGGCTGGAGGTAAACATGACTACGCAAGCTTCTGACGTATTTAGCCTCTTCTCTGAGATTTACAGCAGCGAGAAGCAGGAAGAGATGAGCCTGCAGGAATATCTCCTCGCTTGCCGCAATGATCCAAAGATGTTTGCCACCGCTTCCGAACGAATGGTGGACGCTATTGGCGAGCCAACCCTGGTCGATACCAGCGATGACGAACGTCTCGGCCGGATTTTTCTCAACCGCACGATCAAGATCTATCCAGCCTTTGCCGACTTCTACGGCATGGAAGATACGATCGAACGGATCGTCGGTTATTTCCGCTATGCTGCCCAAGGTCTTGAGGAACGTAAGCAGATCCTTTATCTGCTCGGCCCCGTTGGTGGCGGCAAGTCTTCATTGGCCGAGCGGCTCAAGCAACTCATGGAACACCGGCCCATCTACACGCTGAAGGCCGGGAACCAGATCAGCCCCATCTTCGAATCTCCGCTGGGCCTTTTCCACCCGGATCGGATGTCCGGGTTGCTCGAGGATAAATATGGAATTGCCCGCCGGCGCCTCAACGGCCTGATTTCGCCATGGGCGACAAAGCGGCTTGATGAGTTTGCTGGCGATATCTCCAAATTCAGCGTCGTCAAAATTATGCCGTCGCGACTGCGCCAGATCGGCATTGCCAAGACGGAACCCGGCGACGACAACAACCAGGATGTCTCTTCGCTGGTCGGCAAGGTCGATATTCGCCAGCTCGAAAATTTCAGCCAGGCCGATCCTGACGCCTATTCCTTCAGTGGCGGGTTGAACCGGACGACACAGGGCATGCTTGAATTCGTCGAAATGTTCAAAGCGCCGATCAAAGTGCTGCATCCTTTGCTGACGGCGACGCAGGAGGGTAACTACAACGGGACCGAGAATTTCGGTGCCTTCCCGTTCCAGGGTATCATTCTTGCCCACTCGAACGAATCCGAATGGTTGCAATTCAAGAACAACAAAAACAACGAAGCATTCCTTGATCGCATGTCGGTGGTCAAAGTTCCCTATTGCTTGCGGGTCACCGAGGAAAAGCAGATCTACGAAAAGCTGCTGCGTGAGAGCGAGCTCTTGAATAACCCATGTGCACCTGAAGTGCTGGAGATACTTAGTCGATTTACGGTCTCCACCCGCATGGCGGAGCATGAAAACTCACCGCTCTATACCAAGATGCGCGTCTACGACGGCGAAAATCTCAGAGAGTCCGATCCGAAAGCCAAATCCGTGCAGGAATATCGCGATGCAGCCGGTGTTGATGAAGGCATGAATGGCATCAGCACACGATTTGCCTTCAAGGTACTTTCGGAAACCTTCAACTACGATACCAAGCAGGTGGCGGCCGATCCCGTGCATCTCATGTACGTGCTGGAGCAGGCAATCAAACGTGAGCAGTTTCCCCAAGAGATCGAAGCGAACTATCTCGACTTCATCAAGACTGAACTCGCCTCGCGCTATGCCGAATTCATCGGCCACGAAATCCAGAAAGCCTATCTGGAATCCTACAGTGAATACGGCCAAAACCTGTTCGACCGCTATATCGCCTATGCCGATGCGTGGATCGAAGACCAGGACTACAAGGATCCAGACACGGGGCAGATACTCAACCGGGGCATTCTCGACAGCGAATTATCGCAGATCGAAAAGCCTGCGGGCATCGCCAATCCGAAGGATTTCCGCAATGAAGTGGTAAAGTTCACCCTGCGTGCCAAAGCCAAGAACAATGGCCGCAATCCATCATGGACGAGCTACGAAAAGTTGCGCGAAGTCATCGAGAAGCGCATGTTCGGTCAGGTGGAGGATCTGCTGCCGGTTATCAGCTTCGGCTCGAAGAAGGACGGCGCCACCGAGAAGCAGCACACGGAATTCGTCCAGCGCATGGTCGAACGCGGTTATACGGAGCGGCAGGTTCGCCGTCTGGTCGATTGGTACATGCGGGTGAACAAGGCCGGCTGACGACCGCCGAAGAAAGGTGCGTGAATGCCGAACTTCATTGATCGTCGCCTGAACCCGAAAGACAAAAGCCTGAGCAATCGCCAGCGCTTTCTGAGGCGCGCGCGTGTGGAGTTGAAGCGGGTCATCAATGAGAAGATATCGACTGAAAAGATAACGGATGTCGATGCCGGGCACGCAATTTCTCTGCCGGTGAGTGGCACCAGTGAACCCAGCTTCTCGCCGGACCGCGGCACCGGCCGCCGCGAATATGTCTTGCCGGGCAATCGGGAATTCGTTCTGGGCGATCGCTTGCCAAAGCCGGGTGCGGGTGGTGGCGCGGGTGCCGGCAAAGGCGGCGCAGCCGATATCGAACTCGAAGACGATTTCCGTTTTGTGCTGTCGCGTGAGGAGGTTCTCGATCTGTTTTTCGAGGATCTGGAACTTCCGGACATGGTCAAGTCGAGCCTGAAGGAAGCCATTGCTTTCAAGCCTCGCCGCGCTGGCTTTACGACTGCCGGAGCTCCGACCAATATCAATGTCGGGCGGTCCATGCGCAACAGTTTCGGCCGGCGTATTGCCTTGAGAAGACCGAAGCAAGCCGATCTCGATGCTATCGCCGATGAGATAGCGGTACTGGAGGCGGAAGCTAAACCAAGTGCGGTATCAAGCGAACGCCTAGCCGGATTGCGCCGGGACCTTGAGGTTCTGCAAAGGCGGCGCAAACTGGTGGCTTACATCGATCCCGTCGATATTCGCTTCAACCGCTTCGAGCCCATGCCCGTGCCTAACGCCAATGCGGTCATGTTCTGCCTGATGGATGTTTCCGGTTCCATGGGCGAGCGGGAAAAGGATCTCGCCAAGCGATTTTTCGTCCTGCTGCATCTGTTTCTCAAGCGGCGGTACGAGCGCATTGATATCGTCTTCATCCGTCATACCCATCAGGCTCACGAAGTGGATGAGGAGACATTCTTCCACAGCACACAAAGCGGTGGAACGGTCGTGTCCACAGCGTTGGAGGAAATGCGGCACATCATCGAGGAACGTTATCCCAGCAGGGACTGGAACATTTACGCGGCCCAGGCCTCGGATGGAGACAATTTGACGGGCGATTCCGAAAATTGCGTCAATCTTCTGAACAACGAGCTGATGAAGCTTTGCCAATATTATGCCTATGTCGAGATTCTGGATGAACGGGAAAGCGCCATATTCAGGTCTACGGACAATGGCACCTCGCTTTGGCGCTCGTATCGCCTTGTCGGAAAAAACTGGCGCAATTTCCAGATGACGCGAATAGCCAAGCCCGGGGACATATATCCGGTGTTCCATCAGCTTTTTGCCAAGCAACCGAAAACAGCGAAAAGTGGTTGAAGGGCAACGCCGAATGAACAAGCGCGCAGACACATCCAACCTTCTGTTTCAGAGTTCCGAATGGAATTTCAACACGCTGTACCGCACTTATGACGCGATCAAGGAAATCGCGATCGATGAGCTTGGTCTTGATGTCTATCCCAACCAGCTGGAGATCATTTCATCCGAGCAGATGCTTGATGCCTACTCCTCCAATGGCATGCCGCTGATCTATCGGCATTGGTCATTCGGCAAGCATTTCGTTTATGAAGAGCACCACTATCGCAAGGGGCATCGTGGGCTTGCGTACGAATTGGTCATCAATTCCAATCCCTGCATCACCTATCTGATGGAAGAAAACACCATGTCGATGCAGACATTGGTGACCGCACACGCCGCCTTCGGCCACAACCATTTTTTCAAGAACAACTATCTGTTCAAACAATGGACGGATGCCGATGCCATTCTGAATTATATGGAGTTTGCCAAAGGCTACATCGCACGCTGCGAGGAAAAGTACGGCCTCGCTGCAGTGGAGCCCATTATCGATGCCGCCCATGCGCTCATGGAGCAAGCGGTGTTCCGCTATAACCGGCCTCCGCGTAATTCGCCCTTGAAAGAGCGTGAGCGGGTCCGCGATCGGCTGGAATATGAGGAGCGCGCCTTCAGCGACTTGTGGCGCACCCTGCCGCAGCGCAAGGCCGACGAGGATCCTACCGAAACCGAGCGGGACTTATCCGAGCGTAAGAAGACACTCAATCTTCCGGAGGAAAACCTTCTCTATTTCATCGAGAAGAACAGCATCATCCTCGAACCGTGGCAGCGGGAAATCCTGCGTATCGTTCGCGTCGTCGCGCAATATTTTTACCCGCAGCGGCAGACAAAGGTGATGAACGAGGGCTGTGCCACGTTCGTTCACTACACGATCATGAATATGATGTTCGACAAGGGGCAGCTCAGCGAAGGCAATCTTCTGGAAATGCTGCACAGCCATTCCAACGTCGTGTTTCAGCCCGGGTTCGATGATCCGCGCTTTTCCGGTCTCAACCCTTATGCGCTCGGTTTTGCGATGATGCAGGATATCGAACGTATCTGCACCAAGCCTACCGCAGAGGATCGCGACTGGTTTCCAGAGTTTGCCGGCAATGGCGACTGGCGTGGAACATTGCTCGACGCCTGGGCCAATCACCGCGACGAATCGTTTATCCTGCAATATTTGAGCCCGGCGCTAATTCGCAAGTTTCGATTGTTTGCTCTTGAGGACGAGACCAAGGAAAATCACTACAGGGTTGCGTCCATCCACAATGAGCGCGGCTATGAGCGTATCCGCAGCACCTTGGCGCGGAGCTATGATATTGGCGTGAACCAGCCCAACATCCAGGTCGTCGATGTGGATTTTCGCGGCAACCGGCATCTCCATCTGCAACACACGGTGCGCGACGGTATTGTTCTCGACGAGCACACGCGCAGCGCCACCTTACGGCACGTCCGCCGCCTTTGGGGTTATGATGTCAGTCTTGTCGGGGTCGAAGCAGGTTCGGAAAAGACCCTCTACGAAACCTCTTCCAGTAAGCTCGCGGAATAGCGTCCGCACCTATTCTACAACCCGTGGACACGGCGATGCATCCGGCGTATCTTCGCTGAGGATTTGACGAGAGCGCAGATGCTCTCCTTCGACTCTTCAGCTCGTGTCAACTCCACTTTTCCCCCTGCCCCAGCCACCCTCGAGGAAGCCATGGCCTATAACCTTAAGATTAACGGAACCGCTCATAGCGTGGACGTCGATGACGACACACCGCTGCTTTGGGTAATACGCGATGTGCTCGGCATGACCGGCACAAAGTTCGGCTGCGGCGCCGCCCTTTGTGGTGCGTGTACTGTCCATATCGACGGCGTAGCAACACGCTCCTGCATTACTACCGTCGACAGCATCGGCGATAGCGCCATTACAACAATCGAAGCGATCGGAGAGACGCCGCAAGGCGCGGCGTTGCAAAAAGCCTGGTTAGATCTCGAAGTAATTCAGTGCGGCTACTGTCAGTCCGGCCAGCTCATGTCGGCTGCTGCCCTATTGAAAGAGACACCAAAGCCGACCGACGAAGACATAAACAGCGCCATGTCCGGCAATGTCTGTCGTTGCGGCACCTATCAGCGCATTCGCGCCGCCATCAAGCAAGCAGCGGAGGCCTGAGCCATGGACACGCTTAATCTCGACGCACCGACCTCTGGACCCAGCACATCACGCCGCACCTTCCTGAAAGGAGGCGGACTGCTTCTCGGCTTCGCCCTGCTCGGTGGCATGACGACATCGGTCTTTGCAGCAAACGCAGCGCAAGTGACCGAAGATGAAGTAAAGGCACCCTTCGCGCCGAATGGCTTCATTCGCATAGACCCCAAGGGCACGGTCACGCTGGTCATGCCAATGGTTGAAATGGGCCAGGGTACATATACCTCCCTTGCCATGCTGTTAGCCGAAGAACTGGAAGTCGACCTCGATCAGGTCCAGGTGCAGCATGCGCCGCCCAACGATGCGCTCTACGCCAATTCGATCCTGCATATCCAGTCGACCGGCCTTTCATCATCGGTGCGAGCGTTCTGGACACCATTGCGTCAGGCCGGCGCTGTCGGCCGCACGCTTTTGATCGCTGCTGCGGCCAAGCAATGGGGTGTAGAGCCCGGCACCTGCAAAGCCGCACACGGTGTGGTCACCGACGGGTCCGGTTCAAAACATCTGAGCTACGGTGAACTGGCGGAGGCAGCATCGAAGCTGCCCGTACCGGCGGCGGACAGCGTGAAGCTGAAAGAACCAAAAGATTTCACCCTGATCGGCACACCTGCCAAGCGACTCGACACGCCGATGAAGGTCGATGGACGCGCCATCTATGGCATCGACACCAAATTGCCGGGAATGAAAGTTGCGGCGATTGCGATCTCGCCGGTGTTGGGCGGCAAGGTGAAGACCGTCGATGAAAAAGCGGCCCTCGCCGTGAAGGGCGTGCATCAGGTCGTCAAGATCGATGAGGCTGTAGCGGTGGTCGCAGATCATCTGGGTGCGGCCAAGAAAGGGCTGGAAGCCGCTGCCATAGAATGGGATGACGGCCCGCATGCCACCGTAAACAGTGCAGATATTATCAAGGAGCTCGAAGAAAAGTCGAAGCAGCCCGGCGCGGTCGCTCGCAATGAAGGCGATGCGGAAAAGGCGCTTGGATCGGCGGCACAGCGCATCGATGCCATTTATCAGGTGCCGTTCCTTGCCCACGCGACAATGGAACCGATGAACTGCACGGTCCATATGCAAAAAGACAGCTGCGATATCTGGGTCGGTACGCAGGTGCCAACCTTAACGCAGATGTTCGTCGCCGGCGTAACAGGTTTCCCAAAGGAAGCGATCCGGATTCACAACCATCTTCTTGGTGGCGGTTTCGGCCGGCGTCTCGAGCCGGACGGCACGGTATTGGCCGTCAAGATCGCTAAGCACGTGGATGGCCCGGTCAAGGTCGTCTGGAGCCGTGAAGAGGATATCCAGCACGATATGTACCGCCCGTATTACTATGACAGGATGTCGGCCGGACTGGACGCTGATGGCAAGCCGGTCGCATGGACCCATCGTATCGCCGGTTCCTCCATATTTGCGCGCTATGTCCCTCAACTATTCGTCAACGGGCTTGACCCCGATGCCGTCGAGGCGGCAGCCGAACCGCCCTATGCCTTGCCGAATATCCATGTGGACTATGTTCAGGTGGAGCCTCCCGGTGTGCCTACCGCGTTCTGGCGGGGTGTTGGTCCAACTCACAATGTGTTCGTGGTCGAGAGTTTCATGGATGAACTCGCCCATGCTGCCAAACAGGATCCGGTTGCCTACCGCAAGGCGCTGCTGACAAACAACCCGCGTGCGCTCGGCGTATTGACCTTGGCTGCAGAGAAAGCCGGGTGGGGAACACCCTTGCCCGATGGCCAGGGTCGCGGCGTTTCGGTAGCCTTCATTTTCGGCTCCTATGTCGCGCAGGTGGCCGAGGTGGAAGTTGGTACTGACGGGGCCGTCAAGGTCAATCGCATTGTCTGCGGACTCGATTGTGGTATGTCGGTCAATCCCGATACAATCGAAGCGCAGATCGAGGGCGGATCCATCTTCGGCCTTACCGCCGCCTTGCACGGTGCGATCACAATAAAGGATGGCCGGGTGGAGCAGAGTAATTTCGACAATTACCTTCCCATGCGGATCGATGAAGTGCCTGTGATCGAGACGCATCTCATCAAAAGCTCAGAGGCGCCTGGCGGTATCGGTGAAGTGCCAACCTCCATTGTCAGCGCGGCTGTGACGAACGCAATATTTGCCGCCACCGGCAAGCGTGTCCGCACACTGCCTGTCGATCCGGAAATGCTGAAATCATCCAGCTAAAACGACCGCACCAATGCATCGGGGGAAATCCTCCCGATGCATTGAACAAGGGGGTCTCAGTCGTAGGCAAATGCCCAGCCAAGGCCCTTGAGCCAGCAGCGATCATCCGCGATGTCGTCGCTACGGTGGAGGCGCGTGACGCGGTCCCAGCCGCCACTCGCAAAGGCCTTTGCGAGTGCATCCTCCGATTTTTCGTCCCGCAGGCCGGCACATGGGTAGATGGCGACACCTGACACCCAGCGAGCCGCAAAGTCTTTTCCTTCACGCGTGATAACGAACACCGCACCGCGCGGCCTGCTGCGCCGGCTTTGGCTAGCGTACCCATCATCGGTTGTCATAGGCAAAACCAGGCGCCCGCCGTCTTTGAGCCGGTCCAGCCAAATATCGGAGGGGCGCGTTGCACCCGCATTGACATAGATTATATCCGCCGGTTCGAACTCGACTTTCGTACCGTCACCTTCAATCACTTCGACATTTGGATAGGCGGAAAGATTGGACTTGGCGCGTGCCGCGAGGTCAGTCTCCAACTCAATTCCCGTAACGTGCCCTGACGGTCCCGCCAGATGTGCCATGATCGCCGTGTAATAGCCGACTCCCGCGCCGATATGCACAATATGTTCGCCTGCAACTGGATGCGCGCACCAAAGCAGGTGCGCGTGCAACGATGGTTCACCATTGTTGATATGCCGCTCCGGCGATATCCCGACCAGATCGTCCGTGTAGAGGTAAACTGGATCGGCGTTTGGCGTATCGACATAGCCAATACCGAAACGGCGCATCGGCCACGGTCCGGGTCCGAGAAAATCCTCGCGCGGAACGTCCGCAAAGGCATTTTCGATACGGTGATCCTCAACGCCAACGCTCGCCAATATCTGCTTGGCGAATGAGCGGCGAACGATCTTCAGTTCGTCAGGATCGGTCATCCATTGCATTCCGGTTGGACTACGACATTGCTATTGTAGTCATGTCATGCCGGAAGGTTCAACTTCAATGATCACAGCTAGTTGGCCAGCTCCCGGTGAATGCCTGTCGAGCTCGTCGCATGTGCAGAGCATACACGGCTTGTCAGCTCGGCGTCTCGTGCTTCTATTGCCGAGACAATAGCACGGAGTTCGTCAAACGCATCCCGGTTGTGGTTGGTGACGCCCGGCTCAAGATGCTGCAGAATGATCATTCGATTGTTGAGGAGCGTAAGCATCGCGCTTGCAACACTGTTGCCGCAACCTTCGAGCAATATGGAGTAGAATCTATTCTCTGCGGTCATGGCGTTTTGGTCGTCCGTGCGATCGACATGCGCACGCAGGCGCGCTACCTGCGCATTGCTCGCATTGCAGGCGAATTCCTCGCCCACCAGCGGCGTCAACGCCTGCCTGACGCGAAGCATCTGGTTGGCCTCCTCCGCGCTGGGTTTGGCCACCGAAAGACCCCGGCGCGGTGTGCTGACGATCACGCCTTCAGCCTGCAGATGCTGCAATGCTTCACGCAATATTGTGCGGCTCACAAGCAGTTCCTCGCAAAGCACACGTTCGATGAGTTTCTGACCCGGTCGCAAGGATCCCGACAGGATTGATTCACGCAGGGTGTCTGTGACTTGCTGGCGCAAGGATGTTGTTTCGCGCGGCATATGTAGGCCCAATAACGCCATAACCCTTCCTCGATTCCACATTTGCCCGATGATCAGGCTCGTGCTTATTCGTTATATTTCATTGAATATAACGTCAAGAGAAAGTCATTCGCGCTGTCCGGTGTCCGTGCCTAAATTCTCGGTCAAAAAATCGACGAAGCTCCGCACGCGCGCCGCAAGGTATTCATGACCGACGAACACCGCATGGACGAGTTCAATGTCACCCGGGTTGTAGTCCTCAAGCAACGCGATCAGCCGCCCGGCCTTGATGTCTGCCCTGACATGAAAGAGGCCCAGTCTCGCGATACCAAGCCCCGCCACGCACATCTGCTGCGCGGTCGATCCATTGTTCGAAAGGAAATTTCCAGCGACCGCGATCGTATCGATCTCCCCGGTTTTGGGATCGCGAAACGGCCATTCATTCAGTATCCGCCGGAAATTGAAGTTAAGGCAGTTGTGGCGCTCAAGGTCACGGGGATGCATCGGGGTGCCGTGTTCGGCCAGATAGGCAGGTGAAGCGATGACCACCACCCGGCTCTCGAAGAGCTTGCGCGCCTTCAGGCTCGAACTGCGCATGGGACCAACGCGAATGGCGACGTCGGCACGCTCCTCGATCAGATCGACGACGCCGTCGCTCAGGGAAACATCGAGCTCTACCTCCGGGTAGCGCCGCAAGAACTTGGGAACGAGCGGTAAAATGCACATCATTCCGACTGGCACGGAAGAGTTCACGCGCAACAATCCGCGTGGCGCCGCCGATGCACCCGAGGCTACAGCCCGTTCCGCCTCGTCGATCTCCGCCACGATGCGCAGCGCCCGCTGATGATAGATTTCGCCCTCCGGCGTTAATCTCAGCGTACGCGTCGAGCGTACGAGCAGACGGGTTCCAAGCCTCTCTTCGATACGGCTGATGATTTTGCTGACAGCGGACGGCGTAAGGCCAAGGCGCCGCCCCGCAGCGGAGAAGCTGTTGAGGTCAACCGCCTGAACGAAAACTTCCATTTCTCCAGCTCGATTGTCCATGTGCAGCACCTATGAATTGGTTTCACAAGTATTGAGCATTATAGGGTGATTATCAAGGCAATGACGATGCGCCATATTCCCTCCAGTTTCCATCAATTCTCCGGCTGACTCCCAAGCAGCCGCAATTCAAAGGACAAGACAATGCCTCTCGCTCTTCTGGCGTTGACTATCAGCGCCTATGCCATCGGAACGACGGAATTCGTTATCGTTGGCCTTCTCCCCACGGTTGCCACCGATCTCCATATTACGTTGCCGCTCGCTGGTCTTATCGTCAGCGTCTATGCACTCGGCGTAACCTTCGGCGCGCCCATCCTGACCGCTCTGACCGGCCGTATCGAGCGCAAGCCTCTGCTGCTTGGCCTTATGGCGCTTTTCATCGTCGGCAATACCGCCGCCGCGCTCTCGCCGACCTATGAACTACTGCTCGTCGCCCGCGTGCTCAGTGCTTTTGCGCATGGCGTATTCTTCTCGGTCGGCGCCACCATCGCTGCCGATCTCGTGGCGCCAAACCGCCGCGCTTCCGCCATCGCCATGATGTTCCTGGGCCTGACCGTCGCGATCGTTACCGGCGTGCCGCTCGGCACGTTCATCGGTCAGCAGCTCGGCTGGCGCGCGACATTCTGGGCCGTATCCGGACTTGGTGTCATTGCCTTGCTCGCCATCGCGTTCCTGTTACCGTCAAAGATCGCCAAAGCAGAACCTGCGCGGCTCATTGATCAGGTTCGCGTGCTCGCCAGCGGCCGTCTGCTTCTCGCCTTTGCCATGACGGCGCTCGGTTATGGCGGCACATTCGTCATGTTCACATTCCTTGCGCCCGTCCTGCAGGAAATCACAGGCTATGCCGGTTCTACCGTCAGCCTGATACTCGTCCTCTACGGTCTTTCCATTGCTGTGGGCAACATGGTTGGCGGACGCGTCGCCGATGGTAATCCAGTCGGCGCCCTTGCGGTCATGTTCACGCTACAAGCGGCAGTGCTGGCGATTTTCACCTTCACGGCGGTCTCGCCCGTATGGTCTTTGGTGACGCTCGCCGCTCTCGGTGCGCTCTCCTTCTCCAATGTTCCCGGCCTCCAGCTCTACGTCGTGCAACTTGCCAAGATTCACACACCTGAAACGGTCGATGTTGCCTCGGCACTGAACATCGCCGCCTTCAATCTCGGCATCGCCGGCGGGGCATTCCTCGGTGGTCTCATCGTCGCCTCGCCCCTCGGTCTCGGCGCAACGCCCTGGGTTGGTTCGCTTCTGGTGGTTGGCGCGCTCGGTCTGACCCTCTGGAGTCAGATGCTCGATCGCCGTGCGACGACCGAAGCTCTCGCCACCTGCTAAAGCGAAGAGGCCGTCCGAAGGGGTGACAGGATGAGATAATTTGCTAAGGTCGGCATGAGATTCGCGAAAGGTTTTCCATGCTGGCCGAAGTGGCATTGCCCATCAAGCTGACATTCAGGCTCTGGTTGCGCTTCTGGCCACAGCTCATCGCTGTGGTTCTGTTAGGGCTCACCGTATCGGATTTGTTGATGTGGGTGGCGGTCAAGGCCGCCTATATCAACCATTATGCCGGTCTTGGACTTTTGACCCTCGTTGCGCTTACCCAACTCGTAACGACGGTTTCCATGATCCAGATCGTGCGGCCGGGTTTGCCCTCCGTCAACGCCGCACAGACCCAGGCAGATGAACAAGCAGACAAGAGCGAATTCGGCCTGTCCCGTCTCACCACGATTATTGCCGTCGCGCTGCTTCCGTTCTTTGCCTACTACGCAGCCTGGGGATTTCTGGGCGACACGGTGCGCCAATATTCGCGACTTGCACTTGAGTTGCGACCATTCGAAGGCGGTGGCGGCAGCGTGCTCGATGTTCTTGATTCGAAATGGATCCTCCTGTCGGTCGCCGTTTCGTGGATCATTCGCAATTTCGCAAAGGCCATGAAGGAACGCACCAAGCGCTCGGTCTGGGATATCATCATGGTCGTTTGCGAGACCAACTGGATATTCATCGGTCTCTACATCATCAGCCGCTGGAAGGATGACTGGTTGCAGGCACTGGTCGAAGGGCGGCTGTGGTCGTGGTTCGAACAATTCTTCGCAGCACTCGCCCAGCCGGTTTCATCGGCCTTTGCCGCGGCCCTGGTCCCGGTCGAGCAGGTTCCGGAGAACTTCAGTGCGGTAGCGATCAACCTGTTCTTCCACGCACTCCTGCCGGTGATCTGGCTGGTCATGGTCGCTCTTGTCTACGGCTATGACGTCCGCGACCAGAAAGAACTCATGCGCATCCATCATCGCGTCGAACGCTTTGGCGAGCGATATCAGGCCATCCCGAAATTCCTGCGCGACTTCATCGAGCATTTCATCAGCGGGTATCGCTCAAGATACTTGCCCATCGCAAATGGAGTGAGGCTCACGCTGAATTCCGGACTGCTGCTCATCATCACGTTGATCCTCGGCTATCGCTTTATCGAATGGGCTGCGGCTTGGCTGTGGCTCGGCACCGCACACCTGATAGGCCCGCATTCGATCGCCGTGTGGGAAGTCCTTGCGAATGGTGTAACCTTCCTGTTTGGCAGTCCGCTCCAGGATTCATCAACCGGAATTCTCGTAGAACCCTTGCGTATCTGTTTTCTGGCCGCCGTCCTCGAAACAGCGTTTTCGATGACAAAGAGAGCTAAGGCTTAGCAAACCTCAGATAAAACGGCCGCTCGCTGTGCATCCCTAAAGTCGGGACGAGTTCGTCTGCGACATCAGACGGCACGAGATAGTTCTGCTCGATCACCCTTCGCTCTCCCTTTTGCGCTCCGGAAAATGCGGTGGAACTGCACGTTTCGATGCCCGGTTGCGGTGAAGGCATTCCCGGCACACTCGAAGGATACCAGGTACGTCCCGTATGATCGGTCAGTTTTATGGCACACATAAGCCAGAGACTTTGAAGGTCGGGATCACCGATCTCGACTACAAAACGCGCGATGATTGGCGCTGAACCGGCGGGAAGCCGGCCGGGTCTTATACCCTCCACCCTGCGCAATCCCTGAAACTGCCATTCGCTGCCGCCATAGTGTTTGGTCTCTCCTGCAGCGACGTCAACCGGCAGCATATCGCGGTACCGGATGAGTTCATTGATGTCTCTGTACGAGATCGATAACAGTGAAATCGGAACGAGGAATAGCAAGGCCCACAGGCTGCGCTTGCGCCATCGCCGCTCCAAAGCATTCTGCTTTTCCTCAATCAAGACCGACATTTCATGTTCCTGTTAGCGGCCGCAGCGGATCGTAACTGTCGATAACCAGAGGCTGCCCATCATTGAACGTCTTGAGATCATCGATCGAAATGCGCGCTTCGGAATCCAACGCCGGCTCTATCTTGCCCGAAAGAACCAGCGTTGCCCCGTTCACCTGATCGGGCATTGTCTCAAAGATGAACCGAACCTTCTTGGGCAATCCCGGAGCAAGCAGATGCGGCGGCATGCCCGGCGCCCAGCCGATCCGGCCGGACGTTGTGAATTTCAGACCTGTCGGCCCGAGCCAGGTCGGCGCTGCAACGCTTGTACTGCTGGTCGTGGCCGCAAGCTGCGCGGTGACAATCACCCAAAGACCCGAAGTCGTCAGCGTTTTCTTCTCGCCATACTGGGTAAAGTCCAGCTGGCGCGCGAAAACGACCTGATCGAGCGTCACATCGAACTCGCGGGTGCGAACCTTGTCGTGCATCTTGCCATAGACGGGAATTGGAGCCGTCAGCTCACCAAAGCGTGGCTTGGTCTGCTGCATGCCGTAAAGCACGCCGACGGCAACGATCAGGACGAGAATATTGGCGAGCCGGCGCATTAGCCTTGACCCTCCGAGATTGGCAGGCTTACCGTGCCCGCCGGAGCCTTGCTCCACCAGCCCGGCGTGCCAGTCAGATTGTTGCGCAGCTTGAACTTCCATGCCTCGATGCCAAGTTCAATCGTGCCGGTCGGGACTGCATCGGACGGCACCACCCAGACGTAAGTAATCTTCTCGGGCATTCCGGGTTGCAGATCGGGCAACGACGATCCATCCCGATCGAGATAGGCGAGAGGCTGCTCGGTGACTGCTTGCAATTTCCCAAGCAGATGAAAAGTATTGGCGTAGCCGCTGTCGGACTGGGTCGTGCGGTTCATCAATTCGACTGCGAAAACGACGGCCTTCTGCCCCTCCTTCGGCGTCACACGGAAGATTTTCTGGTCGGTCACCCAAGCTTTCAAGGGTTTGATCAGCCATTTGCCCGCATCGATTGACTCGCCGACAGTGATTTGCGGCAGTTCCGGTTTGTCCGCTGCCTCGAATGCCCCAAGGGCAAATGCAGCTGCCAGTGCTGCAAATGAGCCGATGCCCGCCGTTAGCCAGGCGATTGCTTTGCTGCGCAGGTTCAGGAAACGGGATCGCATCGGCCCGATCGTTCTCCTCTAGATCCTCGGATCAATAGTGAGTTGCTTTCGTGCCGCACCATGCAATGTTTGTGAGATAAATTTCAAGTCTTGGATTTTAACGCGCGATAACTTGTGGAAGTTGCCGCAAGTTCGTGAACCTAAGTGACCGCAGGAAATCGCATCGTGTTTATTAGAATCGCGAGGCAACTTGCGGTAGGTAGGCGTTGACCAGACTTACAACCTGTGCGTCGCGGCTTCGTGCCGTCTCGCCGCCCATGACAACTGCCACAAGCTGCCGTCCGTTGTCGCTGATGGATGTGACGATGTTGAAGCCGGAAGCCCGCACATAACCGGTCTTTATACCATCCGCGCCGTTCAACTGCGCCAGAACGCGGTTATGCCCGCGGATCAACTTGCCGTTGTAGACGAAATCCTGGGTGACGAAATAATAGTATTGCCCAGGGTAGTGCTTGCGCAGCGACATACCAAGCAGTGCCATGTCACGCGCCGTCGTGATCTGCTGCGGATCGGGCAGACCGGAAGCGTTGTGGAAGTTCGTGCCTCGCATGCCGAGTTGACGTGCTTTCGCCGTCATCTGGGCTGCGAACTGGTCTTCCGTGCCGCCGAGATATTCGGCTAGAACCACGGCGACATCATTGGCGGATTTGACAACGATCGCCTTGATTGCGGTATCGACATCGATCGTCTGACCCGGCTTCAAACCGAGTTTGCTCGGCGCCTGTGATGCAGCGTGAGCAGAGACTGGCAGGAGAGTCGTCTTGGTGATCCGGCCGGATTTCAGTGCCTCGAAAGTAAGGTAGAGCGTCATCATCTTGGTCAGCGAGGCAGGCACCCGCGGTAGATCGGCGCTCGCCTGATAGAGAACCGCGCCCGTGCTGCCATCGACCACGATTGAGGCGGATTTTTCCGAAACCGGTGCAACCGTCGTCGGGGCGACGGTACTCAGCGTTGCAGCAGTCGTACAACCGCTGGCCGTGCCAAGAATCACCCCTATCAACACCACGACTTTCGAAAATGAATAGAACGACATATGAACTCGCAGCACGTTTATATTCCGAACATAATGCTTATGCGAAAGAGCAGATGTCTAGCGCAGGAGAGGTTAACAATTCGGCTTAGAGCCTTTCATGAAAGGCTCCAACCGCGCTTGTTAGCCGATTTGACCCCGTGCGCCAAGCGCAGTCTCCCACACCAAATTGTCGCGCGTTACGCTGTGAGCACCACCTTGACGCTCCGCGAGCGGTCCAGAGCCACACGAAACGCTTCAGGCGCGTCGGCGAGTTTGAACTCGCTAGTCACCAGCCGGAGCACATCGATCTTGCCCTCTACGATCAGTTCGACCGCTTCAAAAAACTCCTCGCCAAAGCGGAATGTCCCGATCAGATCGAGCTCCTTCGACATCACTGCATTTGCAGGAACCGGAATAGATCCGCCTGCAAGATTACCGACTTGAACCACTGTTCCGCCGCGCCTGACCGTGCGAATGGCCGAAGCCAGTCCCGCCGCCGTTCCCGAAATCTCGAAGGCGATATCGTAAGGCGTGGCTGCTGCAAACGCCGCCAGCTGTTCCTCGCCTTGCGACAGGTCTATCGTCTGGTCTGCGCCGAGCTCTTCCGCGAATTTCAAGGGAGCGGCGGCAACGTCGACCATGGCCACAGATCCCGCACCAGCGTGTTTCAGTGCCAGCATGGTCAAGAGACCGATGGGGCCCGAACCGAATATGATGGTTGAAGTTCCCTTGACATGGCCGGCGCGACGTACCGCGTGCAGGCAGACCGCCAGCGGTTCGGCGAGCGCCGCTGCCTGATAGGGCAAGTCCGCTGGCACCTTGACGCATTGCGACGCAGTCGCATCGAACAGGCTGGCGAATCCCCCCTGCATATGCGGCGTTTTCGAAGCCGAACCCATGAAATAAATGTTCTCACAAAGGTTTGCCCGACCTTCATGGCAATAGGCGCAGTGTTCGCACCAGCGCGACGGATTGACCGCAACCCGCTCACCAACCGCCAGTCCGGTCACGTTGCTCCCGATCTCGACGACCTCGCCTGCTACCTCGTGACCGAGTATCAGTGGCGAGGTAACGACGAAATCGCCGGTTCTCGCATGACGGAAATAATGCATGTCGGAGCCGCATATCCCGGCAGCCCCGAAGCGAACCCGCACCATGTTCGGCGCGAGATCGCCGAGTTCGATATCGACGACACGAAGATCTTCGGCGCCGAAGAGAGTTGCAGCAATGCCCGTAGTACTCATTTGATCAGACCCAGTTGTGTTGGCAGCCAGAGGGTGATGGCCGGAATGAATGTGATGGCGATCAGTGCAATGAACAGTGGAACGAGCCAGGGCAAGATTGCCATTGTGGTGCGCTCGACCGAGAGCTTCGCTACACGCGACAAGACGAACAATACCATGCCAAGCGGCGGATGCAGCAGGCCAATCATCAGGTTCAGCGTCATGATCAAGCCGAAATGCACCGGATCGATGCCGAATTTCAGTACGAGTGGCAACAGGATCGGCACGAGGATGGTGATGGCGGCAATCGTATCGAGGAAGCAGCCGACGAACAGCATCAGCAGGTTAACGAGGATGAGGAAAACCCACTTGTTCTCGGTAATCGACAGGATTGCCGTCGACAGGAGCTGAGCCGCCTGGCTGACGGTCAAAAGCCATGCGAAGACGGAGGCCGCTGTCACGATGAACAATACCGAAGCGGTTGTCTCGATCGTGTCGAAACTCGCCTTGGCAAGGCTCTTCAAGGTCATCGTTCGGTAGCGCACCAGGCCGAGGAACAATGACCACAAGACGGCCGCGACCGCCGCTTCTGTCGGCGTGAACCAGCCCATGGTCATGCCGCCGATGAGGATCACCGGCGTCATCAGCGCCATAACCGCGGAGAAATCGAAATACCAGTCGGCGGCGAGGAGTAGTACCAGCGCGATACCGACCGACGCGTTGATGGAAAGGCCGGTGAGCATCAGCAGATAGATAACCACTGGAACGGATGCGACGACCAGGATCTCGAGCGAAGCTTCCAGGAGCTGCTTTATCTCGAACGGTGCGTCGGAGCCCCAGCGCTTCACATAGGCGAAGATGGCAACGGTAACCATCATCAGCACAGTCATGACGATGCCCGGCAGGATGCCCGCCATGAACAGTGCGCCGATGGAGACGTTGGCCATCATCCCGTAGATGACGAATGGCAATGACGGTGGAAAGATCGGCCCGAGCGTCGCGGAGGCCGCGGTAACGCCTACAGCCGCCTCGACGGGATAGCCGTGATCCTTCATCGCCTTGATCTCGATGGTGCCGATACCTGCGGCGTCCGCGAGAGCAGTTCCTGACATGCCGGAGAAGATTACAGACCCGATGATATTGACCTGCGCCAGACCACCCTTCATCCAGCCGACGAGTGAGACGGCGAAGGAATAGATGCGCCCGGTGACACCTGCGGAATTCATCAGGTTACCGGCGAGGATGAAGAACGGTACGGCGAGAAGCGGGAAGCTTTCAACACCGGCGATCATACGCTGTGCCACGATGATGTCCGGGGCGACTCCGAAGAAGACGAGATAGAGCACCGAGGCAACGGCCATGGAAATCGCGACCGGCACACCGACAAGCATAAGGATAAGGAAAGTTCCAACGAGCAATAACATTAATCAGTCCTCGATCTTCTGGAATTCTTCGGGACGCTCCAGGACGGAATAGCCTCGGCGAACATTGCGGATGAAAACCTGAACGGCGCGGATCAGCATCAATATGAATGCAACGAGCACGCTGTAAAAAACGATGTTGCGCGGAAGATCGACAGTCACCATGCGCTCTTCCGCAACGATCTCGACGTATCGCCACATCAACCAGACCGCATAGGCGAAGAAGCCGATGCGCACGATATCGACGAAGTTTGACAGCGCGCGAGCGACGCCCGCCGGCAGGTAATGATAGAGCACGTCCACCTGGATATGCCGCGAGACGCGGACGCACATCACCGAGCCGAGAAACACGACACCGATCAGACAGTTGATGGCGATTTCTTCGGTCCAGGCATAGCTGTCGTTCATGACGTATCGCGTAAAGAACTGAAGGAAGACGCACCCCGTCATGAGCCAGAAGACGATCAGCGTCAGCCAATCTTCAATGGCATAATCCGACAGATCAGCCACCGGCGCAGCATCTTCAAAGGAATGAGCGAGTTCTTCGGCAGTTACCGGGGTATGAATTTCATTTGACATGTTCCGTCTCCGGTTGGCGTCAGCATGGGATGCGGCCGGGCGATAGCATCACCGCCCGGCCCCGTCGGATCATTCCTTGATCGCGCGAATGGCTTCCCAGTCGGATTTCTCGTAGCCGAAGTCCTCGAACTTGACCTTTTCCACCACGTTCTTTTCGAAATCGGCCTTGTCGACTTCCGTCACGTTGATACCCTTTTCCTTGAATGTCGCGACGAGCTGCTTTTCCTTCTCCGATATGATCTTCGTTGTGCGTTCGGCAGCTTCCTGCATCACATCACCGAAGATCTTCTTGTCTTCATCGGATAGGCTGGCCCAGAGCTGCTTCGAAATCACCGTATTCAGATGATCGACGATGTGCCCGGTCAGGATGATGTTCTTCTGGACCTCGAAGAACTTCTTGGCTTCGATCGTCGTCAGCGGGTTTTCCTGCGCCTCGACCGTGCCGTTCTGCAGCGCCAGATAGACTTCCGCGAAAGCAATCGGCGTGGTGTTGGCGCCGCAGGCACGCGGCATGGCGAGATAGGCAGGCACATCCGGCACGCGGATCTTCAGACCTTGCATGTCCTCGCACTTGGCAATCGGCTTGTTCGACGTTGTGTGGCGGGTACCGTAATAGCTGACAGCTGCAATATGGTTGCCGGTCTTTGCCTCATAGCCGGCGGCAAGACGCTTGAAGACGTCACTCTTCGTATAGGCGATCAGATGATCTGGCCCGCGGAAGATATAGGGGAAATAGGTGACGCCGATCGGCTTGTAGTCCCGGGCGGCAAAGCTCGATCCGGAAATGATGATATCGACCGTGCCAAGCTTAAGCCCCTGATTGATATCGGCTTCCTTGCCCAGCTGCGAAGCCGGGAATACGTCAATCTTGTAACGGCCGTTGGTCCGCTTGGCGATCTCTTCGGCCGCCCACACGGACTCCGTATGGAACGGCTCAGACGTTTCGTACACATGCGCCCATTTGAGCGTCGTTTGCGCTTGCGCCACCACGGCCGATAGCGCGAGAGCGGCAACCGCCCCCAGAATTGTCGTCAGTTTGATCTTCATATCCTAGTCCTCCCAGATTGAATTCAGATCTTGGTACTTCTGCTCCGGCCTCCCGCGGGATGGCCCCTCTCACTTTCCAGCTCCTCATCGAAGCTCTTGGAAAATCTCACTTGCGATTGCAGCAGATGATGCTGCATCGCCGATTTGGCACGCGCCGGGTCGCCCGAAGCGATGGCGTCGCGGATGGCCCGGTGTTCCTCGAATGCCTCGCGCCAGGAAGCGGGACTTTCGAAATAGCTCGCCAGCTTCTCGAAATAAGGCGTCATCCTCTGGTCGAAGAGCTCGCCGACAAACCGATTGAGCGCGGCGTTTTCGATAATGCCAGCAATCGTCGTGTGAAAAGTCCGATCGAGCGCAATGGAAGTGTGCGGGTCATTGAAGGTGCTCGCCATCTTCGTCAGCACCTCATCCAGGACATCGACATGAGCTGGCGTAATCGCCTTGGCCGCCTCTTCCGCAATCGCACATTCGATCAACGCACGGGCGCGCAGCAGTTCGAATGGTCCTTCCAGATCTTCGGCTTGTACAGGTGCAGGCTTCTCGCGCTGGCGGGTGACATAGATGCCGGAACCCATGCGGATATGAACAAGCCCTTCAACCTCAAGCGCAATCAGCGCTTCGCGGATGGTCGGACGGGATACGCCTAGTTTTTCCGCAAGTTCGCGCTCACCGGGCAGCCGCTCGCCGACGGCAAACTCGCCGCTTTCGATCAGCGTACGTATCTGGTCTGCCACCTGCCGGTACAAGCGGCGCGGCTGGATCGCTGCAAACATTGGTCCTCCCCGCACGGCTCTCCCTTCCGCACTCGACTGGTAAACTGGCCTTACCAATATACAACTGATACATTGATATATATGACGGAGTCAAGGCAGACTTTAGTCCAAGGAAACTCTGAAGGCACAAGGTAAAATCGGAGTGCGGTATCCTATTGTTACGCCTTGTATTGGAAAGTGATTGCCCCACTCCCCTGCGAACAAGCTATGACAACTCAACATCTGCCTCGTCCTACCGGTGACAAATGCTGCTTGATATTCGATTGCCGCGCGCCTTTGCCTGCCTGAGCCTTGCTTTGGTACTCGGCGCTTGCACGACAGCCGATCCGAAATTGCCCAATGCAGCGTCGATTCCGCTTCCTGAACCATCGCCGCGGCTTGCAAATGCTGTAGATACCAAGCCGCAACCCAAATCTTCCGATAGGTCGTCCGTCGATGGTCTGATCTCGAAATATTCCGTTGCCTATGCTGTTCCGGAATCGCTGGTGCGCCGTGTCGTGCAGCGCGAGAGCCGGTTCAATCCGGCGGCTCGCAACGGTCCGTACTGGGGCCTGATGCAGATGCTACCCGCGACCGCACGCGGTATGGGGCATGGCGGCAGCGCCAAGGATTTGCTCGATGCCGAGACCAATCTTAAATATGGCGTGAGATATCTGGCCGGGGCCTACAAGGTCGCCGATTACAATCCGGACCAGGCTGTGCGACTTTACTCACGCGGCTACTATTTCCAGGCCAAGCGCAAGGGCATGCTGGACGTATTGGAGCCGGCATCGCCGGTCAAAACCGCTGCCGCTTCCGAACCTGCCCCGGTTGCCGGCAATACCGCGGTGACCGCGACCGCTCCGACGGCAACCCAGCCGTTCCCGCCGGCAGCTCCGGCCGCCGCGCAACTCGCTTACGCGAGCGATCAAGTCGTTCTTCCCGCGATGGTCCCCTTGCCGTTCGAGCGGCCCGAAATGATCGACACCGTCATGCCGGCCACCAGCGGTGGAAGTGGTGTACAGGCCCGCGCCCCTGCCCCACTTTGAGCGTTTCGGCCGCGGCAATCGCCGCCGTCAGATAGTCTTTCGCATCAGTTACAACCTCACCTAAATCGAAGCCTTTGGCCAATCCGGCGGTTATTGCAGCGGCCAGCGTGCAGCCAGTGCCATGGTCATTTTTCGTGATGAGGCGCGGGCTTGAAAAGCGCCGCGTCGTAACACCGTCGAACAGCAGGTCCGTACTCATCTCGGATTTCGCGTGACCGCCCTTGACCAGCACCGCCGCGGCCCCCAGCGCCAGCAGTTTCTCTGCCTGCCGGGCCATCCCGGCTTCGTCCTCTGCCATAGGCTCACCTGTCAGCAATGCTGCTTCCGGCAGATTGGGTGTCAGTACCAAAGCGCGCGGCAGAAGAAGCTGCCGCAATGCTTCAATAGCCTCTGGCTGCAACAGGCGGTCGCCCGATGTGGCGACCATAACCGGGTCCAGTACCACCTTGCGGTTCCAGTGCTCGAGCGCGTCAGCGATTGCCTCGATCGTTTCGACCACGCCGACCATGCCGATCTTGATGGCCTTAACGTCGATATCCGACAGGACAGCATCGATCTGCGCGCGGACGATGCCAGGCGAGAGGTTCTCGATAGCCGTCACCCCGCGTGTGTTCTGCGCGGTGATCGCCGTCAAAACACTGGTGCCATAAACGCCAAGCGCCGAGAATGTCTTCAAATCCGCCTGGACGCCTGCGCCTCCGCCGCTGTCGGAACCGGCAATCGTCAATGCAATTGCAGTCATGCCCGTTCCTTCAACGCTGCATCGACTGCCGCCAGCAACGCAGCGGTCGCGCCTAACGCATCGTCCTGCCGGAAGATCGCCGAAATCACCGCCACGCCATCGGCTCCCGCGGTAATGGCGGGCGGCGTTCGCGCAAGATCGATGCCGGCGATTGCGCCGATCGGCAGGTCGGGCTTCACCTTGCGGATGATCGGCGCCAGGCGGCTGAACCCTTCAAAGCCGATAGGCTCCAGATTTTGCTTGGCCGGTGTTTCGAACAGGCCGCCAATACAAGCGTAGTCGATATCGGCCTCGATCGCCGCCTGAGCGTCTGCTTCGTTCTTGACCGTCAGGCCGATGATCGCATCTGGTCCGAGAAGACGGCGCACATCTGCCACGAGCATGTCCTCGCGGCCGACATGCACGCCCTCCACACCAGCGGCGAGCGCCACGTCGATACGGTCATTAACCACCAATGGCACCCCCGTCCCCTTCAGTGCGGCATGGATAGTTCTGGCCCGCTCGACCATAAGTCGCGTTGGCGAGTTCTTGTCACGGTACTGGATGATCGTCGCGCCACCACGTGCAGCGCTAAGCGCAAGCTGGCCTAGGTCTCTGCCCCCGCCGATAGCATCGACATCGACAATGGCATTCAGCCGGTAATCTACTTTTGGCATGTGTTCTCTCTTTGGTTGAAGTATTCAGTATAATTCCACGGCGATTTCTTCGACCTTGGGGACGCTCTTGATCAGTCCCGCATCGTGCATGAAGACACCGAACCGTTCGTAGCGGCCGCGATCGAGCGCAGCGGGCCGCTTGGCAAATCGCGGCAGCGTGTCGATCCAGGCCTGCTTGTTCAGTGGATTGTCCAGATCCGGATAGGCCTTGACGAAGAGCTGCCAGGATTCGTCCGGGTGGTTGGTCAGATAGATCGCTCCCTTCTCCACCGCGGCGAGAAAGCGCTTGAGCCGGTCGTCCTTCAGCAAATCCGGGTGAGTGACGAAAATAAGCTCGTCATAGGGAGGCACGCCATGTTCTTCCGGGAAGAAGGCGAGCCCCTTGTGCCCTTCCTGCGCCATCTGTGTCAGCTCGAAATTGCGATAGGCACCGACGGTCGCATCCACCTGCCCGGTGATCAGCGAGGTGGAAAGGGCAAAGTTGACATTGATCAACTCGACATCCTTGGTCGACAGGCCTTCCGCTTTCAACATGGCGCCCAGCATCGCATCTTCGAAGCCCGCTACGGAAAAACCAACCTTCTTGCCTTTCAAATCCTTCAAGCTTTTGATTGGCCCGTCCGCCAGTGTCATCACCGTATTGAGCGGCGTTTCGACCAGCGTGCCGAACCGTACCAGCGGCAGGCCTTCGTCATGGTCGAGAAATAGCGTGGGCTGATAGTGGATGGCGATGTCCGCCTGCTTCGCCGCAACAAGGCGCGGCGGCGCTGCCGGATCAGCGGGCGGGATCAGCTCGACATCGAGACCAGCGCCCGCGAAGTAGCCCTTCTCTTTGGCGATGACCAGCGGCGCATGGTCGGGATTGACGAACCATTCCAGAAGAACAGTCAGCTTGTCGGCTGCCATGGCCTGACCGGAAATGCCGAAGGCAGAAACGGCGAGACCGATCATGAAAATCAGGGGATGAATGCGAAACATCGAAGATCCTTTTACATGCGATGAAATGAGGGAAATTGTCATGCCTCACGCGCCCATGGCGTCAGCCGTTTTGCCAGCGCATCCACAAGGAAGCGCAGGACAATAGTCAGCGTGGCGAGGATGATGAGGGCTGCAAAGAGCGTGTCCGTCTGCATGCGCGCGTTGGCCTGCAGCATGACGAAACCGAGGCCGCGCGACGAGCCAACCCATTCGCCGATGACAGCGCCGATTGGCGCGAAAACTGCCGCGACGCGCAAGCCGGAACCTAGTGCGGGCAAGGCGCTCGGCACACGCACGAGAAACAGTGTCGCGAGGGGCGATGCCTGCGTCAGCGCCGCTGCGTCGAGCAGATCCTGATTGGTGCGCTGCAGACCATCGGCGAAGGCCGAGGCCACTGGAAAGAAGATGATGAGGCTCGCCATGACGACCTTGGAGGCAAGGCCGAACCCAAACCACAGAACCAGCAGTGGCGCGATGGCGAAAACCGGCAACGCCTGCAGCACGAGCATCATCGGCCAGACGATCTGCCGGAAACCCGGCACAGCGCAGACGAGCAGCGCAGTCAGGATGCCGGCCAGCGCCCCAAACATCAGCCCAAGAATGATCTCCACCAGCGTGATGGCGGCGTTGGCCAGCAGATAGTGCTGCTTGTCGACCAGCGTAGCGATAACCGTCAATGGTCCCGGCAGGATGAAACGCGGCGGCGCCATCACCCAGACGATTACTTGCCAGCACAGGACCACCGCCAGTAAAGCTGCCGCTATCTGCAAAACCAGGCGCATGGCGCTGTTCACGCCACTACCGTTTCTGCCGGAGAAAATTTAAGGGAACGGGCACAGTTTGGACTCCATCATGATCGGAGATCCGGATATGTGCGAAGACAAGACTTGAGGTGTGCGAAGAAGGCTCAATTCCCGTTCCTACGCCGGCATAACCCGGATCAGGTTCAAGGGTCCAGCTCGACGCTATCTCAGCACTGTACAGTGCCCCCCTCGGAATGAAATCATGATGAAGCGGCGCAAGGACAAAGTCAATTGCGCCGCTGTGGTTGTTATCGGACTAGTTTGTCAGACGGACGTTCTCGCCGTCCACGGATTTACAGGCGGCCTCTACCTGGTAGAAAAAGTCCTGTTGCGTAAAGCCGCCCCCATCTTCCCAAGCGTGATCTTGCTTGCCGCCGCAATTGAACAGCTCGTCCAGTGGAGGGGTTGTGCCCTTCTTCAACCGCACGCCCTCAACGAACAGATAATCGACCGTATCTGGATCGTCGGTGCGCAACGTCAGGTTATAACTGCTAGAGGAAGCGCTCGGTACGCAAAGAGTATGGTTGGGGTCCGCGGGATCGGCGGTGTACTTGTATCCAATGTCGCAGCCATCGTTTTTGACTTCCATCTTGAGATACAACTTGTCGTAATCTCCGAGATTAATGGTCGTATTGTCCGGCGGCACCTGGGTTTTGACACCCGTACCACGACCATTCTCACTGTTGGGACCACTTCTGTAGGCACTTGTGTAGGTTACAGTTCCCATCACAGTTTCCACGCCATTCTTCACGACAACGATGGAAACCTTCTTGAAATACCAGCCGTACATGTCACCGGGAATGAATTTCGCCGTTGTAGGTTTCAATGGCGCCAAGGCCGTAGCATTCACGCCGATCGCAACCTTGTCCTGCTTTAGCAGATGCATGAACAGTGTGTTTGTCCCGCCGCTGATTGCCACGTTGACCTTTTGATCGGCCGCAGTGAATTTGATGGTAACCTTGTCCGCTGCCGCACCGAGATTAGCCTTGAGGTAGGCTTTTGCACGCGCTTCTGCCGCCGCAGAATTCGACCCGGTGAAAACCGACGCGCCGGCCAACGCGGCCGAGTCAGCGGCGTTCTGTAATTTGGACCGCTCATTGCTCGCGAGGCTGTAATCCACAGCCAGTCCGGTCATCCCCATGATCGGTATGAGCAGCAACCCGAAGGTTATTGCTGTTGCCCCGCTGCGGTCTTTGAGGAAATTTCGAATTTTTTTCATTGGCCCACTCCGTCGTTACATGGACCTTTGAATCTCCGGCGTAAATTCGTGCTTAGTAAATTCATTCATATTTTCACGATCATGCTCAGGCAGCACGATTTGTATAAAATCATTGTTGGAATGGTAAAAATCCGATGAAGATTGTTAGCGCTCAGGCTGGATATCCGGCCGGACGAAACCTTGGCTCGCGACGAGAAGATTGCGCGTGTAATCCTGCGTGACCTTGCGTTTGGCGAGTTCCGATGCCGTCAGCCGCTCTACCTCGGCACCATTCTGCATGACCATCAGCCGGTCGCACATATGGGTAACCACGGCGAGATCATGGCTCACCATGAGGAAAGTCAGTTTCCGGTCGCGCCTGATCTGCTCGAGCAAGTTCAATACCTCCGCCTGAACCGACGCATCGAGCGCCGATGTGGGCTCATCGAGAAGCAGGATCGACGGTTCCAGGATCAGCGCCCGGGCAATTGCAACGCGCTGACGTTGACCGCCCGACAGCTGGTGCGAATAGCGGAAGCGGAAGCTCGACCCCAATCCCACTTCATCCAGTGCGCGCAGGATACGCTTTTCGATATCACTGAACCCATGGATCACCAGCGGTTCCAGGAGTAATCGATCCACTGTCTGGCGCGGATGCAGCGAGCCATAAGGGTCCTGGAACACCATCTGCACTTCGCGGTAAAATGCCTTGGTGCGGGACGAACCCAGCGTTTTGCCGTTGACGGTAATCGTTCCGGCGCTCACCGGTGCCAAACCTGCGACAGCGCGCAGCAATGTGGACTTTCCCGAGCCGGATTCACCGACAAGACCAAAGGATTCGCCCGGCGCCACGTCGAAGCTGACACCGCGCAGGGCGAGAAAGCGGTCGAATTTCACTTCAAGCTTTGCAATGACCAATGCGTTGGACCGGGTTGGCGTCATGCGGCCCACTCCGGCTTGCGGTCGAGCACCGGCAGCGGATGCCGGTCGGCGCCGATCTGCGGCATGCAATTGAGCAACCCTTGCGTGTAGGGATGCTTGGCATTGTGCAAGTCGGTTGCGGCAATCTCCTCGACGATCCGCCCTGCATACATGACGATGACGCGGTCGCAGAACGATGAAACCAGCCGCAGATCATGCGAAATGAAAATCAGCCCCATGCCGCGATCCCGCACCAGATTGTCGAGAATCCTCAGCACGTCGAGTTGCACGGTAACGTCCAGCGCCGAGGTTGGCTCGTCGGCGATCAGCAGTTCCGGCCCGGTGATCAGCATCATGGCAATCATGGCCCGCTGACCCATGCCGCCCGAAACCTCATGCGGATGCAAATCGTAGACCCGCTCTGCATCACGGATCTGTACGGCGGCAAGCATGTCGAGCGCCCGTTTGCGTGCCTCGGCCTTGCTGACCTTCTCATGCGTCCTGAGCGTTTCGACGATCTGCCGGCCGATACTCATGACAGGATTGAGCGAATATTTCGGATCCTGCAGGATCATGGCAATGCGGTTGCCGCGAAGGCTCCGCCGCTGCTTCACCGAAGCCTCCAGCAGGTCGATGCCGTCGAAGTTGAGCTTCTGTGCAGTGATCTTCGCATGTGGCGGTGTCAGCCCCATGATGGCGCGGCCGGTCTGCGACTTGCCTGAACCGGACTCGCCGACGATGCCAAGCCGCTCGCGTCCAAGCGTGAAGGAAACGCCGCGCACCGCATCGACAGTGCCGGTACGGGTCGGAAACTGCACGCGAAGGTCCTCAACGGTCAGCATGGTGCTCATTGGTTGCTGCCCCGCGGATCCAGTGCATCACGTAAGCCATCACCTAAAAGATTGAAGCCGAGGCTGACTATAAGGATGGCGAAGCCCGGAGCTGCCGCAACCCACCATTGGTCCATTATGAAGCGTCGCCCTGAGGCAATCATCGCGCCCCATTCCGGTAGCGGCGGCTGCGCACCGAGGCCAAGAAAGCCAAGCCCGGCGGCCGTAAGGATAATACCGGCCATGTCGAGCGTTACGCGCACGATCAGCGATGAGAGACACAGCGGCATGATGTGGCGCAACACGATGCGAAACGGCGACGCACCCATCAACCGCACCGCGGCGATGTAGTCGGAGTTACGCACGGTCAGCGTTTCGGCGCGCGCGATACGCGCATAGGGCGGCCAAGAGGTGATCGCAATGGCAATGACCGCGTTCTCGATGCCAGGTCCGAGGGCGGCGACAAAGGCGAGGGCAAGAATGAGTTTGGGAAACGCCAGGAAGATATCGGTGATGCGCATCAGAATTGAATCGGTCCAGCCCCCGGCATAACCAGCGATGGTTCCAACCAGAAGGCCGATAGGCGCTGCGATGATGGCGACGAGGATGACCACATAAAGCGTCAGCCGCGAGCCATAAATCAACCGCGAAAGAATATCGCGGCCCTGGTCATCGGTGCCAAGCAAATATTCGCCGCCCGGTGGCAACAGCCGCGCATTACGCAAATCGCCGATCACGGGCGAATGTGGTGCAAGCACATTTGCAAAAGCGGCGACAAGCAGCAGGGCAATGATGATACAGAGACCAACGACGGCGAGCTTGTTGCTGGCGAAGCGGCTCCAGACCAGATAGGCCCGGCCAAGCCGAGCCTGCATGCGCGATTGCGGCCGGTCACTCATCAGCCATTCGCGGCGGGAAAGGGGGCGTGTTGTCATCTCAAAACCCATAAAATTGGGCAGAGGGTGGCGAAAACGTCGATTTTTGAGCACCGGAGCGCAGTGTACTTTTGGGTACATGAGCACCGGAGCACAGAAAATTGTCGTTTGCAGTCCGCTCTGGCAAATTTTTCATCGCGCGCGCGTCCGTGGATCAAGCGCCCGATACAGAAGATCGGACAAAAGGTTGATGGCGACGAAGACAGTGCCAATGATGATTGTACCTCCAAGCACCGCATTCATGTCGGCGTTCTGCAGCGAATTGGTGATGTAGAGCCCCAGCCCCGGCCATGAGAAAACCGTCTCGGTCAACACCGAGCCTTCGAGCAATCCGGCATAGGACAGCGCGATCACGGTGACCAGCGGCACCGCGGCATTGCGCAGGGCATGGCCCCAGATGATGCGCGTTTCGGAAAGGCCCTTTGCCCGCGCGGCCACGATATATTCCTGTTCCAGCTCATTGAGCATGAATGATCGCGTCATCCGGCTGATATAGGCCAGCGAGAAGTAGCCGAGCAGCGAGGCGGGCAGGATGATGAAGCTGAAAATGTTGCGAAACGCTTCCCAGTTCTGCTGCAAAACCGCATCGAGCAGGTAGAAGCCGGTGATCGGCGTGAATGTGTATTCATAGACGACGTCGATACGGCCCGGACCCGAAGTCCAGCCCAGCTTGGCGTAGAACACGACAAGACAGATCATTCCGAGCCAGAAGATCGGGACGGAGTAACCGATGAGGCCAATAACGCGAACGATCTGGTCGATGATGCTGCCGCGTTTGACTGCCGCGAGAACCCCTAGCGGCACACCAAAAACCGCGCCTATGAGTGTACCGAACGTCGCAAGCTCCATCGTGGCGGGAAAGACTCGCCTTATATCCTGCATGACTGGATTGGTGGTCAAAACCGAATTGCCGAAATTGCCTTCCAGGACGCCCTTCAGATAGATGAAAAATTGTTCGTAAAGCGGCAGGTTCAGGCCGAGTTCTTCACGCACCCGTTCGACCACGTGGGCGGGCGCCCGGTCACCAACGATGGCAAGAGCCGGGTCGATCGGAATGACACGTCCGATGAAGAACGTGACGGCGATCAGCCCCAGGAACGTGATGATGCCGATCAGGATGAACCTGCCGGCGGCCCAGGCGAAGTTGGAAGCCCAGGCGCCTGAGCGTCTGGTCTCCATTTGGATGTCGGGATTGGTCAACGATACAAGTCCCGGATCACTTCGAAATATTGAAAACGTAGTTCGTGTCGAATGACGGTCCGAGCTTGAAGCCCTTGAGGTTCGAACGATAGCCCGCAACCTCGATCTGCTGGAAAATCATGATGAAGGGACTGGTTGCGAGCACTTTTTTCTGCAGGTCCTGATACATCTGTGCTCGTTTGGCACCATCTCGCTCGAGGAGGGCAGCTTTGGTTTCCTTGGTCAGGTCCGGTACATCCCAGGCGTTGCGCCACGCCAATGTCTTATTTGTGCCTTCGTCGGAATTGTTGGGGTTGTTGGTGAAGGTGTCCGCGTTCGAGTTCGGATCCCAATAATCCACGCCCCACTGGCCGATATACATGTCATGGGTACGAGCCCGATACTTGGTTAGCGTCTGCTTACCATCACCTGGGATGATCTCCATCTTGACACCGCCCTGAGCAAACGTCTGCTGCACGGATTCGGCAATGCCCGTCACCGGCTGATTGTTGCGTACGTCCATGGTAACGGTGAAACCATCCTTCAGGCCTGCCTTTTCGAGCAGTTCCTTGGCTTTGGCGACATCGAGCTTGTAAGGATTCTCGTCCAGTTCGCCGAGGACGCCCTTCGGCAAGAATGTCTGGTGGATCTCGCCAATGCCCTTGATCAGCTTCTCGCCGATAGCGTCGTAATCGACGAGGTATTTCAGCGCTTCGCTCACACCTGGCTTGGCAAGGTCAGCGTTTTTCTGATTAAGGCTGATGTAGTAGACGGTGCCTTTTGGCGCGTTGGTGGTCGCAATGTCGCTGTTCTTGACCACCTGCTCCAGATCGTTGGGCTCGAGATTGCGGGCGATGTCGATATCGCCCTTCTCAAGCAGCAGACGCTGCGCTGCGCTTTCCTTCACGTGGCGATAGATGACACGCATGAGCGGCGCCTTGGTGCCCCAGTAGTTGTCATTGCGTTCAAGCACGATGATTTCGTTGGCGCGCCAGTCGCGGATTTTCATCGGACCGGAACCGGCATAGGCGGTCTTCAGCCACGCCCAGCCAAAGTCATCATTGACGACATGCTCGGAAACCAGCTTCTTGTCGACAACCGAAGCAACCGTTGCAGTCAGACAGTTCAAGACGAAACTTGGTGCGTAAGGTTGATCGACCGTGAATACGAAGGTCGAAGGATCGGTTGCCTTGGCCTTTTCGGTGACATTGTCCGGTTTCAGGCCAAACTGGGTCAGGATGAACGCCGGGCTCTTGTCGAGCTTGACGGCGCGCTCGAACGACCAGGCGACATCATCGGCCGTGACCGGATTACCCGATGCGAATTTCAGGCCCGGCTTCAGTTTGAACGTATAGGTCAGGCCATCGTCGGAAACCGTCCAGCTTTCGGCAACGTCTGCAACGACCTTCGAAGGATCGCTGATATCGAGCCGAACCAGCTTGTCGTAAGTGTTGCCGTTGATTTCACCGGTTGTGAGCTCGAAAGCTTCAGCGGGATCGAGCGTTATCACATCATCGATGGCGAAGGCTTCGACCAGGGTATCGGCTGGCGTCTCGGCCCATGCTGGCACGCCGGAAAGCAACGTCGCGGACAGCGCCGCACTGCCGAGCAGAAGGCGGAATTTCGGGTTTATCTGGTTCATCAACATTGTTCTGGTTCCCTGTTTATGAGCAATTTGACTTTTTTAATTTTCCTCGTGCCAGGCCGAGCGTAATACCCGCAGCCAGTTTTCGCGGCAGATTTTTGCCAGGTCATCTCCGGCATATCCGGCGTCCCGTAACGCCGCGACAAGATTTTGATTGCCACTCGCATCGGCAATCTCGCCGGGGATTTTAGCACCATCGAAATCCGAACCAAGCGCTACGCAATCGATGCCCATGCGGTTGACCATGTAGTCGATGTGGCGGACCATGTCGGTCAGCGGCGTATCGGCATTTTCACGCGCGTCGGGGCGCAGCATGGCGACCGCATAATTCAGCCCGACGAGCCCCCGGCTTTCTCGTATGGCGTCAAGCTGCTTGTCCGTCAGATTGCGTGCGACAGGCGTCAGCGCGTGCACATTGGAGTGACTGGCGACAAGCGGCTGATCGCTGATCCGCGCCACATCCCAGAAACCCTTTTCGGTGATATGCGCAAGATCGATGAGGATGCCGAGACGATTGCAGGCCTTGACCAGTTCCTCGCCGATCGCGGTGAGCCCGGGTCCGGTATCCGGGCTCATCGGATAGGCGAAGGGCACACCGTGCGCGAAGATATTGTTACGGCTCCACACTGGACCGAGCGAACGCAAGCCGGCGGCGTAGAATACATCGAGCGCGGCGAGATCGCCGTCAATCGCCTCGCAGCCCTCCATATGGAGCACCGCAGCGAACATGTCGTTTTGCATGCACTCGGTAATCTCGGCCGTGCTGCGGCACAATTTCCAGCCGCCGGAACGCTGGAGCTTCAGCGCGATCGAAGCCATTTCCAGCGCAATGTCGAGGGATGGGGCCCGCTCCAGCGGCGCGGCGAGCGGCGTAGAATAATGGCCATTGGCGTCTGGCGCCTTGAAGGCAAGATCACCGGATGGAACATAGATGGCACAGAGCCCGCCGATCAACCCGCCCTTGAGCGCCCTGATCTTGTCGATGTGCCCGGAGGTGGTGCCTTCGATGAACTCCTGAACCGGATCCGCTCCGTCTCTCGAATGTTTCCACAACCGGTAAAGCACATCGTTGTGACCATCGAAGACAGGCTGCATTTCAATTCCCGATCAGATTGACTTGAAAAAAGGCCACATGTTCGCCGGGTAATCTTTTGTCGACCCCTCGGCGCCCATCGCCCTTTTTTCACAAAAGATCATGATGCCCGCGAACAGGCAAGAGAGTTGTTGTACAAAAGTATAAAAAGCCGCTCACCGAGGCCAACGCCCAACAGGCGTAACTTGCCGGCCGTAGTGCGCCTGCGTCGATGACGAAAGGATGTCGTAGGGAGGAGCCAATGCGACATGGCAAATTTGGGCTGCCAAGGTAGTAGCCATCTTGATGGCAGTACCGATATGGCCTATATTCCTTCCAAAATGGAGTATCCTGATGGCCGAACCTCAATTGTCTGTGCGCAGCGCTAGAGCACGCGACTTGGCACACCGCCTGGCGAGCCGTGAAAACAGATCAATCGCCGAAATTGTAGAGCGGGCTCTTGAGTCCTATGAAATCCGCGAAACCGGCCGGGAGCCAGCGTCGACCTTCTACAGCCGCCTGTCAAAAGATGCCGGTACAGATATAGATCTGGAGGCTGTCATCAGACAAGAACGTCGCGGCCATCCGGGTCCTGAGCTTTGATATTTTTAGACACCAATGTTCTTTCCGAAACCTTACGCAAGGCGCCAAGCGAGGCTGTCATCTCTTGGCTTGTCCGGCATGATTCAGAACTGGCTTTGCCGACTGTAACCATCGCAGAAATTGCGTTCGGCATTCAGAAAATATTGCCTGATCAGCGCGCCCTTCGCCTGGAGCGGGGTCTCTCGGACTGGCGTCGGCGTTTTGCTGACCGCATATTTGGTCTAACCGAAGAGGCGGCGATGGCTTATGGCGAGATTATGGGAACTGCCACACGGCAAGGATCGATAATGTCGGCTCCTGATGGCATGATCGCAGCCATTGTTCGGGTGAATGGCGGCCGTTTGGCCACCCGGAATGTCACCGATTTCAGCACAACGGGCCTGGACCTCATCTCTCCTTGGGAAAGATGAGGCAATAACCTCTTAAGGCTATCTCAAATTTATGATGCCACTCAAACGTCGAGATTGGCCACGCTCAGTGCGTTATCCTGAATGAACTCGCGCCGGGGCTCGACGTCGTCGCCCATCAGCCTTGAGAACAGGCTGTCGGCATCCGTCGCGTCATTCACCTTCACCTGCAGCAATGAGCGGGCGTTGGGATCCAGCGTCGTTTCCCAGAGCTGATCGGCGTTCATCTCGCCGAGACCCTTATAGCGCTGCAACGAGAGGCCCTTGCGCCCGGCGGCAAATACAGCCTCCAGCAGGGCAATCGGTCCTGCGACGGAATCCGATTTGTCCTTGCGGCGCAGAACCGGCGGCTTGGAATAGATGTCATGCAGACGCGCCGAATAGCGGTCGAGCTGGCGCGCATCGGCAGAACCGATCAGCGCCATATCGAGCGTGACCGTTTCCTTGACGCCGCGCAGCGAACGCTCGAAGATATAGCCGTCGACACCGTCATCCGGCGCCGCCAGACGGCCGCTCCAGCCCTTTTCGGTTTCTTCGGCGATCAGATCGAGGCGTCCGGCAACCTCGGTCACCAGCGCCTGGGCTCTCGCCGTGTCGGAAATGGCTTCCGGGTTGAGCGCGCCGGCGATCGTCGCCTGTTCAACGACCGCGCGATCATAACGGGTGTTCAAACCCTGCAGCAGATGACGGACGGCGAGCGCATCGGTGATGACGGAGCGCAGGTCGGGACCGGTACGAACCTCACCGGAGTCGAGCTCCAGCGCAGCCTCTTCCAACCCGGAATCGATCAGAAACTCCTCATAGGCGACTTCGTTCTTGATGTACTGCGAGGATTTTCCGCGCGAAACCTTATAGAGTGGCGGCTGCGCGATATAGATATGGCCGCGCTCGATCAGCTCCGGCATCTGGCGGAAGAAGAACGTCAGAAGCAAGGTGCGAATGTGCGCGCCGTCCACGTCAGCGTCGGTCATGATGATGATCTTGTGATAGCGCAGCTTGTCCGGATTGAACTCGTCCTTGCCGATGCTGGTGCCGAGCGCCAGAATCAGCGTGCCGATCTGGTCGGATGACAACATGCGGTCAAGCTTGACGCGCTCGACATTGAGAATCTTGCCACGCAGCGGCAGGATCGCCTGGTTCTGGCGCGAACGCCCACCCTTGGCGGAACCACCGGCGCTGTCACCCTCGACGATGAAGATTTCCGACTTGGCCGGGTCCTTTTCCTGACAATCGGCAAGCTTGCCCGGCAGCGAGCTGATGCTCAGCGAATTCTTGCGGGTGATGTCGCGCGCTTTACGAGCAGCCTCGCGAGCGGAGGCAGCCTGGATGACCTTTTCGACGAGCACCTTGCCCTCAGCCGGATGTTCTTCGAGCCAAGTCGACAGCGCCTCGTTCACGAGGCTTTCCACGACCGCGCGCACTTCGGACGAAACAAGTTTGTCCTTGGTCTGCGAGGAAAATTTCGGATCTGGCACCTTGACGGAAAGAACTGCGGTCAAACCCTCGCGGCAGTCATCGCCGGTGAGCGTCACCTTGGCCTTCTTGGCCTGGCCGGTGTTTTCCGCATAGCCGGTCATCTGGCGTGTCAGCGCGCCACGGAAACCGGCGAGGTGTGTGCCGCCATCGCGCTGCGGAATATTGTTGGTGAAGCAGAGAACATTCTCGTGGTAGCTGTCATTCCACCACATGGCGACTTCCACCACGGTGTCGTCGCGCTCGCCGCGAATATAGATCGGCTCGGTGACCAGCTCTTTCTTGGTGCGGTCGAGATACTTGACGTAGGCGGTCAGTCCGCCCTCATAGAAGAGCTCGAGATCGACCGGATCGGCATGGCGGCGATCGGCAAGCAGGATACGAACACCTGAATTCAGGAAAGCGAGTTCGCGCAACCGGTGTTCGAGTGTCTTGAAGTCGAACTCCACCATCGTGAATGTGTCGGTCGATGGCAGGAACGAAACTTCCGTTCCGGTCAATCCGTCGGAATCGCCAGTCTCCTTCAACGGCGCATCGGCGACGCCATGCGTGAAGCTCATCTCGTAGATTTTGCCCTGGCGGCGAATCTTCAGCCTCAGCCAGACAGACAGCGCATTGACGACGGAAACGCCAACGCCATGCAGGCCACCGGAAACCTTGTAGGAGTTCTGGTCGAACTTACCGCCGGCATGCAGCTGCGTCATGATGACTTCCGCTGCGGAAACACCTTCGGAATGCATATCGGTCGGGATACCGCGGCCGTTGTCGGTCACCGTGCAGGAACCATCGGGATTCAGCGTCACGGTGACACGCGTCGCGTGGCCCGCCAGCGCTTCGTCGATGGCATTGTCGACGACTTCGTAGACCATGTGGTGAAGGCCGGACCCGTCATCCGTATCACCGATATACATTCCAGGGCGTTTGCGTACAGCATCCAACCCCTTGAGGACTTTGATAGACTCCGCACCATATTCCGGTGAGGATTCGACTGTCATCTCGGGTGTATCACTCATATAAAATTCAATCTTTCCTGACGCCTGAACTGGCACGCCCGTCCTTATAGCATAGCTTGGGCGAATCATGGCCCCCATTACCGCATTAGATATAGTGATTAATGCAGGTTTTTCCAATTCTGGAGGGCTTGATATCCACGGATGATGGCGGGATTTTGCCCTGGCGGCGCAACGTGCCTGCAAGCTGCCGCATGAATGCAGATTGGCAAGCAGCATTCCGTACCGCTCAAGACGCGGTGGACTTTGCATGCCAATATCCCCACATGCCATCCTGGAGGCCATTTATGGAAACCACGACCCAAGCCGCTTTTGTCCCGCCGGCGCCAGTACCGCGTACCGGTCCGGTCGGCACATTGCAGCTTATCCGCACCATTTACCGCAACCCGCTGGAGCTGTGGGGGGAGCCTTCTTATAATGAACCCTGGGTTTCCATCGACTGGTCCTTCGCCCACACGATCATCGCCAATGATCCGGGGCTGATCCGTCATGTGCTCGTCGACAATGCGAAGAATTACAAGATGGCGGCGGTACGCCAGCGCATCCTGCGCCCCATCCTGCGCGATGGATTGCTGACAGCGGAAGGCGATGTCTGGCGGCGTTCGCGCAAGGCGATGGCGCCGGTTTTCACGCCGCGCCACATCGATGGTTTCGCGGAAAGCATGAAGCGGACAACCGATGTTTTCGCTGATCGCTACGACGGTCTGACAGGCACGACCGATGTATCGCGCGACATGACCATGCTGACCTATGACATTCTTGCAGACACATTGTTTTCGGGAGAAATCGCCGGTGATCCGGACCAGTTTTCCCATGAGGTCGACCGCCTGTTCGAAACCATGGGCCGCGTTGATCCCCTCGATCTTCTCGGAGCACCTGCATGGCTGCCGCGCTTCACCCAGATAAGGGGCCGCCGCGCGCTCGCCTTCTTCCGCCAGATCGTCGCCAACACGATGGAGATGCGCAAGGCCCGCATGGCAAAGGAAGGCGACAAGGTCCCGAATGATTTCCTCACCCTCCTGCTGAAAGCCGAAGGCCCGCAGGGGCTTTCGCGCGCCGAGATAGAAGACAATATCATCACCTTCATCGGCGCGGGCCACGAAACCACGGCGCGGGCACTCGGGTGGACACTATATCTGTTGGCAAAGGCGCCATGGGAACGCGATTTGATCGAGCAGGAGATCGATGCCTTCATGGGTCAGCGCGAGGTCCCGCCGCCGCATCAATGGCTGGACGCCCTACCCTTCACCCGCTCGGCATTCGAGGAGGCCATGCGGCTTTATCCACCCGCGCCTTCGATCAACCGCGAACCGATCGAGGACGACCAGTACAAGGACCTGGTGCTCCCGAAGGGTGCCGCCGTACTCGTTATGCCGTGGACCGTACACCGGCACCGGCTTTATTGGGAAAATCCCGAAGCTTTCATGCCCTCGCGCTTTCATCCGGAAAATCGCGACAAGATCGACCGGTTTCAATATCTCCCCTTCGGTGCCGGGCCGCGCGTCTGCATCGGCGCAAGCTTTGCCCTGCAGGAGGCGATCATCGCGCTGGCGACCCTGCTCCATCGCTATCGCTTCGATATCGCAGCGGATATAAAGCCATGGCCCGTGCAGAAACTGACGACACAACCCGACGGCGGATTGCCGATGCGTGTGACTGCGAGACGGTAGATGCCGATTATCTCCCCTCTTGTGGGGGCCGAAGGCGGGCGAGACCCGTGGCTCGCCCCCGGTAGCGATTTCAGCATCTTAGCCTTGCTAAGTGCTAGAAATCGCAAGAGAGGGGATTTGCTTCCCTGAACTACCCCCTCACTTGGATTTTCCAAGGATTTAGCGAAGAGGCTAAATCCAGGAAAATCGCTTTCTCTCCCACAAGGGGAGAGATAACCGGCCACCATCTCTTGATTTCACCAGAAATTTAATATACATTTATTTCTAGTGAAAGGACCTCCCATGCGAACCACCGCGCAACATATTGAAGACACCCCAAGCAAGACCGCCGTCGTGTCCAAGGCGCTGCTGCGTTCCGCTGAATTGCTCGGCCTGACCGCCAGAGAGCTGTCAACCGTCGTCGGTCTGTCCGAACCCAGCATTTCCCGGCTCAAGCGCAGTGAGGGTAGCGGGGGGCCGCTCACCGGCAAGAGCTACGAACTCGCGCTCCTGTTCATTCGCCTCTACCGCTCGCTCGATGCCATTGTCGGCGGCGACGATAGCGTCGCGCGGCAGTGGATGCGCACTGACAATACCATGCTCGGCGGCAAGCCGCTCAACCGGATCAAAACCATTGACGGTCTCGCCCATGTCCTCGCCTATCTGGACGCCCGCCGCGCTCCTATCTGAGTCGCGATCTCTGCACGGCGCCTGCTGGCGTCTGGTTGAAGCGCAGCACCGCGTTTCCACCATGAAGCTGGTCGATACACTCGATGAGCAGGCCCTGCTTGAAGACGAGCTTGAGGCCACCAAGCCCCCGCTGCCGCCAGCGTGCGTACATCTCGATTACCTGTTGGCGACGCCGTTCCGCTATGGCCGCTATCCGGGCAATTCGCGTTTCCGCCGCGAAGGTTATTCGCCCGGCGTCTTCTATGCCAGCGAGAATGTCGAAACTGCCGTCGCCGAAACCGCCTTCTACCGGCTGCTATTCTTTGCCGAAAGTCCCGCAACACCCTGGCCGCGCAACGCACTGGAGTTCACCGCGTTCGAAGCGCGCTACGCCACCACCAGCGCAATCGATCTGACTGCAGTGCCTTTCATCGAGTTGGCGCCGCAGTGGATGCATCTGACTGATTATTCCGCTTGCCTCGATCTTGCCGACAAAGCGCATGAGGCGGGTATCGACCTAATCCGCTATCAATCCGTGCGCGATCCACATGGCGGGATCAATCTTGCGCTGCTTTCGTGCGGTTGCTTTGCCATGCCGAACCCGACGCGCATGACGACATGGCGGCTGCATTTCTCCAGCCACGGCGTCAACGCCATCTGCGACTATCCCGAACTCAGGCTTGGGTTCAGCCGGGAGATTTTTGCCAACGACCCGCGTCTGGCGGAAAAGGCCAGATCATAATTTCATTTTTTCGGCTTGACATATTCATAACTGTAGAGTTATTGATCTATTCATAGCTCGAGGGTTATCAATTATGGACACAACAGCCGACAGTATTTTCCGCACTCTCGCCGATCCGACACGCCGCGCAATTTTCGAACAGCTGATGCGGCACGGCGAGCAAAACGTGCGGGTGTTGACGGAATATTCCGGTATCTCACAGCCTGCCGTTTCCAAGCATCTCGGCGTGCTCAAGCTTGCCGGCCTGGTGCGGGATAGGCCCGACGGGCGCCAAACCCACTATAGCGCGGAACCGAAAGGTCTTGCGCCGCTGATCGACTGGATGGGCCTCTACGGCGCATTCTGGCGTGAGCGGTTCGATCGTCTCGAAGATTTGTTAAACAGGATGGACCAATGACCCAACATGCTACAGCTACAGCCGCACGTTCCCTCATCGTCGAACGGGAAATGCCGCACGCGCCGGAGAAGGTCTGGCGCGCACTCACCCAGGGCCCGCTCATCGCCGACTGGCTCATGAGCAACGACTTTGAGCCTGTTGTTGGCCACAAGTTCAACTTCCGCGCCCCGCCCATGCCGAACTGGAACGGTGTCACCGATTGCGAAGTCCTGATGGTCGAGCCGCAACAACGCCTCTCATATAGCTGGAGTGCCTCAGGCGATGACGCTGTAAATGGCGTCAAGACCATCGTCACATTCACGCTCACCCCGGTGAAAGACGGCACCTTCCTGCGCATGGAGCAATCCGGCTTCGGTCAAAACGAAGAAGCCAACTATCGCGGCGCACAATATGGCTGGCAGAAATTCATCGGACAGCTCGAGCACGTGGTTGATAAACTCGCCTGATATCGAACAGCGCGAAAAGCTGCGACCATCTCAAACCGATGAGATGGTCGCAGACGCTTAAGACAGTCTGTCAGCGTGCCAGGCGATATGATCGGCCATGAAGGTCGAGATAAAGAAATATGAGTGGTCGTAGCCGTCGCGCATGTTGAGCGTCAGCGGGATGCCGGCTTTGGCACAGGCCTCTTCCAACAGCCAAGGCCGAAGCCCGTCATCAAGAAAGCCGTCGGCCTTACCCTGATCCACCAGCAATTCGGGCACGCGGTAGCCGTCCTCGATCAATGCCACGCTGTCATAGGCGCGCCATGCCGACTCGTCCTCGCCGAGATATTTCTCGAAGGCGGGACGCGACCAGCCTGCAACCATCGGCCGTGCAATGGGCGCAAAGGCGGACACCGACCTGAAGCGTTCCGGATTCTTAAGAGCCAGGGTGATGGCGCCGTGGCCGCCCATGGAGTGGCCAAAAATGCTCTGGCGCGTCACGTCGACCGGAAACTGCGCGGCAACCAGTTCGGGAAGTTCATAGGCGATATAGCTCGCCATGCGATAATTCGTCGACCAAGGTTCCTGTGTGGCATCCAGATAGAAACCGGCGCCGCTGCCGAACTGCCAATTGTCCTTCTCGTCCGGCACATTTTCGCCGCGCGGGCTGGTATCCGGGCAGATTATTGCAATGCCAAGCTCGGCGGCAACGCGGCGGTATTCGCCCTTGTCCATCACGTTCTGATGAGTGCAGGTCAGGCCTGACAGGTACCAGAGCAGCGGCACCGGATGCTCTTTTGCCTGTGGCGGCAGGAAAACCGCAAAGGTCATGTCGCACTGACAGGCGTCGCTGCGATGGCGATAGACGCCCTGGATACCCTCAAAGCTTTTGGCAATCGATAACGTTTCCATAAATTCCCCTGATTATTGACCCAGCGAAACGATGACGTTGACAGCGGCCGCAACAAGCACCGTGTTGAAGATATACGAGACAATGGCGTGTAGCAGATTAATCTTGCGCATATCTGTACTGGTGATCGCAGTATCCGATGTCTGGGCCGTCATGCCGATGACGTATGAGAAGTAGAGAAAATCATAACCGCCGGGCTCCTTGTCGCCCGGGAAGTCGAGCCCGCCGACATGTTTGCGGGGCGTCTGCTTTGCACCCTCCGCCGTCTCGTCCGGCTGCCAGTAGAGATGGGCATAGTGGATGGCCGCCATCATGTGCACGGTGAACCAGCCAAGCGGCACTGCGGCGAGAGCCAGTGAGAGGTCGAAAGGATGCGGATCCTCACCGGAATTGATCAGCACGAACAGCGAGCTGACTGCGACGACGACCGTGCCGAAGGTCACCGCAAAAATGATCCACACCGGTTCATCGGATTTGGCCGCGTTGCGGTGCAGGTATTCCGGCGTCAGTTTCCGGACCTTGATGATGGAAAGAACCAGATAGATCACGAAGAAGACGTTGGCCGCGACGACATAAGCATTGCGTGGCGCGAAGAACAGCGCCAGAGCGAGAGCGACGAGCCCAACAGCCGCGGCAAGATAGAATGGATTATGCCGCTTCCACATCGCTTGTCACTCCGTGGTCAGCACAGCGGGGCGCTGCATGTCGACATGGGGAATCCCGTCTTCGAGATATTCTTCCGAGACCGGCACGAAACCGAAGGATTCATAAAACCGCAGCAACTGGCTTTGCGCCGATAGTTTGATCGGGCTTTCGGCATAAAGCCGCTCGCATTGTGCGATGGCCTCGACCATGAGCCTGTCGCCAAGCTTCTTGCCGCGATGTTCGGGTGAAACGACAACCCGGCCTATCCGGGCAGCCGGATCGGTCTTCGCGGGTTTGCGGATTCGCGCGCTCCCGACAAGATCGCCCCCCGAAAGCAGACGAAGGTGGAGTGCATCCAGATCCTTGCCGTCAAGCTCGGGATAGGGGCATTTCTGCTCGACCACGAAAACATCCACCCGCAATTTCAGCATGTCATACAGGTCGCGCGGGCTAAGTTCGTCCAGCCCGCTCAAGACAACCTTGACGTTCTCATCCATCAAAATGTCACAACGCTGCGGATCGACTTGCCCTCATGCATAAGGTCGAAGGCGGTGTTGATCTCGTCAAGCGGCATGGTGTGGGTGATGAGCGAGTCGATGTCGATCTTGCCTTCCATGTACCAGTCGACGATTTTCGGCACGTCCGTACGGCCGCGCGCACCGCCAAAAGCCGTGCCGCGCCAGTTGCGGCCGGTGACGAGCTGGAATGGCCGCGTCGAGATTTCCTTGCCGGCTTCCGCGACGCCGATAACAATGCTGGTGCCCCAGCCGCGATGGCAGCACTCCAGCGCCTGGCGCATCACATTGGTGTTGCCGGTCGCGTCGAAGGAGAAGTCCGCGCCGCCGTCCGTCAGGTCCTGGATCGCCTGCACGACCTTGTCGTTGCCAACCTCGTTGGGATTGATGAAATCGGTCATGCCGAACTTTTTGGCCATCGCTACCTTGCCCGGATTGAGATCGACACCGATGATCTTGTCGGCACCGACCATGCGCGCGCCCTGGATCACGTTGAGGCCAATCCCGCCGAGGCCGAAAACCACGACATTGGCACCCGGCCAGACCTTGCCGGTATAGATGACAGCCCCGATGCCGGTGGTGACGCCGCAACCGATATAACAGATCTTGTCGAAAGGCGCGTCTTCACGCACTTTCGCCAGCGCGATTTCCGGCAGGACGGTGAAATTCGAGAAGGTCGAGCACCCCATATAATGGAAGACCTCGCCGCCATCGCAGGAGAAACGGCTGGTGCCGTCGGGCATGACACCCTGGCCTTGCGTGGCGCGGATCGAGGTGCACAGGTTGGAGCGCTGCGACAGGCACGTCTTGCACTGCCGGCATTCGGGCGTGTAAAGCGGGATGACGTGATCGCCAACCTTCAGCGAGGTCACCCCGGCGCCAAGTTCACGCACGATGCCCGCGCCCTCATGGCCGAGAATGGCCGGGAATTTTCCTTCGGAATCAAGGCCGGAGAGCGTGTAGGCATCGGTATGGCAGACACCGGTTGCCATGACTTCCACCAGTACCTCGCCGGGCTTCGGCCCGCCGATCTCGATGGTTTCGATGGTCAGCGGTTTCTTGGCCTCCCAGGCAACGGCGGCGCGCGATTTCATGATTGTCTCCCTGATGCGTCTCGGTCAATGCAACGTAGTGATTTGCTGGTTGCACTATCAGGATCGCACCAAGGGTCGTCAATCGGACCGGCGACATTTCTCGCCGGAAATGGCGCGCTTCCTATGGCACGCCATGAGCCACAGCCTGCCGTCGCCTACTCCACCACCTGCACTTTCGCCGCAACCCTTGCTCTGGCGGCAGGCAGGGGCGAGCGGCCATCGAAGAAGGCCTGCACCTCATCGAAACTGGCGTAGCCGTCATGGTCGCGATCGATCTCGGCGAAATGATCGGCGACGAAGCCCCAGCCAGCATCATTGGCGTGCTTGAGTGTCAAAATTCCGCTCGCCCCAGTTGCAGATTCAAATCGGTCACGCAGATCGGCATCGAATAATCGCTGCATGTTTTCAGGTGTGATTTCGGGAGGAACCACACCGGGCGCATCAGGCGGAGGCGTTCCCAACTCCTCGGAAACACGGAGCAAAAGTGGCGGAGCCAATATTGTCGCGGTGACGGGGTGCGTCACCCCTGCCGAAGCAATACCGGACAGACCAAGGAGCGGCAGGGCGGCGAGCGCCAGGCGAACGGATTTCATTGGAGGGCTCCTGAAACAATGGCGGCCGTAACGGGCGATGCAGACGGCGCATAGGGCGGTGCTTCATAGAAGGCGTCGAGCGCTGCTTTCATCGGTGCACGCGATTCCTCCGTATTGTATGTCATATGACCGCCTGCAAAATTCTTGACCACTATCCGATCCTGAAGATTGACGTTCTTCAAATCGAGCTCAGTCTGGTAGGGCGGCGTTCTGATATCGTGATAGCCTCCGAGAATCAGTATCTTGGTGCCCGGTGCCAGCGTTGATATATTCGTCAGCTCCGGCAGGCTCGTTGTAGCATTGGATTTTGTGAAGGGTCGCTTGAAATCCCAGTTGTCGCGGAGGCCTTCTAAACTGGTGGTATAGGTCGAGTCATTCTTGTAGTTCAAATAATCGGTCCGCATCGTACGAAACTGATTAAGAAATGCATCGTCAATGTATTTATCGGCGTCGTAGCTGGTTGATGGCGTGTACATGCGCCCATCGAAACCGGACAACTTCTGGCCTTGCAGCAATTTCTCCCGGAATATGTCGACATTGAGAAGTGGTTCCGGTTCCCAGACCCTGCGCGAAATTCCAAGCCTTGTCTCAAGGTCTGTCAAAAGGGCTTTACCGCCAGCCATGGCTTCAAGTTCGGGCAGCCATTTGATTTTTTTTGATTTTGTACCGGGAGGCGGTGCCGGATATGAAAATTTATCGGCAAAGGGCGTAAATGTTTCGGCCGTGAATTTTTTCGACGCCTCGTAATATTCCGCTATCGTCTCCTTGTCCCCACGCACTTTCGCTTTTTTGTGAAAGTCTGCCAAGATTGCATAGGATGGCAGATACCCGGCGCAGGAGCGTGTCCTTGCCTGACCACAATCCGCGGAATAGTCCAGAATAGGCGAATTGAGAACGAGTCCTGTAAGAACGGTTGGCGGCTTGCCGGAAGGATCGTGTTCGTAATCGGCTGTTCCCGCCTGCAGGAGAAGATAGGCGGCAATGGGGGTGCGGATGCCACCATAGGATTCGCCGTAGAGATATTTCGGTGAGGCCTGGCGGTTATAATAATTGGTATAGCGCGTGACGAAATCCCTGAGCACGCCGGCATCTTTGTCAACTTGCCAGAAATCCTTGTTCTTGTTCGGACTGATAGCCTGCGAAAGGCCTGTCCCCACCGGATCGCAGAAGACCAGGTCCGTCTGGTCGAGCAGTGTCTCGGCATTTTCGGCCTTGTCAAATTGCTGTGGTTTCGTGCTCTTGTATTTTTCGGGTATTTCCGGAGCATTGGATATCAGACGCTGCGGCGCCCAAGATCCAAGGTGCAGCCAGATCGAGGCTGAGCCCGGGCCCCCATTGTAGAAAAAAGTCACCGGACGCTTCTCTTTCGGCAGATCTTCGCGCGTATAGGAGGTATAGAAAATCGAGGCCTTCGCGACCCGCATTTCTTTGGACTCGCTTTTTGGCGCATAGGCAATGAGGTGCCCGGCCCTGGCCGTGAACCATACTGTTTTTCCGCGGATGGACATCGAATGCCGCTTTACGGAGGATATCTCGTTGACCACTGAAGATTCGAGCGATGATTTCGCTAAATCAGCGATCTTGGACGCCATATAAGTGTTCGGATCCTCAAGCTCATAATCCTCCGGCGCGTAGAGCTTGTAGGCTTCTTCGTCCTTGCCGGCGCGGGTAAAGAGCGCCGCCACGGATTTGACCGGCGCGAACTCCTTCAATTTGCCCGCTGCCTCGATGGTCTTGCCATCCTTGACGAAAGCCTCGACGGCACGAAGCGATGCGCCTTCCGCCGTCAGACCTGCGGCATCGAGGATCTTTGCCGCCTCGGCAAACCGTCCGGTCTCGATCAAACCATCGCTGCGGATATGCGCTGCTTCGAGTTTTGCTGCCCTTGCATCCTCGATCGCAGCGTTCTTCAGCGTCTCGAGCCGTGCAAGCTCTGTCTTGGCCGTCTCGATCTTCCCGCCCGTACCCTCATATGTGGCCAGCTCATCCATCGCCAGCTTGATCTTGCCTGGGTTTGCCGTATCTCTCGGATCCCCCATCAGATCGGCAAGCTCGTCTTTTCGGACCTTCAGTTCATCGTCGGCAAGCTTGATCAATCCCGGCTTCGTCTGGTCTCCTTCAACTCCCTTCAGTTCGTCCCGGCGCTTTTCCAGATCGTCGCGCTCGCCTTTGAGCCCCGCAATTTCGCCCGGATCACCGTCCTTGACGCCCGCGAGACCATCGCGCGTCTTCTCCAGACCAGCGATTTCCCGGTTCAGTGTCTCGATCCTGCCGTTCGGCCCCTCGAGGCCGGCAAGTTCGTCCCGCCGGTCTTTGAGCGTCGTGCTCGCCGTTTCGACTTCCCCGGTCTTGGCAGCCGCCTCGACGAGCAGCCCGGCCAGTTGTTCTTCACCCTGCTGGATTTTGGCGGCAAGCGCCGCATCTGCCTGTTCAGTTTGGGTGAGTTTGGTTCCGGCGGCAGTCAAAGCAGTGGTCTTTTGACCGATCTCTGCGTTGAGCCCATCGAGCTTCGCCTGTGCCGCGGCAGTCTCGGCATCGAACGTACTCGTAGCTGTTGTGGAGGAATCGGAAGAATCGGAACCATTGCAAGCGCTGAGGCCGAGCGCTGCGAAAAGCAGCAAAAAGCGAAAATTCATAAGTGCAAAATCCTGATTACAATTGCTTACAACCCTTTCAAAATTTGCTGCGCTGCACAATTCGCCTAAAGTTTAATCAGACAAGAAAAATGCCCTTATGCGTGCATTTCATGAAGTGCACACAGTTATTGATGACCAATGATCTCGAAAAAGCTGCTGGACTTGCCGGCAGGAACCCTGTCAAAACGCCACACTATTGCAATGCCGGACACAATGCCTTGATCGACCTGCCTGCCCTTCCCGTCACCGAAATCTTTCCGGCGCTCGATGTTGCGCTGACCAATGGCAATGCTGGCGTCCTTGTCGCTCCGCCCGGTGCCGGCAAGACAACCCTCGTTCCGCTGCACTTGCTCGGTGCATCGTGGCGCAAGGACCGCACGATCATCCTCCTCGAACCACGCCGCCTTGCCGCGCGCGCCGCCGCCAGCCGCATGGCGAGCCTCATGGGCGAGGAGGTCGGCGCAACCGTCGGCTATCGTATGCGGCTTGAAAACAAGGTCTCGGCGAGAACGCGCATCCTCGTTGTCACCGAAGGCGTTTTCGCCCGAATGATCCTCGACGATCCCGACCTGAAAGACATCGCCGCTGTCCTATTCGATGAATTTCACGAGCGCAGCCTCGACGCGGATTTCGGCCTTGCGCTGGCGCTCGATGTGCAGGCGGCCTTGCGACCGGACTTGAAGCTCCTTGTCATGTCGGCAACACTCGACGGCGCGCGGGTTGGAAAACTGCTGGGCGATGCGCCGGTGCTGGAAAGCAAGGGGCGCTCCTTTCCCATCGATATCCGATATCGGGAACGCAAACCGGACGAGCGGATCGAAGATGCCATGGCCAGGGCCATCCGCGATACGCTCGCCGACGAGACCGGTAGCATCCTCGCCTTCCTGCCGGGCCAGCGCGAGATCGAACGCACCGCCGAAGCGCTGCAAGGACGCGTGCCCGCCGACGTCATGATCGTGCCGCTTTACGGTGCGCTGGAGGGTCGCGATCAGGACGCGGCGATCAAGCCGCCACCTCCCGGCAAACGCAAGGTGGTGCTTGCTACCTCCATCGCCGAAACCTCGATCACTATCGATGGCGTACGCGTTGTCATCGACAGCGGCTTGGCGCGACTGCCGAAATTCGAACCCGCCACCGGATTGACTCGTCTGGAAACCGTGCGTGCTTCCCGTGCGGCAGTCGATCAGCGAGCCGGGCGCGCCGGGCGAACGGAGCCCGGCATCGCACTGCGCCTCTGGCGAGCCGAACAGACGGCGGCGCTGGAAGCCTTCGCCCCGCCGGAAATCCTCGAAGCGGATTTGACCGGCCTCGTGCTCGATTGTGCCGCCTGGGGTGTTGCCGATCCGGCGAGCCTTGCCTTTCTCGACGCGCCGCCGGCCCCTGCAATCAAGGAAGCCAGGGCGCTTCTGGAAAATCTCGGAGCGCTGGAAAGCAATCGCGTCACGCCCATGGGCGACGCGATGCGGAAGTTGGCTTTGCCTGCGCGCCTTGCCCATATGGTGCTGACCGCGCGCGAACGCGGGCAGGCATACCGAGCAGCCGAACTTGCCGTCCTCCTTACCGAGCGCGGGCTTGGCGGCAATGATATTGATCTCGATGTGCGTCTTTCGCGCTTCCAGCGCGAACGCGGCGATCGTGCAACGCGGGCGCGTGGGTTGGCAAAGCGATTAGCGGGAAATGGCGGCGCTGCGCCTGAACCCGACAGTGTCGGCCGTCTGCTCATCGGGGCCTACCCCGACCGGATCGCCAAGGCGCGCGGCAATGGCCAGTTCACCCTTGCCAACGGGCGCGGCGGCGAGGTCGATCCAGCCACTTCGCTGGCGAAGTCGCCATGGCTGGTCGTTGCCGATCTTGCAGGCCGGGCAGGCCGTGCGCGCATCCTTGCCGCTGCGGAGGTGACGGAAGCGGAAATCCGCGATGCCTTGGCCAATCGCATCGTCAGCGGGCGGCAGGTGACCTACGATCCGACCCGCAACGCCCTGCAGGCACGCGATGCCACCCGCATCGGCGCGATTGCATTGTCCGAAAAGACGCTACCAGCACCTACAGGCGAGGAGGCTGATCTTGGCGTCATCGCCGCCATCCGCGCGCATGGTCCGGGCATTCTGCCATGGTCGAAGGAAGCGACGATCCTGCGCCGCCGGCTCGCCTGGCTGCATCAGGGGCTCGGTTCACCTTGGCCGGCGATGGACGACGATGCTCTCATCGCGTCGCTGGACGATTGGCTGTTGCCCTTCCTCAAGGGCTCTGCCCAGTTAAGCCAAATCCCCGGCCATGTGCTTGTCGAGGGGCTGCGCTCTGCTGTTCCCTTTGATCTCCAACGCAAGATCGACACTCTCGCACCGACCCATTTCGAAGTGCCGACCGGCTCGAATATCCCGATCCGTTACGATGAAGGGGAACCGGTGCTGAGCGTACGCGTGCAGGAGCTCTTCGGTCTCGGCATGCATCCCGCCATTGCCGGTGATACCATCCCGCTCCTGCTTGAACTCCTGTCGCCCGCACATCGCCCGATCCAGATCACACGCGATCTTCCCGGCTTCTGGAAAGGCTCATGGGCGGATGTGCGCAGCGACATGCGCGGCCGCTATCCGAGGCATGTCTGGCCGGAGGATCCAGCAAATGCATCGCCGACCGCCAGGGCAAAACCTCGGGGGACTTGAAGGCCGCAGCCTTGACCCTCCCCCTTGTGGGGAGGGAGGCTGCGCAGCAGCAGGGAGGGGCCCCCTCCCCGTCGCTTCGCTCCGCCCCCTCCCCACAAGGGGTAAGGCGGCAACGCTGCTGCCTCCCCAAAAACTCCACAATTCCCTTTGCACTCCGTTTGTTCTAAAGCTCCCGCATGGTTCAGGATTTCGGCATACGCTCATCTTATCTGTCGCGGCGGCTTCGGCTGACGACGCTCATTCGCCTGCGCTGGCTTGCCGTTGCTGGCCAGAGCATCGCGGTGCTTTTCGTGGCGCTCTATCTCAAATTCCCCTTCCCGGTCAGCATCTGTTTCGCGATGATCGCCTGTTCGGCGTGGCTGAACCTCCTGATGTCGTTCCGCTATCCGATCAACCACCGGCTCGAGCCGCGCGCGGCGGTCACAGTCCTCGCCTTCGATATCCTGCAGGTGGCGGGTCTCCTTTATATGACCGGCGGACTGCAGAACCCCTTCGCGGTACTGATGATCGTCCCGGTGATCATTTCTGCCACCTCGCTGCCAGCCTATTCGACCATAGCGCTCGGCCTTCTCGTCACCATCTGCGCCACAGTGCTTGCCAACGTCTACCTGCCGCTGCCCTGGTATGAGGGCCAGAGCATGCAACTTCCCTTCGTGCTCATTGCCGGCGTCTGGTGTTCGGTGGTCTCCGCCCTCGCCTTCACCGCCGTCTATGCCTATCGCGTCGCAGAAGAGGCGCGCCTCCTCGCCGATGCGCTTACTGCGACGGAGCTGATCCTGCAGCGCGAGCAACATCTCTCCGCACTGGACGGGCTTGCCGCCGCCGCTGCGCATGAACTCGGCACACCGCTTGCGACGATTGCCCTCGTCGCCAAGGAAATGGAGCGGAGCCTGAAACAGGATGACCGTTTTGCCGAAGACATCGAGCTTCTGCGTTCGCAGACCGACCGCTGCCGCGAGATTCTGAAGCGGCTTACCAGCCTGTCCTCGACCAGCGAAGAACACATGTCGCGGTTGAAGATCTCCTCGCTCATCGAGGAAGTCATCGAGCCCAACCGCAACTTCGGTATCAATATCGTGGTGAAGAAGCTGAGGGGCGAAGGTGTCGAGCCGATCATCCGGCGTAATCCCGGCATCATCTACGGGCTGGGCAATCTGGTCGAGAACGCGATTGATTTTGCCAGGGCGACAATCGAGGTCAGCTGGGGCTGGACCGACAGGACCGTGGAGATCATCGTCAGCGACGATGGCCAAGGTTTTGCCGCCGAAATTCTTGACCGGATCGGCGAGCCCTACACCACCGGCCGCGACCGCGAAATCAATGAACATGGCGGCGGGCTCGGGCTCGGCCTGTTCATCGCCAAGACGCTTTTGGAGCGTTCGGGCGCGACGATTACCTTCCGCAATCGCAACGATCCGGGACAGGGTGCGGAGGTCATCGTGAGCTGGCCGCGCAATCAACTCGCTGCCGATTGATAATCTTTGACTTTTTGTTCATTGCGAACCATTAACAACGAATAATATGAAAAAAAGAGCAGGAAACCCTGATGGAAAACACGGATCAGGACGATATTGCAGCCATAGGCGGCGATCCGACACTTCTTCTTGTCGATGACGACAAGCCGTTCTTGCAGCGTCTTGCACGCGCCATGGAAACGCGAGGCTTCACCGTCGCCATTGCCGATTCGGTCGAGGCCGGACTTGCCAGCGTCAAGACCCACGCCCCGGCCTATGCGGTGGTCGATATGCGACTAGGCGATGGCAACGGCCTCGACATTATCGAGGCTATCCGCGCCCGGCGCGAAGACACGCGTGCTGTTATCCTTACCGGCTACGGCAACATCGCGACCGCGGTCAATGCGGTCAAACTCGGTGCCATCGATTACCTGTCGAAGCCAGCCGATGCTGATGAAGTCTTTGCGGCATTGACGCGGCGTTCCGGTGAAAAGGTCGCTCCGCCGGAGAATCCGATGTCGGCCGACAGGGTTCGTTGGGAACATATCCAGCGCGTCTACGAGATGTGCGACCGCAATGTTTCCGAAACGGCCCGCAGGCTCAACATGCACCGCCGTACGTTGCAGCGTATTCTGGCCAAACGAGCTCCGCGCTAGCCTACTCTACGTCTGTTTCAGGCAAGTCTATCCCCGACAGTTCGGCCAAAGTCATGCGCGCTGCACTGACGCGGGCAAACCGCAGCGTCATCGCCTTGCGGGTTGCGCTTGCGAGCTTGTGCTCCGGCGCATCGCGGATGATCTCGGCGCCGTAGCCGTCCGAAAGAATGAACCCGCAATCTTCGGGGAAAATGTCCGCTGGAACACCCGGATGCGTGGCGAAGAACAACCGGTCGCAATGCGCGCGATAGATCGGCCATTTGCGATCCACTTTCCAGTCCTCGATCGAGGATTTGATCTCGACGATCCAGATCTCACCGCTGCGCGTCAATGCCACAAGGTCGGCGCGCCGGCCAGACGCCAAAGGCAATTCCGGCATCACCGCAAGCCCGAGTTCAAGAAAAAGCCGCTGCACACCGCGGCGCACCAGCATGGCGTTTTCCGATTGCCGCCCATCGATGAGCGGGCTTGTCTGACCCAGGCTGACTAGAGGCATGATCCGCAGAATATCGGCAAATTTGCAACCATGGCAAAAAAACTACACCGCCCGGTTGAGGATTGACAGGTTAACGAAAAACTTCGCTTTACGGTTAATCAGCCATTAACAATAATGGCGCTAGAGAGGCAACACAAGAAAACGCACATAGATTCGCTTAACATTGGGGTGACCATGCAACTCAAGACTATCGTCCTCGCAGTTGGGCTGATGGCTACAACTGCCTTGACCGGCTGTTCTACGATCGGTTTCAGCTATTCCACAGCCTCCTACAATTCCGTCGTCGACGCCGGCTACGTGATTCCCGCTGTTCCCCGCTCCAAGATCCCGCCACAGTATTTGCGCCAGCAAGTCAACTATGATGGCAGCGAGGCTCCGGGGACGATCATCGTCGATACGGGTACGAAATATCTCTATTATGTGCTCGGCGGCGGCAAAGCGATGCGCTACGGCATCGGCGTCGGCAAGCAGGGTTTCGAATGGCATGGTACCGCGCGCGTCGCGATGAAGCGCGAGTGGCCAACATGGACACCGCCGCGCGAGATGATCCAGCGCCAGCCCAAGCTTGCGGAATTCCGCGACGGCATGGACCCGGGCATCACTAATCCGCTAGGCGCCCGCGCGCTTTACCTGTTCAACAAGGGTGGCGACACCGGTTACCGCCTGCATGGCACACCGGAATGGTGGTCGATCGGCAAGGCCATGTCTTCCGGCTGTATTCGCCTGATGAACCAGGACATCATGGATCTTTATAACCGCGCGGAAGTCGGCGCCAAGGTCATCGTCAGATAATTTGCTGGCGCAGCAACGAGTCGAATAGGCCGCTTTCGAGCGGCCTTATTCGTTCCAGGGGTTGAAGATGGAAACTCCGGTGGATTGAAAGTCGGCCACATTGCGCGTGACGAGTGTCATCCCGTGAACAATTGCTGTTGCCGCAATAAATGAATCCCGTTCCGCTTGGGGATTTGGAACATGCAAATGCGCACAACATTGTGCAACAGCACTATCTACCGCAAGAATTCGTTCTCTGAATTCAATGAGAACCCAACCGTTCAGCCAAGCGCGTAAAACCAGGCCTTGCTTTGCATCTCTGCGCTCCATCAGCAGGGTACCTAATTCGAGCTCGAAGACGGTGATCGAGGACAGAAAAAAATCGTTAAAATTATTCGCAGCCGCCCAAGCCAATACTTTTGGATCCGCCTTGTTTGCCCGGCGCATCTCTGAGAGAAAATTGGTATCCAGAATGAACATCAAGAAAAATCAACAGGCTTGAAATGTATTTCCAGCTTTGGAAACTCGTAATCGAAATCTCCGTCATCACCTTGCTGGGCCAAGGCATCCGCAAGACTTTTGCCTGTTCCTGTCAACTTTCTGTATTCTTCGATGCTCAAGAGAACGTGCGCAGGCCGGCCCCGATCCGTAATGAAAACAGGTCCGTCATTCGCTGCCTTTTTAGCCTCGCTGGCGTGCTGATTGAATTCTCTACTGGAGATTGTGGTAATACCCATGAAGCCTCCTTTTTGTTGTAGATATGTTACTACATTCTCCTATCCCCTTCAAGCTTTGGAATTTCATAGTGCCTTCGAAATTCTGTCGTGTTGACCTGATACACGACCGGCCCATAGATTGTCGCAGACGCTTAAGTGAGACTGGAAGCCCATCATGTTCAAGACCGTTGCCACCAAGCCATTTGACGACCAGAAGCCCGGAACATCGGGCCTGCGCAAGAAAGTGCCGGAGTTTCAGCAGGAAAACTACGTCGAGAACTTCATCCAGTCGGTGTTCGATTCGCTTGAAGGCTTCAAGGGCAAGACGCTGGTGATCGGCGGCGACGGCCGCTACTATAATCGCGAGGTCGTGCAGATCGCCGTCAAGATGGCTGCGGCCAATGGCTTCGGGCGCGTTCTTGTCGGCAAGGGCGGCATCCTGTCGACGCCGGCAGCCTCCAATGTCATCCGCAAATACAAGGCGTTCGGCGGGCTCGTCCTGTCGGCCAGTCATAATCCGGGCGGTCCTACCGAGGATTTCGGTATCAAGTACAATATCGGCAATGGCGGACCTGCTCCCGAAAAGATCACCGAGGCGATCTTCGCCCGCTCCAAGACGATCACGCAATATGTGATCGCCGACGCCCCGGATATCGATATCGATACGATCGGCACGCAGAAGATCGGCGAAATGGATGTCGAAATCATCGATCCTGTGGCCGATTATGCCGAACTGATGGAACAGCTGTTCGACTTCGATGCGATCCGCGCCTTGATCAAGTCGGGCTTTACCCTGCGCTTCGATTCCATGCATGCGGTCACGGGCCCCTACGGCAAGGAAATCCTCGAGCATCGCCTCGGCGCACCGGACGGCACCTGCATCAATTTCGTGCCACTCGAAGATTTCGGCGGGCATCATCCCGACCCCAACCTCGTCTATGCCAAAGACCTCTACGATCTTCTGATGTCTCCAAATGGTCCTGATTTCGGCGCGGCCTCCGATGGCGATGGCGACCGCAACCTCATCATCGGCAAAGGCATCTTCATCACCCCTTCCGATTCGCTCGCCATGCTTGCGGCCAATGCGCATCTCGCGCCCGGCTACAAGGCGGGCCTCAAGGGCATCGCCCGCTCCATGCCGACCAGTGGCGCAGCGGACCGTGTGGCGGAAAAGCTGAAGATCGGCATGTATGAAACGCCGACCGGCTGGAAATTCTTCGGCAACCTGCTCGATGCGGATATGGCGACGATCTGCGGGGAGGAGAGCTCCGGCACCGGCTCCAACCATGTGCGCGAGAAGGATGGCCTCTGGGCAGTGCTGCTCTGGCTCAACATCCTTGCCGTGCGCAAGGTCAGTGTCAAAGAGATCGCGCACGAGCATTGGGCGACCTACGGCCGCAATTATTATTCGCGCCACGATTATGAAGGCGTCGATACGGCCGGCGCCAACAAATTGATGGACGATCTGCGGGCCAAGCTGCCAACGCTACCCGGTACCTCGGTCCAGGGCCTCAAGATCACGCATGCCGATGACTTCGCCTATCACGATCCGGTCGACAAATCGGTGAGCAAGAACCAGGGCATCCGCGTCCTGTTCGAAGGCGGCTCGCGCGTCGTCTTCCGCCTGTCGGGCACCGGCACGTCCGGCGCAACCATCCGCGTCTATATCGAGCGCTACGAGCCCGATCCAAAGCGCCACGATCTCGAAACGCAGGGCGCGCTCGCCGATCTCATCCGCGCCGCGCACGACCTTGCGGATATCAAAGGGCATACGGGCCGCAAGGAGCCAAGCGTAATTACGTGATTTGATCGCAAGCCCAAATAGAATATTTTCGGAGAGTTCGATGTTCTGAGGGCCGCCGGCAACGGTGGGTCTATACTCGCTATCAGCGGTTGCGGCCGTGTCAATCCAACTTCGCCACGCAACCCTGCCGCAATTAGACTTTTGAGCCCTTCGTCAAATTCTTTGGTACGGCTGTCATTCAAATGTTAACGAAACGAAATACTTAAATCATGAGGAAATTTGTAATATTCAAGACGGCCGGACGAGCTGTCTTGGAAGAGAGTTTTTGCGCGCTTGATAATACATGCTGGCGTTAGATTCGATGGCGGGGCTCAGCGATGGACAGGCACTTTCTTTGTATCCGATCGATTGGAGCAGCAATTGCAGGCGCCACGATCGCGGCTATCGTTTTGTGTTTCGGCACGTCCTCCCAGGCGGAACCCATTCGCGGTGCTGGCTCGACTTTTGCAGCACCAGTGATCGCCGCATGGTCGCAAGCCTATCGAGATGCTCGGGTGGACGGCGGTGACTTCATATCGCCCGACTGGACAGTCGACTACGAACTCGTTGGTTCGCTTGCCGGCGTAATGCGGCTCGACCAACCTGAACTCGACTTTGCAGCGACTGATGTCCCTGTTAATCCAGCCGATCTGAAAAGACACGGGCGCGAGCAGTTTCCGATCGTATTCGGCAGCGTTGCCGTGGTCGCAAATATCAACGGCTTTGAAAATGGGCGTTTGCGGCTTTCTGGCCCGGTGCTGGCCGACATCTATCTCGATAGGATAAGGTCCTGGTCCGACCCGGCCATCAAGGCTTTGAACCCGGATGCCGCCCTACCCGATCTAAAGATCAGCGTGCTTTATCGCACAGATGGTTCCGGGACGACTTTTGCCTTTACCGAGTATCTGTCCGCCGTCAGTGCCGATTGGAAAAAGCTCCATGGTGCCGACACACTGATCAAATGGCCGGTTGGGACAGGCGCTGAAGGCACGCAGGCTCTGATCAGTGCCGTCCACGCAACCAAGGGCGCGATCGCCTATGCCGAATATGGCCAAGTCGAGCGCGCCGGCCTTCCTTATGTATCGCTGCAGAACAAGGCGAACCATTTCGTGAAACCCGGTGCTGACGGCGTGCGGGATGCCGTGCACGCCATTGCCTGGGAAAAGACGCAGGACTTTCACGCCATATTGACTGACCTGCCTGGTGCCAATGCCTATCCCATAACCGCCGCGACCTTTGCGGTGGTCCCGGTCGTTGGACGTGCGGTAGATCGCTACGGCCGTGTTCATGATCTCTTCCGCCTCGCCTTCCAGATGGGCGCGGCCAAGGCGACCGAACTGGGCTATGTGCCGGTCCCGCCAGAACTGGTCAAGCAAATCGAGGACTACTGGGCGAAAGTGCCAAGCATAGAGAACTGATAACCCTTCGGTTGCCGCGGCAAGGGGACCGCACAACTGAACAGACGGATGTAATTGCGCCACCATGGCGCCTTTTGGGGACAGAGCGGATGAATATAGACCTCTTCAAGGACGTTTTCGTTCCAGTCATTGGCGGGTTGGGCATCTTCATGCTCGGGCTCGAGTTCATGTCGAATGGCATTCAGGCGCTATCTGTGACGAAGATGCGAGCGTTTCTCGCGAAGGCGGCCGGGACACCCGTAAAAGGTGTTATTGCCGGAACGCTGATTACCGGCATCATCCAATCGTCGACGGCTATGACCGTGATGGTGGTCGGCCTTGTAAACGCTGGTGTCGTAGCGCTCAGGCCGGCTATCAGCGTTATCATGGGCGCCAATATCGGCACAACACTCGGCAACGGCCTTATCGCGCTTCCACTCGGTCCGCTGGGTCTCATCCTCGCCGGGGTGTTCTCGCTGATCTATTGCTTCGCGAAGAGTGAGAAAGTCCGCAATATAGCCTTGGCCTGTATGGGTTTCGCGCTCATTTTCTATGGGCTCAATTTGATGACCGGCGGCCTTCGTCCGTTGCGCAACATGCCAGAAGTGATGGACATCCTCTCCACGCTGACGGCTGATTCTTACTTCAACTTGATCAAATGCGTTCTGATCGCCGCGCTCGTTACGGCGATGATCCACTCTTCCTCCGCGACGATCGGCATCGTCATGGGTCTCGGGGCTGCCGGGATTCTCGACTGGACAACTGCTGTGGCTTTCTCGCTCGGCGCCGATCTTGGCACGACCATTACCTCGTGGATGGCGTCGCTGAACCTGTCCAAGAACGCCAAGCGTGCGGCCTATGCCCATATCTCCTTCAATATCATCGGCGTCTGCATCACGGTTCCGCTCTTCTTCGTCTCGATCGAGGTGCTGAAATGGGTGATGCAATGGTTTGGCGGCGATCCGGGCATTCCGGTGATCGTCGACGGGAAAGAAACTTTCCCGCTGGTCCCTGTCGCCGTTGGTCTCTTCTCGACCGTTTTCAATGTCTTCAACACGGTGGTGCTCTTTCCTTTCATCGGCGTCTTCGAGCGAGTCCTGTCGCGTGTGGGCCGAACCGATGCAGAGGATATAGAGGACTACTCCACCCCGAAATTCCTCGATCGCAAGCTCGCCGGTGACTTTGCGAAAGCGATCCCGGCCGTGCAGCAGGAAACCGCCCGTCATTTGCAGGCCGGGGCATTATTCCTGGATATCGCCCGTTCATCCAAGGCGGCGCCATCCGATCCGGGTGAACACTATCTCGCGACTGATATCCTTAGCCGGGACATTCGCAGTTACACCGCGTCGCTCATGAAGGAAGATCTTCCGTATGAGCAGCTCGACCTCATCGCAAGCCTGATTGAGGAGGCTGACTTTACTGCCGCATTGACAGAATCGATGCATCAGGTCGCCAGGCGGGTCAAACGCGAAAAATTTACCCCGCAGGCCCAGCTAATCGTCGATACCGCCCTCGATAAACTCGACGCATCGCTACAAGACATCCTGCCGGACTATGGCGTCAAAAAACCGGATATGCCGGCAGGTCACGTCAGCTTGCCCGATGTAGAGGAACTTCGCGCACGAACTCTGGCGTTGGGACCGAATGCCGGCGCTGCCGAACGGGGCACCATGCTCGCCCTCCTCGGTTCCATTGAACGCGCTGAGCTCCTGATCCGCCGTATTGATCAAGAGCGCAAATCGGTCAATCGGCAGGCCGTTCTCGCCCGCTCGGCAGCTCACAAGGAGAGACAACGCCCCGTTATTGATGGAGGCATGAGTCCAATGCCGGCAGAATAGGGGCAACTCAGCCGCTGCAACAGAACCGCCGCCGCGGCTAGAGGATTCAACTGTCCTACTCGAACACAATCGCCGGGGCGGCGCGTCCGCCCTTGGCGGATGCCAGCTGGTCCCAGACTTGTGCCGCGATCTCGCGATAGGCTTGTGCCTGCGGACCGTCGGGATTGCTGACAACTATAGGCGTTCCCGCGTCGGAGGTCTCGCGGATTTCCATCACCAGCGGCACCTCGCCGAGGAAGGGCACGCCGAGGCGTTCCGCCTCCTTGCGCGCGCCGCCGTGGCCGAAGATGTCGTAGCGTGTGCCGGTGTCCGGGGCGATGAAATAGCTCATGTTCTCGACGATGCCGAGCAGCGGCACATCGACCTTCTTGAACATGTTCAAACCCTTGCGCGCATCGATCAGCGCGAGGTCCTGCGGCGTCGAGACGATGACCGCGCCGGCCAGCGGCACCTGCTGTGCCATGGTCAATTGCGCATCGCCGGTGCCGGGCGGCATATCGACGACGAGCACATCGAGGTCGCCCCACTGCACTTCGCGCAGCATCTGCGTCAGCGCCGACATGACCATCGGCCCGCGCCAGATCATCGGCGTTTCCTCATCGACGAGGAAGCCGATCGACATCACTTTGAGGCCATAACCTTCCATGGGCTTGAGCACGCGGCCGGACACAACCTCCGGCCTGCCATGCAGACCAAGCAGCCGAGGCATGGAGGGCCCGTAAATATCCGCATCCAGAATGCCGACGCTGTGGCCATTGGCCTTGAGCCCCAGCGCAAGATTGACGGCCGTCGTCGACTTGCCGACACCGCCCTTGCCCGAGGCAACCGCGATGATCGCGCCGACTCCGGGAACGCCTGATTTGACCGGCGCGCCGTGGCTGTGTCCATGCGCCGCTTGCGCGGGTGCACCTTGGGCTGCCGCGCCACTCTGGGCCACGACACGCGGTGGCGGAACTGCGCCCGCCGGAGCCGGACGTTGCGCCGGGCGCGCTGGGGGTGTTGGCCGGGGCGGGGCGTCATCGCTTGTCGGTCCGCCTTTTTTCTCGGCGGTCAGCGCAACGATAGCGCCGTTAACCCCCGGCATCGCCTTGACGACACGCTCGGCGGCGGCGCGCAAAGGTTCGAGTTCCTGCGCTCGCGCGGCCGGTACGGTGATCGAGAAGAACACCTTGTTGTCGGCGATGAAAATATCCGAAACCAGCCCGAGCTCGACAATGTTGCTGTTGAAGTCCGGCCCAGTCACCGTCTTCAATTGCTCGAGCACCTGCTCTTGGGTCACGCCTGCCATTCTAAATTCCATCCCTGTCATTCCTTCCAACTCAAATAGTGCAGTTGGAGCGAATCGCCAATGGTGAATTGCATCTAGGCGCAGCGCCTCGCCCTCCCCCTTGTGGGGAGGGAAGCTGCGTAGCAGCAGGGAGGGGTATCTTGCGGCCGCCTGAATAAGCCCCCTCCCCGTCGCTTCGCTCCATCCCTCCCCACAAGGGGGAGGGTGAGGAGTCAGGCAAAACCGGTCAAAGATGCCGTATTAAAGCTTGGAGAGGATCGGTGCCAGGCGCGCTTTATAAGCCGCGAATATTGCATCCCGGTCGCGGTGTCGGCCTTCATGCACCACATGCCGTCCGGCTGACCAGACATCGCTGACCGCGTGGCGGTCGCCCGCGAAGACCCAGCCGTCGAGCAGCCGGTCGCCTTTCAGCCCCAGCAGCGCAGGGTTTTGAGCATCGAGCGCGATCATGTCGGCCCATTTGCCTGGCGCGAGACTGCCCGCGTCGCGGCCGAGAGCCTGCGCACCGCCGGCGAGCGCCGTATCGTAGAGTGTGCGGCCGCAGGATTTGCCGACGACGGACAGCGTAACGCGGGAGACGTCACGCAAACGCTGGCTGTATTCAAGCTGGCGCAGCTCCTCCGATGGCGAAATGCGGATGTTGGAGTCCGATCCCGTGCCGAAGCGCCCGCCTGCAGCGAGATAATTCACCCCGTCGAATATACCATCGCCGAGATTGGCCTCGGTGATCGGACATAAGCCGACAACCGCGCCACTCTGTGCGACTCGGCGCGTTTCTTGCTGCGTCATGTGCGTCGAGTGGATCAGGCACCAGCGCTCACCGACCGGCAGGTGATCGAGCAGCCATGTCATCGAGCGTTGTCCGTAAGCCGCCTGCACTTCTTCGATCTCCGGGATCTGCTCGGCAATATGAATGTGGAACGGCATGCCGCGAAAATGCTGTTCCAGCGCCTTCAGATCGCTTTCGTTGACGGCGCGGATCGAATGCGGCGCGACGCCGAAACCCGCATCGGCGCTGACAGCTTTGGCCGCTTCCTGCGCCTGCCCGGCCAGTTTCGCATAGCGGTCGAAATCATTGCCGAAGCGCAATTGCCCGCCCGCCAGTGCCCGTCCGTCTACGCCGCCCTGCATGTAGGCGACCGGCAGCAGCGTCAGGCCGATGCCCGTGGCGCCTGCCGCTGCCGCGATCCGTTCAGACAACTCTGCGAGATTGGCGTAGGGCTGCCCGCCCGGCTGGTGGTGTACATAGTGAAATTCCGCAACGCTGGAATAGCCGGACTCCAGCATCTCGACGAAAGCGAAGGCGGCGATCGCCTCGATATCCTCAGGGTCCAGAATGTCGAGGAAACGGTACATGATCTCGCGCCACGTCCAGAAGCTGTCGCGCCCCGCAGGGCTGCGTGCTTCGGAAAGCCCGGCCATCGCCCGCTGGAATGTGTGACTGTGGAGGTTTGCCTGCGCCGGCAGCAGGACATCTACGGCGTAAGCATTCGGTGCAGTCTCGTTCCCGGCCACAACCGAGCCAATGCGGCCCACGCTGTCGATCTCGATCAGAACATTGTTCTCCCAGCCATTCGGCGTGAGCGCTGTCCGGGCGAACACCGATTTTCTAGCCTCAGTCATTTCTTTCCTCCCGCCGGATTGACACGTTATGTATATACATATTAACGTTACGGGCAAGACCAAAAAGGGAGCGGGCTGCGGCCGATGAGGAAAATTCTGTCCGGATTGAGGATCGCCACGCTGGAAGATATCGGCGCGCCGTATGGCCTCATTGAAAACGGCGCGATCGGCATCGATGGCGAGCGGATAGCCTGGGTTGGACAGTCCATCCCTTCCGACTGGAATGATGTCGAGCGCCAGGATTTCGGCGGCAGGCTGGCGACCCCTGCCCTCATCGATTGCCACACGCATCTGGTCTTTGGCGGTAATCGCGCCCGCGAGTTCGAGATGCGGCTCGAAGGCGCGACCTATGAGGACATCGCCCGCGCCGGCGGCGGCATCGTCTCCTCGGTCAAATCGACCAATGCCCTGAACGAAGAGGTGCTCCTTGCGCAAAGCCTGCCGCGACTCGATACCTTGCTTGCCGAGGGCGTCTCCACTGTCGAGATAAAATCCGGCTACGGGCTGAACATCGACGCCGAGCTGAAGATGCTGCGCGTCGCGCGCCGCCTCGCCACCATGCGTCCTGTGCGCATCCGCACAAGCTACCTTGCTGCCCATGCGACACCGCCGGAGTACAAGGGCCGGCCTGATGACTATATTTCCGAAGTCGTCCTGCCCGGTCTCGATGACGCACATGCGGAAGGTCTCGTCGATGCGGTGGATGGGTTCTGCGAGGGCATCGCGTTCTCGCCCGCACAGATCGCCCGCGTTTTCGACAAGGCGAAATCACTCGGCTTGCCGGTCAAGCTCCACGCCGAACAGCTCTCCAACCTGGGCGGGGCCAAGCTCGCGGCGTCGTATGGCGCGTTGTCCGCCGACCATCTCGAATACCTCGATGAGGAAGGCGCCAGCGCCATGGCGGCTGCCGGAACAGTCGCGGTGCTTCTTCCGGGCGCGTTCTATGCCCTGCGCGAAGAGCGCGCGCCGCCTGTCCAGATCCTGCGCGATGCCGGTGTCCGCATCGCCGTCGCCACCGATTGCAATCCCGGCACATCGCCGCTCACTTCGCTGCTCCTGACAATGAATATGGCATGCACGTTTTTCCGGCTGACCGTCGAAGAAGCGCTTGCCGGCGCCACGCGTGAAGCCGCGCGCGCCCTGGGCCTCGCTGACGAAATCGGCGCCATTGCGCCGGGCAAACGCGCCGAGATCGCCATCTGGAACGCAGAGCAACCAGCGGAACTTTGCTATCGCATCGGTTTCAACCCGCTCCACCAGCTCGTTTTGAAAGCATAATTGACGATGACAATAACACTCCATCCCGGCGCAGTGCCACTTGCCACTCTCGAAACGATCTACTGGCATGGCACGCCGGCAAAGCTCGATGCGTCCTTCCATGCCGGGATCGAATCGGCAGCGAAACGAATTGCCGAAATCGCCGCCGGGAATGCGCCGGTCTATGGCATCAATACCGGCTTCGGCAAACTTGCCTCGATCCGGATCGATGCTGCCGATGTCGGAACGCTGCAACGCAATCTCATCCTGTCCCATTGCTGCGGCGTCGGTAATGCGCTGCCGGAAAATATCGTACGCCTCATCATGTCGCTGAAGCTCATCTCGCTCGGTCGCGGCGCGTCCGGCGTGCGGCCGGAACTCATCAGCCTGATCGAAGCCATGCTGGAAAAAGGCGTGATCCCGGTCATTCCGGAGAAGGGTTCCGTCGGCGCTTCCGGTGATCTTGCGCCCCTCGCCCACATGGCCGCGGCGATGATCGGTGAAGGCGACGTCACGTTCGAGGCGAGACAGATGCCGGCCGCCGAGGGCCTTGCCCAGGCGGGCCTCAAGCCGGTCGTGCTCGCGGCCAAGGAAGGTCTCGCGCTTATCAACGGCACGCAGGTTTCGACGGCTCTCGCGCTTGCGGGGCTGTTTCGCGCCCACCGCGCAGGTCAGTCGGCACTGATCACCGGCGCGCTCTCAACGGACGCCGCCATGGGCTCGTCAGCACCGTTCCATCCGGATATTCATGCATTGCGCGGTCATCGCGGCCAGATCGATACGGGCACGGCACTTCGGCGATTGCTCGAAAACTCGCCCATTCGCGAGAGCCACATCGAGGGCGACGAGCGCGTGCAGGATCCTTATTGCATCCGCTGCCAGCCGCAGGTGGACGGCGCCTGCCTCGACCTGTTGCGCATGGCGGCGCGTACGCTCGAAATCGAGGCCAACGCCGTTACCGACAATCCGCTGGTACTCAGTGATGGCTCCGTCGTCTCGGGCGGCAACTTCCATGCGGAGCCGGTCGCCTTCGCCGCCGACCAGATCGCGCTCGCCATTTGTGAAATCGGCGCGATCGCCCAGCGCCGCATCGCCCTTCTGGTCGATCCGGCCCTGAGCTACGGCCTGCCCGCGTTCCTTGCCAGAAAGCCCGGCCTCAACTCCGGCCTGATGATTGCAGAAGTCACATCCGCCGCGCTCATGTCGGAAAACAAGCAGATGTCACATCCGGCGTCGGTGGATTCGACGCCGACCTCGGCCAATCAGGAAGATCACGTATCGATGGCCTGCCATGGCGCGCGCCGCCTGTTGCAGATGACGGACAATCTGTTCTCGATCATCGGCATCGAGGCGCTGACAGCCGCACAAGGGATCGACCTGCGCGAACCCCTGCAGACCAGCCCGGAACTCACCCGCGCGCATGGCGTTATTCGGGTCGCAGTGCCAACACTCGACGAGGACCGTTATATGGCTCCAGACTTGAAATCCGTTTCCGATCTCGTTGCTTCGGGCGCGCTCAACGCCGCGATTTCTTCTGATATTCTGCCGGTTCTGGATACACAATTATGAATGTGGTTGACGTCAAACAGGGATCATCCCCGATCATTCTCGGCTTTCCGCACACGGGGACCGAGGTGCCCGCCGACATTCACGCCCGGCTCAACGAAACTGGCCAGATGCTCGCGGATACGGACTGGCACATTGACAAGCTCTACGACGGCTTGCTGCCAGAGGTCACGACCGTCCGCGCTACCTTTCATCGCTATGTGATCGATGCTAATCGCGATCCCTCGGGCGTCAGTCTTTACCCCGGGCAGAATACCACCGGACTCATTCCCGATACCGATTTCGACGGCAAGCCGATCTGGCGCGGTGGCGAGAAGCCGACGGCAGCGGACATCGAATACCGGCTGAAACAGTTCCACAGCCCTTACCATGTGGCACTGGCCAAGGAGATCGAACGCGTGCACGAAGCCCATGGCCTTGTCGTTCTGTACGATTGCCACTCCATACGTTCGCACATCCCGTTTCTCTTCCAGGGCAAGCTTCCGGATTTCAACATTGGCACCAATGAGGGCAACAGCTGTTCCCCGGAAATCGCCTCGGCAGTTGGCCGTATCGCATTTGCGGCGCGCGGCTATGACGCCGTCATCAACGGCCGGTTCAAGGGTGGCTGGACAACGCGGCACTATGGCCAGCCAAAGCTCGGCATCCACGCCATCCAGATGGAACTGACGCAGTCCTCGCATCTGACGAAAGAAGCGCCGCCTTTCGCCTATGACGAGGCTAAAGCCGAACGGCTGCGCAAGCACCTCAAAGACATTCTCGAAATCATCCGACAGACCGCGATCAAGTTGGGGAGCAAATAATGAACAATCCGAGGCACAACATTCGTGAAGTGCGGGCTCCGCGCGGCGACAAGCTCAACACCAAATCGTGGATGACCGAAGCGCCACTGCGCATGCTGATGAATAATCTCGATCCCGATGTTGCGGAAAATCCTAACGAACTTGTCGTGTATGGCGGCATCGGTCGTGCCGCCCGCACATGGGACGATTTCGACAAGATCGTTTCCACCCTCAAAACACTGAACGAGGATGAAACGCTGCTCGTCCAGTCCGGCAAGCCGGTCGGTGTGTTCAAGACCCATGCCAACGCGCCGCGGGTGCTGATCGCCAATTCCAATCTGGTGCCGCACTGGGCAACCTGGGATCACTTCAACGAGCTCGATAAGAAGGGTCTCGCCATGTACGGCCAGATGACGGCCGGCTCGTGGATCTATATCGGCACGCAAGGCATCGTTCAGGGCACCTATGAAACCTTCGTCGAAGCCGGGCGCCAGCACTATAACGGCAATCTTAGGGGCAAGTGGATCCTGACGGGCGGACTTGGCGGCATGGGCGGAGCGCAGCCGCTGGCTGCCGTCATGGCCGGTGCCTGCTGTCTCGCCGTCGAGTGCAACCCGGACTCGATCGATTTCCGCCTGCGCACGCGATACGTGGACGCCAAGGCCGAAACACTCGATGAAGCGCTCGAAATGATCGAGCGCTGGACCAAGGCGGGCGAAGCCAAATCGGTCGGTTTGCTCGGCAATGCCGCCGATATCCTGCCCGAACTCGTCCGGCGCAATGTGCGCCCGGATATTGTCACCGACCAGACCTCGGCTCATGATCCGATCAACGGCTATCTGCCGAAAGGCTGGACTTTGGCCGAATGGCGCCAGAAGCGCGAAACCGACCCGAAAGCCGTCGAGAAAGCCGCCCGCGCTTCAATGCGCGAACACGTCGAAGCCATGATTGCATTCTGGGATCGCGGCATTCCGACACTCGACTATGGCAACAACATACGCCAGGTCGCCAAAGACGAGGGTCTCGAGAACGCCTTTGCCTTCCCCGGCTTCGTCCCCGCCTATATCCGTCCTCTCTTCTGCCGGGGCATTGGACCGTTCCGCTGGGCGGCACTGTCGGGCGATCCGGAAGACATTTACAAGACCGACGCCAAGGTGAAGGAACTGACGCCGGGTAACACCCATCTGCACAACTGGCTCGACATGGCGCGGGAACGCATCGCGTTTCAGGGTCTGCCGGCGCGGATATGCTGGGTCGGTCTCGGCGACCGCGACCGGCTTGGACTCGCCTTCAACGAGATGGTGCGTACCGGCGAGTTGAAGGCACCGATCGTCATCGGCCGAGATCATCTCGATTCGGGCTCCGTCGCCTCGCCGAACCGCGAAACGGAAGCCATGAAGGATGGCTCCGATGCCGTCTCCGACTGGCCGCTGTTGAATGCGCTGCTCAACACCGCCTCCGGTGCGACGTGGGTCTCCCTGCATCATGGCGGCGGGGTCGGCATGGGCTTTTCCCAGCACTCCGGTATGGTGATTTGCTGTGACGGGACCGACGACGCGGCGGAGCGCATCAAACGCGTTCTCTGGAACGATCCGGCAACCGGGGTCATGCGCCACGCCGATGCGGGCTACGAGATCGCCATAGAATGCGCGAAGGAAAAAGGCCTCAATTTGCCGGGCATTCTCGGCTGATGAGAATTCTGCGCGCCAGCAATCACCGGCAAATGCCGTGGAAGAATGGCGGCGGCGTCACCACCGAGATTGCCGTCGCTCCCCCCGGAGCTTCGGTTGGCAATTTCGACTGGCGCATCAGCATGGCGACTGTTGCTGCCGATGGACCATTTTCGCGGTTCGACGGCATCGACCGCACGCTGACCGTGCTCAGCGGTGAGGGACTGGAACTTACCGTCGAGGACGAAACACCGGTGCGATTGACGCCAGCAGGCAAGCCTCATCCATTCCCGGGAGACGTGGCTGCATCGGCAAAGTTGATTGCTGGACCAGTCACCGATTTCAATGTCATGACACGGTGGGGGCGCTGGACTCACAGCGTCGACAATCTGTCCATCGATGGGACACAGCTTCTGCCCGTCGCGGCAGATGTCTGCATCATCTTCTGCCGCAGTGGCCAGATCACCCTTGGTGAGTCGTCAGTGCTCGATGCGCATGATGCTGCGTTGATCGATGCTTCCGCAGATACGCCAGAGATTTCCGTTGGTGGGTCGGGAAAGGCAATCATCGTTCACCTGTCGCAAACTCTATCGCCCGAATAAGAGGTCGCCTTGGATCAGATGGAAAACCAGGTTACCGACACACCCAAGGGCCAGCTCTCCGCCCGTATCCACCATGACATCGAACAGCGGATCCTGCTCGGCGAATGGGCTCCCGGTTTTCGCATTCCGCTGGAACGCGAATTGATGGAAACCTACGGTTGTGCGCGGATGACGGTGAACAAGGCTCTGTCGGCGCTTGCCGCTTCCGGGCTCATCGAGCGCCGCCGCAAGGCGGGAAGCTTCGTTTCGCAGCCGCTGTCGCAATCGGCCGTTATCGAAATTCCGGATGTGCGTGCCGAAGTCGAGGCCATCGGGCAGGTCTACAGACTTGAAGTGGTCTCGCGGCAGCAGCGCCGCTCGACCCGAGACGACATGGAACGCCTTAATGTGCAAAGCCCGCGTCAGGTTCTGGCGATTCACTGCCGTCATTTCGCCGGCCGGCGCGTCCATGCTTTCGAGGACCGGCTGATCGATCTTGTCAGCGTTCCGGAAGCCGTCGATATCTCCTTTGCCGACGAACCTCCGGGAACCTGGCTGCGCGGTCATGTGCCATGGTCGGAGGCGGAGAACCGGATCAGCGCGTTCAACGCGGATTCCATGCTTGCCACTCGTTTGGACGTGAAGGAAGGCTCGGCCTGTTTGCAGGTCGAACGATCGACATGGAGAGGTAAAAGGCCGATCACCGCCGTGCGGATGTTTTACCCGGGTGAAACCTACCGGCTGGTCGCCCATTTCAGTCCGAAGGGCGCCATGCCGCGCCGCGATTCCGCCTAAACCTGAATTCGGAAGCAGGCTGGTCTGAACAGGGACATCTTTTGCGCAAGAATAGGCAAAACTCATGCAAGAGTTGCCGAAACTGGCGCAAGAATCATCGAATCTGCCTCAAGATTCTCTACCGTGACGGGAAATTTGAGTGTGCTCAGTTGCATTCCTCTTTGCCGCATGGATTTTCAGATCAGGCTGCTGTATTTAGAGCGCGAAGTGAAATGAGGCGGTAATGCGCAATATTCGGAACGACTGGCGATTGGCGGTGCGCATGCTTTGCGCATTGGCGCTCGTATTCGTTGCCTTCGCGCACCAGCCCATTTCAGCCTCTCCAGCCAGTGATATCGACCTTGCCGCCTATACTTTGCCGGACGGGTCCGTGCCCGTTCTCTGCCTCGACAACAAGGTGGATCAAGCTTCACACAAGAGCGCCTGGCACGGCAATGGCTGCGAGGCCTGCCGCCTCTCGGCATCCGTCGTTCTGCCGGTTCCGCTCATGGCGTCCGGCTTGAAAAACGAGCCGATTCAATCGCTTACGATAAAGCGGGAAGCGGTCCGGATCGCGCGCAGCCTCTTTCCGCCATCGGCTCCACCGCAAGCTCCTCCCCTCGTCTGACATAAAATGCGCCCTCGATGGCGCGTCACGGCGGCCTGCTCCAGCGGTGCCGTCACCCTTGCTGTCAGACGACTGGAACACATATGACCGTCTCAAGCATGGCTTCCGGGAAGCCTTATTATCTCAGCCTTTCACTCTACCGCGCCATCTGGCGCTGGCATTTTTTCGCCGGCCTTCTGGTCATCCCTTTCATGCTCAATCTCGCCATCACCGGCAGCCTCTATCTGTTCAAGGACGAGATCGACAACACCGTCTTCGCCTACCGCAACGTGGTTCAGCCGCGCGGCGAATCTCTTGCTCCTTCGCTCCTGACCGACAACGCGAAAGCGGCGGTGCCGGGATCAAAAGTGCTGCGATATCAATCACCTGGCACTCCAACACAATCGGCAAAAGTCACCGTCGGTACCCCCGATGGAAACGTTCTGGTCTTCGTCGATCCCTATAGCGGCGCGGTCCTTGGCAAGGTCGGCGAAAAGGAAGAATTCAGCTGGGTCGTCAAGAAAATTCACAGTCTTGAATATTTCGGCCTTGCCTTCAACCGCATCGTCGAAGCCGTAGGCGGCCTTGCGTTAGTCCTTGTAATTACAGGCTTTTATCTGTGGTGGCCGCGCAAACAGACTGGCGGTGTCGTCACTGTTCGCGGAACTCCGGACAAACGCGTGTTCTGGCGGGATCTGCATGCCGTGACCGGCGCAGGTGCGGGCGCATTGATCTTCTTCCTTGCGATCTCCGGCATGCCATGGTCGGGCTATTGGGGTGACAAGCTGAATACGACATTGTCCGGCTATGGACTTGGCTATCCCGCTCAGCTCTGGGACAACGTGCCGGTTTCAAAACTTCAGACAAAACAAGTACTTGGCAATTCCGGATGGACTGTCGAGAACGCACCGGTACCCGTGTCGACGCCAGGCGGGACGCCCGTCGGGCTCGACCGGATCGTCGCCTCCGCGGCGGCAGCAGGCATGACACCGGGCTTTGAAATTTCGCTGCCTTCTGGCAAGAAGGGGGTCTATACCGCTGCCGTTTTCCCAGACGATATCGCCAAACAACGTACTATCCACTTCGACCAATATAGCGCTAACCCATTGGTTGATTTGAAGTTTTCCGATTATGGAGCTGGAGCCAAAGCCATCGAGTTTGGGATCGGCGTGCATCAGGGCCAATATTGGGGGCTTGCCAACCAACTCGCCATGCTCGCGACATGCCTTGCCATCATCCTCGCCTCGGTTTCCGCCGTAATCATGTGGTGGAAGCGGCGTCCTTCAGGACGGCTCGGCGTGCCACCGATGCCGCAGCAGAAAAGTGTCTTTGCAGTATTTACCTTGGTCATATTGGTATTCGGCATCGCCTTTCCGCTGACCGGGTTTGCAATTCTCGGCATGTTGATCCTCGACCAGTTGATCACGCGCATCCCTTCGCCCTTGCAACGTGTATTCTCATAAAAAATATGGATAGGAGACGCCTCATGAAATCTTTTTCCAGAATTGCCGCCGTCGCGCTGGTATTTGTGTCAATCTCGTCCGCTCAGGCGCACGATCATTCCAAGATGATGCAGGGTGCCACCATGAGCGAAGACGACTCCATGGAGCCCGTAAAAGCTGGTGATCTGACCTTGAGCGGCGCCTTTACCCGCGCCACCCTGCCCGGGGCGAAAGTCGGCGGCGGCTATATCAAGATCGAAAATCAAGCGAACGAACCGGACCAGCTCATTGGCGGTTCGAGCCCTGTTGCTGCCCGGGTCGAGGTGCATGAAATGAAGATGGATGGCAACGTCATGCAAATGCGCAAGCTGAAGGACGGACTTGAGATTCCGGCTGGCGGCAGCGCCGAACTCTCTCCTGGAGGCACACATTTGATGTTGATAGACCTCTCAGCACCCCTGAAAGAGGGCGATATGGTGCCCGTTACGCTCGATTTTACCAAAGCCGGCAAGGTCGACGTCCAGTTCATGGTCGGGCCTGCAGGCGCAACAAGCATGGAGCACAATTGATGAATTTCCGTCTCTTGCGCTATGCATTATGGGCGCTGATCGCTGTATTGTGCGGCTTCCTGGTTTTCACTTACATCAACGCGCGAAATGGCGGCAATGCGCAGGCTGTGCAGCTCGGCGTCCCGTTCAATCTCGTCGACCAGAACAACGCTCCGATTACCGACGCGGCCTTCAAGGGCCATCCGACGGCGCTGTTCTTTGGTTTCACCCATTGCCCCGAGGTGTGCCCGACAACACTCTTTGAAATGGCGGGATGGCTGAAGACACTTGGCGATGAAGGCAAAGACCTGCGCGTCTTCTTCATTTCCGTCGATCCGGAGCGCGACACTCCGGGCGTCATGAAGGGCTATACATCAGCCTTCACAGACAGGATCACCGGCATCACCGGCAATCCGCAGGAAGTCGAGAAGCTCCTCAAGGGCTGGAAGATTTATGCGAAGAAGGTGCCAACCGAAAATGGTGGCTATACCATGGACCATACGGCATCAGTGATGCTGCTTGACCGCGACGGGCGGCTAAAAAGCACAATCGACTATAAGGAAAGCCCTGATGTCGCATTGAAGAAGCTTCGGCTGCTGATCGCCGGATGAAGCGTGCCATTACCATTCTCCTCCGGGCGTCAGTTTGGAGGGGAAGGATATGCTCTTTGCGGGTTGATCCGAACATTTGTATACTAAAAAACTCATAATTTCCTAGAATTATTCTAACCTATTGATATTTTTATAGGTTTTAAAGATTTAGTATTTGACATTGCGGTTTTCAGAAGCCTTTATGCGGAAAGTGCAAAAGCACATCCCTTTGATGTCTGGGCCTTGAACCCTTTCGATTGGAGGACCCTATGATAGGTCTTTTTCTGCCACGCCTGCGCGTGGTTTCCCTGCTGAACCATCAGCAACTGTATCCTGTCCCTGGCCGTAACAGCCCGAGGCAGTTGGTCACCCGCGGTCACCGCAGTGGCCCTCTCGCCCTGATCCGCAACAACGAGCAGGATGGGAGCGGCGATGTATCCGCGTATATCTGAAGCCGGCAACAATGCAGGTTGCTATTTCGATCGCACACCGGAAAAGCTCGTACTCGAAGGCTACCGGCGTTGGACGGCGGGTTTCGAAACCGGCTCTGTCATCGCTTGGGAAATGGCCTACGGGCTCTATAGCGAGCTTCTCGGTACGCGCAACGGCAACCGCGCACTATCCGAGCTGTCGTTCTTCATCCGAACCCTGCGCCACTGCGCATTATGCCCGCTCAAGACTTTTCCATTTGGTTCGCATCATGTCTGCCGGGAGGAATGCATGACTTTGGGGCTCATCGCCGGGATACAAAATTGCGACATGGTTGCGGCACGAACCTGCCTCAATGCCATGGCATGCCCCTCGCGCCAGGAGGAAGTGGAGAACGCAGCGATCAGTTTTGCCGAAACGCTGGCCGAGATGGATCAGATGCTCTTGCCGATCCCGAAATCCGCAATTGAGGACATTATTTCCCGCCCGTTGCGAGCGAACTTTCACTGAGGAGAGAAAGTGCATGATCATTACTTCACGTATGGAACGCCGCCTTTCCATAGCAGCCACCGCCTTGTTGACAGCCGCAATCTTTGTCTTGCCAATCAAGACGCGCGCGTTCAACGACGCCCGGACCAATCCAGCCAACTATACACGGCTTGCTGACGCGACGCCGGTGAAAATGCTATTGGGCAAATAGACATCCGAGCGAGTCTACCCAACTCGATCGGCCGAAAAGACGCGACTCGCTCGTGTCTTTTCAGGGCGGGACGATTATTCCAGCATGGTCGCATTTTCCAGAAAAGACCGCAGCGACCTACTCAATCGGCCACAAACGGCCGTGCTACTTAAGTTTGAGAGAATCCTATGCCCATGCGGAATAGACGACTGTTTCAGTAGACTATGCCGATACGGTAGAATATTCTAATTTTTCCCTGTAAAAGGAATTCTTTCTAACGCCCCTATTTGGAGGCGCTCTGCTACGCTTCAGTTCTAATCATACGGAGGCAGGCATGAAACATTCCCGATTTTCCCTTACACTGGCGGCTGTGTTGCTTGCAGCAACGGTCGCCATTCAGCCGATGTCTGCTGCCAACGCGGACACAACCCTTTTGAACGTGTCTTACGACCCGACACGCGAGCTTTACAAGGATTTCAATGCGGCGTTCGCAGCCAAGTGGAAAGCCGACACGGGCGAGACAGTGACCATCCAGGCATCTCACGGTGGCTCAGGTGCGCAGGCACGTTCCGTCATTGACGGGCTGGACGCCGATGTCGTGACGCTGGCGCTTGAAAGCGATGTGAACGCCATCGTCAAAGCCAAGAAAATCAATCCTGACTGGATCAAGAAATTTCCGCACAACTCTGCGCCCTACACGTCGACCATCGTTTTTCTCGTGCGCAAGGGTAATCCGAAGGGTATCAAGGATTGGGGGGACCTCGTCAAGGAGGGTGTAGAGGTGATCACGCCTAATCCTAAAACGTCCGGTGGCGCCCGCTGGAACTATCTGGCGGCCTGGGCTTGGGCCAACGCGCAATACGGCGGCGATGAAGCCAAGATCAAGGAATATATTGGAAATTTGTTCCAGCATGTTCCCGTGCTCGATTCCGGTGCACGCGGTTCGACCAATACATTCGCCCAGCGCGAACTCGGTGACGTATTGCTTGCCTGGGAAAATGAGGCCTACCTCGCATCAGCGGAATTCGGCGATGACAAATTCGATATCGTCGTTCCACCCAGCTCGATTCTCGCCCAGCCGTCGGTTGCCGTTGTCGATGCGAATGTTGATGCAAAAGGCACACGTAAGGTAGCCGAAGCCTATCTTGGATATCTTTATTCCAAGGAAGGCCAAACGATCGCAGCCAAGCACTTTTATCGTCCCTCCGAGCCTGAACTGGTACCGCCGGAGCTAATCAAAAAATTACCGGAGTTGAAACTGGTTACGATCGATGATCCAATCTTCGGCGGATGGGCAAAGGCACAGCCCTATCACTTCGGAGATGGCGGAACGTTTGACCAGATTTACAAGCCGAAACAGTAACAGCATGACATCCAACCTTGCGAAAGCGGGTTGGCGGTTTAAGCAGCCGAGCGTTATTCCGGGATTTGGAATGACGCTCGGCTTCACTCTTGCCTACCTCGCACTCATTGTTCTCATTCCTCTAACAGGCCTTGTCTTGCGCTCGGCTTCATTGGGTTTTCCCGGATTTTGGCACGTAGCGACTGATCCACGAACCGTAAATGCGCTGAGAATCAGCTTTGGGACATCCCTTATTGCTGCTGTGATCAACGTCATCTTCGGTGTCATCGTTGCGTGGGTTCTGGTGCGCTACCGGTTTCCAGGCCGTCGAATTGTCGATGCCATCGTCGACCTACCATTTGCGTTGCCGACGGCTGTTGCCGGCATTGCGCTGACGGCGCTCTATTCCAGAAACGGCTGGATAGGCCGTTGGCTCGATCTGATCGGGATCAAGGTCGCATTCACACCAATCGGCATAACGATCGCCCTGATCTTTATCGGTCTGCCCTTTGTGGTTCGGACCGTTCAGCCAGTGATGGAAGAAATCCGCAAGGAAGTCGAAGAAGCTGCAGCGACACTCGGCGCCAACCGCTTCCAGACAATTACACGGGTGCTTTTGCCGGGCTTGCAGCCGGCCATCCTGACTGGATTCGCGCTGGCATTTGCGAGGGCGGTAGGTGAGTACGGTTCTGTGATCTTTATCGCCGGAAACCTTCCTTATGTGTCGGAAATTGCGCCGCTTTTGATCGTGATCCGACTAGAGGAATTTGATTATGCAGGTGCGACCGCGATTGCTACGATCATGCTGCTGATCTCATTTTTCATGCTTTTCGTCATCAATCTCATTCAGGCCTGGAGCCGGAGGAGGTATGGTTATGGCGCTTGAACCTGTTCAAGTCATAGACCCAACAGCCACGGCGCGGCACGCCACCACCGAACGGCGCACGGCACGCTTTCTTCTGACTGGTATTGCCTTGGTCTTTCTTGCGCTGTTTCTTGTGCTTCCGCTCGTATCGGTTTTTGTCGAAGCGTTTCGCAAAGGCCCGGCCGAATATTTCGCTGCATTTTCAGAACCTGATGCTCAGGCGGCCATTCGTCTGACACTGCTGGTAGCTTCCATCGCGGTACCGCTCAACGTTGTTTTCGGCGTTGTTGCAGCGTGGGCGATCGCCAAGTTCGAATTCAAGGGCAAGGCTTTCCTGACCACATTGATCGATCTGCCGTTCTCGGTATCGCCGGTCATTTCCGGCCTCGTATACGTGCTGTTGTTCAGTTCGCAATCCGCACTGGGTCCCTGGCTGAAATCACATGGCATTGAGATCCTTTTTGCCGTGCCGGGAATCGTGCTGGCGACCATGTTCGTCACCTTTCCATTTGTCGCGAGGGAATTGATCCCGCTAATGCAAGAGCAGGGTACGACCGATGAAGAAGCCGCGTTATCGCTCGGGGCGAATGGCTGGCAGACGTTCTGGCATGTCACGCTCCCAAACATCAAATGGGGCTTGCTCTATGGCGTACTTTTATGCAACGCCCGGGCCATGGGGGAATTTGGCGCAGTGTCTGTTGTTTCAGGACATATCAGGGGCCTCACCAATACGATGCCGCTGCATGTCGAAATTCTTTACAATGAATATAATTTTGTCGCTGCTTTCGCAGTGGCTTCGCTCCTGGCGCTTCTTGCGCTGGTAACACTCGTTCTCAAGACTCTGCTGGAGCTGAGGTACGGCGCGGAGCTACGTGCAGTTGGCGGACACTAGAGAGGAATAGAATTTATGGATGTTCGCGTAAGTGGTGTGCGCAAGGAATTCGATCGGTTTCCAGCGCTGCACGACGTTTCACTTGATATCAATTCCGGCGAACTCATTGCGCTGCTTGGTCCGTCCGGCTCTGGCAAGACCACCCTGTTACGTTTGATCGCAGGGCTTGAAACTCCCACCGAGGGCAAGGTTTTCTTTGGCGATGAGGATGCTTCGCTGAAGTCCGTGCAGGAGCGGAATGTCGGTTTCGTCTTTCAACATTATGCTCTGTTCCGTCATATGACAGTGATTGACAATGTCGGCTTCGGCCTGAAGGTACGTCCGGGTTCAAGTCGGCCCAGCAAGGACGAAATTCGTCGCCGCTCGTCGGAACTTCTGGACTTCGTGCAGCTTTCCGGCCTTGAGAAGCGCTATCCGGCACAGCTTTCTGGCGGCCAGCGTCAACGCGTCGCGCTCGCCCGGGCCATGGCTATCGAACCACGTGTGTTGCTGCTGGACGAACCCTTTGGCGCGCTCGACGCGAAGGTCCGCAAGGAGCTTCGCCGCTGGTTGCGTGAGATTCACGACAAGACCAAGCACACGACTGTTTTCGTGACGCACGATCAAGACGAGGCGCTGGAATTGGCTGACCGCGTTGTGGTCATGAGCCAAGGCAGGATAGAGCAGATCGGCACCCCAGATGAGGTCTATGACCGGCCGAATTCGCCGTTTGTCTACAGCTTCATTGGTGAATCGAGTTCCATCGGCGTTCAGATCAAGAACGGCGAATTACGGCTTGATGGCCAAGCGTTGAGTATCTCGAGCGATCGACCTGACGGTGAAGCACTGCTGTATTTCAGACCGCACGATGTCGATCTTATTGAGGACTCCAACGGAGGCATCGCCGGTACAGTCGTTGCGAGCCGCCGTGTCGGTGCTACGCGGCGCATCGAGCTGCGAATAGCTGGGGTAACCGACCATGTGGAGATCGAAATTCCAGCGGACCATCCGGCAACGGAAACAAGCCGCATCGCTTTTCGCCCCAAACATTGGCGCGTCTTCCCGAAGAGCTGATACGACCCAACTGAGCGAAAGACCGGGATGGCCAAATCCCGGTCTTTTTTTGTTACAGTTAGTGGCCTTGCAGTTATCGCGAAGCGTTCGGTTGTTCGGCTGCAACCCGCCGCTACAATGGCTTTCCCCTGTGCAGAAGCTTCAAAATTGCGTACAAAGGCTAATAGAAATCTGACTCATTTTCATCAAAACTGATCGCTAACGATAAAAGTGGTGATAGCTTAATTGCCATGACCTGATTAGACCGTAAACTGAACGTGGGACGATCGGCCCCTGATCGCCTTAGTGCTGCAATCCCGAAGATTCTTTCTTCCAAACTGAAATGAAAACAATGCCCGTATTGAGCTTTTTTCAAGCGTTTGCATCCCAGAAGAAGACTGTTGGTCAGATTTTTGCTGTCCAACCTAACCCTATACGGGCTCATTATAAATCAATCGACGATTTGAGGGATCTTGGGACCCGGGTGGCGAAGGGCGAAGACGTTCGATTGCCCGATTACGAGCCGATGGTTTTCGAGCAGCGAACAGTCGAAAACGCCAGGCTGATCCTGCATTCCTACCGTTCCTCCGATGCGGCAGCACGCAACGGCGAAACGATAACACCAGCGGCTCAATGGCTTTTGGACAATTATTACCTGGTCGACCAGAACATACAGCAGGTCGAGCGCGATCTGCCCAAGAAATTTTTCAGGCAGTTGCCGCCACTTGCGAACCAGCCCAATATTCCGCGTGTAATGGCGCTCGCCTGGCTCTACGTCGCGCACACGGACAGCCAGTTTTCGCTGAATAGCCTGAGCGCCATCGTTGAAGGCTTCCAGACCGTCGAACCTCTGCATATCGGCGAATTGTGGGCACTTCCATCCGCCGTTCGCTTTATTCTAATCGAAAATGCCCGGCGTCTTTCGCTGCGCGTCGAGCGTGCCCGCCGCATGCGCGCCTATGCCAATAGCGTTGCCGACGAAATCACGCTGAACGCTGAGAAAGATACCCTCCCGCAGCTTCTGGCGCAATATGCGCCAGCGGCCAAGGACAGCACTTTTGCCACCCACCTGCTCTATCGTTTGCGTGGCGGCACCGCTCACTCTGGAGCCGCGGTCGCGTGGCTCGAAGACGAGCTCGAAAAGAATGGCAGCGATTCCGAGGATGCCATCATTCAGGAACATACACGCCAATCGACGGGCGGCGTGAGCATGGGCAATCTCATTCGCAGCCTGAAGGCGATCGATGACGTTGACTGGATTACCTGGTTTGAGACAGTTAGCGGCGTCGATGCCGTTCTGCGCGACAACTCCAATTTCGATGCACTCGACTTTCATTCTCGCAATGCCTACCGCGTTGCTATTGAAAAGATTGCCCGCCGCTCAGGCAAGAGCGAACACGACATCACACAATCGGCTCTCGAACTCGCACATAAAAGTGCTGAAGAAACCGCTGGCGAAGGTGGCGTTACCGAGCAGCGCAAACGCGATGTTGGCTATTATCTTGCTGGAGACGGCCGTCCGGAACTTGAAAAGACGTGTGACTACAAGCCGACTGTGCTTATACGCTGGGTACGTTTCTACCGGAGACTGGGTCTCGCCGGCTTGTGGGTGCCGGCTTCGTTCTTCTCAATCGCCATTCTCTTGCTGATAAATTATTTCCTGCGCCGTGCCGGATTGTCTGACGGCATGACCTGGCTGTTCACTTTGCTGGCAGTGTTCCCCACGATGGAAACAGCCAACGGCTTCGTTAACTGGATCATACCGATGTTCATGCCGCCGACGCGGCTAATCGGCTTCGAGTATAAGAATGGCCTGCCTCCGGAGGCAAAAACCCTCGTTGCCGTGCCGACGCTGATTACCTCGCGTGACTCCGTCGATGAGCATATTCGCAATCTCGAAGTGCACTATCTCACCAATCCGCGCGGCGAGGTCTATTTCGCCCTTTTGACGGACTGGGCCGACAGCAAATTCGAACAGACCGACGATGATCTCGACATCTTCGACTATGCGCGGGAGAAAATCACTGCGCTCAACGAGCACTACACGCAAAACAATCCCCGCTTCTTCCTGTTGCATCGCAAGCGTCTGTTCAATGCGCAGGAGAACCGCTGGATGGGCTGGGAACGCAAGCGCGGCAAGTTGCACGAGCTCAATATGCTGCTGCGCGGCGACAAGGATACGACGTATTTCCCGTCGAACGAGGAAGTCCCGACCGACATCAAGTTCGTGATGACGCTTGACTCGGACACACGCCTGACGCCTGACTCCGTCAATCGTCTGGCCGGCAAGCTTATTCACCCGCTCAATCGACCCATCTACAGCGCCAAGGCAGGTCGTGTGGTAAGTGGCTATGCTATCTTGCAGCCACGCGTCACCCCCTCGCTGACGACCGGCGATGATGCCTCGTTCCTGCAGCGCGTCTTTTCGGTCAATCGCGGCATCGACCCTTACGTTTTCGCGGTTTCCGATGTCTATCAGGACGTGCTGGGAGAAGGCACGTTCACCGGCAAGGGTCTTTATGACATCGATTTCTTTGAAGCCGCACTTGACGCAAAGATCGGCGAGAACGCAGTCCTGAGCCATGACCTGCTCGAAGGCGGCTATGCACGTAGCGCGCTCGTAAGTGATGTCGAGGTGGTCGAGGATTACCCCACTGGCTACAATGTCGATATCTCGCGCCATCATCGCTGGACGCGTGGCGATTGGCAGCTCCTGCCTTATCTTTTCAGCACACGACCGGGCGTCACCGCAGTCACGCGCTGGAAGATGGTCGATAATCTTCGCCGCTCGCTTACGCCGATCTTCTGGATCCTGGCTTCCATTGCAGGCTGGACATTGCTGCCACCGGGACTTGCCACACTGTGGCAGTGCTTCATGATTTTCAGCATGTTCATCGTGCCGACGATGATACTATTTACAAACTTGGTGCCGACAGACATGAACCTGTCGCTCAAAGGGCATTTTCAGGCGATTCTCACGGATATTTTTGCCGGGGCGGCAGACATTGCCCTGCGTATCACCTTCATTGCAAACATGGCTTGCTTGATGCTCGATGCGATCGTCCGGACGCTTTATCGTCTGTTCATTTCGCGCAAACATCTGCTTGAGTGGCGCGCTGCGGCCCAAGCAAAGACGAGTTCACCCGATACGCTGAGCTACTACCTGCAACTCATGTGGCCCGCGATAATTGTCGCCCTGATCGCTATTGGCCTTCCCTTGGCGATTCAAAGCCGAGCTTGGTTTCTCGCCGTCCCTTTCGCACTGATCTGGCTGCTATCGCCGGTAATTGCCTGGCTCGTCAGCCGCTCAGCCAAACCGCTCGATGATTTGAATGTGCGCTCATCCGACAAAGGTGAACTGCGGCGTTTCGCCCGCCGTACCTGGCACTACTACGATACATTCGTCACCAAAGAGCAAAACTTCATTCCACCGGACAATTTCCAGGAGGACCCGTATCCCGTTATTGCGACGCGCACGTCGCCAACCAATATCGGCATGTATCTGCTCTCGACTGTCGCAGCCCGGGACTTCGGCTGGATCAGCTTCAACGAGACCCTGACCCGTATCGACCAGACCCTCGAAACCCTCGAGAAGATGGAGAAATACCGCGGCCACCTCTACAACTGGTACGAAACGACAACCCTTCGCCCCCTACTTCCACTTTACGTTTCGGCAGTGGATAGCGGTAATTTGGCGGGTCATCTCGTCGCTTTGTCTTCGGCGCTGGAGAAATGGGCTGAGGCACCCTCAGTTTATCTACAGAGCGATCTCGACGGGGTTCTCGACGTCAGCGATATTCTTGAAGAAGCCATCAGTGACATTCCGGATGATCGCCGCGTTTTGAGGCCCTTGCGCCGTCGCCTTGAAGAACGCGTTTCCAATTTCCGCCGGGCAATCACGACGATCAAGGAGGAGCCCGAAACCGCATCGCTGCGCACAATCAACCTTGCTCTCTTCGCGGGAGATATCCAGCGCCTGACCGAAGAATTGCATGGCGAACTCGAAAGCCCGATCAGCGCCACCGCCAATGAGTGGGCGCTTCTGCTCGTCAAGACGTGTCAAGGACACACGGACGATGCAATCGGCAGTCACGAGAGCACAGACATTCTGCGCGAACGCCTGGGTACCCTCGCCACACGCGCGCGGCAACTTGCTTTCGACACCGATTTCACCTTCCTGGAGCGCAAGGAGCGGCGCCTTTTGTCCATCGGTTTCCGCGTGGAAACCAACGAGCTTGATGCAAGTTGTTATGACCTTCTGGCCTCCGAAGCGCGCCTGGCCAGCCTCTTTGCCATCGCAAAGGGCGATATCCCGGTCGATCACTGGTTCAAACTCGGGCGACTGCTGGTCCCTGTTGGCTGGCGTGGTGCGCTGGTCTCCTGGTCCGGGTCGATGTTCGAATACCTCATGCCGCCTCTGGTCATGATTGAACCACTCGGAAGCATGTTGGATCAAACCAACAAGTTGATCGTGCAACGGCAGATCGAATATGGTGAGTCCAAGGGGTTGCCTTGGGGCATTTCCGAAGCGGCTTATAACGCCCGCGACCCGGAGATGAACTACCAATACACCAATTTCGGGGTTCCGACACTCGGCCTCAAGCGCGGCCTTTCCAAGAATTACGTTGTAGCGCCCTATGCCAGCATTATGGCCAGCCAGTATCAACCGGCAGCCGCTGTCAAGAATCTGCAACGTCTGCGCGCCATGGGTGCACTCGGACAGTATGGTTTTTATGACGCCGTGGACTTTACCAAGTCACGCGTCCGCGAAGATGAAGAATATGCCGTGGTCCGCAATTACATGGCCCACCATCACGGCATGTCGATTGTCGCCGTCAACAATGTTGTGTTCGAAGGTCGCATGCGCGAGCGTTTCCACGCGGATCCTGTGATCGAAGCAGCCGAGTTGCTTCTGCAGGAGAAAGCCCCACGGGAAATACCGGTTCTCCAAGCCAAGGCAGAGAACCCGATGCGCAAGGCCGTGGAAAGCTCGGAAGAAACGGCCTCTATCCGCTTCATCCAAAATCCACTGAGTGCGCCAACCGCAACGCAGATAATGTCGAACGGACATTATTCGGTGATGGTCACTGCCAATGGCGGCGGATACAGCCGCTGGAATGGTCTTGCCATTACGCGTTTCCAACCGGACCCACTCGAAAGCGGTTACGGTACGTTCCTGTTCTTGCGGGATCTCGAAAATGGCGAATGGTGGTCAGCGACAGGCGATCCTGTGCGCGTTGCAGGCGAGAAAAGTACATCCATCTTCGCCGATTACAAGGCGGAATTCGTCAAGGAAAATGGCACGATCCATACTACCGTTGAGGCGATCGTTGCCTCGGATTCCGATGGCGAAGGCCGCCGTATCGTCATCACCAACACTGGCACCAAAGATCGCATCATCGAAGTCACGTCTTACGCCGAACTGGTATTGACGAACGAAGATACCGATACTGCTCACCCGGCCTTTGCCAAGATGTTCGTGGAGACCGAGATCGACAAGCGTGGCGATGCGATCTACGCCACGCGCCGCAAGCGGGGTAATGACGATCCGGATATCCACGTGGCCCATGTCGTAAGCGACAGTTCCGGTGCGATGCGCGAAATTCAGGCTGAAACCGACCGGCGCAATTTTATCGGCCGCGGGCGCTCTTTGCGCAATCCTGCTGCTTTCGACGAAGGCGCGACCCTCAGCGGCAGTCATGGTTTTGTGCTCGACCCCATCGCTTCGCTGCGTTGCCGTGTTCGCGTTCCCGCGCACAAGAAAGTGACGCTGGTCTTCTGGACTCTCGTACGTCCCAACCGTCAGGAGCTCGAGGAGGTCGTCTCCCGCTTCCGCCATCCGGATTGCTTTACCCGTGAATTCTCGCTGTCGTGGACGAGCTCGCAGGTTCGCCTTCACCACATCGGTATCAATCCCGACGAGGCAGCTGAATTCCAGCGCGTCGCAACCAGCCTGATCTATCCCGACAAGGCACTGCGCATGCCGTCCGAAAACATCGCAAGCGGGCTCGGCAGCCAATCCGAGCTTTGGCCCATGTCTATCTCCGGCGACTTCCCGATCCTTGCGCTGCGCATTGATGATGAAGCCGATATGGAAACCCTGAGGAACCTCTTGAAGGCGCACGAATATTGGCGTGCGAAGGGTCTTGTTGTCGATGTTGTCGTCATCAATGAACGTTCCTTCTCCTACGCGCAGGATTTCCAGCGCGGCTTGGAAGCGATCTGCGAAAATAGCCGTGCCCGCGGCGCTCAGCTCGGACCGCGTGTCCACATCTTTGCTGTCCGTAAAGATCAGATGAGCGACGCCAGCTACAACACGCTTCTGGCTGCAGCCCGTATTGTCCTGCACGCGCAAAATGGTTCGCTTTCCGAGCAATTGAAACGCATCGCAGGACTGACTGCGGACCTGGTGCCTGTCACGGAAACCAGGGGTAGATCTATAATAACCGGTGACATTGAGAATAGCGATTTGCGGGGGATCGCGCCGGCGCCGACACAGCTCATGAACAAACGGCGTCCCAAGATTTCTGCAGACGACCTATCATTCTGGAACGGGTTTGGCGGCTTCGACATGAAAAGCGGCGAATATGTCGTTCGTCTTGGTGGGCTGGGCAGCACCCCGCAGCCCTGGATCAATGTGATTTCCAACCCGAATTTTGGCTTTCACGTATCAGCCGAAGGCGCAGGTTTCACCTGGTCCGGCAATAGCCGCGACTATCAGCTGACACAGTGGTCGAATGATCCGGTCATCAACCGGTCCGGCGAGGCGATCTATGTGGTGGATACGGACAAGAACGCGGCGTTCTCACCGACGGCATCGGTGCTTCGCGACCCCTCTGTCCAGTATGAGACCCGGCATGGACAAGGTTATTCGACCTTTATTTCACGCCACGGCAATATAGGACTCGAGCTTACACATACGGTCGATCCTGACCAACCCGTTCGCCTATCGAGCCTCAAGATCACGAATAATGGCGGTACCGCCAAGCAATTGCGTGTCTATGGATTTGTTGAATGGGTGCTAGGCAATGCCCGCGCAAAGACTTCGCCATTCATCGTGCCGTCGTGCGACACTGAAACGGGAGTCCTCTTTGCTCGTAATCCATATGGCACGGACCGGCGTGAACGTGTGGCGTTCTATGCTGCCAGTGTAAAGCCGCAGTCCTATACGGCCGACCGCGCCGAGTTCTTCGGAGCGCTCGGTTCTGTCGATCGTCCAGATGCGGTGCTTCAGGCAAAGAGGCTGTCAAACCTGGTCGAAGCCGGCGGAGATCCCTGTGCTGCACTTGCAGTCGATATCAAAATCGCCGCGGGCGAAACGCAGGAGCTGGTGTTCTATATGGGCGATGCCGGCAGCCGGGAGGAAGCCCGAGCGATTCTTGCAACCCATAACAAGCGGCCGTTTGAAGACACTCTCTCGTCTTCGAGAGCGATCTGGACAGACTTCCTCGATGGATTGCAAGTTGACACTCCGGACGATGCTTTCAATGTCATGGTGAATCGCTGGTTGCCTTATCAGAGCCTCGCCTGTCGCATCTGGGCACGCTCGGCTTTCTACCAGGCAAGCGGCGCCTTTGGCTTCCGCGACCAACTGCAAGATACACTGTCCATGCTGATCCTGGATCCATCGCTCGCACGTAATCAAATTCTCAACGTGTCGGCCCGTCAATTCAAAGAAGGCGATGTCCAACACTGGTGGTTGCCAACGACTGGCGCAGGCGTTCGCACGAAGATCTCCGACGATGTGGTCTGGCTCGGCTATGCCATTGCCCACTATACCTCGGTGACTGGCGACATGAGTATACTGGATGAGCAGGTCGCTTTCATCGAAGGCAGGGCGCTCGAAAACGGTGAGCACGATGCCTTTTACCAGCCGACGATCTCAGACGAGAAAGTCAGCGTTTATGAGCACGCAGCCCGTGCGCTTGACCTTGCCGTTGCCCGCACAGGCCCCCACGGCCTGCCACTGATGCTGACGGGTGACTGGAACGACGGCATGAACCGTGTCGGTGAAGACGGCAAAGGCGAAAGCATATGGCTTGGCTGGTTCCTGATCAGCACTTTGCGCGACGTCTTGCCGATCGCAAGGCATTTCAAGGACAAGGAACGCATCCTACGATGGGAGGCCCATATTGAAAGTCTGAAAGCCGCTCTCGAGAAGGACGGTTGGGATGGCGAATGGTATCGTCGTGGCTACTTTGACGACGGTGCTCCGCTTGGATCGAAAAAGAGTGATGAGTGCAAGATCGACTCGATCGCTCAATCCTGGAGCGTCATATCCGGCTATGGCGATCCAGATCGCAGTAAGCGGGCAATGCACTCGGTCGCAACGCATCTCATCGACGATGACGTCGATATCATCAAGCTGTTCACGCCACCATTCAACAAGACGCGGCATGATCCAGGCTATATCAAGAGTTATCCGGTCGGCGTGCGCGAAAATGGCGGGCAATATACGCATGCGGCAACTTGGGCAGTTCTTGCCATGGCCAAGCTCGGTGATGCGGATGAAGCGTACCGCTGGTTCAAGAAGCTAAACCCCGTCAACCATTCGCTGACAATGGACAACGCCGAGTTTTATCGTGTGGAACCTTACGTGGTGGCTGCGGATGTTTATTCGGTAGATCCCATGCGGGGACGCGGCGGCTGGACTTGGTATACCGGATCCGCCGGATGGCTCTACCGTGTGGCGACAGAAGCTATCCTTGGCATCAGCCGCCGAAATAACAGGCTGTTCGTCGATCCTGCGCTTCCATCGGAATGGAGCGGCTTCAATTTCGTTCTGCGCAATGGCGAGGCCCGCTATTCGATAGAAGTCAAATCGGTATCAAAGGGTACCGCTAAGATCACCGTCAACGGTAAGAAGCTCACCAAAGCGGAAAATGGCATTCCATTGGAACCCACGGGTGAGCACAAAGTCATCATCGAAGTGCTCGCGTCATAACACTAGTTTCCGCGTTGTTATAACACTGCCGCCAGTGAAATTTCACTGGCGGCAGTGTTGTTTCAGGCTGAAGACCCCATTTCCAGTCGGATTACCAGTTGAGAATCTTTGCAACTGACGTCGATCTGGCGCATAGTCGAGGTTATGAAACATGCATTGAATCAGAAGCCGGATTATGAAAAGGAACTGCGCAAGGCTGGTGTTCGTATCACCAGGCCTCGGCGGATTATCATCGACATTCTGACATCTACCGAAGATCACCCCGATGCGATGAAGATTTTCCATCGTGCCATAGAGATTGACGACAGCATTTCTCTTTCCACCGTTTACAGGACCATGAATCTGCTGGAAGAGATGGGTGCCATCCATCGCCATGCTTTCAATGGCGGACCATCGCGTTTCGAACAGGCCCACGGCGAGCACCATGATCATCTGATCGATATCGATACCGGTGCGGTAGTTGAATTCAAGTCAGACAAGATTGAAAAATTACAGGAAGAGATCGCCAAGTCGCTCGGCTATGATATCGTCCATCACCGACTGGAACTCTACGGACGCAAGACCCGCCACTCCTCATAAAGCCGCTTAAAAACGGCGGCTTAATGAGCCAATACTCAGGCGGCGTTAGACGCTGGCTGCGATGTCAGCAGCTCGTAGATCAGGCCCGCATCGTGGGCGGTGCGCAGTTTTGCAATGCGCTCGGGATCACGCAGCATGCGCGCAATGCGGGATAATGCCTTAAGATGATCGGCCCCGGCATTTTCTGGCGCCAAGAGCAGAAACACGATATCGACCGGCTGGTCGTCCAGTGCCTCGAAAGCGACGGGCGTTTCGAGCTGAGCGAAAACCCCGGCAATTCGCTTCACGCTATTGATCTTTCCATGGGGAATGGCAATGCCGTCGCCAATGCCAGTTGAGCCCAAGCGTTCACGCTGTATGATCGTGTCAAATACTTCTCGCTCGCTCAGGCCGGTCAAGGCGGCCGCCTTTTCCGACATGATCTGCAAGAGTTGCTTCTTGGAATTGACTTTCAATGCGGGCAGGACAGCGTCGGGCTGAATGAGATCACCCAGATCCATTATCTCTCTTCCTTCCAATTACCACCCGCATACTGGCTGTACGCGGGCGGTAGTTCAAAATTCGCTATGAATCCGCTTCTTCACGTCGGAGCAACGTTTTCACCCGCCACTGTCGATGGATCGATCCAGCCAATATTTCCATCGGCGCGGCGATATACAATATTTACCTGCGTACTGCCAGCGTTTCGGAAAACAACGACGGGACTATCCTTCAAATCGAGTTCCACGACCGCAGAAGCCACACTCATGCTTCTCAGTGCCATCGATGTCTCCGCAACTATGGTTGGCGCATAATCTTCCGGAATATCCTCATCATCATCCGGTACGGGCGCCATCACCGTGTAAGAAACATCGTCGAAAACCCCATTTGAACCTGGAGCCTGATGCGACTTGAGACGTCTTTTGTAGCGCCGGAGACGCTTGTCCACGCGTTCACCCGCTGCGTCAAATGCAAGTAATGGATCCTGCGCTTCGCCCGCCGCCTGCAACACCGTACCGGTATCGAGGCGGACAAGACAGTCAGCAATAAATCGAGATCCCTGCTTTTCCACCGTGACATGACCGGCATATCCGCCATCGAAGTATTTGGAGACCATCTCCCCTATCCGCTCTTCAATACGAATGCGGAAAGCGTCACCAATGTCCATATGTTTCCCAGATACACGCAGACTCATGATACCTCACCTTCATTGCGATTTTTTCATTGCCCGAACCAATCTACACTGTTGTGGGGAGGCGAGCAAAGACATCCCGTACAACCCGTGCGAGCGTTTCATCGCGTTTTCAATTGCTGATTCTTCATTCAAAGGTGCGCTTTCACTTCAATTGTCGCAAATTACCGGCGCTTGTCTCCCTCACCAGACTTCTTCGGTCCGGTTCAATTACCCACTCAACAAAATTCTACACCCACGTGGCGGATGAATCCAGACTTTCCATCGTCCTTGTCCGCCGATGCCTGAGCTTTTTTTTCTCGCCGCCTTTGCACAGAGGAAGCAATATTCATCCCCTCCCGGTATTTTGCGACCGTACGCCGTGCAATCTCGATCCCTTGCTCCTTCAACAAATCCACAATTGTATCGTCCGATAGAATGTCGTCCGGTGTTTCCACGTCGATTAGCTGCTTGATCTGATGACGTACCGATTGCGATGAATGCTGCTCCCCACCTTCGGTTGCCGCGATCGCCGCATTGAAAAAATACCGTAATTCGAACACCCCCCGCTTCGTCAGCATGTACTTGTTCGCTGTGACCCGGCTGACCGTAGACTCGTGCATGCCGATCGCGTCAGCAACATTGCGCAAGTTGAGCGGCTTCAGATAGGCAACGCCGTGACGAAGAAATTGTTCCTGCTGGCGAACAATCTCACTGGCGACCTTGAGAATTGTTTGTGCCCGCTGATCAAGGCTACGCGTTAGCCAGTTGGCACTTTGCAAACATTCGCTCAGAAACGTCTTCTCGGCGGGAGAGGTTTTCGTTTTCGCTATCGTCGCATAGTAGCTGTTGTTGATAAGCACTCGCGGCAGGGCATCGGGATTAAGCTCAATTCGCCAACCTCCATCAGACGCGGTCTCCACCTGCACGTCGGGCACGATGCTATCCGCTACGCCAGAAGAAAAGGCTGTCCCAGGCTTTGGATCAAGATGCTGGATTTCCTGCAGCATAGCCAAAATATCCGCGTCACCTACATGACAAAGCTTCTTGAGACTGTGGAAATCGCGTTTGGCTAATAGATCGAGGTTCTGCAGCAAGGTTTTCATGCTCGAGCTTAAGCGGTTTTTTGCGCGCAGCTGGAGTGACAGGCACTCCGCAAGGTCGCGCGCGAACAGCCCTGTGGGCTCGAACCCCTGCAAGACTGCAATCAGTTTCTCGATGTGACTGGTATCGACACCAAACCTTGCGGCGATTTCTTCTACGTCAGCGCGCAAGTAACCTGTCTCATCAAGATGATCGGCAAGCTCAGCGGCGATAAGGCGGTCGCCCGCCGATGCAAAGGCGAAAATAATCTGCTCGGCGACATGGTCCCGAAGGGTCTGCGGCGTTGCTGTCACCTGTTCGAGGTTATATCCCTCGCCGCCTGTTGAAACATAGCCATCGCCGGAAGATGACTTCCACTGCGAAGCAAGGTCGCCGGCAATAAAATCATGTGTCCCCGGATCGTCGGGAAAGATGTTCTCGAGAGAACTATCAAACGTATCCGACATCGAACCAGAACTCGTCGATTCACCGCTCATCAGCCAATGATCGGCTTGCCCGTCCAAAGGGTTATCAGCTTCGGCATCAGTGCTCACCGCTCCTCTGCCGAATTCGCGTTCATCACTGGAAATCCGATCGATGCTGAAGCCGCGCTCATCAAGTGAAAAATGCTCGCCCGTTGTATCATCGCGCTCGAGCAGGGGGTTCTTTTCAATCTCCTGCTCTATGAATTGTTCGAGCTCGATATGCGTCAGCTGCAGCAGTCGAATCGACTGCATCAGCAGCGGCGTCATTACCAATGCCTGGGTTTGCCTGAGATCGAGCTTTGCCGACAGAGCCATGTTGGGCGAGGGTACTCCGGGTACGATTTCCTTTGCAGCTGTACAGAACTGGCCCAATCCTTGCTTGTCAATCACAAGCAAGGGAAAAACGTGTTGGTGCGGCAATTTTCAATCTAAAGACGTATAGGAAATGGCATTTCTTGCGAATGAAATCACGAAAATGGGAAAATCAGAGCTTGAACTGATCCCCAAGGTAAAGTCGTCGAACGTCCTGATTGGCAATAATTTCATCCGGTCGACCGTGGGTAAGCACTTGTCCTGCATGGATGATATAGGCCCTGTCGATCAGCTTCAGGGTCTCACGGACATTATGGTCGGTGATCAGCACACCGATGCCCCGACCGGTCAGGTGACGCACCAGTTGCTGAATATCAGCAACTGCAATCGGATCCACACCTGCAAAGGGTTCGTCCAGAAGCATGAAATTAGGACGAGACGCCAGGGCGCGGGCGATTTCCAGCCGTCGGCGTTCGCCACCTGACAGGGAAAGCGCGGGAGCCTTGCGCAGGTGAGCGATGTGAAATTCCTCAAGCAATGAGTCAAGCTCCTGAGCGCGAGCACTCCGATCTTTCTCGACAACCTCAAGGACGGCCTTGATATTGTTTTCAACCGAAAGACCTCGGAAAATCGAGGCTTCCTGCGGCAGATAGCCGATACCCAGCCGAGAACGGCGATACATCGGCATCGTCGTTACGTCGAAACCATCGATTTCTATCGTGCCCTTGTCGACCGGGACCAGACCCGTCACCATGTAGAAACAGGTTGTCTTGCCGGCGCCATTGGGACCCAGGATACCAACGGCTTCGCCGGCGCGTACCCCAAAGGAAACACCGTTGACGACCTGACGGCCATTGTAGCTCTTGGTGATGCCACGTGCGACAAGCGTGCCCTTCATACGGTCGACCGCCGCAGGGTCAGCAGGACGCATTTCCTGAGAGATGGTAGAGTCAGGCCGAGCGGAAAGCTTGCTGGAAGAGCGACGCGAAAACAAGGACACTACAGGCTCAGTTCTTCGGAGCGTTCTTGGGAGCCACAACGATAGAGACACGACCTGTCTGACCACTCTTGCAGCTTTCAAGCTGGGCCTCGCCCGTTTTGAGCTGCGCTGTCAGCTTGCACCCGACGGCAACATTGTCGCCTTGGGAAAGAACAACCTTGTTGCCAGTCAAAACCAGCACTTCAGTTTTCATATCGAAAGTGCCGTGATCACCAGTGGCGACCTGATCTTCGGATTTGACGTAGACCTTATCATTGACCTCTAGGTGATCGATATCCTGGGCTCCGGCACCAGTCACTCCCGTGGTTTTTGGCGCGTCAGCACCGGTTGTGTCTTTGCCGGTTGTGTCTTTGCCGGTCGCGTCTTTCTTGGGGCCTTTGACGTAATAAACAATCATGGAACCCGCTTTCAGAAGCGTGGCACCTTGTACGACGGTCACATTGCCTGTGAACGTAGCAGTGCCCTCATTGTCATGTACAACAAGCTTGTCCGCATCGATCTGGATCGGCTGGTCGCCTGACAATTTTATTCCGGTTGTTGCTGTGGCAGCATCCTGGGCGAGGACGGGAGCAATCATCATGGACGATGCCAACAGGCCCAACGCAACGGTCGAAATGCTGATCAGTTTTGCCCCGCACGACATCGTCTTCTCTCCTAAATTCGGGATTTCCCTTGAAATCAGCAATAATCCCCAGACGTTACTCTGACGATTTGATTTCCTTGTCACCTTCTTGCAGCTTTGTAGGCAGAATGACAAGCCTTACCCGCTTTTCAAAAGTCATTACCTTGCCGCTTTCGGTAATTTGCATACTGTCCGCGGTTATACTCGACTTGCTATTTTTTACGCTGACTGGATCGTCCGTCGACATCGTGTTGCCAGCTATATCTATATTAGCCGATTGCAGCAGGGCAGTAATGCCATCGGATGTTGTCAAGCTTATGGCGCTGTCGAGCGTCAACTGCCGGTTCGCATTGTCGTATACACCCGATTTCGCAGTGACCTGCGCTCGCAGCTCCTTACCAATCGGAATTTCCGCACTAATGCCCTCCAGAGAGATCACATTGCTGTTGCCTACGTCCTGCAACGCCTTTACGGCGCTCATTTTGTAGGGAAGCTTGTCCTTCGTAAATCCGTCAAGTTTCGGGTTGGTCATGACAAGTTTACCGTTTTCCATCCCAGCATTATCGAGCGATATATTGCTCGGCACACTCGATGTGGAAAAGAACGTGAACCAGGAAAAAACAGCGGCGCCGATCAGAGCGACCGCAGGCAAGGCAAACTTCAGAAACCGCACGCGCCTCGAGTGGCGTTCCGCAGCACGAAACACCATGGAGTCTTTGTCAGAGCCAGCGAACTGCCGGGCGACCTCAGCATGATGGTCGGCGTCGGCGGTGGCATCGCGCCCCGCATGCGTATCGTTTCTTTCAATGGACATAGGTCTGGTTGTGTTTACCGATTACAATATAATGGCTAGTTGAACGCCAATATGGTTATTTTTCGATGAAATGGACAAGTACCCGTCGCACAAGTTGCACTCGTTGCAACAAGTATGCCGTCGTTTGACGAGATACAAGGTCCAAACTGCCGAGCAAGCGCCCGCAGCAAGTCTGGACTTCGACGAAATGATGCCGCAAAGAATAACTGACCCTGGTTTGAGAGCGAATGGATAGGACGATGGCAAACGCTGCTGATGCAATTATCGATAGACGACGGCTTCGCAGGAAATTGACATTTTGGCGCGCTTTCACGCTCCTGCTCATCGCCCTTGCATTGATTTCACTTTATTTTTTTAATGCCGGCTCCGATGGGTTTTCCGGTAAATCAGCGCCGCATATCGCCAAGGTTCGCGTTGAGGGCACGATTTTTGAAAATGATGAACTGCTTAAACGTCTGAAGGACGTGGAGGATTCTGCCGCGGTCAAGGGCGTGATCCTCTCCGTCGATTCACCTGGGGGAACAACGGCCGGCGGTGAAGCTATCTATGAGGCTGTACGTAAGCTTGCCCTGAAGAAGCCTGTCGTTGCCCAAGTTGGAACGTTGGCTGCCTCGGCCGGGTACATGATTGCGAGTGCGAGCGATCACATCGTGGCGCGCCAGTCTTCGATCATCGGCTCCATTGGCGTGCTTTTCCAGTATCCTGATATTTCGGAGCTCTTGACCAAGATAGGCGTGAAAGTCGAAACGATCAAATCCAGCCCGCTCAAGGCAGAACCGAATTTTTTTAATCCCGCCAGCGACGAAGCAAAGGCGATGATTCATCGTATGATCATCGATTCCTATGACTGGTTTGTCGGCCTGGTTCAGGAGCGGCGTAAATTCACGCACGAGCAAGCTTTGGCCCTAGCCGACGGATCAGTCTTTACAGGTCGCCAGGCTGTTGCCAACAAACTGATTGACGAACTTGGCGGCGAAGACAAGGCAATCGCCTGGCTCAAAACAAAAGGTATCGATGCCAAACTTCCAGTCGTCGAATGGAAGCCCGTCGAGAAGTCCTCTCTCGGCATGTTTTTTTCGCATTCAGCCCTGAAAATGCTGACCAGATATCTCGGCCTTCCGGAAGAAAGTGCAGGGGTGCTGCGCGAATTGACAGGTGATCGCATGTTCCTTGACGGACTCGTTTCTGTTTGGCACGTTGACGGCAAGCCTGTCGGCGCGCAATAAGGATATTAAACTCATAAGATCAGTGACATAGTATTCAGGTTAGTTCTTTTTGACCTTGTCCTCCTGATCTTGAACCGGAAGGGATTTCGCTGTGATCAAATCAGAGCTCGTGCAGATCATTGCCAACCGCAATCCGCATTTGTTTCAGCGTGATGTGGAGAACATCGTCGGCGCCATCTTTGACGAGATCACCGATGCGCTTGCCGAGGGCAATCGGGTCGAGCTGCGTGGCTTCGGCGCATTTTCCGTCAAGAACCGCCCAGCGCGCAGCGGACGTAACCCGCGCACCGGCGAAAGCGTCGACGTTGAGGAAAAGTGGGTGCCCTTCTTCAAAACCGGCAAAGAATTGCGCGACAGGCTGAATGGCAACGGCTAGCGAGGCGTCGTCCAAGCATCAGGGTTGCAGGAGAGAAATATGATCAATCGTATTGTCATTGTCCTCATTCTGGTGCCGCTTGCCGTCATCCTGATTGCCCTGTCAGTAGCAAATCGCGAGGCGATATCGTTCACAATCGATCCTTTTAACCCGGGTAATCCTGCCCTCTCCTACTCCGCTCCGCTTTTCGTCTGGTTGTTTGCCTCTCTGATACTCGGTTTGATCCTCGGGAGCTTGGCAACTTGGTATAATCAGGGCAAACATCGAAAACTCGCCCGTCAGCGCAAGCTCGAAGCGGAGTTATTGCGCAAGGAAGCCCGCAAGGCGTCGGCCGAGACACCGTCTACGCCAAACCTTCCTTCACTCCATTAAACAACCGTCAAGGATATGAAATGAAACTGATCTCCCCGGCCGAGGTCGATGGGCTATTGAAGTGGCCGGATATGATCGACGCACTCGAACAGGCTTTCCGTCAAGGAGTGATTCAGCCTGTGCGCCATCATCACACCGTCGATCGCCCGGATGGCGCCGCTTCCACGCTGCTGCTGATGCCTGCCTGGTCCGACTTCAATGCTTTGGGGGATTCCTCAAAAGGCTATATGGGCGTGAAGATCGTTACCGTATCCCCGGACAATGGTGCCATTTCGAAACCAGCTGTCATGGGTGTGTATCTTTTGCTTGACGGCAAGACCGGCGAACCACGCGCGCTCATTGACGGACAGCGGCTTACCCTGTGGCGCACTGCTGGCGCATCGGCGCTCGCGGCTCGGTATCTGGCTCGTGAAGATGCGTCCAATCTCGTGGTGCTCGGAGCCGGCGCGCTTTCCGGCTTTCTCGCACGCGCGCACAGCGCCATCCGTCCTATCACGAAAATATCCATCTGGAACCGCAACTTCGCCGGTGCCGAGAAAGTAGCTTCCGAGCTCGCTGCGGATGGCTTCAACGCCAAGGCTGTGAATGATAAGCATGAGGCAATCGCCGAAGCCGATATTATAACTGCGGGCACGCTTTCGACTGAACCATTGATCCTTGGCAAACACTTGAAACCCGGCGCCCATGTGGATCTGATTGGGGCATTCACGCCTTCCATGCGCGAAAGCGACGACGAATGCGTCAAACGCGCGCGTGTTTTTGTCGATACCAAGGACGGTGCACTGAAAGAGGGTGGTGATATCGTGCAACCGATCAAGGCGGGCGTCGTCAACGAAAGCCATGTCATCGGCGATCTTTTTGACCTGACGCGCGGCACGATCAAGGGGCGCCAATCCCCGAGCGAAATCACGCTGTTTAAATCTGTTGGCGCCGCTCTGGAAGACCTTGCGGCGGGCATTTTGATCTATGAAAGGGCGATCTCGGCTTCCGCGTGAGCGTTTTTGCTTTCGCCTTCCCTCCTCTTGACATAGGAAACATCCAATCAACTGCGAGGGTGCACGGCTTGAAATCGTCTGGCGGAAAAATCAAGAAGGCAAAAGGGCTCGGTCCGAAAGCGAGCGCTCCGAAAGGAGCGGCGCATCGGCAAACCGCAGTGAAGCCGCGTCCGCAATTTGCCAAAGCCCCCCGCGCCACCGATATCGATTCTCAGCAGAAATCCGCGCCTCGTTCGGAAGCGGCTCCAAAGCGCGTTTTGACACGCCGTACCGGCGTACGCCCCCAGGAGCGGACCGGCCTCATCCTGGAAACCTCGCCTTCCGATGATTATGCACTGCTTGACAGCGGCAATGGTCTAAAGCTTGAACAGTACGGCCCCTATCGCATCGTCCGCCCAGAAGGTCAGGCGATCTGGCTACCTGCCTGGGACCGAACGGAGTGGGACAAGGCCGATGCGCTATTCACCGGCAATACGGATGAGGAGGGCGTCGGACGTTGGCACTTTCCAAAAGTTCCGCTCGGCGAGACCTGGCCGCTTGCCTTTGGCGGCATCCCGTTTTTCGGACGCTTCACGTCGTTCCGGCACGTCGGCGTTTTTCCTGAACAAGGCACGCATTGGTCACACATGGACCAGCTGATCCGCAACGCCAAACGCCCGGTCAAGGTGCTTAATCTCTTCGGTTACACAGGAGTCGCATCCCTTGTTGCTGCGCGAGCGGGAGCCGAGGTAACGCATGTTGACGCTTCGAAGAAAGCCATCGTCTGGGCGCGGGAAAATCAGGAGATGGCAGGGCTCTCCAGCAAACCCATTCGCTGGATATGCGAAGACGCAATGAAATTCGTCGCACGCGAAGAGCGGCGCGGCAGTGGCTACGACATCATTCTTCTCGACCCGCCCGCCTATGGACGCGGACCCAATGGCGAGGTGTGGCAGCTGTTCGACAATCTGCCGGACATGGTCGACCTTTGTCGCTCGATCCTAACGCCAAATCCACTTGCAGTCGTTCTGACCGCCTATTCGATTCGCGCTTCGTTTTTTGCGATCCACGAGTTGATGCGCGATGCGTTCACCGGGCTTGGGGGACAGGTCGAGTCAGGCGAACTTATCCTGCGGGAGCGTTCATCCGATCGTGCCCTTTCCACCTCCCTCTTCAGCCGCTGGAGTGCTTAATGACCCAACGGGATGATCACCAGCGCGGCAGTGGACTGGTTCGCCCTGGCAGGGTCAAGGAGGTCACCAGCCTGACCAATCCGATCGTCAAGGATTTGCGTGCGCTGGCGATCAAAAAATTCCGTGACCAGCAAGGTGTTTTCCTCGCCGAAGGACTGAAACTCGTCATCGATGCCCTTGACCTGGGCTGGATCATCAAGACCCTCGTTTATTCAAAAGCAGGCAAGGGCAATTCGCTGGTCGAGCCCGTTGCCGCGCGCACGATCGCCAAGGGTGGTGATGTTCTTGAGGTTAGCGAAAAAGTCATTGCTGCCATAACGCGTCGCGATAATCCGCAAATGGTAGTCGGTGTTTTCGAACAGAAGGTGCAATCCTTGCTGGTGATCAAACCGCAAGGCAATGAGGTCTATGTGGCACTCGACCGCGTGCGCGATCCCGGAAATCTCGGCACGATTATTCGAACCGCGGACGCAGCAGGCGCAAAAGGCGTCATTCTCATTGGGGATACCACTGATCCGTTCTCGCTGGAAACGATCCGAGCCACGATGGGCTCGGTTTTTGCAATGCCTGTCATACGTGCGACCGAAGCCGAGTTTCTCTCCTGGCGAAAAGGTTTCTCTGGGCTAGTTGTTGGAACACATCTGAAAGGTGCCGTCGATTATCGAACGATTCCCTATGCCAATAAACCGGTCGTTTTATTGATGGGGAACGAGCAACAAGGCTTGCCGGATCAATTGGCTTCATCGTGCGACAAGCTGGCGCGTATTCCGCAGGAGGGCCGTGCCGATTCGCTCAATCTCGCCATTGCGACTGGCGTCATGTTGTTCGAGATCCGGCGCGACGCATTGAAACTTGCCCCTGACGTTTGAGAAAATGGATTTATGAAAAGCAAAGCATTCTACAGTCTTCTGGCCATCATCGCCTTCGCCACGGTCAGTGATCAGATCGTCAAGTATCTCATCGAGACTGGCATGGACTACCAGCAGCAAATCGATCTCTTGCCTTTTTTCGCGTTGTTTCGCGTGCACAATGATGGGATCGCCTTTTCGATGTTAAGCGGGTTCGGAGATACAGCGCTGATAGCCCTGACGATAATCGTCATTTGTTTTGTCAGTTATCTGTGGTGGAGCACGGCCTCCACGCGCTGGATTTCACGGTTTGGTTTTGCCCTTATCATTGGTGGTGCGATCGGCAATCTCATCGACCGCATCCTGCATGGGTATGTCATAGATTATTTTCTTTTCCACCTGCCGTCATGGTCGTTTGCCGTCTTCAATCTCGCTGACGCTTACATATCGGTTGGCGCAGCATTGGTCGTAATCGAGGAAATTTTTGTCTGGTTGCGCGACCGGCGGACGGGCGGCGGGCAAACCGGCAAAAATTGAAGCGAAACTGGGTAATTAGCCCATTATCACGTCATGTAGCCGTCATCCAATTGTTGTATTCAACGAACGAACGAATACCGATAAATCTCCTGGATGAGCCAAATCGATATGACCATCGCCTTGCTTGAACCGGCTTCAATCACTAAAGATCAACGCGTGATGTCGCACGTTGATTCAACTCCCTCGCCGTTTACGGCGCCACACCTTGCGTCGGTGCTTGGCCGCATCGGCACGATGGAGGTTTGCCTCGCGCAAACGGAAGATGAGATCGCTTCGTCACAACAATTGCGTTTCAAGGTTTTTTTTGACGAGTTGGGTGCCAAAGGTTCTGCCACGATGGAGCAGCGCGATGCAGACCGTTTCGATCCCTTTTGCGATCATCTTCTCGTCTATGACACTTCAATAGCTGGCCCAAAACACAAGCAGATTGTTGGCACCTATCGGCTGCTGCGCTCCGAAAAAGCTTTCGAAACCGGCGGTTTCTATTCAGCCAGCGAATTTTCGATCGAACGCCTTGTTGCCGCCAAGCCGGAATTGCGCTTTCTTGAGCTCGGCCGTTCCTGTGTCCTCCCGGAATACCGGTCAAAGAGGACGGTCGAATTGCTCTGGCAAGGTATCTGGACCTATTGCCGCCACCACTCGATTGGCGTGATGTTCGGTTGTGCATCCTTCCAGGGAACGGTTCCTGCCGCGCACGCACTGCCTTTGTCCTTCCTGCAGCATAATTGCCGTGCGACAGCCGACTGGGACGTTCGCGCATTGCCCGCGCTTTACCATGCGATGGATCTCGTTCCGAATGAAGCGATCAATCCAAAAGTTGCCCTCTTCGCCATGCCGCCGTTGATCAAGGGCTATTTAAGGCTTGGCGCGATGATTGGCGATGGCGCCGTGGTCGACCATGACTTTGGTACAACCGATGTCTTCATTATTCTGCCAGTCAGCCGCATTTCGGAACGCTATGTCAGCCATTACGCTGCTGAAGCGAAGCGCTTCGTCTAGAGACCTTCGACTTGGACCGATCATCTGTGGAGAAAAGCCATGGATGAACTCGGAAGAGGTGTGTAAATCCCCCGTTAGCGAATAGATTGCTCCTTGATCGAAATCAGGAGAGCGTCTTGGCCGAACTGGCAGCCATCATCGAACCGTCCCCTTATGACGCTGACATATTGGCGCGACCAACGCCGATGATGGAGCAGTATATCGAAATCAAGGCGACGAATCCGGATAGTCTCTTGTTCTATCGCATGGGCGATTTCTATGAATTGTTTTTCGATGATGCGGTCGAGGCGTCGCGTGCACTCGGCATCACGCTGACGAAGCGCGGAAAGCATCTGGGCGACGATATTCCCATGTGCGGCGTACCGGTCCACGCCGCTGACGATTATCTGCAGAAGCTGATCGCGCGTGGCTTTCGCGTCGCGGTATGCGAACAGATCGAAGATCCTGCGGAGGCCAGAAAACGTGGGGCAAAGTCCGTCGTCAAACGTGATGTCGTTCGATTGGTGACACCCGGCACGATTACCGAGGAAAAACTGCTCGACCCATCCGAAGCCAATTATTTGATGACGCTCGGCCGCGTAAAGGGCTCGGATAAAGGTCAATTTGCGCTTGCCTGGATTGACATATCAACCGGCACATTCCGCGTCAGCGAAACCGATCCTGGCCGGTTGCTCGCGGACATCCTGCGTGTGGATCCACGCGAATTGATTGTCGCAGATCCGGTATTTCATGATCTGGAACTGCGGCCGGTGTTCGATGTCATCGGCCGGGCGGTTAGCCCGCAGCCACCCAGTCTATTTGACAGCGCTACGGCAGAAAGCCGTATCCAGCGCTATTTTGACGTCAGCACGCTGGATGGATTTGGCCAATTCTCGCGTGCCGAGCTTTCAGCCATTTCCGGTGCTATCGCCTATGTCGAAAAGACACAGATTGCCGAACGTCCGCCGCTGATGCGGCCAGAACGGGAGTCGGAAGGTTCCTCGCTATTCATCGACCCTGCAACCCGCGCCAATCTTGAACTTCTTCGCACGCTTTCCGGCAAACGCGAAGGAAGTCTGCTGCGAGCGATCGACAGAACGGTGACAGGTGGCGGTGCGCGGCTCCTGGCGGAACGGCTGACCTCACCTCTGACTGATCCGGCAGCGATCGCGGAACGACTGGATTCGATCTCGTTTTTCCTCCTTCGCCAACCGCTGGCAGATTTGGCGCGTGAAGCGCTGAAGGGCGTGCCCGATATGCCCCGCGCCCTGTCGCGGCTTGCAGTCGGTCGCGGCGGTCCGCGCGATCTGGGTGCACTCGCCCGCGGTCTTGAAGCAGCCGGCGATATCGCACAATTGCTGGAGCGCGAGGAACTGCCGACAGAACTCACGCGAGTGAGAGAATGTCTTCGCCAATTGCCGCTGGAATTCGCCGAACACCTTGACCGGGCGCTTGCCGATGAGCTGCCGCTTCTCAAACGCGACGGCGGGTTCGTCCGGACGGCATATCATGCCGAGCTAGACGAAATGCGGGCACTGCGGGATCATTCGCGCCGCATAATCGCCGGCCTGCAAGCCGACTACATGGAAACGACTGGCGTCAGATCGCTGAAGATCAAACACAATAATGTGCTTGGGTATTTTATCGAAGTGACCGCCAACAATGCCTCGGTCATGACCGATACGGATGAAGCCAAGAGCAAGTTCATCCACCGCCAGACCATTGCCAATGCGATGCGGTTTACGACGACGGAACTAGCAGAGCTTGAGACAAAGATAGCAAATGCCGCCGAACGCGCGCTTTCAATCGAGCTTGGCGTTTTCGACGCCTTGACCAATGAGACCGTGGCCAACGCCGATACCATTCGTGCAGGCGCTGCGGCGCTGGCGGCGCTTGACGTCTCCGTATCGCTGGCGGCTCTCTCCGAAGAACAAGGCTACTGCCGACCCCTGGTCGATGACAGCCTTGCATTCGAGATTGTGGCCGGACGGCATCCCGTTGTCGAGCAATCGCTGCGCCGGCATGCCGCCGCTCCCTTCGTTGCCAATGATTGCAATCTTTCTCCAGAAGGAGCCGGCAAGGGAGCAATCTGGCTGCTGACCGGCCCGAATATGGGCGGTAAATCCACCTTCCTGCGCCAAAATGCATTGATTGCGATTCTCGCGCAGATGGGTTCGTTCGTTCCGGCCGGCTCTGCTCATGTCGGCATTGTGGATCGTTTGTTCTCCCGCGTCGGCGCTTCGGACGATCTTGCGCGCGGGCGTTCTACCTTCATGGTGGAAATGGTCGAGACCGCCGCCATTCTCAACCAGGCCAGCGATCATTCGCTCGTCATCCTCGATGAAATCGGCCGTGGTACCGCTACCTTCGACGGCCTTTCGATTGCATGGGCTGCGGTTGAATACTTGCACGAAAAGAACCAGTGCAGGGCGATTTTTGCAACGCACTTCCACGAAATGACCGCACTTTCAGAAAAACTCGAACGGCTCAGCAATGTGACCATGCGCGTGAAGGAATGGGACGGCGATGTTGTGTTCCTGCATGAGGTCGCCAAGGGCGCCGCTGACCGATCATATGGCGTGCAAGTGGCTCGTTTGGCTGGTCTGCCGGAAGCCGTTGTCAACCGCGCCCGCGATGTTCTGCACCAGCTCGAAGCGGGAGAGACCTCTGGCAAGGCCGACAAGCTGATCGACGACTTGCCGCTGTTTTCCGTTGAAGTGAAGCGCCAGGCACCCAAGCCTGTTCAGGGTAAGGATAGTGGTCTGCTAGCAGCTATATCCACCATCAATCCGGATGAGATGACACCGCGTGAAGCGCTGGAAGCGCTCTATCGGTTGAAGGGCCTCGTCGCGAACACGACATCTTGACTGGTCTCCACAGGGAACGCGTCAAATGTAATCGTTTCGTTTGACGCAAATTCGCGCTATAGCGTGCGGCCATTATCCATAAAGACGTATTCATGAACGCTTCAGACCTGAGACTGGAACAGATCGTCAACCCGGCCAAGCTTCATCGCCAATTTGAAGAGTTGGTCACGTCAACGAACAAACTGGGCACTGCCACCGTCGAGCGAAACGACGTGTTGCAGCTTGTGAAACAGACGCTGATCGCGGGTCGCAAGTCGGCCGAAGACATGCTGATGAAGGATGCTAGCGGTACGCACTGTTCCATCCGGCTTTCTTATCTGATGGACCAGATTATTTCTGCGCTCTATGACTTCGCAATTACCCACGTATATCCCGCTGTGAACCCATCTACTGCGGAACGGATGACGGTTGTGGCGGTTGGCGGTTATGGTCGCGGGGGACTGGCCCCCGGTTCCGATATCGATCTGCTATTCTTGCTTCCTTACAAACAGACACCTTGGGGCGAGCAGGTCGTCGAGTATATTCTGTACATGCTGTGGGACGCCGGTCTCAAAGTCGGCCACGCGACCCGTAATCTGGATGAGTCCATCCGTCAGTCGCTGGGCGACATGACGATCCGCACCAGCATTCTGGAGGCCCGTTACCTTTGCGGGAATGAAGACCTTTTCGCAAAACTGGTGCAACGCTTTGATGCCGAGGTGGTCAAGGGTACCGGGCCGGCTTTCATCGAGGCCAAGCTTGCCGAACGTGACGCCCGTCACCGCAAGGCGGGCGAGACGCGGTATCTGGTGGAGCCGAACGTCAAGGAAGGCAAGGGCGGCCAGCGCGATCTGCATACGCTGTTCTGGATTGCAAAATATTATTACCGGGTGAAGACAAGTGATGAACTGGTCGACCTGGGGGTTCTTTCTCGTGCGGAACACAAGATCTTCCGTAAGGCGGAAGATCTGCTATGGGCCGTACGCTGCCATATGCATTTCTTGACAGGCAAAGCAGAGGAACGCCTTTCGTTCGATATCCAGGGTGAGATCGCCCGGCGGCTCGGCTACACCGCCCATCCTGGTCTGCGAGACGTCGAGCGGTTCATGAAACACTACTTCCTTATCGCCAAGGAGGTCGGTGATCTTACACGCATCATCTGCGCCGCTCTGGAAGAAGAGCAAGCCAAGCACGTTCCCGGTTTCAACCGGATTTTCCTCACCTTTTCGCGCCGCAAGCGAAAACTCCCGGGCACAAGTGATTTCGTCGTCGACAATCACCGCATCACCATTGCCAATGACGACGTCTTCCGGAAAGACCCAGTCAATATAATCCGCCTGTTTCGTCTGGCGGACCAGCATGGCCTGGAGTTCCACCCCGACGCCATGCAATTGGTGTCGCGTTCGCTGTCGCTGATCAAAGCTGATCTGCGGGAAAACCCCGAGGCAAACAGGCTTTTTCTGGAAGTGCTGACCTCGGAGCGCAACCCCGAGCTCATCCTGCGGCGAATGAATGAATCGGGCGTACTTGGCAAATTCATTCCCGATTTTGGCAAGGTCGTCGCGATGATGCAATTCAACATGTATCATCACTATACTGTTGATGAACATTTGTTGCGCTGTATAGCAGTCATGTCGGAAATCGACCACGGCGATCTTGGACAGGAACACCCTCTTGCCAATCAGATCATGCCCGGTTTGAAAAAAGACCGGCAGGTCCTCTACGTGGCGCTGCTCCTTCACGATATTGCCAAGGGAAGGCCGGAAGACCACTCCATTGCCGGCGCGAGGATCGCCCGGCGGATTTGCCCTCGTCTGGGCCTGTCACAGGCCGACACGGAAACCGTTGCCTGGCTCGTCGAACAGCATTTGACGATGAGTAGAGTGGCACAGTCTCGCGATCTGAACGACCGCAAGACGATCGAAGATTTTTCTGAGATTGTCCAAACCCTCGACCGAATGAAACTACTGCTGGTTCTGACTATCTGCGATATCAAAGCAGTCGGACCCGGGGTCTGGAATGGCTGGAAAGGCCAGTTGCTACGCAATCTCTTCTATGAAACGGAATTGATGCTGACTGGCGGATTTTCTGAAGTCTCCCGTAAGGACCGCACCGATCACGCCCGCACCCAGCTCGACAATGCGCTGTCATCGTGGCCGCAGATTGAGCGCCAGTCATACCTCGCATTGCACTATCAAAACTACTTGTTGACTGTCAGCCTCGAAGATCAGGTTCGCCACGCCAATTTCGTGCGCGAGACCGATGCCAGCGGCAAAGCACTCGCCACCATGGTAAAAACCCATGATTTCGAGGGTGTAACGGAGATCACCGTGCTCTCCCCCGACCATCCGCGTTTGCTTTCAATCATCGCGGGCGCTTGCGCCGGCGCCGGCGCCAACATCGTCGATGCGCAGATCTTCACGACCAGCGACGGGCGCGCACTTGATACGATCCTTATTAGCCGCGAATTCCCGACCGACGATGATGAACGGCGGCGCGCCATGCGCGTCGGCCGCCTGATCGAAGACGTGCTTTCCGGGAAGTCCTATCTGCCGGAAATGCTGGCAAGCCGCACCAAACCGAAGCGCGCGGTCAAAGCCTTCCGCATCACGCCGCGTGTCGAGATAAACAATACGCTGTCCAACAAATTCACGGTCATCGAAGTGGAAGGCCTGGACCGTCCCGGTGTTCTATCTGAGATAACCGGTACTATCTCTGATCTCTCACTCGATATTGCCTCTGCGCACGTGACGACCTTCGGTGAGAAGGTCATCGACGTGTTCTATGTCACCGATCTTGTCGGTCACCAGATCACCAATACGACACGCCAGAATCGTATCCGCAAGAAGCTGCTTGCGCTCTTTGGCGAAGGTGACATCACGACCGCCCAGCCGCAGCGGCAAAACATCCTCATGACGGCTGAATAGAGCCCTTTCTGACCATATTGACCTATTCTGACGGAGGCATGTTGTGACAAGATCAAGCAAAGACACGAAGACCCGCACTCTACATGCGGGCGAGTGGCTTAGCGCCGATATTGGCGCAACAGGTCCCGTCCCACTGGTCGAACCGCATTTCCGTGGAAATGCGGTTAATTCGACCAGCAGATATGACAGCTTGTTGGTTTGCAAGGCAAACCAACGGCTGGGTTTCCGGCTGACGGACACCCGCTTTGTCAGGCGGCTTCGTCCGATGAACCACATCGACCTTGCCACCTTCCGCGCAGATTGTCTCGTCATCCGGGAAACAGAATACGGCCAATATGGCCGGAAAGGGCTCTAAATGAGCTTGGTCAAGAAATTTGCAACGGTTGCGTCCGGCACGTTGATGAGCCGCGTGTTTGGTTTCACGCGCGAAATGCTGATGGCCTCTGCTTTGGGCACGGGTCCTGTAGCCGATGCTTTCAATGCTGCCTTCCGTTTTCCCAACACGTTCCGGCGGCTCTTCGCGGAAGGCGCGTTTAACTCTGCTTTCGTGCCCTTGTTCGCCAAGGAAATCGAAGCCAATGGGCTTGATGGAGCGCGCCGTTTTTCCGAAGAGGTATTCGGGGTCCTTTTTACCGTGCTGCTCGGCCTGACGATCCTGATGGAACTGTCAATGCCGCTGATCGTGCGCTTCGTCATAGCTCCGGGCTTCGTGGCTGACCCGATGAAGTTCGACAATACCGTATCGATGGCGATCATCATGTTCCCCTACCTCGCCTGCATGTCGCTCGCCGCTATGATGAGCGGGATGCTGAATTCATTGCATCGCTATTTCGCTGCGGCGATCGCTCCCGTTTTCCTGAATGTCATTCTCATCGGCGTGCTCGGCTATGCCTGGTGGAAGGGCCAAGACGGCAGGGCGGTAGGCTATGCACTGTCCTGGGGGGTTATGGTCTCCGGCGTGGTTCAGCTGGCCATTGTCTGGTTTGCGGTGCGCAATGCCGGCATTTCCATCGGATTTCGATTGCCCCATATAACCGCCAACGTCAAACGCCTGCTGATATTGGCCTTCCCCGCCGCCGTAACTGGCGGCATCACTCAAATCAATTTGTTGATCAACACGAACATCGCTTCAGCAAAATCTGGCGCCATCTCGTCTCTGGCCTATGCCGATCGCATCTATCAATTGCCGCTCGGTGTCGTCGGCATAGCAGTCGCGACGGTTCTCCTGCCCGAACTAGCGCGTGCGCTGCGCTCTGGAAATCTTAAGGAAGCCGGCAGCCTGCAGAACCGCTCGGTCGAATTCACACTGTTTCTTACGCTTCCTGCTGCTGCGGCGCTATTGGTGATGTCCGAACCGATCGTTCGGATGCTATACGAACGCGGCAATTTCTCCACCGCATCGACGCACACTGTCGGCAATATCCTCGCGATCTACGGGCTTGGCCTCCCGGCATTCGTCCTGATCAAAGCCTTCTTGCCGGGGTTTTTCGCCCGCGAAGATACGCGCACACCGATGATCTTTGCGGCCATTGCCGTCATCGTGAACGTCAGTCTCGCACTGACGCTATTTCCGATCATGGCAGAGACCGGTATCGCAACGGCCGAGATCGTCGCCGGGTGGACGAATGCAATTCTACTTTTCGTTACCCTCGTCTGGCGCGGACATTGGGGGCGCGACATTCCTTTGCTTACCCGCATCCCACGACTGATTGTTTCCGCAGGTCTCATGGGTCTTGCACTCTATTACGCAATTCGCTGGATGGGCCCGGCGCTCGAACCACATGCGCCACTGCATACGCAAGCCATCGCAGTCGTGTCTCTGGTCGGGTTATCGATGGTCCTCTACTTTGCGCTCGCTTTCGGTACAGGTGGTGCCAGCTTCGGCATGATCCGCCGGAATGTGAAACGGGGAACAAAGATGCCTGAGGACGCGTCGTGAGCCGGTTCATCGGCATGATCACACTTGTCGTGCGCGATTATGACGAGGCGATTGCCTGGTACACAAAGGTGCTCGGCTTTTCGCTTGTCAACGATACGGCGCTTTCCCAAACCAAACGTTGGGCTGTCGTTGCGCCAGGGAGTGATGGCGCCCGGCTATTGCTGGCAAAAGCGGATGACGACACGCAGAAAGCCAGCATCGGCAACCAGACCGGCGGCCGCGTCGCACTGTTTCTGCATACGGACGATTTCCCCGTGGACCACGCGAAGATGGTGGAGGCGGGCGTACATTTTCTTGAAGAGCCTCGCCATGAGCCCTATGGCAGCGTCGCGGTGTTTGAAGACCTCTATGGTAATAAATGGGATTTGCTGGAGCTCAAATGAAGGTTGGTATCGATAAGGCTTGAATAGAGCGTCTCCCTCTGCCAAAAGCTCGGTTTCATTGCTTTCGGAGCCTGCAAGCCCGATCCCCGAACGATCAAGGACGATTTTATGAGCACGTTTGAACCGCTCGTCTTTTCCGGTGTCCAGCCTACCGGCAACCTGCATCTTGGCAACTATCTCGGCGCGATCCGTCGCTGGGTTGCTTTGCAGGAAAGCAGCAAATGCATGTACTGTGTCGTGGACCAGCACGCGATTACCCCTCCGATCTCCGTCTGGGGCGGGCCGGCCGAACTCATGCGCAATACGCGTGAGGTCACGGCAGCCTTCCTTGCTTCTGGCATCGACGCAAAAAAGAACATCGTTTTCAACCAGAGCCGCGTGCACCAGCATGCGGAGCTGGCATGGGTTTTCAACTGCGTTGCCCGGATGGGTTGGCTCAACCGCATGACCCAGTTCAAGGACAAGGCTGGTAAGGACCGAGAAAATGCCTCCGTCGGCCTCTTCGCATACCCGAACCTGATGGCAGCGGACATTCTTGTCTACCGTGCGACGCACGTACCCGTCGGTGAAGATCAGAAGCAGCATCTGGAGCTGACGCGCGACATCGCCCAGAAGTTCAACACTGATTTTTCGGACCGGATCGCTGAACTCGGGCTTGGTGTTGAAACACAATCGGGTGATGAAACGATTTCCAGTTTCTTTCCGCTGACCGAACCGGTCATCGGCGGGCCAGCAGCACGCGTCATGAGCTTGCGCGATGGGACCAAGAAGATGTCAAAGTCCGATCCATCGGACCTCTCGCGCATCAACCTGACAGACGATGTGGATACGATCTCGAAAAAGATCCGGAAGGCCAAGACCGATTCAGAACCGTTGCCGTCCGAACTCGAAGGATTGAAGGATCGGCCGGAAGCTGACAATCTCGTCGGTATCTATGCCGCGTTGGTCGATAGCGATAAGGTCACCGTGATCCGCGATTTCGGCGGACAGCAATTCTCAACCTTCAAGCCTGCCCTTGCTGACCTCGCGGTAGAAAAGCTTGCGCCGATCGCTGCGGAAATGCGGCGAATTTCTGCCGACCCCGGCTTTGTCGATGCCGTCCTCAAAGATGGTGGTGAGCGGGCGAGCGTTCTTGCAGAGAAGACGATGCGCAATGTCCGTGATATTGTCGGATTTCTGCAGAACTAGACCGCGCCAGGGAAGGCCTTGCGGATGTTCAATGCTTAGGGCAGGTTGCGCACATGGTATCAAGACGTCTTAGCCGCGAAGCCGGCCACCGCCGCAAATTTCTGGCCGTCATTGACGAAACGCCGGAATGCGAGCGAGCTGTTGCCTATGCCTCGCGCCGGGCCAAGACGACCGGCGGTGTGCTCTTGCTGCTGTTCGTTATCGATTCAGCAGACTTTCAGCAGTTTCTTGGGGTTGAACAGATCATGCGTGCGGAAGCCCAGGAGCGGGCCAATTCGACGCTCAGCAAGTTTGCCGCCAGCGTCCGGGAAACGATAGGCATCGAGTCGGAACTTGCTGTTCGCGAAGGCATTACATCCGAAGAGATCCGGAAGCTCATCGAAGAAGATCAGGATATCGCAATCCTTGTCCTGGCGGCTGGTTCCGGCAAGGACGGACCTGGCCCGCTTGTTCAATCGCTGGCAGGGCGAGAATCCTTTTCCATTCCGGTCACGGTCGTGCCCTATAATCTATCGGACGAAGATGTTGACGCGATTACCTGATTTCCGTCGACCAAACGTGATATAATCCTGACTTGAAGAGAATGGTTTAAAGGCCTATATGGCTATTTGAATAGTTCTAAACTAGATACGCGAGATCCGCCATGTTCATCCAGACCGAAGCAACGCCCAATCCAGCGACCTTGAAGTTCTTGCCTGGAAAGGTGGTGCTTGAAGAAGGAACCGCCGATTTCCGCGACGCAGTAAGTGCTGGCGAATCTTCACAGCTTGCTGGCAAGATTTTTGGCGTCCCGGGCGTCACCGGCGTATTTTTCGGCTATGATTTTGTCACCGTCACCAAGAGCGAAGGCCCCGAGTGGCAACACCTGAAGCCTGCCATTCTAGGCGCGATCATGGAGCATTTCATGTCCGGCGCGCCGGTCATGGCCAATGTCAGCCAAATCGCTGACACCGCCCAGCGGGAGACCGATGGTGAATTCTTCGACAGCGCCGATACGGAAATCGTCGATACGATCAAGGAGCTTCTTGAAACCCGCGTCCGTCCCGCTGTGGCTCAGGACGGCGGCGATATCACATTCCGCGGTTATGAGAACGGCACAGTGTTCCTGCACATGAAGGGTGCATGCTCGGGCTGCCCATCGTCGACTGCGACCCTTAAGCACGGCATTCAGAACCTTTTGAAGCATTTCGTTCCGGAAGTTCAGCAAGTCGAGTCGATCTGAATTTTCAGTTTGGTGATTGAAAAGGCCGCTTTTGAGCGGCCTTTTTTATTGCTCTACTTCACCGCGCCAGGTCCTGGTATCGCACCGGGCGGGCATTTGCCGAGGATGATCATGCCGAGCACTTCGTCCTCGTTGACATCGCCAACCTTGGCGGTGCCAACCACCTGACCGTTTTTCATCACCGCCACCCGATCAGCGAGATGGAATACGTCATGGATATCGTGGCTGATGAGAAAGATACCGATGCCTTCACTCTTCAATTGCTTGATTAGTTCGCCGACCTGTGCGGTTTCCTGTGGTCCCAGCGCCGCAGTGGGCTCGTCCATGATCAGTATTCGGGCGTTGAACAAGATCGCACGTGCAATCGCCACGGATTGCCGCTGACCGCCCGAGAGTGCCTTGACGGGGTCCTTGAAGCGCTGAAACCGTGGATTGAGCCTACCCATGACTTCGCGCGCGCTGTGCTCCATCGCGACGTCATCGAGAGTACCCCAAGGTGTCATCAATTCTCGGCCGAGATAGAGATTGGCGGCTGTGTCCACATTGTCCGCCAGTGCCAGGGTTTGATAGATCGTCTCGATGCCATAGGCCTTGGCGTCACGCGGATTGTTGATTGCCGCTTCTTCCCCGTTGACCTTGATCGTACCATTGTCGCGCTTGTAGGCGCCCGACAGTATCTTGATCAAGGTCGATTTGCCGGCACCGTTGTGGCCGAGAAGAGCAACGACTTCACCCGGAAAAAGATCGATCGAAGCTCCATCAACTGCACGGATGCCACCAAAGGCAATAGAGATATCTTCCATGTCGATGAGAGGCGTGTGTGTGTTGATCATGATTTGTCCTCCCTCAAGCTGTACGGCGGCGATAGATTGTGTCCAGCCAGACGGCTACGACAAGAACCAGACCGACAACGATATTCTGCAATGGCGTATCGAGACCAAGCAAAACCATGCCTGTGCTTAGTGATTGCATCAGCACCGCACCGATCATGGCACCGGCAATGGTACCGACACCGCCAGCGAGGGACGTTCCACCGATAACAGCTGCGGCGATGGTCAGGAGTTCATCGAGGGTGCCTTGTGCATTGGTTGCCGCGTTGAGTCGAGCAGTGGAAATGGCGCCCGCAATAGCGCAGAGAATCCCCATAATGATGAAAATCTTCATCGTCACCCAGCGCGTATTGATACCGGCAAGGTCTGCCGCTTCCGGATTACCACCCATGGCGAAGACATAACGGCCGAAACGGGTGCGCGTCGACATGAACGTCATGATAAGGCCCGCCGCAACAGCAATCAGCACCGGAATTGCAATGCCGTGTGAGATTAACAGCCCGCCATCGGGAATTGTGATGTTGTTGGCTTCGGCATATTTACGGACGATACCGATCGGCCAGTAATATGCGTTGGCAATGGCGACTGCGCCGAGCACAAGAACGCACCCCACGGCGGCCATGAAGACTTCCGCCCATATCGGACGACGGGGAAAGTTGAAACGTTTACGCTGTCGCCGGCCGTTAATGATCATGCCGACGATGGCGACACAGGCAATGACGCCGACAATCCAGCTCCAGAATGCACCGATTGAACCCTCAGGGCCTCCGCCCATAAGACGGAATGTCGAGTCCATCGGCGCAACCGTGCGGCCTGAGGTAACCCACCATGCAGCACCACGCCATACCAGAAGGCCACCAAGCGTAACGATGAAAGCGGGCACGCCCAGGAATGCAATTATAAAGCCCTGAAAACCGCCGATGAGCGCGCCGGTGATGACGCCAACACCAAGTGCAATGATCCAAGTGGCCGGATGCTCGAAACCAATTAGCCTTGGCAGGAACTCGGCTTGCGTCACGCCCATGATCATACCGACAAAGCCGAGAATCGAGCCAACAGACAGATCAATGTTACGCGTAACTATGATCAGCACCATGCCTGTTGCCATGACAGCAATAGACGATGTCTGTACCGAAAGGTTCCAAAGATTGCGTGGCGTCAGAAACTGACCGTCGATGAAATTGTTCAGTGTCAGAAATTGCCCGTTGACCTTTGCACCAGTCATAAACTGGAAAACAAGCCAAATGACGACCATCGCTCCGATCATGCCGAGAAGGCGTGTGTCGAGCTCTGTCGCCTTGAAGAACCTGGCGACAATGCCGAGCTCCGAAGAGCGGGCCCGATCAAGACTGATGGCCGGATCACTCATTTTATTCTCCCAGTTCCATGTTCTTTTTAAAACGCCGCCGATCCAGTAGACCAGCGGCGTTCGATTTTAACAGATTTGAACGGTTTACTTGCAGGCTGGTACCGAACCCGCCTTCACGCCCTGACAGACCACGTCCTTCTTCACCCAGCCAGCGTCGATGACGACATCGAGGTTATCCTTGGTGACAGGAACCGGAGTGAGGAATACAGCGTTGACCTCAACCTTGTTGACGCCGCCAGCAAACTTCTGAACGTTCGGAATTTCTTCCATCTTCTTGCCGTCTGCTAGGGCCGAGGCGATGCCTGCAGCTTGCTTGCCAAGTTCACGGGAGTCCTTCCAGATCGTCACGGTCTGCGTGCCGAGTGCTACGCGGTTAAGTGCGGCGAAATCGGCATCCTGACCGGAAACGGGAACCGTGCCGGCAAGACCTTGAGCCTGCAGCGCTGCGATAGCACCGCCGGCTGTTCCATCGTTGGCAGCAACGACGGCATCGACCTTGTTGTCATTGGCAGTCAGAAACTGTTCCATGTTCTTCTGGGCGTTGGCAGGAAGCCAGCCATCCGTATAGGCTTCACCGACGTTCTTGATCTTGCCGGAGTCGATGGCCTCTTTCAGCACTTCCTGGGCGCCGGAGAAAAGGAAATCTGCGTTCGGATCAGCGGAGCTGCCCTTGATGAAGACGTAGTTGCCTTCAGGCTTCACAGCAAATACGCCACGCGCCTGCATGCGGCCGACTTCCTTGTTGTCGAACGTAATGTAGAACGCATCCTTGTTTTCGATCAGGCGGTCATAGCCTACGACCGGAATGCCTTCAGCAACGGCCTTCTCGACAGCAGGTCCGATGGCGCTTGAATCTTGCGCCAAAATGATAAGGGCATTGGCGCCTTGCGAAATCAGGCTTTCAACATCGGTCAACTGCTTGGAAGCAGAGGACTGTGCATCTGCCGAGATGTACTTGTCGCCATTGGCTTCCAGCGCTTTCTTGATCGCAGCTTCGTCTGTCTTCCAGCGTTCTTCCTGGAAATTCGACCACGATACACCGACGATCTTGTCCTTCGCCAGAACGGGGCCGGCAAATGATACAGCAAGGACAGCAGCCCCCGCCAATGCGGTTGCATATTTCTTCATGGTAACCCTCCCGGTGCATTTAGCACGTTGACTGAATGGATGCAGGCACTTTACCTCCGGCCAGCATCTCAAACCTCTTTAATTCGAGGCTCGAAAAAAATAGTGACTTAAAAGCATTTACGTGTCAACTTAGATTTTCGTAGCATGGCACACCGCGCCGCATGGGGTATTGTGGTGCACTGGAATCAGGTTTTTGGGAGGAAATCGTTTGTTCCTAGATGAGATTGCGCGTCCTGACGACGTCAGGCGGCAGAACCGACGGCTTGTGCTCGCTACGTTGCGGCGTCACGGACTACTTTCTCGCACAGACATCGTAGCGCAAACCGGCCTCAGTCCGTCTACCGTCTCAGCCATCACGACCGCGCTCATTTCGGAGGGAATTATAGCCGAAAGCCGCGACGGCGATATCATCGCCAATAGGCGTGGACGCCCTCAGGTGGCACTCACGCTGAACCCGGCGGTAGCGACGGTTGCAACCGTCGAACTCGCGCTCAATCTCGTCCATGCAGTTCTGTTCGACTACAAAGGCCAGATGATCGCCGAGGAATTCCACCGCGTTTCAACACTCGATGCAAAGTCGGATGATCTGATCCATTCCATATGCCTGATGCTTGACAATCTGCTCGAAAGCCGTCCGCCCAACGCAGGTCGGCTCATGCATATTTCGATGGGCGTGCAGGGCGTGACCGACGCGGCAAGAGCAACCATGCTGTGGTCGCCGATCACTCCGGATAGCAATATCTCTTTTGGAGATGCCCTCTCCAAGCGGTATGGTGTTGCAGTCGCTGTTGCCAATGACTGCAACATGATTGCCGAGGCGCTACGCTGGATTGATCCAGAGCACTACGCAGAGGACTTTGCGGCAATCCTCCTATCCCACGGGATCGGCATGGGCCTTTACCTTAAAGGCAAGCCCTTTCTCGGTGCTCACTCCTCCGCCGCGGAGTTCGGTCACATGTTGCATGTACCAAATGGCGCACTTTGCCGTTGCGGACGTCATGGGTGTATCGAAGCCTATGCCAGTGACTATGCCATTTTAAGGAGGACATCCGGTCAGGACGAGAAAGCCCAGCCGGCACAGGATGTCGACGCTGCAACCTATAATGAGATTGCCAACCGGGCGCGCACTCGCGACGGCGAAGAGCGCGCCGCTTTCCGCAAGGCAGGTCAGGCAATAGGTTCCGGTTTGCGGAGCCTGTATTCCCTGATCGACCCCATTCCGGTCGCATTGGTTGGATCGGGCGCAGCTGTTTTCGACCTCATCGAAGATGAACTGCGCGATATTGTTTCCAGCACCTCCGGCTGGGGGGCAGCGCAGGAGTTGAGCATACGTTGCTATCCGGATGAACATCCGCTCATCCTGCAAGGCTGTATGATGACTTCACTGCTTCACCTCGACACACAGGTTTTTGCCCCGGGCGACGCAGGTGATACGCCAATTAAACGGGCAATTTGAACAGAATTCAGGAGGAGAATCCATGTATCTTGGCCTTGATTTGGGCACGTCCGGCGTCAAGGCGCTGTTGATCGGCGAAGACCAATCGGTCATCGGATCCGGAACCGGGACGCTCGATATTTCACGACCGCATTCCGGCTGGTCGGAGCAGGATCCATCGCATTGGATCAAGGCCACCGAAGACGCAATTCAGGCGCTCAAAACCACGCACGCAAAGGAGCTCGCTGCGGTCAAAGGTATTGGCCTATCCGGCCAGATGCATGGCGCGACGCTGCTCGACAGCAATGACCAGGTACTTCGCCCCTGCATCCTGTGGAATGATACCCGCAGCCACAAGGAGGCTGCTGAACTCGACAGCGATCCGAAGTTTCGGGCGCTGAGCGGCAACATTGTTTTTCCGGGGTTTACCGCACCGAAGGTCGTTTGGGTCAGGAACAACGAGCCCGAGATCTTTGCCAAGCTGCGCCGCGTGCTGTTGCCAAAAGATTATTTGCGGTTGTGGCTCACCGGGGAACATGTGTCGGAAATGTCGGATGCTGCGGGAACGTCATGGCTCGATGTCGGCAAGCGCGCATGGTCGTCGGAGCTTCTCGCCGCAACCGGTCTCGATGTCAGCCACATGCCTTCGCTGGTCGAGGGGACCGAAGTCTCCGGTACCCTCAAGGCTGATCTCGCTTCGCGGTGGGGCATGGGCAGCAGCGTTGTGGTTGCGGGCGGAGCGGGCGACAATGCCGCTTCGGCCTGCGGCATGGGGACGGTCGGCGAAGGCCATGCCTTCGTCTCGCTGGGAACATCCGGCGTGATCTTTGCTGCCAATGGCTCCTATCTGCCAAATCCGGAGAGCGCTGTTCACACATTCTGCCATGCCCTGCCCGATACCTGGCACCAGATGGGTGTTATCCTGTCGGCGACCGATGCCCTGAATTGGTACGCTGGCATTACATCACGCAAACCTGCCGAACTTACCGGAGAACTCGGCGATGAGCTGCGTGCACCTTCCGGCGTGACATTCCTGCCCTATCTTTCCGGTGAACGTACGCCGCTGAACGATTCCGCAATTCGGGGTTCGTTTCAAGGGCTTGAGCATGCCAGCGACCGCGCGGTCCTCACACAGGCAGTCTTGGAGGGCGTGGCTTTCGCATTTCGCGATTGCCTCAACGCACTTGCGGCGGCGGGCACTAAACTCGATCGTGTTACCGCGGTCGGCGGCGGATCACGTTCGACCTATTGGCTTAAAGCCATCGCAACTGCGCTCAATATCCCCATCGACGTGCCGGCGGATGGCGATTTCGGCGCGGCTTTCGGCGCCGCGCGCCTCGGATTGATCGCTGCTGAAAAAGCCGATCCACGGGCGATTTGCGCCGCGCCAGCAACCGACTACACGATCGAACCGGAAGCCAGGCTCACCGGTGATTTCGACGCGGCGTACAATCGCTACCACAATCTCTACCCAGCATTAAAAGGAGTTCAATCATGAGCAGCGGATTTTTCGGCGACGTAAAACCAGTCAAGTACGAAGGGCCGGACAGCACCAATCCGCTCGCCTATCGCTTTTACAACCCTGACGAGATCGTTCTTGGCAAACGGCTTGAGGACCATTTGCGGTTTGCCGTCGCCTATTGGCATTCGTTCGTCTGGCCGGGCGGCGACCCGTTCGGCGGACAGACCTTCGAGCGTCCCTGGTTCAACGATACGATGGATGGGGCCAAGCTCAAGGCGGACGTGGCATTCGAAATGTTCTCGATCCTCGGCGCGCCCTACTTCTGCTTCCATGATGCGGACGTGCGCCCGGAAGGCGACAGCATCGCGGAAAGCGACAAGCGCCTGCATGAAATTGCTGATTATTTTGCGGCAAAGATGGAAAAGACCGGCACCAAGCTTCTGTGGGGCACCGCCAACCTCTTTTCCAACCGCCGCTACATGTCGGGCGCCGCGACCAATCCTGACCCGGAGGTCTTTGCCTATGCCGCCGCGACGGTGAAAACCTGTATCGATGTGACGCAAAAGCTGAAGGGCGAGAACTACGTTCTTTGGGGCGGACGCGAAGGCTACGAAACGCTGCTGAACACCGACATGAAGCGCGAACTCGACCAGATGGGCCGGTTTTTGAGCCTCGTTGTCGACTACAAGCACAAGATCGGTTTCAAGGGCGCGATCCTGATCGAACCGAAGCCACAGGAGCCAACCAAGCATCAGTATGACTACGATGCCGCGACGGTTTATGGTTTCCTCAAGCGTTTTGGCCTCGAGAAAGAGGTCAAGGTCAATCTGGAACAGGGCCACGCCATTCTCGCCGGGCATTCCTTCGAGCATGAAATCGCCACGGCGGCCGCGCTTGGCATTTTCGGTTCGATCGACATGAACCGCAATGATTACCAGTCCGGCTGGGATACGGATCAGTTCCCGAACAATGTCCCGGAAGTTGCGGTCGCCTATTACGAGATTCTCAAGGCTGGCGGCTTTACGTCTGGCGGCACGAACTTCGACGCCAAGCTGCGCCGCCAGTCGCTTGATCCGCAGGATTTGTTGGTCGCGCATATCGGCGGCATGGACACTTGCGCGCGGGGCCTCAAGGCTGCGGCGAAGATGGTCGAGGACAAGGTTTTGACCGGGTTTGTCGATGATCGCTATGCCGGCTGGTCGACACAGCAAGCGCAGGCCATGCTCTCTGGAAAGGTCTCGCTTGAAGAGATCGCAAAGCAAGTGAACGACAGAAACCTGCAACCGCAGCCGCGGTCCGGACGCCAGGAATATCTGGAAAACGTCGTCAATCGCTACGTTTGACGCTACTCGTGAAAGGAATAAGTTCTCAGCTGAGAACTTATTCCTTAGAGCTTTGGGAATAGAGCCGGCGAATCTTTGTGCGGGTTCACTCCGTTTTTGCGTGAAAACAAGCTATTCTTGCGCCAAATTCGCCAAAACTTATCCCGAATTTCGTGGCGAAACCGTGACTTTTTCGCGGCATTGCGCCGCAATTGGCGCCGGCCAAGCGCGCTCTAAACGTGCTGGCCGCCGTTGATATGGATCTCGGAACCCGTCACATATGATGACGATTCGGTGCACAGGAAGTAGATCGTTTCAGCCACCTCGGCCGTCTTACCCAGCCGCCGCAGCGGCAGATGTTCTATCATTTTGTCGGTGCCAGGAGACAAGATCGCCGTGTCGATTTCACCCGGTGCAATTGCATTGACGCGAATGCCATGCGGCCCGAAGTCTGACGCCATTTCGCGTGTAAGAGATGCCAGTGCCGCCTTGGACGTGGCATAGGCGGTGCCCGCGAAAGGATGGACGCGGCTGCCGGCAATCGATGTCACGTTCACCACAGATCCCTGCGCCGCCTCAAGTTCGGCAAAAAGCCCCCGCGCCAGCATGATAGGCGCGAAGAAATTTACCTGGAATACGCTCATCCATGTCTGCATGGGGGTCTCGATGGAATCGAGACGGGCACCCGAACTGTTCTTCGGTGAAATACCGGCATTGTTGACCAGCGCATTGAGCTTGCCGCCCTCCACCGCGAGCCTCTGCCGGATTTCAGACACCGCATGATCGACATCGGCGGGGTCTGCAAGATCGACTTTTATGTGATCGTCGGGGCCAGCCGGCCAGGGGCAATTATCGTCGAAGCTTTGGCGGGAACAGGTGATGACTCGCCAACCGGCGCGCGAGAAGCGTTTTACAGTGGCGTGGCCGATACCGCGGCTCGCGCCCGTCAGGACAAGTACCTTGCGTGGTTCTTCGTTGGTCATGGGAATACTCCGTTGCACCAGCAATAGCTTATCGCACTGCAAAATTCGAGGCATATCATGTCGCAACGATTGATCCGCCCGGGCGAAGCCAATATCGTGGCGCGCAGATCAAGGGGGGAAGCATGAACGGATATGTTCTGGCCATCGACCAGGGAACGACGTCGAGCCGCGCTATTGTTTTCGACAAGAACCGCAAGGTTGCGGGCAAGAGCCAGCAGGAATTCACACAGATTTATCCGCAATCTGGCTGGGTGGAGCATGATCCGGAAGAAATCTGGCGGTCTGTACTCAAAACCTGCGAAGTGGCGATCGAGAACGCCAAGATAGAGGCTGGCGACGTTGCGGCTATCGGCATCACCAATCAGCGCGAGACGGTCATCGTCTGGGACAAGGAGACCGGCAAACCAATTCACAATGCCATCGTCTGGCAAGACAGGCGCACGGCATCGCTTTGCCAGAAGCTGAAAAAGCAGGGCCTCGAAAAGACGTTCACGAAGAAGACAGGCCTGCTGCTCGATCCGTATTTTTCCGGCACCAAGCTCTCTTGGATCCTCGACAAGGTGCCCGGTGCCCGCAAACGTGCGGCAAATGGCGAGCTCCTCTTCGGCACAGTCGACAGTTTCCTCATCTGGCGGCTGACCGGCGGCAAGGTGCATGCAACCGACGCTACAAATGCTTCGCGCACGTTGATCTTCAACATAGCGACGAATGAATGGGACAATGAGCTCCTCGAGATTCTCCGCATTCCTCGCGCCATGCTGCCGGAGGTAAAAGACTGCGCGGCAAATTACGGCGCCGCCGAAGCTGACATTTTCGGCGCTTCAATTCCCATTCTTGGCGTGGCCGGTGACCAGCACGCGGCGACTATCGGGCAAGCCTGTTTCGAGCCGGGCATGTTCAAATCCACCTATGGAACCGGATGCTTTGCCGTTCTCAACACAGGCAGCGATATGGTGCTGTCGAAGAACCGGCTGCTGACGACAATTGCCTACCGCCTCAATGGCAAGACGACTTATGCCCTGGAAGGCTCGATCTTCATTGCCGGCGCCGCCGTACAATGGCTGCGCGACGGGTTGAAAATCATCGGCTCGGCGCCCGAAACCGGCAAACTCGCCGACCAGGCCGATCCAAGCCAGAACGTCTATCTTGTTCCGGCCTTCGTCGGCCTTGGCGCGCCGCACTGGGATGCCGAGGCACGCGGCGCGATTTACGGCCTTACCCGCAACACCGGTCCGGCGGAATTTGCCCGCGCCGCTCTCGAATCGGTTGCCTATCAGACGCGAGATCTGCTCGATGCGATGCGCAAGGACTGGAAGTCATCCGGTACGAAGACCGTTCTGCGTGTCGATGGCGGTATGGTCGCTTCCGACTGGACAATGCAACGTCTCGCCGACATTCTCGATGCGCCGGTGGATCGTCCGACGATTCTCGAAACGACAGCACTCGGAGCCGCATGGCTGGCGGGCTCGAAGGCGGGCATCTGGCCGGGTAAGCGCGATTTCGCCAAAACCTGGGAACGCGACATACGGTTTGTGCCGAAGATGGACGACAAGACGCGCAAGGCGAAAATCGCCGGGTGGCGGGCGGCGGTGAAACGGACTTTGACGAGTTAGCGAGATTGATGGAATGGCTCGACTCTTAACCCTCCCCCTTGTGGGGAGGGAGGCTGCGCAGCAGCAGGGAGGGGCATTTTAAACAACCTCGCACTGCCCATTCCATATAATTAGAAAGACCCCTCCCCGTCGCTTCGCTCCGTCCCTCCCCACAAGGGGGAGGGTAAGGGGGCGACGTTGGCGCTACGCATATAAATCCAAATCAATTGCCCATGATCAGATCGAACAGCGTCGTCTTGCGGCCCTTGTGGCCAACCTCGCCGGGAGGCACGGGCCGGGTTGAGCCGGTTTGATCACCGAGATCCGCAGGAGGAACCGGGCCGACCGGATCGAGTTGCGCGGAAGGCACGCCCTCGGCAGCCGGCACGGTTGGATCAACCCCGGAAGAGGGCAAGATATCGTTGCCGTCATTGACTTGCTGATGCAGCTGATAATCACCCGGCAACTGCGCCACCGGCACGCCCTTGTGTGCAGCGACCATGAAGTCTTTCCATGCGATGGCTGGCAGCGAGCCGCCGGTGATCTTCTTCGTCGGCTTGCCGTCATCATTGCCGAACCAGACGCCGGTCGTCAGGTTCGCTGTATAGCCGATGAACCAGGCATCGCGGAAGTTCTGGCTGGTGCCGGTCTTGCCCGCTGCCGGCCAGCCGAATTTGGCTTTCGTCGCCGTGCCCGTATCGACTGTCTGGCGCAGCATGGCATTCATCATACCGACGTTGCGCGGATCGATGACACGGTCTGTAGCGGTGTTCTTGTGCTGGTAGAGGACCTTGCCTTCATTGGTCGTCACGCGGCGGATGATATAGGGCGGCGCCCTATAGCCGCCATTGGCAAACGGCACGAAAGAGTCGGTCAGTTCCAGAAGCGTGACTTCCGACGTTCCAAGTGCCAGTGAAGCATTTGCCGTAAGGTTCGATTCGATGCCGAGGCGATGGGCTGTCGACACGACTGTCGTCGGGCCGACTTCCATCACGAGCTGCGCCGAAACCGAATTCAGCGAGCGCGCCAGGGCTTCAGCCAGGGTGACTTTGCCGAAATATTTGCCGTTGAAGTTGCCGGGCGTCCAGTTGCCGATGCGAATGGGCGCATCGTTGCGTACGGATTCGGGTGTGAACCCTTGCTCGAGCGCGGACAGATAGACAAACGGCTTGAACGCCGAGCCTGGTTGACGCTTGGCCTCGCTGGCACGATCGAACTGGCTATTGGCATAATCGTAACCACCGACCAGCGCCCGCACCGCACCGGTGCCATCCACCGAAACCAGGGCGCCCTGCGAGACATTGAGTTTCTCGCCATTTTTGCTGATCAGATCGCGGATCGACGCCTCGCCGAGCTTTTGCAGCCCGAGATCGACAGTGGTGTCGACGATCACATCGCTACGCACATCGCCGATCAGATCCGGCAAGTCTTCCATGACACGATCGGCGACATATTGCTCCGAACCGCTCCAATAGGAGGCGGCGCGGGTTGCCGGCTGTTTCATGGCGAAGTTGAGTTCCTTGTCGCCGATCATGCCCTGTTCGCGCATTGCCGCGAGCACAAGCTGCGACCGTTCACGCGCGGCTTTCGGATCACGCGCAGGCGACAGGCGCGATGGTGCCTTCAACAGCCCGGCAATCAATGCGGCTTCCGGCAAGGTCACTTCCTTGGCCGATTTGTTGAAATAACGCCGGGAGGCTGCGGCAACGCCATAGGAACCGGAGCCGAGATAGACCCGGTTCAGATACATTTCGAGAATTTGGTCCTTGGTGTATTTCTGCTCGAGCCAGAGGGCGAGCATGACTTCCTGCACCTTGCGTTCGATGGTGCGGTCCGGTGTGAGGAAGAGGTTCTTGGCCAGCTGCTGGGTGATGGTCGAGCCGCCCTGAACAAGCCGGCCGGACATGACATTGGCAACCATCGCACGGGTGAAGCCGATCGGATCGACGCCGAAATGCGAATAGAACCGGCGATCCTCGATGGCGACAACGGCTTCCGGCAGATAGGGCGACATATCATGCAGACTGATCGCCTCGCCGCCCGAAGCGCCGCGGTTGGCGATCAGATCACCCTCGACCGAAACGATCTTGACGTTGGGCGGACGATCGGGAATGGCCCATGTGGTCGTCTGCGGCATCTTCGCGGCAAAGTAAATGACGGTGCCCGCCAAGGCTATACCGCTCCAGATGCACAGAACGAATGACCAGTAGACCAGACGGCGCAGCGCACCGAAAACCCCGCCGCTGCTGCGGGCGCGACGCGATCTGCTTCGTTGCGATTTCGCCGGTTTACGTGCCGTCTTGCGTTTTGCCACAGGCCTGTCCTCCGGATCTGCGCGCAAATCATCGCCCGAACGGCGGTCCGTACCGAACCCCGGCTCAATGCGCTGTCTGCCCTTGTCGCGTGATGCCATTGATGAGAAGTCCCGCCCCGATGAGCCCGAATAGTTGCAAGCGCCCCGTTGCAGGGTAAATGCGGCGATTTAAGGTGCGGTTAAGACCCGATCCGCGATTTGGATCGAGGACTATCGCGATTGAGAAACCGGCCAACCAGCGCTAGGGTCGACGGAGCAATCTCACGGAGTACATTATGCGTTTTGTCGTTTTAGCAGGTTTGGTGGCGATTTTGAGCGGTTGTGGCGGTGGCGCGTTCCAGAGGCTTAGTCCCAACCCTGACGCGGAAGCGCAGTATCGCCTCGGCGGCTGTCAGCTTCGGGGACATGGCGTTTGCAAGGACCTGCAGGAGTTCTCCGTTCCAAGCCAATAAATGCAATAATTTCGGGGATTTTGCATAAAAATTATCGCGCGCGTAAAATATTATTTTGCGGCCCTTGAAAACTTGCCCGGGTGGTTCTACTTTAATCCTTGCGTAACGAGTGGTTCTCCTCCCATTTTCACTCGTTGCGTGTTCCCCTCTGGACGCTTTAGCGTTCACAATTCGCCGGGCTTCTGCCCGGCTTTTTTGTTTCTTCGATTTCGACCTGTTATCACCCGAATTTTACTTTCCCTTCTCAATTTTCGCGTATCAAAGGGAAACGGGTTCTGGGGTACAAAAAGTTATGAGCACGGGTGAAAAAGCGCGCGTCGATTGGGTCGACATCGCCAAGGGTATCTGCATCATCTTTGTCGTGATGATGCATTCGGTGCTCGGCGTTGAGAACGAAGCCGGTGCGCGCGGCTGGATGCACCCTGTCGTTGCTTTTGCCCAGCCTTTCCGCATGCCGGACTTCTTCATGATCTCCGGTTTGTTTCTCAGCCTTGTGATCGACCGCTCGTGGCTGCGCTATGCCGACCGCAAAATCGTGCACTTCGCCTATTTCTACGTGCTTTGGCTGACCATCCAGTTCCTGTTCAAGGCGCCGGGCATCGTGGCGGAGAGCGGTACAGGGGGCGCGTTGTCCGCCTATCTCCTGGCCTTCATCCAGCCATTCGGCACGTTGTGGTTCATCTATCTTTTGCCGGTTTTCTTTGTCGTTACGCGCCTTATCAAGGGCGTCAATGTCTGGCTCGTCCTGCTAATCGCCGCCGTGCTCGAAACATTGCCGATCCATACAGGCTGGCTGGTGGTCGATGAATTCTGCAGCCGTTTCGTTTATTTCTTCGCTGGCTATGCATTTGCGCCGGCGATATTCCGCCTGGCCGAATGGCTGCGGCAGCGGCCCGTTACGGCACTCCTCATCCTTGGCGTATGGGCATTGATCAATGGCTTGCTGGTGTTCACGCCCGCATCCGAGGCTTTCGCCGCCTGGATACCCGCGGAGGCCTATACGTCGGGCGGGCTTGGCGGATGGGCTAACGTGCCGCTGATCTCACTTGCGGCTGGAGGTGCCGGAGCGCTGGCCATCGTTTCCGTTTCCGCGCTGATCGCCCACATGGCGCAGTCGTGGGAAGCAATCGTGAAACCTCTGCGCTGGCTCGGAGCGCACTCGATCATCGTCTATCTCGCCTTCTTCCTGCCGATGGCGCTGGCCCGTACCGTTCTCCTGAAGACCGGCATTGTCACCGATATCGGCACGATCTCGCTTCTGACCGTGATCTGCGGCGTCATTGGTCCGGTCGTTCTCTATTGGCTGATCCAGTGGAGCGGCTACGGCCAGTTTCTGTTCAAGCGGCCGCAATGGGCCCATATCGATCGAGCTCCGGCTCCAAGAGGGGCGCTGGCCTCGGCTGAATAATTAGCTATGAGCGAAGATATCCTGCTCGTCCCATCCCATCAGATCGAGCCTGGAACGGGTTGGCAGGAACTCGAAGCAAGCTGCCGCTTCCTCCGAACGCCCATCGCGAATGAGCCGCTGCTGCAGGATCGTGCGCAAACGGTGCAGATAAAGTACATCTGAAGCGGCATATTCAAGCTGCGCCTGCGACAGGTCGGGGGCTCCCCAATCCGATGATTGCTGCTGCTTGGACAGATTGACTTCCAAAAGCTCGCTGCAGAGATCCTTCAGACCATGGCGGTCCGTGTATGTCCGCACCAGACGCGAGGCGATCTTCGTGCAGAACACCGGCTTCGGCATGACACCAAAAGCGTGGAAAAGCACCGCCAGATCAAACCGTCCGAAATGGAAAATCTTGGTGATGGCGTCATCACCAAGCAATTTGACGAGATTGGGCGCCGCTGTCTGACCCTTGTCGATCTGGATCACATCCGCCGAACCATTGCCCGGCGATATCTGCACGACGCAAAGCCGGTCGCGATGCGGATTGAGCCCGAGCGTTTCGGTGTCGATGGCGACAGCATCGACCTGATAGTGCTTGAGATCGGGCAGATCATTGCGGTGAAAGCGGATGGTCATCGTCGTTTCCTGTCACTTCTATTTTTGTCTACGCAATTCCGATTGGTAAAACCGCTTCACACTTTTCCTGGAGTTGCCAAAGCGTCGAGAATACGCGCCCAGGAGCGCTGACCCTTGTGGAACGAGGTCAGCTCGTATTTTTCATTCGGAGAGTGGATGCGGTCATCTTCCAAACCGAAGCCGACCAGCAGCGATTCCATGCCGAGCATACGCTGGAAATCCCCGACGATCGGAATCGATCCACCCATGGCGATCAACACGGCAGGCTTCGGCCACTCGTCGCTCAAAGCATTCTTCGCCTTGCTGAGCAGTGGCGATTCGTAGGAAAGCTGGATTGCAGGCGATGCCCCGTGTTCATGGAACTCGACCGAGCAATCGGCGGGAACACGTTCGCGGACGAAGGCACGAAAAGCTTCGCGGATTTTCGCCGGATCCTGCTTGTGCACAAGCCGGAACGACACTTTGGCAGAGGCTTCAGCCGCGATCACAGTTTTGAAGCCCTGTCCCGTATAGCCGCCGGTGATGCCATTGAATTCGGCTGTCGGGCGAGCCCAGATCAGTTCGAGTAGCGAACGACCCTTCTCTCCGGATGGTATCGAAAGGCCGACTGGCCCCAGAAAATTCTCCGGCGTGGCATCGAGCCCTTTCCACATCTGCAGGATCTGCGTCGGCGTTTCCTCAACCCCGTCATAGAAGCCAGGAATGGTCACCGCGCCATTCTCGTCGTGAATATCGGCAAGAATTTTGGTGAGGATGCGGATCGGGTTGGCGGCAGCGCCACCAAACATGCCGGAATGAAGATCGCGATCGGCAGCCTTGATGACGATTTCTTCGCCGACAAGACCACGCAGACCAACCGAGATCGCCGGTGTCTCTCCGTCCCACATGCCCGTGTCGCAGACGAGAGCAAAATCCGCCTTCAATTCGTCCCGGTGAGCGTCGAGAAACGGCTTCAGCGATGGCGAGCCCGATTCCTCTTCGCCCTCAAAGAGAATGGAGATCTTGACCGGCAACTTGCCGTGCACTTCCTTGTACGCGCGGCAAGCTTCGACGAACGTCATCAGCTGGCCCTTGTCATCGGATGTGCCGCGACCCGTCAGGATCTTGCGGCCATTACCGGCATCCTTGATCGCCGGTTCGAAAGGATCGTGATCCCACAGATTGAGCGGATCTACCGGCTGCACGTCGTAGTGACCATAGAACAGTACGTGGGGCGCATCGGCGCCTGGACCTTCATGATGGCCAACGACCATGGGATGGCCGGACGTGTCGCGGACGCTGGCTTCAAACCCTATCGATTTCAGATCGGTAGCCAGCCATTCGGCTGCCCTGCGGCATTCGGATTTGAAGGTGGGATCGGTCGAGATGGACTTGATTTTCAGGAGATCGAAAAGTCGCTCCAGGCTTTTATCCAAATTATTATCGAGCGTATTCAACACAGGTTCGAGAGCTGACATGCTATTTCCTGAAAGGCTGGAATTCGTGAAGGGAGTTCTTCTTAGCGCATTTTGGATGCGGCGGCACATAAAATTGCTGCGTCCCATCGCCCAAAGAAATGGCCGCCGTGGCGGGGGGACCACAGGCGACCAGATCACTACACTCACTTTGCGGTCAACCCTGGAGAGGGGGATGAGGCTGGCCGCAAGTCCGGTGTTAGGCGGGGGACGAGCCTTATAAACCGGACATCGATCTAACGTCGACAAGTATGGATTTGGGGGGCAAACCGTGGCAATTCAAGGGCACAAGAGATTACATATTTGTAACAAAGGTGTGATGCGCAAATGTCAGGATGATTATGTTTCCACGGGTAGTTTCCGTGAAACCGAAAGACACCGCATTCCCTTTTTCCCGATCATCATTTAATCGTAGGCGCCATGAAAAAAGGTGATCATCTCTTCCTCGTCGACGGTTCCGGTTATATCTTCAGAGCCTATCACGCATTACCTCCGCTGACCCGCAAATCCGACGGTTTGCCGGTCGGCGCTGTGTCGGGTTTCTGTAACATGCTGTGGAAGCTGCTGCGGGAAGCGCGCGACACGTCCGTCCGCGATACGCCCACACACTTTGCCGTGATCTTCGATTATTCGTCGCATACATTCCGCAAGGAAATCTATCCGGAATACAAGGCAAACCGCTCGGCACCGCCGGAAGATCTCATTCCGCAGTTCGGCCTGATTCGCCAGGCAACCAAGGCTTTCAACCTGCCTTGCATCGAAAAGGACGGCTACGAGGCGGACGATCTGATCGCCACCTATGCCCGCCAGGCCGAAGCGGCCGGCGCGGAGGTCACCATCATCTCTTCAGACAAGGATCTGATGCAGCTCGTCACGCCGATGGTGACGATGTACGATAGTATGAAGGACAAGCAGATCCGCATCCCCGACGTGATCGAGAAATGGGGCGTACCGCCTGAGAAGATGATCGACCTGCAGGCGATGACCGGCGATTCAACCGACAACGTGCCGGGAATTCCCGGCATCGGACCGAAAACGGCGGCGCAGTTGCTGGAGGAATTCGGCGATCTCGATACGCTGCTTGCACGGGCCGGCGAGATCAAACAGCAGAAACGGCGCGAGAACATTATCCAGTATGCAGAACAGGCTCGCATCTCCCGCCAATTGGTAACTTTGAAGACAGATACGCCGGTCGACGTCGGCATCGAGGATTTTAGCCTCGAACCTCAAAACGGCCCCAAGCTCGTCGCCTTTCTCAAGGCAATGGAGTTCAATGCGCTGACGCGCCGTGCGGCAGAGGCAACGGGCGTCGAAGCCAGCGAGATCGAACCGGCGAATGTGCCCATTCAGGCTGTTGCGGAGGCGCATGGACCTGACCTTGATATCGCATCCGGAGACGATCTCCCCAACCCGCCAAAACCCGCTGCATCGGCAGCACCGAACGGCGCCAAACCGGCTTTTGGCAATGTTGAGGGGACACCCGCCGGCCTGGTGAAGGCCCGCACCGACCAGGCGCTTGCTGCCAAGATCGATCGCAGCTCCTACGCCACCATTCGGGACGTCGCTGCATTGCAGGTCTGGATTGACGAAGCGATGGCATCGGGTGTCATCGCTTTCGACACGGAAACCACGTCCGCAGACCCTATGCAAACCGAAGTCGTTGGACTGTCGCTGGCGACGCGGCCGGGACGTGCCGCCTATATCCCGATCAATCACGTATCAGGCGACGGCGATCTTCTCGGCGGCGGGCTGGTCGAACACCAGATACCCGAGCGCGAAGTGTTTCGCATGTTGAAGCCGCTTCTCGAAGACGCGTCGGTCCTCAAGATAGCGCACAGCATGAAATATGAGTGGCTGGTGATGCACCGCTATGGCATCGATCTTCATCCACTCGACGATACGATGCTTATCTCCTATGTGCTCGATGCCGGTGAAGGCAGTCACAGCATGGACAGTCTTTGCGATCGCTGGTTGGGTCACAAGCCACTCGCCCACAAGGAGTTGATTGGCTCGGGCAAGTCATCGGTCACCTTCGACAAGGTTTCCATCGAGCGCGCAACGGAATATGCGGCGGAAGACGCCGATGTCACCTTGCAGCTCTGGCGTCTGCTAAAGCCTCGTCTCGTCGCTGACGGGTTGATGTCAGTGTATGAGCGGCTGGAGCGGCCGCTTATACCTGTGCTCGCGCGCATGGAAGAGCGCGGGATTTCCGTCGATCGCCAGATTCTTTCGCGCCTGTCGGGTGATCTCGCCCAATCCGCCGCAGCAATCGAGGAAGACATTTACCGGCTCGCTGGCGAGAAGATCAATATCGGATCGCCGAAGCAGATGGGCGATATCCTGTTTGGCAAGATGGGTCTGCCCGGTGGTTCCAAGACGAAGACCGGCCAGTGGTCCACATCGGCCCAACTCCTTGAAGATCTTGCTGCGGAGGGTCACGAGTTGCCGCGCAAGATCGTCGACTGGCGTCAGCTGACGAAGCTCAAATCGACCTATACGGACGCCCTGCCCGGCTATATCAACCCCCGGACCAAGCGCGTGCATACCTCCTACGCCATGGCGGCGACCTCTACAGGCCGCCTCTCGTCGTCTGAGCCGAATTTGCAGAACATTCCGGTGCGCACGAGCGAGGGCCGCAAGATCCGCACCGCCTTTATTGCCGAGCCGGGCAACAAGCTGATTTCCGCCGACTACAGCCAGATCGAATTGCGGGTGCTGGCGCATGTTGCCGAAATTCCGCAACTGACGCAGGCTTTTGCCGATGGCATCGACATTCACGCCATGACTGCTTCCGAAATGTTCGGCGTGCCGGTGAAGGATATGCCTTCTGAGGTTCGACGCCGCGCCAAGGCGATCAATTTCGGCATTATCTATGGCATTTCGGCATTCGGTCTCGCCAATCAGCTGTCTATTCCGCGCGAGGAAGCCGGCCAATATATCCGCACCTATTTCGATCGTTTCCCCGGTATCAAGGATTACATGGAAGCGACGAAAGCCTTCGCCCGCCAGCATGGCTATGTCGAGACGATCTTCGGCCGGCGCGCGCACTATCCGGAGATACGTTCGTCCAACCCGACACACAGGGCATTCAACGAGCGTGCCGCGATCAATGCGCCGATCCAGGGCTCAGCAGCCGATATCATTCGCCGGGCGATGGTGCGCATGGAACCAGCCTTGAATGAAGCCAAGCTTTCGGCTCGCATGCTGCTGCAGGTGCATGACGAATTGATCTTCGAGACTGCCGACGAGGAGGTCGAGGCGACGATTCCGGTCATTCGTCATGTGATGGAAAATGCCGCCATGCCTGCAGTGTCGCTGTCAGTGCCGCTGCATGTCGATGCGCGCGCGGCTCACAATTGGGATGAGGCACACTAATCCATGCGCTGCATGTCTATTGTGCGTGGTTCGACGGGGCTCACCATGAGGGAGGTGGGTTGTTTGCAGTAAGGATACCAAGAATTGCAAAAAATGCGATTATCGTTGCAAAACTCCTACCTCCCTCATGGTGAGCCCTGTCGAACCACGTACAATCGCAATGCAACCTTCCTCAATAATTACTGCAGCGTGTCCAGCACTTTGCGCTGGGCATGCATCTCAAGAAAAATACGGTAATCCCTGTCGAGACGGTTGCGCGCGGACGGGTCCGGTTGGCGCGGCCGCCCACCCTGTTTCATGGCCATGCAGGCGGAAGGCAAGTCGGGATAGAGGCCGGCCGCCGTTGCAGCCACCATGGCCGTGCCGAGCAGTACAGCATCTTCGGCTGCCAACGCGATCACCGTGCAGCCGGTAGCATCGGCATAAAGCTCCATCAGCAGCGGACTTTTGGTATGACCGCCCGTCACATGCATCGTATCGATGGCATAGCCCTTGTCGTTGAGCGCATCGAGAATGTGCCGGACACCCAGTGCAATCCCGACGCAAGTACGCCAGTAGAGGCGGCAGAGGCTGTCGAATGATGCATCCAGTGTGAGACCGCTGATAACACCCACCGCGTGCGGATCAGCGAGCGGTGAGCGGTTGCCATGAAAATCCGGAAGTACATGTAGGCGGCTGGCGAGATCCGGCCCTTCCCTTTCGCGCAGTTCCATGATCCGCTCGGTGATTTTCTTGTGTACGGCAGCGTTCGGATCACCAACGGCTCCATGCCAGCGGGTGATATGGTCCAGCAACGCTCCGGTCACGGACTGGCCGCCTTCGCTGAGCCAGCAATCCGGCAGAGCAACGCCATAATACGGCCCCCAGCCACCGCTGAAGGAAATCGGCTCCGGCGACAAGGCCATAAGGCAGCTCGACGTACCAGCGATCAGCGCAAGGTGGCGATCGATCTGCGACAGATCGCCGGCAAAGCCGCCGAGCACGCCGAGCGCGCCGGCATAGGCATCGATCAGCCCTGCTCCGACATGGCAGGAAGTGGTCAGTCCGAGAGCCTTGGCAGCTTCGGGCGTCAACCGCCCGACATCTGCCCCCATAGGACTGGCACGCTCGGGCAGATTGCCGCGCTCGACGAGATCCTCCAGGCCAATGGTTTCAAGGTAGTCCGGCTGCCAGCCTTCCAGCTCATGCGCAAGGTAAGTCCATTTGCAGGTCAACGTGCATTGCGAACGGGCCAGCGAACCTGATGCTCTCCAGCTCAAATAATCGGCAAGGTCGAAGAAATAGCCGGCTTTGTTCCATGTCTCCGGCAAATGCCGCTTCAGCCACATCAGCTTCGGTGTCTGCATTTCCGGCGACATGACGCCGCCGAGATAGCTCAGCACTTTGTGGCCGGTCGCCGTGCATTCATCCGCTTCATCCAGCGCGCGGTGATCGAGCCAGACGATTGTATCCCAGCGTTTCTCGCCGGACGTCGAGACAGTCAGCGGACTGCCCTCTTCATCTCGAACGACGAGGGAACAGGTGGCATCAAAACTAATGCCAACGACATGAGAGGGATCGACCTTGGACGCAGCAACGGCGCCCTGTACAGCGATACACACGGATTTCCATATGTCTTCCGAATCATGCTCCGCATGACCGGCAAGCGGCTGGTTCATCAGGATTGGATGTTCGACACGACCAAGGAGTTTTCCACTGGCATCCAGAATGCCCGCACGCGCGCTACCTGTCCCGACATCTACAGCACAGACAAATTGAGAGCCTCTTGCGATAATATTGGCGCTGTTCTGTTTCTCGGATGGCGAGACAATCCACGCGGAAGGTGGCGAGGCCGATGTGTGTACATCGGACGACGACGCCTGACAAAGTGGTTGGCCGCCAGCCGGAAACCCGAAGGGCCGGGTGAATTCGGGCCAAATCCTTCGGGCTTCGGCGTCGTCCGATGCACACACATCGGCCTCGCCAAACCCCTCGACCTTGTCCACAAATTCCCTCCGGCAGAACGCGTCAATATTGTCGCAAGAGGCTCTAAGCATCAACGAACTTTCGGTGTGGCCTGCGTGAGCAAGCCCGGCAACTCCAACATGTCGCTGAATATACGGTCTGGATGACGGGACGCAAGTGCAGCCTCAAGCCGCCCGCCGCGCGAATGCGTGCCGCCTGTGAAAGCAAAGACCCGCATGCCGGCGCTCTTGGCCGCTTCGATTCCGGCCGGGCTATCCTCGATCACAAGGCAGTCCTTCGGCTCGACCATCATCGTCTTCGCTGCCAGCAGAAAAAGATCCGGTGCGGGTTTGCCGTGTTTTACCATGGTGGCACTGAAAATATGCGGATCCAGAAGATCGAGCAATCCTGTCAATTTCAACGACAGGCGAATGCGATCGGGCTGACTCGATGATGCCACGCACCGCGGCACATCAAGTTTGCGCAGAGTCTCCGCTATACCCGGTATCGGCTTCAGATCGAGTTCGAAGCGGGCGAACAGATTGGCCCGCATTTCATCGAGATCCGCCTCGCTTGCGGCGAAACCGTAATCTTCATGCAGGACCTTGCTGATCGTCGTCATGCTGCGCCCGAGGAAGCGATCATAGGCGTCATCCTCCGACATGACAGTGCCGTTCTTGGCAATCATCTCAAGGAGGACAGCGATGGAAATCGGTTCGCTGTCGACGAGAACGCCGTCGCAGTCGAATATGACCAGATCTGGTTTCGCTGTCGTCAAAGCTTGTCATCCAGGTAGAGCCTGAGGGTCTCGCGAGCACCCTTGTCCCAGAGCGTCCGGAGGATGCGCGAGAACGATTCGGTGAAAATCGGCGATGTGCCGACCTCTCCGAAAATATCGGTCATCGCGAGGAATGCCTTCGGATCGTCCTTGGCTTTCAAGGCTTCAACTTTCAAGCGTTCAGCGCTGGCATCAAGATAGTTCGTCGGCTTGCCTGTGTCGGTCGTCCCTGCGCAGAAGCGGCACCAAAGCGCCGAAACCAGCGAGAGGCCGGTTACGCTCTTGCCGGCTTTCAGCCGGTCGGCAGTCGTCGGCAGAATAAACTTCGGCTGGCGATTGGATCCGTCCTGGCAGAGGCGCTGGATCGTGTCGCCGATCTTCGGATTGGAGAAACGCCGTACGATGAGGTCGAAATAATCCTCGAACGGCATATCGGGTACGGGCGGCAGGACCGGAATGATCTCCTCCCGCTCAAGTTTGGTCAAAAATTCGCGAATCAATGGCTCTTCCATGGCCTCGTGGACAAAATGAATATCCATCAAAGCTGCGGGATAGGCAATCGCCGCATGACCGCCATTGAGAATGCGGATTTTCATCAGCTCATAAGGTGCGACATCCCTGACGAAGGTAACGCCAACTTTTTCAAGCGCCGGCCGCCCGGTAGGGAAATGATCCTCCAGAACCCATTGCTTGAATGGCTCGCAGAAAACCGGCCAATTATCGTCTATGCCGAAATCCGTCGCCAAGAGGTTGTGCTCGCGATCGGTGGTCGCAGGGGTGATGCGATCGACCATGCTGTTGGGAAATGCAACGTTTTGCCTGATCCATTCGGCCAGATTTGTATCGACTAGCGCGGCCAATCCGCTGACCGCATCGCTGGTTACATGGCCATTGCCCGGAATATTATCGCAGGACATGACGGTGAACGGTGCGGTGCCTTCATTGCGGCGGCGAATGAGCCCGGCAAGGATCAGGCCAAACACGGTTTTCGGATTTGCGATGTCGGCGGCATCGGCCACGATTGCAGGATGCTGCGGGTTGAAAACACCGGAAGCCGGATCGATGAAATAGCCGCCCTCGGTGATGGTCATCGAAACGATGCGGATTTCGGGATCCGCAAGTCGTGCGATGGTGTTTGCACTGTCGCCGGGCTGCAGATAATCGATCATCGACGACGTGACATGCGCGACCCGGTGCCCACTGTCCTGTTCGACGACCGTGGTCAGCCAATCCTGCTCCTTCAGCTTCTGCCGCATGACCTCATCGGAGGCAAGCACACCTGCACCGACAAGACCCCATTCATGATCTGTCCCGGCGTTGAACAACGCATCGAGATAGACGGCCTGATGTGCACGGTGGAAATTGCCGATGCCGAAGTGAATGATCCCGGCCTTCAGGTCGGACTGGCTATAGCCGGGAACGCCGACCTTCTCCGGTAGGTTCTGCAGCGCCGCTTTCGAGAGTTTTACAGTCATCGGGCCTAACCCTTCTATTTTTATAGGTTGCATGCACCGTCAGCGCTGCGGAAACGTCAGCTCATCCAATTGCCGCCGTCGACATTGTAGGTCTGCGCGACGATGTAATCGCTCTCGCTGCTTGCGAGGAAAATCGCCATGCCAGTCAGATCTTCGGCGGTGCCCATGCGGCCGTAGGGCACTGCTTCACCGACGAGGCGTTTCTTCTCGCCGCGCGGCCTGTTTTCATACTTTGCAAAGAGAGCATCGACGCCTTCCCAGTGCTCGCCGTCGACCACGCCGGGGGCAATGGCGTTCACATTGATACGGTGTTCAATGAGATTCAGCCCGGCGGACTGGGTCAGGCTGATCACCGCAGCTTTGGTGGCGCAGTAAATCGCCACGAGTGGTTCGCCGCGACGCCCTGCCTGACTGGCCATGTTGATGATCTTGCCGCCCTTGCCGCGCGCAATCATCGCCTTGGCGACAGCCTGCAGTGTGAACAGCGTGCCGGAGAAATTGACCGCGAACAGCTTGTCGTAACTCTCGCGGGTGATTTCGACGATGGGCGCCAGGTCGAACAAAGCGGCATTGTTGATCAGCACGTCGATGCCGCCAAACTTGTCGACCGTTTCCTTGACCGCGGCATCGATCGAGGCCTGATCTGTAACATCAAGCCGAACTGCGTACGCCTGGCTGCCAAGTTCCCTGGCAGTCTCCTGCGCACGTTCCAGATTGATGTCGGCGATGACCACATTGGCGGCGCCTTCACGTATGTAGGCCTCAGCGAACGAACGCCCGATGCCCCGCGCCGACCCGGTGATAAATGCCGTCTTTCCTGCCAGTCTGTTCATTTCATTGTACTCATTATCTCTGTTTTATTTCGCAATTCCCGGACGGAAAACCGGTTCCCACTTTTCCTGGAATTGTTCAGATTGCCTGGCCGTTCGCATCAAAGCGATGCAGCCGCGCTGGTTCCGGAGTGAGAAACACCTGCTGGCCGAAATCGGTGCTGAAATCGCCATCGGTCCGCACGGTGATCTTGCCTACGCCGTCGACCTGTACGTGGATGAAGGTGTCGGAGCCGAGGTGTTCCGTCACTCCCACAGTGCCTTTCCAGGCGCCCTCGGTCTTCGAGATACGGACATGTTCCGGCCGCACGCCGAGTGTGACCGCATTGTGCTTGGCAGCTTCCTGTCCCTCGATAAGGTTCATGCGCGGCGAGCCGATGAACCCGGCAACGAAAACGTTCCTCGGGCTGCGGTAGAGGTCAAGCGGCGATCCGACCTGCTCGATGCGTCCGGCATTCAGTACGACGATCTTGTCGGCCATCGTCATCGCCTCCACCTGATCGTGGGTGACGTAAATCATCGTCGTTTTCAGCTGGTGATGCAGATCGCTTATCTCCAGCCGCATGTTGCCGCGAAGTGCCGCATCAAGATTGGATAGCGGCTCGTCGAAGAGAAACGCCTTGGGTTGGCGCACGATTGCACGACCGATTGCGACACGCTGGCGCTGACCGCCGGATAGTTGTCCGGGCCGGCGATCGAGATAGTTGGTGAGATTGAGGATATGCGCCGCATCCTTCACCTTCTTGTCGATCGCAGCCTTGTCCTGGCCATCCATCTTCAGGGGAAACGCGATGTTGCCGTAGACGCTCATGTGTGGATAAAGCGCATAGGACTGGAATACCATGGAGAGGCCGCGCTTGGCGGGCGCCTCGCTCGACATATCCTTGCCATCGATGATGATACGGCCACCGCTCAAATCCTCAAGTCCCGCGATCATCCGCAAGAGTGTGGACTTGCCACAGCCCGAGGGACCGACGAAGACAACGAATTCGCCGTCAACGATTTCAAGGTCGATTTCCGGAATCACAGCTGTGGTTCCAAATGATTTCGATACTTTTTCGAGTGTAATGCTTCCCATAATATTTCCCCCTTATTTCACAGCGCCGAAGGTCAGACCCCGTACCAGCTGCTTTTGCGAAAACCATCCCATGATCAGGATCGGCGCAATCGCCATGGTGGATGCAGCCGACAATTTGGCCCAGAACAGGCCCTCGGGACTGGAATAGGACGCAATGAAGGCGGTGAGAGGTGCGGCATTCGCGGCTGTCAGGTTCAGCGTCCAGAACGCCTCGTTCCATGCAAGAATGATGTTGAGCAGCATGGTCGACGCGATCCCAGGCACGGCCATCGGCGTCAGCACATAGACGATCTCCTTCATCAGCGATGCGCCGTCCATGCGCGCCGCTTCGAGGATTTCACCCGGAATTTCCTTGAAGTACGTGTAAAGCATCCAAACAATGATCGGCAGGTTGATCATGGTCAGGACTGCTACAAGGCCAAGACGCGTGTCCAGAAGCCCCCAATCGCGGAAAATCAGGTAGAGCGGAACCAGAACGCCGACCGGCGGCATCATCTTGGTGGACAGCATCCACATCAACACGTCCTTGGTGCGCTTGGTTGGCGAGAACGCCATCGCCCATGCCGCAGGAATGGCGAGAGCCAGACCGATAAGTGTCGAACCGACGGAAATCACCACCGAATTCGTGACGTGCTTCATATAGTCGGATCGGCTTTGCACCTCGTGGTAGTTTTCAAGGGTCCAGTCGAAGAACAGGAACTGCGGCGGCGTTGCGACCGCCGTTCCTTCCGTCTTGAAACTGGTCAGGAATGTCCACAGGATCGGAAAGAAGATCAGCAGACCGATAGCCCAACCGAGGATGGTGAATGTCAGCTTCCGCTGTGTTGTGACTGAGCGGGCCATGATTCTACCTCTCCAGGTTCTTGCCGATGAGGCGAATGAGGAAGAAAGCGACGATGTTGGCGAGGATCACCGCGACAATACCGCCGGCCGAAGCGCCACCGACGTCGAACTGCAGGAGCGCCTGCGCATAAATCAGATAGGTGATGTTCGTCGTCTGAAGTCCCGGACCGCCATTGGTCGTCACCAGAATTTCGGCGAAGACGCTGAGCAAGAAGATGGTCTGGATGAGGATAACCACGGTGATGGCACGCGACATGTGCGGCAAGACCAGGTAGAAAAACCGGGAGAGCGCCCCGGCACCATCCATTTCCGCCGCCTCTATCTGTTCGCCGTCAAGCGATTGCAAAGCGGTCAGCAGGATCAGCGTGGCGAAAGGCAACCATTGCCAGGCGACGATGAGAATGATCGAAAACAGCGGGAGCTGGGCGAACCAGTCGATGGGCTGGAACCCGAAGGAGCGTGCGATCCACGCGAAGAGGCCGTTTACGGGATGCATCAGCATATTCTTCCACACCAGCGCCGAAACAGTCGGCATGACGAAGAACGGCGCGATGACCAGAAGCCTGACGATGCCCTGACCCCAGAATGGCTGGTCAAGTACCAACGCCAGCAGGACGCCGCCAATGACTGTTATCAGCAGGGTGCCGCCGACCAGCATGAGCGTGTTGCCGAGCGCGGTGAAAAATGCCGGGTCAGTGAGAAAGTACTGATAATTGAGAAAGCCAATAAATTCCTCGGTTCCAGGCATCAAAAGATTGTAGCGCAGGAACGAAAAATACAGCGTCATGACAAGCGGCACGATCATCCACAAAAACAGAAGGATGACGGCGGGCGACATCATGAGACGGGCGGTTGCACGTGTCTGAAGCGTAGCCATGGTCAGGGTTCCAATACAGCAATCATCAAAAAGCGAGAATGCAGAAGGAGGCCCGGGCGGATCCTGACATTCGCGTCAGGAAACCGTCCGGATGCCTGAGAGGAGTCTACTTGATGTAGCCGCCCTTGGTCATCTCGCGAGTCGTGAGCGCTTGCGCACTCTGCAAAGCCTGATCAACCTTCATCGAACCGGCAAGCGCCGCCGAAAACTGCTGCCCCACGGCTGTGCCGATACCCTGGAACTCGGGAATGGCGACAAACTGGCCACCGGTATAAGGCACCGGCTTGACGGTCGGCTTGGTGGTATTGGCCGCATTCATCGCGTCGAGCGTAATCTTGGCGAAGGGAGCTGCCTTCTCGTATTCAGGATTGGCATAAAGCGACTTGCGTGTGCCAGGAGGAACGTTGGCCCAGCCTTCCTTGCTTGCGACAAGCTCCGTATAGGCCTTGTCGGTCGCCCAGGAGACGAACTTCTGCGCAGCTTCCGCCTTCTTCGTGCCTGCAGGAATACCGAGGTTCCAGGCCCATAACCAGTTGCCATGGTTTTCGAAGCCGCCCGTCGGGAACAGCGCATAGCCCACCTTGTCGGCAACCTTGGAGTCCTTCGGGTTGGTCACGAAGGACGCAGCCACCGTCGCATCGATCCAGATGCCGCATTTGCCGGTCTGGAACAGCGCGAGATTTTCATTGAAGCCATTGGACGAAGCTCCGGGAGGGCCGGCTTCCTTCATCAGGTCGACGTAGAAGGTCAGCGCCTTCTTCCATTCAGGCTGGTCGAACTGCGGCTGCCACTTTTCATCAAACCAGCGCCCGCCAAACGAATTCGACATCGCGGTCAGGAGCGCCATGTTCTCGCCCCAGCCAGCCTTGCCGCGCAGGCAGATGCCATAGGTCTCGGTCGACTTGTCGGTCATCTTCTTCGCCGCGTCGGCGATCTCGTCCCAGGTCGGCTTTTCCGAAATCTTGACACCGGCCTTTTCGGCCAGGTCCGTGCGGTACATGACCATTGCGCTTTCGCCGTAGAATGGCGAGGCGTAGAGCTTGCCGTCAACAGAGACGGCAGCGTCAATAGCCGGCAAAAGGTCGGCCTTGTCATAGTCGGCGCCAAGGCCGTCGAGCGGCAGGAGCCAGCCCTGCTTGGCCCAGATCGGCACTTCATAGGTGCCGATGGTCATGACGTCGTACTGGCCACCCTTGGTGGCAATGTCGGTGGTGACGCGCTGACGCAACACGTTTTCTTCGAGCGTCACCCACTCAAGCTGGATGTCCGGATTTTTCTTGGTGAAATCTTCAGTCAATTTCTGCATGCGGACCATGTCGCCATTGTTGACCGTGGCGATGGTCAGTGTTTCCGCATGCGCAAAACTCGACATGGCGAGTACCGACGCCGCGCCGAGCAGAAGCGTTCTTGATAACATTTCATTCCTCCCGAATGTTATGAGCAATTGCTTGTGGTATGGGCAAATACTCACATAATGGCAAAACAAGTCAAGGGCAATTCGTCGTTGCGCTGCAGCAAATGAAAAAAGTCAGCTGGCGAGCAAGGCTTCCGCCGTCGCTTCGTCGGTGATCAAGCCATTGATAAGGCTGCCTTTCAGCGCCGCCTCGATGCCTGGCAGCTTTTTCGGCCCCTTGGCAATGGCGATGACCATGGCAGTGTCGCGCGACGGAATATGCGCACTGGCGACGCGATCATTGGTCAGGCCCTTGATCGGCACACCGTTGCGGTCGAAGGCGCGCCCGACGATTTCGCAGACCGCGCCGGCCTGCCTGAGCGCCAGAAGTTCCTGGCGCGAGATGAAGCCATCGATGAAGAGCGGCGCATCGTCCTCGAGGTCGCCGATGCCGACAAAGGCGACAGTCGCCTGCGCCGACAATTCCAGCACCGGGCGGATCATCGCCTGGCTGTGCAGGAGCTCGCGCTCCTCCGGCGAAGAGGCGATGACAGGCAGCGGCATCGGGAAGGAGCGCGCCTTGATCTTGTCGGCAATGTTGAAAATAACGTTGTAGAAAGCCGCCGAACCATCCGGGGCGATATTGCCGGTCAGCGACACCACTTTGTGCTGCGGACATTCGATCGGCGACAGCAGCTCGATCGCCGCCTTCAGCGTGCGGCCCGTGCCGATGCCGAGAACGATCGGCGTTTCCGACTTCAGCCAGCGCGTCATCTCGGCCGCCGCCGCATCGGCAACGCCGAGGGTCGTCGAGGTCGAGCCCGGATCGGTCGGCACCACTTCCGCCATCTTCAGGCCGAAGCGCTGCTTCAGTTGCTCGGCGAGATCGAGGCAACGGGCAATCGGGTGGTCGAGCCGGACCTTGACCAGCCCTTCCGACACGGCGAGCGATACCATGCGCTGCGCCGACTGGCGCGAAATGCCGAGCTTGGCGGCAATCTCATCCTGCGTGTTGCCGGCAACATAATAGAGCCAGCCAGCGCGCGCCGCATCGTCCAATCTCGTTGTGGTCAGGTCGGGCTTACTCACTTATTTGCCCCGTCTGGTGAAGCTGGGATTCCCGCCATGCGTGGTTCGACAGGCTCACCATGAGGGACCTTGGAGGGCTCCACTTTGTCGATGGCAGGCTCCTGCTCCCTCGTTCCTGAGCTCCCCTCCTCCCTCATCCTGAGCTTGTCGAAGGACGCACCTTTAGCCTTATGCCCGTCAGAGTGGCCGAGATCGCGTTCGGGCCAGACGATATCGCGCACCTTCTGCTTCAAGACCTTCGCCTCGGGAAAGCCGCCATCGCGTTTGCGCTCCCAGATGAGATCGCCGTTCACATGGATCTCGAAGATGCCGCCGGTGCCGGGAATGAGCGCCACCTCGCCAAGATCGGCGCCGAAGGTGGACAGCAGTTCCTGCCCCATCCAGGCGGCGCGCAGCATCCAGCTGCATTGGGTGCAATAGGTGATGGTGATGCGCGGTTTTGTTGTCATGTTCTGTCTATTATCATTTCCTCATCGGTATGTAAGCTGCTTCGTAGAGGCCAGGTTTTCCCCTTGCCACGCCCTCATCCTGAGTCTGGCCATTGCTTGCATGCTGGGAAGACGGGCGGTCGTCGAAGCGCGTCTTTGTAGATAAGGTGTGCGATCCGAAGACCGCCCGCTGACGTTGTCTCCCTGCCGGCCAGCTTCTGCTTGTTCCGCGGGGCGAGTGGATGAACGCCTGGAGTCCGGGCCCATCGTCGCCGTCGGTGCAGTGTCCGCACGATTGGCGTTGGCGTCAACAATGGAGGCAATATCTGCCTAAAATGCGCAGATTGACCCCCGAAGACGAACAGGTCGGCCAGCGCTTGGGTCCGTTGCCCGCCCGCTGATACGCCGTCCTTCCCCACTTTCGAACGGCTCCGGAAGCAGCTCCCCATGGAAAGGACGGGAATAGGATAACTCAGGTTTTGGAGGCGTGGATAAATGGCCAGGATTGTTTTTGTCCGAGGCTGCTGATTGTCTTGATGGCAATGCTGCTGTGCGTGGTTCGACAAGCTCACCATGAGGGAAGTGGGTTGATTGCAGGGAGCCAGGAAAAGCAAAGCTGATGCCTGTCGCGACGCCTCCGCTTATCGTGCAGCCCACCCATCTCCCTCATGGTGAGCTTGTCGAACCACGCACAGCAGCGATGCCATCCGGCAAATCAACGCACCCAAAAAATCCCCCACTTCCTGACATCCTCCTGACAGTAGGTTGTCAGTAGCCCTGCGTTATATCTATCCACGAAACGGGATGAAATAACGGGAGGACGGTATCATGGACGGAGCGATCGACACCCTTGGCAGCGCGGCGGATTTTGATTTTTTCATCGGCGACTGGAACATCCGCAATCTGCGCCTGAAGGAACGTTTTGCCGGCTCCGACGACTGGGAGATCTTCCCCGCCACGTCGAGCGTGCGCAAGATTCTCGAAGGCACGGGGAATTTCGAAGAGATGCACATGCCCTCGCAGGGCTTCACCGGGATGACGCTGCGCCTGTTCAACCCGCGCGACGGCTCATGGTCGCTGCATTGGGCCGACAGCCGCTCGAATGTGCTGTTTCCGCCGGTGATCGGCCATTTCGACAATGGCAAGGGCGTTTTCTACGGCGAAGATATGGATGATGGCGTGCCGGTGCGCGTACGCTTCCTGTGGACCCCCTCGCCCGAAGCACCGCTCTGGGCGCAGGCGTTTTCGAAGGATGGCGGCGAAACCTGGGAAACCAACTGGGTGATGGAGTTTACGAGGGCGTAGCTTGCAGGAGATGCAGTGGACAATCACATTGCAGTGGCGCTATGCGTGGTTCGACAGGCTCACCATGAGGGAAGTGGGTGGGCTGCATCGATAGTCACCAGCGTTGCAGAACCTCACTCCCTGCAATCAACCCACTTCCCTCATGGTGAGCTTGTCGAACCACGCAAAAATCAGCGGCGCGACATCTCGCGCGCAATGCGGGCGAAATCCGCCTGCTTGATGCCGATATCCGCACGATCCCGCGCGCTCATGCCCTGCAGCATGGCAAGCGCCTCGCGATAGGCACTGTCATTTTGGCGGTGGCTGCGCGTGGCGAAATCAATCAGAAAGCTCATGGCCTGTTTCCTGGTGGGTCTGGTTCAACTGACACAGGATAGGCGCAGGTGCAGATATTGTGCAGTGCAATATACGCATGGGAGGTATGTTGGGAGAGAATCGAAACTATACGTCATACAAATTGTTGCTCCCCCCAGTTTCGGAAACCAAGGAGTAATATTGCGGATTTTCGAAATCGTCCAAACCATACTGTTTGTACTTTTTCCTAGAAGCACGCCAAGCCAACACGAAGCTCGGTAGTCCGAGTTCAACTCAAGTTTGGATGGCCCATCGTACCATTGCCCGCTTAAAAGCGATTGGAAATTGGGTACTTCTTTGACTACTGGTTTCCCTTTCATAGCGAAAACGAGCCTGTAACGCTCTTTGAGCGCGCGCTTTACTACACTGACCAGCCAACCATCCAGTTCAGCAAACTGATCGACGGACGAGATCAGCGGGCAGAAAGCAATAAAGCCGCGAAATTTCCCAAGTCTCTGGTTTCGATCAAGAAAGCTTCTTATTTCATGCTCTCGCAATCCGCCATAAATAAACTTTCTAATCTCGTTGACGCAGGTAACCAAATCCCAATCAAAATGCGAGCCAACGACTCTACTTTTGTCAAATTTCTTCAGGCTTTTGAGGCTATACAGAAGGTGAATATAGATTATTCGGCTTAACCTCCGCTTTGTTTTTTTATTCCGCGACTCGAAAGTTGAATTTCGTCCTTCGAAAACTTATGTCCGATATAGTCAAATTCTTCGATAACATCCACTTGATCTCCATCACCGTTATTAACGTAAAAACTGCGCATCTCAGACTTAACGTCTGTGGCAAGGATTGATATCCCGGGTGACTTCTGGTGATTTATTGAAATACCAGAGTACTCACAGTGGTCGTCGAATGCTGAGAGGATCTGAAGAGCGTCGTTGTGATTGTTCGTCACGGCGACGATATCATCCGCAAACCGAACGAACTGTCCATTTGTCGATTCAAGTCGGCGGTCAAGCTGGTGTCCCGCCAGATTCGCAAGAAAAAGAGATAAAGACGAACCCTGCGGTACGCCCACTCTTCTAATTTCGGCAGGACCGTGACCATAGTTCTTCGAGTCGAATATTTTGTGCTTAAGGAAAGACCTCATCAAATACAGTTCCGTATTTGACAAATTAAACCCGGTTATCTCGAAGAGATGCTCCAAATATTTGTGGTCTATACTATCAAAGTATTTGGCAAAATCGAATTGTATAACATATTTCTTCCCGCCGTCTAAGAATGACCTCAATTGAATAACGGCATCAAAAAGACCCCTATCTTTCATGTACGCGTAACTGAATGGAGAGAAAAGATTTCTGTTTTTATCTCTCAACCTTCGATAGAACAGATTAGATATTGCTGAATCGGGAATGGAAAATACCATAATTTCTCGAAATCCGCCGGTGTCCTTGGCAATTCTATAGCGGATTGCGGGTTGAGGTTCGAATTCGCGGCTGCGTATCTTTAGCCAAATAACTTTGGCCAAAAACTTCGAATGCGTAATGCAGTATCGAGGGTTGAAATGGGGCGCCACCCCCCAGATGCTCGGCTCCCGATAGTCAGACACCAGAGGTGTCGAGCCCGTTCTTAATTTGTGCTTTCGCTGGTATTTCCTGTTCGCAAATCTTTGCTTTTCTTCTTTCCGAAGTATCTTGCGAGCTTGAAATTCAATCGCCTTGCGAATCACATCTTCCATTAAGAACCCTTTCGGGTTGAGCCACGCCAAGTCAGGGTCTCCTTAAAGGAGACGGCGTTTGCGAAGGGCGACGTCACTTGCGATGACACCTGCATAGGGAGTTTTCGTGGCTCAACTAGCACAACACGTGCATTGAACTACCTTCTATTGTTTTGCTCTAAAGAGAAAGGCTTTTTCTACTTCAATCTAAATATCTTCTTAAACTTACGATCACTCAGAATTACCAAACTGCTCTTCCTGCTCAACGGTCAGCGGCTTGATGCCGGGCGTTGGCAGTTCGGGCTGGTTGTCGCCCTGCGCGACAGGTGCCGCCACGGGCGGGGTGCGCGGCGCGGTTGTGGTGCAGCCGGCAAGCGCCGCGCTGCACAGGATCAGGGCGAGAAACGCCCCTCCCCGTCGCTTCGCTCCGACTTCCGGGGCGAGCCACGGGTCTCGCCCGCCTTCGGCCCCCACAAGGGGGAGGGTAAAGGGTGGCGGAGCCCTCAACTATCGCCCATCTTCAGCGCCTGGATGAAGGCTTCCTGCGGGATTTCGACCTTGCCGAACTGCCGCATGCGCTTCTTGCCTTCCTTCTGCTTTTCCAGAAGCTTGCGCTTGCGCGAGACGTCGCCGCCATAGCACTTGGCCGTCACATCCTTGCGCAGGGCCGAGATGGTTTCGCGCGCGATCACCGTGCCGCCGATGGCCGCCTGGATCGGGATCTTGAACATGTGCTTGGGGATCAGGTCCTTGAGCTTTTCGCAAAGGTCGCGGCCGCGCTTTTCGGCGGCGGCGCGGTGCACCATCATCGACAATGCGTCCACCGGCTCGCCATTCACCAGCACCGACATCTTGACGAGATTGCCTTCGCGATAATCGGACAGATGATAATCGAAGGAGGCATAGCCCTGGCTGATGGACTTCAGCCTGTCGTAGAAATCGAACACCACCTCGTTGAGCGGCAGGTCATAGGTGACCATGGCGCGCTTGCCGACATAGTTCAGATCGATCTGGATGCCGCGGCGGTCCTGGCAGAGCTTGAGGATCGAGCCGAGATAATCATCGGGGGTGAGGATCGTCGCGCGGATCCACGGCTCCTCGATGGAGGCGATCTTCATCACCTCCGGCATGTCGGCGGGATTGTGCAATTCGCGCTGGGTGCCGTCGGTCATGTTGAGCTTGTAAACGACGCTCGGCGCAGTGGCGATGAGATCGAGGTTGAACTCGCGCTCCAGCCGTTCCTGGATGATCTCGAGGTGCAGCAGCCCGAGGAAGCCGCAGCGGAAGCCGAAACCGAGCGCGGCCGAGCTTTCCATCTCGAAGGAGAAAGAGGCATCGTTGAGGCGCAGGCGGCCCATGGCGGCGCGCAGATCCTCGAAATCCGCCGCATCGACGGGGAAGAGGCCGCAGAAGACGACGGGCTGCGCCGGCTTGAAACCGGGCAGGATCGACGCGGTCGGGCGCTTGTCCTCGGTGATGGTATCGCCGACGCGGGTGTCGGCGACTTCCTTGATCGAGGCGGTAATGAAGCCGAACTCGCCGGGGCCAAGCTCATCGACGGCGAGCATCTTCGGCGTGAACACGCCGGTGCGCTCCACCGGATATTTGGCGCCGGTGCCCATCATGCGGATGGTCTGGCCCTTTTTCAGGACGCCATCGATGATGCGCACGAGAACGATGACGCCGAGATAGGCATCATACCAGCTATCGACCAGCATGGCCTTCAGCGGCTTGGTGCGGTCACCTTCGCGCGGCGGCGGCAGCTGGTTGACGATGGCTTCCAGCACATCCGGAATGCCGAGGCCGGTCTTGGCGGAGATGAGCACGGCCTGGCTCGCATCGATGCCGATGACTTCCTCGACCTGCTCGCGGATACGCTCCGGCTCGGCGGCGGGGAGATCGACCTTGTTCAAGACCACGACGATCTCGTGGTTGTTGTCGATGGCCTGATAGACATTGGCGAGTGTCTGCGCCTCGACGCCCTGGCTGGCATCGACGACGAGCAGCGAGCCTTCGCAGGCGGACAGCGACCGCGACACCTCATAGGCGAAATCGACGTGGCCGGGCGTGTCGATCAGGTTGAGGACATAGGTCTCACCATTGTTGGCCTTGTAGTTCAGCCGAACGGTCTGCGCCTTGATGGTGATGCCGCGCTCGCGCTCGATATCCATCGAGTCGAGCACCTGCTCCTTCATGTCGCGCAGCTCCAGCCCGCCGGTCGATTGGATCAGCCGGTCGGCAAGGGTGGATTTGCCATGGTCGATATGGGCGACGATGGAGAAATTACGAATGTGATCTAGTGGAGTGCTCATGCGCGCCACATAGAGCATTTCGGCCGGATTTGGAAGGGTAGCATGCGGGTGGTGACAGAATAGCGGAGAATAATTTTACCCGGGTATATTGACGACGGTATTTTACCCGGGTAAAAGCCCGCCATCCAACAGGTGAGCAGGATCATGGAAACGACAGAACAGACATGCACGGCCTTTCAGGGCATGCGGAAGATCGCGAGCGGCACGCGGGTTGAGGTCGCGCTGGCGCTGAAGCGCGCGTCCGATACAGGCGAGGCGATCTTCGTCTTCGACGATGCCACGGGGAAACAGGTGGAGTTCGACCTGCGCGGCAGCGATGCGGAAATCGCAGCACGGCTGGATACGAGCGAGCCGCGCAAGCCGGGGCGACCGAAGCTCGGCGTTACGGCACGTGAGGTAACGCTGCTGCCGCGGCAGTGGGACTGGCTCAACGGCCAGCCGGGCGGCGCTTCCGTTACGTTGCGCAAGCTGGTCGATGCGGCACGTAACGAAAATGGCGGGCGCGAAAAGAAGCGGCAGGCCCAAGGTGCAGCCGACAGCTTCATGATGGTGATGGCCGGTAACGAGCCGCATTACGAGGAAGCAGCGCGGGCGCTTTATGCCGGCAATGTGCAGCGGTTCACGGATTTGACGGAAGGCTGGCCCGCTGATGTGCGCGACCATGTGCGCAAATTGAGCGAGCCGGCGTTTGGCTGGGAGGACTGACCGGAACTTAAGACAGGCCTTGCCCTCATGGCTCTGGGTACCATGAGGGCAAGTAACGTTTTCGATCAAACGCCGATCTTGCCGCCGCCCTTTTTGGTGATGGCGAGGACGGAGGGGCGCACCGGCATGTTGTCCTTGAAGTCCGGCCAGTGGGTCGACAGGTCCTCGTAATAGGATGGACGGCCGAAGGGCTTCCAATCGTCGCCGCCATCGCCCGGATGCTGGACAGCAACCATGAAGGTTGCCATGTCCGGCAGCATGAGCGGGCCGCACATTTCCGCGCCGACCGGCACGCGGAAGAACAGTTTCGACGTGCCGCGGGCGGGACCGTCCGTATCCACAGCCCAGATGCCATCGGTGCGGCCAGTTTCCTTGGGTGAATTGCCATCGGTGGACACCCAAAGGCGGCCTTCCGCATCGACAGCGCAATTGTCCGGCATGCCGAACCAGCCATTCTTGGTGGTATCGGTGGAGAAGGATGCGCCGACATCGGCGACTGATGGATCACCGCATTTCAAGAGGATTTCCCACTTGCCTTTGGTGGCGGCGAAGTTTCCATCTTCCTCGGCAATCTCGACTATATGACCGAAGGCGTTCTTGGCGCGCGGATTGACGGCGTCGACCTGATCGTCCTTGCGCTTGGTATTGTTGGTCAGCATGACATAGACCTTGCCATTGACCCCGTTCGGGCCAATGTCTTCGGGGCGATCCATCTTGGTCGCGCCGAGCAGATCGCCAGCGCGGCGGGTTTCGATCAACACGTCTGCCTGGCTGGCAAAGCCATTGGCTTCCGTCAGCGGGCCCTCGCCGAAGACGACCGGCAGCCAGTTGACCGAGCCGTCGACATCGAACTTGGCGACATAAAGCGTGCCATCATCCAGAAGATCCATGTTGGCGGCGCGGTCGTCCGGATTGAATTTGCCGGTGGTGACGAACTTATAGACATAATCGAAACGCTCATCATCGCCGAGATAGAAGACGACACGGCCGTCCTTGGCGACGATGGAATCGGCGCCCTCATGCTTGAACCGGCCCATGGCAGTCCGCTTCTTGGGAATGGAATTGGGATCGTTCACATCGATCTCGATCACCCAGCCAAAGCGGTTGGCCTCGTTCGGGTCCTTCGACAGATCGAAGCGATCATGGAAGTTGCCCCAGTCGTAAACGCCTTCAGGAATGCCCATCCGCTTGTAATTGGCGGCTTCCTTGCTGTCTTCCGGCAGTTTGCCGGTGAAATAGCCATGGATATTTTCTTCGCCCGATACATAGGTGCCCCAAGGGGTAACACCGCCGGAGCAATTATTGATCATGCCGAAAACTTTTTTGCCGGAAGAATCGGCATTGGTCTTGACGCGGTCATGGCCGGCAACCGGGCCGGACAATTGCATTTCCGTATTGGCAGTGATGCGCCGGTTAAGCTTGCCGTCCTTGACAACCTGCCACTTGCCGTCGGTCTTTTTGATTTCGACAACTGTGCCGCCATGGGCGGCCATTTCGATATCGACACGCTTCTGGTCAGCCGGCGCGATCTCGATCTTGGCGTCGCCTTTGTCATCCTTGACGACTTTGACAATACCCGGGAACATCAGATGTTCATTGGTGTATTCGTGATTGACGACGAGCAGGCCGTGCTCGGAAGAACCGTCGATCGGAATATAGCCGACATAATCATTATTGTAGCCGAACTGCTTGGCCTGGCTTTCCGGTGTCTGGTTCAGCGGATCGAACTCGGGCGAATCTGCAAAAATGCCATCACCCCAACGCAGAAGGACATCCGCGTCATAACCGGCGGCGACATGGTGCGTCTCATCGATGCCGACCTCGACTTCCTCAAAAGTGAAGGCGGATTTGCTTTCGGCACGCGCATCGTCGGCCATCATCAGCGCCATGGGGCTAACAGTCGCGGCGATGGCGGATACGGCGAGAGAGCCCTTGAGAAAACCCCGCCGCGAGAAGCGCGCGGCAATGAGTTCGCCCATGGTGGCATTGTCGGTCGGGTTGTGGCCCGGACCGTCATTTTCCTCGAGCTGGCTGGTGCGGAATGTCGGAGACTGGTCGTTCATGGCGCTTACCTCTGGCTATCTGGCTGGGTCCTCAACGTCTCTTAAACGTATCCCCCCGCTATGACGCCAGAGTAACAATATGATGACAGACGCGCGCTATTAGTACGAAGGTCTAAGCTGCAGCGATGAATTCGCCATAGAGGTCGAGATCGACATTGCCGCCGGATAGCACGACAGCAACCGTCTTGCCTTCGATATCGACTTCGCCGCTCGCCAAAGCCGCAAGCCCAGCGCAGCCGCCGGGTTCGACGATCAATTTCAGGTAGTTCGCTGCATCGCGCATTGCGGCCTTCACGGCGTCATCGGTGACTGCGATGGCGCCGGCAAGATTGCGCTTGTTGACCGGGAAGGTGAGATTGCCCGGCTGCGGCGTCAGAATCGCGTCGCAGATCGAGCGATGCCCGGGTTCATTGGCGACCGGTTCACCGGCGATGAGCGAACGGCGCAGATCATCGAAGTTTTCCGGTTCTACGCCCCAGATACGCGTTCCAGGAGAACCAGCCTTCACCGCCACGGAAATGCCGCTGATAAGACCACCGCCGCCCGTCGGTACGAACAAGTGGTCGAAGGTTAGTCCACGCTCATTGGCATCGGCCACAAGCTCAAGGCCGATCGTCCCCTGCCCCGCCATGATCGATGGATCGTCATACGGTGGCACCAGCACCATGCCGCGCTCCTCGATATAGGGTGCGGCAACCTCATCGCGGGTTTGATTGTAGCGGTCGTAAAACACGACTTCCGCGCCGTAGGAGCGCGTGTTGGCGACCTTTGTCTGCGGAGCATCAAGCGGCATGATGATGGTGGCATGAATGCCGAATAGCTTGGCTGAGCTGGCAACGCCCTGGGCGTGATTACCCGAGGAATAGGCGATGATGCCGCGCTTGTGCTCGTCCCCGGTGAACTGGCTGATACGGTTGTAAGCGCCGCGGAATTTGAAAGAGCCTGTGCGTTGCAGACATTCCGGCTTGAACAGTATACGCGCCTTGTACTTCGCGTTCAGGGCTTCGGATTCTACAAGCCGCGTCGACACGATCTGGCCCTTGAGCCTTGCTGCGGCCGCCTCGACGTCACCTATATCAATCGCCAAACCCTGACTGTCCATGCTGTCCTCGCTTTAGGTCTTTCAATGCGAAGGATTGATAGCACCGCGATCCGTAACAGGCACTCAAATCATTGTCATCATAGCAATCGGAGGGTCATCGACTCGCCAGAAGTCCCCTCCCTGCTGCTACGCAGCTTCCCTCCCCACAAGGGGGAGGGTAACAGCACTATTCCTGCAAGCCTCCATCACCTGACGGGCGCGCCACCTACCCTCCCCCTTGTGGGGAGGGACGGAGCGCAGCGACGGGGAGGGGTCTTGTTTCAGCACGCTTTTCCAGAAACTGCGGCAATTCGGCGATGGAACCCAGGATGGCGTCGCTGAGATGCGCAAGGTCATCCAGCGTGCTGTTACCGGACAGGACGCCGATGGCAAGGCCGGCGCCAGCTGCATGGGCCATTTCCAGATCGTGGGCGTTGTCGCCGACCATGGCAATAGACTTTGGCTCGAGGCCCGTCTTGGCCGCAAACAAATGCAGCTGGTCCGCATGCGGCTTGGCGCGCGCCACGGAATCATAACCGATAATCACGCTGAACAATGCAGTCAGACCGAGCGCTTCCGCCGTTGCTCGGGCGCCGGCTTCCGAGTCGTTCGTGGCGATGCCAAGAACAAACCCTTGTGCGACCAGCGCTTCCAGCGTCACGTGCAACCCTCCGATGCCGATGGCACGGCGCGAGCCTTCTTGCACGGCATAAGCGTTGTAAGCGCTGATGCGCGCGCGCTTTTCTTCTATTGTCAATTCGGGATGCCACAGGTCGACAATGTCATTGACGGTTCCCGCGGCGATGACCGAGCCGCCACGAAACTTTTCCATCTCCCAATCATAACCGCCCGCTTCGACCAGTGCGCGCGCCCGTGCCTCATCACCATCGGCTGCCTTGTGCGCCAGTTCCATGGTGATGCCGAACCAGGTGCGGTTGAAATCGACGAGCGTGCCATCCTTGTCGAAGAGAATGCCGCGGATCTGGGAGGAGCCGGCCGTCGGCATCAGGCTTCCAGTGAGCCCGGCCGGGCGTTTTCCGAACGCTCGCCGCCGAGGAGTTTCAACAAATCATCGCCGCGACGGGTATAACGGTGGCTACGGCGCGTGAGAATCCGACCCGCCTGCGGTGCGGTCAGCGTGATATCGCCGCTCGGATCACCCGGGACAGTCACGACTGTCACCAACTTGGCGCCCGCTTGCACCTCATCGCCGATATCGACGTGGAACAGGATCATCCCGCCCTGCGGCGCCCGGATCATCTCGACGTTTTCGAGTGGCGTCACCGGGCCATTGAAATCAACATTCAGCTTGACGTTGTCGTCGATGATCACACCGCGGTGGACCAGGAACCTGTACAGGCCTTCGGCGTCGTGTTTGCCAGTTTCGATATCGACATCGTTCAGGCCGCGAAACTCGACGGTGGTGACCGCGCGGGCCTTTCGTTCTTGCTCGGACAGATGCAATGCCGGATGCGCACACGCCTCCTCGAAGGCGGCATCGGCCGTGCTGTCCCATGAAAGGATGGCGGTCGAACCGAGTGCTGAAGCGAGATCGTACATTTCCGGCAAGAAAGCCTGATGGATATAAAGGTAGTTTTCGCTCTCGTCGTCGCAGTGCAGGTCGAGCACGATTTCGTGCGGCAACGCCAGACGCAGAAGCTGCGCCTTCAACCGCTCCGCCAGAGATTTCGGCGCATCTATAGCGGGGAGCCCAGTGGTATCGAAGGATTCGAGCAGCGGGAAAGAACGGTTGAAATTGACGCCGGAAAAATAATCGAAACGGCCGAGATGCTGATGCGCCTGCCATTGCGCCGAGCCGATCGGATTTGCCTGCGGAACGACGGTGATATTGCCCGCGACGCGGCCTTCCTTTTCGGCCTTTTCAAGCATCGGAATGAGGAAATGCAATGCGGCCTGGCCCGGCAGTTCCGAACCATGTAGCGACGATTGCAAATAAGCACTCACGGTTTCGTTGTTTCCGCCCTCAAAGCGCAGGACGCGCAGTTCGATTAAGTTGCCCGGCACATCGCCGGCCAGCGTGATCTTTTCCGTCTTCATCATTCTTTTCCGATTATTTCGTGTGACTTTAGCTCTATTTGCCGCGGCGCTTGCGCAGGTGCGCGACAAGACCTTGCGTGGAAGCGTCCTTGTCCTTCGGCTTCACGTCACCGGAGACTACCGGCAGAAGTTCCGTCGCCAGTTCCTTGCCAAGCTCGACGCCCCACTGATCGAAGGCATTGATGCCGTAAAGCTGCGCCTCGACGAACACCCGATGCTCATAAAGCGCAATCAGGCGGCCAAGCGTATAGGGATCGAGAAGGTCATGGATAATGGTAATCGACGGGCGGTTGCCGGTGAAAACCCTGTGCGGCGCAATGCGGTTCACCTCGGATTTGGGCAGGTTCTTTGCCGCGAGTTGCGCCTTGGCTTCGTCCAGTGTGCGGCCGCGCATGAGTGCTTCGGATTGAGCGAGGCAATTTGCGAGCAGCATTTCGTGCTGGTTGTCGAGCTGTGGCTCATGACCCTTGGCCGCAACGATGAACTCCACAGGAATCGTATCTGTACCCTGATGCAGAAGCTGGAAGAATGCATGCTGACCGTTGGTGCCGGGCTCGCCCCAGACGACGGGTCCGGTCGGCCCGGTAACCGGCTTGCCGTCGATGGTAACGCCTTTGCCGTTCGATTCCATGTCGAGTTGCTGCAGATAAGCAGGCAACCGAGCCAGCCGCTGGTCGTACGGGATTACGGCGCGGCTGGTATAGCCCGAAATGGCGCGGTGCCAGTAGCCGATCAGACCCAGCATCATCGGCAGGTTTTTCTTCAACGGAGTTTTGCGGAAGTGCTCGTCCATGGCATGGGCGCCATCGAGAAAGCGGCCGAAATTTTCCGGTCCGATGGCGATCATCAGCGGAAGACCGATCGCCGACCAGATGGAATAGCGACCGCCAACCCAATCCCAGAAACCGAAAATGCGGTCTGCGGGAATACCAAAGGCGTCGACCTTGTCGAGTGCGGTGGAAACAGCGGCGAAGTGCTTGCCGACGGCATTCTCGCCCAGCGCATCGGCGATCCATTTGCGCGCCGCCTTGGCGTTGGTCATGGTCTCGATGGTGGTGAAGGTTTTCGAAGCGATGATGATCAACGTTGTTGCCGGATCGAGACCGGCAAGCGTATCGGCGATATGAGCGCTATCGATATTGGAGACGAAATGCGCTTTGGGGCCATCATGGTAGGGCGACATGGCAAGCGTGGCCATGGCTGGACCAAGATCGGAACCGCCGATGCCTATATTGACGATGTCAGTGATCGGCTTGTTCTTTGCACCCTTGATTTCGCCGGAACGCAGACCGTTGGCGAATGCCGCCATGCGATCGAGCACCTCCTTGACGCCAGGCATAACATCCTCGCCATCGACCTTGATCGGCTTGCCGGAGCGGTTGCGCAATGCAATGTGCAGCACTGCGCGGCCTTCCGTATTGTTGATTGGTTTGCCGGCAAACATTGCGTCGCGACGTTCTTCAACCTTGGCAACCTTGGCCATTTCGCCAAGCAGCGACAACGCTTCGTCGTCTACGAGGCATTTCGACCAGTCGAGCAGCAGATCGTCGAGCTGGAGTGAATAGCGGGAAAAGCGCTTCGGGTCATCGGCGAAGGTCGCGCGCATGTCCTTCGGCGCACCCTTTTTCCAATGTGCTTTCAATGCCAACACCTGCCGCTTGAGGTCGTTCGCTTGTCCTGATGCCATGTCTGTCTCCTGAAATCACGCTTGATGGTGGGCAAACTGCCACCGGAATGGTTTTAGTTCAATCAACCGGAAGAAGAATTTCGGTCTTTCCATACTACGGCAAGTCTGTGCCGCAAATGCTGGCGGAACTGCGGCGCTTCAAGCGCTTCTATTTGCCTGAATAGTATTCTAATTTGCTCCAAAAGGGAGGGCTGAGCATGGACTTGACCGGAGAAGAACGCATTGCCGCATCGCGCGACACTGTCTGGAAAGCCTTGAACGATCCGGAAATATTGAGGGCGTGCATACCCGGATGCGAAAGCCTCGAGAAAATCTCGGATACGGAGCTCGAAGCCATCGTCGGCGTCAAAATCGGTCCGGTCAAGGCACGTTTCAACGGCAAGGTGCAGCTGACGAATCTCAATCCGCCCTCCTCCTATACGATCTCCGGCGAAGGCAAGGGCGGAGTTGCCGGATTTGCCAAGGGCGGAGCCGATGTCACGCTGATCGAGGAAGGTAGCGAGACCGTGCTGGCCTATGTGGTCAACGCGGATGTCGGTGGCAAGATCGCCCAACTCGGCAGCCGGTTGATTGCCTCGACCTCCAAAAAACTTGCCACGCAGTTTTTCGAGAACTTCAACGCAGCGGTGAGCGGGACCTAGGAAAGGACCATCTGTCGCAATTTCCATAAGCCATGGCGGAAAGCCGTTTGGGTTTAAGGAGTCGAAGCCGGATATCCTGAACGCATGCAATAACGCATTTGGAATGGCATGCATGCGCTCCTTTGATTTTATCATTGTCGGATCAGGATCGGCGGGATCGGTCGTCGCGGAGCGACTTTCAGCAAGTGGACGACATTCCGTGCTGGTGCTGGAAGCTGGCGGCTCGGACCGGCGCTTCTTCGTGACCATGCCGCTCGGCTATGGCAAGACGTTTTACGACAAATCCGTCAACTGGATGTACCGCGCGGAACCTGATCCTGGCCTTGATGGCAATGCCGACTACTGGCCGCGCGGCAAGGTGCTTGGCGGATCGAGTTCGATCAATGCCATGGTCTATGTTCGCGGCGCACCCGAAGACTTTGACGAGTGGCGCGACAGGGGCAATCCGGGCTGGGGCTACGCCGATGTTCTGCCGGTATTCCGCTCGCTTGAGGATCATGACGGGCCGGCACAGAGCCTTGGCAAGGGCGGACCGCTGCATGTCAGCGACTGCTCAAAGCTGTTTCACCCGCTTGCCAACCAACTGATTAAGGCGGCGCAGGAAGCCGGACTTGCCTATAACCCTGATTTCAATGGCGCGCGCCAGGAAGGCGTCGGGCCTTTTCAATTGACGACGAAAGGCGGAAGGCGGATGTCCGCCGCTCGGGCTTTCCTGCGACCTGCGATGAAGCGGCCCAATGTCACCGTCATCACGCAAGCGATGGTGACGCGCATTCTTTTCGAAGGAAACCGCGCCTCTGGCGTCGAATTCATCCGGAACGGCGAGAGCGAGACTGTCATGGCCGGCCGCGAAATCATACTCTGCGGCGGCACGATCAATACGCCGCAGCTCCTGGAACTGTCGGGCATCGGCGACGCCACGCGGCTGCGCGATCTTGGCGTTGCTGTGGTACACGACAACGCCCAGGTGGGCGAAAATCTGCAGGACCATCTTGGTATCAACTACACCTACCGGGCCAATGTTCCATCGCTCAACCAGATGTTGCGACCATGGTGGGGAAAGACGCTTGCGGGCATGGAATACCTGCTGCTGCGGAGCGGACCCCTGTCAATCAGCATGAACCAGGGCGGCGGCTTTTTTCGTAGCGACCCATCGCGCAAGCGCGCCAACATGCAGCTCTACTTCCAGGCTTTTTCAACGCTAGTCCCCAAGAATGGCGAACGGCCGATACTGACGCCCGACCCGTGGCCGGGCTTTTCCATCGGGCTTTCGAACTGCCGTCCGACGAGTACGGGTTCGATCCACATTCGCTCAAGCAACCCGCTGGAGCCCCCGCGCATCGTGCCGAACGCGTTCTCCACTAACCATGACGTGGCAGAGATGCTCGACGCGGTGAAATTCCTGCGCAAGATCGCCGCAACGCCGACAATGTCCAAGCTGATCGTGGAGGAATTGCTGCCGGGCGCGGCTTGCCGGCGCGATGATGAATTGATCACGGATTTCCGGCGGCGCAGTGGCACGGTCTACCATCCCGTTTCCACCTGTCGCATGGGCCCGGATCCGGCGCAATCGGTGGTCGATCCGCGTTTGCGGGTTCACGGCGTAGAGGGACTACGCATCATCGACTGCTCGGTATTTCCCAATATCATTTCCGGCAATACCAACGCCGCTGCCATGATGGTAGGTGCCAAGGGAGCAGAACTTGTTCTGGAAGACAGTGACAAGTACTGAATAGCACGCTCGAAGTCGAAGCCGCTTCCGGCGCCTGCCGACATACCGTTCCAACGATAACCGTTCGAAAACTGTTGCCACAGCTCTGCCGCCGGCGTCGACTCCGGTTATTCGACGCCCCGCAACTTGAATGGCAGGACCTATACCGTGGTATGGCTCGCCCTACCCCTCGACCCCAATTTACCGCGAACACGCCTCAACGTAGCTTCGTCGATGCCGTGTGTAAGGCGGCGGTCAGCAAACACAGGAGGCAAACATGAACCTACAACACACTTCACATCCCGCTAGATCGGCCCCCGACGAGTTGGTTCCGTCGCGCTACGCGTTGAAGATCGGCGAGATCGACGTAATGGTGATCAGCGACGGGGTGCTTCCGTTGCCAGGCAAGATGTTGGGCCACAACGCCGAAGCGGCCGACCGGGCGGCTTGGCTCAACTACAATTTCCTGCCGACGGATAAGCTCGACTGGGGGCTGAACGTGGTCGTGGTTCGAAGCGGCGGCAAGACCATCCTCATCGACGCCGGGCTGGGAGACGATCCGAACTTGAATTTGCCGCGGGCCGGGCAGTTGGCCCATCGACTAAAGGCCGCCGGCATCGATCTTGGGTCCGTGACCGACGTGGTGCTTACCCACATGCACATGGACCACATTGGCATGCTGCTCGTCGACGGGGTGAAAGACCAACTGCGTAAGGACTTGCGGATCCACGTTGCAGCCGCCGAGGTCGAGTTCTGGACGCACCCAGATTTCTCCCACGTCTCCATGCCGGAGGGGTTCCCGGACGCGCTTCGGGCCGCCGCCAAGCGGTTTGCGGAAGAGTACCGCAGCAATCTGCAGACGTTCGAGGAGGAGTACGAGGTTGCGCCGGGGGTGGTCGTCACCCGCACCGGCGGCCACACCCCAGGGCATAGCGTGGTGCGCCTCGCGTCCGGCGGCGACCGGCTGATGTTCGCCGGCGACGCCGTATTCGCGGTCGGGTTCGAACATCCCGACTGGTTCAACGGCTTCGAACACGACCCCGAAGAGGCGGCGCGTGTCCGCGTCCGTCTTTTGAAGGAGCTGTCGGCGACCGGCGAGCTGCTGGTGGCCACTCATCTGCCGTTCCCATCCATCGGTCATGTGGCGACCGACGGCGATACCTTTCGTTGGGTACCGATATTCTGGGACTACTGACCCTTGTTGGGTTAGGGCTGCACCAGGGCGCGTACTCATAGGGTTTGTGAGCCCGTGCCCTAGTCAGCTATATCTTGCTTCGAGCAGATCGATATCGCGCACCATTTTGCTGGCGACGGTGCTTTCCAGCCGCCGCGCCCGCACCAGACGGTAGATTTCCTGCCGCTCTGCCTTCAGCGCGGTAATGTGCAGCTGTTTTCCGATTTCCTCGCTTCGTGCCGCCTGTTCGCGTTCCTCACCAAGATGCATGCGCCCGTCGATGCGCTTGCGATAGAGCTCCATGATCTGCGTAGCCACATCGGTGAAAGCATCGGCGTCGGCACGGCCGGATGCGAGTTCGTGTTGGGCCTTTTCGATGGCCATGATCGCGGCTTCCGCGGCGGCAATACGGGCGTAATCCTCCTCCCGTTGGTGGGAATCTTCTATCGGCAGGTCGATATTCTTAAGCACGCGCGGAAGACAAATGCTTGCCATAATGAGGGACAGGATAATGACGCCTGCCGCCAAGAATATTACAAGATCACGGGCGGGAAACAGGCTTCCATCATTGAGGAAAAACGGTAGCGTCAGGATACCGGCCAGGGTGATGGCACCACGAACCCCGGCAAAGGACATGGCGGCGACGAGCTGCCAACTTGGCCTCACGCCGGGCTGTCCACTTTTGGAAGACCGGCGAAAGGCGAAGCGCCACGAGACCCAGACCCACGCAAAGCGAAGCGCGACCAGCGACGCATAGATAACCACCACATAGACCGGCAGCCACCAGTAACTCGCCCTACCCACGTGATGGACGTTGTCGACCGCACCTGAAAATATGCCCGGGAGCTGCTCGCCCAGAAGCACGAAAATGGCGCCGTTGGCTGCAAATTGTGCCGTGTCCCAGACGGCAGTGCGTCTTACCCTTGTCAGAGCCAGAGACTGGCCGGTGTTCTCGGCGTAGCTCATTGTGATGCCGGCGGCGACGGCTGCAAGAATGCCGGAGGCATGTACATGTTCTGCCAGGAGATAGGCACCAAAGGGGATGAGCAGGCTGATAAGGATTTGCGAGCCGCTTTCTTCACCAAGATGCCGGGTCAGGAACGCCTTGCCCCTTGTGACGCCAAGGGTGACACCAACACCGATTATAATTCCCGCAAAGGCAAGCCAGAGGAATGTCAGGAATGCCGCCTGCAGCGAAAACGCGCCGGTAAGCATGGCGGCAACCGCAAAGCGCATGCAGACAAGGCCGGACGCATCGTTCAGGAGCGATTCGCCTTCGAGAATATGCATCATGCGCGAGGGGATTGGCACGCGTGCCGCAATGGCGGAAACGGCGATCGGGTCGGTCGGCGAAAGGATTGCGGCAAGCGCAAAGGCGACCGGCAACGGCACGGACGGGATCATCCAATGGACGAAGAAGCCGACGCCGATAACCGTAAAAATAACAAGCCCGAGCGCCATTTCGAGAATGATGCCCTTGTCGCGGAAGAGACCTTCCTTGGGGATGCGCCAGCCATCAAGGAACAGCAGAGGCGGCAGAAACAGCAGGAAGAAGATGTCCGGATCAAGCTGGACGCGAATGTTCGTCACCGAGGCGATCGCCGCTCCGAGGCCGATCTGCACCAGCGGCAGCGGCACTGGAAGGGGAAGGACCCGGATGATGGAATCGCTGACCACCACGGCCAGGAGCATCAGCAGGACAATGGTTATTGTTTCCACGGAGAATCCAGTTTTGATCGGGAACAGGATGGAGGAAGTGCGGGTGCTTTGTCGAGCCGAACCTTGGCGACTTTGTGCCCAGATAGTGCCGAAGAGGTGAATTGCACGATTTCGCCAAAGGACGGGGCAAAATGATTTTACGTTTACGTCAATGTAAATACTTGCAAGCAACCTGCCTCTCGCAATAGATAGCGTTGTTAAGTAGCATGCGTGCGGGTTTGGAGAACTACGCGCAGGCTTCAAAGAAAATCAACTGGGAGGTTAATGTGGCGAAAGAGACAACACCGGCAAGAACAACCAAGAACGCGGCAAAAGCGCCAGTTGATAAAGCGGCAAAGATTGCTGCGCCAGCTTTGAAAAAGCAAACCGGTAACGTCAGGAAGGCCGCAACGGACAATTCGGTAAAAGCGCGTGCGAAACCGAAAAACGCAAGCGCTTCAAAGGCGCCTGCCCAAGCAAAAGCCGCTGCGCTTGCTGAAGTCCCAGCGAAAACGAGAACTGCCCGCGCGTCCAAGGCAGCAGCTGTCCCAACAAAATCTGTTGTTGCGGAAGCCGCTGCAAAACCGAAAACAACGCCTGCCAAGGCAAAATCGGTGGCAAAGCCAAAAGCCGGGACTGCCAAGGTGGCAAGCGCCAAGCCTACGCCGCGCGAGTGGGTGAAATCCTATCCGGAAGGTGTTCCGGCGGAGATCTCTGCATCGCAATATGAGTCAGTTGGCGATTTGCTTGCGAGGGCTTTCAAGCAATATGCCGACCAACCCGCATTCAGCTGCATGGGCAAGAGCATGACCTATGCCGATCTCAATCGCCACTCGCGCGCCATGGCCGCATGGCTGCAATCGCGCGGACTGGTCAAGGGCGATCGCGTCGCTGTCATGATGCCCAATATTTTGCAATATCCAGTCATGATCGCCGCGATCCTTCGCGCGGGCCTGACGGTCGTCAATATCAATCCGCTTTATACGCCGCGCGAGCTCGAACACCAGTTGAAGGACAGCGGTGCCAAGGCAATTATTATTCTAGAAAACTTTGCCTCAACGCTGGCAAAAGTTGTCACCAAAACGCCTGTTCAGCACGTGATCGTAGCGGCGATGGGCGATATGCTGGGCCTGAAGGGTCATCTCGTGAATCTCGTCGTGCGGCGCGTCAAGAAGATGGTGCCCGCGTGGTTTTTGCCGGGCCATACGCCATTCAAAACAGCACTCGCTCAAGGTGCAGCTCAAAAGTTGAAACCCGTTGAAGTAACCGGCGCTGACGTTGCCTTCCTGCAATATACCGGTGGCACCACAGGTATTTCCAAAGGCGCAATCCTTACACACAGCAACATTGTTTCCAATGTCGCACAAATGCGCCTGTGGTGCGATGTCGGGTTTCGCGTGAAAGGACGCCCGAAGGACATCGTCTACATTTGCGCGCTGCCGCTTTATCACATTTTCGCTCTGACGGTAAATGCGATGATGGGCATCGATCAAGGTGCGCTGAATGTGCTCATTCCAAATCCCCGCGATATTCCCGGCTTTGTCAAAGAGCTGCAGAAGTACAAGTTCCACATTTTCCCCGGGCTAAACACGCTGTTCAACGGCCTTCTCAACAATGAAGAATTCCGGAAGCTCGACTTCAAGGAATTGATCCTCTCGCTTGGCGGCGGCATGGCGGTGCAGAAGCCGGTAGCAGAGCGCTGGAAGGAAGTAACAGGCTGCCTGATCACGGAGGGCTATGGCCTGTCGGAGACATCTCCGGTTGCTTCGGCAAACCGGCTCGATGCAACCGAATTCTCCGGCACGATTGGATTGCCGCTCCCCTCGACGGATTTCTCCATCCGCGATGATGAAGGCAAGGAGCTTCCATTAATGGAGGTCGGCGAGATCTGCATCCGCGGTCCGCAGGTCATGGCAGGCTACTGGAACCGCCCGGACGAAACCGAGAAGGCGATGACATCGGACGGCTTTTTCCGTTCCGGCGATATGGGCTACATGGATGAACGTGGCTACACCAAGATCGTTGACCGCAAGAAGGACATGATCCTGGTCTCGGGCTTCAATGTCTATCCGAACGAGATCGAGGAAGTGGCGATGGAGCACGTTGGCATACGCGAAGCGGCGGCTATCGGCGTGCCGAATGAGCATTCGGGAGAGATCGTCAAACTCTTTATCGTCCGCAAGGATCCGGCGCTGACCGAGGAGGCCGTGAAAGCCTTCTGTGCCGAACGGCTGACCAACTACAAGCGCCCGCGCATCGTGGAGTTTCGCGATGAGTTGCCGAAGAGCAATGTCGGCAAGATATTACGGCGCGAACTGCGGGATTGATCGGGGGCTAAGCAGCCTTGTCGCGAACCTGATAATCCTTGATCGCGGCGAAGCGGATCGCCTTCCAGCGCTCCGCTTCATAAGACAGCGAAAACGTGTTCTGAGCCAGAAACACCGGATCATTGTCGAGATCATGTGCGATATCGGCACGATGTGAATTGATGAAACGCTGCAACTCTGCCGGATCGTCCGCGGAAATCCAGCGCGCGACAGTAAAGCGGGCGGGTTCGAAGCCAACGGGGAGCGTATATTCCACCTTCAGCCGCTCGGTCAGAACGTCGATCTGCAGCGCGCCAACAACACCGACGATAGCGGGCGAGCCGTCATCCGGCAGGAAGAGCTGGACCACGCCCTCCTCCGCCATCTGCTGCAGGGCCTCGCGCAGCTTCTTTGCTTTCATCGCATCGTCGAGACGCACGCGGCGCAGGATTTCCGGCGCAAAGTTGGGCACGCCGCGGAACAGAAGGTCCTCGCCCTCCGTCAGCGTGTCCCCGATACGCAGCGTTCCATGATTGGGAATGCCCACCACATCGCCGGCCCAAGCCTCATCGGCGATCTGGCGGCTGCGCGCGAAGAAGAACTGCGGCGCAGACAGGCTCATCGGTTTGCCTGTGCGCACCAGCTTGGCTTTCATGCCGCGCGACAGTTTTCCGGAGCAGACACGCAGAAAAGCGATGCGGTCGCGATGGTTGGGATCCATGTTCGCCTGAATCTTGAAGACGAAGCCGGTCATCTTGTCTTCGGTTGCCTCGACCTTGCGCGTATCGGCATCCTGCGCACGCGGGCTCGGGCCATAATCGCAGAAGGCTTCGATCAGATCACGCACGCCGTAGTTGCGCAGCGCCGAACCGAAATACACAGGGGTAAGATGACCCTCACGGAAAGCCTGCAGATCGAACGGATTGCAGGCATCGCGCGCCAGCGTCACCTCGTCAATCCACGCTTGACGTTCATTTTCCGGCAAAAGACCGGATGCAGCGGAGGATTCAGGACCATTGACCGGCGTCGGCACCTCTTCCTCGTCGCGCCGGCGCACCGTGTTGTTCTGCAGATTGTAGGTTCCGGCAAAGCTCTTGGCGCGGCCAATGGGCCAGGTGATTGGCGCGGTGTCCAGCGCAAGTTTTTGCTCGATCTCGTCGAGAATTTCGTAAGGGTCGCGGCTTTCGCGATCCATCTTGTTGATGAAGGTAACGATTGGAATATCGCGCATGCGGCAAACTTCGAAGAGCTTGAGCGTACGCGCTTCGATGCCCTTCGCGGCATCGATAACCATGACCGCGCTATCGACGGCAGTCAGCGTGCGGTAGGTGTCATCGGCGAAGTCCTCGTGACCAGGCGTATCAAGCAGATTGAAGATGCAATCCCTATACTCGAACGTCATGACCGAAGTGACCACCGAAATACCGCGATCACGCTCGATATTCATCCAATCGGAGCGTGTCTGGATACGATCCTTCTTGGCCTTGACCTCACCCGCGAGCTGGATCGCTCCGCCGAACAGCAGCAGCTTTTCGGTCAGTGTGGTTTTACCGGCGTCAGGGTGTGCGATGATCGCAAAGGTACGGCGCTTGGAAACGGGATGGTCGGCAGAAGACATGGAAGCTCAAACTCGATGAAGGAAAGGTTGCGCGCCTTCTATCAGCCGCAGGCTTCGCAGTCGATGGTTGATTGCGAGGCGCTGTGCACGCTATGGTGTTCGGCGCGTAATATGTGCAAACAACGCACCCTTCATATCTTGTGAGTTGACCATCGCCGCCGTCTGGTGAAAAAGGTCTTTTCATGTCCAAAATATCCGATTCCGCTCGCCACAAGAATCCTGCTCTCGGTATTATCCGGTTGCCGCATGGGCTGGATCTTGAATTGCCCTCCTATGAAACGTCAGGCTCCGCCGGCATGGACCTTCGGGCCGCCGTGCCGGAAGACCGGCCATTGCTGCTTTTGCCCGGTCGGAGAGCGCTCGTGCCAAGCGGCTTGATCTTTGAAATACCACAAGGTTTTGAGGCACAGATCCGGCCACGTTCGGGCCTCGCACTGAAAAACGGAATTACCTGTCTCAACACCCCCGGAACGATTGATTCCGACTATCGCGGTGAGGTAAAAGTATTGTTGATCAATCTCGGCGACGACGATTTCTATGTGACGCGCGGCATGCGTATTGCACAGGTCATCCTCGCTCCGGTCGTGCAGCTTGATGTCGAAGAACGGCAGCATGCCAGCGAGACAGTGCGAGGCGCCGGAGGGTTTGGTTCAACAGGTACGTCCTGAAAAAGGACGTCCGCACTGGAGGTTGTCATGGACAAGGGCAGGGTTTTTCGTCAGCTGCATGAAGCACCCGGGATTTTTCTCATGCCCAACCCGTGGGATCCCGGTACAACGATGCTCCTGGCATCGCTCGGGTTCAAGGCACTTGCGACAAGCAGCGCGGGTTTTGCGTTTTCACGTGGTCTTCCGGATGGCGGTGTGCCGTTTGACATGATGATCCAGCATTGCAAGGATCTCATTTCCGCCACGGGTCTTCCGATGAATGCCGATCTCGAAAAGGGCAAGGGTGACAGTCCAGACAGCGCGGGCGAAACGATTTTCGCGGCCCAAGCTGCAGGGCTCGCCGGCTGTTCGATCGAAGACTATTCCGGGGACGACCATAACCCCATCTATGATTTCTCGCTTGCTGTCGAGCGTGTCGCTGCAGCGAGCGAGGCAGCCAAGGCGTTGAAGGGAGATTTTGTCTTTACCGCCCGCGCTGAAAACTTCCTGCATGGCAGACCCGATATCGAGGACACGATCAAGCGGCTGCAGGCATTCGAAGCAGCTGGCGCCGACGTTCTTTATGCGCCAGGTATCGGCGATATCAATCTCGTCCGGCAAGTCTGTTCGTCGGTTTCCAAGCCGGTTAACGTGATGGCGGGGCGCACCTTCACGGTTGCGCAGCTTTCAGAGGCGGGCGTCAAGCGTATATCGCTTGGTCCATACCTGACGACCGTCGCCTTTGCGGCGGTCCGGGATGCAGCGCGCGAGCTATTGGACAAAGGCACTTTTGAATTCAGTCAGCAGGCGATGCCCTTCGGCGAATTGCAGCAACTCTTTTCGCAGGGCGCAGACAAGGACAATTGAAATAATGACAAAACCCGAGCTGGTGATCTTCGACTGTGACGGAGTTCTGGTCGATACGGAGACACTCGGCAATCAACATCTCGTCAAAATGCTCGACGCTTCCGGCTACGCAACCACTTTCGAGGCTGTACGCAAAGATTTCTGCGGCATGCCCATGCGTGCAGTGAAAGAAAAGATCGAAGCCGAAGGTTATTTGCTTGGCGACGATTTCGTCGACCGCTGGTATCAGGCCATACCTATCATCTTCGAAAACGGCGTCGAGGCCATCCCGCATATCGAAGAGGTCATCGCCGCGGTCAAAAAGGCGGAACTTCCCTACTGCGTTGCTTCATCGGCCAATGTCGAGAAGATGCACATCACACTGGGCAAGACCGGTCTGATAGAGCATTTTCAGGATGTGCTCTACAGCGCCTCGATGGTGGCCCGTGGCAAGCCGTTCCCTGACCTGTTCCTGCATGCGGCCAAGGAAATGGGTTGCGAGCCATCCCGGTCCGTCGTCATCGAGGACAGTGTTGCGGGAGCCAAAGCCGGCACAGCAGCCGGCATGCGCGTGTTTTCTTACTGCGGCGACAAGCATGCAGACCACGAGGGTCTGGCGGCTGCCGGCGGCATTCTCTTCGATGACATGCGCCAATTACCCGCACTGCTGGGAGTCGCCTGATGGCCGAGCCCTTGACTGCTATCGATATGCACACGGGCGGTGAACCCTTGCGTATTGTTACCGGCGGCTATCCCAAACTGCCAAAGGGCACCATCCTCGAAAAGCGCGCCTATGTGCGTGACAGGCTGGATCACCTCCGCAAGATACTGATATTCGAGCCTCGCGGCCATTTTGATATGTATGGCGCAGTTCTGGTCGAGCCAAACCTGCCCGGCGCCGACCTGGCAGTGCTGTTCATGCACAATGAAGGCTATTCCACCATGTGCGGCCACGCCATCATGGCGCTCGGCCGCTACGCTGTCGATTACGGGATTGTGGCGAAGGTGGAGCCCGTGACGACAGTCCACATCGAATGCCCTTGCGGCATGGTCGTAGCATCGGTCGAAATACGCGACGGCAAATCCGGCGGTGTCTCATTCGAGAGCGTGCCTGCCTTTCTTTATACTGGCGACCAGATGATCGAGCTGCCGGGGTTCGGCAATATCAATTTCGATGTGGCCTATGGCGGGGCCTTCTATGCCTTGGCGGACTGTCATCAGTTTGGACTCGAATTCGGCCGCGATCCGGCGAGAAATTTCATTGACGCTGCAACTGTCCTCACCGAGGCGGTAAAGGAGGCGGTGTCGCTCGACCATCCAGACCATAAGGACCTAGCGTTTCTCTACGGATCGATCCTGACAGATGGGGCGGACGACTGGAATGAAGGCCCGACGAAGAATGTCTGCATCTTCGCCGACGCGCAGCTTGACCGCTCCCCGACGGGTTCAGGCGTGACCGCGCGGCTCGCTGCAATGTTCGCCAAGGGACAAATTCGCGAAGGGAATGCGCGGATATTCGAAAGTATTGTAGGCTCACGCTTTGCGGGCTTCGTTGCCTCAACGACCAAGGCGGGCGACTTCGACGCCATTACCGCACGCGTTTCCGGCCACGCTTATTATAGCGGCAAGGCTGAGTTTATCGTCGAGGACGACGATCCCTTGGGCCAAGGTTTTCTGGTTCTCTAGAGCAAATTCGCTCCGTTTTCACAGGCTCCAAACACTGCCTGAAAATTTATTAAACCAAATGGTTGACTATTGCATATTGCGATGATATTAAACCATATGGTTGAATTTCAGATACCTCACCTCGACGCCGTTTTCCACGCTCTCTCCGATCCAACACGGAGAGCCATTCTGCACCGGCTGACCGGGGGCGAACGTACCGTCAGCGAGCTTGCGACGCCCTTCAACATGTCGCTCGCTGGCGCATCGAAACATATCAAGGTGCTGGAAGGAGCCGGATTGGTGCGCCGCCATGTCCAAGGCCGCACGCATTATTGCCAGCTTGAGGCGGCGCGCCTTGCGGAGGCGCAAGAATGGCTACGTACCTATGAGCGGTTCTGGACAACGCGTCTCGACGATCTCGAGGAAATCCTGCGCGAGGAAGATCGCGCGTTGGCTCGATCAAGCGAACAGTCGCCGTCGAGCCCTGCCAAATCTGATAAAACGTCAAGGAGCACGAAATGAACGAGCATGTCGGAAATGATCGTCTCGGTGTTGTGACAGCACCTCGTACGATTCGCATCGAACGCATCCTTCCCGGCCCAGTCGAACGCGTCTGGGCCTATCTCACTGAATCGGACAAGCGCAAGAAATGGCTGGCCGAGGGGCCCATGGCCAATCATGTCGGCGGCGATGTTGAACTGACCTTTTACCACTCGCAGTTGTCAAACGAGCCCACCCCGGCCGACTACCAGAAATATGAGGGTCACACCAACAAGGGCAAGGTCACTCGTTATGAGCCGCCGTCATTCCTCAGCTTTACCTGGCCGGAATCCACAGGCGAACCTTCCGAAGTAACATTCGAACTTACGGCTTCGGGATCGGATACATTGCTCAAAGTTACGCACACACGACTCGGCAGCAACGACTCCATGGTGAGCGTTGCCAGCGGCTGGCACACACATCTGGGTGTCCTCATCGATCACCTTAGCGGCGAACAGACCAGCGGATTCTGGGACAAGTTCACCCGGCTCGAGAAGGAATACAAGCACATCATCGCTGGCTGATTGCGAAGATATATCGCCTATACGATATTGTTGGCCGGCATCGTCTGCCGACCTTAGAGCAATTTCCGATCATATTGAACCAGTTCTGTTTCACGGACGGCGAGACAATCCACGCGGAAGATGGCGAGGCCGATGTTTATCCATCGGACGAAGCCGCCTGACAAGGTGGTTGGCCGCCAGCCGGAAACCCGAAGGGCCGGGTGAATTTGGCTCAAATCCTTCGGGTTTCGGCGTCGTCCGATGGAGAGACATCGGCCTCGCCAAACCCCTCGACCTTGAACCAAATTCCCTCCGGCAGAACGATTCAATATGGTCGGAATTTGCTCTAACTACGGTCGAAATCGCCTCTCGAACATCCAGACCGGCTCCCCCGTATAGGTCGTTTCGGCAATCTTGCAGAAACCATTCTTTTCAGCGATCCGCTGCGATGCAGCGTTTTCCGGAGATATGATACAGACCGCCCGATCGTGCTTGAAGAAAGCATCGCCCCAGGCGACTATCTTGGCAAGGGCTTCACTTCCGAAGCCTTTGCCGTGGATTTCCGGCGCGAGAACCCAGCCCATCTCCGGCGTATCGCCAAAGCTTGGTTCCATATCGCGCTCGAAATTGCCAAAGCCGAGCTCTCCAACGAAACGTCCGCTTGCCTTCTCCTGCATCGCCCAGAAACCGTAGCCAATAAGCTGCCACATGCCGGCATAACGCAGGAGTCTCGCCCAGGATTGCTCCCGCGTGGAGGGCTTGCCCGAGATGTATTTATACACCGAAGGATGCGCCCACATTGCATGGAGCGCCTCAAAATCCTCGCGCCTGTGAGGACGCAGGATGAGGCGTTCGGTTTCAAGCGCTGGAATCACGATCTCAATCTCCCGATCCACACTTAGACTTCCACCGTCTGCAATGCAGCTGCTATTTTCGCTGCCAGGCGCTCCGCGACCTCTTCCTTGCTCATATCCGGCCATTCCTCGACCCCTAATCGGGTGACAATCCGCACGGCGTTGCGGTCGCCGCCCATGACACCGGTGGCGTGGCTGACATCATTGGCGACGATCCAGTCCGCAGCCTTCTTGTCAAGCTTCCGCTTGGCATTGGCAAGCAGGTCCTGTGTCTCGGCAGCAAAGCCGACGACCAGACGCGGACGCGATTTGCTGTGACCCACCCCGGCAAGAATGTCCGGATTTTCGATCATCTGTAGCGCCGGAGCTTTTTCACCCGGCTTCTTCTTGATCTTCTCGCCCGCTTCGTTCGCGGTGCGCCAATCCGCAACGGCAGCTACCATGATGGCGGCATCGGCGGGCAAAAGCTGCTCCACAGCATCGCGCATTTCACGTGCCGTTGAGACGTGGATCACCGTAACATCTTCCGGGTCCGGGATAGTGACGGGACCAGAGACCAGACGAACCGTTGCGCCGAGCCTGGCAAGGGCCGCGGCAATGGCGTGGCCCTGCTTTCCGGACGAGCGATTGGCTATATACCGAACCGGATCAATGGGCTCGTGGGTCGGCCCCGAGGTCATGACAATGGTTTTCCCCGCCAGCGGTTTCTGACGGCGGGCCAGTAGCCCCTCGATTGCTGCAACAATTTCAAGTGGTTCCGCCATACGGCCATCTCCGCTTTCACCACTCTCCGCCATTTCGCCCTTGTTGGGGCCGACAAAACGAATGCCGTCCTTTTGAAGCATCGCGCGATTTCGCCTCGTTGCCGGATGGTTCCACATTCTCGGATTCATCGCCGGCGCTATCAGCACGCGTTTATCGGTCGCCAGGAGGATTGCCGAGGCCAAATCATTGGCAAGGCCACTCGCCATCTTTGCCATCAGGTCAGCTGTTGCCGGCGCGACGACGATCAAATCAGCCTCCCGGGATAGGCGGATATGGCCGACATCATGCTCGTCTTCGCGCGAGAAGAGTTCCGTGAAAACCTTGTCAGCTGCGAGCGCACCCACTGCCAATGGCGTCACGAATTCTTCTGCCGCTTTGGTCAGTACCGGACGCACCTGTGCACCACGCTCGCGCAGACGCCGGATAAGATCAAGGCATTTATAGGCTGCAATTCCCGCACCGATGATCAAAAGGATTCGGCGCCCGGATAACGAGCCGGAGGCACGTATCGTCGTTGACATTGCGGGGGTCGCCATCGGGATTGCATTCCCCAGTTCTCCGAGGATAAGCCGCACTTCTTCTTCCATCGAGCGGCCATGCGCTGCGGCACGCAAACGCAGCTTTTCCTTGATGGAGACGTCAAGATTGCGGATGGTGATACTGGCCATATGATTGCGTCCACTTGGATAACGATCGCTGGAATGCAATCATTGCAATCACATTAGCCGATATATACCTAGCTGAGAAGCTCGTACGTGATGATGACAAGACAAATTGCAATCACCCAGAGCGCGATACGCCCCGAGCGTGTATGGCGGGCCTCCGCCTTGCCGATAGCGTGTGCCGTCTGATCATCAAACCGCAAGCCATGTTCCGCCATCCTGTCGAGTTCCTTCGACAGCCGGTCAGCCCGCCCGACCAATTCCGGCACCTGACGTGCCAGATGCAGGACTGCCTGAGCCCCTTCACGCGCATCGACGAGAATGCCCTGCGGCCCGAGATTGCGGCGAATCCAGCTCCCGACCACCGGTTCCGAAGCCTTCCACATGTTGAAATGCGGATCCAGCGTGCGCGATACCCCTTCGACCACAACCATGGTCTTCTGCAGCATGACAAGTTCGGGCCGCGTTTCCATATCGAAGAGTTCCGTGACCTCGAAAAGCAGTGTGAGCAGCTTTGCCATCGAGATGGTTTCGGCCGGCTGGCCATGGATGGGTTCGCCGATGGCGCGAATTGCCTGCGCAAAGCTCGCGACATCATGCCGGTGCGGCACATAACCGGCCTCGAAATGCACTTCGGCAACACGGACATAATCGCGCGTTATGAAGCCGTAGAGGATTTCTGCGAGGAACCGGCGCTCCTTCTTGCCAAGCCGTCCGGTGATACCGAAATCCACCGCAACGATATGGCCCTCGTCGTCGACGAACAGATTGCCGGGATGCATGTCTGCATGGAAGAAGCCGTCGCGCAATGTATGGCGCAGGAATGACTGGATCAGCGTTTCGGCGAGCTTGATGAGGTTGTGTCCGGCTGCGCGCAAGCCCTCGATGTCCGACATTTTGACGCCATCGATCCACTCGAGGGTCAAGACATCGCGTCCTGTACGCTCCCAATCGACAGTCGGAACACGAAAGCCCGGATCATCCTTGGTGTTCTCGCCGATCTCCGAGAGCGCGGCGGCCTCAAGGCGCAAATCCATCTCGATACGGGTCGTCTGCGCCAGCGTCCGCGTAACTTCAATCGGGCGCAGGCGGCGCGTGGCGGGTACATAGCGCTCCTGCCATCTTGCCACCAAAAAGAAACTCTCGAGGTCGTTGTTGAAACGCTGGCGCACACCCGGGCGCACAACCTTGACCGCAACCTTCTTGGTTTCGCCATTGCTTGCAACGAAGGCCGGGTGCACTTGCGCAATCGATGCCGCAGCAATTGGTTCATCAAGACTTACGAAAAGGTCGGACACAGACCGTCCAAGCGAACCCTCGATAGCCTTGATCGAAGCGTCCATAGGGAAAAAATCGAGCTGATCCTGCAGGAGTGCCAGATCGTCGGCCACTTCGGTCCCGACCACATCGGGCCGCGTTGCGAGGAACTGCCCGAGCTTGACGTAGGATGGTCCAAGCTTGTTGATGGCGCGCGACATGCGCTCGGAGCGCTGCGCCGTCATGGCGCGGCGCCGGGCCAAAAGGCCGGCCATTCGGTGACCAAAGGCGGGGAGACCACTCAGGCCCTCGGCTGGCAAAGCGGATATGACGCCTTCACGCGTCATGATCCATCCGGCCCGCATCAGGCGAAATATTGCTGCAGGACTACTCATGCTGCGATCACAGCTTCCAGCCGGAATGCAGCGCGGCGACACCACCGGTGAAATTGCGCCAGCTGACCCGTTCGAACCCGGCCTTGCGGATCATTTCGGCGAAATCGGACTGGCGCGGAAACTTGCGAATAGACTCCACCAGATATTGATAGCTGTCAGCATCGCCGGTCACGGCCTTGCCGATCTTTGGAATGGCCTTGAACGACCACGCATCATAAATCTTGTCGAGAACCGGCAATTCGACCTCGGAGAATTCGAGGCAAAGAAAGCGTCCGCCGGGCTTCAGCACGCGAAAAGCCTCAGCCAATGCCCGATCGATATGCGGCACGTTGCGGATACCGAAGGCGATCGTATAAGCGTCGAAACGTGCATCCTCGAAGGGAAGTTCTTCGGCATTGGCCTCCACAAACTCGGTATTGTCGGCAAGCCCCTGCTTTTCAGCGCGATCGCGGCCGACGCCAAGCATCGAACCATTGATATCGAGGATTGTCGCATGGGCATTGCGGTTTGACGCCTCAACGATACGGAAGGCAACGTCGCCGGTGCCGCCAGCGACGTCGAGCACATTCCAGCTGGCCGTTTTTGAGGGGGCGAGCCAGGCAATCATCGAATCCTTCCAGACACGATGCAGGCCGCCAGACATCAAATCGTTCATCACGTCATAGCGTTTGGCGACGCGGTGGAAGACGTCATTGACGCGTGTCTGCTTTTCCCCATCGCTGACATCCTGAAACCCGAAGGACGTTTCCATGCCGCCGTGGGCACCGGTGCGTTGCTGGCTCATTGTGCTACCTGTTTTTCAAATCGCCAGAACCATAGAAGATTGAAACGCATAAGGCTATTGTCTCTTGCGCGATGAAGCGCCGCGTTGATCTGTTTTGTCGGGGGTGACCGGGATGGTTCTGAAAGCCGAATTGCATTGCCATATCGAAGGCGCCACCTCACCCCGTCTGGTCGAACGGAAAGCCATCAAATATGGTGCCGACGTCTCCGCATTCATCCAGGATGGCAAATTCATCTGGCACGATTTCACCTCGTTCCTGCACGCATTCGATCAGGCTTCGATGCTTTTCCGCACGGCAGAGGATTATGCGGATCTCGCTGAAGACTATCTTCTGTCGTTGAGCCGGCAAGACGCCATCTATTCGGAGTTTTTCATATCGACGGATCACGCCATTAGCGCCGGGCTCGACCCGCGCGCCTACATCGATGGTTTGGCGGAAGGGATGCGCCGGGCCAAGGCTGCGACCGGTATCGAATCCCGGATGATTGCGACTGGCCTGCGCCACAAGGGACCGGAGGCCGTCACGGCAGCAGCACAATACATTGTAGCCAATCCGCACCCCTTGATCACCGGTTTCGGCATGGCAGGCGATGAGCGCATGCATCACCCTGGCGATTTTGCAGCTGCATTCCATATCGCGCGCAATGCGGGGCTCGGAATAACTGTGCATGCGGGCGAGCTGGCGGGGTGGGAAAGCGTGGCTGACGCGCTAGACACTTTGAAACCCGCGCGTATTGGTCATGGTGTTCGAGCCATTGAAAATGCCGACCTCGTTAAGCGGCTGGCCGAGGACCAGATCGTTCTGGAGTGCTGTCCCGGCTCGAATATCTCGCTGGGCGTTTATCCGGATTTTCCATCGCATCCTTTTGCGGCGCTTGCCGAAGCTGGCGTCCCGATAACGCTCAATGCCGACGATCCGCCCTATTTCCATACGGATCTTGCGCGCGAATATGAGATCGCAGCCACATATTTCGGCTATGACGACGGGAAACTGACGGAAGTCACCGCGACCGCGCTCAGGGCCGCTTTTGTCGATGAAGACACCCGAACTGCGCTGCTGGTGCGGCTCTATCCGGACAAAACTGTGCGCGTTTCGGATGAGGTCTTTGCAGGATCAGTCTCAAGCAGCTAAGAACCCGTCTTGAAACTCTACTGCGGCGGTCATCTGACGTGGTTTTCTGCGCTTCCGGTGCTCACGGACTTAATGTACGCTGTGCTCCGGTTCTCGAAGACCACTCCACTGACTCGCCGCAGCGACTTTCAAAACAGGCTCCAAAGTCTGCAGAATTTTTAGTAAGAGGGGTTTCCAATGGGCGTGACGATTGTTTCCCACCCGCTTGTCCAGCACAAGCTTACCATAATGCGTGACAAGGATACCTCTACCGCGGGCTTCCGGCGACTGCTCAAAGAAATATCGCTGCTCCTTTGCTATGAGGTGACGCGTGACCTGCAATTGACCAATATCCGCATCGAGACTCCTTTGACGGAAATGGATTCCCCGGTGATCGAGGGCAAGAAACTGGTCTTCGCCTCGATTCTACGCGCGGGCAATGGCCTGCTCGAAGGCATGCTCGACCTCGTTCCGGCGGCGCGGGTCGCGCATATCGGACTTTATCGTGATCATGAAACGTTGCTGCCGGTCGAATATTATTTCAAGGCACCCGAAGATATCGTCAACCGGCTAATTATCGTGGTCGACCCTATGCTTGCAACAGCCAACTCGGCCATCGCCGCCATCCAGAAGCTGAAGGATCGCGGAGCCAGCAATATCCGTTTCCTCTGCCTTCTCGCGGCGCCGGAAGGCATCGAGCGCTTTACCAATGCGCATCCGGACGTGCAGGTTTTCACCGCGGCGATCGACAGTCACTTGAATGAAAAGGGCTATATAGTTCCCGGCCTCGGTGATGCTGGCGACCGCATGTACGGGACGAAATAATCAAGGTCCTACCCGGCGAAGCACTGGGGCAATCGTGCGGGGTTTGCGCTCGGAAAACCCGTAGGCGGCCTGGATTACCTTTACTGCTGCTGCTGCATCGGCGTCGGTTCGGGCGTGGACCAAGGCAATTGGTTCTCCCTCTTCCATTCTTGCCCCGATTGGCTGTAACGCCGTGATACCGACCGCATGATCGATGGGGTCCTGCGGGCGAATGCGCCCACCGCCGAGTGTTACGACAGCCACCCCGATAGCGCGCGTGTCGACGGCCGCGACATAGCCTGCCTGCGCGGCTTTGACTTCATGCGTGATGGGCGCAACAGCCAGATGGTGGCGGGTCCGGGAGATGAAATCCGTTGGCCCGCCTAGGCCTGCGACCATCCGGCCGAAAATCTCCGCCGCCTTACCACTGCTCAAGGCTTCGCTTGCCTTGTCAGTTGCGGCTTTATGATTTGGGGCAAGTTTGGCCGAAACCAGCATCTCTGCGGCAAGCGCCAAAGTCACCGCTTCGAGCCGCGTATCACGCCGGTCCCCGGTAAGGAAATCGACGGCATTTCTGACCTCAACCGCATTGCCGGCGGCTAGTGCCAGAGGTTCGTTCATATCCGTGAGAACGGCCGTCGTTGTCAGCCCGGCTCCAGCCGCGACCGCCACGATACTTTCAGCCAATGACACAGCATCGCGGTTTCTGGTCATAAAGGCGCCATTGCCCGATTTCACGTCCAGCACCAGCGCATTCAGGCCAGCGGAAAGTTTCTTGGACAAGATTGAAGCGGTGATAAGCGGGATCGATTCGACGGTCGCCGTCACATCGCGGATCGAATAGAACCGCTTGTCGGCGGGTGCGAGATTGGCGGTCTGGCCGATAATTGCGCAACCCACCTCGTGGACGACCTTGCGAAACAAAGCGTTGTCGGGCTGGCTGCGATAGCCGGGGATTGAGTCCATCTTGTCGAGTGTACCGCCGGTATGACCGAGCCCTCGTCCCGAGATCATCGGTACGTAAGCACCGCAGGCTGCTACGATTGGCGCGAGTATCAGCGAGACGTTGTCACCAACGCCGCCAGTCGAATGCTTGTCGACGGCAGGGCCGGGCAAGTCCGACCAATCAAGAATATCGCCGGAATCGCGCATGGCCAAGGTGAGTGCCACGGCCTCGTCCCGTTTCATGCCATTGAAAAATATGGCCATGGCAAAGGCGGCAACCTGTCCCTCGGTGATCGACCCTGAACTCATCGCGTTGATGAAAGCTGTGATATCGGCAGCGTCCAGAGTATGACCGTCGCGCTTTCGCCGGATAATTTCCTGCGGCAACAACATTGCTTAGCCTATCTCCCCGATCAGTACGCGGATGATCTTTTGAAGACGGACGCCGCCCTTCGGCGCAACATCCTTGGTTTCCTCATGCGAAAGTTCCGCACCAGTCATGCCTGCCCCATAATTTGTGACGACCGAGCAAGCGACGACACGCAGTCCAAAAAATCGGGCCAAGATGACTTCTGGAACAGTAGACATGCCGACCGCGTCCGCGCCCATAGTGCGTGCCATGCGAATTTCTGCCGGCGTTTCGAAGGACGGACCTGAAAACCACATGTAAACGCCCTGTTCCAGCTTTTCGTCGACCTCGCCGGCAGCAAGGAGAAATGCCTCTCTCAGTTGTCTGTCGTAAGCTGTCGTCATGCCGACGAAGCGCTGGTCGGACGGTTCGCCGATGAGAGGGTTGAGGCCGGAGAAATTGATATGGTCGTCGATGAGCATCAGACTACCCGGTGCAAGATCGTGGCGGACCGAGCCGGCCGCATTTGTGAGGATCAGTATCTCGACGCCGAGATCGGCTAGCGCAGCGATAACCGGCCGCATGACCGAGGCATTTCCCTGCTCGTAATAATGAGCACGACCAGCCAGCATCAGAACCGGCTTACCCGAGAGGTAACCGGCAACTATCTCCCCAGCATGGCCGGAAACGCCACTATGCGGGAAGCCGGGCAGGTCGGCATAAGGAATTCGAACCGCATCTTCCACGGCATCAACCAGCGAACCGAGGCCCGAGCCAAGCACCAGCGCAACACGCGGCGCCAGACCGTTAAGTCTCTGAAAAAGCGCGCTGGTCGCGGGCGCGATCATGCGGCACCCTTGCCCAGGACGTCCGCCTCGAAGCCGTAAGGGAAAATATCCTTCATGGTCAGCGTTTCAACGATGCCGTTGTTATCGCAGAGGTGCAGACGGGTATCCGGCCCGGCGAACTCCGCCAAACGCTGACGGCAACCTCCGCAAGGTGTGCATTTCGCCTTCTTTTCAGCAACGACGGCGATATCCGTGATCGTACCGCCGCCACCCATGACGAAGTGACCCAGCGCCGTCGTTTCGGCACACCAGCCTTCAGGATAGGAGATGACCTCGATATTGCAGCCGGAATAAATGCGTCCGTCGCTGGTACGAATGGCCGCTCCAACCGGAAACTGCGAATAGGGCGAATGCGTCTTCTGCATGGCGGCGAATGCCGCATCGAACAGGTCTTTCATTATCTCTCTTTCACATAAGCGACACCGCCGGCCTTTGGCGGGATCGCCTTGCCGATGAAACCGGCCAGAAGCACAACGGTCAGTATATAGGGCAGAGCCTGCATAAATTGCACCGGCACCTCGCCGATAAGTGGCAGCGGATGCCCCTGCATGCGTATTCCCACCGCGTCAAGAAAACCGAATAGCAGGCACGCGAACATGGCCTGAACCGGGCGCCATTTGGCGAAGATCAGTGCCGCGAGCGCGATATAACCCTTGCCGGCAGTCATGTCCTTGACGAAACCGGCCCCTTGCGCCGTCGCCAGATAGGCGCCTGCGATACCGCAAAGCACGCCGCAGCAGATCACCGCGCGGTAGCGCAGCCAGGGCACCGAAATGCCGGCCGTATCCACAGCTGCCGGATTTTCACCAACTGCGCGCAGGCGCAGGCCAAAGCGCGTGCGATAAAGCACCCACCACGTAAAAGGCACAAGCAAGAACGCGAGATAAACCAAGATCGAATGGCCGGAGATCAGTTCGTAGTAGAGCGGGCCGATGACCGGTACACCGCGCATGGCCTCTGCACCCGGAAGATTGATCGGATTGAAGCGCGCAGCATTCGGCAAGGACGGCGTCCGCCCGCCCTGGCTGAACCATGCCTGGCCGAGGATGACGGTCGTGCCGGCGGCAATGAAATTGATCGCAACGCCAGAGACAATCTGATTGCCGCGGTGGGTGATGGACGCGAAACCATGCACAAGCCCGAGCGCGACCGATACCAGAACTGCCGCGAGCAACGCGAGGTAAGCAGAACCAAACCAGGTAGCGACTGCGCCAGCGGCAAAGGCACCGGCCAGCATCTTGCCCTCAAGGCCAATGTCGAAAATGCCGGCACGCTCGGAATAGAGCCCGGCAAGACAGGCAAGCAGGAGAGGCGCCGAAAGCCTGATGGTCGAATCGAAAAGCTGCAGGCCCGTTGTGAAAGAATCCATCACTGGTTTCCTCCGGCAATGGCGGCTGCGGCAGTTCGATTTTTTGCACGTCCAAGACGATAGAATATCCGTTGCAGCGAGGGCCGGAACATGTGTTCGAGGGCGCCCGCAAAGAGGATGACCAAGCCCTGAATAATGACGATCATATCCCGCGATATATTGGGCATATCGAACGCGATTTCCGCGCCGCCCTGATAGAGCATGCCGAAGAGAATCGCCGCGAGAACGATCCCGGCCGGATGCGACCTGCCCATCAGTGCGACGGCAATACCGACGAAGCCTGCACCGGCGACGAAATCCAGCTGCATGCGATGCTGCGCCCCCATGATCGGATTCAGCGCCATCATCCCTGCCAGCGCCCCCGAAATCATCATCGTGATGATGATTATCCGCAGCTCACTGATACCGGCATAGCGAGCCGCTTTCGGGCTAAAACCCATAGTACGAATTTCATAGCCGAGCTTGGTGCGCCAGATCAGCACCCAGACCAGAAAGGCCGCCACCAGCGCCAGCAGGAAACTGACATTCAAGGGAGCCGAGCGCATTGAAAGACCAACGAGGTCGAGCAGCCAGCCGAGACCCGGCAATTGTCCGCCTTCGGCAAAGACGCGCGTCTCTGGCGCCTGGCTGCCCGCAGGCTTTAACACCCCTACCAGCACGTAGACCATGATACTTGCAGCGATGAAATTGAACATGATCGTCGTGATGACGACATGTGAGCCGCGCTTGGCCTGAAGCCACGCGGGGATAAGCGCCCACAGCGCTCCGACCAGCGCCGAGGCGAGGATCGCCAGAGGGAAAGTCAGCCACCACGGCAGAAAATTGCCGAGCCAGAGCCCGACCAGCGAAACGCCAAGACCGCCAATATAGGCTTGGCCCTCCCCGCCGATGTTGAACAGTCCGCAATGGAACGCAACGGCCACGCAAAGCCCGGTGAAGATAAAGTTCGTCGCATAATAAAGCGTGTAGCCAACACCGTCACCCGAACCGAATGCCCCCTTGACCATCAACACAGCCGCATCGATCGGGCTCTCGCCAACCAGAAGCACCACGAGGCCAGCGACCAGAAATGCAACAATCAGATTGATCAGCGGAAGAAGGCCGTAGTCCGCCCAGGCAGGCAGTTTGGCAAAAGGCTGGCTCATGGCAGGGTCTCGATAATTTCGTCGGACGTGGTGATGCGGGCATACTCGCCGTCCAGCACGGACAATGCCAGCGCGTGTACGTCCTCGGCCGCCCACAGCTTGCCGCGGTGATCCTTCCTGTCGATGCTTGCAACGGCATCTTCAGGGATACTCACCTCAAATCCGAGATTGGCTGCCATGCGTACAGTCGCATCGACAGAGTTTTCCAGAAGTACGCCTGTCACGACAAGGCTGTGAACCTGCAGTTCATCCAGAACATCCATCAGATCCGTGCCGATAAAGGCATTGTTGGTCCGCTTGTCGACGACGGGTTCACCAACTTGGGGTGCGACTTCCGATTTGAATTCATTGCCCTCTGTGCCGGGCCGGTAGGGCGATTCCGGATCAGTGGAATCGTGCCGGATATGAATGACCGGCAGGTGCCGCTCGCGCCAGGCGGCAAGCAGTTTGGCAATCATGGCCTCGGTGTCTGGCTGGCCGCGCCTCCCCCACTTCGGGTCATCGATGGCATTTTGCACATCGACGACGATAAGCGCCTGCGTCGTCATTCCGCGGCCTCCTTGTGTTCGACACCGGCCATCAGCAAGCCAAGTTCGCCCTCGTCGGCGTCGGAGTCGCGTTCACCGACGATGCGACCGGCAAACATCACCAGGATACGGTCAGAAAGCGAGCGAATCTCATCAAGCTCAACCGAAACAAGCAGCACGGCCTTGCCGGCGTCGCGCATCTCGATGATGCGCTTGTGGATGAATTCGATCGCGCCGACATCCACGCCGCGTGTCGGCTGGCCGATGATCAGAACCCCAGGATCCCGCTCCATTTCCCGTGCAAGCACGATCTTCTGCTGATTACCGCCGGAAAAATTGGCCGTCTTCAACCGCGGATCACTCGGCCGGATATCGTACTTCTCGATCTTCTTGCGTGCATCCGCTTTTATCGCCTCCAAATCAAGAAATGGCCCATTCAAATAGAGCGGATCGTCATGATAGCCGAGGATCGAGTTTTCATATTCCTCGAAGGCGAGGACGAGCCCCATATGGTGGCGATCTTCCGGCACATGGGCGAGGCCCCGGTCGCGCAGTTCTCCAGGATCGGCAGCGCCGGTTATATCGATGATCTGCCCATCGAGCAGTACACGGCCCGAAACGGCAGCACGGATACCGGCGATCGTTTCGATGAGCTGTGACTGGCCGTTTCCCGCAACACCTGCAATACCGACAATTTCGCCTGCACGCACTGTAAATGACGCGTCATCAACCATCACCACGCCGCGACTGTCACGCACCGTAAGGTTTTCGACGGAGAGCTTGACACCGCCTGGCTTTGCCTCACCCTTTTGTACCCTTAGAAGCACGCGGCGGCCGACCATCAGCTCAGCCAATTCTTCGACAGTGGTTTCCTCGGTTTTACGCGTTGCAACGACCGCACCCTGCCGCATGACCGAAACATTGTCCGTCACGGCCATGATCTCGCGCAGCTTGTGCGTGATGAGCACGATCGTCTTGCCCTGACTTTTCAACTGCTCGAGAATACGGAAAAGGTGATCGGCCTCCGGCGGTGTCAAAACACCGGTCGGCTCATCGAGCACCAGGATTTCAGCCCCACGATAGAGCGCTTTCAGGATTTCCACGCGCTGTTGCAGCCCTACCGGCAGCTCCTCGATCGGCGCATCGGGGTCGACATCGAGTTGATATTCCTTTTCAAGCCGCTTCAGTTCGGCTCGAGCCTTGGAGATGCCGTTTTTGAGCAGCGGCGCGCCCTCGACACCAAGCATGACATTTTCAAGCACTGTGAACTTTTCAACCAGCATGAAATGCTGATGCACCATGCCGATGCCGAGCGCGATGGCAGCATTGGGATCTGCGATCCTGGTCGCTTGTCCATTGATGCGTATCTCGCCGCTGTCAGCTTGATAAAACCCGTAAAGGATCGACATCAAGGTAGATTTGCCCGCGCCGTTCTCACCGATAATGCCATGGATCGTGCCCTTTTCGACACGCATATGAATATCGCGATTGGCATGAACGGCACCAAAGCGCTTATCGATTCCAACTAGTTCGATCGCCGGTTCGGCCATATCCCCATCCGCTGTTGTTCAGCTTTTCGTCTTTTCAAGCTTTCGACCCTAACACGGGATTTTTTTCTTTCCAGTCAAGAAACACAAGAATAGACAAGCTATTGAAGATGGAGACGAGCAATGACAGCCGACGACGACCGGGAGCGTTTGACCCGCCTCGAAATTCTTGTGACGGAGCATGAGAAAACCGTCGAGGAGCTTTCCGGCCAGATCGCGGAGCAATGGAAAGTGATCGAAGCCATGCGCCGCAGGCTCGACGCACTGACGGATCGATTTCTGGTTCTGGAGGAGCAGACGGCGCCCGATGTTCCCGTGACCAAACCGCCGCATTATTGATGATCAAAATAGAGCCTCTGGAGAACCACCCTGAGCTAGTGCCGTTGTGTGCATGTTGGAATTTCGAGGAATGGGGCCAAGCAGTTGGTCGAACATTGCAAGAGACCATCGACGGGTTCGAACCCTTTCTAAACCCGGCAGGCCAGCAAAAAGCCTTCATAGGTTTTGACAACGACTTGCCAGCAGGCTTGGTGCTTCTGATTGACAACGACCTTGAAAGCCATCCGCACTTGAAGCCATGGCTTGCCAGCCTCTTTGTAGTGCCTGAAATGCGTGGGAAGGGCATCGGAACCGCGTTGATCCACGCTGTGGAAAATGCCGCGCGCGATCAAAGGCATGCGGCGCTTTATCTTTATACGGGCAAGGCCAACTACTATCGAAATCTCGACTGGCAAGACCATGAAGAGCTCAGCGGCGACTACAATGGTTTGATGATCCTCATTCGCAAACTTTGACTACGGCTTGGCCTTCAGCGCTTCAACCATGAGCTTGATGCCTAGCGCTCCCATCACCATACCAGCGCCGCGATCGATCCACTGTTTCAGCCGGATATAGGCAGACTGCGCGCGAGAACCTGAAAAGGCAAAGGCAACGACCGCGTACCAGCCGGCTTCGACGCAAAACAGCATCGGTGGCAGCGCTAGCAACAGCCATAGCGGCGGCGAAGGCGGCATGAGAGCGGCAAAGATGCTGGCATAGACGATCGACGTCTTGGGATTGCTAAGCTGTGTGATCAGCCCGAGGAAAAACGCGCGGGAAACGGATATGGCCTTCGCGGTTTCGCCAGCGCCTGACGTCGTCAGTGGTTCGGACGCTCCGCGCCAGATGCGGATCCCGATGTAGATCAGATAGGCTCCGCCAAGCAGCTTGAGAATAAGGTAGAGCCACTCGAACTGCATCAACAACGCCGTGAGGCCGAGGACGGCGAGCGCCGCAAATATGGCGCCGCCCAGACCCATGCCCAAAGCCGAAGCGAGACCATGCGTTCGCGACGATGCGATGGCAACGCGTGAGACAAGGACGAAGCTTGGGCCGGGGCTCATTGCGCCAATAATAATCGTGGCGAGGATGCTGAGAAGAACGGCAAATGCTGTCATGGGGCATTCTCCTTTCATGCAATCTTCGAGCGAAAACCGCCGATCCTATGACCGGCGGTTTCATGGCTAGTATCACTTATTTGTACGGGCAGGCATTGTCCGAGAAATAGCTGTGAACCTTGATCTTGCCGGAAATGATATCCGCCTTGGCAGCTTCGACAGCCTTCTTGACATCGTCGGTCATCAGTTTGGCGTTGTTCTCGTCGACCGCATAGTCAACGCCGCCTTCCTTGACGCCGAGAACATTGACGCCGGGGGTAAACTTGCCATCCGCGGCATCCTTGAAGGCATTGTAGGTCGCGACGTCGACCCGCTTGAGCATCGAGGTCAAAACCTTGCCCGGATGCAAGCCGTTCTGATTGGAATCAACGCCGATTGCCAATTTGTCAGCGTCGGCAGCCGTCTGCAGAACTCCGATGCCCGTGCCGCCGGCAGCCGCGAAGATGACGTCGGAACCCTGGTCGATCTGTGACTTGGCAATTTCGCCGCCCTTGGCCGGATCGTTCCATGCCGCCGGCGTATCGCCGGTCATGTTCTGGATAACCTTGGCGTCGGGGTTGGTGGCCTTGACGCCGCCAACATAGCCGCAACCGAAATTGCGGATGAGCGGAACGTCCATACCGCCGATGAAGCTGACGGTTCCGGTTTTCGACGATTTTGCCGCAATCACACCAACAAGATAGGAACCCTCATTGTCGTTGAAGACAACGGAACGCACGTTCGGCTTGTCGACTTCCGCATCGATAATGACAAACTTGGTATCCGGAAATTCCGCAGCAACCTTTTCGATCGCAGCAGCGGCGGAGAAACCCGCGATAACGATAGGGGAATTGCCATCCGATGCGAATTTGCGCAAAGCCTGTTCGCGCTGCGCCTCGTTCTGGATTTCGAACTCGCGATATTTGACGCCGGAGTCGGCCGTATATTTTTCGGCGCCATTGAACGCGGCTTCGTTGAAGGATTTGTCGAATTTTCCGCCAAGATCGTAAATGACGGCCGGCTTGTCATCCGCAGCAAAGGCCGAGACGGACATTGCTGTGGCAGCCAGGAGACCAAGAACAACACGCTTCATTTGATACCAACCCTCTGGATTTTGTTGAGCAGATTCAACTTCTGTCGAACCTTAAAATCGTTGCGGATGGTCACTCCCCAACCGCCCCGGAAGCAATCTTGCATGCCAAGAAGCAAAATTCACGCGGAATTTTGCCTCTTGGTCAAAGATCCTCCAAAAATACAGTCAAGTCAGTCTGTTAGATCGTTCTCGCATCTAGCGGGGACGGGAAATACCGGCTACAGGCACCGGATACTCAACGGGCGGCGAAACGACCGGCCCTGTTCTCGCGCTTATAACCCATCGCATAGAACAGAAATGCGAGCAGCGCGAAAATAACGAAGGTTGGTGCCTCAAGAATCCAAAGCATCAAAGGGTCCCATAATATTGGGTATATGTGGGTTTTGATGCTTGTTTCGGCGAGGGCGAGCGAGGAGGGGGAAATAGACTGCCAGCTTTCCTGCAGCGATGTCATGGTCAATTGCGATGCCCCGACGGAACGTGCTGCATCGAGAACAGCGGCAATGATAGCAAGGCTCAAAGCGATGTAGGCGAGAAGCCTGAACATAAATCGGATCACAATGGTCTCCAAAATAAGGCAATACGAGCCGGGTCGCTGCACTGGTGGAATAACATGGTAGCGCCGGATCGAGGCCACATGAATTCACTTTTACCGGCATTTTGACGGTATGCGATGAATTATTCGAGAAAATTCCCAGCAATTTCAGCGGGAAACCCGGCAAATCCACACAAAGCATGATTATGTTGAAATAGGTGTTGATCAAGTGCCTGTTCTGACTATAGTGCGCGCCGCACGGGGTCGCTGTCGGCTAACCATCGACGGGTGTCGCGTGTCTATCCAGATCTGAGTGACCGATGGTTGACGGTGCTCTTGAAGCCGGTTTTTCCGGCTGCAATAAACAACCCGACCGGCCAGAGGCCGGCCGTATTGCGGAGAGGTGGCCGAGTGGTTGAAGGCGCACGCCTGGAAAGTGTGTTTACGTCAAAAGCGTAACGCGGGTTCGAATCCCGCTCTCTCCGCCATATACACCAACTAAAGTATTGTTTCTATTGTCTTATTTTATCGATACGGGTTTTCAGCCCATCACGTAGCCCATCTTGATTCATCTGCCGCGATGGAGATTCTGATCACGCTGTGAAAAACTCCCACTTGCAAGATAAGACTATATAAGGCAATTTAATTCGTATGGCGATGTATTGAGATCGCTACAACATGCGCATGACGTGCTCCAAAAGTGTACTCGCCGCTCTACGGTGGGTCGGAGTTCCTCATGCTGCCAGGTACCCAGCTCTCCTTTCTCGATGCCGCTGAAACGCAAGCCGTTCAATCAGACACGCAGATTTGCGACGAAGCGGCCTTCTCGACGCAACAGAAATCGGCACACTCTTCAATTCGCACACCAGCAAACCCTCTTGGCAACGAAAGCGCCTCAGGTGAATTAGCCCCTCCAAAATTTTCAAAGGCGCCAATCGATAGCCGGCCGGTGGCAAAATCTCTTAAGGGATATGATGCGCCACCTTCGCCAGAAGAGTGGTATCTTTCCGTTCGCCAGGTAGCAAAACGCTATTCAGTAAGTGTCCCAACAGTATGGCGCTGGGTTCAGGTAAAAAGCGACTTTCCAAGTCCTGTTTCATTGCATCGAGGCACTACGCGTTGGCGCATGAGCGATCTCCTAGCGTATGAACTTCGGTCTCTGGGCGCTTGATATGGACGCCACCACGACCAACACTCGAAACCTTCGTCGGCGAAATGCACGCGCCGCCCGGAAGCACTGGATCTACAAATCGGAAGACGTATTGCGATTATATGAGATTGCGCCGAACACATTGACGGGATGGATAAACTACGGCCTCCCCTATACGCGCAGCACTTGCAATCTTTTCCTTGGTCGGGACCTGAATGCGTTCCAGGAATGGTTTCGGAAAAAGAACCGGCGGCCGCTTGCGACGGGCGACGCTTATTGCGTTCATTGTAAAAACGTTCATTCCGCCTACGATAATGAATGGCGGATAAAGCAAAACACATCTGACTATCAACAGTTGCTCGTTGAATGCCCCCAAACCGGGAAAGATGCCTATAAGATCGTGTCGAAGGCCGAGATTGATGCGATTGATGGGGCCGTCAACCGCAAAACCAGAGACGAGAAAGGACACTGTGATGTCGTTGGACTCGGCTCTAAAACTGCGATTTTTCCATCCGATGGCGCGACACACTTAAACGCCGCCAATTTGGCTTTGCGTTACGACTATCAAATCCACCTCAAACAAGCGGCCGGGTTTGCCGAAACCACCATCCTCGCAGCCCTCCGCCACATCGCCAAATTTGAGGGATTTGCTGATTATGCGGACTACAAATCCACGCACCGCGACGCTGTTATTCGGTTCAAGGAATTTCTCGAAGCGACGAATAGCGTGAGTGATGGACAATTGTCTGCATCTACCATTGTCCACGCATTGCTTGATTTGAAATCGTTTTTTGCATGGCTAAGTCAAAGACCGGGCCAGAAATCAATCTCGCCAGACATTGCAGCCTTGTTCACACCTTCGAAAACACTGATGTCGCTTGCAACAATATGCGATGAGAGGTTCGTTCCCTCACTTCCTCAAGTGCGCAAGATGATCCACGCCATGCCGAGTACGTCGTTTATTGAAGTGCGAGATCGCGCCATCATGGCATTCCTGCTTCTTAGCGGGGTTCGTATTAGCTCGCTGCTGTCGTTACAGATCCAACATATCGACATTGAAAGCCGCATGGTTTTTCAGGATGCGAGGGTGGTCAAAACCAAGAATAGAAAGACGATGCGCACCGCTTGGTTTCCGGTGGGCGAGGATATCGAAACCGTGTTTGTCAACTGGATTCAATATTACAGGGAGCAAGGGGCGACTGATACCAGTCCTTTATTTCCCAGGGCGCTCGATCCTATCAGGCTGACCTACAGCAACACGCACTTGGAACCATTGACGGATCAAGGCAAAGTGCGCGCCATTATAAAGGGCGCGAGTGCGCATATCGGCATCCCATATTTCAACCCTCACAATATTCGCAAAACGCTTGCCCTTTACGGTGATACGGTAGCCCGCACGCAAAAGCAGAAGAAGGCGTGGAGCCAAAATCTGGGTCACCGGCACATCGCCACAACAGAAAACTACTACGGCAAGCTTGATCTAACGGAACAGATCGAAACAATGAATGATATCCGCGCTACGAACGCCCGCACGGAAACAATGGAGCTGCTGCAAATTGTTCAAAGTCTTGCGGCCGACCAAGTTAATGTTTTGACGATGATGGCAAAAGCGCTGGCCGAAAAACAACACTGAAAGTATGTCTGAAGCGGTTCGACGTGAAGCGAGGAATCGTATTCGGCGCGGATATGGGCGGGCTGACTGTTAAAGCCGCGCCGCTCACGCGTTTCCGGATTGATGTCGAAGCCCTTCGCCTACAAGTTCCTCGTTGACGAACGGTCCATAGACTTCTGCCGTATCGAAGAAATTTTCACCGAGCTCGACCGCCCTGCGCAGCAGCGCGATCATCTCGCTTTTGTCGGGTGCAGGTCCGTAGTTGGTGCTCATGCCCATGCAGCCAAGGCCGATGGCAGATACTTCAAGACCGCCTTTTCCGAGGGCGCGCTTCTTCATGGTTTTGTCCTTTGTTCTTCTTGTTATTTCGGTGCCAGTTCGCCGTACCAGTAGGAAGCGGTGACACCGCCATCCATAAGGAAGTCACTGCCGGTGATGAAAGCGCCGTCCGGGCCCATAAGCAGGGCACCAAACGTTGCCGACTTTGTCCGGCGTCGCCGCGCGGCCGACCGGGCAAAGCTCGATCATGCGGCGATAAGCTTCACCGCGCGGGCCTGTACGGTGTTCGCCGCAGCCCTAGATGGCTGCCCATTCTAAAGGCGGCGCTCGCGGACCACGGCGTGGCATATATACCGGAAGACGCGGTTTCATGCCACGTTGCCGGAGGCAGTCTCCAACGGCTGCTCACGACGTGGTGCCCGACTTTCATGGGCTATCACCTCTACTATCCCTCTCGGCGACAGACATCTCCCGCGTTCCAGCTGCTTCTGGAGGCGTTGCGGGTAAAGGGTTGATTGGGCAGGGTCTCTTTTGTGGTGTGCCCTTCGGGCCGGGCTCTAGGCGATGCCCCGAGCCGTTTCCCGTCTCGTCCCTCAGCGGGTGGCGATCCCTTTGCGAAGAAAGAGGCTCAGGAACTCACCACCAAAGTGATCATAGACTTTGGCAGGATATCGCCTGATACAATCGGCGCTCCTTTTGAGCCCAAACCCGCCTCCCTGTTCATTGAAGGGAAGGAGGTTTTCGCTGCTCAAGACCAGTTTGCGGGAATCCCAACGAGGCTTTTGAAATTGTGGTGCAGGTAAGCCGAAGCAGCGGTAAAAACTTCGCTGCCTCCAGGCTCTACAGCTTCGCAGCTTTACCTTGAACGCGCTGGGCTCTTAAAAGAACTCGAAGCTCTTGAATTTGGCATTGTTGGCTTTCGTAGTACTACCTGCATCAGCAATGCTGGCTCGCTGTATGATGAGGTCATGGCTGCAATCAAGCAGGGTCATCACAACGGAGGGGCGATCCGGAAACCGCAGTGTTCCAGGTAGAGTCCACCCCGCATTGCAAAACGGCTTTCTCGTTTCGCCGCCACTGGTAGTGGCATACGCACCGGCTAGGGATGTCAACGGGGACATCACCGTTGATCCCATAACCACGACGCCGTCCGACGAGGACTCTTTTCTTTTAGGGCTCTCTGAGCATTCCTCGTGTCAACGGAGTTCATTGCTCCGTTACTGCATACCCCAGCCGTGACTGACGACGATTGATTGTCCCGTTAGTGCGTTTGAACGGAATGCGGCCAGGAAAAGGGTGGTCTGCGCCACATCCTCTACAGTGGTGAACTCCCCGTTAACAGTCTCCTTCAGCATGACGTTCCTAATGACGTCCTCCTCGGAAATCCCAAGTTTCTTCGCCTGTTCCGGGATCTGCTTGTCGACGAGCCGAGTTCGCACAAAGCCCGGGCAAATGACGTTGGCGCGGACACCGTGTACAGCGCCCTCCTTGGCGACGACCTTGGCAAGTCCCATAACGCCGTGCTTGGCCGTGACATAGGGGGCCTTCAACACCGATGCCTCCTTCGAATGCACCGAGCCCATATAGATGATGCTCCCGCCACGGCCGTGCTTGCACATCTCGCGCAAACAGGCCCGCGTCGTGAGAAAAGCCCCGTCCAGATGAACGGCGAGAAGCTGTTTCCATCGATGGAACTCGAACTCGTGGAGCGGGGCCACGGTCTGGATGCCGGCATTCGAAACCAGAATGTCGACTTTGCCGAAGGTGGCGACAATCTTGGCGACGCAGGCTTCGACCTCGGCTTCGTTGGTCACATCGACGGCAATCCCAATCGCGTGTTCATGTCCGCCGAGCTCGTTGGCCACTGCGTTCGCGCGCTCCTGGTCTTGGTCAGCGATTGTCACACGCGCGCCTTCGCGCACGAAGAGTGCTGCAATTTCCATGCCGATGCCGCTCGCCGCTCCGGTGACAATGGCAACTTTGTTATCAAGAAGCATAATTTATTCTCCTGTGTGCGGGGTTTAGCGCAGATAGTCGTGGACGACGTTGCCGAGACCGAGGGTCAGGTCGGCGATGAAATGCATTGTCGAGACCACCTCAAGCACCGGCAGGTCGGCGACGGGTGCCAACGCATGTGCGTGGAGATCGAGCGCGCCCGGCCCCGTCCATGCCCCGTGGAGTGCGATATCCTCGAGATAGTATTCAACCAGTTCGCAAATGCGCGGACTGCCGTCGACATGTGGAATGATCTTGAGCAGGAAATTGGGCGCGGCGAGCGAGGCGAGCACCGCAGCCGCATCAGCGGCTTTGTGCTTGTAACCCATGGTGCCGGTGGCTACGCGCACGGGCCCATAGTCGAGGGTACCCACGAGTGTGTCGGTCTCGGCGCCAAGCGTTGGTTGAGCAAACTTTTTCGGAAAGCCCCAAAGCTCCCGCCCGGCGGCAATCGGCGATTCGTCGTTGAGGAAGTGACCGCGCCGACGCTGAAGCGCATGGCCCCGCTGTTGATGCGGTCGAAGTCAACCAGCCGCTCTAGCGTCGACTTGAGCGCTTGCGTGTCGTAGTAACTGGTGGCTTCGGTGGAACCATGGGGCCAAAGCCAGGGCGTAGCAGGCGGGGCTTGAAAAAACCCGGCGCGCCCAGGCACAAAGCCCGGGCTGCGCTCCATTGATTTGACAAGGCGCGGACGACATCGCCCTTTGATGGGTCAAATTGCGCCAACAACGTCGCGATATTATCGTTGCCGTCGGCTGCCGAGCTGGGCGGAAACTGCCAATATGGATCGGTTGAAGTGACAAGCTCCCAGAATTGCCGGAGCTTTGCGACGCGGTCCTCGTGCGGATTGCCAGCTATGAGGGCAGCGTTGATCGCGCCGATGGAAATCCCGGCAGTCCAGTCGGGATGAAGACCGGCCTCTGCCAGTCCTTGATAGACGCCTGCCTGATATGCGCCGAGGGTACCGCCCCCCTGCAGCAAAAGCGCAATGCGTTCGAAGGGCGGTCGTCCCCTCCGCTGAGGATGTTCCGATACTGGATCCGTAAGAACATGTTCGTTCATGATGATTTCCTCTCGCCGTCTTCTAATGATGCGACGGCAACTTGATGACTCTTGATAAAAGACTGTTGTCGGCCGAAGGCGTTCGCGTCAGACCATAGATCGTTGCAAGCTCGCCAGGTCTGCAGCGCAGACAAGACTGAATGCCAGGAGCGGATCGGGATCCAGACTCTTGGTCAGCGCTTCCGTGGCGAGTTGCCGAAGTTCCACTCTCGGCTTCAGGGATATCTCGAGGATGGCCCTGAGCGCGGCCTCCGCTGCGCCGATGACATCGGATGAAGCAAAGAACCGCATTCGGTTGATAAGCCCGATCAGGTGTTGTTCCTCGCCGCTGAGCTCGATGTCGTCTCGCGTGTAAGCGCGCAGCAGCAGGTTCGACGCGTACATCACGAAGTCGACGTAGACCCCCTCCCGCTTTGTGATTTCCTCGGCGACACGCTGCAGCCGATATTGACCGCGATGCGTGTAAATTGCCGCCATCAGCGAAGCCCCGGCACCAAGGAGCGCTCCCAGCAGCGCGAAGACAGGACTGAGAAAGGCTGGATCAATGTTCATATCAATACGAGACCTGACCGTCGACGAGCTGCCCGCTCGAAGGAGAAAGTTCGCGTTTCAATACGTCGCGAGCCTCGCCGCTGATAACCGAGACCGGGGCCGCAACGGCCACGCGGGCCGCCGACCCGGCAAAATTGGCAGCCGCCACCCCCGCTTGATCCGCAAATGACGCTTCTCGTCCCGATAGCGATTGCCCGGCCAGCCGTCTCCCAAGCAGGCGTACGATCTCAGGACTGTCGGCAAAGGCATTGTGGCCGAGCGGATCGTTCGAGGCGATGGCGCTCGTGTCGATGACCGAAACGCCAAGTTCTTCAAGCACAGAGGCATATGGTTTGAGATCTGCGCCACCGACACGGTCGACGCCGCCTGAGAGCCAGCCAGAGACCTCCAGAGCCTTGTCGTGTGTCGACATCAGGATCGCAAAATGCGGCCGCTTTGGCCCCATTTCGATGAACTGGCGGCGAAACACATCGATATCGATGTCTGGCGATGCAAGGATGACATTCTTGACCTTGGCCGGGATCGACTTTTCGCGCATGGCAACACCGCGCAGTGCCTCGGCCGCGAGCCAGGTCCCCATCGAATGCGCGAGAATAGTCACGTCATCGACATCGGGGCTTCGGGTGGCCTGAAGGATCAGATCCTCCAGGGCTCGCCGCGAGTAGTTGGCGCTTTCCTTGTCATAGAGGTAGTCCAAAACCCGCGCCCGCGATGGCCAGGCGAAGAGAATCGGTGCCGCATCGGTGCCCGAGTCGTGAACGATCTGGGCGAAGCGGAAGACGGCGTCGGCATAGGTGTTGTTGAAGCCATGGACAAAGATGAGTACCTGCCGCCTGGCGTTGCGGTTCTTGCGAAACCACTGGAAAGCCTGACCTTCCGTCGCAACCTTGCCGGCTTCAAGGACTGCAAACTCCTTTTGCGGATTCGGCGGTACGCGTGAGGGCCATTGCACCTTGCCGATCTCGCGGTTTCGATCCGGAGGAATGGAGACGGAGACGTTGTTGAGCGAGATCGCCGTTCCACGCTCGCCCGAATAGAGTCGACCGGGATCGTCCGATGACTTGCGCGTCGTCGCCACCAGCATGTTCACCCGGCTGGCGTCGCTCGCGGCCACGGCCACCTGAGGAGGTTGAAGCACGTTTTCCACCCGGGTCGCGCAGCCGGTTATTGCGACGGACATGAGCACCGCCACCGGGAGCAGCTGGGGTGCGCATCTTCGAAAGGGGTTGGGAGACATTTTGGCGCCCATCTCAGTGCTCCCCGGCATCGCGCGGAATCCGGAACCAGGCAACGTAGAGCGCCGGCAGGAAGAGAAGCGTCAGTGCCGTTCCAACGACGATGCCGCCCATCATGGCGTAGGCCATGGGTCCCCAGAAGATCTCGTGCGAAATGGGGATCAGCGCCAACGTCGCAGCAGCCGCGGTCAGCATGATCGGCCGCATCCGATGCTCGGTCGCCTCGACGACCGCCTTCCATGGCGACATTCCCTCCGCGCGCAATTCCTCGATCTGCACGATCAAAATCACCGAGTTGCGGATAAGAATGCCGACGAGCGCGAGCACGCCAAGGAGGGCGACGAAGCCAAGGGGGGCATGGCTCAGATACAGGGCCGCGACGACGCCGATGAGGGCCAACGGGGCAACCGAGAACACCAAAAACAGCCTGTGGAAGCTTTGAAGCTGCACCATCAGCAGTGTTGCCATGACGAGGAGCATGGCCGGGATCACGCTCGCGATCGGACCCTGCGATTTGGCGCTTTCCTCGACCGCTCCGGCGACTTCGAGGTGATAGCCTGCCGGCAACGTCTTTTCGAACGCCGCAATCTTGTCGGTGAGCGCTTTAACAATGGTTGCGGGCTGCGTCGTGTCGCTGATCCCGGCCTTGACAGTGATCGTCGGGAGCCTGTCGCGCCGCCAGACCGTCGGCTGTTCGAGTTCATATCGGAACGTTGCGACCGACGACAACGGCACCGACTGGCCGCTGCTGGCTTGCAGCTGCAGGTCGAGCAGCGTGTCGATCGAGCCGCGCTCCTTTTCCGCAGCGCGGCCAACGACATCGACGAGATAGATGTCGTCCCGGACTTGTGTTACCGAGTCCCCTTGAACGACGGTGTTGAGCGCCATGGCGATGTCCTGGGACGAGACGCCAAGCTGCCTTGCCTTGTCCTGCATCACGTCGATCTTCACAACGCGCGCCGGTTCATTCCAGTCAAAGGCAAGGTTCTTGAGGGAAGGATTGGTGCCTACGACAGTCCCCAGTTTTTGTGCCAGATCGCGCACCGTCTGAAGATCCTCGCCGGACACGCGGTACTGAATCGGCTTGCCGACGGGGGGGCCGATTTCCAGAAGCTTCACATAGGCGTCAGTTCCGGGAAAGGTCTTCTGAAGGTAAGCTTCGACGTCCTTCTTCAGATTGTCGCGTACATCGAGCCCTTTGGTGACGATGACGGTCTGCCCGAAGGCAACGTCGGCCGGCTGGACGTCGAAGGAAAGAACGAAGCGCGGCGCGCCCCGTCCGACATACGTCGACCAATGCTCGACCGCAGGGTTGCCGGCCAGCACTTCACGCTCGAATTGACCCATCTGACGGCCCGTTTCGGCGATCGAACTGTTCTGCGGCAGGTTCCAGTCAATGATGAGTTCCGGACGGTCGGAGCTCGGAAAGAACTGCTGCTGCACCATGGACAGGCCAACGACTGATCCGGCGAAGAGGAGAACAGTGGCGATGATCGTCATCCAGCGCCAGCGCAGGCAGAATTGCAGCAAGTGCGAAAACGCCTTCGCGGACCAGCCCTTGTGATCTGCATGCTTCTTCATCGACTTGGGCAGCAGGGTCACACCGATGAGGGGGGTGAATACCACGGCAACGATCCAGGATACGATGAGTGATACGGCGATGACGACGAAGAGAGTGAAGGTGAACTCACCGGCGCTGCTCTTGTTGAACGCGACCGGGATGAAACCCGCGACGGTCACGAGCGTGCCGGTGAGCATCGGGAAGGCTGTGGACGTGTAGACATAGGTGGCCGCCTTGGTAAGACTGTCACCCAATTCCAGACGCGCCACCATCATCTCGACCGCGATCATGGCGTCGTCAACGAGAAGGCCAAGCGCGATGATGAGCGCCCCGAGCGAGATTCGCTGCAGCGAAATGTCAAAATAGAGCATCACCATGAAGGTGATAGCCAAGACGAGCGGAATCGCGATCGCCACGACAAGCCCGGCACGGAACCCGAGACTGATGAAACTGATCGCAAGCACGATGGCGACCGCCTCGAACAGGGCTTTTGTGAAGCCTCCGACTGCCTCGTGAACCACTGCCGGCTGATCGGAGACCCGTTCGACCGAGACGCCTACCGGAAGTTCCTGAATGATCCCGGTGATGGTCTTGTCTAGTGCTTCGCCGAAGGCCAAAAGGTTGCCGCCTGTCTTCATGCCAATCGCAAGCCCGATTGCCGGCTTCCCGTTGAAGCGGAAGAGCGAGCGTGGCGGATCGACATAGCCGCGGCTTATGCTGGCTACGTCCGTCAGCGCAAAAAAGCGGTCGTTTACCCTCAGATTGATACCGCGCAAGGTGTCTTCGGAAAGAAAGCGGCCGCCGACGCGCAAGGCGATGCGCTCCGGACCCGCCTCAACGAAACCGGACTGCGTCACGGCGTTTTGCGCCTGCAGTGCCGAGATAATCGCGGCGCGGTCGAGGCCGAGGGCAGCGATCTTGCGGGTCGAGAACTCGAGATAAATGACCTCGTCCTGCGCACCCACGATGTCGACCTTGCCCACATCCGGCAGTTTGAGGATCTGGGTTCGGGCGTCCTCGGCGAAATCGCGCAACTCCCGCTGACTCAGCCCGTCACCGCTAAAGGCAAAGATATTGCCATAGACGTCCCCGAACTGATCATCGAAGAACGGACCGGCCACCCCTTGGGGGAACTCGTGCCTGATATCGTCAATCAGGTTGCGCACCCGCGACCAGGCGGGCTTGACGTCCTGCGCGTTTGTTTTCGGCAGCAGATCGACGAAGACGATCGTCTGACCGGCGGTGGTGATACTGCGGGTATGCTCGAGATTGTCGAGTTCCTGCAGCTTCTTTTCGATGCGGTCGGTGACCTGCTGCGTCACTTCCTGAGCAGACGCCCCTGGCCACTGAGCCTGGATCACCATGGTTTTGATTGTGAAGGACGGGTCTTCCTCGCGGCCGAGGGCCATGTAGGCATACGCGCCGGCCACTGCGAAGATGATCATGAAATACCAGACGAGCGAGCGATGCTCGAGCGCCCAGTCTGAAAGGTTGAACTTGTTCACGGGCGCTGCTCCTGTTGTGTTCTCACGGCCTGACCCTCGGCCAGCTGGTCGACGCCGGCGACGACCACTTCTTCTCCGTCCTTGAGCCCGGAGAGGACCCGGATAGAGCGGACGCCAGTGGGGGAGATGTCGAGCCGTACGGATCTCAGTGAAACGGTGTGGGTTGTGGGGTCGACCACCCAGACACGGTCAGTGCCATCGCTCTTGACGAGCGCCGTTGCAGGCAGCACGACGGGGAGCCCCTGCTGCGTCTGTGGCGGCGTGGCCCTGACCACCGATCCAAAACGGAAAACGTCCGGTGCCTTGTCGATGGCGATTTTCAGCCTGTGGGTGCGGGTGCCGGCATCGGCCTGCGGCCCGATCTCGCGCAGGATGCCTGAGGTCCGCAGCGTATCATCGAGCTGAAGTGCGATGTCGAATCGGTCGCCGACGCGCACGGATCGGAGGTACTCTTCCGGAACGTCGACGATCACGTCACGCTGATCAAGGCGAGCGATTGTGAGGACTGGCTGACCGGCGGTCGCTGTCTGTCCGACTTCCACGGGCGTGGCCGCCACAACACCATCGAACTCGGCCTTCAGCTTGGCATACCCAAGCTGCTCGCGCGCCTTATCGAGGCTGGCATTTGCCTTTGCCACGTTCGCCTGCGCCGACTCCAACTCCTGCTCGGCAAGATCCAGATCCGCGGCGCTCGCCGCGCTCGTCGCGGCCAGCCTCTGCTTGCGCTCCTGCGTCAACAGGGCGTTCCCACGCTGCGCTTCAGCGCTGCGCAGATCGGCTTCGGCGCTGCGGACGGCGAGTTCAAGAGCGAGCGGATCAATCTCGGCCACGATGTCGCCCGCCCGCACCAGGTCGCCCACACTCGCTTTACGCGATACGACGCGCCCCAGCGTGCGGAATGCAAGATCGGTTTGCACCCCCGCCTGGACGACGCCGGGGAAGCGCACTGTCTGCGCCTGCGCAGCACTGGCGGCTGCGGACTTGACGGAGCGCGGCCCGGCCAGCTCGCTAGAGCCGGCGTCCTGATCGCAGCCGGCAAGAAGTGCGACTGCCGCAAGGACTGAAAGCGAGTAATGAAAACGGTAACGGGCCATCTTATCTATCCTCCCAGGCCACGGTTTGACCTTCCTTGAGAAACTTCCCTCCCTCGGTGACGATCAGGTCCTGCGGGGCGATACCGCCGGAGGCGATCAGATCACTGTCGCGATACCTCGCCACCGCGATCTTCCGGAGGGAGACAGAACTGCTGCCCGGGGCGACAAGCCACACGGCGGGCTCGCCTTTGGCGGAGGCGATAGCGCTCGCAGGCAGGACGATCCCCTCGCGCGGCGGGGAGCGAAATTTACCGACTACAGGCGTGCCGAGCGGCCATTGCGCAACATCGGGGAGTGCCACCTTGATACGGATGGTTCCGGTTCTCGTGTCGATGAAGGGAGAGACCTCCCTGACCGTCGCCCGCGTTTCGGGTGCGCGATCCGCCACCGGCGCAACATCGACACCGGGTAACGGCTGACCTTCGATAAAAAAGGCCTCGAAGACATTGAAAACGGCATCGCGGGCCCCGTTATGGGCGAGTGTGAAGGCGGGCTGCGCCGCCGACACCACCCGTCCGACCTCGATGTCCCGCGCGGTTATGATTCCGTCGGCGTCGGCTTTCAGTTTGGTGTAGGAAAGAGCGTCCTCCGCCGTCCCCAGTGCCACTTCGGCAGCCTCCAGTGAGGCTTGCGCCGTGCGCAGATCCTTATCCGCTTCATCAAAGGTGGCCTGCGAAATGGACCGCGAGTGCAGCAGCGCCTCATACCGCTCGAACGTCAGCGCCTTCTGTCTGGCAATCGCCTGCGCCGACTGCAGCCCGGCCCGGGCGACTTCCACATCGGCACGCTGTTCGCTGTCATCGAGGCGAGCGAGAATGTCGCCGGCGTGCACGGGCGAACTGACGTCGACAAAGCGCTCGATCACCCTGCCGCTTACCCGGAACGAAAGGTTAGACTGGATCCGCGCCTTCACCTCGCCAGTGATTTCCGCTCGCGGCTGATATTCGGCGGACGAGGCGCGAATGGCCTGAACATGCTGTTGCGGAGGTAGGACTACCGCTTTTTCGTCGCAGGCGGCGAGTAGGACGCAGGCGAGACCGATTCCAATAAGACGTACAGGCTGCATTTTTTGCTCCATTACCGTTTGCAACCAAAGAGGTATGAGCCAGGCATGCAGCTCAGCCTCCGCGAGAGGGTTCGAGTTTTTATGGTGGTGAGGAATCCGCGCTTGCCGTTGGCGGCTCATCAATTGTGTGACTATTAAGTCATTTCGACTTTCTAGTCAATATGAAATACGCGCATAAGTGCTATGCAAAAGAATGGGTACGCAAAGTCTCTTCGGCTTCGGAATGGACTTTCAGGTCAATATGACTTATTTGTAGGTAGAATTTGAGGAATCACGATGGCAAATGTTAACCTGATCCGCCGAGCCGAAATTGGACGCGAAAAGCGCGTGAGGACCCGTGCGCAGCTTGTTGAAGCTGCCAATACGCTGTTTGCCAGGCGGGCCGTGGAATCTGTCACGGTGGATGACGTGGTTCAGGAGGCTGGCGTCGCAAAGGGAACGTTCTACACTCATTTTGATAGCCTGGAAGCATTGACTGCAGCGGTCGCGGAGGAATTGGTCCAGTCGTTCGATGAGCTGCTGCAGCCGGGCCGGACCGCCATTACCGAGCCTGCCCTGCGCATTGCCTTTGGCTGCAGAGCATTCATCGATAAGGCGCTCAATGACTCCCGATGGGCCGCAGTGGCAGCAAGAATGACAGCCGCCAATCCGCAAAGCGGCGAGAACCTCCGCCGCCGTCTTCTCGAGGACCTCCAACACTTATCGGCGGAACCGCCGTCCGCGGAGCTGAAACTCGAGATTGTCGTGGGGATTATGCTCCACATGTTGCGCGTCCTCGGTGAAGGCAGGCTGTCCTCGTTCGACCCTGACGCTGTCGTCAGTGCTATCTTGCGCGCGATCGGCCTCAGTCTCCAGGAGGCGCGATCCGTGCTCAAACGCCTGCCAGCTGCTGGCACGGAGAAGTCCTTGCGCACCACGGCGAGTTGACAAGTAGCCAGCGGACAAACGACAAACTCCGTATACGGAGGGTCTCAAAAATAGCCTGGCCGGGCATAGTCATCATGTCGATATGGAGAGGCCCTCAGGCGGAGCGCTCCCGAGTGCTCGAAGCGCCGCCTCGAGGGCTTTGCAAGTCAAATCAGGCGTTGGGGCTCGCGCGAGAGTGCCACGGGTCACCTGCAGCCAAATTCCGACGAAGATGTCAGTGGCGAGTTCCGGGTCCAGCACGGCCATGTGTCCTTGTCTTATGGCTTCGGCGATATCTGCCGTAAGCTTTTTGCGAACTCCGCGGCCGAACTCGTTCGGCTTTTGCGAGGTTTGAACTACCAACCGCGCCCAGGCAGTATCCGAAACCGCCTTTTCCAGGGATTGCGCAAATGCAAAAGACAGGCGCGCGACCGGATTGCTTAAACCGGCATGAGGAGGTGTCAGCACCTCGTCAAAGCTCCCTTCCAGCTGCACATTCACCGCCGCAATCAACTCCTCGACGTTGCCGAAGTGATAGTAAAACGTGCCCTTGGCGAGGCCCGCCGCCTCTGCCACGGCGTCCAACGTCAGCGCAGCCCCTTCCGCAAGCAGCGTCGCTCCCGCCTTGACGATTTGGGCGCGTGTCCTCTCCCGCCGGTCGCGTCCGATTTTTGCCCGACGTGCCAGATCAATCTTCGCCATTAGCCATCCTTTTTCGGGATTTCATATTGACCTTTTAGTCGAAATGACATAAAAGTGCAATTGACGTATAACGGACGACTGCCCGTTTGTTATGAAATTCTGCTGCTACAAACGTATGAGGTTACTGATGCCATCCCTTCTTCATCTCGATTCCAGTATACTCGGGGAAAACTCAGTGAGCCGGGCGCTTTCGGCGGCGGTGGTCGCACGGATCCAGTCTCTCGATCCGATGACGGAAGTGGTCTATCGCGATCTTGCGGCCCAACCGATCCCGCACCTGTCGGGCAAATACGTGGGCGTGGTCCGGGCGGGTCTGGAAGCCGGCCACGATGCTGCATTAAAGGCGGACGTTGCGCTTGGGGCAAACGTTCTAGAGGAGTTTTTGACCGCCGATACGGTCGTTCTCGGCGTCGCACAGTACAATTTCAGCGTGCCCAGCCAGCTGAAGGCGTGGATCGATCGTATCGCGGTCCCCGGCAAGACCTTCCGTTACACGGAAAAGGGACCCGAAGGATTGCTTGGCAGCAAACGCGTCATCATAGCGCTTGCGCGCGGCGGCTTTTACGGACCGGGCTCCCCCGCCGAGAGTTTCGAGCACACGCTGAGTTATTTGAAGAGCGTGTTCGCCTTCGTCGGAATCGTTGATCCTGAAGTCATTACTGCCGACGGCGTCAATATCAGCGCCCAGCAGCGCGAGGTATCGCTAAAGGCGGCGCAGGCCGAGATCGGTACACTTGCAATAGCATAAGGGCTTGACCTGAATCGCGAGTTCTTCGATCAAACCATTTTCTGATCGTCGAGCGAACAAAGGAGATTCCCGAGGAGCTGAAGCGTCGTCGCATTGCGATCAGCCGTGCAGCGAACACAATAGCCGGTGAAAGCTCCGCAGAGGTCAGTAGGCATGAGGAAGCCACGCAAAAACCGGAGGGATGTCTTGCACACGAAGTGCCCTACTCCGCCGCCATTGCCCTCCGTGGTGCCAGTTCCTCAATCGTTTCCCCGTGGCTGTCTTCTTTCGTTGTCTTGATCCGGAACCACACAGCGTACAGTGCCGGAAGGAAGAGGAGGATCATCACGGTACCCGCCGCCGTTCCGCCAATCAGCGTGTATGCCATCGATCCCCAAAACACCGAGTGGGTCAGTGGAATGAAGGCCAGGATCGCTGCAAGCGCGGTCAGGATGACAGGGCGTGTCCGCTGCACAGTCGCTTCAATGACGGCGTGATAATCATCGAGCCCGGCAGCTTGGTTTTCCTTGATTTGCTCGGTCAGGATCAGCGTGTTGCGCATGAGGATACCTGCCAATCCTATCAACCCGAGAATGGCGTTAAAGCCGAACGGCTGATTGAAAAGAAGCAACGTCGGGACCACCCCGGCAAGTCCGAGGGGTGCGGTCAACATGACCATCGTCATCGTTGACAGGCTGCGAACCTGGAGGATGATGACGATCAGCATGGCTGCAATCATGGCCGGAAATATCTTGACGAGTGCGACATTGGCCTTGAGGGATTCCTCGATGTTGCCGCCCATTTCGATGCGGTACCCGACGGGAAGCGATGCGATCAGCGGCTGAAGCGCCTTCATGACTTGCTGTGAGACTTCCGGGGGTTGCGTTGCCTCGTTGATATCGGATCTTATCGTGATAACCGGTGTGCGATCGCGGCGTTTGAGAATTGGCTCCTCAAACCGGATCTCGGAATGGCCGATCTGATCAAGGGGGACCTGACGGCCATCCCTGCTCATGAGCGAGAAATCGCCCAGCCTTGAAGGATCGAGCCGGTTGTCACCTGCGCTACGTGCGACAACAGGGACGTTGCGGATGTTGTCGCGCACTTGCGTGACAGGGATGCCGCTGAGCAGCAACTGCATCTGCTGGGCTGCCTCAGAGGGGGAGAGACCGATCAGATTGAGCCGATCCTGGTCGGGGACAAACCGCAGCACCGGAGTTCGGTTGCCCCAATCCCGGTTGGCCTGTCGGACATCTGGAACACTTTTCATGATAGCAAGAGCCTGCTCGGAGATTTTGTAAAGTTCATCCGGATCCGGTCCCATGATCCGAAACTCGACCGGAAACGGCGTGTAGGGCCCAAAGACAAGCTGCGTTACGCGGACGGACGCCTCAGGGACAAGCCCCCCGGAAATGGCGGCGCGCAGACGATACTTCAAAGCCTCACGCGCATGGGCATCGGGGGTGAGCACAACGACCTTGGCGAAGGCGGGATCGGGAAGTTCCGGTGCCATGGCAAAGAAGAAGCGGGGCGCACCCTGCCCTACATAGCAGGTGACGATTTTTGCTTCCGGCTGAGTTTGCAGCCAGCCCTCGACTTTCTCCACTGCGGCTGTCGTGGTCTCGATGCTTGTGCCTTCGGGCATGCGAACTTCGACCAGCACTTCAGGCCGATCCGATGTCGGGAAGAACTGTTGTTTTACAATTCCCATCCCCATGACCGAAACAGCCATCGTGATGCCGACCACGGCGCATACCATGAATTTATGGCGAACCGCGAACTCGATGAGGGAGCGCAGGCGACGATAGTTCGGCGTATCATAGATGGCGTGATGTCCACCCTCGACCGGCTTGATGTCAGGCAGCAACTTGACGCCGAGGTACGGGGTAAAGATCACGGCAACAAACCACGAAACGATCAGCGCGAAGCCCACGACCCAGAAAATGTTGCCGGCATATTCACCTGCAGTCGATCTTGCAAAGCCCACGGGCATCAGACCAATGATTGTGACGAGGGTGCCGGACAGCATTGGCGCCGCCGTATGGCTCCAGGCGTAGGCGGCCGCCTTGATGCGGCCCATGCCCTCCTCCATCTTCACCACCATCACCTCAATGGCAATGATGGCGTCGTCTACAAGAAGTCCTAGCGCAAGGATCAACGCGCCGAGCGTGATACGATCGAAGAACCGGCCGGTTTCCAGCATGATGAGGAAGACCACCGCAAGCGTCAGCGGCACAGCGAGCGCGACAACGATGCCGACGCGCCAGCCGAGGGCGACGAGGCTCACGAACAACACGACGCCAAGCGCCATTGCGAACTTGAGCATGAATTCGCCGACCGCCTCGTCGATGTTGACGGCCTGATCGCTGACTTTGGTGAGCGTCATGCCCAGCGGCAGTGTCTGCGCGATCGCGGCGGATCGCGCTTCAAGCGCCTTGCCGAGATCAAGACCATTCCAGCCCTGTTGCATCACGGCACCCAGCATGATTGTCGGCTCGCCCTCATGGCGGATGACGTAAGTCGCGGGATCCTGATACCCGCGCCGCACATCCGCTAGATCGGAGAGCTTCAGCGTCCGTCCGGCCGCAGCGATTGGCGTATCGGCGATCGCCTGCACGCTGTTATAGGCTCCGTCGAAACGGATGAAGACCTGTGGCCCACGCGTATCGATGGAGCCGGCGGGCGTGACCGTATTCTGTCTCTGCAAAGCTGCGGCGATATCGGTCGCCGATATTCCAAGTGTCGCAAGCTTGGCATAGGAAAATTCGACGAAGATCTGTTCGGGGCGCTCTCCAAGGATGTTGATTTTCTTGACACCCGGAACATGCAGGAGATCTTGACGGATGACCTCCGCCTGCCGAACCAAGTCGCGCATCGGCATCCCCTTTGCCTTAAGTGCATAAAGACCGAAGCTCACATCGGAATATTCATCGTTGACGAAGGGACCAATGACGCCTGGAGGGAGATTTCGGGCTTCATCGCTCAGCTTCTTGCGCGCCTGATAGAACTCCTCTTCGACGGCGGCCGGCGGCATGCTATCCTTCAAAGTCACGGTGAGGAAAGCGTAGCCAGGCCGGGCAGTTGTTTCGACACGGTCATACCAGGTGAGTTCCTGGATGCGCTTCTCAAGTGGCTCGGCGACAAGATCCTGCATTTCACGCGCAGTGGCACCTGGCCAGACTGAAGTGACCGTCAGGGTCTTGATGGTGAAGGAAGGATCCTCGGCGCGTCCCAGCTTGACGAAGGCGTACGCCCCCGCCACGGCCAACAGAACGATAAAGAAAAAGGTAACGGCGCGTTCGCGAACCGCGATGGCTGAAAGATTGAAGCTCATTACCTTGTCACCTCTTGCTGCGAGGCAGTTCTGACGGCTGCGCCATTTTCCAGAAGATGCGCGCCCAGAGCGACAACCTGCTCACCAATTCCAATGCCCGTGACAAATGCCGTCTCCTCGCCGATCCGCTGAACTTTGACCGGGGTGAACTTCACAGTGGACGTGGCGCCGTTGACAACCCACACACCTGTCCGGCTACCGTCGTCCAAGATGGCGCCTACAGGAATGGCGACTTCCGATTGCCTGTTCGTGTCCAGGATTCTAATCGTCACCGTCGAACCGAGCGGGGCCGCAGCGGCGGCGCCCTCGAGAACATACCGCGCATCGTAAGTACGGGTTTGCGGATCGGCGGCATCAGAGATCTGTCGCAAGCGAGCTTTTCCGCTTAGACTGCCGCCACCATAGACATTGGCCTCAGCTTCGGACCCTATGTCGGGCCGCAAAGTCTCAGGTAGCCAAACAACAGCTTCACGTGGCCCAGCCTTCGCGAGTTGCACGACCGTCTGGCCCGCAGCCACGACCTGTCCGGTATCTCCAAGAGTATCGACGACGGTTCCATCTGAATCTGCAAGAAGGACGGTATAGGAAGCTGCGTTTTCTGCGACCCTGGCGTCAGCTTCAGCCGCGGCAAGCTGGGCAGTGGCCGTGTCGAGAGCCGCTTTGGCTTGTTCATAACGCTGTGGGGTGGCAGCCAATCCATTTTTCACCAGCGCCGCATAGCGCTTCTCATCTGCTTGTACCTGGATCAGGACAGCCCGCGCTGCGATGACCGTATTGCGCTTCGCTGTAAGCGCGAGTTGGAGATCGGTTTCATCGATGCGCATCAGGGCCTGGCCTTGTCTCACCTGCTGACCCACATCGACCATCCGCTGGACGATCTTGCCCGGAACCCGAAACCCGAGATTGCTCTGTACGCGCGAAGCGACGGTGCCGGTAAACGACCTCTCCGCTGTATCCATCTTCTTCGCCTCGGCCACCCTTACGAGCGGCGCAACCGTCCTTGGATCTGCGGCTTCGGCTTTCCGTTCAGTGGTTTCGGACACCAGGAAAAAGGCAGCGGCCGCCGCCACTCCCAAGAGACCCACAAAAGTCAGGACGTATTTGCGTTTCATTTTACATTCTCTACTTGACGAGCGATCTGCACCAATTAGATTGTGATCTAAATCTAATTACGCTATAGATGTCAAACGAAATCTAATTGGAGGTCGACATGAGAGTGAGCCGCGCACAGGCCGAGGAAAATCGGGAAACCGTGATCAACGTCGCGAGCCGTCTCTTTCGAGAGCATGGCTTCGATGGGATCGGCCTGAAGGATCTGATGAAGGGTGCCGGCCTAACGCAAGGCGCGTTCTACAAGCAGTTCTCGTCCAAGGACGACCTTGCTGCGCAGGCCTCCAGGCGGGCAATGGAAAGCGCCACGCGCAGATGGTCGACAGCAGCAGCGAAAAGCTCCGATCCTCTCGAAGCAGTCCTGGAGTTCTACCTCTCACCGGGACATGTCGGGGAAAAGGCCGACGGTTGCCCTCTCGTAGCGCTGGGATCTGACGCGGCGCGCCAGAGTGAAGAGGTCAGGCGTCCATTTGAGGATGGGATCCGGGCTCACTTTGAGGTCCTGGATGAACTGATGGACGACGCCAAGAGCTCCAATCCCAGCGGCAAGGCAATGGCGATATTGTCTCTGATGGTGGGTGCTGTCACGCTATCGCGCCTCATTAAGGAAGAGGATTTATCGCAAGGCATTCTCGACGCAGCCGCCGGTGAAGTTAGACGTATTGCAAGCGGTAAAGATGTCGCCTGAAGCGATCACTATCGCCCAAGTGATATCGCTGGCTTCGACTATCCGGTCGGATCAGGGGTCTAAGACCTCGTCTGTTCAATTTCTGACCGCTCCAATCGAGCCAGCAAGACCTGAAATACTTCCTCGATCCCGATTGGAAAGTGGCCAGACTAATTGCCGCCTGAAAATCATGGCCGCCACGTCCATTTTTTGGGCTAAAAGCGGTCATCACGAGCCACATTGAAGGTTTTCGAGTGTGCAGTTCCAGTCGAGCCGTTATGCAACTTTCAAGGCACAGATCGAGAACATCGAGACCGTTTTAACTCAAAGTTGTGACAACCGATAGTAAGACGAAATTCTGCAATGACTGCCGTGATCATCAAGTCTGATCCCACTAGCAGAAACGCGACTTGCCGATGCAGGACAGACGACTCGCCGTGGCTATAGTCTTCATGCGTTGCGTATCTCTTCGCTGGTGGGGCATTCTGATCAAGATAAGTGCAGCGCCTACGCTGCATCTCTGTCGAGGTCATATCTCGGCCTGACGGCAAGGTTTGCACCCGCCCAGCGACATAGTTCAGTCGGCGGAACCGGCAGGTTTTCGCTGGTAAACGTGGATGTAGTCGACTAGTAAAAAGGACGGGTTCGGCGTTTCATCGATCGGCCAACCAGATCCGAGCGCAAGGTTCACTAACGGATAAAACGGGGTATGGAACTCCTTTGGCGTCTCGAAACTCCATATGGATTTGCGATCGAGATAAATGGTCGTCTTGTCCGGTGAAATTTCCACGCCGTAGGTATGATATTCATTGCTCAACGTCCCGTCCTTGACAGTTGTCCAATGGCCGCCGGTGGTATTCTCACCGCCCTGGCTCTGACGCCAGATATGAAAACCGCTGCTGAATTCGTACGGCACGCGACCGTAATATTCCATTACGTCTATCTCCGCAGTGTATTTCGACCGGTCGATGCCGATGAGCCAGAAGGCCGGCCAGACTCCCTTGCCTGGCGGCAGCTTCATCCGGGCCTCGAAGTAGCCGAATTGCTGCGAGAACCCCTGCCCTTTCGCGTTCGTCGAAGCCAGGAGGCCCGAGCGCCAGTTTCCATCGGAGCCTTTACGCGCCTCGATCCGTAAGATCCCCTCGTCGACGGTAAAGGGAAACCCGTCGGTCGGATCGGTGAAACGGGCATCGCCAAAATCTCCATTCCAGGGTGTATGGGCAATCCAGCGCGAGCCGTTCTTTCCCCAGGCCGAGACATCCAGCTTATCGAAGTTCTCCTCGAAGGTCATTTGGAACGCATCGATATTGATCTGCTCTTGAGCCGCGGAGGGCTGCTCCAGGAATCCTAATGAACCAAGGGCGATGAGAAAAACGAGTCTCTTAGCAAATCTGCAATACATTGTGCTTCTCCGGAAATGCCAAAACAACCGTCGGATTAGTCTGAATTTCGATCACGAGGTGAGAGCCCCGCTTCTTCGTGGCAAAATTTTCTGAACGACGATGGTCTCGAGGCCATCGGGCCTTCCAACGATTTGCCATAACAACAGCGCGGAGACCCAGAAGATCGTGACCGCAGCTCCGCCGCAGAAGGTCAAACCTGTAATGAGATTCAGGCTAGGAGGCATGGCACTGAGCACTGGCTGCACGCACAGCAGGAAACCGATCATGGGCAAACTGGCAGCAAGCGGCCTGAAAAAGGCATTCAGCTGAGCACCGAATGTCGCGCCGATCAGGTGTCGCGTGATGACGAGCGATGCGGCATAGGCGACAAGAACTGCCACAATACGCGCAGCGAGTGCCCCTGCAAGTCCGAAATAGGCGATTCCCAGGATCGTTACCGGAACTCTTATGGCGAACTCGACGAACATTCTAAGTGCGACATAGCGGGTGTTGTCCATGACCATAGCCAACGCCGGCATGATGGTTGCGGGAAGACCGATCAGGCTGACGAGACACAGCCATTGGAGAATCGGGATGGCGAATGCCCATTTCTCGCCGACAATGATGCGCACGACCGGGTCGGCAAGCAAGGCGAGGACGAGAAGGACCGGAGCTGCGACCAGGGTGATTGCGTTTGTCGCTTTCAGATACGCGGTTATCAGCTTGTGATGATCGTCGACATTGGAGAAGGCGGCCATCAAGGGGCGCATCAGTGGCCCTACAAAGGTCTGGTGCGGAATGCCGGCGAGATTATCCGCCACGCTGAAGGCGCCGAACGTCGACAGGCTTGTAAAGCGAGGTAGGAGCAGCCGATCCAGTTGCCAGTTGATGGAATTCAGGATCTGCGCAACCGTGTTCCAGCCAATCATATCCTGGAAGTGCTTCCACTCCGAAAGGGTCAGAGTGGGGCGCATCGGAGCGAAGACATATGAGGTGATCGCCGCCGCGAATGGACCCGCGACCGCCCCTATCGCCAGTCCCCAGTAGCTGCCGGTCACTAGCGTCACCCCGACGCCGAACAGGAGCGTAGAGCCCTTGGCAATGATGTCGAGCGCAAACTCGCGTCTGAAATCAAAGTGTTGCATGAAAAGAACCATGCGCGGACTGATCAGGCTGCGCATAGCCGGTGCGAGGGAGAGAACGGCGACAAGTGAGACGAGCCGAGAATCACTATAGATAAGCGCCATCGGCCAGGCGACGATCACCATCAAGAGGCTGATGGCCGCCCCCCTGAGAACGCTCAGCGTGAACGCCGTGGCGAACATCCCCTCTGAAGGAGATCGCTGACGTACCAGGGCTTGGGTCAGTGGCAGGTCCAGGATCGCCTCGACGATTACCAGGACCGAAGTCGCGATGGCAACAAGGCCAAAATCCGCCGGGCTCAGAAGCCTTGCCAAGACCAGAAGACTTACGAAATCGAGCAGTCGTGCGAGGAATTTTCCGCCAATAGTCCAGATGCTCGCCGTCGCCGTCCTTTGCGATACGCTTGACACGGCTCTATTCCTCGTCGGCGGGTTGAGACGAATTAAATCGAGCGGGAAAAGGATGATGGCTGCACCGTCGCCGTTTGGCAGTGAGGCGCCTTAATCTGCTGAATACATCAATGTCCGCCCGGCCCATCAATGCGACCGACCTTGGAAAGAGCTGGCCGATGCGTCAGTACGCCTGCTCAACTGTTCCTCAATGAGGGCGTTCAGGCGCTCGCGGAAGACCATGGAGGAGAACTTCAGGGCATGTTCGCGGATCGCGTTCGGATCAAAATCGTCCTCGATTTCCTCGAACGTTACCATCGTGTCCAGAAGTGATTCCTTGGATTGTAGTGCAAAGCGAAGCCCAACATGGGGTGAAGAGACGGTCTCGCGGGCCCCGCCAGCGTCGAACGCCAGAACTGGCCGCCCCGATGCCATAGCTTCCACCGGCAAAATGCCGAAATCTTCGGTGCCGGGAAAAAGCAAAGCGCGGCATCGCGACAGATGATCGCGCAAAACGGAGAACGGCTGGTGGCCGAGGAATTGAACGGTGGGGCCGGCAATCGATTTGAGATATGCTGTCTGCTCTCCCTCTCCGATCACGATCAGTTTGCGGCCAGTCTCGCTACAGGCGCGAACGGCGATATCCGGCCGCTTGTAGGCCGTCAACTGCCCCGCATAGAGGTAGAACTCGCCCCTCCCTTTGCCCACTGCAAAATCATCAGTTGCAACGGGCGGATGAATGACGGCCGAATCGCGATCGTAGAAGCGTTGGATGCGGTTTGCGACATAGCCGGAGTTCGCCACAAAGACATCGACCCGCGAAGCGGTTGTCACGTCCCAGGCGCGCAGCATCGGTGCCGTAATCGACATCAATGCCCGACCCAGCCACGGAAGGCCCAGCCGATACACGTGAAACTGATCCCAGATGTAACGCATCGGCGAATGACAGTAGCATATATGAAGGGCGTCCGCGCGCGTAATGACGCCTTTGGCAGGTCCGGATTCGCTTGACAGCACCAGATCGTACTCCTGCAGATCGAACTGCTCGAGCGCGAACGGCATCAGCGGCAGCATCTTCGTGTAATGCCGTTTCGCACCGGGAATCTTCTGGAGAAAAGACGTGCGGATATTGCGCGTCTTCAGAAAATCGCTGATACGATCCGGATTGCAGACAAGGGTGAAGATATCGGCCTGCGGAAACATGCGGCAAAGCTCTTCGACGACTTTTTCGCCGCCACGCATCGACACAAGCCAATAGTGCACGATGGCGACGCGAAGCTGCTTGGTATCGCTTTTGCCGCTGGTCTCGATGGACCGGCTTTTCGTCATTACCGGTGCATCGGCGAGAAATGCCATGACTTCCGGAAGAGAGGTTGTTGCTTCGAGGGTCAACTGAGTGCTCCTTGTTTCATCACCGCGTCCGACGGCCCGGGCATTACATTTGTCGAAATCAGGCTGTGGTATTGTGCAAGAAGGGCATCGCGCCATTCTTCATGTGTTGAGGCGAGGTTTGGTGACAACTGGAAGGCACGCTCGCTCATCCGGCGAACATCGCGCTTCGGCATCTTGCGGAATGTCATCAATGTATCCGCAAAGGCGCGCTCGTTGGTCGTGTCGCAGGAAAGTGCGATGCCTGCTTTCTCCATTTCTTCGGCAAGAAAGGCCCCTTGAGACATGATGATGGGAAGGCCGCTCGCGGCCGCCTCTATGGCGACAAGTCCGAACGGCTCGGGATAGCGCGAGGGCATCAGCAACGCGCTTGCCTGACGAATCGTCTTGCCGATCTCCGCGTGCGACTGCCAACCGACTGTCCGCACGTGATCTCCGGACGTCGCCACCCGTTCCATCAACGGCCCGTCCCCGATCACGCAAAGGTTTGCGCCAGCTCTGCGCGTGGCGGCTACGGCGTCTTCCACGCCCTTCTCCTCGTCCAATCGTCCGATGAAGACGAATTCGTCATTGGTTTCTGCCTCAACGCGTTGGCTAGACAGCGGTGCGATGGGATTGCGGATCGTCGTCAGGCGTTCGGCCGGATAACCCGCACGAAGGAAGAAGCTCGCCATCTTCTCGTGCAGCAGGACTATTTTACCAAAATCGGCCTGATTGCGCAGAAGCCGAACGAGATTGGAGCCGCGGGCAACCCGCCACAATTTGTGCGAATAGTTTCTCTTGTCGCAGGCGGTGGCGATGCAGCTCACCCCGAGCGGACGCCGAAGACAAATCTCTTGCGCCTGGTAATCAAAGAAGGCGCCGTTGGGACAAGCGGTGAAGAAATCGTGCGCGTGAACCACACATCGCCTCGCGACGGGCACCAGCGCCTTGAATATCGCCGGAGACAGGATCTTGGACCAGCCATGGACGTGATAGCTTGTGTTCGGTGTGTCGTTTGCACGGATCCAGGTCGCGATCATCCGAACGGCGAGGACATTGTGAATACCTGAGACAAAAGCCTTCGCGCGCTCGGCGTTGATCAGATCGCGGCTGTTGAGCGGCACGATGGAAACTCCAAGGGCAGCAAGTTCTGTGTTGGCGCCGTCGTCCCCGCAAATATAAGTCACCGCGATGTCGAGGCCACGAAACAGTTTAGCCGACAGTACGGAGAGAGCTGTCGCGCCGCCTCTAGCCGTCGAATAATCATCGATGATGACCACGCGATCAATTGTTGAGCTATACAGCGCGGCATTTCCAGGCCACTTCCCATATCTCCCGGGACTTAGTGATCGTACGGTCGACCCGGCCGATCCAAGTTGGTCAGAACAATCCGGGTTGGGAAGGAAAGTCGGCATCATTTCACCAATGCCGCGCCATCGGCATAGGCCTCAAGTGCTTTGCGGTTAAGAATGCGAATCTTGCCTTGAGATCCGTCGACTATCTTGCGCTCGCGCCAGCGTCGCAGACACTGATTGACCTTTTCGCGGGAAGCAGGAAGAGTTGCGGCCAAGTCGTATTGCGAAATGATCAGCTCGTCCTGGTTATCCGGAGTATCTTTCCCATAGACGGTGGAGAGCCGCAAAATCGTGCTGGCCAGCCTGGATTGCAAGCACGACCCTGCGTTTGAAATGATCCGCAGCTCGAGCTCCGCAACACGAGCCAATGCCCTGTAAACAACCTTCTCCCGGAAACGAGGATCGCTGGCATATCGTTCGCGCAGCAAGCGGCCTTCGAAAAAATGCAGTTCGCAATCGGAACTGGCTCGATACTCGAGGTTCAACATCTGCCTACGCAGGACCTCGAGATCGCCGATGAGCCCCGCTTTCGGAATAATTTCAACGATGAATTCCCTGCCGTCGGGCAGCATCGTGCTCGCGCTCACGAAGCCCCGCTGAACGCGAGCAAACATATCAACGAGGACACCGGCTCCGGCGATGATCTCACCGCGCTGGAAGCTTCGAGCGTTTGAATGGCAGAAGGAGAATTCATCATCCGGTACACTACGGTTGCTTAACTGGATGCCCTCTGGAACCGCTGCCTTAACGATACCGACTCTGCAATCGTGTGTGTGTGTAGCCCCGTCCATGCGCATAACTCCCAAATTCTGGATGGTTATAGTTGATGCTGCACTGCATCATTTATAATGGCTCAGTTTGAGTGTCAAGTAACATTGCATGTCGAGTAAGGTATACATGAATATAATGTATCGCATATATTATTGACGGCGATTTAATTTATTGCATATTGCCTAACAATTGTGTAGTAATGTGCTCATATATGAACCATTCGTGACAAAAATCCTGCAATGCTTAGTTAAAATCCGCGAATTTATACGTGTAAAGTAACTCTCGATAGACTTTTTTATTTAAACTGTTAGTCACTTAGATTTAGTCATCGGAGCTTGCCGTCGCAGGATTCCCCTGCGTCGTCTTATTACCATAAAGAATTTGTTCACGATTATGACCTCGGTCACAGACAATCCGGTTGCAGTGCACCAAAGTTTCACTGGTAACCGGAAATTGTAGGAGACGACCGATGACATGGGATGCACAGGGCATTGAAGTTGGCGAATCCTGGTCGGGCGTCCAGAAGCCCGAGCAAGGCGATGATCTCCACGTTGCTCGACCTCATGCGATCGGCAGATGGTCAAAGCGAACGGTAGACCTTTTGATAGCGATCGCCGCTTTGGTGCTCCTCTCCCCGCTTTTCCTGATAGTCGCAATAATCGTGAAGCTTGGTGACAAAGGCCCGGTCTTTTATTCCCATACCCGGATCGGCTTTGGTGGCGCTGCGTTTGGATGTCTCAAGTTTCGTACCATGAAGACTGATGCGAGTGACCAGCTTGCGGAATTGCTGCGAACCGATCGGGCGGCAAGAACCGAATGGGAGGCGACGCGGAAACTGAAGAACGACCCCAGGGTCACGGTCGTCGGCGAGATTCTTCGAAAATCGAGTATCGACGAGCTTCCGCAACTGCTGAACGTCGTGCGCGGCGATATGAGTCTGGTGGGACCACGGCCGATCACGCTCGAGGAGCTGCCACGCTACGGTGAGCATATCTCGGCCTACATGGAGGGTAGACCCGGACTGACCGGTCACTGGCAAACCAGTGGGCGCAACGATGTCAGCTACCAGCATCGGGTTTCTCTCGACGTTCACTATCTCGACAATTGGTCGCTTGGTCGGGATTTTCTCATCATGGCGAAGACCATTCCGGTCCTGTTTTTAAGGCGCGGTTCCTACTAGACGGGTTCGGGGAGCGTTGCCGTCCTTGTCCAAAAATCGAAAGACATTCCTCTACATGTTTAACCTGCGACTAGCCCCTGGCTATACTGTGATCGTGCCCTTTTGGATTGAGACTAAATGACCTCCAGTCGCATCTTTAGCGGTGTTTCCTCAATACCCCTGCCTGCCCCAACCGCGGGTGGGAGTTCACCGCTGACCATGCGGGACATGCTCTTTTTTCTAAGGATGCGCTGGGCGTGGATCATCCTAACGACCAGTGCCTTCCTCGGCGTGGCCGCGGCCTATGTCCTCACCGCCCAGCCGACATTCGTTGCCAGCACCCAACTTTTGGTCTTTCCCCAAGTGAACGGTTCTGACGCGCAACGGGCCGTCGAGGCGGACGCATTCCTTGAGGCACAGCTGGAAATTGCCAAATCCAGCGATGTGCTCGGTCAAACGGCGAAGGCGCTTGATCTTGCCAGCGATCCTGCATTTGCTGACAAGGCGCCTTCGCTGCAGGACACTGCAAAAGGTTGGCTGACGGGAAGTTTGCAAAAGGATGCAGAAACAGACGATCCGACAGCTGCGGCGCAGCCAGCATCGCTGGCCAAAGAGACGCAGCGGTCCGATCGGGTTACCGCCAGGTTGCGAAACATGGTGGCACTGCGCCGGATTGGACGCTCGACGATCATCGAGGTGTCGGCCGATGCATCCAGCCCCAAGAAAGCGGTCGAAATTGCCGATACGGTCGCCGAGGAATACATCCGGAAAAACATACTGATGAAGGCCGAAGCCGCGCGGCAATACAGCGCGTGGCTGGAAAAATTTGTTATCGAGCAACAGCGCGGACTAACCGAAGCTGCCAATGCTTTGGCCACGTTCAAAAGTAATCCGCGCGATCAGTTCAAACTCGCGGAATTGCAAAGTGCGGCGGATGCGCGCCGCACTTTATACGAGAATACTCTTACTCAGTTTACTGAGGCCAAGCAGCGTATATCCTTCCCTGTGTCCGATGCCACGATTGTCTCGCAAGCCACGTTGCCGCTTTCCAAGGCAAGGCCGCGCAGCGGGCTCATCGTTGCCTTCGCTACAGCGGTAGGAGCGGGCGCCGGCCTGATGCTGGCCATGATTCGGCACGCGGGTGACCGCCGGATCGTCCGCGGCCAACGACTCGCGGAGGCGGCTGAACTGCCATTCGTCACATTATTGGCGAGATCGGAAAAGACGCGCCGTGGCCACCCTGCATACTTCCTGGCCGCTGAAGCCCGCAGCGGCAGCACGGCCACTTATCCGATCATACCTGGTATGGCGGAATTGGGCGCAACGATCGCAGGACTTCGGCGGAGGCGAAAGGTCGTCATCGGGATCGTTGCCGTCAATCCGGGCAGCGGAGCGTCGACTATAGCTTGCGAGCTTGCGGTCCAGTCAGCCGAGTCGGGATCTCGCACACTCCTGATCGATGCGGCGGCGGAAAAATCTTCCCTCAGCGGTTCGATCGCGCCGCATTGCTCGGCAGGCCTTGTCGACGTTCTCGATAATGCCGATCTGATCCAGACAGCTGCATTGCCCCTCACCCCCACGTTGAAATTTCTTCCTCTCGGCAAGATGCGCGGGATAACGCCGGCCATTCGCCTGAGCTCCGGTCGCACGCAATTGAACTTCAACGATCTGAAAAAGGAATTTGACGCCATATTCGTTGACATTTCCGCCGTCTCCATATCCCCGGATGCGAATGCGATAGCGCCAGAGCTGGACGGAGTCCTGGTGATCACATGGCATGGACGGACCTCGATCGACGATGCCGTGAAAGTCATCGACGGTATGCGAAATGTCGGCGCGGAGGTTCTCGGCGCGATCATCAACAAAGCGCCGCCGAGAATGCAATCATGACCCGGCAATCAAGTATTTCCGTGGGCATCGCTTCAGCAGGCCGCCCCGCAACGTTGCTGGCAACGATCGACTATCTTGCTGGCCTGCGAAACCGCCCAGAGCGGATCATCGTCTGCGTACCAGACATCAACGATGCAGCCGGGCTCGATAATCGCCTCGACGTGGAGCTTATTGTCGGCTCCCGCGGGTTGACCTGCCAACGCAACAGGATCCTCCGGGCGGCCGTCCCCGATACGGATATTCTGATCTTTCTGGACGACGACTTCATTCCGGCCCCGAACTTCATATCACGTATGCAAGCGGTCTTCGCTCGCGAACCGGACGTGACCATCGCAACGGGCGAGGTCCTGGCCGATGGCATCCTTGGCGGTGGCCTTACCATGTCCGCGGCCCTGGAAATCATCGAGACGGCTGGCGAGCGGGCTGAGTTGGTGACGGATGTCTATAACGCCTACGGGTGCAACATGGTGGTCCGCCTGTCGGCCGTTATCGAGCATGGCCTTACCTTTGATGAGCAGCTCCCGCTTTATGGCTGGCTCGAGGATGTCGATTTCAGCAGATCCATCGCCCGTTACGGCAGATCGGTGCGCGTTGCGGGCGCCTGCGGTGTTCATCTGGGTGTCAAATCCGCGCGTCAGCCCGGTCTACGGCTCGGCTATTCGCAGATAGCCAATCCTGCCCACCTGATCAGGAAGGGCACGATGTCGAAGGCGCGCGCGATCGCACAAATTGGCCGCAACATTCTGGCTAACGCTCGCGGCGCGCTGCTCGGCGACCGTTCCATCGATCGGCGGGGACGTTTGGGCGGTAACGTGCTGGCCCTGGCAGATCTTCTCATAGGTCGCGCGTCTCCCTCGCGCATCCTCGAATTCGGCATTTCTTCTAATCGCGAGATGTCTTCACCATCCATCGCAACAAAACGGAGGTAGCAGACGTCATGCAATGCATGTCTTTGCCAGTGCTCAACAGGCGGTCAAGTCCCCCTATAGGACACGCCGGTAGACCGCTGCGTCCGTCATACTCGAAAATTCGGATCTTGCCCGATCGCCTCGTATTTGCCGGCCTTCTCTTGCTTGTCTTTGCGTGCATGACCAACTGGAGCGCGGCCAGTGCCGACACATATACGCTGGTGGCAGAAGACAAGATAAAGTTACGCGTTGTCGAGTGGCGATCGTCCGATACCCGATACGCCAGTTGGGAGGCGCTTGAGGGAATATATACCGTCGACGATATGGGCAATCTATCGATCCCGATCGTCGGTCAGATAAAGGCGAACGGCAAGACGACAGAGCAACTGGCCGACGCCATCGCGAGCGGGTTGGCCGAGAAAGCCGAGTTGCCGGGAAAACCCTTTATTGCCGTCGAGATCGCCGAGCACGCGCCAGTCTTCGTGACAGGAACCGTGCAGACCCCGGGGCGCTATCCTTTTGTGACGAACATGACCGTAATGAAGGCGGTGAGCATCGCCGGGGGCTTTTTGCGGGCGCGTGAGGGCAACGCCGTCTTCGAGCGCGATCGGATCCAGGCTGCCGGGGCCTATCGCACCGCCATCCTCAGCCGGCGTGATCTTCTGATGCGGCAGGCCCGTTTGCGCGCCGAGATCGCCGGCGAACCCAGCTTCGCTATTCCTGGCGAACTCGTGGGCACGCCGGATGTCGAGAAACTGAAGACGGAGGAGTCCAACCTGATGCGGCTGCGACGCGTCGAGTCCGACAGCCAGATCGCGGCGGCGAATGATCTCAGCCGTCTGTACAGTCAGGAAATCCAGTCACTCGAAGCCAAGATCATCTCGCAAAAACGACAGATCGCCCTTGCGCAGGAGGAACTGGATGCCGTCAACGGCCTCGCGAGCAAAGGTCTGTCGAACAACGCACGCCAATTTTCACTCGATCGCGCATTGGCGGATGCCCAAGGCAGCATGCTCGATCTGGAAATCGCCCTGACCAAAGCCCGTCAGGCGCTGAGCGACAGTGAGCGCGAAAAGACCGGGATCATCAACAAGCAGAACGCAGAAAACCAACAGCTGCTCAATACGGTTGATCTTGATATCAGCAAGGCGGCAATCGACATCCAGGTAGCGCAGCTGCTGGGCGAGCAGGCGGGGTATAGTGCGCAAGTCGCCCGGATCGGAACGGAGACGACGAGCCTCGGAAGTACACAGAAAACCTTCAGGATCGTGCGTCGCAGCGATGATGGAACCTATCATACGATCGAAGCGGATGAGACGACCGCCCTGCTGCCGCACGACCTCGTCGAGATCGGTGTCGACACTGACCCGCAGGCGTCTTTTCTGCTGCAACCGCAGGTTGGACGGCCCGATGTAACCGGAAGCGCCCAGTCGGCTTCCCGCCAGGATATCTCAAGCAGGAGCGACGGAGGCATCCGTGATTGAGGAAGATGCCATCAGGGCCGGTGGCCCGGCCTGCCCTCTTTCCGGCAGCTCCGGGAAAGCCGGCTGGAAACGCCACCGGCGTGCATTGCAAATGCAGGCCATGCAATCACTGTCCAGATCGGAAGCTGAAGCATGACGATAGAACCGATCGGCTACTTCGTCCTCCTGCTTGGCGCACTTAGTGTGGTCTACGGAGCACGCTTTGCAATCGGGACACTTTGTTTGTCGACGCTCTTTGGAGCCGCGGCGGCGCTCCAGCTGCCCTCGCTTGGTGGTGGTAGCATCCAACCCAGCCATCTTCTGGTGCTTTTCTTTGTCGCGACCGCCTTGCTGCGCCCCATAGAAACACAGGCGGCCTTGGCCAGCATTGCGTATCCGGGCCCCGGCTTCTGGTTCGCTGTCTATATCCTGTTTTCCGCCGTATCGGCTTTCTTTCTGCCCCGCATCTTTGCCGGTGCAACGCTCGTCTACTCGTCCGCCCGCGACGCGTCGGGGACGATGTCGACAGTGGCCTCTCCGCTGGCTCCAGGTTCGTCCAATTTTACCCAGGCTGTCTATCTACTCGGCGACCTCGCCTGCTTTGCCGTCATCAGTGGGCTCACCCGGCTCGGGCACGCCCGTTTCATCGCTCGAAGTTTGATCGTGACGGCGATAGTGTGCCTCGGCCTGGCGCTGCTCGATATCGGAGCGTTCATGACCGACCAGGCCGAATTACTCGATTTCATACGCAATGCCAACTATACGATGCACACGGCCGAGACGATCAGCGGTTTCAAACGCATCGTCGGTTCCTTTCCTGAAGCAAGCTCCTACGGATCGGCCGCATTGGTCTTCTTTTCTTTCACGCTCCTGCTTTGGCTGGAGCGTTTTCCAAGCCGCCTGACCGGTCTGGCAACGATATCTGTTGGCGCGACTATCATACTGTGCACGTCGACAACTGCCTACATTGCGGGTCTGCTTGTTCTCGGCCTCGTCGTACTGCTAAGCCTGAAACGCCTCCCTAGTGGCCGTGCTACGGCCCCCTATGCTGCTTTCCTGATCGTCACACTGTTCATGGTTCCCTGCACGATCGTTGCACTCATGCTGATACCGGATGCGTGGAATTCGGTAACGGAACTCATGAGCATTACCTTCGCAGACAAGCTCCAGTCACAATCTGGCGAAGAACGCACCGCCTGGAACACTCTGGCGCTCGTCTCATTCGTGGAGACGGCCACTTTCGGCGCCGGGCTCGGCACAGTTCGAGCCTCCAGTTTTATTGCCGCATTGCTGTCGAATGTCGGATTGTGCGGCACCGTGCTTTTCGCCATCTTTCTGTACAGCCTCCTGACAGCGGCCGGGCGGAACGAATCAGACGCCCGGGAGGACCGGGCAATCGGAATTGCCGCCGTGATGGCGTCAATCGCCCAGATCGCCTCGGCGACGATCTCCGGGAGCAGTACTGACCTCGGCTTGCTGTTCAGTATTACCGCAGGGCTGGCCACCGGTTGCCTGGCTGGCTCCCACGTCTTGCCACGACGCGCGGCTCGGTCGCCTGTGAGCCCATATCCCTTGGAGGCATCGGCATCTTTGATGAGAACGCCGATGGTTTCGGCGCCATGATACGCCACTTGCGATCCCGTCCAACCATAGCCGCATCCGGGCGGACCCGAAGATTTTCTACGTGGCGCGCCTCGAAGATCGTCAATGACAGGTGGTTGGCGCACGAAAGCAGTTCGGCAAACCTCTGCGGAAAGTCAGCTCCCGCGGTGCTCGTCTGCCGCATGCGCCGCGTCAGCGGTGGAACCATTTTTTGGAAGTTTGCGCGTGCGACGCCAAAGTCCCGACAAAAAGACGCCCACCAGGTAACTGACTTCCATGAGCGCAAGGACAGCAATGCTGGAGAGCGCAGCGGCAATCAGGGAAGAGCCCTGGGTGAAGGTCACGACCCCCAAGCCAGTTGCCACGAAAAACGCAAAGATTGCGAATGCCCAGACACGGATGGCGGTCCCGGCCGTGATCGAAATCACCATCACGATGATTGCGCCGCTCAGCATTGTCATCCTCCCTCCCCTTGCATCACGACCAGGGTTCCAACTGCTGGTCTTTGCGATTTGGCACCGCAGACTTACGATATTGGAACGCCCGCTGCGGTTAAAATTTCAACAATTAAACGCTCAAAAATCGTCGTCAACCAGCCCTTTATTTCAAACCGACGGCGCTCAGTTACGCATTTGGCAACAAAATACCGGATCGCGTTTCCATACGACAGTATCAGTGACGGGTTCAATAAGGGGTGTTCCCGGCGAAGACCAATCAGAGGGGCGGTGATATGAACAATCAATGCGTCGTTTACGTTACGGATGTCGAGTATGCGTTTCCCACTATTCTTTCGGCCCTCCAGGCTCGCAAATTCGCCAGCGCAGCGACCGACGTCTGCGTCCTCATGTCGGAACACCTTGATAATTTTGCAGAGCTGAAAGGCCTGCTCGCGATGAGCGGGGTCGAACTGATCGATGCGACTGCAGCATTGAAGGACTCGCTCGGCAAACTCGACGGCTCGCATTTTCAGCGACGCATCAGCGTCAGCACGATGGCCAAGCTTGTCCTTTGCCAGGTCCTGCCCGCTGAGTACACCCAGATTATTTACCTCGATGGGGACACGCAGGTCGTCAGCAATCTGGCTGAGCTCGAAAACGCCGTCGCCCCTGAGGGAAAGTTCTTTGCAGCGCGTGATTACACATCGATCCACAAGCTCCTCCTCAGCGGAAGAGACAGCCACTATTTCAACGCGGGTGTTCTGAAGTTTCACCGTAACGGCTGGATCGGGCAAGAGGCGTTAGAACTTTTTATGAAAAATCCGGAGGCCTGCGAGGGCAAACATGATCAAGGTGCACTGAACTATGTCTGCGGATCTTCACTCATCCTCGTGTCGAACCGCTGGAACTTTCCGAAGCAGTTTCTTCATCTTGTGAACATGTCCTCCTTATCCATCGTGCACTACATGGCGCATCCAAAGCCGTGGCACGGGACTTTCTTTCCATGGAGCGATGCGGAAAGCCAGGTTTACGTCGACTTACGCAAATCGCACCCGGTATACGACGCGCTATACCGCGGAATAACATTCGACCGTAAAATGTTATACAAGTATCGTTCAATTCGGGAACGTATCACACACGCGTTGCAGGAGGACAAGCCCAACCCGCAAGTCCAGGGTCTGCTTGTCGGCGATTATGTCGTGTGATGGTCGAAAGAGCATGATTAACAGTGCTTCCCTTGCCAGCATTTCACACTACGCAAAGGCCCGACTGCGGCGGTCTCTGAAAGCCAGGCAGGTCAAGTGCGACCTGCTGCGCGGCGGGCTCAAGCACGCGCGCCATGTTGTCATATGCGTCATCCGCGACGAAGGGCATCGGCTGGCCTTCTTTCTGCAGTATTATCGCGATCTTGGATTTGAGCATTTTCTTTGCATCGATAACGGGTCGACCGATGGGACGGTAGAACAGCTGTCCAGCTTCGACGACGTGTCCCTCCTTTCGGCCAACGGGTCCTACAAGGCAGCAAGGTTTGGAAACGACTGGATCAACGAAGTCATCAACCGGTATTGCCAGGAAAAATGGGTCCTTTACGTCGATGCCGATGAATTTCTGGTTTACCCGCATTGCGACACAAGGCCGATCAGCCAGTTGACCGCTTACATGGATTCCGTGGGCGGTCGTTCTCTGCGATCGGTCATGGTCGATATGTACAGCCGTAATCCAATTGTTGAAAACGTATGCGAGCCCGGAAGAAACCCCCTGGGTGTTTGTAACCTCTTCGACCGTTCGGGTTACGAGTCACATTTCGACAAACGCAATTTGACGATATGGATCAAGGGCGGGGTCCGTGGGCGGGTCTATTTCCAGGGCCGTATCTGGGATGGTCCTGCACTCAACAAGATACCCCTCGTTTACGTAGCGGGAGAGTGCCTGTTTCTCAAGTCATCGCATCAGGTTTGGCCGTTGTCCTTGAATTTGGGCGATATGCGTGGAGCACTTGGCATATCGGGTGCCCTCTTGCATTTCAAGTTTCTATCGACCTTTGTTCATAAGGTTTCGGATGTGGCAAACCGATCGGAGCACACCGAAGAATACGCCGTATATTCCTCAGGCGAGGACGTGCGTCATTTCTTGTATGAGGACACGGGTGTTTACAAAAACTGGAAAGATTTGGCTGATCACGGTCTTATACAAGGGGAAGGTTGGAAATACTGGAAGAATGTTTCAACTGTGAAGTCTAGTGGATTGATCGAGACTAAAGAGTTCGATCCAGGTGTTGGCACTTCACGCAAAAAAGTTCCGGTCACTTGTGCAATCCAATCCCGCCGAGGCTGACACAATTGGCGTCGAACTGGCGAGGCTGGATCGCGAGATGACTCCCACATTGGTGTGATTTTTGCAACTGGTCAGGCTGATAGGTCGTGGGGCTTCGCATCAGTCGGGCCATACTCGACCGATATAGTTCATGTACCTTGCCATTCAGGAAAGGGAACAGGGACTGAGTGATTCTTCGCGAATGCGCGCTGCCAAAATCCAGTCAACTGCCGCGGAAATGTCATTGACGGTTGCGGTTGGTGGGGGGTTGAAACGGTCCTCGTCGCCGGGGCGGTATTTGCCCGTGCGTACCAGCAACGCGTGAGCAAGTCCGGTCCGCAAGGCCCCTGCGATGTCGGTTTCCGCATCGTCGCCGACTATTACGGCTTCTGCAATTGGGCATTGCATGCTGGCTAGTGCGGACAGGAAGAACGCAGGCGACGGCTTTCCCAAGACAACAGCACTTCTTTGACTGGCGAATTCCAGTGCCGCAACGAATGCTCCCGCGTCGAGACTGAGTTCTCCATCTGCATCCTTGAATGTCCGGTTCGGCGCCAGCGCCAGGAATTCCGCGCCCTGGATGAGCTCTCGAAACGCCCTGTTCAGCGCCAGGTAATCGAAGGCCTTGCCTGCATCGCCGACAATGACCGCCCTTCCATCCCCGCCCGCCACATCGTGGAAATCCGCCACCAGGTCCGGGTGAACCAGGAGGTATGGCGATCGATTGTGTTGACCAAGCCATTCACGCGCTATTTGCGCTGGAGTTAAAAGCTCGCTGGATGAGACAGAAAAGCCAAGCCTGTCGAGCTGCTTAAGAACGGATTCTTTGCTCGACCGTGTCGTGTTGCTCACGAAGCGTACAGGAAGGTCAGCCTCGTGCAGGCGGGCAACAGCATTCGTTGCGCCCGGAATAACCTCTTTGCCATCATAGAGGACGCCAGCAAGATCCAGAAGCACACCGCTAATCATCGAAGCAGAATGGACGTGGACAAATTGGGCGTCAACGTCTTCAAGCGACCTTCCAACGATCAACGTTCGTCTCGGAAGGCTTCAGGGGATGAGGAAACCGGCCTGTCCGAAAACTATCCTGACTTTTACAGTACCCCGCAGTTACTGAGAAACGATCCTCTGAAAAGCCGTGCTAAACGCTTCTTGGAAGGGAAGTGACCGCGGTAATAACCGTCCTTCTTGTGTTTTGGTAGAACCACGATGTTCAGGAGATCCGAAATGCTCGAGACTACGCCTACCCTTCTATTCACGATCGAAGCACATGGCCGACTTGTTTATGGTCCGATAAAGACCACAGCTGACGCTCTGGCCGAGAAGCTTCGAGCTATCGGCAAGTTCAGCGACGACGAGGTTGAACAGGTGTTACATGAGATCGACAACCTTGGGAGCGTCGAGGTCAAGCCGGACGAAGGGAAACATGAAACAATCACCATCTCGAAGATACTCGCATCTTGAACATGCCGTCCGATGGCATTGTCACATTATTTGAGAGAGGTGAGCATGAGCAGCGATGTGAATGTCCCGGGATTCAAGCCGACATTTGTGTCAGAATTCTTGTTATTAAATCGACTATCTGCCCTTTTCTGAACCAACACCATACAATAGGGGCAGGCAGCAGCAACTGAAAATGCCGATATTAGCGGATCTTCCACCGAATCCGATTGGTTCATAAGATTCTACAATCACTCTTTAGAGCATATCGGGATGAGTGATTTCCAATGAGCGCCTTGAATTCTAGAGAGAAATAGCTTGGCCCAGACCTAGGCGTTTGGCCTCGCGGTAAGCGAGGTCGGCTGCCACCATATCCTCCATGGCGACGCCCATGGCCTTGTAGATCGTGATCTGCTGATCTGACGTCCGACCTGGTCGCAGTCCCAGCAACATCGCACCAAGATCGATGCCTGCCTCCGGATCGATATTTGCAAGTTCGCAACAACCCACGGGTGTTGGCGAGAAGGCGTCCCGCGTCTCAACGAAGAGCTTGCCGCGAGCGATCAAATCGATCGGAAGTTCGCCGCCGGGTGGCGCAACACCGACCGAGGACACGTGCGTTCCTGGTTGAACCCATTCTGCGGATATCGCGGGGACGTAGGAGTGCGTTGCGAGGCACACGACATCCGAAGAGCGTACCGCGGCCTCGAGGTCCTCGACGGCCGTGGTACCTGAATGACGTGAGGACAGAACCTGCGCATCAGAAAAATCCTTCGAGAAAACTCGGATTTCCTGGAAATCTCGAACTAGTGGCAACAGGTGAAGGTGCTGGCTAGCTTGAACGCCAGCGCCCACGACGGTCGCGACCTTGGCATTACGCCTGGCGAGCTCTCGCACTGAGAGGACGGCCGAGCCAGACGTGCGTACGGCCGTGATGTAGGTGCCATCCATAATGCAAACAGGCATTCCTGTTTCTGGATCGAAGAGATGTATTGTTGCGAGGTGACTTGGGATGCCCCGAGCGATATTGCCTTCGAACACGTTGACGAGTTTTACGGTCAAATGCATTCCCTTCATCCAGGCAGGCATCGCCAACGAATAGCCGGCATTCGGAATATCGAGTTGTGGCCGCGCTGGATTAACGACACGATCGTCGGAAAGCGCTTTGAACCCGTCCGCTAGCGCATCTAGCAGCTTGCGCAGGTCGATACATTTTTTGATCTCCGCTTCGCTCAGCGAGAGAATCTTGATCTCACCCTTTGTGTGATTGCTCGAGGCAGGTTGTGTGCTGTCCATGATCTTGCTTGCCTTCGTCCGGTTATGCGTTCAGTGCCTTTCCAACCGTATTGAGCAAATCGGTGTGATGAAATATAGTAATTTCGACTTCCTAGCGTGATTGTCGCGCGTTTGGACCCACGAAAGTGTGAATCAAAATGAACGATCTGGACCGTATCGACCGGATGTTGCTCGGGCTATTGCAAGAAGACGGTCGCCGGACCGTACTTGACCTCGCCGAACGCGTTGGACTGTCACCGACCGGCGCATCACAGCGCATCAAGCGGCTTTTCAGTGAAGGCTTTATCCGCGCCGTGCGGGCTGTGCTGGAGCCCTCAAAGATTGGACGCGGCGCTGTCGTCTTTGTCGAGGTAAGACTCGATCACACCGCGCCGCACGTCTTCGACCGCTTTGCAGAGGCTGTTGCGAAGGCACCCGAAATCATCGAATGTCATATGGTGATTGGTGGATTCGACTACCTGGTCAAAGCACGAATAGCTGACATGGCAACGTTTCAGGAATTCCTGCAGCGGGTCATTCTGCCGCTTCCTGGTGTCAGGGAAACGCACACTTACGCATCAATCGGTGATGTGAAGCCTGACGCATTGTTGCCGCTTTGACACCTCCGGTTTTCTGGCCGGTTGAAGCTGGAATAACTCGGTCAAGACGGAGTTTTCGGCGTGAAGCCGTCATAACGTATCGCCTTAAAGGGTTTCGAATGTGCGTTCCAGTCGAGATGGGATGGTTGCCGCCCTCCCCTGACGGCATCGCAATGTGCCAATGTTGTGGTGCGTTAACCCACGAAGTAGAGAAGGCGGCAAAATGAAGGATACGATGATTGGTGTGGACCTGGCAAAGAGTGTTTTTGTGCTCCACGGAGCGTCGATGACGGGTCAGGTGAAGTTTCGCAAAAAGCTCTCACGGTCCCAGTTTCTGAAGTTCATAGCGGATCAATCACCTGCGGTCGTGGTGATGGAAGCCTGCGGCAGCGCGCACTATTGGGCTCGACAGGTCGTGGAACTGGGCCATGCAGTGAAACTGATTGCGCCACAATATGTCCGGCCGTTCGTGAAGCGGCAGAAAAACGATGCGGCCGACGCCGAGGCGATCGTGATCGC
>NZ_JACHXN010000003.1 GCF_014192095.1 Phyllobacterium trifolii
GTCGTCAAGGATCCAGCCGAAGGACATCTATGCTGCGGTTCGGCCGGCACCTACAATATCATGCAGCCGGAGATCGCTCGCACGTTGCGGGATCGCAAGGTGAGGAACATTGAAGCGACCGGCGCCAGCATCATTGCCACCGGAAATATCGGGTGCATCACCCAGATTGCCAGCGGTTCGAAATTGCCGATCGTCCACACTGTTGAGTTGCTAGACTGGGCTTATGGCGGGCCCCGGCCTGAAGGTGTGCCGGCGCCAAAATCATTCCTGCAAGCAGCAGAATGAATAAAGAGGGCAGGGATTCAAGCGAACCCCTGCCCAATTCCCGGCACCGCCCCCGGTGCCGGCCCCCATAACTGTTTATCTCACAATGACCTTGGTACCGACGTTCACCCGTTCATAGAGATCGGTGACGTCTTCGTTGCGCATGCGAATGCAACCGCTAGAAACGGAATGACCGATTGTCCAGGGCGCATTGGTGCCATGAATGCGGTAAAGCGTCGAGCCGAGATAGAGCGCGCGTGCTCCGAGTGGATTGGCAACGCCTCCCTCCATGTGCGCCGGGATTATGCGTCCCTTCAATCTCTCACGCTCGATCATCTGAGCAGGCGGATACCAATCGGGCCATTCAGCCTTGCGGCTGATCGCGTTGGTGCCAGACCAGCCAAAACCTTCCTTGCCGACGCCGACGCCATAGCGCTGAGCGGTTCCACCGGCCTCGACCAGATACAGAAATCGTTGCGACGTATCGATGACGATGGTGCCAGGCTTTTCCGATCCGTCATAAGCAACCGTTTGCGGCAGAAACTTCGGGTCCATGCCCCGCTGTTTTGGCTGGGCGTCTGCAGCCGGCTGTTCAGGGCGTTGAAACGAAACTTCACGAACGGCCGGATTTGCGTCGACGTCTCGGCGAACCGCGCGGCGGTCCCGTTGCTTGACTGCGCGTACCGGTGGATCACTGAAAACCACATAGCCGCGAGGATTGACTGGTGCGCCGACTGGCCTTTGGCGCAGTTGCATCACCCAGGGCGCCGTAAGGTCGGGGCTCATGACCACAGGCGGCCTTGTTGCGTAACGCTCGCTGGCTATCGCACCGGGCACATTGGCCACGACCAGGCAGGATGTCAGAAGCAGCAAGGCAGTTTTCATTTTGATTGTTCTCAAAAACTCTGCTGACAGGATTTGTCAGCTTTCGGGTTGAGTTTGCCCGTGCCGGGGTAGAAAAAAGTGAATCGCGATCGATAAAATGCGATTTTTTGTCGAAACTATTTGGTGTGGTTACCAGCTGGTTTTCAGAACTGGTTAACGTCCCGTAAAACATTCGAAGGGTAGGCAATATGCAAGATGATGTCCCGGTCAAGACTGGTCTGATGACAGGCGAGGATGGCGTCACCCGTTGCTTCTGGCCGGGCACTCTCCCCGAATATGTTCACTATCACGATCACGAATGGGGCAGGCCGGTTACGGATGATACGCGCTTGTTCGAGAAAATATGCCTCGAAGGGTTCCAGTCGGGTCTTTCCTGGCTGACCATATTGCGGAAACGCGAGAATTTTCGCGAGGCGTTCGACGGTTTCGACTATCGCCGTATCGCTCGCTATGGCGAGAAGGATGTCGAACGGCTACTTGCCAATGCAGGTATTATCCGCCATCGCGGCAAGATCAACTCTGCAATCAACAATGCCAATCGCGCGATTGAACTCGTCAAAGAGACAGGATCGCTTGCTGCCTATTTCTGGACCTTCGAGCCTCCGGCAGACGAGCGTCCCAAGGTGGTCGACTATCCGACGCTTGTTGCAAACCCCACCTCGCCGACTTCGATCCGCTTGTCCAAGGATTTGAAGAAGCGTGGCTGGAGTTTCGTCGGCCCGACGACGATGTATGCACATATGCAAGCCATGGGTCTCGTCAACGATCATATAGAAGGCTGCAAATGCCGTCAGGAAATTGAAAAGCTGCGTAGAGGTTTCAAACGTCCGCTTTAGTTCTCAAATCGCTGCGGCGTCATCAATCCTTGCCCTTGATGCACTGATCGGCTAGAGCAAACCCGCTTCAGCAATCAAGAATTTCAAGGTTCCATCATGGCAACGAAAGCAGATAGAGTTAAGGCACGGCTGCCACGAGGATTCGTGGATCGCGTGCCGGAGGATCTGCGCGCTGCCGAAAAGATGATGGCGGAAATTCGTAAGGTCTACGAGCTCTATGGTTTCGAGCCTGTCGAAACACCGCTCATTGAATACACCGATGCGTTGGGCAAGTTCCTGCCGGATCAGGATCGCCCCAACGAAGGTGTGTTTTCGTTTCAGGACGACGATGAGCAATGGTTGTCGCTGCGCTACGACCTGACTGCACCGCTGGCTCGCTACGTCGCCGAGCATTTTGAGAGCATTCCCAAACCCTATCGCAGCTACCGCGCCGGCTGGGTGTTCCGCAACGAGAAACCGGGCCCCGGCCGCTTCCGCCAATTCATGCAGTTCGATGCCGACACGGTTGGCGCACCATCCGTCTCGGCGGATGCGGAGATGTGCATGATGATGGCCGACGTGATGGAGGCGTTGGGGATCAAGCGGGGCGATTACGTGATCCGCGTCAACAACCGCAAAGTTTTGGACGGCGTGCTCGACGCGATCGGCCTGGATGGTGACGAGAACAGCGGCAAGCGTTTGGTCGTATTGCGCGCAATCGACAAACTGGACAAATTCGGCCCCGATGGCGTGCGTGAATTGCTGGGCAAGGGCCGTCTCGACGAGAGCGGTGACTACACGAAGGGCGCTGGTCTAGACGAGGCTGCTATCGCCAAGGTGATCGATTTCACATCCGCGGGTGGCGCCACGGGCGGCGAGACGATTGCCAACCTTGAACGTGTCGTCACCGGCAATGACAAGGGCGTAGAGGGAGTTGTAGAACTTACAACAATTGAGGCGCTTTGCTCGGCAGCGGGCTATGAAGGCCGTGTCAAGATTGACCCCTCTGTCGTGCGCGGTCTGGAATACTACACCGGCCCGGTATTCGAAGCAGAGTTGACGTTCGACGTTACCAATGAAAAGGGCGAAAAGGTTGTATTCGGTTCTGTCGGCGGCGGTGGCCGTTATGACGGGCTTGTCTCCCGCTTCCGCAGCGAGCCAGTGCCCGCAACTGGCTTTTCCATCGGTGTTTCGCGCCTGATGACAGCGCTTAAAAACCTTGGCAAGCTCGATACGTCCGACAATATCGGCCCGGTCGTCGTGCTCGTTATGGACAGGGATACGGCTAGCCTTGGCCGCTACCAGAAAATGGTGTCGGACCTGCGGCAGGCCGGCATTCGCACTGAAATGTATCTTGGCGGGTCCGGCATGAAGCCACAGATGAAATATGCCGATCGCCGCGGTGCGCCTTGCGTGATAATTCAGGGATCGCAGGAGCGCGACAATGGCGAAGTACAGATCAAGGATCTGATTGAGGGCGCGCGTCTTTCGGCGGAAATCGAGGACAATGTCACGTGGCGTGAGGGCCGTCCCGCACAGATCACAGCCAAGGAAAGCGATCTGGTCACTGAGGTGCGCAAAATTCTTGAAGCGCAGGCGGAAGACCGTGCCAATGCGGCGAAGGCCGTTTGAATTCGGATGGTCGCCTCCAGAGCCCCAGCTTTTTCCAATGAACTTGCCGCGCTGATTTCTGGCCGGGATGCTGAGCTCGTTGATATTCCCGTTATTCAGCCTGCCGACCAGTTCCTTGACATGGCGGGCGAAGACTTGCGCCGCCGCATCTTTCTGACAGAAAACGAAAACGGCGAGAGCCTGTGTCTTCGCCCGGAATTCACGATTCCCGTTTGCCGCAATCATATCGAACGTAACGCCGCGACGCCAAAACGCTATGCCTATCTGGGCGAGGTGTTCCGCCAGCGCCGCGATGGCGGTAACGAGTTTTTCCAGGCCGGCATAGAGGATCTTGGTGATGCCAACCGGGCTCGTGCTGATGCGCGATCGCTGGCCGATGCTATTGCCGCGATCCGCCTTATTGCTCCCGATGCACAACTCGAAACCCTGCTCGGCGACCAGGCGATTTTCGAGTCGGTACTGGCGGCGCTCGGCCTGCCGCGAGGCTGGCAGAAAAAACTCGCGCGCGCCTTTGGGAATCCTGGTCAATTGAAGGGTTTGCTCAAGGACCTTTCGTCGGACCGGCAAAGCGATACGCTACCACATTATCTCACGGCACTGGTCGAAAAAGGCGATGAAGCCGGACTGGCCATTGCGCTCGAACAGGATATGCGGGTTGCTGGTATTTCCCCGGCCGCAGGTCGCGCACCGATCGAGATCGCGCGCCGCTTGATCGAAAAGGCAGCGCTTGCTTCAGTAAGGCTGCCCGCCAAGGCCTTCTCTGCTTTGGAGAGCTTTCTTGCGATCCGCGTACCACTGCGATCTGCCGCGGGTGAATTGCTCGGTTTCGCGCGCGCCAACGAGTTCGATCTTGGGCCAGCGCTGGAACAATTCGAAGCGCGGGCGGCCTCGGTTGTCGAAGCGGGCATCGGAGATGAGACGATTATCTATGACGCCGCGTTCGGACGCCCGCTCGATTACTATACCGGTCTCGTCTATGAAACGCGCGCGCTGAACCATATTGACCTCGGCGCGATCGTGGGTGGCGGGCGTTATGACCGGTTGCTGACGATGCTCGGAGCCGTTGGCTCCATTCCAGGTGTCGGATTCTCGATCTGGCTCGACAGGCTTGAACAGATCGCGGGAGAGGCAAAATGACGGTTACCTTGGCCCTTCCATCCAAAGGCCGTCTCAAGGATCAGGCGCTTGGTGTGCTTGAAAGCGCCGGTCTCAGCGTGATCCTGCCCAACGATCAACGTAACTACCGGGCGCAGGTCAAAGGCGAAAGCCAGATCGATATTCTGTTTCTCTCCGCCTCGGAAATTGCGCGCGAGCTTGGCTATGGCAGTGTAGATCTCGGCATCACGGGTGAAGACTTGATCCGCGAGACTTTGTCATCGGCCGATGAGCGTGTTCAGATCGAAGCACGGCTCGGTTTCGGCCAAGCGGACGTTGTGGTCGCGGTGCCCGAGGTCTGGTACGACGTATCGAGCATGGCCGATCTTGATGACGTTGCCGCTGATTTCCGCCAGCGCCATGGCCGGCGTCTGCGCATCGCCACCAAATATTGGCGTCTCACACAGCAGTTCTTTTCGCAGATGCATGGCATTCAGGTCTATCGCATCGTCGAGAGTCTTGGCGCCACCGAGGGCGCTCCCGCCTCGGGCTCCGCTGATATTATCGTCGATATCACATCGACAGGATCGACGCTGCAAGCCAATCATCTCAAGGTTCTTGACGACGGAACAATCCTCAAATCGGAAGCCTGTCTGATTTCATCGCGTGGTACAGCCGAGGCTAGCACAGTCGAAAAACTGTCGCGGCGTATCGGGGCCGCTTTGAACAAAGGCTGATTTTCATCAACTCTCCGTGATTCCAGGCTGGTTGTGTAACCTTTCCGGCCGTCCTTGCGTATCTCCCTGCAGAAACCGGGTATTATCGGTACATTGGCACAGGGAGTTCAGCCATGATGACACGTCGAACACTTTTTGGCGGTGCTATAGCAGGGCTTGGTGCGTTCGTGGCCACGCGCTTTGCGAGCGGCCCCGCCGCCCATGCAGCCGGCTCTTTCGAAGTTGAGCACTCCGATGCGGAATGGAAAAAGCTGCTGACGCCGGAGCAGTACGATGTATTGCGGCAGGAGGGAACGGAGCGTCCCTTCTCAAGCCCGTTGGATCATGAGAAACGCAAAGGCACGTTTGCATGTGCCGGCTGCGATTTGCCTCTCTTCGATTCAGACACGAAGTTCGATAGCGGCACTGGCTGGCCGAGTTTCTGGATGCCGATAAAGGGCGCCGTCAATGAGGAGACGGATCGGTCGTTTGGCATGGCGCGCACCGCGGTCTCGTGCCATCGCTGCGGGGGTCACCTTGGCCATGTTTTCGACGATGGCCCGAAACCGACGGGCCTGCGCTATTGCATGAATGGCGTTGCGTTGAAATTCAAACCTGTTGCTGCCTGAGCAATTCCAGGAAAAGTGGGAACCGGTTTTCCGTCCGGAATTGCGTAAACATCAAATAGCTAGAAGGACAAAACCTATGAAACTTCGTCAAATTCTGCTCGCCACGGCGATTCTGTTGGCTCCCGGTTTTGCTCTTGCCGGGGAGGATGTCACCATAGTGCCACCGCCGGCGCTCGATCAAACGACGCCGGCCAAAAGCGAGACCATCGTCCTCGCCGGCGGCTGCTTCTGGGGCGTTCAAGGCGTCTATCAGCACATGAAGGGCGTAAGCAGTGCCGTTTCCGGCTACTCCGGCGGTAAGAAAGAAACGGCGAGCTATGAGATTGTCAGCGGCGGCGACACGGGGCATGCTGAATCCGTCGAGGTGACTTTCGATCCGAAGACTGTCAGCCTTGGCAAAATCCTGCAGGTTTATTTCTCGGTGGTTCATAATCCGACGGAACTCAATCGTCAGGGGCCAGATACGGGGACGCAGTATCGCTCGGCGATTTTCACGACCAGTGCCGATCAGGAAAAGGTAGCCAAAGCTTACATTGCCCAGCTTGATAAGGCGAAAGTCTATTCCGACCCGATCGTTACCAAAATCTCGTCGCTCGAAAAATTTTATCCAGCCGAGGCCTATCATCAGGACTACGCCACGATCAATCCGACCCAGCCTTATATCACCTATTACGATCTGCCAAAAATTGAAAACCTGAGCAAGTTGTTCCCGCAGGACTATCGGGACAAGCCTGTATTGGTCAGCGAGGCGAAAGCTTCGAACTGAATCCTGCTGTTTCCATAGAAAAAAGGCCGCTATGAGCGGCCTTTTTTACTTCGGTCAAATGCGATCAGCCACGCTTGGCGTCTACCGAGAGAGCGCCTGCACCGTACTGGGCGAGTACGAAGAAGCCACCGGCGATGGCAAGGTTCTTGAAGAAGTTGATCTGGTTCGCTTGGTCCCATGGAACCAGGTGACCAACAAATGCTGCGGCAATGGTAAATAGGCCAAGCAGGATTGCAGCATAGCGTGTCTGAAAGCCGACGAGTACGGCAAGTCCGCCAAACAACTCAACCAGACCAACGATGACTGCGGTAACTTCCGGAAGAGGAAGGCCCTTGGCAGCGAAGTACCCTCCCGTGGCGCCAAGAGCGGTCAGCTTGCCGAAGCCAGCAGGAATGAACAGAATCGAAAGTAGAATACGACTGATTAGTGTAACTAGGGCATTGTTAGACATAAGAGATCTCTCCGGGTTTGGCGTTGACCCCCCAATAGCTAAATCCGATTGTCAAACAAAGCCATTATTTTCTCTACACATTGTTCACAAGAGAACGGTTTTTCAATCTCACTCTGGCGCAATCATACGTTCCGGGCGAACGAGGCGATCATAGTCTTCGGCTGAGACGTGACCGCTGGCTAGGGCTTCTTCCCTCAGTGTCGTACCATTCTTGTGGGCTGTCTTGGCTATCTTGGCAGCATTGTCATAGCCGATAGCCGGGGCCAAGGCCGTGACAAGCATCAATGAACGCTCAAGCAGGTCCTTGATACGGACTTCATCCGCCTCAATACCGTCGACGCAATTATCGGCAAAGGAGATCATCGCATCGGAGAGAATGCGGACCGACTGAAGCACGTTCAATGCAACCACAGGCTTGAATACATTGAGCTCGAAATGGCCCTGGCTGGCTGCGACGGTCACGGTAGCGTTGTTGCCGAACACCTGTGTGGCCACCATGGTCAGTGCTTCGGCTTGAGTCGGATTGACCTTGCCAGGCATGATTGATGAGCCCGGTTCGTTTTCGGGCAGCTTCAACTCACCGAGACCGGAGCGAGGACCGGAGCCGAGAAAACGGATGTCATTGGCAATCTTGAACAGATCGGTGGCAAGCGCATTGAGGCTGCCGTGGAAGTTTGTGAGTGCACCGTGGCTGGCCAGTGCCTCGAACTTGTTTGGTGCCGTTTTGAAGGGAAGGCCGGTAATATCGGATACGGCCTCGGCAAATCCGGTATCGAAGCCAATGGGCGCATTGAGGCCGGTACCGACGGCGGTGCCGCCCTGTGCCAAAAGGAACACGTCCGCCAAGCTTTGTTCGATGCGCTTGTACGCGTATTCCAGCGCAGCCCGGTAGCCCGAGAATTCCTGACCAAGCGTGACTGGGGTTGCATCCTGCGTATGTGTGCGGCCGATCTTGATGATGTCTGCAAAGGCCTCTTCTTTTTTGGCCAGCGCCGCCGTCAGATGGTTCAGTGCTGGAAAGAGACGCTCTGTCGCTTCCACTGCTGTGGCAATGTGGATTGCAGTCGGAAATGTATCGTTCGACGATTGGCTCATATTGACGTGATCATTGGGATGAACCGGCTTTTTCGAGCCCTTGGTTCCGCCCAACATTTCGATAGCGCGATTGGAAATCACCTCGTTGGCATTCATATTCGACTGCGTGCCTGATCCCGTCTGCCAGACGACGAGCGGGAAATGGTCATCCAGCTTGCCTTCAATGACTTCTTCGGCAGCGACGGTGATGGCGCGGCCAATTACTTCGTCGAGCTTGCCAAGTGCCATGTTGGTTTCCGCGGCGGCGCGTTTTGCTATGCCGAGAGCACGTACAAGCGGGATCGGCATTCTTTCGCCGCCGATTTTGAAATTGTGCAGTGAGCGTTCGGTTTGTGCGCCCCAATATTTGTCCGAGGCAACTTCGATCGGGCCAAAAGTATCTGTTTCGGTACGCGTAGAGCTCATCATGCACTTTTCCTGATGGGAGTTGGCAGATCACTACTGCGAAGCTCGACGGGAGGCAAGGTTCGAGCGGCAAATGTTGGCCGGAAAACGATGCCGTGCTAAGTTAAAATCGATTAGAGCATGCAGGGAGGACAGGGCATGGCGACGCATGAAGCGCGAACCCTTCAAATTTCCATTCAGCGATCTTGGCGCGACGTCTATGACTACGCAAGCATCCCGGAAAACCTGCCGGAATGGGCCTCCGGATTAACTTCTGCCTTGCAAAGGTCGGGCGACGAATGGCTGGCAGACAGTCCTGCCGGTAAGCTCAGGCTGCGTTTTGCACCACCAAACAAGTTTGGTGTTCTCGATCACTGGGTCATCACCGAAACTGGCGAGGAGGTTTATATTCCATTGCGCGTTGTCGCCAACGGAGAAAATTCGGAGGTGACATTCACTTTATTCCGGCTGCCGGGAATGGACGACGAAAAATTCACTGCCGACGCGGCCTGGGTAATGCGTGACCTGCAGAAACTCAAGGACGTGCTCGAAGCACAACTTGTAGCGTGAGGTGAAAAATGGCCAATTCAGGCAGGGACAAGCGTATCGACTATATCGAATTCAACGTGAAGGACATTGCGCGGGCTCGCAGCTTCTATGGCGATACGTTCGGCTGGACGTTCACCGACTACGGTACCGATTACTGCGAGTTTTCCGATGGTAATCTCAAAGGCGGATTTGCCAATGCCGGCGACGTCAAACCGGGCGGCGGTCCCTTGGTCATCTTCTTCGCCGACGACCTTGCGGATACATTGAAGCGGGTTGAAAAAGCGGGCGGCAAGATCGTCAAGCCGATCTTCAATTTCCCCGGCGGGCGCCGCTTTCATTTCACCGATCCGGAAGGGTACGAACTGGCGGTCTGGTCCGACAAATGAGCGGCCACTTGCGCGGCCGCTCTTCAATCGTCAAGCCGCGCGGGCTGTTTTTAGAGCGTTTGCCCACAGGACAAGCTGGTTGAGCTGGTTGTTGGCCGCTTCATTGAGATGTTCATAGTCGGCAAGCTTCTTCTCGCCTTTGACCACAGTGAGATATTCGGGGAAGGAGATATGGATGCCGGTCTTGACTGACGCGGCACTCATTTCCACGAAAACCAGTCGAAGATGCTCGATTGCGCGGGCACCGCCAACGCCGCCATAGCCGACAAATCCAACGGGCTTGTGAATGAACTCACCAAGATCGATGGCGTTCTTCAGAACGGCAGTCGGGCCGTGGTTGTATTCCGCAACGGTGACAACAAAACCGTCGAACTCACGCAGTTTCTTTTTCCAGCGCTCTGCCGTCTCGGTTTGAGCAGTCGACGTGCGCTCTTCGCCGAAGAAGTGCATGGGATAGTCGAGCAAATCGAGGATCTCGACTTCGATATCGTCACGTTTGCCGGCTATTTCGGCGATCCACTTGGCCGGAAATTCGGCGAAACGGCCGATCCGCGTGCTGCCAACGATGATGCCGATTCTTGCTTTAGCCATGTTGAGAAATCCTTTGTCTTGGGATGGTAACTATTTGTGACCGGCGCTATATAAGTGACTGTTCGAAACGACCGCAAGGAGGCACTTTTTTGAAACCGGATCACTTTGAAGTAACCTCCGCGTGTAGCGCGGTTCATCACATTCTGGCGCGGGTCGGCGATAAATGGACGGTGCTGGTCGTCAGTTACCTCGGCAATCGCTCAATGCGGTTCAACGAGTTGAAGCGGGCGATCAATGGTATCTCGCAAAAGATGCTGACGAGCACATTACGCAGCCTCGAGCGCGACGGTTTCGTCACGCGAACGGTCTATCCGACTATTCCGCCACGTGTGGATTACGAGCTGACGGACCTGGGACGCGATCTGCTCGTTCCCGTGCGAGGGCTTGGAGACTGGGCGATCAGGAACGAGCAACGTGTCAGCGAGGCCCGTGCCCGTTTCGACGCAGCCCACGGGAATGCCGAGGTACAGCGGAGATTCGCTGACGCGGCAGAATAGGGAATCCTGCTAACCCTATTGCACAAGTACGTAAACAGCTGGGATAACAAAAAAGGCGGGTCGAAACCCGCCTTTTCCGTATTTGCGTGGATGAGGACTTCTTAGAAGTCCATACCGCCCATGCCGCCCATTCCGCCGCCTGGCATCTGGGGAGCGCCGCCGTTGTCCTTCTTCGGAGCTTCGGCGATCATGGCTTCGGTCGTGACGAGAAGGCCAGCAACCGATGCCGCGTCCTGCAGAGCAGTACGGACAACCTTGACCGGATCGACGATGCCGAGAGCGATCAGATCGCCGTACTCGCCATTGGCCGCGTTGTAGCCGTAGGTGTCCTTCTTGTTCTCAAGGATCTTGCCAACAACGATCGAAGCTTCATCGCCTGCGTTCGTTGCGATCTGGCGAGCCGGGGCCTGCAGAGCGCGACGAACGATGTTGATGCCAGCATCCTGATCGGCATTTGCACCCTTGAGGGTAAGACCAGCCGAAGCGCGAAGGAGAGCAACGCCACCGCCAGCAACGATGCCTTCTTCAACAGCCGCACGGGTTGCATTGAGGGCGTCGTCAACGCGGTCCTTCTTTTCCTTCACTTCTACTTCCGTTGCACCGCCAACGCGGATAACGGCAACACCGCCAGCGAGCTTGGCAAGACGTTCCTGCAGCTTCTCACGGTCGTAGTCGGAAGTGGTTTCGTCGATCTGCTGCTTGATCTGGCCGACGCGGGCGTTGATTTCGCCCTTCTTGCCATGACCGTCAACGATCGTGGTGTTTTCCTTGGTGATCGACACCTTCTTGGCGCGGCCGAGCATGTCGAGCGTAACGCTTTCCAGCTTGATGCCGAGATCTTCGGAAATAACCTGACCACCGGTGAGGATCGCGATGTCTTCCAGCATTGCCTTGCGGCGATCGCCGAAGCCAGGAGCCTTTACAGCCGCAATCTTCAGGCCGCCACGCAGCTTGTTGACGACGAGCGTAGCAAGAGCTTCGCCTTCGACGTCTTCAGAGATGATGACGAGTGGCTTGGAGGTCTGAACAACGGCTTCAAGAACCGGCAGAAGAGCCTGGAGGTTCGAAAGCTTCTTTTCGTGCAGAAGGATGTAAGCGTCTTCGAGGTCAGCAACCATCTTTTCAGGGTTGGTGACGAAGTAAGGCGACAGGTAGCCGCGGTCGAACTGCATGCCTTCGACGACTTCGAGCTCGGTGTCAGCGGTCTTGGCTTCTTCAACGGTGATAACACCCTCGTTGCCGACCTTCTGCATCGCCTTGGCGATCATTTCGCCGATTTCAGTTTCGCCATTGGCAGAGATCGTGCCGACCTGCGCAACTTCTTCCGAAGTCTTGATCTTCTTGGCGCTCTTGCCGAGCTGCTTGACAACTTCAGCAACAGCAAGATCGATGCCGCGCTTCAGATCCATCGGGTTCATGCCAGCAGCAACAGCCTTGCCGCCTTCCTGAACGATAGCCTGGGCAAGAACAGTAGCGGTCGTGGTGCCGTCGCCAGCAATGTCGTTCGTCTTCGAAGCGACTTCACGCACCATCTGCGCGCCCATGTTTTCGAACTTGTCTTCGAGTTCGATTTCCTTGGCAACGGTTACACCGTCCTTGGTGATGCGCGGAGCGCCGAAGGACTTGTCGATAACAACGTTACGGCCTTTCGGGCCGAGTGTTACCTTGACAGCGTCTGCAAGGATGTTGACGCCGCGCAGCATGCGCTCACGCGCGTCGCGGCCGAATTTTACTTCTTTGGAAGCCATTTTATCTCTCCTGGGATTGAACCCGGTTTGATCGAAGTTTTGTTGAAAGGTCGGTGATTAGCCGAGGATACCCAGAATGTCGGATTCCTTCATGATCAGCAGGTCTTCGCCGCCAATCTTGACTTCCGTGCCGGACCACTTGCCGAACAGGATAAGATCACCTGCCTTGACATCGAGTGGTACGAGCTTGCCTGCTTCGTCACGAGCGCCGGTGCCTACGGAGACGATTTCGCCTTCCTGTGGCTTTTCCTTGGCAGTATCCGGAATGATGATGCCGCCTGCAGTCTTTGCTTCGGATTCGACGCGGCGTACTACGACGCGGTCGTGAAGCGGGCGGAACTTGGTCTTGGCCATGGTTAGAACCCTTGATGTTGGTGTCAAAACGATGTCGCGAACAGCTGCGCCATCCGCGGTATTAGCACTCGACAGAGGTGAGTGCTAACTTCGGCCGGAGATAGTGGGATGGCACTGAAGAGTCAAGGGAAAGCTGCGATGAATCTTTTCTGCGGTGAACCCAGAATCGGCAATCGCAAGGCGCCTGCAAGTACTGCAAGCAAGCATTTGTTCCATAAAAATGTGATGGATTAATGAAACGACGCGTCAGGCTGCTTCCACGTCGATCTTGTCGACAGCGAGATTTGCATCACCCCATGCCTTCAAGGCGTTGATAACCGGCTCCAGACTACGACCGCGCTCCGAAAGCGAATACTCGACCTTGGGCGGTACCTCGGCATAGACCTTGCGTATGATCAGCCCATCGGCTTCCAATTCGCGCAGCTGGTTGGTCAGCATGCGCTGCGTGACATTAACTAGCTTGCGGCGAATCTCATTGAACCGCAGCGTGCCTGACATGAGATGGTAAAGGATCACGCCTTTCCACTTGCCATCGATCAGGTTGAGAACGCCTTCCACAGGACAGCCGGCGGAACAATCAAACGTCTTGTGGCGCACGCGTGGCATCACGGTATCCTTTTTGACACTATATACAATATATGTGCATTCTTGCACTTACATAGCATAAGGCGCATCTGACCCAGGTCAACTTATTTGGAGAAAGCCCATGCGCGCTGTCGCCTATTTCGAATCACAACCCATCACCGCTGAAACTTCATTGGTCGATATCGACCTGCCGAAGCCCGAAGCAAGTGGCAGAGACTTGTTGGTTGAGGTGAGGGCGATATCTGTCAATCCCGTCGATACCAAGGTTCGAGTCAGGGTGAAACCGGAAGGGGGAACGCCCCAGGTGCTTGGCTGGGATGCGTCAGGCGTCGTAGCCGCAGTGGGTCCCGAGGCACAATTCTTCAAGCCGGGTGATGAAGTGTTCTACGCTGGAGTGATCGATCGTCCCGGCACGAACTCAGAATTTCACCTCGTCGATGAGCGCATTGTCGGTAAGAAGCCGTCATCGCTGGACTTCAGCGCCGCCGCCGCGCTTCCACTGACGTCGATTACGGCATGGGAAACCCTGTTCGACCGATTGGATGTCGAGAAGCCGGTGCTCGGCGCTGCCAATGCCATTGTGATTATCGGTGGGGCAGGAGGTGTAGGTTCGATCGCTATTCAGCTTGCAAGGAAGCTGACGAATCTCACTGTTGTCGCCACTGCATCGCGTCCCGAGACGAAGACCTGGGTCAAGGAGCTTGGCGCTCATCACGTCGTAGATCACTCGAAACCCATAGCGGCCCAGGTTGAGGCGCTGGGTATAGGCGCTCCGGGATTCGTGTTCTCAACCACCAACTCGGATGCGCATCTTGCCGAAGTCGCCACGCTGATCGCGCCGCAGGGCCGGTTCGCACTGATTGATGATCCGAAGACACTCGATGTCATGTTGCTGAAGCGCAAGAGCATATCGCTGCATTGGGAGCTGATGTTTACACGGGCGCTGTTCAAGACACCGGATATGGATGCTCAGCATCGAATTTTGAACCAGGTGTCGGAACTCGTTGACGAAGGGACGATTAAAACAACTCTCGCCGATGACTTCGGCAAGATCAACGCCACCAATCTCAAGAGAGCACATGCATTCATAGAAAGCGGCCGCGCCAAAGGCAAGATTGTTCTGTCCGGGTTCTGAGCACGGCAACTACGCTGGGTATATGAGTAGAAGTGCCCAAAAGAGCAGCGTCAATCCTCGCCGCTCTCTTCACAAACGTGATGCGCCATATCGACAAGCATGTCGCTGACATGCTTGTCGGCGAGCTCATAGAAAATCTGCTTGGCCTGCCGGTTGCCGCGTACCAGCCGTGCACCGCGCAACAGGCGCAAATGGTGGCTTACCAGCGATTGCGACAGATCGAGGCTCGTCGCTATATCACCGACTGATCTCGGCTCGTCGAGGCAGAAGAACAGGATGCGCAGCCGCGTCGGGTCGCCGAGCAACCGAAACGTCTCTGCAAGGATCGTCGTATCGAGTTGTGATGGGATCGCCAGCTTGTTCAATGCTTATGGCCCTCGTGACGATGGTCATGCTCCGCATGGTCGTGATCCGCGTGTTCATGTTCTTCGTGATCGCCGCCTGGCTCTATGCCAAGGCAGCAATCCTCCGGCGCCGTATCCGGCCAGTCGATGGCGATGGTCGAATGTTCGATGTCGAATTTCGTCCTAAGCTCGATCTCGACCCGTTTGACCAGCAGCCTTGGATCAGCATCCGGCGCGGGCAACACGTGTAAGGTACAAAGCGCCTTACCCGACGTGATCATCCAGACATGTACATGACGCACATTGGCGAGACCGGGGATCGCCTGTTTCAAGTGCTGCTCGATTTCTTCAGGCGAGGCGTTCGCCGGCGCACCTTCAAGAAGAATATGCATTGAATTTCGCAGCAATGCCCAGGCACTGCGCAGGATAAGCAGGCAGACGAAGACAGAGAGGATGGGGTCTATCGGCGTCCAGTCCGTATAATAGATGACGATAGCGGCGATGATTGTCCCGACGGAACCAAGCAGATCGCCCAGCACATGCAGGATTGCACCCTTGATATTGACGTGCTCGCTGTCACCGCGCGTAAGGATCCAGAATACAGCTATATTGATGACCAGCCCGATCGTCGCCACGATCAGCATCGGCCCTGCCAGTACTTCACCGGGGTTGCGGAAGCGATCGACAGCCTCGATGGTAATCCAGATGAGGATAGCGAAGAGCGCTATGGCGTTCATCAGCCCGGCAATGACTTCAAAACGCAAATAACCGAATGTGCGCCGCTCGTCCGCTGCACGCTTGCCGAAATGGAATGCCGCATAGGACAGAGCCAGCGCAGCGGCATCGGTCACCATATGGCCAGCATCGGCGATCAGCGCCAGCGAACCGGACAATAGACCGCCGATAACTTCGACAATCATGAAGGCGAATGTAATGAAAAACGCGATCAACACTTTGCGCTGATTATCCACCGTGATCTTCGGTGCGTGGTCGTGGCCTTCGTGTGAATGTGACATGGCTTGCCCTAGTGATAACAAACATATCAATAATTGTTCATATGTATGCTGTCAATATTTGGACGCGAAACAATCGCAGATGATCATGGGTGACACATTTCATGCAATCGGGTAAGCGATGTCGGGCTTTGCGTTCTCGGAAAGGATCGGCATGACCGATATGATACATTTGCAGCGTCTCGACGAATTGATGGATCGTTACGATGTACTCCTGTGCGATGTCTGGGGCGTTCTGCATAATGGCGTGGATTCGTTTGCTTCCGCGTCGGCAGCTCTTTCCCGTGCGCGGGTTGCCGGTCTGACGGTCGTCCTTATAACCAATGCACCGCGCCGTTTCGACAGCGTCGCGCAGCAGATACACGCGCTTGGCGTGCCCGAATCTTCGTACGATCGCATTGTCACATCGGGGGACGTGACGCGCGAATTGATCCGCAATGCGCCGCGCCCCGTCTTGCATCTTGGGCCTGAGCGCGATGAAACGCTGTATGAAGGGTTGGACGTCGAACTTGTCGAGGAACGCGAGGCAGACGTCGTCGTGTGTACCGGATTCTTTGACGATGAGACGGAAACACCGGAAGATTATGCCGAAATGCTGACTCGATTCCGATCGCGTGATCTGCCGTTCATTTGCGCCAATCCGGATATTGTCGTCGAGCGCGGCGACCGCCTCATATGGTGTGCCGGAGCGCTTGCCCGTGATTACAGCCAGCTTGGTGGCCGCACCTTGATTGCTGGCAAGCCGCATCGCCCAATCTACGAGGCCGCTGTCGCTGCCGCTGCGGAAGTGCGCGGCGAGTCGGTCGACCCCGCACGCGTCCTCGCTATCGGCGATGGTATGCTGACCGATATCAAGGGCGCCGACCTTTTCGGGATCGATGCTCTTTATATTTCCGGTGGTATCCACGCTGGAGACTACGTCATGGGCGGTGTTCAAGACCTTGAGAAACTGCTTGCATTTCTGGCGAAGCACGGCAGCAATCCTGTGGCCACGATGCCCATGTTGGCCTGAGGCTAAAGTTCATGTCGATCCTGCGTCTGAGCGATCCAAACCATTTGCCCGGGCACCTCAAAGATGCCGTGGTCGCGATTGGCAATTTTGATGGTGTGCATCGCGGTCACCAAGCCGTGCTGGAACGAGCGCTGGAGGCAGCGCGGGCGGCGGGAAAGCCTTCCCTCGTGCTGACTTTCGAGCCGCATCCGCGCAGCGTGTTTGTACCGGACCAGCCGGTCGACCGCTTGACCCCGGCCGCCGAAAAAGCCTCCATTCTCGAAGCATTGGGCTTTGATGCAGTGGTCGAGTGCCATTTCACCCGCGAGTTTTCGCAGCTGACTGCGGACGTATTTGTAGACCGGATACTGGTCGGCGGGCTGGCAGCGAGCCGCATCGTTACTGGTTTTGATTTTCATTTCGGCAAGAACCGTCAGGGCGGACCCGCCTTTCTGATGGATGCCGGCGAAAAGCGTGGCTTTCACGTCACTCTGGTTGATGCCTTCCGCGATGAGGGCGGTCACGCGATCTCATCAAGCCGGATTCGCGAGCTGTTCGGCGAAGGGGAGGTGGTAGAGGCTGCGGGTCTACTCGGTTATCGCCACCGTATCCGGGCCGAGGTCATTCGCGGCAAACAGCTGGGCCGCACCATTGGATTTCCGACAGCCAACATGGTTTTGCCGCCGGAAACACATCTGAAACATGGCATCTATGCCGTGCGCTTCCGCAGGGCGGACGGCACACTCTACGATGGCGTTGCCAGCTTCGGCCGGCGACCGACAGTCGACACAGATGGTGAACCGCTGCTCGAAACTTATGTCTTCGATTTCAACGGCGATCTCTATGGTGAAACCTGCGCTGTATCATTCTTTGGTTATCTGCGTGGCGAGGAAAAATTCGACGGCCTGGAACCGATGATGCAGCAAATTAAGCGTGATGAAGAGGAATCGCGGGCCTTGCTGCAGGGTGTGCGGCCATTGTCGGCGCTCGACCAGACGATCAACTTCGATTGAATTGGTAAATTGTTTACCAAGACAATAAAGCCAATTTTATCTATCTTTCGGTAGTTTCGCCAGATAACTTGCCACCTCCCAGGCAGGGTTCCGGAGTGATTTCATGTCTATTCGCCTGATTGGCGCTCTCTCGAGCGCACTGTTTTTTGCGGGATCAACTGCAGTTTTTGCTGATGAGTATTATCCGGACAGCCAGCCAACCAGTAGCACGCGCGGGGATCATTGGTGGTCGGGTGACTGGTATCTGACGCTTGGTGCCAAAGGCTTCGTTGCTCCAAAGTATGAAGGCGCCAAGGACTATATGCTCAGCGCTGCCCCGGTTATCTCCCTTGGCCGTGCAGGTAAGTCGGTTCGTTTTTCTTCGCTCAACGACAATGCCTCCCTCGGTTTCATCGACACAGGCGTTTTCCGGGCTGGTCTCACCGGTAAACTGATTACCGGACGCGACCGTGGTGACTCTGACGATCTCAAAGGCCTTCACGATGTCGACTGGGGATTCGAGCTCGGTGGCTTTGCAGAATTCTATCCGACAGACAATATTCGCGGCCGGGTCGAGGTGCGGCGCGGTATCGGCGCTCATGACGGCGTCGTTGCCGATTTTGCCATCGATGCTTTCAAGGACATAACACCGACAGTGCGCGTGTCTGCGGGTCCGCGTGCAACCGTTGCCTCCAAAGACTATTTCGAGGAATATTATGGCGTGACTGCCAGTGAGTCAGCGGCATCGGGCCTCGCACGGTATTCGCCGGGCGGTGGCCTGAAATCGCTTGGCGTCGGCGGTCAAATCACTTGGCAGACCACCGACAAGATAACCACGAGCGCCTATGCCGAATATAGCCGGTTGATGGGACCAGCGGCAGATTCAAGCCTTGTCAGGGAGCGCGGTTCGGCCAATCAGGCGACACTGGGCGTGCAGGCAACCTACCGCTTCGACTTCGCGCTTTAAGCGGTTGAGGCGGCGCACGCGAAGTTTATTGCGCCTCCCTCTTTATTCTATGAGCGGTGATTGCTAAAAGCGCGGCATGAAAACCGTTTGCTGGACTGGCGCGCAGTCCATACCTATTCAGGCGATACGAATTACTGGCCCGGCCTTGCCGCGTTCCTGAAGCTTCGGCTTTGCGGTGCGGAAGGTCCGGGGCGGCGCCTTTGCGCTCTAATATGATTTCTTCGAATCTTGCCCGCTGCGATAACGCGCGGGCCCCATCACAAGCTGGTAAAATGACTGATACGTCCACGACACTCGACTATTCGAAAACACTCTATCTGCCGCAGACGGACTTTCCGATGCGCGCCGGGCTGCCTGCCAAGGAACCGGAATTCGTCGCACGCTGGCAGGAGATGAACCTCTATAAAAAGCTACGCGAAGACGCGAATGGGCGTCCGCTCTATGTCCTGCATGATGGTCCCCCCTATGCCAATGGCAACATCCATATCGGCCACGCTCTGAACAAGATCCTCAAGGACGTCATCACCCGCTCGTTCCAGATGCGCGGCTATGACTCCAATTATGTGCCCGGCTGGGACTGCCACGGCCTGCCGATCGAATGGAAGATCGAGGAGCAGTACCGCGCCAAGGGCAAGGACAAGGACGACGTGCCGATCAACGAATTCCGCAAGGAATGCCGTGAGTTCGCCACGCACTGGATCAAAGTCCAGTCGGCGGAGTTCAAGCGCCTCGGCATCGAAGGCGATTTCGAAAACCCCTACACGACGATGGCCTTCCATGCGGAAAGCCGCATCGCCGGTGAGTTATTGAAATTCGCCATGTCCGGCCAGCTCTATCGCGGCTCCAAGCCGGTCATGTGGTCGGTGGTCGAGCGGACGGCGCTCGCCGAAGCGGAGGTCGAATACGCTGACATCGAAAGCGATACGATCTGGGTGAAGTTTCCTGTTGCTGAAGGGCCTCAGGATTTATTGCCTACGTCAGTCGTCATCTGGACCACTACGCCTTGGACAATCCCCGGCAACCGAGCAGTGAGCTATTCGCCGCGCGTTGCGTATGGGCTGTACGAGGTTGGGTCTGCGGAGAATGATTTCGGTCCCCGTCCAGGTGAAAAGCTGATCTTTGCAGATGCCCTTGCCGAAGAATCGGCAACGAAAGCCAAGCTGACCTTCAAGCGTGTCCGGACGGTTTCGGCTGATGAACTTGCAGCGATCACGCTTGCTCATCCCTTTAAAGGCCTTGGCGGCGGATATGAATTTCCCGTGCCCATGCTGCCCGGCGATCATGTCACCGACGATGCCGGCACAGGTTTCGTGCATACCTCTCCCAGTCATGGCCGCGAGGATTTCGATGCATGGACGGATGCGCGCAGCGATCTTGAAGCTCGCGGCATTTCTTCGGCAATCCCGTTCACTGTCGATGATGCCGGCTATTATACAAAGGACGCGCCGGGCTTCGGCCCCGACCGTGAAGGCGGTGCCGCGCGCGTTATCGATGACAATGGCAAAAAGGGCGATGCCAACAAGGCCGTCATCGACGAACTCATTGCCCGCGACGCATTGTTCGCGCGTGGCCGCCTGAAGCATTCCTATCCGCATTCCTGGCGCTCGAAGAAGCCGGTGATCTTCCGCAATACACCGCAATGGTTCGTCTACATGGACAAGGACCTCGGCGATCAGACGACGCTTCGTTCGCGCGCGCTTGCCGCTATCGACGAAACCCGTTTCGTTCCCGCCGGCGGCCAGAACCGTTTGCGCGCGATGATCGAGGATCGCCCTGACTGGGTGCTCTCACGCCAGCGAGCTTGGGGCGTGCCGATCTGCGTCTTCGCCGACGACAACGGCAATGTCCTGAAGGACGACGGCGTCAATTCTCGCATCCTCGAAGCTTTCGAGCAGGAAGGCGCCGATGCCTGGTTTGCCGAAGGTGCGAGCGAGCGGTTCCTTGGTGAAAAGGCCAATGAGCCATGGACGCAGGTCCGCGATATTCTCGATGTCTGGTTCGATTCCGGTTCAACCCATGTGTTTACGCTGGAGGACCGGCCCGACCTGAAATGGCCCGCCGATGTCTATCTCGAAGGTTCGGACCAGCACCGCGGCTGGTTCCACTCGTCGCTGCTGGAGAGCTGCGGTACGCGTGGTCGCGCGCCATACGACACCCTTGTCACCCATGGGTTCACCATGGACGAAGAGGGGCGAAAGATGTCGAAATCGCTCGGCAATACGGTGACGCCACAGGACGTAATCAAGGATTCCGGCGCGGATATCCTGCGTCTTTGGGTCATGACGACTGATTATTGGGAAGATCAGCGTCTCGGCAAGAACATCATCCAGACCAATATCGACGCCTATCGCAAATTGCGCAATACGATCCGCTGGATGCTCGGCACGCTTGCTCATGATAAGGGCGACGAGATCGCCTATGAGGATATGCCGGAGCTCGAGAAGCTGATGCTGCATCGCCTCGCCGAACTCGATGAGGTCGTGCGCGCGGGCTATGACGCTTTCGAGTTCAAGCGTATCACACGCGCGCTTATCGACTTCATGAATGTTGAACTCTCGGCTTTCTATTTCGATATCCGCAAGGACTCGCTCTATTGCGATGCGCCATCGAGCATCAGACGCAAAGCCTCGCTTCAAGTCGTGCGCTATCTCTTTGACCGCATCGTCACATGGCTGGCCCCGATGCTGCCGTTCACGATGGAGGAGGCTTGGCTGGACCTCCACAAGGACGCAGTATCGGTTCATCTTGAGCAGTTCCGCGAAACGCCAAAGGAATGGAAGAACGACGAACTCGCTGCCAAATGGCGCAAGGTGAAAGATGTTCGCCGTGTTGTAACCGGAGCACTCGAGCTGGAGAGGGCAAAGAAAACCATCGGCTCGTCCCTTGAGGCGGCGCCTGTGGTCTACATTACCGATCCGGAATTGCTTGCCGCGGTGAAGGGTCTGGACATGGCCGAGATCTGCATCACCAGCGACATCACGATAAAAAGCGAAAAAGCACCTGCGGATGCGTTTGTCGCCGATGATGTGAAGGGCGTTGCAGTTGTATCTCAACGTGCGACAGGCATGAAGTGTGCCCGTTCGTGGCGGTATACGCACGATGTCGGGTTGGACCCGGCATTTCCTGATGTTTCAGCCCGTGATGCCGAGGCTCTCCACGAGCTGGAAAAACTTGGAAAGCTAGCTGTTTAGAGAAGAAATGCGGATTGCTGGATAAAGTGATCCGCATATTCCTCTGTAAAACATGCACAGACTTGCTTAATCTAATTGGCCTCATATAAAAGGCTTGCCATTGAGTTGCCTGATTTTAGAGGCAGGGCATAGATCAAGCACAATTGATCGGCAGTCAGAACTGCCCAGACATGGGTTGGAAATAGCGAGTATGGATTTGAACGGACGCATTACGGTTTTTGGTGCACTGGTCGCGTCACTGGCCCTTGGCGGCTGCATGTCGTCGCCCACCTATGGTACGGACAAGACTGCTGGCAGCCAGCTCCTTGACGATGTATCGAACATGGCTTCCTTCGGATCATCCAAGAAGAAAAACCAGATCGCTTACAACCCGCGTCCCGAGCTCGTCCGCCCGGCCGAGGGCAAGGTAGCACAACTGCCGGCACCGCAGAATGATGTCGTGACCACCGATAGCGCAAACTGGCCGGAATCGCCCGAGGCGCGGCGCAAGCGCATACGCGACACAGCGACTGCCAACCAGAACAATCCGAACTTTACGCCTGAAGTTGAGAACGACATGCCTCTTGCAAAGCAATCTGCAGGCAAGCCGGAATATGGGTTCTTCAACGACAAGTCGCCCGCCAATCAAGGATCGAAAAGCAGTGCGGCCGCCGATTTTCGCGCTCGCAAGCTTGCGTCAACAGCCGGATCGCCAACGACGCGTCGTTACCTGAGCGAGCCGCCACTCGAATACCGTGCGCCGGCGCCAACCGCTGCAGCCAATGAGCTGGGTGAAGACGAGGCCAAGAAAGAGCGGGAACGTAAAGCCGCTGCCAAAAAAGACAAAGGCTTTAGTTGGAAAAATCTCATTCCCTGGGAATAGAGATTCACCGAGCGCGCGCAGTCTGCAAGGTCACACAATTGTTGAGCCACTATTCCGTGACCGACCGCGAAGGTCGTCAAGACCGACAATAATTGCAACTAAGACGGTATTTGCGCACCCTAATACTTAAGTGTTATTATTTCTGACACTAGTCGAAACCCTTGGGGCGTTGGGGGGTGTTCGAATGATTGTTGTCAGGATGAGGGATAAAACTACTCGTGTCTTGCGCACGGGTCTGACAACGTTCTTTTTTTCCTTGTTTACTCTCCTATCTGCGGAACCGGGCGTCGCACAACAAATCGTGACGAGCGGCCAGGTCACGAGCGGAATTCTGACAGCCCCCGGCCCACAGCCCAGTCCTTGGGATGTGGGATATTTTCTTGATGTCGGCAGCGATCTTATCGGTGGGATCGATGGCGAAGGTTCACTGGTCATTCGCGATGGTGGCGTCGCGTTTCTTTCGCGTAACGATCTGACTATAACTCGGTTCACGACGGATATCGGGAGCAATACTGCCTCTGTTGGCACCGTTCTCGTGACAGGAGCGGGATCGTCGTTCGATTATGGCCATCAGATGGTGATCGGCGGAGCGGGATCTGGGTCTCTTGTCATTGAGAATGGTGCAAGAGTCTTCGATGCCGGCGCGGATTTTAATGGCAGTCCTGCAGCGACGGCGATCGGATCAGAAGCCGGCGGTTCGGGCTCGGTCCGCGTCGCCGGCGCGGGCTCAATTTGGGAGGCCGGATCCCGGCTAAGCGTCGGCTTTCGAGGCGTGGGTTCTCTGGATATCATTGAAGGTGGCCGTGTATCGACCGATACGGTCGTCGCTGTAGCGCGATTCTCCGAAGGCAGCGGCACAGTCACTGTTCGCGGTGTGAATTCGGTGCTCGATCCCGGCCGCTTCCTGTTTGTCGGACTTGGCGGTTCTGGTTCGCTCTCTGTGCTAGACGGCGCCGCTGTCCGAAGTCTTGATAAGGTTGATATTGGCGGTGGGGCTGGGGTACCAGCAGAGGGTATCGCGGCTGGCTCAGGCACGGGCATTGCCAATGTCGCGGGCGCTGGGGCTGCGCTTTCTGCCGCATCGGAACTGACCGTTGGAAATTCCGGTACCGGAACATTGAACCTTGGTAGCGGCGGTACAGTTGCAAGCCCAGTCATAAGCATCGCTTCCGAACCTGGTTCGTCAGGCACGCTAAACGTTCTAGGTGGAGCTTTGCAAACAGATAGCATCGCCTTCGGCGCAGGCAGCGGCCGTTTAATCTCGATCCCGTGACGGATTATGATCTCACTGCTCGCATGAGTGGACCGGGCACATTCAATGTGCTTTCAGGCAACGTGATTCAGACAGGAGACAGCAGCGGGTTCACTGGCAATACCAATGTTGCGAGGGGCAATCTGTTCGTCAATGGCACACTTGGCGGGACGATCGCTGTTCAAGACAGCGGGCTGTTGAGCGGAACCGGCACCGTAGGCTCCACGTCAATTAACGACGGTGGTCTTCTGGCTCCGGGCAATTCCATAGGTACGCTACAGGTAAATGGCAATCTCTCGTTCAACCAAGGTTCGACCTACCAGGTCGAAGTCGATCCGGCTGGCAGCAGCGACAGGACATTGGTCTCCGGAAATGCAACGCTGGGCGGCGCACATGTGGATGTCATCGCTTCAGCCGGCAGTTGGCGTATCGGTACGGCCTATACCATCCTAACGGCTGCGGGCGGATTGAACGGCAGCGAGTTCGCCGTCGTGACATCGAACCTCCAGTTCCTCGATCCCGTCCTGACCTATGATCCAAGCAACGTCATGCTGATCCTGCGCCGCAACGACATCGACTTTGCCGAAATCGCGAAGACACCCAATCAACGCCGTGCCGCAAAATCCATCGACGATTTCATCGCGCTGGATCCAAACCCGGATGACTATCCCCTCATTGGAAAATTGCTGGGATTGGACAAGGCAACCGCACCACTGACGATCGCCCAGCTTCCCGGCGAAATCCACGCGTCCCTCAAGAGCGCGTTGCTGGATGACAGCCATTTCATCCGGGATGCGGCCAACAACCGGCTTCGCGCTGCATTCGAGGCCGTCGCGGCGCCGTCCTTTCCGGTTCTGGCTTATGGGCCAGACGGTGTTGAGCCCCAGGCAGGGACAGGCGATCGCTTCGCCGTTTGGGGGCAAGGGTTTGGATCGTGGGCGAATTGGAACAGCAATGACCAAGTACCTGGTCTCGATCGGTCCGTCGGCGGCTTTCTCATTGGCGGCGACGTGCCGTTTGGTGAGAGTGTCCGCGTCGGAGCGTTGGCTGGTTACAGCCGCACATCAACGAACCTGGCCTGGGTGCTTCAGCCGATGTCGATAATTATCATCTAGGTATCTATGGCGGTGCCCAGTTTGGGACTCTCAACTTGCGCTCGGGTGCAAGCTATACGTGGCATGCCATCGACACCAATCGTCTGGTCCAGTTCACAGGATCGCAGGAACGTCTGTCTGCCAACTACGATGGTGGAACGGCACAGGTCTTTGGCGAATTGAGCTATGGAGTTCAGGTCAAAAGCATTGCTCTCGAGCCCTTCGCAAATCTGTCCTATGCCAATCTGCATGTTGACAGTTTCGCTGAAAAGGGTGGTTCGGCTGCGTTAACCGGTGCTTCGTCGGACACCGATGTGACATTTACCACGCTGGGATTGCGCGCCTCAAAGCAATTGTTGTTCGGCGATGCCACGGCGACGCTTCGGGGGATGGCAGGCTGGCGGCATGCCTACGGCGATGTCACGCCGTTATCGTCGCTTGCATTTGCCGGTATGGATAGCTTCGAGATATCGGCATTGCCGATCGCTCGGGATGCTGCGCTGGTCGAGGTGGGTTTGGACATTGATCTTGCGCCGACCACCACATTTGGCTTTTCCTATCGTGGGCAGATTGCCAGCGAAGTGCAGGATCATGGTGTCAAAGCCGATCTGACAGTGCGATTCTAGCAACGAGAATTGTGGAACCGATTGATGCTTTCGTTTACAAGGGGAGCGCGTCGCTTCCATCTTCCCATCGAGGACCGCAACAATTGTTCATTCTGCGATTTCTTGGCCTGATCATCCTTATAATTTTGACGCTTATTGGCTTTCTGTGGGGAGGGTTTGCACTCTGGTATCAATTGCCGTTTGGCATTGCCGGTAATATTGGTTGCCTGTTGCTCTGGGCGGCGATCGCTTTCGCCGTCCTTTGGCTAGAGTTCAAGGGCCGTGCCTGGCGCGCACTTATTGTGCTGGTTCCGGTCATGGTTGGCCTCGGCTATTGGTGGAGCACCATCACACCCTCGTTGAATCGTATTTGGGCCGATGATGTTGCGCAGACCGTCACCGGCTCACTCAACGGCAACTTTGTAACGCTATCCAACATTCGCAACTTTGAATGGCGTACGCCGGCTGACTACACACCGCGCTGGGAAGTTCGAACTTATGATCTTCAAGATCTGGAGTCCGTCGATCTGTTCCTGTCCTATTGGTCGAACCCCGCCATCGCCCACACGCTTGTCAGTTTCGGGTTCAACAATGGCGACCATGTTGTTTTCTCCGCAGAGATCCGCAAGGAGCGTCATGAAACGTTCTCGGAAATCGGAGGTTTCTTCAAGGAATTCGAGCTGGCGATGATTGCCGCCGACGAGCGCGATATCATTCGATTGCGTACCAATATCCGCAAGGAAGACGTTTATCGCTATCGCATCAATCTCAAGCCGGAGATGCGACAGGCACTCTTCCTGTCCTATATCGACAACGCCAATCATCTGGCGAGCACAGCAAAATTCTATAATACGATAACCGCCAACTGCACGACGGTAATTTTCGACATGGTCCGTGCCATAACTCCGGAATTGCCGCTCGATTACCGGGTCATTCTGTCAGGTTATTTGCCCGGTTATCTTTACGATATCGGCGCCATCGATCGTCACGGACCATTGGACGAGACGATAAGAGCAGCTTCGATCAACCAGCGAGCTCAGGATGCTGCCTCAGATATGGATTTTTCCGCGAAGATCAGGGTGGAAAACTAGAGTCTTTTGGTACGAAAGAACTCCTTGAGCATGACTTCTACTTCCTGTTCCTGAAAGCCGGAATATACCTCCGGTGCATGGTGGCAGGTCGGCTGAGCAAAAAACCGCGCACCGTTTTCCACGCCGCCGCCTTTGATGTCCTGTGCGCCGTAGTAGAGCCTCCTTATACGGGCGAAAGAAATCGCCGCCGCACACATGGTGCAGGGCTCCAACGTCACGTAGAGATCGCAACCGGTGAGGCGTTCGTCATCAAGGATCTGACAGGCTTCGCGGATAACAAGGATTTCCGCATGTGCTGTTGGATCGTTGAGCTCGCGCGTGCGATTGCCCGCCTGCGCCACGATTGTCCCATCCTTGACCAGGACCGCACCGATCGGCACCTCGCTGCGCGTCGCGGCGTCATGCGCTTCGGCAAGGGCCACACTCATTGGATCAGTTTTTTGGTTCACGCGGCGCTCATCGTCCAGAATTTACTCGCAAGAAAACCTCATAGCTGTTAGTGAGCGCTGCTGAAAGGCAAACATTCCATGACAAGTTCAAATGATGACGGGAAGGGCGGCAAACGTCCCTTTGAAAAGCGCAGCTTCGACAAGCGAGGCAATGATGGCGATCGCGCCAGAGGCCCACGCAAGTTCGACGGCGCCGCTCCCGCCAAGCGCGGAGTCGACCAGCGCAAATCGCCGCGTGACGAAGCACCGGCCGAAGAAGGCGAGCGTATAGCCAAGCGCTTGGCACGCGCCGGCATAGCCTCTCGGCGCGAGGCCGAAACGATGATCGCTGCGGGCCGCGTGTCCGTCAATGGCAAGCGGCTCGAAAGCCCGGCCATCAATGTCATGCCTGCCGATCGCATCGAAGTCGATGGCAAGCCTTTGCCGCAAAAGGAACGCACACGTCTTTGGCTCTACCACAAGCCCGCAGGTCTCGTAACGACCAACCGTGATCCGGAAGGGCGCCAGACCGTCTTTGAATCCTTGCCAAAGGATATGCCGCGCGTTCTTTCCGTCGGTCGTCTCGATATCAACACGGAAGGGTTGTTGCTTCTCACCAATGATGGCGGCCTGTCTCGCGCTCTTGAACTGCCGTCCACCGGCTGGCTCCGCCGCTATCGTGTTCGTGCTCATGGCAGCATTACCCAGGAAAAGCTCGATACGCTCAAGGATGGCATTGCAGTCGATGGCGTCTTCTACGGCGCGATAGAAGCGACCCTGGAACGCGAACAGGGCTCGAACGTCTGGATCATGGTTGGCTTGCGCGAAGGTAAAAACCGCGAAGTCAAAAATGTGCTTGGCGCACTTGGACTTTCAGTCAACCGGCTGATCCGCATTTCCTACGGACCGTTCCAGCTCAGCGATCTGCCGGAAGGCTCGGTGCGCGAAATGAATGGTCGAACCTTGCGCGACCAGCTTGGCGAACGGCTGATCGAGGAATCCGGTGCGGATTTCGAGGCACCGATTATTAACGTGTTCTCCAATGATGCGGTGAAGGGTGAGGCGGTCCAGCAACCGAGCGAGCGTCCGGAGCGCCGCGCATCCGAATGGATTTCCAGCGCTCCTGTCGCCAAGGCCCGAGGGCCGCGTAAATCGAAGGACGAGAAGCGTGAGGAGTCCCTCTCACGCTGGACGACGGATCGTAATGAGCGGCCGGTAGTGCCCCGCAGCGCTCGTGAGGATCGCCCTGCACGCGCGCCACGCGAAGACGATCGAAAGCCGCGCGCCCAACACGGCGTGTCATCGAAAGCTGATCGGGAGCGCAAGGAAGACGAAGCCGCAGCTCCGCGCAAGTCTCGCGGCGCCAATGTCTGGATGGCGCCTGGCGCGCGTCCGATGGGTAAGGCGAGGGCGAAGGCCGTGGCAGCGCGAGAAGAGCGAAACCGTTCGGACAGCCCGCGTGCCGACAAGCCGAAGCGTTTCGGCGAAGGCTCCGCTCGGCCTGCCGGTGACCGTCCTGCCGGTGATCGCCCCACCGGCGGCCGTTCGTCAGCTGGTTATGCCGGCGACAAGCCGCGCAGTTTTTCTCCACGCTCCCCACGAAGCGAAGGCGACAGCGCCGAACGACCGAAGCGCGCATTCAGCGCGGCAAGGCCGGAAGGATCGAGGGACGGACCTCGTCCGGATCGCCCGCCACGCGTCGGCAAGCGGGAGCGTGCCGAATTGAAGGAGCGGGAAGCGAGGGGTGAGCGTCCAGCTCAGGGTGATCGCCCAGCGCGTGCCGAACGTCCATACGGGGCAAGCGGCAAGCCGACGCGATCGGCCGGCCGTCAGGATGGCAAAAGCGGAGACCGGCCATATGGCGGGCCCAAAGGTCCACCGAGAGGCCGGACCGGTGGCGGCGCAAGTCGTTCTCCGCGTGGCGACAAACCCAAATCCTAGGACCTGAAGCCATGCGAATTGTCGGTGGCAGATTTCGCGGGCGTGCCTTGGCGACGCCCGCCTCCAACGCCATACGGCCGACGACCGACCGTACGCGCGAAAGCCTTTTCAATATTCTGGTGCACAACTATCCCGAGAAGTTTGAATCGACGCGCGTACTCGACCTGTTCGCCGGTACAGGCGCACTGGGCCTTGAGGCATTGTCACGCGGCGCTCGCTATGGTGTGTTCATTGAAGAATCGACTGAAGGGCGCGGACTGATCCGCACCAACGTCGAGGCATTCGGTCTGCTCGGTAACACCAAGATATTCCGCCGTGATGCGACGAAACTTGGCGACGCAGGCACCATCGAGCCATTTGATCTGGTCTTTGCCGATCCCCCCTATGGGAGAGGCCTCGGCGAGATGGCATTCAAATCCGCACTTGATGGCGGTTGGCTCAATCCCGACACACTTCTGGTGCTTGAGGAAGAGGCTGAAGCTTTGGTCGAACTCGATCCGCGATTTTCGGTTGTCGAAGAACGTCCATACGGCGGAACGGTTATACGGCTTGTCACATTGAAGTCGTAAAGACCGCGATTGTATCGCTATTCGTGAAACAGAACTGGATCGATCTGCATGTCCTTCATTTTAAGCCGCGCCCTTGCGGTATTTGTCCTGGTCGGCGCATCGACCCTTGCGGCTGTTTCCTTCGTTCCAGCGCGTGCAGATACGGTTCCGCAAACCGCGAAGGCGATCGAGACAACCAATAAAGATGACGTTTCGTCGTTCCATCTGGACAATGGACTCGAAGTTGTCGTGATTCCCGATCATCGCGCGCCCGTCGTCACCCACATGATGTGGTACCACGTCGGTTCAGCAGATGAGGAACCTGGCAAATCTGGCATCGCACATTTCTTTGAACACCTCATGTTCAAAGCCACCAAGACCTATCCAGCTGGTGAATTTTCCCGCAAGGTTGCCGAGATCGGCGGACAGGAAAATGCTTTTACCTCTTACGACTACACTGCGTTCTATCAGCAAGTAGCGCCATCGGCTCTCGAAATGGTCATGACCTATGAGGCCGACCGTATGGAAAATCTCATTCTCAATGACGATGTGGTCAAGACCGAGCGCGATGTCGTGCTTGAGGAGCGCCGCTCTCGGACGGACAGCAACCCTTCAGCTTTGCTTGCGGAAGAGGTCAATGCGACGCTCTATCAGAACCATCCATACCGGATGCCGGTGATTGGCTGGCTGCACGAAATGCAGCAGTTGAATCTCAAGGACGCGCTTGCATTTTACGTCAAATATTACACCCCGAATAACGCGACGCTTGTCGTCTCGGGTGATGTCGATCTGGCTACGGTGAAGGCGCTTGCGGAAAAGACTTATGGCAAGGTTCCGCGCCGGGCAGAGCCCGGAAAACGCGAGCGTCCGCAGGAGCCGGAGCAGAATACCAAGCGTACTGTCTCATTGGCCGACCCGCGGGTTTCGCAACCGAGTTTCCAGAAGATGTGGCTTGCTCCTTCCTATACCAGTGCCAAACCGGGGGAAGCTGAAGCCTTGGATCTTTTGAGCGAAATTCTGGGTGGATCCAACCGCAGCCGCATCTACCAATCACTGGTCATCACCGACGGAACTGCTGCAAGCGCCGGCGCGTATTATCAAGGCGGGTCGCTGGATACCGGCAGTTTCGGTGTCTACGGTTCGCCGCGCGGTACAGCGACCCTGACCGAAGTCGAAGCTGGTATCGACGCTCAGATCGCCAGCATCATCAAGGATGGCGTAACGGAAGATGAACTCGAGAAGGCGCGCAATCGTTTCCTGAAAAGCGTGATTTTCGCCCGTGACAGTCAGGCTGGCATGGCGCGAATCTATGGCTCGACGCTCTCGACTGGACAAACCATTCAGGACATCCAGGAATGGCCCGACCGCATCCGCGCGGTAAAGGTTCAGGATATCCAGACTGTGGCGCAGCGTTATCTTGTCGATAGCCGTTCGGTTACGAGCTATCTCATGCCGGAGGACGGGAAACCTGATCAGAAATCGGACAAAGAGCCCGCAGAAGCACAACAACCAGAAGCGCCTGCAGAAGGGGCCGTCCAATGACCGCGCCAATCATGAGGCGATTTGCCGCCCTGATTTTCCTGATCCTGTTTTCCGCTGCTCCGAGTTATGCAGTCGAAATAAAGGAAGTTGTCTCGCCGAAAGGCATCAAGGCCTGGCTGGTGCAGGACGATTTCGTCCCGCTGATTTCCATGCGCTTTTCGTTCAAGGGCGGATCGACACAGGATCCTAACGGCAAGGAAGGTCTTGCCAATTTGATGACTGGCCTCTTCGATGAAGGCGCCGGGGATCTCGATTCGGAAACTTTTCAGGAGAAGCTTGACGACGTCGGCGCCGAGATGGGCTTCAACGCCGACGATGACGACGTTACGGGATCCATTCGTATGCTCGCCGAGAAGCGGGATCAAGCCGTTGATCTTCTGACACTGGCGGTCAACAAGCCTCGTTTCGATCAAGCCCCGATTGACCGGATTCGTCAGCAGATTGTTGCCGGGATCAAGTCGTCTGAACGCGATCCCAACACGATAGCCGGACGTAAATTCGCAGAAGTGCTTTATGGCGATCATCCCTATGGGCGTCGTTCAGAAGGCACCGAAGCGAGCCTGAATTCGATCACCCATGATGATCTGGCAACCTTTCACAAACGCAATTTCGCCCGCGATAATCTGATCGTCGCAGTTGTCGGTTCGATCAGCCCGGAAGAGTTGAGCCCGCTGCTTGACAAGGTATTCGGCGACCTTCCGGAGAAAGCTGAACTTGAGACCATCAGCGAGGCCAAGCTTGCGTTTGGTCAAACTACGCGCGTCGATTACGCTCTGCCGCAGACATCGATCTCCATGGTTTATCCCGGTGTCCGTCGTCAGGATGCAGATTTCTTCCCCGCCTATATTATGAACCATATTCTTGGCGGCGGCACATTCTCTTCGCGCATTTACAACGAGGTACGCGAAAAGCGCGGTCTTGCTTATTCGGCGGGCTCGAATCTCGTTACACGCGATCATATGGCGGCGCTGATGGTGAACACGGCCACCCGCGCTGATCGTGCCAACGAAACCCTGCAGATCTTGAAAACCGAGATCGCAAAAATGGCCAAGGACGGCCCGACGGAAGACGAACTTGTCGAGGCCAAGAAATACCTTGTCGGGTCCTATGCCGTGAACAATCTCGACTCGTCGTCGGCTGTCGCCAGTACGCTTATCGGCTTGCAGGACGAAAATCTCGGCCGGGACTATATCGACAAGCGCGCCGAGCTGATCAATGCTGTTACGCTCGATCAGGTGAAAGCCGCAGCCAAAAAATTGCTTGAAACGGATCCGGCTATTCTCATCGTCGGATCGCCACAATCCTGAGAAGGATGGGAGCGCCATGATCGCTCGCGATCTGCAAGAGATGGATGGATCAAATGGCGCGGGTAATAGCGCTGATACGCCGACTTTCGCCATTGCATTCGGCGGTGGTGGGGCGAGGGGGCTGGCTCATATCAACGTTATCGAGGCCCTGGACGAGCTAGGCATACGGCCGACGGCAATATCCGGTTCCTCCATCGGTGCAATCATGGGCGCAGGCATGGCGGCAGGCATGTCCGGCCGTGACATCCGCGAATATGCGATCGCCACCTTGTCGCGGCGCGCTGAAATTGCGGCGCGGCTGTGGCGTATGCGCCCCGCCAGTTTTGGTGAAATGCTGGGCGGTGGTATCCGCTTCAGCCAGTTCAACATTGAAAAGGTGCTTAAGAGTTTTCTTCCCGATCGCATTCCGGAAACGTTTGAGGAATTGACTATCCCACTGAGTGTAACCGCCACCGACTTTTACGGTCAAAGAGAGGTGCCGATCGCCGAAGGTGATCTCTACAGCGCCATCGCGGCGTCAGCCGCCATACCGGCATTGTTCCGCCCCGTGCGTCGGGACGATTGCATTCTCATCGATGGCGGCATCTACAACCCTGTCCCGTTCGATCACCTGAAGGACAAGGCGCAGTTCGTGATCGCTATCGATGTCGTTGGAGGACCGGAAGGCGATCTCGGCAAGTTTCCGTCGTCCATCGATGCGATGTTCGGCGCCAGTCAGTTGATGATGCAGTCGATCATCGCGACACGCCTGCGTACCGATCCGCCGGCAATTTTCCTCCGCCCAAACGTCGCACGGTTCGGAGTTCTCGATTTTCTCCGCGTTGAGCAGGTATTGCGCGACTCGGCCGGCATCAAGGAAGACTTGAAACGAGCGGTCGATGCCGCCATTACCTATGTCGAGCATCGCGAACTGGAGTGAATACGCCTACTCAGCCGGAGTGGCGTCGGGCTCCATTTCCTCATCAGGAACCGTATCGATACGCTTGGCTTCGCGTGTCGGCTTGATCAGCGGTTCTGGTGTCACCGGTCGCGTCAACAACAGATCGTTGCCGGCTGTCAGGCCTTCCGACGCCTGGATATGCAGCCGGTCCTCATCGCGCCGCCGAATATCCTCCATGATTTCATGGGCAAGTTCTTCGCCAACCCCGAGTTCTTCCAGCGTGCGGCGGCCAAACACCAGGCCGGACTCCAGGGTCTCGCGTAGCTCGTAGTGAACCCCGCGCGCTCGTAACTTCAACGTGTGAACGCGGTCATACGAACGGACGAACAGCTTGATATCCGGATAGTTCGCCTGGATCATTTCAACGATTTGATCCGTCGTTTCTTTTATATGTGTGCAGACGGCAACGATCTTGGCTTGCCGTATTCCCGCAGCTTCCAGAACTTCCTTGCGCGTGCCATCACCGAAATAAATGCGGAATCCGAATCGTCCTGCCGCGCGTATCCGATCTGCGGATGCGTCGATCACAGTCACGTCGCTTCCACCAGCAAGCAGAATTTGCGCCGCGATCTGACCGTAACGCGAAAAACCGATCATCATCACATCTGCACCCGCTCCATCGAAGTCCTCGTCGATCTCGTCTTCGGCGTTCGGATTGGCTAGAAACTTGTTTCCAAGCGCGACGGATAACGGCATGACGGCCATCGAAAGCGTTACGACTGCCACCAGTTCTGAAGCTGTAGACACACTCATCAGGCCAGATGCAGCGGCCGCGGAAAACAATACGAAGCCGAACTCGCCGCCTTGCGGTAGAAAGAAAGCAATCCGGATTGCATCGTTGTGATCGGAGCGAAAGAGCCGTGCCAGCAGATAGACGACGAGCGCCTTGATCGCCATGAAGACCGGTACTGCAAGCAGGATTGCCAGCCAGTCGGAGAGAATGACATCGAGATCCAGCGAGAGCCCGACAGCCATGAAGAACAGGCCGAGAAACACACCGCGAAATGGTTCGATATCGGCTTCGAGCTCATGCCGGTAGGAAGACTCCGCCAAAAGAACGCCGGCGATGAAGGCGCCCATGGCCATCGATAACCCGGCGAACTGCATCAGAACAGCTGCACCGAGCACGACGAATAGCGCCGCGGCAATCATGACTTCGCGCGCGCCCGTATTGGCAATGAAGCGAAACAGGGGGTTGAGGAGATAGCGTCCGACTGCGACGATTGCACCAATACAGATGACCGCAATGAGAAACTGGCCCAGCGGATCCGCCGCGTGCTGGGCAGAGCCAGGCGCAAGGACAGGGATCATCGCCAGCAAGGGAACGATGGCCAAGTCCTGAAATAGCAGGATGGCGAACGAAGTCTGACCGTGCTGCGTGGCTGTTTCGCCGCGCTCCTCCAATATCTGCATGGCAAATGCTGTCGAAGACAGTGCCAGACCAAACCCGGTCACAACTGCCGCCTGCCACATCATCAAGTTCAAAGCGAGGATCAGCCCGGTAAGCACAGCACCCGTTACGATGACCTGCGCGGCACCAAGGCCGAAAATCGCATGGCGCAATGTCCAGAGACGCGAGGGCTTCAATTCGAGACCGATGACGAAAAGCAGGAACACGACGCCGAGTTCGGAGAAATGCAGGACCTGTTCACCATCGGTAATGAGATTGGCCAGAGGTCCGATCAGTAGGCCAGCAGCGAGATATCCAAGAACCGTGCCGAGCCCAAGACGCTTGAACAGCGGCGCCGCAACTATTGCCCCCGCGAGAAGTGCCAGTGCCTGAAAATAGAGGTTGCCGCTTTGCGAGAGCATATATTTGTGACCTCGGCTGTGAGATTGTTGCGTTAGCTTGCCTTGATAGACCCCAATTTGCACCATATAGGAAGGAATGCATCTGACTTTCGTCAGATAAGTCCTTGCATCCTATCATGCAATCAACGTTAGAGACGAAAATGACCGAGCCGGTAAATTCCCGCGAATTCGTAGACAATGCGGCGGCACTTGTGGAAGCTGCAAAGCGTGCGGGGGCTGATGCCGCCGATGCGGTTGTCGTACGTTCGCGCTCGACAGGCGTGACTGTTCGGCTCGGAAAAGTCGAATCGACGGAATCCTCGGAAAGCGACGAGTTTTCATTGCGCGTATTCGTCGGACGCAAGGTTGCGAGTGTTTCGGCCAATGCCGGCGTTGATCCGAAAGTTTTGGCGGAGCGCGCCGTCGCCATGGCCAAAGTTTCACCGGACGACGCATTTGAAGGGCTTGCCGCCCCCGAAAATCTCGTGCGCAACATCCGTGACCTCGATCTTTATGATTCGACGGTAGTCGACGCAGCGCAATTGACCGAGGCAGCCCTGACCGCAGAAGAAGCCGCTCTTGCTGTCGAAGGCGTTACCAATTCCGGTGGCGGATCGGCGTCGGCGGGAATGGGTGGGCTTGTGCTTGTTACGTCTGGCGGCTTTGCCGGGCAGTATATGGGTTCGCGCTTTTCGCGCTCGGTCAGTGCCATTGCCGGAAGCGGCACTGCCATGGAACGCGACTATGATTTTTCGTCGCGTATCTATTTCGACGCTTTGGACGATGCTGAGGCCATTGGTCGCTCTGCCGGCGAGCGGGCTGTCAAGCGCCTTGGTGCACGTCAGGCAAAGACCGGCCGCGTTAACGTCGTCTTCGATCCGCGCGTTGCCCGCGGCATTGCCAGTCACATCGCCAGTGCGATCAATGGAGCCTCGGTTGCGCGCAAGACCAGTTTTCTCAAGGATCGCATGGGGATGAAAGTTCTCTCGGACGCGATCGATGTCACCGACGATCCATTGCGGGTTCGCGGCTCGTCCTCACGTCCGTTCGATGGCGAAGGGATGGAGGGCGTGCCGCTCAACATGATTGAGAATGGTGTGCTCAAGCACTGGTTCCTCTCGACCTCGACAGCCAAGGAATTGGGCTTGACCACAAATGGCCGGGGTGTGCGTTCTGGTTCGACGGTTGTCCCATCTTCGACCAACTTCGCTATAGAACCCGGAGACAAGACACCCGAAGAAATCATCCGTTCTGTCGGGACGGGCTTCTACGTTACAGAGCTGTTCGGCCATGGCGTGGATATGGTCACCGGTGAGTACAGTCGCGGTGCCTCGGGATTCTGGATCGAGAACGGCGAACTTGCTTACCCGGTGAGCGAAGTCACCATCGCGTCCAACCTGAAAGAGATGTTTCTCAATCTCGTTGCCGCCAACGATATTGATCGTAATTTCGGTGTTGCCAGCCCGACTCTCCTGATCGAAGGCATGACTCTTGCCGGCAAATAAACAAAATCGCGAAGATCTCGAACTGATACGTGAGGCTGCAGAGGGAGCAGGTCGAATAGCGCTATCGTATTTTAAGCAAGCGCCGCAAATCTGGATGAAGACAGGCAATTCGCCGGTCACTGAGGCAGACCTTGCTGCAGACAAGTATCTGAAGGACATGTTGCTGACGGCCCGGCCCGACTATGGCTGGATATCGGAAGAGACCCTCGATGAACGGGTAGCCTCACCGAGACAACGGTTCTTTGTGGTCGATCCGATCGATGGAACTCGAGCCTTTATCGAAGGGCAGGATGTCTGGTGTGTCAGCGTTGCTGTCATTGAAAATGGGCGGCCTGTCGCGGGTGTGCTCGACTGTCCTGCGCGCGAGGAAATATTCACGGCATTGCCGGGTTTCGGCGCGGAGCAAAATGGCAGTGCTATTCGCGTTCAGGCCGAGAACCAGCCATTCAAGGTAGCGGGACCTGGTGCATTTTTGAAAAGACTGCCCGAGCGGTTCCTTTCCTCCATCGAACATGCTCCTTATGTGGCCTCGCTGGCTTATCGGATCGCCATGGTGGCGCGCGGCGATATTGCCGGGACTTTTGTGCGCCCCAACTCGCATGACTGGGATTTGGCTGCGGCGGACCTCATCCTTTCGGAGGCGGGCGGCAATGTCTTGACAGCGGATGGCAAGCCACTCACCTACGGCTTACGCAATACCAGCACCGGCGATTATCGGCATGAGGCGCTCGTCGCCGCCAGCGGTCTACTAATGGATAACATGTTGGCCGTTGTCGCCGAAACCGCCTTCGGATAAACAGGCAGTAACTTCAATTCGATCATTTGGATGGGCAACCATGAGCGAAAACGCATCAGATCAAAAGCAACTGCTTCATCTCGTCTTTGGCGGCGAGCTGAAGAAACTGGGCGGTGTGGAATTTCGCGATCTCGACAAGCTCGATATTGTCGGCATCTACCCAAATTTCGACACCGCACAGCGTGCGTGGAAATCCAAAGCACAGCAGACGGTCGATAATGCGCACATGCGCTATTTTATCGTGCACATGCATAAGTTGCTGGATCCAGTCACAGGCAAGGCAGACTGATCGCTCGTGCGGTCTATTATCGGCATGAGTGAACACATCCCAGTGGTAACCAAGTCTCCCCGGCGAAAAAGCGGGATGCTGAAACGTTTTTGGCGAAGGGTACGTGGCCCCTTGGCAAACTCGCCGATGGTCCGCTCGATGATCGCTTTTCTGATCACGCAGTTTTTCCGGCTGGTCAATGCTACCAACCCGAGGCTTCCCGGTTCCTCCGATCTTGAGGAAATGAAGCGCGGTGGCGAACCTTTCATCGCGGTTGCTTGGCACGGCCAGCACCTGATGGCGCCGTTCCTGATGCCGCGCGGTGTTCGCTTTGTTGCCATGTTCTCGAAAAGCAAGGACGCTGAACTCAATGCGCGTGTCGCTGAACGCTTTGGCGTCGAGATCGTGCGCGGTTCCGGCGGGAGAGATCGGGCCAGGGGGACGGTAAAAGGTGGTGCGCGCGCCTTGCTCGCCTTGAAAAAAGCCCTCAAGGAAGGTAAGACCGCTGCCATGATTGCTGATATCCCGCACGGGACGCCGCGTGAATCCGGAATTGGCGTCATCCTTCTTGCCAAGCTGTCTGGCCGTCCAATTCTCCCGATTTGCTACCTGACGTCTAAACGAAAAGTCTTGGAGAAGAGCTGGGACAAGACCACCATTCCCTTGCCCTTTGGCAGGTCGGGGCTGATTATTGGCGACCCTATTTTCGTGCCGGAGGATGCCGACGATGCAATGCTTGAAGCCAAACGTGTCGAATTGACCAACAGTTTGAATGCGAACACCGTTCGGGTGCATGAGTTGGTGGATGGTAGAGTATGAGTGAACGTTGGGCTCGATTTGTCCTGAGCACCTATCGATGGGTCGGTGCGGCGGCCTTTCCGATCGTTGGCGCCTACGTAGCTTTCCGCGCGAGCAAAGGCAAGGAAGAGCGCGGTCGTCATGGCGAGCGCTACGGCAATGCGAGCGTTGCCCGCCCTTCGGGTCCACTCATTTGGGTTCATGCGGCCAGTGTGGGCGAGACATCGGCTGTCACGCCGCTTGTGGAAGCAATCATCGATACGGGTATCCATGTGGTCCTGACGACGGGCACCGTCACATCTGCGAAGATGGTGCAGGAACGCCTCGGCGACCGCGTCATTCATCAATACGTTCCGCTTGACCTGAAACCGGCAGTCGATCGTTTTCTAACCCACTGGCAGCCCGATCTCGCAGTCATCTGCGAATCCGAAATCTGGCCGATGACGATCCTCGAACTCGGGACGCGCCGGGTCCCGCAAGTTCTCGTCAACGGTCGCTTGTCGGATCGCTCTTTCGCATCGTGGCACAGGCGCGCGTCAATCGCGGAAGCCTTGTTCGAAAACCTTGCGCATGTCGTCGCCCAATCCGAAGTCGATGGCGAACGGTTCCGCGCGCTTGGTGCAAGACCGGTGACAGTTTCGGGCAATCTGAAAGTCGACACGGCCGTGCCGCCGGTAAACAACGCAGAACTCGCTTCGCTCCAGCGTATGATCGGAACGCGCAAGATTTGGGCGGCCATTTCAACCCACCAGGGCGAAGAGGCTGTTGTTGCTCAGGTCCACCATATGTTGAAGGCAAGACATCGTGATTTGCTGACGATCATTGTTCCGCGCCATCCGGATCGTGCAGCGCAGATTGCAGCCGAGATTGAGAAGTTGGGCATGAAGGTCGCGCTACGAAGTCGCGGCGATCAGATTGAGCCCGATACCGACATTTATCTTGGCGATACGATAGGCGACATGGGACTTTATCTGCGGCTGACGGAAATCGCCTTTGTTGGTCGTTCGTTGACGGCCCAGGGCGGGCAAAACCCCCTTGAACCTGCCATGCTGAAGTCCGCTATTCTTTCCGGGCGAAATGTCCAGAATTTCCGCGACTCCTACCAGCGTCTGATCAAGAATGGCGGCGCCAAGCTTGTACGCGACAAGGACATGCTGGCTGGGGCGGTGAATTACCTTTTCAACAACCCTGCAGAACGCCAAATCATGATTGATGCCGGGTTGAAGACCGTTGAAGACATGCGCGGTTCGCTGACCCGCACCATGACGGCGCTTGAGCCTTTTATTCAGCCGCTGGTTCTTCAGGCACGTCTGAGCAATCGCGAAGGCGGCTGGAAATGACGAGTGAGGCGCCTCCGTTCTGGTGGGAGAAACCGGACTGGCGCGCTCGGGCTCTGAGCCCTCTTTCAAAAATATATGGAATGGTTGCCGGACGGCGTATTCGGCGGGCCAAACCGCCAGCCATACCTGTGCCTGTACTGTGCATAGGTAACTTTACCCTGGGCGGAGCAGGCAAAACGCCGACATCCATAGCGTTTGCGCAGGCGGCGACTGCAGCAGGTCTCAAGCCAGGCATTGCTTCGCGTGGCTATGGCGGCGCGTTCTCCGGTCTGCACCGCGTTGATCTGGACCACGACAGTGCCCGCCATGTCGGCGACGAGCCGATGCTGCTCGCACGGCACGCACCGGTGGTCGTGTGCACAGATCGCCTGGCCGGTGCGAAGTCCCTGCAGGACGCGGGATGCGACTTCATCATCATGGACGATGGCTTCCAGAGCGCCCGTCTTCACTTCGATTATGCTCTGCTCGTCGTCGACGCCGGACGTGGTATCGGCAATGGGCACGTCTTCCCGGGTGGCCCCTTGCGCGCGCCCTTGATCGACCAGTTGGTTCGTACCGACGCGTTGCTGAAGATCGGCACAGCGAACGGCGCTGACAAACTGGTCCGGAACGCTGCGCGTGCGGCGAAGCCCGTTTACGAGGCCGTCCTCAAACCCAAAGCATTGGAAGGGATAGCAGATAGACCGTTACTCGCTTTTGCGGGCATTGGCGATCCATCCAAATTCTTCAGGACGCTTGAAGAGGCGGGTGCCAAGGTCGAGCAAACAAGATCGTTCCCCGACCATCATCCCTATAAGGACGAAGACGTTGCCGATCTTGTAAGGGACGCCGGCAAGGACGGTCTTACCTTGATTACAACGGCAAAAGACCAGGTCCGGTTGCTGGACGGTAGCCCGGCCGTGAAAGAGTTCGCGTCGCGGGTCCTGGTTCTGGAGGTTGAGCTCGTCTTCAGTCATCCTCAGACTGCGTTACGCATCATTCGGGAAACGCGAGATCGCGCCCGGGTGCGTTCTCTCAAACGCTCATAACCGCCCGCGGAAATTCCGGATCCTCGGCGGTGCTTCGCGCATGGGTATATCGAGATTGCGTCCGGTCGTCTGGCTGAAATTGCGGTCATTCGAGAAAAGAATGGTGCCTCCACGCCGAATTTCGACGGAAAGCGCAACGCGCGGCGCCGATCCGCTCGCTGGAATCTCGATCTCATATGCTACGGGGAAATACCCGTTGCGGTTGAGTGTGAAACTCGTCCCGCCGATCTTGGGCATGTGGGAAGAATTCCCTCCCGTGGCATCATAGGCGGTTATGTATACGACCGAACTTGCCGTAAGCCACGCATAGGAGGAACCTCGCAGATAACCGCGTATGGTTTTCGTTGGTCCGCTATAGGCCGGCTCGCGGCTCGCGCTATCTGTGGTGCAGCCACTTGCCAGCGTAGCGGCAGCAAGAAGCGAAAATAGTACCGCGCGCCTCGAGCGCATCTCAGGCCTTGCTGCGTTGACGCAGAGCGGGGTTCATCTCGATCTCGCGCTCCAATGAAATCCGTGCGTCGGCGTAGGCTTCCTGCCGCGCGACACTCCAGTACTTCAATTCGTCAAGCGGGATCTTTTCGGAGGTAACGGAACACAAGACGTAGGAGCCCGGCGACAGGACCTGGAAATCACCGTCGAGATAGCGGATTTTGGCTTCGCGCGAGCCAGGGCCTTCAAATCTGTTCATAAATGCGTTCCAGTTTTATCAATTCATTTCATTTAGGCGCCCGTGGTCATGCCGGTCAAGACTCACCTGCGGCCAAACAAGCGCTCAATGTCTGTCAACTTCAGTTCAATATAGGTGGGACGGCCGTGATTACAGGTACCGGAGCCTGGAGTTTCCTCCATCTGGCGCAGCAGGGCATTCATTTCGTCGGGTTTCAAGCGACGTCCGGCGCGAACAGAGCCATGGCACGCCATGGTTGCAGCGACGTGATCGAGAATGGCTTTGAGACCGTCCGACGTATCGTGTTCGGCAATTTCATCAGCGAGATCGCGGATCAGTTTCTGCGTATCGATTTCTCCCAGCATGGAGGGCGTTTCACGCACGGCGATCGCACCTGGCCCGAAAGATTCAATACCAAGGCCGAAGCGCGCCAGTGTCTCGGCATGGGCTACAAGGCGCCCGACATCTTCTTCCGGCAGATCGACGATTTCGGGGATGAGCAGCATCTGCGCGGACAGGGGCTTCGAATGAAGCGCATTTTTCAGTGCCTCATAGACCAGCCGCTCGTGGGCCGCATGCTGGTCGACAATGACCAGACTGTCTTCAGTCTGTGAGACGATATAGTTGGAATGAATCTGCGCTCTTGCAGCCCCAAGCGGCGCTGATAGCAGCTCCTGTGGAGCCTCAGCCATCCCAGCCCGTGTGTCTGTGGCAAGCGCCGTTGCACCATCGTAAAGGAAGGCCTGAACCGTTTCCGCAAAACCCTCTCCACCATGCAGTGCGGCTGGCTCCGTTGCGAACGGACGATAAGGTGATTGCTGGACATTGTAGTTCTGATTGACCGCGGCAGCCCCTTGCCAGCGCTGTGCTGCTGGTCGGATTGGTTCTACGCCGCCAAGTCGGAATGAATTCAGCATCGCCTCGGCACCGCTGGTCGCGGCACGGATGCCGGATTGGCCGAGTGCTTCGCGAATGGCCCCAACGATCAACCCCCGCACCAACCCGGGATCACGGAAGCGCACGTCGGCTTTGGCCGGATGCACATTGACGTCAACAAGAGCCGGATCAAGATTGAGGAAAAGCACGACGACTGGATGCCGGTCGCGCGAAATCACATCGGCATAGGCGCCGCGTATCGCGCCCCAGATTTGCTTGTCGCGGACGGGGCGTCCGTTCACATAGGCAAATTGCTGCAGGCTGTTGGCGCGATTGAATGCAGGAATGCCAGCAAAGCCGGATAGACGCACACCATCGCGCATTGCATCGATAGCAATGGCGTTTTCGGGAAACTCCTTGCCGAGCACCTGCGAAATGCGCTCCAGCATACCCGTCGATCCCGTGCCGGTTGCGGCAAGATCCAAAGGTGTGCGGTCGCTTCCGGCAATTGAAAAGCGAATATGTGGAAAAGCGATTGCGACGCGCTTGACCACATCGCTTATGGCTGAAGCTTCGGCGCGGTCTGTCTTCATGAACTTCAGTCGTGCCGGTGTCGCGAAAAACAGATCACGGACTTCTGCAATCGTTCCGCCATTCATTGGCGTCGGGCGAGGCCCCTCCAGGCGTCCGCCGTGAACGTTGACTTCAAATCCGGAATCCGCCTCGGCTATCCGCGATTTCATTGAAAGCCGCGATACCGAGCCGATCGATGGCAATGCTTCACCGCGAAAGCCGAGTGCGCGTATGTCATGGACATCATCGGTTAGCTTTGAAGTACAGTGACGCGCAACGGCGAGAGTTAACTCGTCAGACGGAATCCCCGATCCATTGTCGCTGACGCGGATCAAATTCTTGCCGCCGCCTGCGGTAACGATATCGATGCGGGTTGCGCCGGCATCGATAGCATTCTCGACGAGCTCCTTCACCACACTCGCCGGGCGTTCGATGACTTCGCCTGCGGCGATCTGGTTTATGATTGTTTCGGTCAGCTGCTTGATAGCCATCGAAAACCTATACTGGATTCGTCCTTCGACGGAAATCCGGCGGGTTGACTGTCCTCAGGAAACATTTGGACATCCATCTGGCTTTGGACACAAATTTGATGATAGGTCTTTTCCACAATCAAGGAGGAAACTCAAATGGCCAATTCGAAGCCGTCCTTTGTCTGGACTGATCCCTTTCTCTTGGAAGATCAATTGACCGAAGACGAGCGGATGATCCGCGACAGCGCCCGTGCCTTCGCGCAAAGCGAGTTGCTGCCGCGTATCGAAGAGGCCTATCTGGAGGAGAAGACCGATCCCGACCTTTTCAGGCTGATGGGCGATTCCGGCCTTCTCGGTGTCACCTTGCCTGAGGAATACGGCACCGCCGGAGCATCTTATGTGGCATACGGCCTTGTGGCCCGAGAAGTCGAGCGTGTCGACAGCGGTTATCGCTCCATGATGAGCGTCCAGTCGTCGCTGGTCATGTATCCGATCTATGCCTACGGCTCCGAGGAGCAGCGCAAGAAATACCTGCCAAAGCTTGCTTCGGGTGAGTGGATTGGCTGCTTCGGACTGACCGAGCCCGACGCTGGGTCGGATCCCGCCGGAATGAAAACCCGCGCGACAAAAGTCGCGGACGGATACCAGTTGTCCGGCTCGAAGATGTGGATTTCCAATTCACCCATAGCCGACGTTTTTGTCGTCTGGGCTAAATCTGACGCGCATGATGGACAGATAAGGGGCTTCGTCCTGGAAAAGGGCATGAAGGGTCTTTCAGCGCCGAAAATCGGCGGAAAGCTGTCGCTGCGTGCATCGATAACGGGCGAAATCGTCATGGACGGCGTCGTCGTTGGTGAAGAGCATTTGCTGCCGAATGTTTCCGGCCTGAAAGGGCCGTTCGGTTGCCTCAATCGCGCTCGCTACGGCATCTCGTGGGGGGTTATGGGCGCCGCAGAGGATTGCTGGCAGCGCACAGTGCAGTACGGGCTTGATCGCAAGCAGTTCGGACGGCCTCTCGCCGCTACACAGCTCTTTCAGAAGAAATTCGCTGACATGCAAACCGAAATCGCTCTCGGGCTACAGGCCTCGTTGCGCGTTGGCCGCCTGATGGACGAAGACAAAGTCGCGCCGGAGATGATCAGTCTTATCAAGCGGAACAATTGCGGCAAGGCGCTGGATATTGCCCGCGTCGCCCGTGACATGCATGGCGGCAATGGTATCCAGATCGGCTATCACGTCATGCGGCACGCGCAGAACCTTGAGACCGTCAATACCTATGAGGGCACGCACGACGTGCACGCCCTCATTCTAGGCCGCGCGCAGACAGGCATCCAGGCGTTCTTTTAAGGTTAGCTCTTCTGTTGTTGGACGATGCCATAAATATTGGTTGAGCGTGCGCCGGAGCGGCAATAGGCGAGGACAGGTCCTTCCGCTTCCTCCAGCGCTTTGGCCATGGCATCGACGTCGTCCTGGGTCAGTTGACCGGAGATAACCGGAACGTAATAAATCGGAATGCCTGCTTTTTCGGCAACCTGAGAAATTTCAGCGAAATCTGGCTGGTCCGGCGATTCGCCGTCCGGACGGTTGCAAATCAGCGCCTGATAGCCTGCGGCAACAATATCGCGCACGTCATCCGGTGAAATCTGGCCGGTCACAGCAAAATCTTCGTCAATTTGACGGATGTCCATTTTTTGTCCTTGGAAGAGTTGGTGTCGAAGTACCATACATCAAACGGAGGCCAATGCCATATCAAAGCATCTTTACTCTCTGTCCATGCCTATTAAATCAGCATATACAGCTATGTGACTAAAGTATGAGCTAAAGGGGGTTGCGAAAGCGTCCGAACCAAACATCTTGCAAAAAATGCATTGACTATGAAAACCCATAATATGCTGATAATTTTGAATAATTCAGATGTCTTTAACCAACGAACACGACTTGGCACGCTCGTTGCTTAGAACTCCTTTGGTACCAACAACCAAAAGAGGGGTTCACCTGAATGTTCAATTTACCAGCCAAATTTATCGGGACTTTGGCGGCCGCCGCCATGGGTGCGTCCCTGGCCATGTCACCCGCGAGCGCCGCGGACGACACGATCAAAGTCGGCATTCTGCATTCGCTCTCCGGGACGATGGCGATTTCCGAAACGACCCTCAAGGATACGATGCTGTTTCTGATTGACGAGCAGAACAAGAAGGGCGGTGTTCTCGGCAAGAAACTTGAGGCTGTCGTGGTTGATCCGGCTTCCGACTGGCCGCTCTTCGCCGAAAAGGCACGCCAGCTGATCGAGCAGGATAAAGTCGCCGCCGTATTCGGCTGCTGGACGTCTTCCTCGCGCAAATCGGTTCTGCCGGTGTTCGAAGAGCTGAACTCGATGCTGTTCTATCCTGTCCAGTACGAGGGTGAAGAAAGCTCGCGCAATGTGTTCTACACAGGCGCCGCTCCGAACCAGCAGGCTATTCCGGCTGTCGATTACCTCGCCAAGGAAGAAGGCGTCGAGCGCTGGGTTCTCGCCGGCACCGACTATGTTTACCCGCAGACCACCAACAAGATCCTGAAAGCCTACCTCAACGCCAAAGGCGTCAAAGATGAGGACATCATGATCAACTACACGCCATTCGGCCAGTCCGATTGGCAGACGATCGTCTCCGATATCAAGAAGTTCGGCTCGACAGGCAAGAAAACCGCCGTCGTTTCGACGATCAACGGCGATGCGAACGTGCCTTTCTACAAGGAACTCGCCAACCAGGGCATCAAGGCTGAAGACATTCCAGTCGTTGCCTTCTCGGTCGGCGAAGAAGAATTGGCTGGTCTCGATACCAAGCCGCTCGTCGGCCACCTCGCAGCCTGGAACTATTTCCAGTCGGTCGATGCGGACGCCAATGCTGAGTTCATCAAGGAGTGGCATGCCTATACGAAGAACGACAAGCGCGTGACCAACGACCCGATGGAAGCAACCTATATTGGCTTCAACATGTGGGTTAAGGCTGTTGAGGCCGCAGGCACCACGGATTCCAATGCGGTTATCGATTCAATCGTCGGCACCTCCGTTCCAAATCTTTCCGGTGGCTACGCGACCATGATGCCGAACCATCACATCACCAAGCCTGTGCTGATCGGTGAAGTGCAGGACGATGGCCAGTTCGACATCGTCTACCAGACCCCCGGCCTCGTCGTCGGTGATGAATGGTCCGATTATCTTCCGGGCTCCAAAGACCTGATCTCTGACTGGCGCAAGCCCATGTCGTGCGGCAATTTCAACATTGTCAGCGGCAAGTGCGGCGGCGTTACCAACTAGGGTTCGAACTCCCAGGCTTCGGGTCCGGGGCACATCCGAAGCTGACTCCATCCCCACCTTACGTGTGGGGATGGAGTTTCCGCCGAAAATTTCAACACAGGATTGATTGATGCGATTGAACCGCCTGCTGTCCGTATTCATTCTGATGCTTGGCTTCTGTTGTCACATTGCCCAGTCCAACGCGCAGACTGTTGATGACGCGACGCTGCGGCCGCTTGTTCAGGCGCTTGCCGGTGACAATTTCGAGAACACGACCAAGGCCATCTCGGACTTGGTCAAGACCGGCGATCCCCGCGTCTCCAAAATCCTCGATGCGCTCAGTGCCGGTGATCTTTACGTGGCCAAAGCCGACAAGACTGTCTTTCTTGGCAAACGTGACGGTTCTGACTACGCCGCAACCGATGCGCTGACCGGAGCAAAACTCGATCCCGTGCCGCGGTCGGCTGCTGAAAAGATCAAGGTCAACAATCGGTTGCGCCGTGATATCGCTGCTGCCATCGGCGGACTGACCCTGATGAGCGACAATATCGCCGAGCGCCGTTCGGCCGCAGAAGCTATCCTGAAGACCCGCGATCCGGAGTCGATCCCGCTATTGGATCAAGCCATCGCGGTTGAGAAGGATGCGGGCGTCAAAGCGCTCATGCAACAGGCCAAAGCCGCTGCTGTTCTGAATTCCGACGCGGCAGACGATGTGAAAATTGCCGCTATCACGGAAGTGAGTGCCGGCAACAGCCGCGCTGCTCTGGGTTTGCTTACTCCACTTGAGAACGTGCAGGGTCCGGTTGGCGAAGCGGCGAAGGCGGCTATCGACAGCATCAATACCAAGCTCGCATTCTGGAACGCCATCCAGAATGTCGTTTACGGCCTGTCACTGGGTTCGGTGTTGTTGCTCGCGGCCATCGGACTTGCCATTACCTTCGGTGTCATGGGTGTCATCAACATGGCACATGGCGAGATGGTCATGATCGGCGCCTATACGACGTTCGTGGTGCAGCAGATTATCCGGACGTCGGCGCCCGGACTGTTCGACTACTCGCTGCTCATAGCTCTCCCCGCCGCATTTCTCGTTTCCGGCGGGATAGGCGTGGTCATCGAGCGCGGCATTATCCGCTTTCTCTACGGACGTCCTCTTGAAACGTTGCTGGCGACCTGGGGCATCTCGCTCGTTCTGCAACAGGCAATTCGTTCCTGGTTCGGCGCATCCAACGTGCAGGTCGGCAACCCGTCCTGGATGGCAGGGTCGTTCGACCTGGGCTTGCTCACACTCACATGGTCGCGCCTGTGGATCATTGTTTTTGCGCTGTCCGTCTTTGCCATCCTGCAACTGGTCCTGAAGAAGACCATGCTCGGTTTGCGGATGCGGGCAGTCACCCAAAATCGCCGCATGGCCTCCTCGATGGGAATCAGGACGCCGTGGGTCGATGCACTCACCTTCGGCCTCGGCTCCGGCATCGCCGGAATTGCAGGCGTGGCGCTTAGCCAGATCGACAATGTCAGTCCGAATCTCGGCCAGGGCTATATCATCGACAGCTTCATGGTCGTTGTTTTTGGCGGTGTCGGCAATCTCTGGGGCACATTGGTTGGTGCCATGTCGCTCGGTATCGCCAACAAGTTCCTCGAGCCTTTCGCTGGGGCTGTCCTCGGCAAGATCGTCGTCCTCGTGCTTATCATCCTGTTCATCCAGAAGCGCCCGCGTGGTCTCTTCGCACTCAAGGGAAGGGCGATAGAGGCATGATCACCCAATGGTTTTTCACCCATGTTGATCGGCGCGGTGGGATTGCCATTGCGCTGCTCGTCGCGATTGCTCTCCTCGTACCACTTTCAAATCTCCTGCTGCCGCAAACTTCGCCACTTCATATCCCGACCTATCTGGTTTCGCTGATCGGCAAGTACCTGACCTATGCGCTGCTGGCAGTCGCGCTCGATCTGGTCTGGGGTTTCTGCGGGATCCTTTCGCTCGGTCACGGCGCCTTTTTTGCGTTGGGTGGCTACGCGATGGGGATGTATCTGATGCGCCAGATCGGCCCGCGCGGTGTCTATGCCGATCCGGTGCTCCCAGATTTCATGGTCTTCCTGAACTGGAAGGAATTGCCCTGGTTCTGGCACGGCTTCGATAATTTCTGGTTCGCAGCGCTGATGGTCGTTCTTGTTCCCGGCGCGCTTGCCTTCGGCTTTGGCTGGCTTGCCTTTCGCTCCCGCGTCACCGGCGTTTACCTGTCGATCATCACCCAGGCGCTGACCTATGCGCTGCTGCTGGCTTTTTTCCGCAACGACATGGGATTTGGCGGCAACAATGGCCTGACGGATTTCAAGGATATTCTCGGCTTCAACATTCAGGCTGGAACCACCCGCTCAATGCTGTTCGCGGCGACCGCACTGTTTCTTGCGCTGGCCGTCTTCGTGTCCAGTTTCATCATTCGATCCAAACTCGGCAAGGTTCTCGTCGGTGTCCGCGATGCGGAAAGCCGCATGCGCTTTCTTGGCTATCGTGTCGATCGCTACAAGCTGTTCGTCTGGACCATTTCAGCAATGATGGCGGGCATAGCCGGCGCGCTCTACGTGCCCCAGGTCGGTATTATCAACCCCTCGGAGTTCGAGCCGGCCAATTCTATCGAGGCGGTCATCTGGGTCGCCGTGGGCGGCCGTGGCACGATCATCGGACCCATCATCGGCGCCGTATTGGTCAATTTTGGCAAGACCTATTTCACGGCCGCATTCCCGGAAATCTGGCTGTTCGCCCTGGGCGCGCTGTTCATCATAGTCACCTTGTTCCTGCCAAAGGGTATCCTCGGTCTCTATGGCTCGTGGAGAACAAAACTGGCTGACCGCGCTGCGCGAAAGAAGGACAGCGCGCCCCCGCCAGTTGCCGCCGAGAATGTGCACCTTCCCGAACCTCAGGCAGCGGAATAGATCATGAAAGCCCAGGATACCCTCCTCTATCTCGATGGCGTTTCGGTCTCGTTCGATGGTTTCCGCGCCATCAATAATCTGTCGCTTGTGCTGCAGACAGGGGAAATGCGCGCCATTATCGGTCCGAATGGTGCCGGCAAGACGACGATGATGGATATCATCACAGGCAAGACAAAACCGGATGCTGGCGACGTTTATTTCAATGGCGAAGTGGATCTGACCAGGCACGACGAGGCGGAAATCGCTCTGCTCGGTATCGGCCGCAAATTTCAGAAGCCGACGGTTTTCGAAAGCCACACGGTTGAAGACAATCTGGTGCTGGCCCTCTCCGGTCCGCGTTCGGCGTTCTCAGCGCTCTTCCATCGACAGAGCGCGAATGAAGCCGAACGGATCGAGGATATTCTTTACACGATCCGCCTAAATGGAAAACGCGACTGGCTCGCGGCGAACCTTTCGCACGGCCAGAAACAATGGCTCGAGATCGGGATGCTGCTGGCACAAGATCCGAAGCTGTTGCTGGTCGATGAGCCGGTGGCGGGAATGACCGATGCCGAGACGGCGGAAACGGCCAAGCTGTTGCGCGAAATCGCCAAGACGAGGTCGGTGCTCGTCGTCGAACACGACATGCATTTCGTCCGCGAACTCGACGTGAAGGTGACGTGCCTGCACGAGGGCTCGGTGCTGGCAGAAGGCTCGCTTGATTTCGTCAGCAATGATCAGCGTGTGATCGAGGTCTATCTTGGCCGATAAAGACCCATTCCAAAGAAGTGGCGCCGTCCGGAATTGCGTAAAAAAGAGCAAGGAATTCTCCCATGCTGACAATTGAAAATGCGTCTCTGCACTATGGTGCCGCGCAGGCGCTGCGCGGTGTTTCGTTGCAAGTGAAACCTAAATCAATCACCTGTGTTCTCGGGCGTAATGGCGTCGGCAAGACCAGCATGCTCAGAGCCATCGTCGGTCAGCACCCGCTTTCCTCCGGTTCGATCAGTTTTGAAGGATCGGCTCTGGGAAGGAAACCACCCTATGATCGTGCCCGCGCGGGCATTGCTTTCGTTCCGCAGGGGCGCGAGATTTTCCCGTTGCTGACTGTCCGCGAAAACCTCGCAACCGGCTTTGCGGCGGCGACGCGCGGCAATCGCAATGTCCCCCCGGAAGTTTTCGAACTGTTTCCGGTGTTGAAGACTATGCTCGGGCGGCGCGGCGGCGATCTTTCGGGTGGTCAGCAGCAACAGCTCGCCATCGGCCGGGCGCTGGTAACTCGGCCGAAACTGTTGGTTCTCGATGAGCCGACCGAAGGTATCCAGCCTTCGATCATCAAGGATATCGGCCGGGCGATCCAGTTCCTGCGTGATCAGGCCGGCCTCGCAATCCTTCTCGTGGAACAGTATCTCGATTTCTGCCGCGAACTTGCCGATCACGTCTACATCATGGATCGCGGCGAGATCGTTCATTCCGGCGATGCCGCGAGCCTCGATAAACCGGAAGTGCGCAAGTTCCTGACCGTTTGAAAAACTTGGCTTGCTGATTGTACAAGATCATCGCTAGGGTCGCTTCAAGAGGAGCAACCCCGCATGATCGACAAGCTGGAATTTTTCATCGCTTTGGCGCACCACAAGCATTTCGGCCGGGCGGCAGAAGAATGCGGCGTTACCCAGCCCACGCTTTCTGCAGCGATCCGCCAGCTTGAGGATACGCTCGGTGTCGTGCTCGTACAGCGCGCCTCACGCTTCAATGGCCTGACGTCAGAAGGCCAGCGTGTGCTTGAATGGGCCCGCCGCATTGTCGGCGATACCCGCACGATGCGCGAGGAGATCCGCGCCGCCCGCTTCGGCCTGGCAGGGCATGTGAAGATCGCGGCCATTCCCACGGCACTTGCCATGGTCTCGCGGCTGACAACTCCTTTCCGCGAAAAGCACCCGGATGTCACATTCTCCGTGACCTCGCGAACATCGCTTGAAGTATTGACACTGCTCAGCAATTTCGAGATCGATATCGGTATCAGCTACTTGGATAATGAGCCGCTCGGACGCGTGACGTCCGTGCCGCTTTATACCGAGCGCTACCAGCTGATTACTTCGTCGGGCAATACCTACTCCGATCGGAAGTCGGTCACATGGGCGGAGGTGGGGCAGTTGCCGCTTTGCCTCCTCACCATGGACATGCAGAATCGCCGCCTCATCAACAAGCATTTGCAGGAGGCGGGGGTCGAGGTTCACCCGACACTAGAGTCTAATTCCATGATTGTGCTATTCTCGCACATAAGAACCGGAAAATGGGCGAGCATTATGCCGCTCAACCTTGCCGAGACGCTGGGATTTGCCGAACCGATCCGTGCGATACCCATCGTCGAGCCTGATGCGCGCCACCTCGTTGGACTGGTCGCTGCGGATCGCGAACCACATACACCATTGGTTTCGGCGCTGTTGCACGAGGCACGCGCATTGGCTCTAAGTATGAATATGGTTTGATAGAAATTTTCTATCGCTCAACGAGACTGCGGTATTGATAATGCCACGCATCTTTGATCTATTTCGGGGTGTGGGGAGAAACAAGGGAGGGCGTTGCACGATATGCAAAGCGCAAGTACCGATATCGCCAGCAGAGCGATAGGCATTATCGATCAACTAAAGGGCAAAGAAGGCCCGCTTCTTCCAATTCTGCACGAGTTGCAGGACGAATTCGGCTATGTTCCACCGGAAACGCTTCCGTTGATTGCACAGGCCCTCAACATTTCCCGCGCCGAAGTCCATGGCGTTTTTACCTTTTATCATGATTACCGCGATCATCCTGCTGGCAGGCATGTTCTGAAGCTTTGCCGCGCTGAAGCGTGCCAATCCATGGGCGGCGATGCGCTTGCCGACCGGGCGCGCCAGCTTCTCGGGATCGATTGGCATGGTACGACCGCCGATGGTGCGGTGACGCTTGAGCCGGTCTATTGCCTCGGCCTTTGTGCCTGCGCACCTGCGGCGATGCTTGACGACGAGGTGATTGGACGTCTCGACGCCGAGCAGCTCGAGGAAATCGCGGCGGAGGTGCGGCTATGACAGTCATTTTTTACGTTCCGCGCGATTCCGGCGCCTTGGCGCTTGGCGCCGATAAAGTCGCCAGATTCCTGCAGGCTGAAATCGACACACGCAACCTCGACGCGCGAATCGTCCGCAACGGCTCGCGCGGCATGTATTGGCTGGAGCCGATGGTCGAGGTCGATACGCCAAACGGCCGTATCGCCTATGGCCCGGTCAAGGCCTCCGATGTGGCGGCACTGCTTGACAATGGCATGGCCGAGGGCGGGGTGCACCCTCTCTGGCTCGGCCTCACCGATCATCACCCCTTCCTCGCCAAACAAACACGCCTGACCTTTGCCCGTTGCGGCATTACAGATCCCGTCTCCCTCGAAGATTATCGTGCCCATGATGGCCTGAAGGGTCTGGAAAACGCTCTCAAGCTAACGCCTGCCGAAATCGTGGCCCAGGTTACGGAGTCTGGCTTGCGCGGTCGCGGCGGTGCGGGCTTCCCCACCGGCATCAAATGGAAGACGGTTCTCGAAACCACGGGTTCGCAGAAATATATCGTCTGCAACGCCGATGAAGGGGATAGCGGTACTTTTGCTGATCGTATGATCATGGAAGGCGATCCATTCGTATTGATCGAGGGCATGACCATCGCTGGCATCGCGGTCGGCGCAACGAAGGGTTACATCTACACGCGCTCTGAATATCCGCATGCCATTGCTGTCATGAACGAAGCGCTGCAGATCGCTCGTGAGGGCGGCGTCCTTGGGCCGTCCGTGCTGGGCTCAGCCTACGCTTTTGACATTGAAGTCCGCGTCGGGGCAGGGGCCTATGTTTGCGGCGAGGAAACCGCGTTGCTGGAAAGCCTCGAAGGGCGCCGCGGCATTGTTCGCGCCAAGCCGCCGCTGCCAGCGCATAAAGGCCTTTTCGGTAAGCCAACCGTCATCAACAATGTCATCTCGCTGGCTTCCGTTCCTGTCATCCTCGACAAGGGCGCTCCTTTCTACAAGGATTTCGGCATGGGCCGTTCTCGAGGCACCATCCCGCTGCAAATTGCCGGCAACGTCAAATATGGCGGTCTCTTCGAAGCTGCCTTTGGTCTCACGCTTGGCGAAATCGTCGATGACATTGGCGGTGGCACGGCCACAGGACGTCCGGTCAAAGCTGTGCAGGTCGGTGGGCCGCTCGGCGCCTATTTCCCGCGCGAACTCTTCGATACGCCCTTTGACTACGAAGCCTTCGCCGCAAAGGATGGCCTCATCGGTCATGCTGGTTTGGTGGTTTTCGATGACAGCGTGGACATGCTGAAGCAGGCGCGTTTCGCCATGGAATTCTGCGCGATCGAATCCTGCGGCAAATGCACTCCCTGCCGCATCGGTTCGACACGCGGTGTCGAAGTCGTCGACCGCCTCTCGGCCAATATCGAGCCTGATAAGCAGATCGAGGTTTTGACCGACCTGTGCAATACGATGAAGTTTGGCTCGCTCTGCGCGTTGGGCGGTTTCACGCCCTATCCCGTCATGAGCGCACTCACCCATTTTCCTGAAGATTTCCGCCCCGCGCCAATCGCCGTAGCGGCGGAATAGGAGCGCAGAGCCCTTTCTGACCATATTGACCTATTCTGACGGAGGCATGTTGTGACAAGATCAAGCAAAGACAGGAAGTCTCGCACCCTTCGTGCGGGCGAGTGGCTTTGCGCCGGAATTGGCGCAACAGGCCCCGTCCCTTCGGGTTTCCGGCTGACGGACACCCGCTTTGTCAGGCGGCCTCGTCCGATGTCCCGCATCGGCCTCGCCACCTTCCGCGCGGATTGTCTCGTCAGCCGAGAAACAGAATACGGCCAATATGGTCGGAAAGGGCTCTAGGATGTCTCTCATTGAAGAAATCGACTACGGTACGCCGAAATCTCTTTCCGAAAAGATGATCACGCTGACCATCGATGGCAACGAGGTCACTGTGCCCGAAGGCACTTCGATCATGCGCGCCTCCATGGAAGCCGGCATCAAGGTTCCAAAGCTGTGCGCCACCGATATGGTGGATGCGTTCGGCTCTTGCCGCCTCTGCCTGATAGAGATCGAAGGCCGCAATGGCACTCCCGCCTCCTGCACGACACCGGCAATGGAAGGACTGGTCGTCCATACCCAAACGCAGCGTCTGAAGAATATCCGCAAAGGCGTCATGGAGCTTTATATCTCCGATCACCCGCTTGATTGCCTTACCTGCGCAGCCAATGGCGATTGCGAACTGCAGGACATGGCAGGTGCGGTTGGCCTTCGCGATGTGCGTTATGGCTATGAGGGCGATAACCACGTTTTCGCCAAGGCAAATGACGTTGCCAATGATCGCTGGATGCCGAAGGACGAGTCCAATCCCTACTTCACATACGATCCGGCCAAGTGCATCGTATGCTCGCGCTGCGTGCGTGCCTGCGAGGAAGTGCAGGGCACATTCGCTCTGACCATCGAAGGCCGCGGTTTCTCCAGCCGCGTTTCGCCAGGCATGCATGAGAATTTCGTTGATAGCGAATGTGTTTCCTGTGGCGCCTGTGTTCAGGCTTGTCCGACAGCAACATTGACCGAAAAATCCGTCATCGAAATTGGTCAGCCGGAACATTCGAAAGTCACGACCTGCGCCTATTGCGGCGTCGGCTGCTCGTTCAAGGCCGAGATGCGCGGTGAAGAGCTGGTTCGCATGGTGCCCTGGAAGGACGGCAAGGCCAATCGCGGCCATTCTTGCGTCAAGGGTCGCTTTGCCTACGGTTATTCAACCCATAAGGACCGCATTCTCAACCCGATGATCCGCGAGAAGATCTCGGATCCATGGCGCGAAGTCACGTGGGAAGAAGCTTACAAGCACGTCGCCAACGAATTCCGCCGCATCCAGTATCAGTATGGACGCAATTCCATCGGCGGTATCACATCGTCCCGCTGTACCAATGAAGAGACATATCTTGTCCAGAAACTGGTGCGCGCCGGTTTTGGTAACAACAATGTCGATACTTGTGCCCGCGTTTGCCATTCGCCAACGGGCTATGGCCTCAGAACTACATTCGGTACTTCTGCAGGTACGCAGGATTTCGACAGTGTCGAGCACACCGACGTCGTGATGATTATCGGCGCCAATCCGACCGATGGTCATCCTGTCTTTGCTTCCCGGTTGAAGAAGCGGCTGCGCAAGGGTGCAAAACTGATCGTCGTCGATCCGCGCCGCATCGATCTGGTGCGTTCACCCCATGTTGAAGCTGCACAACACCTTCCATTGCGTCCCGGTACCAACGTTGCCGTCGTCACCTCGATGGCCCATGTGATCGTCACCGAAGGGCTCTTCAACGAGAAGTTCATCCGCGAGCGCTGCGATTGGGACGAGTTCCAGGATTGGGCAGCTTTCGTTTCTTCTCCGGAGCATAGCCCGGAAGCCATCGAAGAGCTGTCGGGCGTTAATCCCCAGGCTTTGCGCGAGGCTGCACGGCTTTTCGCAACCGGCGGCAATGGCGCAATCTACTATGGTCTTGGTGTCACTGAGCATAGCCAGGGCTCAACGACAGTCATGGCTATCGCAAACCTCGCCATGGCGACCGGCAACATCGGCCGCAAGGGCGTCGGCGTGAACCCGCTCCGCGGTCAGAACAATGTGCAGGGGTCCTGTGATATGGGTTCCTTCCCGCACGAACTTCCCGGTTACCGGCATATCTCCGATGAATCGACGCGCGACATCTTCGACAAGCTCTGGGGTGTAAAACTGCAGGACGAACCCGGCCTTCGCATTCCGAATATGCTCGACGCTGCCGTTGATGGTACCTTCAAGGGTATCTACATTCAGGGCGAGGACATCCTTCAATCAGACCCTGATACCAAGCACGTCGCTGCCGGTCTTGCTGCCATGGAATGCGTTGTGGTGCACGACCTCTTCCTCAATGAGACCGCCAACTACGCCCATGTTTTCCTGCCCGGCTCTACCTTCCTTGAAAAGGATGGCACGTTCACCAATGCCGAGCGCCGGATCAATCGCGTGCGCAAGGTTATGAGCCCGCTCAACGGCTACGCCGATTGGGAAGTTACGCAGAACCTCGCAAATGCCATGGGACTTGGCTGGAGCTACAGCCATCCTTCCGAGATCATGGACGAAGTGGCGCTGACGACTCCGAGTTTCGCCGGCGTTACCTACGACCTTCTGGACAAGGAAGGATCGGTTCAATGGCCATGCAACGAAAAGGCGCCCTTGGGCACGCCGATCATGCATATCGACAGCTTCGCGCGTGGCAAGGGCAAGTTTATCCGAACCGAATATGTCGCGACGGACGAGCGAACCGGACCACGCTTCCCGCTGCTTCTCACGACGGGACGCATCCTCTCGCAATACAATGTCGGGGCGCAGACACGCCGCACGCATAACGTCGTCTGGCACGAAGAGGACCGGCTCGAGATCCACGCCCATGACGCCGAGCAGCGCGGCATTCGCGATGGCGATTGGGTGAAGATCACCAGCCGCGCAGGCGAAACCACCCTGCGCGCGCTGATCACCGATCGCGTATCGCCGGGTGTTGTCTATACGACCTTCCACCATCCGACGACGCAGGCCAATGTGATCACCACCGATTTCTCCGATTGGGCGACCAATTGTCCGGAATACAAGGTCACGGCGGTGCAGGTCGGCGCTTCGAACGGTCCGAGCGACTGGCAGATCGAATATGACGAGCAGGCACGTCAGAGCAGGCGGATTGCTCCAGTGCTGGATGCCGCGGAGTAACCATGCCCGAAAAGCGCCCCGCACTGCTTGTCGTTCCGCGCATTACCCGCCGCCGCAAAGGGGCGGGGGAGGTTTACGCGACAGACAGCAGGATGGTGCCCGAAGAAACTCCGGTCGCCTTCAGTTACAGCGGCACAACCCATGCGGTCATGATGGCGACGCCAGCCGACATGGAGGATTTCGCTGTCGGCTTCAGCCTGTCAGAGGGCATTATCTCGCAGCTCGACGAAATCAGCGAAATTACCGTCGAGGAGCATGACGAGGGTGTCGATGTCCAGATCGTGCTCGCAGGTGAAGCGGGCCAGGAACTCACGGATCGCCGCCGCCGCATGGCTGGACCTGTCGGCTGCGGCCTCTGCGGCATCGAGTCGATCGAGCAGGCTCTGAAACCCGTCGCTTCGGTCGATAGAGCCAAACTCAAGCTGACGCCGGATGAAATCGCGGACGCGGTCAAGCTGCTCTCGCAGGTTCAGCCGCTGCATAGTGAAACCGGCGCAGTCCACGCCGCGGGGTTCTATGTTCCGGGCAAGGGAGTCGTTGCGGCGCGCGAAGATGTTGGCCGCCACAATGCGCTGGACAAGCTGGCCGGGGCTCTCTGCCGGTCTGGTGTCAAGGGCAAGACTGGCGCAGTCGTCGTTACGAGCCGCGTATCTATTGAAATGGTGCAAAAAGCGGCGATCATCGGCGCTCCGATCCTGATTGCCGTATCGGCGCCGACAGCCTTGGCGATCCGCACAGCGCATGCCGCTGGCATGACGCTTGTTGCGCTTGTGCGCGGTGATGAATTCGATGTATTTACTCGCCCAGAGCGGGTCCCGGCTGCTTTGGCCCAGCTGGATACAAAAGCGGCGGATGTGCTTCCCAAGCCGAATCCCGACACCGCCGCATCGACTCTCGTTCAAAGTCCCACTGTAAGATTGGTGCAATATGGATAGTGAAAGCCACAAATCGACGGCGACCAAGCTCGTCTATATGGCCAACCAGATAGCCGCGTTCTTCCATACACAGCCGAAGGATGAGGCGGTGGCAGGTGTTGCTGACCACATCAACCACTTCTGGGAGCCACGCATGCGCGAGCAGTTTTTCGCGATCCTTGAACAAGAGGATAACGGCTTTGATCCGCTGGTGGTAGAAGCTGCAAAACACATCCGCAAGCCTGGGCCGGTTCCGGCCTGATCACCAATTGCCTGATACTTGGGCGGTCTTGGGAATTCGGACACTTTCGGTGTCTGGATGACGTTGCAGCAGGCGATAGTCTAATTCATATAGCCGCAATATCTGAAATCGGTGCCCCTAAGTGGCTTCTCATTCTTGATCATTGATTGCCGAATAGCCTGCCTACGACAAGAACAAACGGAAGCCACAAAAGCAGGAATACGACATAGGGTGCAGAGCGAGTAATATAAGGCTCGTAGTCGGCCTTCGTATTTTTGTCGTCCCTCAGCATTTTCCCCCCTGCAACGTTCGTGTCTTCAGGCCAAAATGTTAATCCGGCCAAGCAACTATGCAGCAAGCGGTGTTGGGCAACAATAGCTCCGTGGTCGTCAAAATTCATTATGAAGCAAGGTGTTACGTCCAATATGCTTTAGGGCCGCGCTGCTCAAAATCATTAGAGTTTTACCAATAAAGTTAATGTTTTCCGAATGCAGTTGTAATCAGTTTGTCTTCTTGATAGGCGAAACAGCAGCACCGCCTACCCTCCGCAAGGTCCCCATGCTTCGTCGATTTATCGGGCAAGAACCCAGTCCGCTCACCGGCATTGCCCTGGCGGCGCTCGGTTATTCACTCTTTGCTATTCAGGATGCGCTGGTGAAGTGGCTGGTGGCAGACTATTCGGTGCCGCAGATATTGTTCATGCGCAGTGTTATCATCGTCATCTTTGCCGCAATCATGGTGCGGCATGAGCGGCATCCGTCGATCCTGAAGAGCCCGCACAAGCGATCGCTCGCTATTCGCGCGGCACTGATGCTCGGCGCATGGCTCTCCTATTATTCCGCGGCGCGCCACCTTGGGCTTGCCGAAATCACCACCATGTATTTCTCCGCGCCGGTGATGGTTGTCATCCTCTCGATCTTTGTCCTGAAGGAGAAGGTGGGACTGGTTCGCTGGATCGCGTCCATCGCGGGATTTGTGGGGGTGATCCTCGCAGCAAATCCGGCGGAAACACCCGATCTCGTGCCAGCGGGAATGGTACTGTTTGCCGGTTTCTGCTGGGCGTGGAGCGTTATTCTTGTGCGCCTTGTCAGCCGTAGCGAAAGCACCTTCAACCAGATGATGGCAACGAGTTTCCTTTTCGCCGTTGTCTGTGGGGCGATGCTTCCATGGTTATGGAAAACACCGAATTTCAACGGCTGGATGTTGATGATTAGCCTTGGCCTGGTCGGCTCAGCCGGACAATATTTCCTCTATGAAGGGTTCCGCTACGCCCCGGCGTCGGCGCTTGCGCCCATCGAGTATAGCGGTCTCATCTGGGCGTTTCTTTACGGTTATCTCATCTGGCATGAGGTGCCGCAAATAAACGTCTTCCTTGGCGCAATCCTCATCGTGGCCTCAAGCCTCTCCCTCGTCTGGTGGGAACGGCGCATGGCAATGGCGGCACGACGTTTGACTGTGTAGCTGCGCTATTGCCTGCATACCGCGCGCGGATCGAATGGCAGATCGGCCAGCTGATCGAGGTCCATGGCCTGTAATGTCGGGTGCGCAAGTGGATCCCTTTGCCAGCTGGGCTCAGCATCATCTCCGGACTCGATTTGCCGGCCGCAGAACCGTGCTATCAGGGCTCGGAGCAGAAAGAAAATCTTCATCGTCTGACTCCCTTGTGTTCAAATATGCGCTATTCTGTTCAGGATATACAATTCACGCAATCCAGATTGGCGAAACCTTTGTAAAGAAAATCTTCATGAAGAATTTAAACAAGGTCCATCTCAACGGTTTGAAGGCAGTAGAGGCGATCGGACGTTTGGGCCCGCTTCCAAGGGCTGCCGAGGAACTCGGCGTATCGGTCAGCGCGGTCAGCCAACAATTGATCCGCACCGAGGGCCAGATTGGACATGCCGTCTTTGAACGAACGCGCGGCGGGCTGGTGGCGACGCCATTCGGCAAAGGCTTTCTTGCCCGGCTGGAAGAAGGCTTTCAGTCACTGTCAAAGGCCGTCGCAATGGCTGATGGGACCGATCAGACTCTGATGCTTTCCGTCGCTCCCACGTTCGCCTCGAAATGGCTCGTTCCACGTCTTGGCCGTTTGCGCAGCGCCCATCCGGATCTCAAAATCCGTATCGATCCTTCACCGGGCATCGTCGATTTGAAAAGTTCGGACATCGATCTCGCCATCCGGCTTGGAAAGGGCGATTGGCGGGATGGCGCTCAGGAACGGCTTCTGCCGCAAAGGATGTTTCCGGTTTGCACGCGGAATGTAGCTCTGAAGTTGAAAGGACCTGCCGACATCTTCAACCAGCCGATCATCTGTTACGACAATCCGATGTTCAGCTGGGATGATTGGCAGGCTGCGGCTGGTCTTGAGGGCCCTCTACCTTTCGACGGGACAACTTTTTCCGATCCGTGGCTTGGCCTTGAAGCCGCGATCAGCGGGCAGGGCATCATGCTCGCCTGGGACCTGTTTGTTGAAGATGCCTTGGCGGACGGCAGGCTGGTTGCGCCTTTCCCCACACGCGTGCCGTCTTCCGTGGGTTATTGGTTAATCACACCAAATAACCGCAAACCAAGCCAACAGACGCTGCACTTCCAACGTTGGATTCGTAGCGAAATCGAGCGAGAGAATGCAACCGGATCGCATGATCTGTTGACAAGTTATACCGAAGTTTGAACAGTGCCCCCACACCAAAATAGTGGCAGTGGGAGGACTTTATGTCTCTGCGTTCGGTCATCGGCTTTTCGGCCTTCCTTGTCACTCTTTTCACTCTTTCCGCGCCGGTTGGCGCGGCGGAAATGAATCGCGATGTCGTTACGACGAAGGACGGCGATTATTTCGGTTTTGACCTGCGTACGGAACAGGATGTCACCCAGGATCAGTGCGAGCTGGTCTGTCTCGCCGACCAGTCCTGCAAGGCATTCACCTACAACCCTAAGGTGAAGTGGTGTTTTCTCAAATCGGATTTCAATCAGCTGAAATCGGCGCCGGGTTCTATTGCTGGCAAGGTTGTCGAGACCGCCGATGAGCCCGATATCGGCGCGCCGCCAAAATTGCAATTCGTGTCCGATCAACTCGCGCAGGATGCACGGCAGGTCAAGGCAAGCCTGAACCTCACCGACGATCAGAAGGCGTTAGGTGCCGATGGTCTCGTCGCGGCCGGACGCGCCGAGGTTGCCAAGGGTAATATCGAGAACGCTCTCAAAGCATTCAGAGGCGCATTGGCGGTTACACCCGACAATGGCCCGCTCTGGATCGAGACGGCACGTGCAGCCAATCGCGCCGAGAAAAATACCTATATCGCAGGACAGGCAGCGCTAGCCGCGCTCAACGGCTACCAGTTGACGCGAACGACGCAAAGCCGCGCAGATGCGCTGGCAGTGCTCGGCGATGCGCTGCAAAACTCCGAGAACTATCGCGCCTCGCTTGACGCGTATAAAGCCAGTCTCGCCCTCGTCAACGCCAAGCCGGTGGAGGCCGCCTATCTCGACCTTAGGTCGCGGCAGGGCTTCCGCGTCACCAATCATACGATCGACGCGGATAGCGTTAACCCTCGCGCATGTGTTCAGTTCTCTGATCCTCTGGTGAAAATGGGCACGGACTATACGCCGTTCGTGACATTGAACGGAACTGCCCCGAAAGCGCTGGAGGCCAAAGGCAGCGAGATCTGTGTCGAGGGCCTTGAACATGGCCAGCGCTACAAGCTCGCCCTGCGTCCCGGGCTGCCATCGGCGGTGGGCGAATCCCTTGAAGCGCCCGTCGATCTTGATATCTACATCAAGGATCGCTCCGCCATGGTGCGCTTTACCGGCGATAGCTTCGTGCTGCCGAGCACCGCGCGTCGCGGCATTCCAATCGTTTCGGTCAATACGACCAGCGCCAATCTCAAGCTCTATCGCATTGGTGATCGAGGGCTTGCCCCGCTTCTGACCAGTTCGCAATTCCTGACGCAGATGGATGGCTACAGCGCCCAGCGTCTGCAGGACGAATCGGGTGAGCTTGTCTGGCAGGGCACGATCGATCTTCAGTCCGAACTCAACAAGGATGTCGTCACCAGTTTCCCAGTCGATGAAGCCTTGCCGCAACGCAAGCCGGGCGTTTATGTCCTGACTGCCGTCTCGCCTGATGCAAAGAGCAATGAATGGGATGCCCACGCGACCCAGTGGTTCGTCGTCTCCGATATCGGCCTCACCACCTATGCCGGCAATGACGGGCTCAATGTTTTTGCTCGCTCGCTTGCCTCGGCGCAGCCGCTCATCGGTGTCGAGCTTCAGCTTCTTGCCAAGAACAACGAGATACTTGGTACTGCGGTCACCGATACCGAAGGCCGCGCTACATTTACAGCCGGGCTGATGCGTGGCACTGCAGCCACCGCTCCTGCAGTCATCACCGCCAAGAATGGCGATGCGGACTATGTTTTCCTCGACATGACCCGGGCGGGCTTTGATCTTTCGGATCGTGGCGTCACCGGCCGTCCCGCGCCGGGTGCCATCGATATTCTGGCTTGGACCGAACGCGGTATCTATCGCGCCGGCGAAACGGTGCATGCGTCCGCACTCGCCCGGGATAACGCCGCCAATGCCGTCGAAAAACTGCCGCTGACATTTGTGTTCAAGCGGCCGGACGGCGTGGAGGATCGCCGGATGGTCAGTGACGGCGCAAATCTCGGCGGGCATACGCTCGATCTGGAGTTGCAAGCCAACTCCATGCGTGGCACCTGGACGATGCAGATATTTACCGATCCGAAAGGTTCGCCAATTGCGGAAAAGCAATTCCTGGTTGAGGATTTCGTGCCAGACCGGGTTGAGTTCGATCTGACCAGTGACGCCAAATTCATTGAGATCGGCAAGGCAACGCCGGTGAAGGTGGACGGCCGCTTTCTTTATGGCGCTCCCGCTGCAGGGCTGGAACTTGAAGGCGAAGTCGCGCTGAAGCCAACACATGAAAGCGCTGATTTCAAGGGCTATCTCTTTGGGCTCGCCGATGAAGAGGCGAGTGAAAATACCAGCGTGCCGCTCGAGGATTTGCAGCCACTGGACGAGAACGGCAAGGCGATATTCGATGTATCGGTGGCAGATGCTCCGTCCACCACGCAGCTCCTCAATGCAAATGTGGTCGTGCGCATGCAGGAAGCAGGCGGCCGCGCCGTAGAGCGTACGTTGACGCTGCCGGTCAAGCAGCAAGGCTCGATGATCGGCATCAAGCCGGAGTTCTCAGGTGCTCTCGCCGAAAACTCCGTTGGTAAATTCCATGTCATTGCTGTCGATGAGAATGGCCAGAAGCAGGCCATGCAGGGGCTCCAGTGGAAACTCATCAACGTTGAGCGCAACTATCAGTGGTACCGTGACGGCAGTTCATGGAAATACGAGCCAATCCTTTCGACCAAGCAAGTTGCGAATGGGGTGATCGATACGACGGCGGATGGCGCCGATATTTCTGTCCCGGTTACCTGGGGTCAGTTCCGTCTCGAGGTGGAAACCGCCGCCGCTGATGGCCCCGCCTCAAGCGTTGAATTTGATGCCGGCTACTATGTGGCGACTACTTCTACCGAAACGCCTGACGGTCTTCAGATCGCTCTCGACAAGGAAAACTATGCTCCCGGCGAGACCGCGAAATTGAAGGTCTCGCCGCGCTTCGCCGGCGAACTGCTGGTGACTGTCGGTGCCGAGAATTTGCTGGTGACGAAGCGCGCCAGCGTTCCGGCCGAGGGTGGCGAAGTCGATATTCCTGTCACCGCTGACTGGGGTGCGGGGGCCTACGTCACGGCCACGTTGTTCCGTCCGGGTGACGCGCAGGAAACCCATATGCCGATGCGTGCCATCGGCGTCAAATGGCTCAACGTCAATCCGGGCGATCGCAAGCTCGCCGTAAAGTTGGATACGCCGCCGAAGACCGAACCGCGCAAGCCGCTGAACATCGCCCTTGAGGTCACGGGCGCCGGTGCGAACGACGGCGCTTTCGTAACCGTGGCAGCGGTGGACGTCGGTATTCTTAATCTTACCCGTTATGAAGCGCCGAATCCGGATGGCTGGTATTTCGGTCAGCGCCAGCTCGGTCTCGAGATTCGTGACCTTTACGGCCGCCTGATCGATGGTTCACAGGGCGCAACCGGCAAGCTGCGCACTGGCGGTGACGGTGCGCAGATGCCGATGCAAGGCAGCCCACCCACTGAAAAGCTGATCGCCTTCTTCTCCGGGCCGGTCAAGCTTGACGCGCAGGGTAAGGCCAATGTCAGCTTCGATATTCCGCAATTCAACGGCACGGCGCGTGTCATGGCTGTCGCGTGGTCGAAATCAGGTGTCGGCCATGCCACCTCCGACGTGGTCATTCGTGATCCCGTGGTCGTCACCGCGAGCTTGCCGAAATTCCTTGCTCCCGGCGACAAAGCGGCATTGCGGCTCGATATCGCCAATACCGACGGGCCGGCAGGCGACTACCAGGTGCAGGTCACCAGCAATCCTGCGGTGAAGGTCGATCAACCGGCCGCGTCACAAACGGTCAATCTGGCTGCCGGTGGTAAGGCAAACCTTACCTTGCCACTGACGGGCAATCAGCCCGGCGACGGGGTCGTGTCGGTCAAGTTATCGAATGCAGCTGGTCTCTCGCTCGAGCAGACCTTGAATGTCCCCGTCCGGCCGGCGACCCTGCCGATGACCGTGCGCAGGCCGATCAAGCTTGGACCCAATAGCAGCCTCAAGGTTGACAGCGAATTGCTGGCTGGCAGCGTCTTGCAGGGGGCCTCGGTTAGCCTCAATGTCACCCGCTCTGCCGCCTTCGATATTCCGGCCTTGCTGATGACGCTCGATCGCTACCCCTATGGTTGCGCCGAACAGACGACCAGCCGCGCCCTGCCACTGCTCTATATGAGCGATCTCGCCAGGCAGTCTGGAATTGCCGACGACGGCGAAGTGCAGAAACGCGTGCAGGAAGCGATCTACCGTGTCCTGTCGTATCAATCCTCCGCAGGTAGCTTCGGTCTGTGGGCTCCTGGCTCCGGCGACCTCTGGCTCGATGCCTATGTCACGGATTTCCTCACTCGTGCTCGCGAACAGAAATACAACGTCCCGGAACAGGCTCTCGTACAGGCGCTTGAAAACCTGCAAAACTCGCTGAGCTATGATGTGAACGTCAAGGATCAGGGCAATGAAATTGCCTATGCTCTCTATGTTCTGGCGCGCAATCGCAAGGCGGCCATCAGCGATCTGCGTTACTACGCTGACACGAAACTCGGCGAGTTCCCGACGCCGCTGTCACGCGCGCATCTTGCCGCCGCCTTGTCGCTTTATGGCGATGCCCAGCGTTCGCAAAGCATCTTCACCAATGCCCTGCAACAGGCGACCACCGTCACAAATGTTAGCCTGATCCGTTCGGACTACGGCTCGTCGCTTCGTGATGACGCCGCTGTTCTGGCGCTTGCTGCCGAGAGCCGGCCGGTCCCGCCCATCATTCCGCAGCTGTCGAAGATCGTTGCCAACGAATGGGAACACAAGACCTATACGAGCACGCAGGAGCAAACATGGATGCTGCTTGCGGCGCGTGCTGTTCAGGATGGCGACAGGGATCTGCAGCTCGACATCAATGGCGCCGCCCATAGCGGAGGCTATGCGGCGCGATTGACCGGCGACGAACTGCTTGCCCAACCGGTGACCATCACCAATGCGACCGCCGAACCTGTGTCGGCAGTGGTGACGACGGTGGCATCCCCGTCGCAGCCGCTGCCCGCCGGCGGCGATGGCTTCAACATCCAGCGTACCTACTACACGCTCGATGGCAAGGAGGCCAATGTCAGCCAGGCCAAGCAGAACGAGCGCTATGTGGTTGTTCTGAAAGTGACCGAGAACAACAACTGGCCGTCGCGTGTGCTGATCACCGATCTTTTGCCTGCCGGGTTCGAAATCGATAATCCCGGTCTCGTTAACAGCGCCAGCCTGTCGAATTTCGACTGGATCGGCGAAGTGGAGGCAGCGCACACGGAGTTCCGCAGCGATCGCTTTGTTGCCGCCTTTGACCGGGCGACGGGGGACAATGGCGAAATCACGCTGGCCTATGTAGTCCGCGCGGTAACACCCGGCACCTATGACCATCCGGCGGCCAGCGTCGAGGACATGTATCGTCCGCAGTTTTCCGCGCGCACGGCAACCGGTCGCATGGAGGTCGTCGCAGCACAATAATGTGGTCCACGCGCAAACTCTGCATCGGCATTTCGGCCAATCTGGTGCTGGCCACGGTGCTTGCGTTTGGCCTCGACCTGGCCGACCGCACCTTTCCACCGCCTCTGGAAAAGGCGCGGGAAGTCTCAACCGAGGTACTGGATGCGGATGGACAGCTGCTGCGCGCCTTCGCGACCTCCGAAGGCCGCTGGCGGCTCGGCACGACAGCGAAGGATGTCGATCCGCAATTCGTTCGCATGCTCATCGCCTATGAAGATCAGCGCTTCTGGCAGCACCGGGGGGTGGACCCGATCGCGCTTGCACGCGCAGCGGTGCAGCTTGTCAGCAATGGCCGTATCGTTTCCGGCGCCTCGACGCTGTCCATGCAGGTTGCCCGGCTGATCGAGCCGCGCGAGGGCAGATCACTCACGGCGAAGCTTCAGCAGCTGGCCCGCGCACTGCAAATCGAGCGACGTTTGAGCAAGGCCGAAATCCTCGACCTCTATCTGGCACTCGCGCCCTATGGCGGCAATCTCGAAGGGGTGCGCGCTGCAAGTCTTGCCTATTTCGGTAAGGAGCCGCGTCGCTTGACTGTCGCGCAGTCAGCGTTGCTCGTCGCTTTGCCGCAATTGCCGGAAAGACGCAGGCCCGACCGCAACCTCGCATTGGCCGAAGCGGCGCGTGGCCGCGTTCTACACCGAATGGCAGTCGAGAAAGTTGTGGGTGAGGGCGAAGCCGAGCGGGCCGGTCTTGCACCAATTCCATCACGTCGCCTGCAGTTGCCAGCCTATGCAGCACATCTGGCGGAGGCCGCCCAGCGCAAGGAGCCGTCGGTCAGACGGCATCTGACAACACTGCACCGGCCAATCCAGCAGGGGTTGGAAGCAGTCGCGAGAGACGCAGCGGGTAAACTTGGTCCCAAGGTGTCGGTCGCCATGGTGATGGCGGACGTGCGCACCGGGGAGATCGTCGGCGAGGTCGGATCGGCGGATTATTTCGATGCAAGCCGCTCGGGCTGGATTGACATGACCCGGATCAATCGCTCACCAGGCTCAACGCTCAAGCCCTTTATCTATGGCTTGGCCTTCGAGGATGGCCTGGTCAGCCAGGAAACCATCATCGAGGATCGGCCCGCCGACTTCTTCGGCTACCGGCCGCGCAATTTCGATATGAGCTATCAGGGTGATGTCAGCATCCGGCAGGCGCTGCAGCTGTCGCTGAACGTACCGGCTGTCCGTTTGCTCGATGCAGTCGGTCCGGCACGGCTGATGATGCGGTTCCGCCGCTCGGAAGTCCGGCCGGTGTTACCGCCGAATGAAACACCGGGTCTCGCTATTGGTCTCGGCGGTGTTGGCATTACGCTCAAGGACCTCGTGCAGCTCTATGCCGGCCTTGCCAATCGCGGCCGGCCAATGCAACTCGGCGATGGAATTCAAGACAAACCCGGCTCGATCGAGGGCGAGCCGCTGCTTGAACCGGTGGCGGCGTGGAACGTTGGGGATATTCTCTCCGGTGTCATGCCGCCCCTCGGATCAGGGCAACGCGGCATTGCCTACAAGACTGGCACAAGTTATGGGTATCGCGATGCATGGTCGGTCGGTTTCGATGGCAATTATGTTCTTGGCGTTTGGGTTGGCCGGCCAGACAATGGCGCAGTGCCGGGTTTGACGGGCTTTGGCTCGGCCGCGCCGATCCTGTTCGAAGGTTTCGCAAAATCCGGCGTCGCCATCACGCCTCTGCAGCCCGCTCCAACTGGCGCTACCCGCATAGCGCAGGCCCAGTTGCCGATCAGCCAGCGGCGCTTTTCGATAAATTCGAGCGGCTTGCTTGCTTCTTCGACACGCGAACCAGCACCGCAGATCGTCTATCCGCCTGAAGGCGCGCGCATAGAACTGGGAGCAACAACAGGCGGCGAAATCATGCCATTGGCGCTGAAACTGCAGGGCGGCCGCGCGCCATTTCGCTGGCTCGCCAATGGCAAGCCCTTGCCGGAAACATCGCGCCGTCGCGTCAACCAATGGGTTCCTGACGGCGGTGGATATTCGACGCTTACAGTTATCGATTCCGTCGGCCGAGCGGCGAGTGTTCGGGTGTTTGTCGATTGAATATGAAAAGGCGGCGCCATGGCGCCGCCTTCAATGTAGGTCCGATCAACGTGCCTGTACGAGTGCCGAAATTATACCCGAAGTGATGCTGATCAAGGCATAATCATTGTCGGCCTTGACCCACTGGTAACCGCGCGGTGGCGTCTTCAAATGATAGCGGTGATAATCGCGCACGACATTGCGGCGGTAGTTCGAGGGGAGTGCGTGGCCACGCGACCAGCGGGTCTTCTTCACCACCACGGTTTTCGTAACAACCCGCTTCTTTACCACGCGGTCCTGCTGATGACCGTAATGGCCACCCTTGTAATTCTGCTGTTGGGCGAACGCGGCAGGCGTCGCGATCAGGGAGATGGCAAGTGCTGCCAGAGCGATCTTTTTCATTTCGTTTCCTCGTCAGTAGCGCGGCTTGATTTAAACCACGGGTTGTCTTGGGACACTCCGGTTTTATGCCTGACGAGATGAACGAAAACTGAATATCAATCTAAACAATTTGTAATGTTTTAAATGGTTTATAGGCGATTTTTGAAGCCGGCAAATGAATATCAGCCGTAACGGCTGATATTCAGGGGCAGCGGGTCCACATCCGGCGATTTTCCGGAAATTATATCGGCGAGCACACGGCCAGAGCCGCACGACATTGTCCAGCCAAGCGTGCCGTGACCGGTGTTGAGATAGAGATTCGAGTATCTCGTACCACCACCGATTATGGGCGGACCATCCGGCGTCATCGGTCGCAAGCCCGCCCAAAAGCTTGCCTTGCTCAAATCGCCACCTTTGGGAAACAAATCGCCGACGGAATGTTTCAGCGTCGCCTGCCGTGCATCGCGCAAAGCGAGATCGTAGCCCGAAATCTCGGCCGTACCACCGGCGCGAATCCGGTCGCCGAGCCGCGTGATGGCAACCTTGTAAGTTTCATCCATGATGGTTGAAACGGGAGCCGCGTCAGCGTCGGTGATCGGAACTGTGATGGAATATCCCTTTACCGGATAGACCGGAATATGCACACCGATGCGCCGCAACAGGAATGGCGAGTAGCTGCCGAACGCAACGACATAGGCGTCTGCCGCCAGCTCCTCCGTCTCGGTCGATACGCTGGCGATACGGTTCGTGCTGGTGTTGATTGAGGTGATCGTGGTGTTGAACCGGAATTTCACTCCGGCGTCGGCACAGAGAGCCGCGAGCTTCTCGGTAAACATCTGGCAGTCGCCGGTTTCATCGCCAGGCAGGCGCAAGCCTCCGACAAATTTGCCTTTGACATGGGCCAGTGCCGGTTCGGCCGCAACACATCCTGCAGGATCCAGAAGCTCGTAAGGTACGCCAAATCCTTTCAGCACTTCGACGTCGCTGGCACTTCCGTCATATTGCTTCTGTGTGCGGAAGAGCTGCAAAGTTCCCTGCGCGCGTTCATCATAGGGGATGGAGACTTCCGAACGCAGCGCTTTAAGGCAATCGCGGCTGTATTCAGCGATGGGAACCATGCGTGACTTGTTGCGGGCATAACGCGCAGACGTGCAGTTGCGCAGCATCTTGACCAGCCAAAGCGCCATATAGGGATCAAATTTTGGTCTAACGACAAGTGGGCCGAAATGCATCAGCATCCATTTGACTGCCTTGACCGGTACGCCAGGCCCGGCCCATGGCGAGGAATATCCCGGCGATATTTCTCCGGCATTGGCAAAGCTCGTCTCACGCGCCGGGCCGGGCTGGCGGTCGATGACAGTGACCTCATGGCCCGCTTGCGCCAGATACCAGGCCGATGTGACGCCGACGACGCCACTGCCAAGGACGAGTACTTTCATAACCGGGAGACTCCTTCAAAAGATTCAAACCTGAAGACGAGTCGCACTGTGGGTTGGCGAATTGTTTCTTTCCAGACATTTCTTTCGTCACGCGCGGAAATGTCTTGGTTTCTCGCGCCGGCAGCAGAATCTGGACAAAATAAAAGGCCGGGAAAACCCGACCTTCTCAAATTCGTCTCTGCTATCAGTGCCAGTACATCCGTGGTCAAAGACCGCGAAGACGAATTATTTATCAGCCAGCCTGAAGCTGATCAGCAGTCATCTTGCCGGACTTGTTGTCACGGACCAATTCGAAACTGATCTTCTGACCGTCATTGAGGCTGCGCATACCAGCGCGCTCAACGGCAGAGATGTGTACGAATACATCTGCTGAACCATCATCTGGTTGAATGAAGCCGAAGCCTTTTGTGGAATTGAACCACTTTACTGTTCCAGTGCTCATGATGAACCCTTTCAATGGAAATATTTTAATACAGGGCACGACGCGCCATGCAGTTTTTAGCTCGATTTTTGAAGAAGGATCTTTCAGAGCGCCTGTGGCGCAATAAAACTAATTACAAACTACCAAATACCGATAGGCCATACATAGGGCTAAGCGCTTGTTTCGTCAATGCCAATGCCTGAGAAATAATTTCAAAGACTGAACTAAAGTCTATTCCCCAGTCTTTTCGGGGTTTTTCTATTTCGAAATATTTTCGCCGTCTGGCATTGGCATCCGAGTATAAGACGGCAATCGATTCCTCATTGCGCGCGTAAGCGAGCGACACCTCGAGTTCCCTGCAGTAACGACTACTTGGCTTTGGCAGCTGTCCGCGTAGTCTTCTTTCCTTTTGGAGTAGCCGGCGGTCGGGCAGCGATTTCTGCCTGCTCTTCAGCTTCTTTGGCAAGCCGTAAAGCCTTGAGACGTGCCGTCTTGCTTTCCCACTTATGTGTTTCATCATTGATGATTGCAGAAGCCGCAGCGGTGGTTGCCAGACTCTTCTGTTCCGAAGGGCTCAAGACCCGTTTCGGGTGGACGCCAACTTCAGGCATCTGTTTTGGACTATGTTTCATTGCATCTCGCATTATTGGATATACAACCATCGCACGCGAAACCTTCCAAGTCTATCGTGCTGTCGTCTGACGCGTCGAACCTGTTCCGGGTTTCCAGCCCCGGGCAAAACCATAGGACATGGCGAGAGAGGCATACTCGATTTCCCGCAAAAGGAATTCCCGCTCCGCCAGAAGGGCAGCGATTGTGGCCCTCACATCACCCTGATGATAGGCCAGCGCTTCATCTATTTCGTCTTCCGGTTGTTGGGATATAGCGTTCATCAGAATCTCCTTTTCCAGGAAGATTGCCACAACCTTGCATATATGAAAAGGAATTTGTTCCTGTTTTGTTCACATTTGGACGGTGCACAGTCAATCCGAAAACGGTTGTGAAAGACATCTCGCGAAATTAGAATTCGGACCATCAGAGAGGGATAAGCGGCATGGGAAAAGTAATTGTCTCGTTTACGATGTCACTCGATGGCTTCATCGCCGGGCCGAATATCAGCCCCGAAGATGCCATGGGCGAGGGCGGCGAACAGTTGCATGATTGGTTGTTTGACGGAAGCTCTGAAATCGACCGCGACATGGCACGGGAGATGCCTGCCAACGTCGGTGCGGTGATCCTCGGGAAGCGAACCTTCGATCTGGGGCTGCCGCATTGGGAAGACACGCCATTTCCCGCCCCGAGCTTCGTGCTCACCCATGAAAAACGTGAGCCGCTGAAGATGAAAAGCTCGGCATTCACTTTCATCAACGGCGGTGTCGAAAGCGCTGTGCAGCAGGCGAAAGCGGCTGCAAGTGAAAAGGATATCATTGTTATGGGTGCAAATGTCGCCCAGCAACTGTTGCGAGCGAAGCTGGCGGATGAAATCGTTCTCCAACTCGCGCCGGTTTTGCTCGGGCAGGGGACACGCCTGTTCGACGGGATAGGTGATGAAACGATCGAGCTGAAAAACACAAGAACTATCCAGTCGCCGCTGGTCACCCACTTGCGCTATCAGATCCTGTAAGAGTCCGTTTGGAAAGTCGCTGCGGCGAGACGTATGGCGTGATTTTTCCAGAACCGGAGCGGAGCGTACTTAAGTACGTGAGCACCGGAGCACAGAAAATCGCGCCAGATGGCCGCCGCAGTAGATTTTCAAGACGTGCTCTAAGATGAAGCCCAGATTATCGCCGGGGCTTTCTTGGCTAGATCAACCCTTTGACTTGGCCTTCGGCGCTTCCGCCTTTTTAATCATGGAGCTGAAAGGAACGTCGGCCTTCGGCGCAACCTTCTCTTTCTTGGGTTTTCGCACTTCGCGATTGCTTTTCTGTTGTCCTTTGGCCATGGCGGCTCTCCTACAAAGTTACAAACTAGACTGCTGGACGAGGCTTTTTCGATTGCGGGCCGCTTGCATAACAAGAACCAAAATCGAGTGCGTACAGAATCGGTCATTTGGAATGAGATTGGCGGGTCGAGAACCTCTGACGCCGCGAAGAGCCAAGCTTTGGCCAAAAGACGATTCGCGATTGTAGGTCGTCATTTGCGGCTTAATTGCGGCTCCTGATAGTTCTGGCGCGCCCGTTTGAATGGTGCTAAAATTCGTTCAGTTGCCTCAAAAGTCGAAGTTTTTCCGCTGGATTCCTGGTCCACTGCGGCTTTATGGGCGTTTGGAGGATACTCACCATGTTGAATCGCACGATTACCTTTCTGAAAAGGCTGAAAACCCCTATTACCGCATCGCCTGACACCGTCGTGCATAACGCAAAACCGGCCGCTAAGAAGCCCCGTCGTGTAAACCCCGACAGCGATGGAAAGCTGCGCCGCCTGCGGCAGCTCGTCGAGCACAATCGGCTGATCTGATTGCGTCCACTAAGCCGGTGTTGAGAGAACTGCATCGGCTTTTTCATGTCGCCTATCCAAGACTTCCTGCAAAACGCTCCGGCAACCGATCACGCTTGACAGCGTGAGCCTGTAAAGGCGGCTGGCCGCCGTTGGGTCACGGCTTGTCCAGTTTCCCGGCGGTCCTTTGCCGGTCCATAATCTCGTCAAGTTCGATTGATTGGCAAACGCTTAGCGGGGCAGGTGAGGCTTGGCACCGCCCCGGGGAGGGCATAATAGGCTAAGTCGGCGCCAAGCCTCCGCTGACGGAAATAGGGTCAGCGTAATACAACGCTGACATAGGTCATTCGTTCCGTTGCTGTGCTCCCATCGTAGACAATTGTTGTCCGCGCGAATGCGGTTCCTATCAGCCAGATGACAGCGAGAAATACCAGTGCAACAGCAGCGAGTAGCAAGACGCCGGTTAACTTCACCGGTTGATGATCGTTCTCAGACATGAAGGGGACATCTCAAAATTGTGCTCGTGCATTAATACAACTTATGCGAGAATTTTCAACGGGAACATGTGTGAATGTGAGAGATCAAAAGATCGGAAACGTACGTGTCAGACTTGGTCTGCGTCCAACGATCCGGGCGCGGCAAGGCCCCCGATCAGGCGGTCAGGTGATCCGGGATGATGCTGGTCTGATGGCCACTTGGATTGCTTGATTTGGCAAGCATCGTTCCAGCTTCCCAACATCCCCAAAGAATAGCCACCATGATCGCGGCCAGGATCAGGAAGTCTTTTGTCTCGAGCGGCTGAAAATCGGGCTGACGCATAGGCGTTACTCCATAACGATAGTGATCGCGGTCCCTGACCCATCGCTTATCATAGGTATGCTACGAGCCCTATTGCTCCCGATTAGTCCTTTCGATTTAGTCCCTGACGCCGCATTGATGTGGAAACGTCTCTGTTGATATGAGTGACAGGTGTTGGAAGGATTCAATCATATGGTAACGGGCGTTGTTCTCGTGACGGGAGCCTCGGGTTTCATCGGTGTGGAACTGGTCAAGCAACTTGAAGCCTCCGGCTACCGGGTGATCAGTGCCACGCGCAACGCCGGCGGCTCCAACACGGAAATTGTGCGGCTGCCTGCACCCGACGAGCCTGTCGAAGCATTCGAGCGCATCCTCGAGAATGTCGATCATGTCGTGCATCTTGCCGCTATCGCTCACACGCAACTAGTCGACGCCACCCATACCTATCATGCAGTCAACTGCGTGCTGGCGGCAAAGCTTGCTCAGGCTGCGCATAAAACCATTTCGGGCAGGTTTGTTTTCCTGTCGTCGATACGTGCGCAATGTGGGAGCGTTCATGAAGGCGTCGCGTTGGAAAGCGATCTCCCACAACCAACTGATGATTACGGTCGGGCCAAGCTTGCAGCCGAGAACGAAATCGCCTTAGCGATGGAGCGCGGAAATTATACGATCCTGCGTCCCGTGCTCGTTTATGGCGCGGGTGTGAAGGGTAACATGGCGATGCTCGAGAAACTCGCGGCATTGCCTGTCCCGTTACCGCTAAAGTCCTTGGCCGGTCAACGATCCTTGCTCGATCGCGCTGCCCTCTGCCGCGCCATCATCCATAGTTTGAACGAAGCGAAAACCGATCGTGGCACATTCATTGTATCGGACAGAAATCCAGTAACGGTACCGCAGATACTGGCCGCCATACGACGCCGGCGCGGCCGCAATCCTGGGTTGTTCTCATGCCCGTTGTGGATATTAAACATTGCCGCACAAATAACAGGCCAGGGAGATCGCTGGAAAACGCTGAACGGTGACTTGATTGCAAGTTCGGCCAAGCTCCAATCGACTGGCTGGAAGGCTGTCGACAATCCTGCGGGGTACATTGCGGAACTATCCTGACCCTGGAGCCTCGTGCACAAGGCTCCAGCAGCCCATGAGCGCGCCAAGCCCGTCGCGACAGGGACATCAAATGGTCTCTTGGATATTCGGCAAATGATGTTACATTGTATCCAACGTTAATTGAAAAGCGTCCTGCTTGCGTCCTTATGGGTTCGCGCGGCGCTCGAAGGATAAGACTTTGAAAGACCCCGAGAGAGGCGCGCCAATCGCGCCGAATGGAGGGGCGTCTGGTGGTGACATGGTGCTGAACGGCACTAAAGGTCTCACCAAGAATGGGCCCGGACCGCATGGGGATCCTGCACATCACAGGCAGGAAAGCCAATCCGATTCCCTGGAAGGACGCTTCGACAAGAACCATAAGAAACGTGCGCGCCGCAGAAAGCGCGGCAAGTCGAAACAGGCGCCTGCTTCGACCGAGCCAGTCGTTGTCTCGAGCGTTTCGCCCCCCCCTGCCAATACACCGGCCAAAGCCGCCAAGAAGCGGCGGCCCAATCGCTTTCGTCGTCGGGGCCGCGCCGGGATCAAACCTGTCGATACGATACCGCCAGTAGTGACAGTAAAGCCGTCTCCGGCAGCCCCGGTTCAAGCCACGCAGCGGCGCGAATCCAGGCATTTCGGAGGACCGCTCTATGCCGCACTCGATCTTGGCACCAACAATTGCCGGCTTCTAGTGGCGTCGCCCACCCGCCCCGGCCAGTTTCGCGTCGTCGATGCCTTCTCCCGTATCGTCCGCCTCGGTGAAGGCCTCGGCGCGACGGGGCGCCTGAACGACAACGCTATGGATCGCGCTATAGAGGCGCTGAAGATCTGTCGCGACAAACTTGAGAGCCACGATGTGCGCCGCGCCCGGCTTATCGCCACCGAAGCCTGCCGTCAGGCGTCGAACGGCGAGGAGTTCTTGGCCCGGGTCAAACGCGAAACCGGCCTCGATCTCGAGATCATCAATCGCCAGACCGAAGCGCGTCTTGCCGTATCCGGCTGTGGCACGCTGGTCGAGCGCGAGACCGACGCAGTCGTGCTGTTCGACATCGGCGGCGGTTCCTCGGAGATCGCGCTGATCGACGTTTCCGAGCGCCGCTCGCCGCGGCTTGCAGAACATATCATTGCCTGGACGTCGCTTCCCGTCGGCGTGGTCACTTTGGCCGAGCGCTTTGGCGGGCGTGATGTGACCACCGATAACTTCGCAGTCATGGTCGATCATGTTGCCGAATTGATCAATGATTTCTCCGAGCGTCACAAGCTCGGCGATCTCGTCAAGAGCCAGAACTTTCATCTGCTCGGCACGTCCGGCACGGTCACGACGCTCGCCGGTATTCATCTCGGTCTCGAGCGCTATGATCGCCGCCGTATCGATGGTATCTGGATGCAGAACGATGACGTCACGGAAATGACCAGCAAGCTCCTGTCGTGGAGCTTCGATGAACGGGTTGCCAATCCGTGCATTGGTGCTGATCGCGCCGATCTCGTTCTTGCCGGTTGTGCCATCCTTGATGCTATCCGCAACGTCTGGCCCAGCCAGAAATTGCGCGTGGCCGATCGCGGGCTGCGCGAAGGTATTTTGACTGAACTCATGTCGCGTGATGGCGCGTGGCGCAATCGCTGGTTGCGTGCAACCGCATGATCCAGGAATAGGGGCCCTTATGGCTAAGACGACGACAGGGGGACGCGGCGGCACAGGCACGCGCGGTCTGCATACCAAAATCAAGAAGAAGGCGGGCACGATCAAGGAATCGTCGCGTCGTTGGCTCGAGCGTCACATCAACGATCCGTATGTGCAGCGCTCCAAGGCAGACGGCTATCGTTCGCGCGCCGCCTATAAACTGATCGAGATCAATGACCGCTACAAGATCCTGAAAAAAGGTCAGCGCATTATCGATCTGGGCGCCGCTCCCGGTGGCTGGAGCCAGATTGCGGCGTCGATCGTAGGCTCGCCGGAAGACGTTCCAACGGTCGTTGGCATCGACTATCTACACATCGACCCATTGCCGGGCGTCACCTTGCTTGAGATGGATTTTCTCGATGACGCAGCGCCGGACAGGCTCATGGAATCACTCGGCGGCCAACCGGATATCGTCCTGTCGGACATGGCTGCGCCGACGACCGGCCACCGCCGTACCGACCACATACGCACGACCCACCTTTGCGAAGTCGCCGCCGACTTTGCCGTCTCCGTTCTGCGTCCGGGAGGACATTTTCTCACCAAGACATTTCAGGGCGGGACTGAAAATGAAGTGCTCACACTGTTGAAGAAGCATTTCAAGTCCGTCCATCACGTAAAGCCCCCCGCATCACGTGCGGAATCCGTCGAGCTTTATTTGCTGGCGAGGGACTTCAAGGGACTGCCTGATGACCGGGATTCGATTGAATAACTCTCTCTGATTGCGACTGCCCGCTATTCCGCCGGTGCTGCTGCCTTGATCAGCGGCCGGTGACCAGAAACCTCTGAACCCGCGTCTGGCTGCAGACCCCTGAACGACAGGCATGCCAAACCCGAAATTGCCGCCACGACAAAGAAGGCGATGTGGAAATCGGAGAGCTGCAGCGGGCCGCCGTGTATCTTGGTCGTAATCTCGAGAATGCCGCCGGCAACCGCCACGCCAAGCGCGATCGAAATCTGCTGGGCAACGGAACTGATCGGTGTCGCCTGGCTCGTCTGCTCGTTGGGGATATCCGCATAGGCGAGAGCGTTCGTCCCCGTAAAGAACAGGGAACGGAAAAATCCACCCACGAGAAGCAGCAGGATCATCAGCCAATAGGGCGTTTCCGGCGTAAAGAACCCGTTGACCGCGACGAATATCGCGGCGACGAAGGAGCCATACATCAGCGAATTGCGGAAGCCGGTTTTCCGGTAGAACCATTTTGTAACGAGCTTCATGCTCATGGCGCCGAGTGCCGATACGAAAGTGATCATTCCGGATTGAAATGGCGTCAGGCCGAAGCCAATCTGAAGCATCAACGGCAGCAGGAACGGGATTGCCCCGACGCCGATGCGGAACAGACTGCCGCCGACGATTGCCGCTCTGAATATCTGATTGTCCAGAAGATTGAGAGAAAGCAACGGCTCCGCAGTTCGGCGCGCATGGACAAGATAAAGAACGGCGGAAATGATGCCGGTCAGAAGCGTCGCCATACCCACCCATGTCGGAAGCGCTGGAAGACTGACCACCGACAGGCCGAAAACGATGCCCGAGGCGGCGATGCCGCTTAAAAAGAAACCGGGAACGTCCAGCGGCCGTTGCACCAGGGTTTCGATGGAGGGCAGATAGCGGGTGGCGATGATGATTCCGAGGACGCCGATCGGAACATTGATCAGGAAAATCCAGTGCCAGCTGAAATAGGTCGTCAGGAAACCGCCGACCGGTGGCCCTATAAGCGGGCCGATGAGCGCCGGCATTGTCAGCCATGCCATGGCGCTGACAAGTTCATTGCGCGGCGTCGAACGCACCAGCACGAGACGGCCAACAGGCGTCATCATTGCCCCGCCTACGCCTTGCAGAAAGCGCGATAGAACGAATTCGAGGAGCGAGCCCGAGGCGGCGCAGGCGATGGATCCGAGAACGAAAACAACAATAGCAGCGCGAAAGACATTCTTTGCACCGAACCTGTCGGCCATCCAGCCACTGACTGGAATGAAAACCGCGAGAGAGACGAGGTATGCGGTGAGTGCCAGTTTTAAAGCGATCGGACTGGTGCCGATATCAGCAGCGATCGCTGGCAGCGACGTCGCGATGACGGTGGAGTCCATGTTCTCCATGAAAAGGGCGACGGCCAGGACGAGCGGAACGATACGGTTCAAGTTGAATTCCAGTTCTCAGGAGGTGAGAAAACAGGCGGTGAATCTCGTTTTATGAGACTCAGGTGGCCTTGCGAGTTCCGATAGCACTCGCGATGCCGGGGCTCAAGCGGCGATCAATCAGAAGTGATCCAGACGCCGCGATTTTTGGTCTATTCAGCAGGAACGGAGCGGCAGCGCTGACGTTGCCGCGTTGCATATTGTTGCCTGAAGGAGATAATCCTATGTCTGCATTCGAGATTTCCCGCCGCAACCTTTTTCTCACGTCAAGTGCCATGGCCGGCGGATTGGCAATGTCACAGATGATTTTTGACATTGCGGAGGCGGCTGTTCCACAATCGGAGATCAAGTCGCCTGGCTTCAAACGTTTCAAGCTGGGCGATTTCGAGATTACTACCTTGCTTGACGGGCTACGCCCCGGCGATGGTCCATTTCCAACCTTCGGCGCCAATCAGAGCCAGGAGGCAGTCGCCGAACTCATGCGCGCCAATTTCCTGCCGGAAACGAAATTCGTCAACGGCTTCACGCCGGTTCTGATCAATACCGGATCTGAGCTGGTGCTCGTCGACACAGGCTTTGGTGCAGGTGGCCGCGAGAATGGTCTTGGTCAGCTTGAGGCGAATATGAAAGATGCAGGTTATACGCCTGATCAGGTGACGCTTGTTGTTATCACCCATATGCACGGCGACCACATCGGTGGCCTGATGAATGGCGAAACACCCGGCTTTGCCAATGCGCGCTATGTCGGCGGGCAGATCGAATATGACTTCTGGACCGACGCTGCGCGTGCGGGTACTCCGGCCGAAACCAATGCCAAAGGTGTCAATGCCAAGGTCAAGCCGCTTGCCGAAAAGTTCACCTTCATCAAGGCGGGCGATGCGGTGATCCCCGGCATCACCAGCGAAGCGGCCTATGGCCATACGCCTGGCCACATGATTTTTCACGTCGAATCGGCCGGCAAGCATCTTGTCCTGACTGCTGATACAGCCAATCACTACGTCGCCTCATTGCAGCGCCCCGATTGGGAAGTTGCCTTCGATACCGACAAGGCCATGGGCGCGGCAACGCGCAAGAAGGTGTTCGACATGATAGCGGCCGACAAGGTACCGTTCATTGGCTACCACATGCCTTTCCCTGGCGTGGGTTTTGTTGAAAAGCAGGAAACGGGCTATCGATTCGTGCCGGCAACCTATCAGTTCGACGTCTGAACGAACTGACCTGTAAAATGCAGTTCCGGCGCTTTTGCGCCGGGATATTGCTACAATATTGTGGGGCTGTTGACGGTTGGAATGCCAGTAATTGCGTTTTGATCTTTTCAAACCGACATATCCGTGTTACCAGCCCGTGCCAATTCACTTGAACAGAACTTGATCGGCGCCCCACCACCGTGGTGCGCCCTTTAGTCGTATTACCCGTATTGCAAGGAAATTGGTCATGGCAAAAATCGTTGAATCCGCGACAGGCGCGCTGGCACTGACATTTGATGATGTTCTGCTCCAGCCAGGTCATTCCGAGGTTATGCCCGGCCAGACCGATATTCGCACCCGCATCGCTCCCGATATCGAACTCAACCTGCCGTTGCTATCAGCGGCGATGGATACAGTTACCGAATCGCGTCTCGCCATCGCCATGGCGCAGGCGGGCGGCATGGGCGTCATTCACCGCAATCTCACGCCGGAACTGCAGGCCGAGGAAGTCCGGCAGGTCAAGAAGTTCGAATCCGGCATGGTCGTCAATCCGGTCACCATTGGCCCCGACGCGACACTTGCCGATGCGCAGGCGCTGATGCGCGCCCATGGCATCTCCGGCATTCCTGTGGTCGAGAACTCCGGCGAGGGCAGCCGCAAGCCGGGCCGCCTTGTCGGCATCCTCACCAACCGCGACGTGCGCTTTGCCTCAGATCCTGCCCAAAAAATCTACGAGTTGATGACGCGCGAAAACCTGATCACCGTGCGTGAGAATAACGTCCAGCACGAAGAAGCCAAGCGCCTCTTACATCAGCATCGCATCGAAAAACTGCTGGTCGTCGACGAAAAGGGTTATTGCGTTGGCCTGATCACGGTCAAGGACATGGAAAAGTCGCGGCTTAACCCGAATGCAGCCAAGGATGCGCAAGGCCGGCTTCGCGTCGCCGCCGCATCCAGCGTCGGTGAAGATGGTTTTGAGCGGGCCGAACGGCTTATCGCCGCCGGCGTCGATGTCCTTGTCATCGATACCGCCCATGGCCATTCGCAGCGTGTTCTCGATGCTGTTACTCGCGCCAAGAAGATGTCGAATGCCGTACGTATCATTGCCGGAAATGTCGCCACTGCCGCGGGAACACAGGCGCTGATCGATGCGGGCGCCGATGCGGTCAAAGTCGGTATTGGACCGGGTTCGATCTGCACCACGCGGATCGTCGCGGGTGTCGGCGTGCCGCAGCTTTCCGCAATCATGTCTGCGGTCGAAGCAGCACATAAATCGAATGTGCCGGTCATCGCCGACGGCGGCATCAAATATTCCGGTGATTTCGCCAAGGCACTGGCCGCGGGTGCGTCCGCTGCCATGGCAGGATCAGCACTTGCCGGCACAGAAGAAAGCCCGGGTGAGGTCTATCTTTATCAGGGCCGCTCGTTCAAGGCCTATCGCGGCATGGGCTCTGTCGGCGCCATGGCGCGAGGATCGGCTGATCGCTATTTTCAGGCCGAAGTACGCGACGAACTGAAGCTCGTGCCGGAAGGCATCGAAGGCCAGGTCGCCTACAAGGGTCCGGTTTCCGGCGTATTGCATCAGCTCGCTGGCGGTCTCAGAGCATCCATGGGCTATGTCGGTGCAAAAAATTTGGAAGAATTCCGCGAAAAGGCTACATTCGTTCGCATCACCAATGCAGGTCTGCGCGAAAGCCATACCCATGATGTCACCATCACCCGCGAAAGCCCGAACTATCCGGGCGGCAACTAAAGCAATTCCAGGAAAAGTGGGAACCGGTTTTCCGTCCGGAATTGCGTTAAATGCTCTGACCCAAAAGTGAAGGGCAATGTCTGATATCGCCCTTCGCAATCACTTCTCGGCCATGGCGCGCAACAGCGCCTGGTCGAACTTCCGGCTGCTCAGCGCGTGTGAGCAGCTCACCGAAGCCGAGTTTGCCCAAGAGCGCACCAGCTTCTTCCCATCCATCCAGTTGACGCTGAACCACAATCTCATCGTCGATCACATTTACATGGCCGACATGATCGGCAAAGGCCGGAGGAATATCGACCTCGTCGGCGATATACCCTATTCCAAAGCTTCAGACCTGAAGCAGGCGCAGACAGAGTTCGATAGCAGCCTCATCGGCTTCTGTGACGATATCGAGCCCGAAGACCTAGACAAGATCGTATCGATCACATGGGGGACTGGCGACACCTCGCAGGAGCCGATCTACCTCTTGCTATCGCACCTTTTTGTGCACCAGATCCATCACCGCGGGCAGGCACATGCCATGCTGGCAGGCACCAATGTTCCGCCGCCGCAACTCGACGAATTCTTTCTGAACTACGACAGACCGCGACGGCAGGGGGAGCCCTTTACGGAGTAGGGCACCCAAATCAAGGAATTATTCTGCGTTCCCGAAGGTCGCGGAACACGCGCATGAACATCTCCTCCGTATCGACATATTCATGGAACCCGGCCCGCCGTAGTCGGGAGCCGTCGGCAAAGAAATCATAATCCCAGCCGAAGACCGCATCGCCGAAGCCCCAGGACGACACATCTTTGTAGGGTGTCTTTGCAAGACCGTGCTTCTCGATCATGCGGTTCCACAAGTCTTCCTTGTCCGTCATGACGACGTTTAATGACATCGGAAGTGGCGGCGCGACCTCCAACTCGAAAAACCGCGCGATCTTCGGCCACATCTCGCTCCAGCGGAAAAGATCGCCATTGTTGATGTTGAACGCCTGATTGCCACAATGCCGGTTCGTTGCGATGAAAACAGTGGCCCGCGCCAAAAGCCCGGCATCCGTCATTTCCAGCAGACTGTCATAGGCGCCGGGTTTGCCGGGAAAGCGCAGTGGAAGGCCGAGTTCTTTCGACATCGAGGCATAGACGGCGATCACCGAAGCAAGGTTCATAGGATTGCCGAGCGCAAAGCCTACGACGACGGACGGCCGTAATGCCGACCAGGTCCAGCTCTTGCCCTTCAGCAATGCTTCCAAAAAATCCTGCTGATCGATGTTGAATTCCGGCGGCATGTGATTGGCATCGGTCTCGCGCGCCGGCGTCTTGAACGGGCCAAGATGTGCGCCATAGACCTTGTAACCCTGCATCAGGCTGATGTGTTCGAGATCGGGTGCGATCGGTTCGATTGCGTTGACTGTATTCATCAGCATGGCGAGGTTTGGCGGCACAAGCTCGGCCCAACTCGGCCGGTCTTGATAGGCCGCGTAAAAGATATGGGTCACGTCGGTGAGGTGTGCGAGTTTCGCTTTGGCCGCCGCGGTGTCGAGCAAGTCGACCGCAATGTGGCTGACCTTCTCGCTTGGGGCACCGCCACGGCGCGACAGGCCAATAATTTCCCATTCGCCCAATTCGACAAGGTGCGAAATCAGATTGCCACCGATGATGCCATTGGCGCCGACAACAACTGCTTTTTTAGTCATTTCAAAATCTCCGTTTCAGATTCTGAAACAGATATGATCCATTCATATAGCTTTGCGTAGTGGCCAAAAAATGATAACATTCATAAGAAATTCTTTGAGGAGACAATGGATAGATTCGCAGCGATGAAGACGTTTGTGCGCGTTGCGGAGCTTGGCACTTTATCCGCAGCGGCGCGCGAACTTGGCCTGACCCAGCCAGCCGTCAGTCAGCAGATGGCTGCTTTGGAGCGGCATCTGGACGTGCGTCTGTTTCACCGGTCTACGCGCCAGCTCGCGCTTACCGGAGGTGGCGAAACCTACTACCAGCATGCACGGCAAATCCTGCAGGCGGTGGACGAGGCGGAAGAAAGCGCTGGTGAATTATCCACGACGCTGCGCGGAAACCTTCGCGTTCATGGTCCTGTCGGGTTTGGCCAGATGCATCTTTCGCCCATAATCATCGAGTTTCAGCGCCTGCATCCAGACCTCACGATTGAACTTGTCCTCGATGATCGCTTTGCCGATCTGATTGCGGAGGGCGTCGACGCGGCGATCCGCTTCGGCGAGATGAAATCCTCCGATCTGGTCGCAAGAAAACTTGCCACATTCGAACGCATACTCGTGGCTTCTCCGGACTATATCGCTGCCCACGGCAAGCCCCGGACACCGGACGACCTTATCCAGCATCGCTACATCCGGTTCTCATGGTCACCACAGGGCGAATCGATTCCCCTGATCGGCCCTCATGGCGCTCTCGTAGCGCCAATCCGCTCTACGTTCCTCGCCAACAACGCCTTTGTCCTGAATGAAGCACTGTGCGCTGGTCTCGGCATCGGGGGCGCCCAAGTCCCGCTGATCCAGCCACTGCTTGATTCGGGCAAGCTCGTTCGGATTCTTCGCGATTATGCCTATGCGCCGATGGATGTGCACGTGGTCTATGCGACTGCTCGCTTCCTGCCGCGCAAGGTGCGCGCCTTCATTGATCATCTGGCAAGCAGTCTGCAGGCAGTACCGGGCTTGCGCTTAAATCGTATGCCTGAAAAGAACGTATAAACGAATAACAGGAGGGACCATGTCACAAACCGCAATTTTCTGGCCGATGATCGCGCTGACTTTCCTTATCTATTGTGTCTATGCCGTCCTTATGCTGCGCCGTCGGCAAGCCGTTCTCAGCGGCCAGGCCAGCGCAAGGGATTTCAAGGTCCCACTCAAAGAGCCAGAGGCCAGCGTTGCGACGGTTCGCAATTTGATCAATCTCTATGAATTGCCGATGCTGTTTTATGTCGTCTGCCTGGCGCTCTATGCCGTCAACGGCGCCACGTTGCTTGCCGTAATCATAGCCTGGTGTTTTGTGGCAATGCGTGTGGCCCACACCTGTGTGCACATAACATCCAATCGCCTGCGCCTGCGCCAACCAATCTTCGTCCTCGGCTTGATTCTCAATGGAGCCTTGTGGGTCATGCTGGCATTACACCTCGCCGTTCCACCCGTTATCTAAGCCGCAAGATCGTCCAGTTCATCCGCCGAAATCATCAACCGGCGACTGCAATCGACGATTGTAATCGCCAGCGCTTCGAAGTCCTCGCGCCGCTCGCTCTGCTTGCGCCAGATCAAGCCGATTTCACGTGATGGTTCCGGATCGGCAAAAGCCACGATGCGTACGTTATTGCGGCCGGCTTCGGTGCGCACGGCAATCTCGGGGATCAGCGTCAGTCCCATGCCGTGGCTGACCATCTGCAGCAGCGTCGCCATGCTGGTCGCGCCATAATTGACCAATTGGCGTTGCTTCACATTGCTGCACACTGCAAGCGCCTGATCGCGCAGGCAATGACCCTCCTCAAGCAGAAGCAGCCGCTCAAGCGCCACATCCTCCTGCGTCATGGGCGAGGTGAGAACGTCGATATCATTGTTCGATGTTGCGATCAGGAAGCGGTCGCGAAACAGCGGTTTGGCGACCGTCCCTTCGCCTTCGATCGGTAGGGCCGCGATGATGGCGTCCAGATCGCCAAGGCGCAAATCCTCGACCAGCTTCGAGGTAACGGCTTCTCGCAGCTCGATCGCAAGTTCAGGATAGGCCTCGCGGAGATCCGGGATCAGCAGCGGCAGCAGATAAGGCGCAATCGTCGGAATAATGCCAAGTCGCAGCCGCCCCCTCAAGGTGCCACGCCTCTGTCCCGCAAGTTCCTCAAGCGAGCGAATTTCATCGAGAATGCCGCGTATGCGCGGCAGCAGACGCCTGCCCATCTCCGTAAGCACGACCGTCCGCCGCGTCCGCTCGAACAGCGTGGCTCCGAGGAGCAGCTCCATTTCCGCGATCTGCGCCGAGAGGGCAGGCTGGGATATGCGTGCCATCTCCGCCGCTTTGCGGAAATGCAGCGTGTTGGCGAGAATGTCGAAATAGCGCATTTGGCGAACTGAAAACATGATAAGTAAATCCTATCAATAATCATTCTAAAATCAATTGGAAACTATGATTAGAAAGGTTCTATGGTGTGGTTGAGAACGCGGCTGCGCTAGCGCGCCTGCGGTTCCTTTTGTCAAAACGCGAGATTCGAGGAGAAGCCAATGGCTGACCGTCCAACATTGACGACAACCGCCGGTGCACCGGTATCCGACAACCAGAATTCCAGAACCGCCGGCGAGCGCGGTCCTGTTCTGCTGGACGATTATCAGCTCCTGGAAAAGCTCGCGCATCAGAATCGCGAGCGTATCCCCGAGCGTGTTGTTCACGCCAAGGGCTGGGGTGCATTCGGCACACTGAAAATCACCGGCGACATTTCGAAGTACACCAAGGCGATGGCGTTGCAGCCCGGTACCGAGACGCCGCTGCTTCTGCGTTTTTCCACGGTTGCCGGTGAACTTGGCGCAGCCGATGCCGAGCGTGACGTGCGCGGTTTCGCTCTCAAGTTCTATACCAGCGAAGGCAACTGGGATCTGGTCGGCAACAACACGCCGGTCTTCTTCGTCCGCGATCCGCTGAAGTTCCCTGATTTCATCCACACGCAGAAGCGTCATCCGCGCACCAACATGCGGTCCACCACAGCCATGTGGGATTTCTGGTCGCTGTCGCCAGAAAGCCTGCATCAGGTGACGATCCTCATGTCGGACCGCGGCCTGCCCGTCGCGCCGATGTACATGAACGGCTACGGCTCACATACCTATTCGTTCTGGAACGATGCCGGCGAGCGCTTTTGGGTGAAGTTCCACTTCAAGACGCAGCAGGGTCACAAGTTTTACACCAATGCCGAGGCTGAGACGCTCATCGGTAAGTCGCGCGAAACCTATCAGGAAGAGCTGTTTGGCGGCATCGAGCGCGGCGAGTTCCCGAAATGGACTGTCCAGGTCCAGATCATGACCGAGACGCAAGCGGAACAAACCTCATACAATCCGTTCGACCTGACCAAGGTCTGGCCGCACGGTGAATTCCCGCCGCTCGAAATCGGTGTCATGGAACTCAACCGCAATGCCGACAACTACTTCGCCGAGATCGAGCAGGCCGCGTTCTCGCCCTCCAATGTCGTGCCCGGCATCGGTCATTCGCCGGACAAGATGTTGCAGGCCCGCGTCTTCTCCTATGCGGACGCTCATCGCTATCGCCTCGGCACGCACTATGAAGCACTCCCTGTCAACCAGCCGAAATGCCCGGTCCACAACTACCACAAGGATGGCCAGATGAATTTCTTCGGCCAGAAGTCCGGCAATGTCGACGCCTATTACGAGCCGAACAGCTTCTCCGGCGCTGTCGAACAGCCTTCGGCAAAAGAGCCGCCGCTGAAGCTTTCGGGTGATGCGGACCGCTACAATCACCGTATCGGCAATGACGACTACGGCCAGGTGACGGCCTTGTTCAACCTGTTCGATGCCGGTCAGCGCTCGCGCCTGTTCTCCAACATCGCTGCGGCGATGGATGGCGTGCCGGGGGCAATCATCGAGCGCCAGCTGGTGCATTTCCAGCGTGTCCATCCTGAATACGAGGCCGGTGTTCGCGCTGCCTTGAAGGAAGCGCACGGCTATGAGGCCAGCACCATTTCGCAGGAAGAAAAAGGCGTCGCTGCCGAGTGAATACTCAACGTTCCTTACCCTCCCCCTTGTGGGGAGGGACGGAGCAAAGCGACGGGGAGGGGTCTTTCTTTTTCCGACCAATCCCCTCCCTGCTGCTAACGCAGCCTCCCTCCCCATAAGGGGGAGGGTAAGAAGCGGCACCGTTAGCGCTATTCCCAACGATCAGAAAGCCGGGGCTCCATGCTCCGGCTTTCTTTTCTTGCCGGGTCCATGTATGCGACACTCTTGATAAGAAAAAGGAATGCATATGCGACTTGGTGGACGCCTGCAGGCGGCAATCGAAGTTCTGGACGATATTGAAAATCGCAAGCGGCCGGCTTCCGACGCTTTGAAGGATTGGGGATTATCGCATCGCTTTGCCGGTGCGGGCGATCGCGCGGTCATCGGCAATATCGTCTATGATGCCCTCAGGCGGAAACTGTCGCTTGCCTGGCGCATGGATAGCGATGCGGCGCGTCATATAGCCTTTGGTGTTCTGCTTTCCGATGCGGAACTCGACATTGAGGATATCAATGTCGCTCTCGAAGGCGATAAATTCGCGCCAGAACCGCTGGAAGCGGAACGCCTGGCGGTCTGGGCAGACCGCGATCTCAATTCCGCGCCGGATCATATTCGCGCCGACGTTCCGGAATGGTGCATTCCGCATTTCCAGGCAATCTTTGGCGACAAATGGGTCGAGGAAGCGGCAGCCCTCAGCGACCGCCCGCCGGTCGACCTGCGGGTCAATACGCTCAAAGCCGATCGCGACAAGGTTTTGAAGGAACTCGCGCGAGCCGGTGCCAATCCTGCACCATTGCTGGAAACTGCCGTGCGCGTCCCGCCCTTGCGCGCCATGGGCCGCCACCCGAACGTGCAGGCCGAACCCGCCTTCCAGCGCGGCCTGTTCGAAGTGCAGGATCTGGGCTCGCAGCTCGCGGCGAAACTCTCGAGCGCCAAAGCTGGCGAACAGGTGCTTGATTACTGCGCCGGGGCGGGGGGCAAGACCTTGGCGCTTGCGGCAGAGATGGGCAACAAGGGTCAGATCCATGCCTATGATGCCGAGCGCGCTCGCCTTGCACCCATTTTCGACCGGTTGAAGCGGGCAGGGGTGCGCAATGCGCAGGCTCATGCCAATATCGGCGATCTTGCCCCGCTCGAAGGCCAGATGGACATGGTTCTGGTCGATGCACCTTGCACGGGTTCAGGCACATGGCGGCGCAGGCCAGACGCCAAGTGGCGCCTCAGCGACCAGCAACTCGAACGCCGCGAGGTGGAGCAACGCGAGGTTTTGGACGCGGCGAAGGCTTACGTGAAACCGGGCGGCCGGCTCGTCTACATAACCTGTTCGCTGTTCGCGCCAGAAAACGGCGACCAGGTCGCAGCGTTTCTTGATGCCAACAGCGAATACAGTGCCGTCGATACGCAGCCTTTATGGCAGGAGGCGGTCTCCAAAGAGTCGGGATTGAAGCCGCTGTTTAAAGACGGGACAACCATCCTTTCCCCTTTGTCCACGTCGACTGATGGATTTTTCATTTCAGTTCTCAGGCGGGAAAAATAAAGCTACAAACGGGCTGCGACCTTCGTTGAAGAGAGGAAATGCATGTCCCGTTCCCAAGCGCTTCTGTTGTTTCTCGTATTGGTTATCGGCGGCGGTCTCGCCATTGGCTACATCACTCTTCCCGGCGAATGGTACGCCGGTCTCGTCAAACCCTCCTTCAATCCGCCGAACTGGATTTTTGCTCCGGTATGGACAATCCTCTACATCCTCATAGCCATCGCGGGATGGCGGGTGTGGGATCGTGGATTGAGCGTGCCCCAGGAGTTCTGGTGGGCGCAACTGGCGCTGAATTTTCTCTGGTCGCCGGCATTTTTCGGCTTCCAGCAGATGGGTCTTGCGCTCATCGTCATCGTCCTTCTACTCATAACCATCATCGGCTTCATAAAGGTGACGTGGAGTTCTGAGCCGGTATCGGCGCTTCTGTTCGTGCCTTACATGTTGTGGGTGGCCTTCGCGGCGCTTCTCAACGGGTCGCTTTGGAGGCTCAATGCAGGCTGATGTGTTCGAGGATGTAACAATGATCGGCGGTAAACGTGTCCTCTTTGTCATGGCCGTCGATGCGGAATACGGGCCGCATCTGCAGCGGCTATTCACACCACTGATCACCGGCGTGGGTCCGGTGGAGGCAGCGGTAAGCGTGTCGGCAACGCTGGCCAGCCTTGCGTCAAATGGTGCGCTGCCGGACCTCGTCGTGTCGCTAGGTTCTGCTGGTTCGCGCACACTCGAGCAGACGAAAGTGTACCAGGTCACCAGCGTTTCGTACCGCGACATGGATGCTTCCGCGCTTGGGTTCAAAAAGGGCGCAACGCCCTTTTTGAATTTGCCGATTGTGGTCCCGCTTGGCTATCGCATACCCGGCGTGAAAGAGGCTTCGCTATCGACAGGCGCCAACATCGTCTCCGGCAGCGCCTATGATCAGATCGATGCGGATATGGTGGAGATGGAAACCTTCGCTGTGCTGCGCGCATGCCAGCGCTTTGAGCTGCCGCTCATCGGCTTGCGCGGCATTTCCGACGGCTCGGCGGACCTTCGTCATGTGGATGACTGGAAGGAATATCTGCACGTCATCGACGAAAAGCTGGCGGTTGCGGTCGAAGCGATGGCAGGGGCGATTGAGGCTGGAACGATTATTATCTAAGATTTTTTCTATATTTTTGTTGATACTGAAAAGTGATACTACTATATGAATTTGAACAAGAACCATCGGGCTACACTTGTGGCTATTTTTGCCAAGCCTGTTCGATCTAGCATTGCGTGGCGCGACATTGAATCACTCTTGGTCGCGTGTCGGGCAGATGTAAGTGAAGGGCAGGATCACGAGTGCGAGTCAGCTTGAATGGAAGATACGACCATGACGATGATGCATTACAAGGGTTATGAAGCCGTCATAGAGTTTGATGAAGAAGCCGATATTTTCCATGGCGAAGTGATCAATCTGCGGGATGTGATCACCTTTCAGGGCTCATCGGCCATGGAGCTCAAGCAAGCTTTTGCCGATTCGATTGAAGACTATCTGGCATTTTGTGCCGAACGCGGCGAAGAGCCGGATAAGCCATTTTCCGGTCAATTCGTCGTGCGAGCCGAACCGATCCTCCACAAGGCGATCTCCAGCGCCGCGCGGCGAGCCGGTGTCAGTTTAAACAAATGGGTGGTCACAACGCTCGAACGTTCGATCCGTTAGCCATCTCCGCCACCATTTCTTGAATCAGAATTGCAACCGCTTCACCCATCCTGTGAACGATCGGAATCACTTTTGTCGTAGGTGCCAGTAACCCATTGCACCGACTCGACATTTGCTTTAAAGGCCCGCCATGAACACACCCACTCATCCAGATACAGTCCTCATCGTCGATTTCGGCAGTCAGGTGACACAGCTGATTGCACGGCGCGTGCGTGAAGCCGGCGTCTATTCCGAGATCGTTCCCTTCCAGTCTGCAGGCGAAGCCTTCCATCGCATCAATCCGAAAGCAGTCATCCTTTCGGGCAGTCCGCACTCCACTGTCGATATCGGCAGTCCGCGCGCGCCGCAGAAAGTCTTCGACGCCAATATCCCGGTTCTTGGTATATGCTACGGCGAACAGACCATGTGCGCCCAACTCGGCGGTAAGGTAGAAGCCGGGCATCACCGCGAATTCGGCCGCGCCTTTCTCGACATCCAGGAAGAATGCGCGCTGTTCGATGGCGTCTGGGCCAAGGGCACACGCCATCAGGTGTGGATGAGCCATGGCGACAAGGTTATGGAGATACCCGATGGCTTCAAGGTCGTCGGCACTTCCACGGGCGCGCCCTTTGCGGCGATCGCCAACGAGGCCAAAAAATACTACGCCGTACAGTTCCACCCGGAAGTGGTGCACACGCCGGATGGGGCGAAGCTTCTTGAAAACTTCGTCCATCGCATCGCCGGAATCAAAGGCGACTGGTCGATGTCGGCCTACCGTGAAAAGGCGGTCGATCTCATCCGCAAGCAGGTCGGCGACAAGAAGGTTATCTGTGCTTTGTCTGGCGGTGTCGACTCTTCTGTTGCGGCCTTGCTGATTCATGAAGCAGTTGGCGACCAGCTGACCTGCATCCTCGTCGATCACGGCTTGATGCGTAAGAACGAAGCCGCGGACGTCGTCCAGATGTTCCGCGAGCACTACAATCTGCCATTGATCCTCGTGAACGCGCAGGATCGCTTCATCGATGCGCTCGAAGGCGAATCCGATCCCGAGAAGAAGCGCAAGACCATTGGCAGGCTTTTCATCGAAGTCTTTGAAGAAGAAGCCAAAAAGCTTGGCGGTGCTGATTTCCTCGCACAGGGCACGCTCTACCCCGACGTCATCGAAAGTGTCTCCTTCACCGGCGGTCCTTCGGTGACCATCAAGTCGCACCACAATGTCGGCGGTCTTCCCGAACGCATGAACATGAAGCTGGTCGAGCCCTTACGCGAACTGTTCAAGGATGAAGTGCGAGTGCTCGGCAAGGAGCTTGGCTTGCCGGACCATTTCATCGGCCGTCATCCCTTCCCGGGACCGGGTCTCGCGATACGCTGCCCGGGCGGCATCACGCGTGAGAAGCTGGAAATCCTGCGCGAGGCCGACGCGGTTTATCTCGACGAGATCCGCAAGGCCGGTCTGTACGATGTCATCTGGCAGGCTTTCGCCGTGCTCCTCCCGGTGCAGACCGTAGGCGTCATGGGCGACGGCCGCACCTATGAGTTCGTCTGCGCCCTGCGTGCAGTGACCTCGGTCGATGGCATGACGGCGGATTTCTACCACTATGACATGAGTTTCCTTGGTCAGGCGGCAACGCGTATCATCAATGAAGTCAAGGGCATTAACCGCGTTGTCTACGACGTCACGTCCAAGCCACCCGGTACGATCGAGTGGGAGTGAAGCGGAGTACCGTGGAGTAGTATCGGATAGCAGAGGACACTCGAGCGAATCCTAAGCCATCCATACGCCGTCAGGCCCACCCCAACCTTCGCGACTTTGTGGCCTTCAAATATTCGGTCTCGCGCTGCTCGAGAAGTTAGCGCGCGCGACCAGTTCTCGGCGTCGATCACACGTCGTAGATCGACTACTGCTCCTTCTTGAACAAATCCTGGAAGATGAGCTGGCCCCAGGTGCGGCCGCGTGCGTGCACCAGCGCGCCACCCTCGTTGAGCTTTCCCAGCTTGACGGGTGCGAACCCGAGTTGTTTGGCCAAGGCCGCCACGGGAGCGATCGCGTCCTCGTCGTCGCTCGACAGAAAGACGACCCGGTGCCCGCCCTCGACGATCGGATCGGCAGCCAGGGTGGCCGCAACCAGGTGATTGAAACCTTTCACGAGCTTGGCGCCGGTGAATGCCTTCGCCACGAAGGCGGAGGCCGGGAGGCCATCCAGCTCTTCAGGGACTGGAAATGCGTTCGTCGCGTCGATGATTGTCTTGCCTTCCCAGCTCGGCAGGGCCTTCGCAACCTCGCGATGCTCCCCGAACGGGACCGCCAAGATGATTGTGTCGGCCTCGAGTGCATCCCGCAGCGACTTGGCGACGACCGTGGGTCCAATGGCTCGGGCCTGCGGCGCCAACGCCTCGGGCGGCCGGCGGCTCGCGACGGTCACGTCGATGTTTCTACGGGCGAAGGCGTGGGCGAGGGCCTGGCCAATCTTACCGAATCCTACAATCGCATAGCTCATAATACTTCTCCGATACGTGTTGATATTGATTCCCCGGCCCTCAACGGCGCTGGGTTATCCGTGTGGCAACCTTTGGGTAGACGTCCTGCCGTGAACGACTTCCGCGCGGCCGGACGGTCAGCTACTTCCGGCGATCCGGCACGATTTCAGATGGCCGAGAAGCCGCCGTCGACAGACAATTCCACCCCATTCACGAAGCTCGAATCGTCTGAAGCAAGAAACAGCGCGGCCGCTGCAATTTCCTCAGGACGACCCATTTTTCCCCGCGGGATCAGGGATTCGAACATCTGCTTCGCCTCCTCGGTGAGGACTTGGTCCTGCATCGGTGTGGCGATCGGCCCCGGGTGCAGCACGTTCACCCGGATATTCCTGCCCTTCAGCTCATTGAGCCAACCGCGTGCGAATGCGTGCAACGTCGCCTTGCTCGCCGCATAAACACTGTAACCAGGAAAACCTTTGATCGAAGCAACTGACCCGGTCATGAAGATCGATCCGCCATCGTTGAACAGCGGCAACGCCTTCTGAACCGTAAACAGCGTGCCGCGCGCATTCAGGTTGAAGGCCGCATCGAAGTGCTGCTCGGTAATCTCGCCCAGTGGGAGGGCTTCGCCCATGCCGGCGCTCGCGTACAGGACGTCGATCTTGCCCTTTTCCCGCTTGACTGTATCGAACAGGCGGTCGAGGTCGTCGAGATTGGCCGCGTCGCCGCGCACGCCGGTCACGTTCCGGCCGATCAGCTTGACGGCCTCATCGAGCGCTTCCTGCCGACGGCCCGTGATGAAAACATAGGCGCCTTCTTCAACGAACCGCTTGGCGCTCGCCAGCGCCATGCCGCTCGATCCGCCCGTGATGACTGCAACCTTACCTTCTAGCTTTCCCATGACTTTTCCTTTCGTCGTATCGGACAGCGTCTGCCTCCGAGAACCTCGAAATGGGTCCGCCGGCGTCAGTTGTTGAGTGCGGAAACGCGCACATCGGTGGTGCAAAATCGATCCGGCTGGACGATTGACACCAGCCGCGACGATCGGCGTCCGCCGTTCGGAAATTGGGCCGCGCTCGTCGACATAAGCTATGATGGCGGCCCCTACTGCTGTACCATTCGTTAGCTACGGGCTTTGAAAGGCGCACCGCGCGGTGCGGGATTGCACCATGATCGACTGGGACGACATTCGCTACTTTCTTGCCGTGGCGCGCGGAGGCTCAGTGCGGGCTGCCGGCGAGGGCCTCGGGGTGTATCACTCGACCGTGCTGCGACGCATCGCACAGCTCGAGGAACACCTCGGGGCGCAGATGTTCGAAAAGCTGCCTTCGGGCTACCGCCTGACGGCTGCGGGCGAGGAGGTCCTCGAGCTCGCGAACCAGATGGAAGCGTCGTCGCACCAGCTGGAGACGCGCGTCTTCGGGCGCGACCAGAGCGTACGCGGGCTTCTGCGGGTGACGTTGGCTCCGCCCCTCGCGACACACCTGCTCATGCCGGACTTCGCCGATTTCGCGCGTCTGCATCCGGACATCGAGATGGAAATCTTGTCGTCCGGCGATCTGGCAAATCTGACCAACCGAGAGGCCGACGTGGCGATCCGCGTCGTCTACGACCGCAAAACCCTGCCGCTCAATCTTCACGGCCTGAAGGGACCGGAGCTGTTCGGCGGCGTCTACATGTCCTGCGATCGACTAGCCGCATGGCGTGCGGGCGCGCCTGATCCCATCCGGTGGATCGTCATAAGCATTCATGGAATTCCGGATTGGGCCAGTGAGGGTGAGGTTCGCACCACGGGGGTTCCATTCAGGACCACGGAGGCCGCGGCGCAGATCGTTGCTGTACGGCAAGGGCTGGGGATTACGACACTGCCGTGCTTCGTCGGAGATGCCGACCCCCTGCTGGTGAGGGTGCCGGGCACCGACCTGCACATGTACGGAACGCTCTGGCTTCTCACGCAGGGGGAGACGCGCAAGACGAAGCGCGTGCGGCTCTTCACGGAGTTCGTATCCCGCAGGCTCGCCGCGTACGCTCCGCTTCTCGCGGGGCTGTCCATATCGCGCGACTGACGCCGTTCAGCGCATAGGACCACTCAGCATGTGATCCGCCAGGCTGTAGCAGTGGCTCGCCTGATAGGCGTTCCGGCCCCGGTTCATGTGCGTCAGGTTGAACGCCCGGATGGCCCGCAAAGCACGGGGCGCCGCGAGGAATTTGCCGATCGAGGAGCAGCCGCGGACCTTGATGCCGAAAATATCCTCGCCGCGGGGGAAGAAATAGCCGACGTCTTCCGGCGTCATGACGCAGCGCTCAAGAAACGCTTCGTCCACCCGGCCCTGATCGAGTGAATGGTCGGTGGTGAAATCGGAAAGGTGCACCAGGAATAGCGCGCGGATGTCCCCGTCGTGGGCATAGAGCGAGAAGAGCTCCATCCAGCTCGCATTGACGCGAACGAGCGCCTTGCCCGGAGTCGACGGCAGACAGGAAACCGACCAGTAATACCGCTCGGTCTGGCGCGGGATCGGGATGCAGTCGCGGCTGTAGCGCCGGAGAATCTCCAGGACCTCTTGCGCCTGCGGCCGGTTTAGCAGTTTCTCAAACCGCGCAACGTATCTGAGACGCAGTTCCAGGGACTCCGAGCGCTCGTCGGCGTCGCGCAGGATCGTCTTGCCGTGCATCCAATCGCGCTGCTGCTGGAGATCCAGGAATCGGCGCAGACCAGTGGTGTTTGGGCGGCGAGTCGCGCTCGCTTCGGATACCATGTCTGTTGATTTCCACCGAGAACTGCCCCGGCATTTCCGCCGAGAATTGACCCGCCTTTATGTATGTTCCGGTCTGGGGTGGTGGTCAAGCTCCTGTTTCTCTCCAAATGCGCGTTGGGCGGCAGGCGGCGCCTGGATCGGCGAGAAAGCGTGTTGGGCTGCCGTCCTCCATGGCGCGGCGGGATGGCGGCGCTGCTGGCACAGGTGTATGATGGCGGTTTAATACTTCGAGATCAGGGAGGACAGCATGACTTCTTGGGAGATCAAGGGACGCGAACTCGTTAATTGCACCTGCGAGTATGGCTGTAATTGTCAATTCAATGCGCTGCCCGACAAGGGCCATTGCCATGCCGTTGCGGGTATCCAGATCGATGAGGGTCATCACGGCGAGACCGTTCTCGACGGCCTCCGGCTTGCTGCAATCTTCAAATGGCCAGGCGCAATCCATCAGGGCAACGGCGAAGCCATCGCTTTCGTCGACGAGAACGCAACTGACCGGCAGCGGGAAGCGCTGCTCCGCATCATGACCGGCCAGGACACCGACCCGTTCGCGACGATGTTCGCCGTCTACGCCTCAACCGTGACAAAAATGAATGACCCGGTTTTCACGAAGATCGACCTCGAACTCGATATCGACGGCCGCAGGGGCCGCATCTTCGTCAAGGATTATATCGAAACGGCAGGCGAACCGATCCGCAACAAGGTGACCGGTGCGGACTCGCGTGCTCAGATCGTGTTGCCGAACGGTTTCGAATATGCGGTCGCCGAGATCGGCAGTGCTTCGAGCAGCACCACCGGGCCGGTACAGGTGACCATGAAGGACAGCTACGGCCAGTTCGCGCGGCTGCATCTCAACAATCACGGGGTCGTGCGAGCCTGACGCGCCGCATGGACAGCGCGTCGCCACTCGAACGCCTGCTCAGACGCGACCGGCTCATCACGATCGCCGGTCTGGTGGTGCTGTGCCTGCTGGCCTGGCTTTATATAGTCGCGGGTGCAGGGCTCGACATGAATGCGTGGGAGATGTCGAGGCTCGCGCTATTCCCACACCTGCAAACTGGCGACATGACCTCTGATATGCCCGGCATGGATATGAGCGGGATGGCCATGGAGGCGGAACCTCGGATCTGGGGGCTGCCAATCTGGACGCTGATGATCGCCATGTGGTGGATCATGATGGTCGCCATGATGTCGCCGAGCGCCGCGCCGACTGTCCTGCTCTATGCGCGCGTGCACCGCCATGCGCTCACACAGGGTCAGATCCAGGACAAGCTGGCGCCCACCGGCGTATTTGTGGCGGGCTACCTCCTGGTCTGGCTGGGATTCTCCGTTGTGGCAGCTGGCCTGCATTGGCTGCTCGAACGCGAGGCATTCGTCTCAACGACGATGAGTTCGCAGAGCCGCTGGCTTTCGGGCATCGTCCTTATCGCCGCGGGCCTGTATCAGTTCTCGCCGCTCAAGAACGCCTGCCTGTCGCATTGCCGGGCGCCGACGGCATTCCTTTCCAGCCACTGGCGTCCCCACACCCTTGGCGCGCTGCGTTTGGGCGCACTGCACGGGGCCTTTTGTGTCGGATGTTGCTGGATGCTGATGGCGTTGTTGTTCGTGGGTGGTGTGATGAATTTGGTGTGGATTGCCGCGCTCGCCATTCTGGTGCTGGTTGAAAAGGTGTTTCCTGCCGGCCAGTGGGTTGGTCGCGCGGCCGGCATCGCCCTGATCGTCTGGGGCAGCGCAACCCTTTTCATCTGACGACCGGGGTCGCCCCGAATGTCGCCTTTCCTGTCCGATGTTTGTTGATCGAACGCGGCACGATGAGCCTGATGTGAAGTCACCGCCTGCTTGACATAACGGGCGCGGAGCGCAATCTGGAGCTTGCTGAAAAGGCCGTGTGCAGCATCGATCCCCCACGTGTTCGAGGATGCCAGCAAGCAGTTTTCAACTCGGCTCCAGCGAAAAGGAGTCCCGCAATGAGTGACCCGACAGACACCGCCAATGTCATCATTCGGCCGCCGATCGCCTGGGCGCTCGCAGTGCTCGCTGGGCTCGTCCTGCAATGGGCCGTGTCTCTGCCGTTCATACCAGCCTCGGTGCCCGCGAGTTGGGTCGGCAGTATGGTGTTCGTTCTCGCGCTGGCGCTGGTCGTCTGGGCGCTCGATACGATCACCAGGGCCGGCTCGAACGTGCCCACCAACATGCCGACCACAACGATCGTCCAGACCGGACCCTACGCCTTCACGCGCAATCCCATCTATCTCGGCATGTTTCTTGGGCTCGCCGGTCTCGCCATTGCCTTTGACAGCCTTTGGCTGCTCGGGGCACTCGTGCTCTTCGCTCTCGTAATTCGCTACGGCGTGGTGGCTCGAGAAGAAGCCTATCTCGAGCGCAAGTTCGGCGACGGTTATCGTCACTACCGCGCGCGTGTGCGGCGCTGGCTGTAGCGCCTGGCATCAGATCGATCCCGGACGGTGCGGCGGCTGCGCAAAGTCGCCCTGGATGCCGGATTCTCCCTGTTTCGTCGCGCGACGGAAACGCCGTTCAATATGGTGTTCGAAGCGCGGCCAGTCGAGCCTCGTGCGTCAATATTATCGCACGAGGCTCGACTGGCGCCGCATCAATTTAAAAGTGTCTCGCTATGGGCGTGACACTCCCATCCATTTGACCCGCGTATCCAGACAGAACTATCGGCTGCTCTCATATCTTGCGACTTGCCGTCCATCGTAACACTTTGCCTAACCGTGTATGCAATGAGCGCAATGTCGGGGGAAGGCGTGGATACTTCGACGTCTTCGAGGACATAGGATTCGAGGATCCATTTTCCTTCCTCGGTCATCTTTCCCATTTTCTCTTTCTCGATACGCATAACGCCTTGCGTGCCGGTGACGAGAGCAGTCTTTCCCGAGAGTTCTGATGTGCGGCGGCCGTCTTTCGCCTTGATCGCGTCCCAATAGGATTTCTCGAGGGCCACGATTTCGTCCTTTGTTGGCATGGCATGAGCGTTCATCACGTCCTCCTACGATGTTGTATCACCGCAAAACGCTCCACCTCTGCCTCAGGTTCCTGCCCTAGATGTCCACGGCCTCCAACTCTCTCTCGATTTCCTTACGGCTGCGATTGTGTTTGATGATCAGTTCGAGGGCCCGGTTTCTGCTCAGATCATATTTCGTCATAAGGTACTGGACCTCATATTCTTCACTGGACGAGACTTTCGAGCGATCCCGATTATCCTGTTTTGATTTGTCGTCTGCCATTTGAGTGCACCTCCATTGGCCGATATCTGCAAAAACAATGTTCAGTGATTTTCGTTCCACATCGGATGGGAGAAGTGTGCGTCCCGTGCGGTTGATCGCCGGTTTGACGTGCCGCAACCGCACTACGAGGGTAGAAAGAAAAAACTCGCCGAGAGAAGCACAATAAGGATGATTGCAAACGCAATGATTTCAAGCAGCCAGGATCTGTTGTTGTTCATTATCATTTCTCGAGTGGCACTTTCACTGCACGGCCCATTGCTGAAAACCGTATAGTCTACCTTCTCGTGTTCCAGCGCATCTTAATACTCTGGCTTATCATTGAAGCGGCCCTCGGGGCTGTCCGTCGGGTTCATGGCTTCAACAAAGCGCGATCCCAGGCTTCTGTTCATTTCCCATTCATGTTGGCGACTTATTTTTCAAGGTACGGGGCATGTTGAAAAGGAGGTATCCCGCATGTCACTTAAATCAGGACTTTCTGCGCTCGTTCTTATCGGTGGATTGTTCTCGTTCGGTACGCCAGCCATGGCGTCTCCGATCACGGTTGCGAGCGGGTCACCGGAAGTATCAACTCCGGTCGAGCAGGTGGGTTGGCGTTGTGGTCGCGGATGGCACGTGAACCGGTGGGGACGCTGTGTTCCCAACCGAAGAGTTGCGCGGTGCGGCCCCGGTTGGCATGTCAACCGCTACGGAAATTGTGTTCGCAATCGTCCGGTATACCGGGCATGTCCACGCGGATTTCACTTAACGCCACGCGGATTCTGCGTACCCAACTAACAACACATCTGCAGCCAGCGTTCTGATGAAGGGCGCCGGCGTTCGCAGAATTTCGGGGAACCATATTGTTGTTGATCGGTTCATCTTTTGTAGTGAAAGGATGGCGTAATGGACAACAAACCTTCAAAATCTCCGGTCCGTGAAACAACGAACGAAGCGCGCCAGGGGCCACTCGGACGACCAGTACTAAACGTGCTGATCGTAGCATTACTCCTCGCGCTTGTCGCATGGGGCGCGGCCGAGCTCTATGGCGAGCGCGTCGACAACGCGGCAGGAGTTGGAGATAGCGGCAGCGCAGTGCAGAGCGCACCCCCGCCAGCACCGTCGACAGACCAGCCTGTCACGAACACTCCGGCCGACCCCAACCCCACGCCTCAAACGGGCTCGGGGGGAGATACTCAAACGAAAAACCCGGCCCCGGCGAATTAGTCCAGGTACGATTGTTGACCGACTGTCGGCGAGACGAAACGATCGCTTCGCTTATGAGGGAATGATCGATGACGAAGGATATAACCGAGATTGCCCGCGCCAGCTATGAGGCCTATGTCGCAAAGGATCGCGCGGCGATAGAGGCGCTGATTGCCGAGGACTTTCGCTTCACCAGCCCACTCGATAATCGGATCGACCGCGCCACCTATTTCGCGCGTTGCTGGCCGAATAGCGAGACGGTGGAGAGTTTCGAGTTCATTCATCTCTTGCCCTACGCCGACAAGGTCTTTGTTACTTATGAAGGACGCAACACCGATGGCCATCGGTTTCGCAACACGGAGATCCTGGTGGTGCGCGATGGCCAAATCACCGATGCGGAAGTCTATTTCGGCTGGTCAATTCCGCATGACGCAAGGCCCGGTGGATTCATTGACAGCACGCAGGCGTGAGCTCCTGTCAATGGAACAACCAGCCGAAACCTACCGCAAGAGCAACGCCGATAAGGAACACGGGGCCATAGACATGATATGACCAGTCATTGTGGCGCATCTCTTGCCGCTTCCCCCATGATTGGTGTGTCACGCATTCCGAACCCGTCATTTTGGCCGCCATCGGCGATAAAAGACGCTGCTGTCTGCAGCCAGGTTCCAAGGGTGCTGCCGCACATGCTGCAGTGGATGACCGTCGAGTTCGTTATACCATGGGGTATGTGGAGGTAGATTTCTCCGCAATCAGGGCATGAAAGCTTGAAATTGGGTCTCTGGGGCATGTCTGTGCTCCCAACTGGCTGGAGCACATGGGCTCTCAATCGCCGGTATGCCGTTGATTAATCCAGCGACACGGCCATTAAAAAACTCATTTCGGGCTCGCGTCAACTGCCTGTTTCCAGCGGACAGTCAATCGGGACCAGAATCGGCCGATCGACGGCAAGAGATGGCGGAAACACGAAATCTTTTTTCGTGCCGATTTTTGCTTTGAAAACAACGGGAGTGGCGATAATGTCGAAGCTCTGCTGACCAGCAGGGATCCAATCCCGTCAATCGATATGAGATCATGAAGAGTTCGCATAGACGCGTTGTTGTTACCTCGCCTTTCTTCGATGAAGAGGCGCACGCCTACCTTAAACAGCATGGGTGCGAGGTTGATATCGTCCAATGGCAAAAGGGTGAGGGCGATGGCAGCTTGGCAACGCCGCAATTGGCCAGCCTGCTTCAAGGCGCATCCGGCTGGATCGTCGGTCAGGCCTATGTCACACGTGAACTGCTGACTGCTCTGCCGGATCTGCAGGTTTTGGCACGGCGCGGAGTCGGTTATGACCGGGTCGATGTCAATGCCGTCAGGGATCTAGGCCGTGTCCTCACCATCGGCGCGGGCGGAAACGACGCTTCGGTCGCCGACCACACCATCGGCTTGATGCTTGCCGTCGCCCGGCGCCTGCGCGAATCGCAAAACCGCATGCTGGCGGGCAACTGGTCCATTCTGACAAGTTCCGACCTTTCTGGGAAAATCGTCGGCATCATCGGCCTTGGCCGTATAGGCAAGAGCCTGGTGCAACGCCTGAAGGGTTTTGAAGCGCGCATTCTTGTCTGCCATCCGCGTCCTGACCGGGAATATGGCGAGGCCAACGGCATCACGTATGTCGATATGCAGACGCTGCTCCGGCAGAGCGATGTCGTCAGTGTGCACGCTCCCTTGTCCCCGGAAACGCGGTTCCTCATCGATAGTGCCGCGCTTGCGCTCATGAAGCCTACCGCCATTCTGGTGAATACCGCGCGTGGCGGGCTTGTCGATGACCGGGACCTTCTGGCTGCGTTGAAGACTGGCCGGATCGCCGGGGCAGGGCTGGATGTCTATGTCAGCGAAGGCGATCTCGCCTTCAAGCCGGTTTCGGACGAACTTGTTGCACTGCCCAATGTGATCGCCACGCCGCATTCCGCGGGCTCGTCGGTGGAGGCTCTCGCCCGAACCAACATGATTGCGGCAAAAACCGTCATTTCAGTCTTCGATGGCGAAAAGCTGCCTGAAGCATGTGTCATTGCCGATGGGCGGAAACCCGCAGCAGCAGGGTGACGTGCGAAAGCGACGCTGGTCGACGGGCGGGACTTCTGTATCGAAGACATATATTGTAAACTGCCTTACCGAACATCCATGTCGCGTGGCAGTTCATGCGAAGTCATTTCCGGACAGATTTTTGAAACGATATCCCTTGAAAACCATTGCTGCCCCGATCGTCCATCAGCCACTTACAGAAAGCGCACGATCAGTCCTGAAAATGATCTCGCGTTCCGGACCGGTCACGAGGCCGCAACTGAGCGCCGCGCTGGCTTTTTCCAAGCCAACCATGTCCGCCGCCGTCGGCGAACTCGAAGCCCACGGACTTGTGGCTTCGAATGGTGTCGCAAGGGGCGCCGTCGGCCGCACCGCGGTGACGTACGGGTTAGGCGCGGAGGCTGGTTTTGCGATTGGCGTCGATTGCGGCACCACACAGATCCATGCGATGGCGTCGAAGCTTGATGGTCAGAATTTTGTCGAGTTGCAGCAGCCGGTTGGCGTTGATGGCGAAAATGCCGTGCAGCGGTTCCAGGCAATCGAAACCGCGATCGAATCTCTCTTGTCGCAATGCGGGAAAAGCCACGGGCCGCTACGGGTAATCGCAATTGCTTTGCCCAATATAATCTCGCAGACACTCGAGCGGCTTCCAGCCCGCGATGATTTTGCGCAGACGCTGCAGAGGCTGCAGGACGCTTACAACGTGCCGATTGTGGTCGAGAACAATGTTAATTGCGCAGCGCTGGCCGAATATCACGAGGGCGCGGCCAAACACCATTCCTTTGCCATCTATCTGCAGATCGGCGTCAAGGTCGGTGTGGGGATTGTCCTGGATGGCAAGCTGTTTCGCGGGTTTCGCGGCGGTGCGGGCGAGGTCGGGCATTTGCCTTTCCCCTGGTCCGAAACGGAGAAACCCCGCTTCCAGCACGTTGAAACCTACTTGGGTTCGGTGCAGCTCCTGCAGCGTTGCAAGGAGAATTGGCCTGCATCGGAGGGGGAGCCTCCGCTCTCGACGGCAGAGCTCTTTTCACGCGCGCAGACCTCCGGTCATGCCCGGTCCTGCATCCAACGCCACGCCAACGATATCGGCAATCTGGTTGCATCCTGCGTCAGTATACTCGATCCCGAGCTCGTCGTACTCGGGGGCGGCGTCGGACAGAATGCGATCCTGCTCGAAGGTGTCGACAAGGTCGTGAGGGAGCTTTGCTGGCCGGTGGAGATCAGGGTCAGCGAACTTTCAAACCAGGCGACGGCGCTTGGCGCGGTGCGTCTGGGCGTTGATTTCGCCATGGCCGGTTTGCTCGGGGAAGACAGCAGCGCTGGCTTCCTTTTTCCGGGGACTTTGGCGGAACCTGTCCGCCAATAGTTTCCTTCACGAAACAGCGAGCTTGGTATCCGTCTGCCGGTAACGGAAGTTGCAGACGGGGAGCCCCGCATCCTCGGAGAGCGTGGCGATAATCAGCTGCGCGGGAATGGCCTGCAGGATGGCATCGCCAATACCGGGGCTGAACGCGGGCACGTTGATGACGACGAGATTGTCGGCATCGGTCACGTCACTGCGACTTGTGATCAGCACCGACGGAATGGCGAAGCCGGCAAGATCTCTGGCGAGCTGGACTTCGCGGCCATCGCCAAAAAGGATGACGCCGCTATCCTTGTCGTTCGGTTCCATCGGGCCATGCAGGAAGTTCAGCATGTCCCAATCCTGGGCCGAAATACGGGCCGCCTCGCGGATCAGCAGCGATATATATCCCGCCGTACCATAGGCGCAGCCTGCGCCAACGCAGTCGATGGCCTTGCGGTTGCCAAGCATCTTCGCGGCCTTTTCGACCTGCGGTCTGACCGTTTCGAGAACCGATTTTGCGGCCGAGTGCAGCGCTGTCCAATCGGTACCGGAAGGGCGCCCCGCCTTGTCTGCAAGCAATGCCGCCGTCAGCAGCGAGCCAAGATAACTGGTGGTGTTCGGACCGCTGTCGATGCCGCTATTCGTCGGGATCATGTGACGAACGACCTTGGAGAGCGGCGTTCCGCTTGCCGTTGCGATACCGTAGGTCGGCTTGTCCGGGCGCAGTTCCATCGCCTTCGCCGGCTCGATACTGCGGCCGGAAGCGGAAAATGCGATATAGGCATCGCCCGCATCGATGGATGGGTCATAGAGGTCCGTCGCCGCAAGCGCAAAGGCACGCATCCCTTGATTGCGCATCTGCGCCGCCGCAACGACCGCTGCGTAGAGACTGGCACCAATGCCTGCGAGTACGGTCGTTCCCGATTTCAGCGGCACAAGATCGATCGTATCCAGCGTTCTGGAAACGCTCTTCAGGCAGGCTTCGAGAGCGGCGGGCTGCAGGGCGATCGCCTCGCGGTAGGGGACTCTGTCGGTCATTTTCCATTCCGTATGCTGATGAGATTTATGGGCCGGAAGACGCGATGCCCTCCGGCCTTGAGAGAAGGGTGCGTTAGTCCAGCTTCAGATAGTCGGCGAAGCGGGCGGCGTCGTTGATGGTGATCTTGTCGAGCTTGTTTTCGCCAAGGCCCCATTTGTCGAAGATTTTGGCATAGGAGCCGTCATCGATCATCGATTGAAGCGTGGCGGCGAGGGCGTCGCGCAGCTGGTTGCTTTCCTTGCCGACGAGCACGGCCTGATACCCGACGGCATATTGCGCACCGGGAACGAGTTCGATCTTCTTGTTGCCTTCCGGCTGATGCTGCAGGCTGTAGGCGGCAACGCCGGTCGTATCCATGGAAAGATCGACGCGCCCGCTCTGCAGCGCGATCTTGATCTGATCGTTGGAGGGGAACTGCATGACGTTGAGCGGCTTGTCCGCCGGGCAGAGGCCTTTTTGCTTGTCGAGAAGTTCGAGCGGAATCGAACCCTGGACCGCGCCGGCATTCAGACCGCAGGCGTCCTTCAACTTGTGGATGTTCTTCGGGTTGCCCTCGAGCACGATGATGCTGGTACCTTCAAGCATGTAGTTGACGATGTCGACGATCTTTTCGCGCTCGGCGAAGTCGCCGAAGGCGGACATGCCGATGTCGAAGCGGCCGGCCTGTATGCCCGGAATGATGCTGGCGAACTGCGCCGGCATGTCCGTGAACTTGACGCCAAGGCGCGTGCCCATCTCGTCGCGCAGCTCGCGCTCCAGTCCGATGATGGTCTTGTTGTCCTCGCCATAAAAGTCATAGGGCGGCGTCTGTGGTTCGGTTCCGACCTTGATCTCGCCTGCGGTCTTGATTTTCTCCGGAAGCATGTCGTGCAGCTTCTGGTCGGTGCCGGCGGCGAAGCCAGCCGTGCCCGCCATCAGGACGGCGAGGGTGGCAAGAGACAGTTTCAACAATCTGGTATTCATGGCATTCCCCTTTTCTTGATGCACGTGAAAGACGTGCGGCCTTCAGACAAATGGTTGCCGGTCCGGTCAGTGCATTCGTCTGAGAAATGTTTTGGTTCGCTCATGCTGCGGCGAGTCGATGACCTGCTGCGCCGGGCCCTCCTCGACGACGACGCCCTGATCCATGAAGATCACGCGGTCGGCGACCTCCCGTGCGAAGGCAAGTTCATGCGTGACGACGAGCATCGTCATGCCATCGGCCGCAAGCTTGCGCATGACCGCCAGCACTTCACCGACGAGTTCCGGATCGAGCGCCGAGGTGGGCTCGTCGAACAGCATCAGTTTCGGGTTCATGGCAAGTGCGCGGGCAATGGCGACCCGCTGCTGCTGACCGCCGGAAAGCTGATAAGGATAGGCGTCCTCCCGCCCCTCGAGATCGACGAGCTTCAACAACTCCCTGGCGCGGGCGAAGGCCTGTTCGCGCGATTGGCCGCGGATCAGCATCGGTGCCTGCGAGATGTTGGTGAGCACGTCGTGATGCGCGAAGAGATTGAACCGCTGGAACACCATGCCGATGTCCTGGCGCTGCCGGGCGAGCTCCTTGCCGCTCATCTCGTAGAGCAGGCCATGCCGCTCGTTGTAGCCAATCAAATGGCCGTCAACGAGGATGCGCCCGCCGCTCATGCGTTCAAGATGGTTGATGCAGCGCAGGAACGTCGATTTGCCGCTCCCCGACGGGCCGAGCAGGCAGACGACTTCGCCCTTGCGGATCGTCAGGTTGATCCCTTTGAGAACCTCGTGTGCGCCGAATGACTTGCGAACATCGAGAGCTTCGACCATGACGCCGCTGCCGTCGGTGAATGCTGGTTGCTGGGTCATCCGTTGCTCCCTTCGGCACGAAGCAGGCGCAGGGCAGCACGCCAGGCCATGGGTGCGTCGCTGGTAGACCGGCCAAGCCGGCGTTCGATCACGTATTGCAAGCTCGAAGCGACCGTCGTCATCACGAGGTACCAGATGCTGGCGACGATCAGCAGCTCGATGATGAGGAAGTTCTTGGCGTAGATGTTCTGGGCGCGGGTCAGGAGATCCTGCGCCGCAACCACCGAAACGAGTGAGGTCGTCTTCAACATCGAAATCGTCTGGTTGCCGATCGGCGGGATGATAACCCGCAGCGCCTGCGGAAAGATGATACGCAGCATCGCTTGGGTCGGCGCATAGCCCAGCGCTTTGGCCGCCTCCTGCTGCCCGCTGTCGACCGCCATCAAGCCGCCACGCATGATTTCCGCCATGTAGGCCGCCTCGTTGAGGCTGAGGGCCAGCAAGGCGGCGACAAAGGCGGTGATGATCGAGTTCGTATCGAAATGGATCGAGCCGATATCGATGCTCGGGATGAAGAGCTGGATATTGAACCAGAAGATGATCTGGACGAGCAGCGGCGTGCCGCGGAAGAACCAGATGTAGAGGCTGGCGAAGCCGCTGACGATCGCGTTCGGCGAGAGGCGCATCATCGCCAGCACACCGCCGGCAACGATACTGATCAGCATCGAAAGCACCGTGAAAAGGATGGTAAGCTTGATGCCTTCGAGAATCGTTTCGTCGAAGAGGTATTGCGGGATCGCCGACCATGTGATGTGGCGGCTCATGATGACCATGGCCAGCAGAAAACCAACGATCGCGATGAGGAGGATGGCGATCACCCATTGGCCCCAGTTGCGCGCAGGAATGATCCTTTGTTCGCTCATGCCGCCCTCCAGTCGCCTTCGTTCGAGATAGTGCCGGCTACATGGGGGAGCGGCAGATAGGCCGGGCGCTCTCCCGCCTGCAATTGCCGCGCGAGCGCCATGGCGCCGATCACTGGCGGTTCGCGCAGAAGCGTCAATTTCCAGTCTGGCGCGACGGTCGCGAGTGCCGAGTGAAACGCTTCGAAAAGACGGGGTTGGCGCGTGATGACGCCGCCGCCCGTAACGATATCGTTCCCCGGTGCGCCGCGATCGATCAGGCGCGAGACCAGTGCCGCGAGCGCCTTGCCGCCCTGCGCTATGACATCAAGCGTGAGCGCCGATCCGGCATCGGCTGCCGCAAAGACCAGCGGTACGAAACTGCCAATCCTGGCGGCGCTTCCCTGATCGCCCAGCGCGCGTCCGAGTTCAACGGGATTGTCGATGCCAAGTGCCTGAAGCAGGCTGCGGCCCAGCTGCTCCAGAGGTTCGCCCGAATCGAGCGACCTGCGCACTGCGCGTGCCGCCTCCCGTACCAGGCCGGCAGCGCTGCCTTCGTCGCCGAGATACCATCCCCAGCCCCCGGCGGCGATCATCCGCCTGTCATCGCTTCGGGCAACGGCGATCGAGCCCGTGCCACAGATGACAGAGATGCCGACATCCTTGCCTGCCGCTGGAAGAAGCAGCTCTGAATCGTTGAGGACCAATACCGCCGTTGCCGGCAGCAGCTGTGCGAGCCGCTGTTGAAAAGCCCCGCATTCCTCGTCGGTATCGCAGCCATGCGAACCTGCAACCAGAACTTCGGGCAGTTTGCCCCCGGTCATTTTCGTCAAGGCTGCAATGAGCGCGGCAGCGTCGACTTCGGCGTTCTGCCGCGCTCGCCACTCAGAAGTCGGCATCGATATATCGGAGACCGCCAGGCCATTGGCCGCCTTCATTTGCGTCTTCGTTCCGCCGATATCGATTCCCACGAGCATGGATGCGCCTTCACCAAATTCTTATTATTAGGTAACTTACCTAATTAATTAATTTTGGCAAGAAGCGTCTCAAAGAAACTTCATGAATGGGGTCGACTTGCGGGGCGTAATGCCCGCACCTGCAAACTAATTTAAGCGCAGTTGCAAAAAGCCGTAATATTTGCGCAATTGGGGTCGCTGATGCCGCACCGCTGGCCGAATCAGGCAGTGAACACGGTGGAACAGTTTCATGACGACAAGCGATGTATGGACTTTTATTCGCGCCCTGATCACCAATCCATCGAGAGTCAGCGCGATCGCTCCCTCCAGTGCGGCTTTGGCAAGGCTCATCACCAGCGAAATCGGTGCTGCATCCGGTCCCGTCCTCGAACTTGGCCCGGGCACCGGCGTTTTTACGGATGCCTTGCTGGCCCGCGGTGTGAGCCCGGGTAACCTGACGTTGATCGAATATGGCGCGGAATTTGCAAGATTGTTGCAGACGAGGTTCCCGGGTATGCGAATCCTGCAGATGGATGCCTCACAGCTCGGCGGACAAGATTTGTTCAAGGCTGAACCAGCGGGTGCCGTCGTCAGCGGGCTGCCGTTCCTGAGCATGCCTGACAAGGTCGCAGCTATTCTCAACGGGGCCTTCAGCAATCTGCGCAACGATGGTGCGTTCTACCAATTCACCTATGGCTTCCGCTGCCCTGTGCCGGCAGCTGTTTTGAACGAACTTGACCTCGAGGCCGTGTGCATAGGCCGCGCCTTCTGCAATCTGCCCCCGGCGGCTGTGTATCGCATCACGCGCCGTGGTGTGGAGATCAAGCAGACGATTGGATGATGATCTTAGGATGGTGCGTGGTTCGACAAGCTCACCATGAGGGACGTGGTTTGGTTGGATAGAGTCACCGACTGCGACGTTGGAGATTAGCGTTGCAGCCCACTCACTTCCCTCATGGTGAGCTTGTCGAACCACGCACAACAATCTGCTCCCCAACCGATCACCCAAAATCACGTAACGATCAAATTTATTGGCTTGTCACCGGATGACGCGGCGATAATGTCCCGCGCATGATCCAGCCTGCATCTCCCGTTCGTTTCGCTCTCGGCGGTCTGGTGGCCATGGCGGTCGGCATGGGTATCGGCCGGTTCATCTTCACGCCGATCCTCCCCGGCATGATGAGCGATCTTGGCCTGACACCGGGCGACGCGGGCCTTATCGCCTCGGCCAATTATTTCGGTTATCTGCTCGGCGCCATCATTGCCGGTTTCGGCTGGGCGTCGGGCATCGAGCGACCTTTGGTCTATGTGTCGCTCGCCGCGAGCGCCGCGCTTTGTTTCGCCATGAGCGTCAGCGACGGAGTGATGCTCTTCTCCATCATCCGTTTCTTTGCAGGCGTTGCCAGCGCCTTCATGCTGGTATTCACCGCAACGATTGTCTTCAGTCATCTCGCCGCTGCCAACCGGCAGGATTTGCAGGCGATGCATTTCGGCGGCGTTGGCACCGGTATAGCGATTTCCTCTCTGCTCGTTGCCGCAAGTTCCGCCAGCGGTCATGGCTGGCGGGAAGACTGGATCGGCGCGGCTGTACTTTCCGCTCTCGGCCTCATCGCCGTCGTCGCGCTGATACGACAAGGCCCGGTGCGCAGTGGTTCGGCTGCAGCGGAGCCGCCCATCGTCTGGACGCCGGAATTCATCAAGATCAACATTGCCTATGGCCTGTTCGGCTTCGGCTACATTATTACCGCAACGTTCATCATCGCCATCGTTCGCTCAAGCCATGGCAGCCCGTGGATGGAAGCGCTGGTCTGGTTCGTGACAGGCACTGCGGGCGCCATATCCGTCTGGCTCTGGACACCGCTCTTGAGGCGTGCCGGTCCGTTTGTCGCGCTCGCCCTGGGGTGTGCTGTTCAGGCTGTCGGCGTCGCAGCAAGTGTCGTCCTGCCATCGCCGGCCGGGCCCTTGCTGGGCGGTCTCCTGCTGGGGCTGACCTTCATCGTCATCACCGCCTTCGGCTTTCAGGCGGGGCGGGTGCTTCTGCCGCATTCACAGCGCCGCGTCATGGCGGTGATGACCGCCGCATTCGGTATCGGCCAGATCATCGGACCGCTGATCGGCGGATATGTCGCCAACATCACCGGCGACTTCATCATTGCCACGCTTGCTGCGGCAGCGGGTCTCGTTGTGGCGGCGCTCTTTGCATTTTCCGCTGGGCGTAGAAAGCCTTGAGTGCCTGATCTTCCGGGTTGCATTACTAATATGCGTGGTTCGACAAGCTCACCATGAGGGTGGTGGTTTGATTGCAGGGAGCCAAGAGGTTACAGGTTGCAATTATCGGGTCCATGCCGGTTATCCCTGCGACCAACCAACGTCCCTCATGGTGAGCTTCTTCATTGTGAGCTTGTCGAACAACGAACCACGCACAGCTGTTGCGCAGCAGTGTCCGGCGCCAACATCTCCAAATCATTACAGCAATTTAATTACAACGGTTCCTTCTTTGCCCTATTCGTGCTGTTAAAGTCATGCAACTCGTAACAACCACACTGCAAGACTTTTCACTCGAGGAACTCACCGTGTTTGTCTCATTTTTCCCCAGGCCAAAGCTCTTCTTCACTTCGGCGGCGCTCTGGGCGCTCTTTGCTGTTCTGTTCTGGATTTTTGCCGGCGAACGGCTGGGCGCTTATTTCGGCCTGCCACCGGCTGATCCCAATGTGCCGCCGGTTATCGGCGTGGGGGTCTTTGTAACCAAGGCGTATATATGGCTGTATATCTATTTCGCAGCTTTCGTTGCTGTATTTGCATCATTTTGGATGTGGTATGCGCCGCATAGGTGGCAAAGGTGGTCCATTCTCGGATCGGCCCTGATTATCTTCAATACCTACTTTACCGTTCAGATAAGTCTTGCCATCAACGAATGGCGTGGGCCCTATTTCAATCTCTTTCAACAAGCTCTTACGACACCGGGTTCTGTTTCAGCGGCGGAGTTCTATTGGCAAAACGTGCTGTTTGCCGGAATAGCATTCCTGTACATAGGATTGAGTGTGATTTTCACCTATTTCACCAGTCACTATATCTTCCGCTGGCGCACGGCGATGAACGAGTTTTATGTCGCCCACTGGAGTCAGCTAAGGCATATCGAGGGTGCATCGCAGCGTGTTCAGGAAGACACGATGCGCTTTTCAACGACGGTCGAAACACTCGGTGTCAGTCTCATTCAGGCTGTGATGAATTTGATTGCATTTATGCCATTACTGGCCCAGCTCTCAGGCCACATCACAGAAGTGCCTATTATCGGACAGATCCCTTATTCGTTGGTCGTCCTGTCGATTGTTTGGTCACTTCTGGGCACTCTCCTTCTTGCCGTTGTCGGAATAAAACTCCCTGGACTGGAGTTTAGAAATCAGCGCGTAGAAGCAGCCTATCGCAAGGAGCTGGTGTTTGGCGAAGATGACGAAACCCGTGCTGAACCCCTGACGCTTACGGAACTCTTTCGAAATGTGCGGAGAAACTACTTCCGGCTTTACTTCCATTACGCATATTTCAACATTGCCAGAAGCTTTTATGGACAGGCAGATGGGCTAATTCTCGACGTCATTCTTATTCCCAGTATCGTGGCTGGAAAATTGACCATGGGCCTTTGGCAACAGATTTCGACCGCGTTTGGCCAGGTTAGCAATTCATTCCAATATCTGGTGACGGCCTGGCCCACGATAGTCGAGCTCATTTCCATCTATAAGCGTCTGAAGGCCTTCGAATCCGTGATCTACGAAGAACCCCTGCCTGAAATTGACCAGCATTATCTGCAGACGCAAGCCGAAGCGCGATGATCGCATAGTGGGCGGCGGCTAGAGCAAAACTTGCTCTAGATCCCGCCGCTCGCGGCCGGTTTCAAGAGGTCCGCGCCGGCGACTGGCATTGTTCCGCCAGTCTCCTTCAAATATTCGCTGTAAGTCGTGCAGCGCACGTCCGCCTTGACGCAAACCTCGCTGGTGAAACGCTCCAGCGCGCGCCAATAAGCATCGCCATTCATCAGCGTGAAGTGCAGGCCGATCTGGAACGGAATGCGCTTTCCCTCATACTGGCGCTCGAAAGCACCCTTGAATGCGTCATAGGCACGGTTCTCGAATTCGTCGAGGTGATCGGGGCGCTCCACTGCCCCTGAATGGCGCACGAAGAGGTTATAGTCCATGGCGATGACCGGCTTGTTTTTCGGCCCCTCGTCGATAGTCGGCAGTCCGAATTGATAAAGACCGCCGGCATGCAGCGGCAGCGCCGGACCGCGTGATACACCGCTGCCGTCGAAGACATAGCCCTTATCCTTCAACGCTGAAAGCAGCGCGGGACTTTCCGAAAGGTACGGCGCGCGGAACCCGCGTATTTCCGTATCGACGAAGTGCTTCCAGCCGGCAGGCTCCGGGTCGCCACCATATTTGCTCCAGGCATCGCTGAGCACTTGTTTGTATGTCGTCAATTCATGTTCCCAGTCCGCCTTCGACCAGGTCTTGCCGTCGAAATGCCCGCAGGCATGGCTGGCGATCTCGTTGCCCTCGTTGCGAGCCCGCCAGATATTGTCGAGGCGCTGGGCAATATCCTCCTTCGAGGTGGCAAAGCCGATGTTGGAACGTCCCGCCGGTTCATTCGGCGCCTGGTAGGACTTGCGGTCGGCGCGGTCGATCAAAAATACGCAGGAGAGGAAATAGGTGAATTTGGCGTTTGAACGTTGTGCCAATGCGCGGCTGCGGTCCCAAAGCGCGTTGCTGCCCGAATTGTCGAACGAGATCAGCACGTATTGCGGCTTGGAGCCAATCGAACCGCGCAGCTCCACTCCACTTGTTGCCAGGGCGGGCGCGGATAATGAGAACGCGAGGGACGCGGCGAGAACGGTACAGGTCGAACGCATGATGCGGGATACGCGGCTCCGGGGGAGGGATACTAGTGGTCCGATTCTAACATTTGCATCCACCTATACCAGTCACTGACAAATGTTAGAATCGAAAGACCACTAGCAAATTCAACGTGCTAGTGGAGCTTTGGATTTGACATTCGCCTGAGAGACCGATGTCACGCGGGATGCGAATGTCAAATCCGCTCCACTAGGCGCTACAGGTGAAATGTGGCGATGATCGGACGCGGCGATCCACCGCAAGCGATACACCTTCTAACCCGTGCCGCATGGGTCTATCTTCCCGCCAGCATTGAGGGAGGCGGTCATGCTGATACTGATTCTTGGGATCATCGTTTTTCTTGGAATTCATTCGGTACGCATCGTTGCGCCGGAATGGCGTCTCGCCAAGATGGAGCAGTGGGGCGAGAACACGTGGAAAGGCCTTTACTCGGTCATTTCGCTCGTCGGTTTCGTGCTTCTTGTGTGGGGCTATGGCATGGCAAGGCCCGACGCTCCGGTGCTCTACGAACCGCCAGTCTGGATGAAGCACGTCACCGCGCTGCTGATGCTGTTCGCCTTCATTTTCCTCGGGCTTTTCATTGCAAAAGCCGGCCGGATGAAACCCGCCCTGAAACATCCGATGCTGATCGCCATAAAGACCTGGGCGCTGGCGCATCTGCTCGCCAATGGCGATCTCGCGTCGCTCATCCTGTTTCTGTCGTTCCTGGCCTGGGCTGTGGTCGATCGCATCGCCATCAAACGGCAGGAGCGGGCAGGACTGGCGGCGCCCTATATCGTTCCCGGCCCGGTCTCCAACGATGTGATCGGCGTTGTCATTGGTCTCGTGCTCTACGTCCTCTTCGTATGGAAATTGCATGCGCTTTTGATTGGCGTTCAGCCGATGTAGCTCAATTCGAGGGCTATTTTGAAGTTAGCCCTTACATCGCGTAACTTTTCCGACTAAAAGCCCCTGAACTCCATGCGCAGACGGCGAGAGCTGCACCGCGTTTTATCAATTGATCCGGTGGCACAAGGCTACCCAGAGGCACCATGACTGACGACGGCTTTTTCCGTGAGGTAAATGAAGAACTGCGCTCCGACAAGGTGAAGGCATTCTGGAAGCGCTATGGCTCGCTCCTGATCGGCGCGGTTGTGGCGCTTGTTGTCGGCACAGGCATCTTTGCCTTCTACGAGTACTGGACGGAAAAGCAGGCCTCGCAGTCCGGCGATCAGTTTCTTGCCGCGCTCAATCTTGTCCGCGACGGCAAGAACGACGAAGCGTTGAAGACCCTCGATCAGCTTGAAAAGGATGGCTACGGCGCCTATCCGGTGCTGGCCCGCATGCGTGCAGCCGGTGTCATCGCCCAGAAAGGCGATCTCGCCGGGGCGGTTGCTGCTTTCGACAAGGTCTCCGCCGACACATCCATCTCGCAGGCTATCCGCGATCTCGCCAAGCTTCGCGCCGCCTTCATCCTCGTCGATACCGGCTCCTACGATGACGTGGCGTCCCGCGTCGAGCCGCTTTCATCCGACAGCAATCCCATGCGCCACTCCGCCCGCGAAGCGCTTGGTCTTGCCGCCTGGAAGGCCGGCCGCGGTGCAGATGCGACCAAGCTGTTCCAGCAGATTTCCGATGATCAGGCTGCACCCGCCAATGTGCGCCAGTTCGCCGATACCATGCTTGATCTCTTGAAGAGCACCGGCGCCACACCTGCCGCTGCCGCCGGCTGAAGAACAGGAATTCCATGAGCTTTACCGTCGCAATAATCGGCCGTCCGAATGTCGGTAAGTCCACGTTGTTCAACCGGCTCGTCGGCCGCAAGATCGCGCTCGTCGACGACCTTCCCGGCGTCACCCGCGATCGCCGCGTCCATGGCGCCAAGCTTTACGATCTGAAGTTCGATGTCATCGATACGGCAGGGCTCGAGGAGGTTGACAGCGAATCGCTCGAAGGCCGTATGCGCGCTCAGACCGAACTTGCCATCGGCGAAGCCGACCTCGTCTTCTTCCTTGTCGATGCCAAGGCTGGCATCACGCCGACCGACGTAACCTTCGCCGATCTCGTGCGGCGTTCGGGCAAGAAGGTTATTCTGGTCGCCAACAAGGCCGAAGCGCGCGGCGCCGAATCCGGCATGTATGATTCCTACGCGCTCGGTCTCGGCGAGCCGACGCCGATTTCGGCCGAACATGGCCAGGGCTTTCCGGACTTACGCGATGCCATTGTCGAGATCATGGGCGAAGAGCGCGTCTTTCCTGACGAGCACAAAAAGGATGATGCAGACGATAGCGTCGCCGTTACCATCCCTGCGGTTCCGCGCTCGCTCGATGAACTGATCGGCGATGATATCGATGATCCCGACGCCGACGATATCCCGGCCTATGATGCATCGAAGCCGTTGCGCATCGCGATTGTCGGCCGCCCCAACGCCGGCAAGTCCACTCTCGTCAATACCATGCTTGGCGAAGACCGGCTGCTCACCGGTCCGGAAGCCGGTATCACCCGAGATTCCATCTCTGTCGATTGGGAATGGAACGGTCGCAAGATCAAGCTTTTCGACACCGCTGGTCTGCGCCGCAAGTCGCGTGTGCAGGGCAAGCTCGAAAAGCTTTCAGTCGGCGACGCACTCCGTGCCATCCGCTTTGCCGAAGTCGTCATCATCGTGCTCGACGCGACGATCCCCTTCGAGAAGCAGGACCTGCAGATCGCCGATCTGATCATCCGCGAAGGCCGTGCGCCGGTCATCGCGTTCAACAAATGGGACCTCGTCGAAAACCGCCAGATGGTTCTGGCTGACCTGCGCGAAAAGACCGAACGTCTGTTGCCGCAAATCCGGGGCATCCGCGCGGTGCCGATCTCGGGCGAACGCAATCAGGGCATCGACAAGCTGATGGCTGCTGTTGCCTCGACGGACGAAATCTGGAACCGCCGCATTTCGACCGGCCGTCTAAATCGCTGGCTGGAAGGCGTTCTTGCACATCATCCACCGCCCGCTGTCGCTGGCCGGCGCCTCAAGATCAAGTACATCACGCAGGTCAAGACGCGTCCGCCGGGCTTCGTCATTTCCTGCTCGCGTCCCGATGCGTTCCCGACATCCTATGTACGCTATCTCGCCAACGGGATTCGCGAGACGTTCGATATTCAGGGTGTTCCTATCCGCCTTGTGCTCCGCACCTCGGACAATCCCTTCGCCGGACGGGCAAAGAAGAAGCGGTAGGGGAAGGATTTTCACTACCATTCTCCCGATCTCGTTAACCCTCCATCAAGGTTAATGCTTCATTTTTACGACCAGAATTGTTCGGTTGTGAGTGGGGTATCGGCGTGCGTTTCTCTGGATTGTTGCGGGCGTGTTCCCAGCTGAAGACCCGGACAGATCGGAATATCATTGGTCCACTGGTCATCGGAGCGGCGATTTACTTGCTCTCCCCGACCGTCACTGCCTATCAGGACATGGCTAGCATGCTGTCCGGTTCTGAGTCCGGGCAAGGCCGCTGGACTTCCTATCTGGAAAAATCTCCGGCCGGCTCCATCCAGAAGGCCAACATGTCCTTCGTTGACGAAAAAGCGATCACGTCCGGCATTCCCGCGAGTGGTATCAATGCGCCCGGTATTGGCCCGATCGTCATCAATGGCTCGCAGAAAGCACCTGGCGCGACACCGGACGAAGATCGTATCAATCGTGCTGAAAAACAGGGACGCATCGTCACAATCTCTAAAAAAACGCCGCCCAAGGCCTTCAGCGCCGGTTCTATCCTGCAGCGCCAAAGCATGCTGATTCGCCCGACCCATGGCGTTGAGGTCGAGATGGCATTTGCCAAACCGAAGATTGCCGGCAAGGAATTCGAGATCGCGCTCGCGTTCCACAACCGTGTCCCTGACAAGCCTGAACCGGATTTGCCGCCGATGCTGGCAAACCTCGTCAACAACAATCAGCCAGATGTCCTGGCACTCGGTTATGCGCCTGCAGCTCCGGATTATTCCAAAACATCTCCGTTCGACACAATCTTGAATGAGCCGAAACTCCCGGGCCGCTTTATTCCGCAGCTCGGCGCCGGCGACCATGATTGGCTTGCGACGCCCTTGCCCCCCGTCGTATTCACCAAGGAAGAACAGAAATGCTTGGCAACCGCCATTTATTTTGAAGCGAGGAGTGAAAGCGTCAAAGGCCAGGCGGCCGTGGCGCAGGTCATTCTCAATCGCGTGCGCAATCCGGCCTATCCGAAAACCATTTGCAAGGTCGTCTACCAGAACGATGACTGGATCAATCGTTGCCAGTTTTCCTTTGCCTGCGAAGGTCGCAAACTCAATGTAACCGAGCCCAAGCAATGGAAAGTTGCGCAGGAAGTCGCCATGGCCGTCACATCGGGGCGGATTTTCCTGCCAGAGATTGGCTCAGCCACGCATTATCACGCAGTCTACGTCCGGGCGATGTGGGCGCATACGATGAAGCGCATCGACAGGATCGGCCAGCACATCTTTTATCGCACCTACGGCGGCGGCTGGATTTGATCGTCGCACGCTTGGAAACAACGGGAAAGCTGCTATATTGCTTCTGGAGTGGGGAACGAGCTTTCGCCCGTCCCCCGTTCCTGATCATTTGAATTGAACCCGGAGCACGACTTGCCAGCCTGTCCGGGTTCTTTTCATTGTCAGGGTGACGCTCAGCGGTTTAAACCACATCGCTCACCTCCAGATTTGAGGGCAGGGCCTTTGCCCAAAGGTCGAAGCGGCCATCCCTTCGATGCGCCGGCTGGCTCGGCGCTTCCTGCTTTAGCCCTCAAATCGCATGACGCTGTCCGCTTTTCATTTACGTTTGGAAAAATGCGCCCCGCAAGAAACGCAGGGTTGAACCAGGCTGTGCGACATCTGAAATTGTCGGCTCTCGGGGTTCGTTCAAACGCCCTACATCAGCGCGATTGGCGGGGATTCGGCCGCAAAACTTCGATCAAGAGGTGAGACATATAGTCATATTTGGCTAACATATTGAATTTCACCACGAAAATTACCCTTGAGAGTCTCGGGTATGCGCCTTGACTAGCGTGGACCGTAACAATATGTTGCGCGCGACTTCGAAGCGGGGGTGAAGCCTCGCATTCAGCGTGTAAAGGACATGCCATTGGCCACGGGTAAGGATCCCGATAAGTCAGGTTCTGTCGGTAGCACGCCGGGTGCCGGGAAGATGCTGACTTCGGAGGAACTGGAGAGCCGTCGTCGTGCTTTGGGAGCAAAACTTGCTTCTAGAGGCGCAGCGCGAAAATCCGGTTCAGACGACAAGGGGACGGAAACCGCCTCCGGTGTCGCACAGGCCATGAAGCTGTCGAGCGAGTTTATCGCCGGCGTTCTGGTTGGTGCGGGGTTGGGCTGGTTAGCTGACCGATTTTTGGGTACTTCACCTTGGGGGCTTATCATTCTGCTCCTCCTTGGTTTTTGTGCTGGAACGCTGAATATCCTGCGCTCTGCGGGACGTGTGGCGGAAAACCGCGGTCTGCAGTCCATCAAGGATGCCGAGCGCGACAAACCGGAATAGCCTTGCGGGCTGATGCTTGCGGGAATGATGCGAGAGAGACGAGGTTACAGTGTCCAACGATCCGATTCATCAATTCCATATCACCAAGTGGATTCCCATTGATCTGGGTGGAATTGATCTATCCTTCACCAATTCGTCTGCCTTCATGGTTGCAACGGTTGGCGTTGCATCGGCATTTCTCTATCTGACCTCCTCCAATCGCGGTCTCATTCCAACCCGCCTGCAATCCATTTCGGAAATGGCCTATGAATTCGTCGCCTCGACCTTGCGCGAATCGGCAGGCAACGCCGGAATGAAGTTCTTCCCGTTCGTTTTCTCGCTGTTCATGTTCGTGCTCGTTGCCAACATGCTTGGCATGTTTCCTTATTTCTTCACAGTCACCAGCCAGATCATCGTCACCTTTGCGCTTGCTCTTCTGGTGATCGGTACCGTGCTTGCCTATGGTTTTGCCAAGCATGGCTTCAAGTTTCTCGGCGTGTTCATTCCGTCCGGCGTACCCGCGCCGCTGCTTTTGCTGGTGGTGCCGATCGAGATCATCTCGTTCCTTTCCCGTCCGATCAGCCTTTCGGTTCGTCTTTTCGCCAACATGCTTGCTGGCCACATCACGCTGAAAGTGTTTGCTGGTTTCGTCGCTTCCTTGAGCGCTCTCGGTGCGCTCGGTATAGGCGGAGCCGTGCTGCCGCTTGCGATGACAGTGGCGCTGACCGGTCTCGAATTTTTGGTGGCTTTCCTTCAGGCCTACGTCTTCACCGTGCTGACCTGCATGTATCTGAACGACGCAGTCCATCCCGGCGGTCACTAAAAAAGACTTCACCGGCGGAGTTCCGCCAAACGCAATCTATCAATGATGAATCGATCTAAAAGGAGTTTAATATGGATCCGGTAGCAGCAAAGTACATCGGTGCAGGTCTTGCCTGTTTTGGTATGGCCGGAACGGCCCTCGGCCTCGGCAATATTTTCGGCAGCTATCTCTCCGGTGCGTTGCGCAACCCTTCAGCAGCTGATGGCCAGTTCGGCCGTCTGGTATTCGGCTTCGCCGTTACCGAAGCTTTGGGCATCTTCTCGCTGCTCATCGCTCTTCTGCTTCTCTTCGCTGTTTAATCTGAACGGCGCTTGATACTGGCTGCGCTTTGCGTGGCCAGTTTCTTATCTGCAGCAAACCATGTTTGCTGATTTGGGAAACGCCCGACTTCAAGGGGATTATATATGTTTGTGTCTTCGGCAAACGCCGCATCCACAACGGAAACAGTCGCTCAGACCGATACGCATGGTACACCCGAAGCGGCTGTACCGGGCGCGACGCCTGACGCCCACGCCGCCGAGACGCACACTGAGACCGGTGTGCCGCATCAGCAAGGTGTTTTCCCACCCTTCGACTCCAGCCATTTTGCATCGCAGATTCTCTGGCTGGCGGTGACATTTGCCGCATTTTACCTGTTCTTGTCGCGGGTGGTTCTGCCACGCATCGGTGGTATCATCGAAACCCGTCGTGATCGCATCGCGACCGATCTCGATCAGGCTGCTCGCATGAAGCAGGACTCGGATGATGCCTTTGCTGCCTACGAGCAGGAACTGGCCGACGCCAAGAAGAAGGCCGGTGGCATTGCTCAGACCGCCCGCGATGAAGCCAAGGCAAAAGCCGATGCCGAACAGGCGGACATTTCGGCTGCTCTCGAGAAAAAATTGAGCGACGCCGAAGCCAGCATTGCCGCCATCAAGGACAAGGCGATGAAGGAAGTCGGTACGATTGCTGAAGATACTGCAAGCGAGATCGTCAAGAAGATCCTCGGCGGTAGCATCGACAAGGCAAGCATATCCGCCGCGGTCAAAGCTGTTCGGGGCTGAGGAGAACCACAATGGAATTCGACGCAACATTCTATGCCTTGGTCGGTCTGGTCATCTTCCTGGCGCTGATGATCTATCTCAAGGTTCCGGCAGTCGTTAACAAATCGCTGGACGGTCGCGCTGATAAAATTCGCGACGAGCTTGAAGAGGCCCGCCGCCTGCGCGAGGAAGCGCAATCCCTGCTGGCGGAATTCCAGCGCAAGCGTAAGGAAGCCGAAAAGGAAGCGGGCGAGATCGTCGCTGCTGCCGAGCGTGAAGCGCATGGCCTTCTCGAGGAAGCCAAACAGAAAACCGAGGAATATGTGGCGCGCCGCAAGAAGCTCGCCGAGCAGAAGATCGCTCAGGCCGAGACCGAAGCCGTCAACGAAGTTCGGGCGTCGGCCGTCGATATCGCTGTCGCCGCGGCCAGCCATATTCTTGGCAAGAAGGTGGACGCCAAGACATCGGCTGACTTCTTCAAGTCATCGCTGACTGAGGTAAAATCCCGCCTCAACTAAAGCCAAGAACGGGAACTTCGAACGTTCACGAAGCCGCCGAAAGGCGGCTTTCTTTTTAATTCTCACTTTGATCTGAATCCCGTAGATATTTTACGCAGGAATCCTTGAATCTCGCACAAGAGTTCGCGATTCCGATGCAAGAAAGTTCGATTCTGGCTCAAGAATTTCAACCGATGAGGGAAATTTGGTGGTGTCGGGTTGAAATGCCAGGGCTGTTGAGATTCACGCTCTGACGTGACGGAAATGGCGTTCTTCGAGCATCGGAGCGCAGCGTACATTTTGGTACGTGGGCACCAGAGCGCAGAAGAACGCCATTTCCGTCACGTCAGAGTGTGAATACCGACAGGCCCTAGGCTTGGCGCTCTTTCAGCGGCGAAAAGCTGAAGCGGTGCAGGCCGACCACCGGACCATGCTCCTGCATGGCATTGCGATGGAACTCCGTCCCATATCCGGCGTGCATTTCCAGACCATAAAGCGGAAAGTATTTGCCGGTCTGTGACATCATCCGGTCGCGTGTCACCTTGGCGAGGATGGAGGCCGCCGCGATCGATACGGAACGTTGATCGCCCTTGATCAGCGCCGTCGCCGGGCAGGGAAGCCCTGGGGCCACGTCGCGCCCGTCGATGAGCGCATGACCCGGAAGGATTGCCAGACCGCACACAGCCCGGCGCATCGCCTCAAGCGCGGCTTTCAGAATATCGGTTGCATCGATAACCGGCGCGGAGATGCTCGACACCGCACAGGCGAGCGCCGTTTCCGTAATAATATCAAACAGTTCCTCGCGGCGCTGCGGTGTCAGCCGTTTCGAATCGTCAAGGCCTTTGGGAATTTTCTTGGGGTTCAAAATGACCGCGGCGGCTACCACTGGTCCTGCCAGCGGCCCGCGTCCAGCCTCGTCTATACCGGCGATAAGCTCAATCCCGCTACGCATAAGCTTTCGCTCGCTGGCAAAATCCGGTTTGCCAGGTTCGATAGGAAGAAGCAGAGAATCAGAACGCGATCGAGCCATGTTGCGACGAGCCTCGCATTCGCTCTGATTCTCTGCAAGTCCCCTGGCGCAGATGGGGCGGACGCCAGGGTCACGTCAGGCTCGATGGGGGGCTGCCTGACGGAAGCAAGTTATTGATTCAATGAACAATCTCTCGTGGGATTTTTTTGGACTTCGCGTACCGGCTTATAGCAGTGACAATTGTTCGCTTCCGGGGGTGGCTTCGAACAAGTCCGTACGCAGCCGGCGCTTGTCCACATTGATGCCGAGCCGCTTGGCAGCTATCTCAAATCGCCTGCCGATCTGCCAGGCATAGGGTCCTTCACCGCGCATGCGTTTACCCCATTCCGCATCGTAATCCTTGCCACCTCGCATTGACCGGACAAGCGACAGAACGTGCCGATAGCGGTCCGGATAATTGCGTAGCAGCCAGTCTTTGAAGATCGGACTGACCTCCAGCGGCAGGCGTAAGAGCACATAGCCAGCCTCCCTGGCGCCCATGGCGTGGGCACTATCGAGAATACGTTCGATCTCATGATCATTGAGGCCGGGAATGATCGGGGCAACCATCACGCTTACTGGAATACCGGCATCCGAGAGACTGCGAAGCGCTTGCAAACGCCGCGTCGGGGTCGAGGCGCGAGGCTCCATCGTACGCGCAAGCTTGCCATCGAGCGATGTCACCGAAAGCGCTACCTTGGCGAGGCCTTTCTCGGCCATGCGCGCAAGAATGTCCTGATCCCGCACAACCAACGCGGATTTTGTAACGATTCCAACGGGATGTTGATGCGCCTCCAGCACCTGCAGAATGTCCCGCATGATACGCCATTTCTTTTCCACAGGCTGATACGGATCGGTGTTCGTGCCGATCGCAATCGTCTTTGCCGTATAGCCGGGCTTGGACAATTCCTTGTCCAGCATCTTCGCTGCATCGGGCTTGGCAAACAGCTTGGATTCAAAATCCAACCCTGCCGAAAGACCCATATAGGTGTGGGTCGGGCGGGCGAAACAATAGATGCACCCGTGCTCGCAGCCGCGATAGGGATTGATCGAACGGTCGAAACTGATATCCGGCGAGTCGTTGCGGGTAATGATCGTGCGCGGTTTTTCCACCTGCACTTCGGTCTTGAAAGGTGGCAGATCCTCGATGGTTTCCCAGCCATCATCGTAAACATGACGGGTTTCTGCTTCGAACCTGCCGGTTGGATTGATACCGGCTCCGCGGCCGCGCCGCCGTTGATGGTCAACCCGCAGGCCAGCTTCCTCGATCAACGCGTTCGCATGTTGTGCACGGCCCTGACCAAAGGCAGCCTTGTCTGCTTGCACCACAATGTTCATTTGCCTTGTCTCCTTTGGCAGGGAGCGAAACGAGTCGCTCGTCATAGCCGCAACATGAATCTATTCCTAGCAAACTTTGAGAACAAATCAAGAACAATCTTCGCCGAAAGGAGTGATGGAATTTCTTATAATAATACTATATTGGCTCCTGATGATTTCCGTCCTGATTGAAACCCAAAATTCGGATGAGGCTTTGGCGAGGACGCTCAGCGGTCTGGTCGGCGGCGCCGTGGAAGGCATTTTGAGCGATGTGATCATCATCGATCAGGGCTCTGTCGATCAGACCCATCGTGTTGCCGATGCTGCCGGATGCATCTTTCTGCAGGACCAGACTTTGATCGATGGTTTCAGGCGGGCGCGTAGCGAATGGTTTCTGTTTCTCGAGCCTGGCGCGCGACTTCTGGATGGTTGGATGGAGCCCGCGGCAGTACATGTAGAGCGCATGCAAGGGCCTGCTTGCTTTACCCGCTCGCACACTCATCGCAGGCCGTTTCTGAGCCGCGTATTCTCTCCTGGCAACCCGTTGGCAGATGGGTTGCTCATTTCGAAGCGCCAATCAATGGCATTGTTCAGTCCAGGAAAGAAGGCGGCCGATATCGCGCGTGGGCTTGCGATGAAACGGCTTCGCGCGGAGATTATTCCGGCCCCGTCAACGAAGTCCTAGCCCTTGCCGCCGCGCGTCAGATGTTCATCCAGCCGCGGCATGATCTCGACGAAATTACACGGCATGTGCCGGTAATCCAGCTGGTACTGCAGAATATTATCCCAAGCGTCTCTACAGGCGCCGGGCGAACCGGGCAGAACGAAAACGAAGGTCGCATTGACGACGCCGCCGGTTGCCCGTGATTGAATCGTCGAAGTGCCGATCTTGTCGTAGGAAATGCGGTGGAACACTTCGGAAAAGCCGTCCATGCGCTTTTCAAAGATCGGCTCGAGCGCTTCCGGAGTAACATCGCGGCCGGTAAAACCGGTGCCGCCGGTGGTGATGATCACGTCGATTTGCGGGTCTTTTGACCATGAAAGCACGCGATCTCGAATTTTCTCGGCGTCATCGGTAACGATGGTGCGCTCTGCCAATATATGACCTGCGGCGAGAAGCCTCTCGGACAATGTGGTTCCCGATTTGTCATCTTCGAGCGTGCGGGTATCGGAAACCGTCAGGACGGCGATCTTGACCGGTACAAACGGTCGTGTCTCATCGATCCGGGCCAAGCTCAGCTCCTTTCCATGCCATTGTGTGTGGCAACAACGAACCAACCCGGCTGAGCCCGCTTGAGCGCCGCTGCCGCAGCTTCGGCCTCTTGGTCGCTGCCGTAAATTGCAAAACAGGTACCGCCGGAACCGGACATGCGCACCAGTCGAGGATCGGTGTTACGCAACGCCGTCATAACATCGCCGATTGCCGGAGTGAGCATTTCAGCCGCTGAAAAGAGATGGTTGTCGGTCTGCCTGAGATAGTTGCAGACATCGTGCACGCTGGAGAGCTTGGGCAGGTTGGGAAGAGACTGGTTGTCCCGCTTTGCAAGCGCCGAAAAGACTTGAGGGGTTGAGGTTGCTACACCACTATTGACGAGGACCATCGGCAAATGCGGAAAGTCGTCGATACCTTCGATTTCCTCGCCGATGCCTCGTGCAATCAATGGCTGGCCATACAGACACATGGGGACATCAGCGCCCAAGGTCAGACCGATTGCAGCCAGTTCGTCCGTTTCGATACCCCAGAGCGCTGTCAGCGCCCGCAAAGTGGCTGCGGCATCGCTCGAACCGCCGCCGATACCGGAAGCGATCGGAAGGCGTTTTTCAAGATGAATAGCAACAGGAAGAGCTGCCTTTTCGGGAAACCGGGCGCGCAGAGCGTTCCTTGCCTTGAGTACGAGGTTGGTTTCGTCATCGGGCAAAGTTCGTCCAAAGGGACCTGACACTTCGAAGGAATCGACCGGCGCTCGCTTCACGCTCACCTTGTCGCCGACATGCGCAAACACAACCAGGCTGTCGAGCAGATGATAGCCGTCATCCCTGCGCCCAGTAACATGCAGGGCAAGATTGATCTTGGCCGGGGCGATCAAGCTGATCGTACGCTCTACACTGTCCAGCATTTGAAATCAGTCTTTGCGCAAACGGTATTCGCCCGTCTCGGGATCCTGCACCAATGTTCCTTGCGCACGATTCTGCACTTCTTTTTCCGCTTCGCGAACCCGCTCTGAAACGCGCTGCGCCTCTTTCTTGAACGAGCGATAGCCGTAAAAGGCAGCACAGCCGACCAGAGCGAAAAAGATCAATTGTGGCATCGTCCCAACCTCGAAAACCAGATGTTCTGAGTATTAATAGCACGCCACTGCGGGCTTGCCAAAATTCGCGGCGCTCAGATCATAGCCCAAATCGCGACCAAAGCGCCCGTTCCTCGGCAGCGCTGACTACACCATTGGCCAGATTGGCTCCAAGCGCCTCAATTCTGGTTTCGGTAGACGGAATCTTGCGTCCGAACATGCCCCGTGGCTGCGTGATCAATTTTAGCCGGGTCTTTGGGCCGTATTGTGACTGCAGATAAGATCTTATATCGCCAAGACCATCGACAAGTCCAAGTTCAACGCCCCGCGATCCTGTCCAGAAGAGACCTGTGAACAAGTCGGGATTGTCGCTCAGTTTCTCTCCCCGCCGCTCCTTGACGAGATTGATGAACGTCTCGTGGATTTCGAGCTGAAGAGCCTTCAAATGCTCGATATCTTCCTTGTTTTCGGGCCGGAACGGATCAAGCGTTGCCTTGTTCTTTCCCGCTGTATGTACCCGGCGTTCAACACCGATTTTCTTGATGAGTTCGGTGAATCCGAAACTTGCCGAGACCACGCCAATGGAGCCGACGATGGAGGAGGGATCGGCTATGATTTCATCGCCGGCTACAGCGATCATATAGCCTCCCGAGGCCGCAACATCCTCGACGAACATGTAGACCTTCTTGTTCTTCTCCGTGGCCAGATCGCGAATGCGCCGGTAGATCAGACGCGATTGAACCGGCGATCCACCCGGGGAATTGATGGAGATTGCCACTGCGGGTGCGTCTTTTTCTGCAAAAGCCTTCTCCAGGACAGCTGCCGTCGACGCAAGCGAGAGATTTTGCCGGAAGGGACCGCCGCCGGACATGATCACGCCGTGTAGGCGAACAACCGGAATTTCCTGATAGTCGGGACGCCAGCGACGGGGCAATAGTTTCCGGATAAATCGAGCCAAGCGTGTCTCCTGTGGCTATGTGTTGTCAGAACCATGTAGGCCACATGCAGGAAATCACAATGGGATCAAAGTCTAAAAAAGCGACGCCAATCCATTATTGATGGCAATTGCCCGCTCGGTGAATGCATTTCCGGTTTCATGGTGCAAGACAAGGGCAGGATAGAGCGAGAGTCCCGCGCGGCTTCCCCTGATACCCTTTATGACGATGCGAATGGCGGCGTCCTGCGGTCTTGGCTGCACGGGAACGATGGTCAGCCCGCCAAAGCGTCCCTCAAGCGCATCGAGCAAATCCGTTATCGATGTTGGCCGCGCGATGATCCCGATCGATCCGCCGGGCTTCACGATGGCCGCCGCCGTCCTCACCCATTTTTCCATCATGTCCTTGGTCATGACATGCGCCTCCGCCTTTACCGGATCGGGCGTCGCACGGTCGCTAGGCTGGTTGAAGGGTGGGTTCATGATGGCGAAATCAAAGCTGTTGTCGACAAGTCCGGCGGCATTACGGGTCTTGCCTGTCAACGTTACGTCCGCCTGAAGTACCTCGGCGCGGCCGGAAAATGCGCCGTTTTCAGGCAACGCCAGCGAACTGCGCGCAAAGTCAGCCATGAAATCCGATCGTTCGATCAAGACGGCAGTTGAGCCATTGCAGCGGGAGAGCACCGCAAGGCCTGCGGCACCGGCACCGGCGCCAAGATCGGCGACCCGCCCGGTAAAATCAGTCGGCACCATGCTGGCGAGAATCATCGCGTCCACACCGGAACGGTGCCCTTTTGCAGCGGGTTGCAACAGGTAAAATCTGCCGCGATGAAACGCGTCCTTCGTCTGTGAGGCATCGGCGAGCATAAGTCAGTCGCGAAGCTCCTGTTCGATACCGGCGTCTATCAGCAATTGCCGCACTTCTTTTTCACGATCGCCATCAACCATGATGCGGCGTCCAAGAATACCAAGTGAACCCTCGAGAATGCTCATGTTCGAATCGGCAACGAAGTGGTTTATCTTCGCTTCCTTCAGCAATGATTCGACAAAAGAGATTAAAACCGGATCATTTGTGCGCAGTATTTCAATCATTTTGACTACCGTTGCGGGGTAGCGAAAAGCGCTTCCCCCTGATTGTATGAAGCAGTGCATGGCCTTATCACGAATTTGTCACCCTAGTGGTCCGATTCTGACATTCGCATCCCATTTTTGCAGGACGCTCTTTGCGAATGCCAGAATCAAAGGACCACTAGCAAGTTATTGGTTTCTAGTGGAACCTTGAATTTGACATTTGAGCATGAGCATTGCTGCCCCGCAGGACTCAAATGTCAAATTCGTTCCACTAGTACAAATTTTGCGCGCCAATTCGCCGCTTGCGGGTTACAGGCTGTCAAAATAAGGTGTCGCCGCATCAGGCCAGAACCGCAGGGAGTTTCGTTTTGGGCGTCGTTGTCAGTCTTGACGATAAGAAAAACAATACCGGATCGGTACAGCCGCTGATTGATTTGACGGGCGCCGATATGGCCCGCGTCAACGAACTCATCCTGTCGAAAGCCGGCTCTGACGTCGAGATGATTCCGGAGGTTGCGAACCATCTGATCTCTTCCGGCGGCAAGCGTTTGCGCCCGATGATCACGCTCGCTGCTGCCCGCATGTTCGGCTACCATGGCGATGGCCATGTCAAGCTCGCGACCAGCGTCGAATTCATGCACACGGCGACACTGCTGCACGACGATGTTGTCGACGAAAGCGATCTGCGCCGGGGAAAGCGTACGGCGCGCATGATCTGGGGCAATCAGGCGAGCGTTCTGGTCGGTGATTTTCTCTTGGGCCAGGCTTTCAAGATGATGGTCGATGTTGGCTCGCTGGACGCCCTTGATGTGCTCGCAACTTCGGCGTCGGTGATTGCTGAAGGCGAAGTAATGCAGCTTGCGGCTGCAAAAAATCTCGAAACCACCGAAGACGAATATCTTGCCGTCATCAAGGCGAAGACGGCAGCGCTTTTTTCTGCAGCCGCTGAAGTCGGACCGATCATCGCTTGCGCGTCGCGGACCGACCGCCAGGCGCTCCGCTCCTATGGGCTTAATCTCGGGCTCGCCTTCCAGCTTGTCGATGATGCCCTCGATTATGGCGGCAATGCCAAAGATCTGGGCAAGAATACCGGCGATGATTTCCGGGAGGGCAAGATTACCCTGCCGGTCGTGCTCACCTACCGGCGCGGAACACCCGAAGAGCGGCTTTTCTGGAAAGACGCGCTGGAAAACGGTGCAAATGACGACAAGGGCCTGGAAAAAGCCAAAGGATTGATGACGCGCTATGGTGCATTGAGTGATACAATACAGCGCGCCCGGCATTTTGGCGGCATCGCCCGGGATGCACTCGCTCCACTCGATCAGTCGCCGCAGAAGGATGCGCTTCTCGAAGTCATCGACTTCTGCATCAGCCGGGTCAATTAATGGGTTCTTACGCTGCGTAAAGGCCCAAAACTCGGAACATTCGATCAACCTTGAGCGAAAACCGTAAAAAGGCCATGGTTTCCTTGAGGATTCGGACAATCATCTCAATTCGGGAACACAAAGAGGGTTTTGTTATGCAGCGTAGTAAATTGCTTGGCTCGGTCATGGGCGCAACGCTCGCTGCGTTAACGGTGGGCGCTGCGTCCGCTCAGGCCGCGACCAACAACACACCAACGTTGAATGCGGGAACTCTTTCCGGCGCATTCCTTTCCGCGCGTACCGCCGAGCGCAGCAATGATTTCGACAGCGCAATCTCGTTCTACCGGCAAGCGCTGGCGTATGATCCGAAGAACACGGAGCTGCGCCAGAGCCTGATGCTGGTGCTGTTGACCAACGGACAGTTCAAGCAAGCACTGCCGTTAGCAGAAGAACTGAAGGCCGTTCCGGAAATCGAACGGTTTTCGCGGCTGGCTCTCGGTATCGACGCTCTCAACAGGAAACAATACCGACAGGTCGATACCCTGATGATGCTGTCGCTCCAGTCCGATCTTGATCGCATGATAACCGGGCTGGTTGCCGCTTGGGCCAAGGCGGGCGCTGGCAAGCCGAACGAAGCGCTTTCGATGATCGACAAGTTGCAGGGGCCGGAAGGTTTCACACTGTTCAAGACGTACAATTCCGCACTGATCGCGGATATGGCGGGCCAGAAGGATAAGGCTGCGGCGTTCTACCAGAGCGCGATCGACGACAAGACAAATGTTGCGGCAGCACCCGACACCTATGAACGTCTCGTCGAAGCCTATGCGTCATTCAAGATGCGATCGGGCGATAAGGACGGTGCACAAGCCTTGGTCAAGGAAGCCTCGGAAGTGCTTTCCGGCCGCATGGTGCTCGCTGAATTCGGCAAGCAGATTGCTGATGGGAAGACGGTAAAACCACTAATACAAACGCCGCAACAGGGCGCGGCCGAGGTGCTCTATACGGTGGCGACAGCCATCAACCGCAATGGCGGCGAAGCTTTCTCGAAGCTCTATTTGCAGATGTCCTTGCCACTTCGCCCAGATCACGATGCGACGCTGTACCAACTCGGCGATATCAGCGCCAAGCTTGAACAGTCAGACAAGGCGATCGACTATTTCGGCAAGATTTCTGCGGATTCTCCCTATAGCCGCGATGCCGAGATGCAACTCGCCATCAATCTGGCGATCCTAAAGCGCAATGACGAGGCTATCCAGCACCTCAATGGCCTGCTGAAGAGCCAACCCGAAGACATGCGCACCTATCTCGCGATCGGCAGCATCTATTCGCAAGACAAGAATTATCAGAAAGCTGCTGAGACCTACGATCAAGCTGTTGCAGCGCTGAAGGAGCCGACTCGCACCGACTGGACGATTTTCTATCAACGCGGGATCGCCTATGAGCGCCTGAAGCAATGGGACAAGGCCGAGCCGAATTTCCTCAAGGCGCTTGAACTTTATCCGGATCAGCCGCAGGTGCTGAACTATCTCGGCTATTCGTGGATCGACATGAATACCAAACTCGAGCAGGGTCTTGATCTGATCAAGAAGGCCGTCGCAGCTCGTCCACAGGACGGCTACATCGTTGATTCCCTTGGCTGGGCCTACTACCGTCTTGGCCGCTATGATGATGCTGTGACCCAGCTTGAACAGGCCGTGAAGTTACGGGCGGAAGATGCAACGATCAACGACCATCTGGGTGACGCCTACTGGCGGGCCGGCCGCAAACTGGAAGCAACGTTCCAATGGGCGCATGCACGGGATTCCAAGCCCGAACCGGAAGACCTGGTCAAGATTGAGGAAAAGCTGAAGAACGGCCTTCCCGATGACAAGGATCCTGGCGTTGCCAAGAATGGCCCCGATGCACCGAAGCCACCTGTTGCACCAGCGCCCGCAGCGGCTCCCGACAAGAAGGGCTGACTGCTTGGTTCTACTTGACCGGCTGGAGTGCAGGTCTTAGGACGTGCACTCCGTTCCTAGTTGTCAAAGGCCCATGCGGTGACCGCTTCACTTCCCGATCATATGCAGCCGACCCGCTCGTTTCAGGGTCTTATCCTCACGCTTCACAATTACTGGGCCCAGCATGGCTGCGTGATCCTGCAGCCCTATGACATGGAAGTCGGCGCCGGCACGTTCCATCCGGCAACGACCCTGCGCTCGCTTGGACCAAAACCATGGAAGGCAGCCTATGTGCAGCCTTCGCGCCGCCCCAAGGACGGCCGCTACGGTGAAAATCCGAACCGCTTGCAGCACTATTACCAGTACCAGGTGATCATGAAGCCATCGCCGCCCAATCTGCAGGAGCTCTATCTCGGTTCTCTGCGGGCGATCGGTCTTGATTCGTTGCTGCACGATATCCGTTTTGTCGAGGATGACTGGGAGAGCCCGACCCTCGGCGCCTGGGGGCTTGGCTGGGAATGCTGGTGCGACGGCATGGAGGTTTCGCAATTCACCTATTTCCAGCAGGTCTGCGGCATCGAGTGTGCACCGGTTTCTGGCGAATTGACCTACGGTCTCGAACGGCTCGCCATGTATGTGCAGGGCGTCGACAATGTCTACGACCTGAACTTCAATGGCCTCGAAGGCGATGAAAAAGTGACCTATGGCGACGTGTTCCTGCAAGCCGAGCAGGAGTATTCGCGGCACAATTTCGAGCATGCGAACACTGCCATTCTGCTGCGGCATTTCGAGGATGCGGAAGCCGAGTGCGAGGCACTCCTGCGCGCCGGTGCCCCCAAGGCGGGTGACAATAGCCCGCTGCACAAGATGGTACTGCCGGCCTACGACCAGTGCATCAAGGCCTCGCACGCCTTCAATCTTCTCGATGCGCGCGGTGTCATTTCGGTGACCGAGCGCCAGAGCTATATTCTGCGGGTCCGCAACCTCGCCAAGGCATGCGGCGAGGCCTTCCTGCTGACTGAAGCCGGCGGCGTCAATCTTAAAAGCGAGTCCGTGTAATGCCTGATCTTTTGCTCGAACTTCGCTCGGAAGAAATTCCCGCCCGAATGCAGCGCAAGGCCGCGGGCGACCTGAAAAAACTCGTGACCGATGCCTTGGTCGAGGCAGGTCTCACCTATGAGGCCGCCGGTGACTACTGGACACCGCGCCGTCTGACGCTGGACATACGTGGGCTCACGGCGCGTTCCAAGGACGTGCATGAGGATCGCAAGGGCCCGAGCGTTACCGCTCCAGATCAGGCGATTGCAGGCTTCCTGCGCTCTGCAGGCCTTGCCGATATATCCGAAGCGCACGTCCATACCGATCCAAAGAAGGGCGATTTCTACGTCGCTCATCTGACCAAGCCCGGCCGCGCCGCTGAAGAGATCATCGCAGAAATCATGCCCAGGATCATAGCCGCGTTTCCCTGGCCGAAATCCATGCGTTGGGGTAAAGCGTCGTCAACGCCCGGCAGCCTGCGCTGGGTGCGTCCGCTGCAATCGATCGCCTGCACCTTCGGTCCCGAAACCGAAGAACCCGTTGTTGTCGATTTCGAGATCGATGGGTTACGCGCCGGCAATGTCACCTATGGCCATCGGTTTTTGAGCGACGGCCAACCGATCACCGTTCGCCGTTTCGACGACTACGTCGCCAAGCTTGAAAAAGCCAAGGTCGTTCTGGACGCGGACCGCCGCAAGGAAATCATCCTGTCGGATGCACAGAATATCGCATTCGCGTCCGGTCTCGATCTGGTCGAAGATGATGCGCTGCTCGAAGAAGTGTCGGGCCTGGTTGAATGGCCGGTTGTGCTGATGGGCGAGTTTGAGGAAGAATTTCTGGCTATTCCACCAGAAGTCATCCGCCTGACGATCAAGACGAACCAGAAATGCTTCGTCACGCGTAAACAGGGCGAAAGCGACAGGCTGTCCAACAAGTTCATTCTCGTCTCCAATATCGAGGCGACCGATGGCGGCCGTGAGATCGCCCACGGCAATGGCAAGGTCGTGCGTGCGCGCCTTTCCGATGCGCTGTACTTCTGGAATACCGATCAGCACGATCTGCCGGATATGCACACCCTAGCGCCTGCCGCAATCAAGTTCGATCTTGATCTCAAGAAGCCACTGGACCAGCGCATGGCGCGGCTCGATGCATTGAACGTTACCTTCCATGCCAAGCTCGGCACGCAGGGCGAACGCGTCACCCGGATCAAGAATCTTGCGCGTGAAATCGCCCCCCTGGTTGGCGCTGATCCAGCGCTTGCAATGCGCGCCGCCGTGCTCGCGAAGGCCGATCTGACGACCGAAATTGTCGGCGAATTTCCGGAGCTTCAGGGCGGCATGGGTCGCAAATATGCGCTGCTGCAGAAGGAGCATCCTTCCGTCGCGGCTGCTATCGAGGAACACTACAAGCCGCAAGGTCCCTCCGATTTTGTGCCAGCCGATCCGGTTTCTGTCGCCGTTGCCCTCGCCGACAAGTTCGACACGCTTGTCGGTTTCTGGTCCATCGATGAAAAACCGACCGGCTCGAAAGATCCTTTCGCGTTGCGACGTGCAGCCCTTGGCGTCATTCGCCTGCTTCTTTCCAGCGAATGGAAAATCGAACTATTGCCATTGTTTCAATCGGCGTTCATTCAGCTGCGCGAAGAAAAGATCGAACAGCGCATCCAGCATTTCGAGGAAGACCAGGCGGCGCAGGATACTGGCGACGTCGACGGCGAGGAGGATGTCACCAACGCCATCTCCGGCTTCGAGAAGCGTATACGCGGCCAGCTTTCCGAGCGGTCCCAGCCCATTCTCCTCGACCTGCTCAGCTTCTTCCACGAGCGCCTGAAAGTACACCTTCGCGAACTCGGTGCGCGCCACGATCTGATCGACGCGGTGCTGACCGAAGGCGCTGACAATCTGTTGCTGATCGCGCGCCGGGTCGAAGCACTGGTGGTTTTCCTCAACACGGAAGACGGCAAGAACCTTCTTGCCGGCACCAAGCGTGCCGCCAACATCTTAAGCGCCGAGGAAAAGAAGGGAACCCCGATTTCCCCGGTTGTCGACGCCGCGCTTTTCATACTGGAAGAAGAGCGGGAGCTTTCAGCGGCGGTGAATCAAGCTGAGAGCCAGGCGGCGCAAGCGATTCAAAACGAAGACTTTTCCGACGCCATGATCGCACTTAGCGCTTTGCGTGAACCAGTTGATTCATTCTTTGAGAAAGTGCTGGTTAACGACGACAATCCGGACATCCGCGCAAACCGTCTGGCGTTGCTCTCCCGCATCAGGACAGCAACGAACACGGTCGCGGATTTCTCAAAAATCGCGGGATAACAAGAAGATAGGCGCTGCTGTTAGCGCCCGTCTATTGCACGCCGGCGCGCAGCGGTGTTTCGCCAACATCGGCGATTACCTTTGCTGGAGCGGGCTGGCCGGGTTGCACAAGCGGCGCTGCATTGGCGGCCATCATCGAGTCGGATTGTGTACCATTGCCCTGCAGACGCGCCATATACTGGCGCGACCGTTCGCGCCGTTCAGCATAAGCTTTCAGCTTGGCTGCCTCTTTTGCCTTTTGCGCCAGGCAAGGCGAGCAGATCGGATTGCCGTTTGCATCGAAGCTGTCATAGCCGACATATGAGACGGAATTTGGCTTGGCCGACCCGCTGACTTCGTCGATCGAGCCAGCTTGGGCGGATACCGAGAATAGCGCAATGGTCGTTGCGGCAATGATTTGGCGAAGCATGGCAAACCCGTCCCTGTTCTTTTCTTGGCCGACTGTTAACAGCGATTTATTGCCAAGCCTTGTTCAGGATGGATTCAATTTTATGCATGATGTCATTCGGCGTGTTCATCAGCATATACTTGCAGCAAGTGTTCTCCATCGTGTAGGCAATGCTCGCGATCGGAGACAGCTTTGGCACTCATCCTTGCGGCAGACGAACCAGCAATCGAGACGGCAGCCTCCACGCTTGCCGAAGGCAAGCTCGTCGCTATTCCTACCGAAACCGTTTATGGGCTCGCGGCCGATGCCACCAATGGCGATGCGGTGGCCAGAATTTTCGAAGCGAAGGGCAGGCCGCATTTCAACCCTCTGATTTGTCATGTCTCCGATATCGCCATGGCGGAACGCTACGCCCTGATCGATCCTCTATCGCGGAGCTTGATCGATGCGTTCTGGCCCGGTCCGCTTACGCTGGTCCTTCCCCTGAAACAGGATGCCGGAATTCATCCCCTCGTGACGGCTGGATTGGACACCATAGCCCTGCGGATGCCGCGCGGGATTGCCGGAAAGATCATCGCGAAACTCGATGGGCCCCTCGCGGCTCCGAGCGCCAATACGTCCGGAAAGATCAGCGGCACGAGTGCTGAAGCCGTCGCCGACGATCTTGGTCAAAAGATTGCGCTCATCCTCGATGCCGGGCCATCGGAAGTCGGACTGGAATCGACGATCGTCAAAGTGCACGGGGATGCAGTTTTGTTGTTGCGTCCGGGCGGGCTTGCTGCCGAAGACATAGAGGCCGTTATCGGCCGCAAGCTGGAACGCCTGGATCAGCGTGCCGCCATTCAGGCGCCGGGCATGATGACGTCGCATTATGCGCCGTCGGCGAGCGTCCGGCTCAATGTGCATGAGGTGCGGGAAGGGGAGTGCCTGCTTGCTTTCGGTCCGGTGCGTGCCATGGACGTGGAACTTGCTTCGGCCAGCCTCAACCTCAGCGAGACCGGTAATTTGCGCGAGGCCGCTGCCAACCTTTTCGACTTCATGAAACGCCTAGACAGCCTCGGCGGCACGGTGATCGCTGTTGAGCCTATTCCCTTTAACGGACTGGGCGAAGCCATCAATGACCGGCTCGTGCGTGCTGCCGCGCCCCGCTCGCTTTCGACTGACGAGATGGAACAGATAAAATGACCCTGACACTGGAATTGATCGAACGCTTTACGGCGATTGTCGGTGAGAAATATGCGCTGCGCGATAAACAGGACGTTGAACCTTATCTCGTGGAGCCACGCGACAAGTTCGGTGGCAAGACATCGTTGGTGTTACGTCCGGCGCAGGTTGAAGAAGTTTCGGCCATTCTCAAACTGGCAACTGAAACCGGCACGGCCATTATTCCCCAAGGCGGCAATACGGGCCTTGTGGGGGGGCAGGTACCTGATGAAAGCGGCAACCAGATCATCCTGTCGCTATCCCGGTTAAACGCAATTCGTTCCATCGACACATCGGGCAACCTTGCCATCATCGAGGCCGGCGTCGTCTTGCAAAAGTTGCAGGAAGCGGCCGAACAGGCTGGCCGCTTATTTCCCCTATCACTCGGCTCGGAGGGCTCGTGCCAGATTGGCGGCAATCTCTCGTCCAATGCTGGTGGAACCGCTGTACTGGCCTACGGAAACACGCGCGAACTCTGTCTTGGGGTGGAGGTTGTGCTTCCCACGGGCGAAATCCTGAACGATCTTCGAACCGTCAAGAAAGACAATACCGGCTATGATCTGAAAGATCTTTTTATCGGCGCGGAAGGTACACTCGGCGTGATCACCGCCGCGGTCATGAAGCTTTTTCCGCTGCCGAAGGGCAAGGGCGTCGCCTATGCAGGCCTTGCCAGTCCGGGTGATGCATTGAAGCTTTTGAGCCTCGCACAGACCCATGCGGGGTCGTCCTTGACTGGCTTCGAACTGATGCCACGTATCGGCGTGGAGTTTTCAGTCGCCCATACCGATGGCGTGCGCGACCCGCTGCAACAGCCGCACAACTGGTATGTGCTGATCGATATTTCCTCGTCGCGTTCGGTTGAGGACGCTCGCGAGACCATCGAAACCATTTTGACCGAGGCGTTCGAAGCCGGTCTCGTCGAAGACGCAACGATTGCGGAAAGTACGGCGCAGGAGAAATCATTCTGGCACATGCGGGAGGCTATGTCCGACGCCCAAAAGCCGGAAGGCGGCTCAATCAAGCATGATATTTCCGTTCCGGTTGCTCGTATTCCTGACTTCATCGCCGAGGCTGACGCCGCCGTTCTCGATCTCATCCCGGGCGCACGCATCGTTTCCTTCGGCCACATGGGTGATGGCAACTTGCACTATAATATTTCCCAGCCGGTAGGCGCCGACAAGCAGGCGTTTCTCGATCGGTGGGTCGAAGTCAACAAGCGCGTCCACGATATCGTCCGTGCCTATGGAGGTTCGATCTCCGCAGAGCACGGCATTGGCCAGTTGAAGCGCAAGGAGCTTGCCGAGACGAAATCCCCGGTAGCGCTCGATCTCATGCGCCGGATCAAGAAATCCTTCGATCCGGCGGGTATCATGAACCCCGGAAAAGTCATTTAGGACTGCAGCGAGCTTGCATGTCTATTGTGCGTGGTTCGACGGGGCTCACCATGAGGGGACTTGGTGGCCTGTAGGGATAATCACTACCATTGCAGAATGTGGCTCCCTGCAATCAATCCATCTCCCTCATGGTGAGCCCCGTCGAACCACGCACGATCTTCGTGCAAACCAATTGTTCACGGCTGTTACCAAAACCTTGGTGCTGGTTGGGTTTCGATAACCATTCCACCTAATCAGAAAGAGTTAACCCCGTTCGTTAAGCGGGATTGGGAGAGTTGGCGCCTATTGTTGCCCTAACGAGACCGGAAAATGGTCCGCACTACAGGGAAATACAGGGAAGACCGGAAAACCGGCTCTCAGGATTGACAGAAGGCGTCACATGAAGAAAACCGGAGCCAAGCCGGTTTGGGCAGGTCGGGAATTCCGGCTTGACCCATTCCATCTGCCACAGACGGTCACCTACGCCACGCGCGACGACCGTGACGATATCACTTTCACGCTGCACGAACGCGGCGCGGTGGTGAAGCGGCTGCTGCCGGCAAGTCATCTGCCCGTTTCGCTCGCCTTACCCGCCTGCGCCTTTCTTGGCGTCACAGCGCGCGCAGCCGAAGACGACATTGGGGATATCACGGTAACTCTGGAACTTATGCACACGGACCCGCATCTCTCTGTGCCGTTGCTGGTTGCGCATGATCTCAACGATATCGCTGCGGATTGGCGTGCCTGGTCGGCCCTGTTCAAACTGCCGATGATGCTGGTCGAGGAAGACGGTGTCGCACGGCAGCTGGAACAGAGCATCGGGCCGGTTGCTGTTGCAGCGCCAAAAGAGCGCCGTCAGGGCCGCGAGCCGCGCCGTCGTCGTCCGCGCTTTCTTGCCCGTCGCAAGATGGGTGATCTTGGCCTGCGGCTCGTGATTGGTGGCGAGGAGATCATCGCTCAGGGCGGGAAGTAACCGACTGAAAAGCGCCTAGGTGGGGATAAGTTTGGGTATAAATTTAAAATACCCCTCCCTGTTGCGCAGCCTCTTCCGGGGCGAGCCACTGGTCTCGCCCGCCTTCGGCCCCCACAAGGGGGAGGGTAAGAGATACTTTGCTGTCGGTGCTGATGCCGGATGGCAGTGCTGCTGTGCGTGGTTCGACAAGCTCACCATGAGGGAGGTGGGTTGATTGCAGGGAGCCAGAAACAGCAACGTTGATGCCTGTCGCGACGTGGCCGGTTATCGTGCAGCCCACCCAATTCCCTCATGGTGAGCTTGTCGAACCACGCACAGCAGCATTGCCATCGGCAAATCAGCAGCCTCGGACGAAATAATCGTGGCCATTTATCCAACACCTCCAAACCTCGGTTATTCTATCCCCGTCCTTTCCATGGGGAGCTGCTTCCGGAGCCGTTCGAAAGTGGGGAAGGACGGCGTGTCAGCAGGCGGGCAACGGACCCAAGCGCTGGCCGACCTGTTCGTCTTCGGAGGTCAGCCTGCGCATTTTAGGCAGATATTGCCTCTGTTGTTGACGCCAACGCCAATCGTGCGGACACTGCACCGACGGCGACGATGGGCCCGGACTCCAGGCGTTCATCCACTCGCCCCGCGGAACAAGCAGAAGCTGGTCGGCAGGGGGAAAACGTTAGCGGGCGGTCTTCGGATCGCACTACTTATCTACCAAGACGCGCTTCGACGACCGCCCGTCTTCCCACAATGCAAACAATGGCCAGACGCAAAAGCGGGCGTGGCAAGGGGGAAGCACACCCGGGTCTTTGAAATCATAATGAAGCTCAGAACAGCGGTTTCACCACCGTCCACAACCCACCGAACACGAGGCCGAGAAAGATCAGCCAGCCAACCACGGTATTCGACTTGAACAGCCTCAGGCATTCGTTCGGATTATCGATGTCGAGTGTCATGATCTGGCGATACATATGCGCGCCCGCAGCCAGCAGTCCGGCAACCGCGGGCATCGGAACCTCCGCCACGGCAAAGGCTCCAAGAAAGAGGGCCAATGCGCCGCCATAAAGCACGATCAGCGCTTCTCGCGTGCGGCTACCGAACAGTCTGGCGGTTGAATGCACGCCAACCAGCGCGTCATCTTCCTTGTCCTGGTGGGCGTAGATCGTGTCATAGCCGATGACCCAAAGGATCGATCCGGCATAAAGCAGGACAGCTGGCCAGTCGAGCGAACCAAAGTGCGCGGACCATCCCACAAGCGCCCCCCAGGAAAAGGCAAGTCCCAGAACAAGTTGTGGCCAGTTGGTTATTCGTTTCATGAAAGGATAGATCGCGACGATAACCAATGATCCGATGGCAAGGACTACCGTGAACAGGTTGAACTGCACCACGACTGCCAACCCCACAAACGCCTGAAGAACGAGAAAAATCTTGGCCTGTCTGCGGGTCACCTGACCCGACGGAAGCGGCCGCGAACGCGTTCGTGCAACCTTGTTGTCGATATCTTCGTCGGCGAGGTCATTATAGGTGCACCCTGCACCCCGCATGGCGATAGCGCCAATCAGAAAGAGCACCAAATGATAGGGTGAAGGCAGCACCGACCAGAGCGGAGCGCCGACCTTTGCACCCGCAGCTGCCGCGAGGGCCGTCGCCCACCAGCACGGCCATAGCAGGAGCCACCAACCGATTGGCCGGTCCCAACGTGCCAGCTGCGCATAGGGCCAAAGCCAGTTCGGCAATGTCCGGTAGACCCAATGACCTGACGGTGCATCGAAAACCCTGCCGCGGGCCTGGGTAGACTGGATGATGTCTTTTTCTGAAGTCATGCTTTGACCTTGCAGCGCTGGGCAATACAGTCAAGCGGTTTAGGCAGTTTTTCAGGGCAAATCCATGGTGCGCGCTTGACCCTGAGAGCATCACACCATACCGAGACGACAGTTTTCAAAGCGGAGCTCAAATTCGATGAACGTCTTGCTGATAGGTTCGGGTGGCCGCGAACACGCCTTGGCCTGGAAGATCGCCGCCTCGCCGGTGTTGTCGAAGCTCTATTGCGCGCCCGGTAATCCAGGCATTGCAAGCGTTGCGGAATGCGTTGCACTCGATCCGGCAGACCACGATGCCATTATTGCCTTCTGCCAGAAAAGGTCGATCGATTTCGTTGTCGTGGGCCCGGAGGCCCCTTTGGTCGCCGGTATCGCCGACGATCTTCGCGCCGCCGGGATTTCGGTATTCGGTCCTTCAAAGGCTGCCGCACGTCTCGAAGGTTCGAAAGGCTTCACCAAGGACCTTTGCGCCCAGTTCGATATTCCTACCGGCAGGTATCAGCGTTTCACTCAGGCTGATGCAGCCAAGGCCTATATCCGGCAGGAAGGCGTGCCGATCGTGGTCAAAGCCGACGGGCTCGCGGCGGGCAAGGGCGTGGTCGTCGCGTTCGAACTTCAGGAAGCGCTCGATGCTGTGGATGCCTGCTTCGAAGGTGCATTCGGCGGAGCTGGTGCCGAAGTCGTCGTGGAGGAATATCTCGAGGGCGAAGAGGCCAGTTTCTTTTGCCTGTGCGATGGCAAGACAGCGCTCCCCTTCGGCACCGCCCAGGACCACAAGCGTGTCGGCGATGGGGATACAGGTGCCAACACTGGCGGCATGGGGGCCTATTCGCCAGCCCCGGTGATGACGCAGGCGATCATCGACCTCACCATGCGTGATCTGATCGAACCGACGATGCGCGGTATGGCCGAGATCGGCGCGCCCTTCAGCGGTGTATTGTTTGCTGGCCTGATGATCACCAGCGCCGGACCGAAACTGATTGAATACAACACGCGGTTTGGCGATCCGGAGACACAGGTGCTGATGTTGCGCCTGAAGGATGATCTGTTGCTGCTGCTGAAGGCCGCGGCTGACGGCGCGCTCGATCAGATGTCCGTTCGCTGGAATGACGATCCGGCGCTGACCGTGGTCATGGCCGCCAAAGGCTACCCGGCGGCACCGGAAAAAGGCAGCGTAATCAGAGGCGTTGACGCCGCCGGCGATGATGAAAACGTCGAGATTTTCCACGCGGGAACTGCGGACAGGAATGGTGAATTGATCGCCAATGGCGGCCGGGTTCTAAACGTCACGGCAAGCGGCAAGACGGTTCAGGAAGCGCAGAAGGCAGCCTATGCCGCAATTGCGAAGATCGATTGGCCGGAGGGTTTTTACCGCCATGATATTGGCTGGCGCGCCATCGAACGTGAAAAGGCGCTATAGGAAAGGCGTCAAGGCGGGGTAACGGATCCGATCGGGCGCATCTGCTGCCATGTTGGTTTTCTTCAAACATGCGGTCGTGATCCCGAAGGGGATGGTCTCATAGAAGTGATCGAGCTGACGCGAGACCGATTGGCTGAGTGCGAGAGACAGCGCGTCGACAGTGAGGGTCCTGGCCCTTAGTCGGCCCGAAGGCTGCTCCGCCACCGAAGCCGTTATTGTGCTGTCTACCGCCCCCTTGGCTGGAGGGAGCAAAGGTTCGGTCGAAGCGACCAGTACGGGTTGTTGATATGCTGGCTTGTCACGAGGCGTTGGCAGATTATCCGGCGGGATAGCGTCGACCAGACCACCGAAGGGCCACGTCCTTTTCAGTTCGGTCACCGTCATATCGGCGATGTTGACGTCGATGTCCCGGCTGGTCCCGGGCGGGCGATAGGGGCAGCGGCGCTCGGTGCAATTGTTCTGCGATGTGAACTGCCAAAGCGCATAATCCTGCCAGTTGCCCTTGGGAAAATGCGGAGCGATGTCCGATTGATAACGCGCGTACCAAAGCGGCAAGCGTGACAGGATGGGCAACTCGAGCCGATGATCAGCGATATATCGCGCGGTTATGCCGTTCGTGTACAGAACCGGATAACGTCCGGTGCGGAACTTGATATGTTCGGCAAAAATCTGTGCATCCTGCAATGACATGAACTTGTCAGGGTCGTTGTCTTCGATGTCGATCGCCATCAACTCATCGTCAGCCGGATCGGTGTAATCGACGAAATGATTGGCTTGCTCGATCGGATTGCCGGGACGGCCGAGATGATAGGCTCCCCATTTGAGCCCGAGTGCTTTGGCGAGCTGGCGGCGCGTCTGGTATAGCTCGCGTGACACGGAATAATTGCGCCATATGCGCTTGCACAATTCCTGTTGCATCGTATCGACGATACGGTTGCAATGGTAGTTGGCCGGCATGCCATCGGAGCCTTTGTGGATGAAGGCGGCAACGCGCGGGTCCTTGGCGATTTCCATAAGGTTGAAAGAGTTGTGTTCGTACCCGTCGAGTATGATCGCGCGTTCTTTGTTTGCCCAAGGCGAGCGGAACTCCGACTCCGCATGGACGAGGCCGCCAGACATGAGGGCGGCAACGAACATGGCAAAAGCACGTACGCGGATTGTCAAATGGTGGTTCCCTCGCACCTCGCGAACAAGTCTCTCAATCTGATAGTACCGAATGATGGTCACCGCATCGCGGTTAATAAACAGTTAGCCACCGTTAATTGCGCACTGAATGGCCATCCGGAACGGGATTTCGAAGTCACTATCGCAATATCTTACGTTTACGTAAAAATAAGCTTGCCTCGAGCCCGCGCGAAGTTGCAATGTGCGGTCCGCAACGAGCATCACCTGATGAGGAGACATGATCGATGTACCGCGCGCCCGTCGATGAAATCGCCCATACTCTGAAGACAATCGCCGGACTCGACGAAGTCATCGCGCAAGGGCGTTTCGGTGATCTTTCGGATGATCTGGTAGACGCCATTCTTGAAGAAGCGGGCAAATTTGCATCTACCCGTGTGGCACCGCTGCTTGAGATTGGTGACAAGCATGGTACTCCGCTCAAAGATGCAGAAGTTACCATGCCGCCGGGTTGGAAAGACGTTTACGGGGAATGGATTGCGGGCGGCTGGAACGCCTTGACCGGCAAGCATGAGTTTGGCGGGCAGGGCTTGCCAATGATGCTCGCCATCGCGACATTTGAAATGTGGAATTCCGGGTCGATGGCCTTCGGCATAGGACCTACATTGACACTCGGCGCCATCGAAGCGCTTGAAGCGCATGCTACCGACGAGTTGAAGCGCACCTATTTGCCAAAGCTCATATCCGGCGAGTGGATGGGAACGATGAACCTCACCGAGCCGCAGGCTGGTTCCGACGTTGGCGCCCTGCGCACCAGAGCCGAACGTGTCGATGATGGTACCTATCGCATTTTCGGCACGAAGATATTCATCACTTACGGCGAGCACGACCTCACAGAAAATATCATTCATATGGTTCTGGCACGCCTGCCCGATGCGCCGGCTGGCACCAAAGGTATTTCATTGTTTCTCGTGCCAAAGTTTCTGATCAACGAGGACGGGTCGCTTGGCCCACGCAATGACGTCTTTTGTGGTGGCATGGAGCACAAGATGGGCATTTACGGCTCTCCCACTTGCACGATGATCTACGGCGATGGTTTCGCCAAGGATAAGGAACCAGGCGCCATTGGCTGGCTTATCGGCGAGGAAAATCGGGGGCTTGCCTGCATGTTTACCATGATGAACAATGCGCGCCTCGCAGTCGGCATTCAGGGTGTCGCCGTGGCGGAGGCCGCCTACCAGAAGGCATTGGGCTATGCGCAAGAACGCCGTCAGATGCGCGCGCCGGGCTGGACGGGCGAGGGTATGAGCCCGATCATCGAACACCCAGATGTGCAGCGTAACCTGTTGACGATGAAGGGTTTAACGGGGGCTGCACGGTCCATTGCTTATGCCTGCGCCCACGCGATCGACATGGCAAAAACAGCATCGGAAGACGATGCCCGGCACTGGGCAGACCGTGCAAATTTGTTGACGCCGGTCGCCAAGGCATTTTCCACCGATATAGGCGTCGATGTGGCGTCGATCGGCATCCAGGTCCATGGCGGCATGGGTTATATTGAAGAGACTGGCGCTGCACAGTTCCTGCGGGATGCACGCATTGCACCCATCTACGAAGGCACCAACGGCATCCAGGCCATTGATCTCGTCCAGCGTAAATTGCAGTTGGGCGAGGGTGAGCATATCAGAACCTATATCGCTGAACTCCGCGCCGTAGTAGAGGCCGTAGCGGCATCGAACAGTGTAGATTTCGGACAGACAGGGCAACGTCTGCTGGCGGGTCTGGATGATCTGGAGGCGGCAAGCCTTTGGCTGCAGCAGGCGCTGGCCAACGGTGAGATCAGCGCGGCTTTCGCCGGAGCGACACCTTATCTGCGGCTTTTCGGTCTCGCCGCTGGAGCGACTTACCTCGCAAAAGGCGCACTGGGCAGCGAGCATGCTGGACGGACGGCGTTGGCGCGATTCTTTGCTGAAAACCTACTATTTGAAACCAGCACCCTAAAAGACCGCGTCATTCATGGTGCGGCCAGTCTACTCGACGGGCGTTCTGCCCTCGCTTCATGAGGAAATCCATGTCAGACCATATTCAAATCGAGCGCCATGGCGCTGTCCAGATTATCCGCATGAACCGGCCGGACAAGAAGAACGCACTTACCCGCGCAATGTATACGACGATGACCAAGGCGATCGTCGAGGGCGATGCCGACGCCTCGATTGGCGCACACGTGTTCTTTGGCGTGCCAGGAGCCTTTTCGTCCGGCAATGACCTGCAGGACTTCATGGCCTTTGCCACCACCGGCAATATGGGCAGCGAAGTTATTGATTTTCTGATTGCGCTGGTCAACGCTAAGAAGCCGCTTCTCGCAGGCGTGGACGGCCTTGCGATTGGCGTCGGCACCACGATTCATTTCCATTGCGATCTGACGTTCGCTACGCCGCAATCCTATTTCAAGACACCCTTTGTCGATCTCGGACTGGTACCAGAAGCGGGATCCAGTTTGCTGGGTCCGGCGTTGATGGGCCACCAAAGGGCTTTTGCTTTCCTGGCCATGGGCGAAGGATTGCACGCGGTTGAGGCCAAAGAGGCGGGGCTGGTCTACAAACTTGTTGACACTGAGGAACTGGAAAGCACTGTCTTGAATGTGGCGACCGAGATTGCGGCCAAGCCGCCGGAAGCCATGCAGATTTCACGCGATCTTCTGCGGATGCCGCGGGAGGACGTCGTCGAGCGTATCAAACTGGAGGCAAAATTTTTCGCCGAGCGCCTCCAGTCCGAGGAGGCGCGAGGCGCGTTGATGGCCTTTCTCACGCGAAAGAAAGGCTAAGGATAGAGCCTTGTCTTGCCCCAGTCGCCTTCCGGCATAAGACGGCTGAAGACCACCCGGTCATGCAAGCGAAACGGCCGGTCATGCCAGAACTCGATGGACGTTGGCCGAATACGAAACCCTGACCAATAGTCCGGTCGCGGAATTTCACCGATAGCGTAACGAGCGGTGTATTCGGCGACGGCCTTTTCGAGCGCAAACCGGCTTTCGAGGGGGCGAGATTGTTTTGATGCCCAGGCGCCGATACGGCTTCCGCGGGGGCGCGTTGCATAGTAGGCATCGGCCTCTTCTCTGCTGACGATCTCGACCGGACCGCGGATGCGGACTTGACGGCGGAGCGATTTCCAGTGAAAGCACATTGCCGCTTTCATGGACCCCAAGATTTCCTGGCCCTTCTGACTATCGAAATTTGTATAGAAAACAAAGCCTTGGCTATCGAATCCCTTGAGGAGTACCATGCGAACATCTGGCAATCCTTCATTGTCCACTGTTGCCAGCGCTACAGCATTGGGGTCATTGGGCTCGGTGTTACCTGCCTCCGCCAACCATTCATCGAAAAGCGCGAACGGCTCGGAATTCTCCGTGAAGTCATCTGTTGTTAACTTCATTTAATCCATAGTCCCATAGTCATTTCGGATTGACCTTGTTAAAGAGAGATATGTGTTTGGCGTTTCTACGATCTGATAGCAAGAAATTTGGTGCAAAAAAACAGCATTGGCACGGGCCTTATCCGGGCTTTGCCGTTGGTGTTGCCCTTTGCTTGTTGTCGGGCTGCGCCATGAAGGATTTCAGCATCGAGAAAGCGGCTCCAGACCAGGCAACAGTAACAGGGTCGGTCGCTCCTGCACAACCTGTCGACGCCAAGGGCTCGTCAGATCAATTGACAGTGCGCAACATCGTCTCGGCGCTGAATTTCACCCAATGGGGCAACAAGCCGGTTCCTTGGTCTAATCCCGAGACGGGCAGCCAAGGTACAATAACGACCATTGCTGAAAAGAAAGACGACGCCGGTCTTTGCCGCGAGTTCCAGACTTCGCGCGAGTCATTTGACGGGGTCATGATTTACAAGGGCGAGACCTGCATGCAAAATGGCGGGCAGTGGACGTTGAAATCTTTCGCGCCTATGTAGCAGATGAAGAATCTGGGCCAGTTTTCACTTTTTTCGTTTCAAATCTCTGGAATTTCTTCCTATTCGTGAGCATATAGCAGCGGAATCCCAAGACATCTCGCTCCGTTGCGAAGAAAGGCAGACACATGCGCGATCCCTATAGCGTGTTGGGCGTCGCCAAGACGGCGAAGCCCGAGGAAATTAAATCGGCGTTTCGCAAACTCGCCAAGAAATATCATCCTGACCAGAATCAGGATGACCCAAAGGCGCAGGCAAATTTCTCCGAAATCAATCAGGCATACGAAATCGTTGGTGACAAAGAACGTCGCGGCCAGTTTGACCGGGGGGAGATCGATGCCGAAGGCAAGCAGCGCGCACCGCAAGGGTTTGAAGGTTACTCGAGCGCCGGTGGCGGCGACCCGTTTGCGGGTTTTGGTGGCGGGCGCCGTCCGGGCAATTTCGAGTTCCGGAGCGGCGGGACATCTGGCCTAGGTGCCGAAGACATATTGAGCAGTCTGTTTGGCGAGACCGGCGGCATGGGCGGCTTTGGCGGGGCCACGCGTCGCGCCGGGCCACGCAAAGGTGCCGACCTACAGGCAACTATAGATATCAGCCTTGAGCAGGCAGCGGGCGCCGAAAAGGTTGAAGCAATATTTCCCAACGGCAAAAGGCTGGCGATCAAACTGCCCGCACAGGTGGAAAACGGTCAAACGATTCGCTTGAAAGGACAGGGAGAAGCTGTTCCTGGAGGCACCGCTGGTGATGCTTTAGTCACAGTGCGGTTCAAACCGCATCCGAAATTTCGGGTCGAGGGAAGAGACCTTCATGTCGAACTTCCGGTTTCGTTGAGCGACGCTGCCCTCGGTTCGCGCCAGGAAGTCGAAACCCTCAACGGCCGCGTAGCGGTCAAAGTCGCGCCGTGGACCAGTTCCGATAGGGTTTTACGGCTGAAAGGCAAGGGTTTGCCAAAGAAGCCAGATGGCCATGGCGATCTGTTCACTCACGTCCGCATTATGTTGCCGGAACATGGGGATCCAGCTTTGGAAGCCTTTTTACGCGATTCCAGTCATTGAAAATCCAAAACCAGATTAGATACCGCGCTTGAAGCCCGGCGCGGGCTGTGCGATACCCCACATCAATCATAAGTCTCATGAAGGGTTGGTATATGACCGCCAAAACTGGTTTGATGCAGGGTAAACGCGGCCTTATAATGGGTGTCGCCAACAATCGGTCGATTGCCTGGGGCATTGCCAAGGCAGCGCACGACGCAGGTGCCGAACTTGCATTTACCTATCAGGGCGATGCTTTGAAAAAGCGCGTTGAGCCGCTCGCACAGGAGCTCGGCGCTTTTTTATGCGGACATTGCGATGTTTCCGATGCGTCTACCATCGACGCCTGCTTTGCTGCGCTCGAGCAGCACTGGGGCAAGATCGATTTCCTGGTGCACGCAATCGGGTTCTCCGACAAGGACGAACTCACCGGTCGCTACGTGGACACATCGGAAGCCAATTTCACAAAGACGATGCTGATTTCCGTCTTTTCGCTAACGGCGGTTGCCAAGCGGGCGGAAAAGCTGATGATAGATGGCGGCTCCATCTTGACGCTGACCTATTACGGTGCAGAAAAGGTCATGCCGAATTATAATGTCATGGGCGTTGCCAAGGCAGCACTTGAGGCGAGCGTCAAATATCTGGCTGTCGATCTCGGCCCGGACAATATTCGCGTCAACGCGATTTCCGCAGGCCCGATCAAAACCCTTGCTGCTTCTGGCATCGGTGATTTCCGCTACATCCTGAAGTGGAACGAGTACAACGCGCCACTGCGACGCACTGTGACGATCGAGGAAGTCGGCGATGCGGGTCTCTATTTCCTTTCTGACTTGTCGCGCTCCGTCACGGGCGAGATCCATCACGCTGATAGCGGTTATCATGTCGTAGGAATGAAAGCAGTCGACGCACCGGATATCTCTGTCGTCAAGGATTGAAATTCAAGTGATTCTGCCTGGCTCGGTGATCTACTTTTCGCGTCATGGCGAGACGGATTGGAACGTCGCCGAACGAATCCAGGGTCAAGCAGATGTCGATATGAATGCGCGTGGCCGGGCCCAGGCCGATCGCAATGGTGATCTGCTGAAATCATTGATCGGCGATGGGGCGGGCTTCGATTTCGTTGCCAGCCCTTTGCGGCGCACGCGCGATACAATGGAGCGAATCCGGACCCGCATGGGTCTCGATCCTAAGAACTATCGTACCGATCCACGCCTGATGGAAGTGAGTTTCGGAGATTGGCAGGGCTTCATGATTGAAGACATTGCAGCCAAGACGCCGGAACTTGTGGAAGAACGGGGGCGGGACAAGTGGAATTTCGTCCCACCGGGGGACACCGCCGAGAGCTATGCGACATTGAGTGTTCGTGTTGCTAGTTGGTTAGCCGAGGCAAAGGGACCCACCGTATGCGTAACCCATGGCGGTTGCCTGAGAACGATATTCCGTATGGTCGAGAAACTGGACGGCCACGATGCTGCCAATCTTCTTATCACACAGGATCAGCTTCTGCGCCTGGAGGATGGTCACCTTACCTGGCTGTAGCTATTCAGTGGTTTCTTCGATGTCGGTGATGAAGCGTTCCTTGTTGACCACGTCGAACATCAACGTAACCTTCATACCCTGCTCGATAACGCTCAGGTCAAATTCGCCGGGCAATTTATAGACTTTGCCATCGTCGAGGGTAATAGTCGAATTGTCTTCATCGATCTTGGTGATTGTACCTTGCGCATCGTCCGCAAGAGCGCCGACCGGAAGCAGGGAGGCGATGAACATGAACGTTGCTACGATGAAGCGCATTTGAATTCCCCTATTATCAAATCTGTATGCCGGTCAATGACGCAAGTTAGAGCTTCCATTTGTGGCAAAACAATTGCTTTTTTCGTGTGGGATAAAGGAATTTCAACGGCGGGTTTGACCACAGGAGTAAACGCTCATAAAACCCCCTGACAAAACGTCGAGTACGCTTATGTCGCACAATACTTTCGGTCATCTTTTTCGCGTCACCACATGGGGTGAAAGCCATGGAATTGCGCTTGGATGCGTGGTCGATGGCTGCCCTCCGGGTATTTCCTTTACGGAAGCGGAAATCCAGTCGTACCTCGATAAGCGCAGGCCCGGGCAGTCGAAATACACGACGCAACGTCGTGAGCCTGATCAGGTCCGCGTGCTTTCCGGCGTTATGCTGCAAGATGACGGCCTTACCATGATCTCGACGGGGACGCCGATCTCGATGATGATCGAGAACACCGATCAGCGCTCGAAGGATTACGGCGATATCGCTCGCCAGTATCGTCCGGGTCACGCCGATTACACCTATGATGTCAAATATGGGATACGCGACTATCGGGGTGGTGGGCGTTCTTCGGCGCGTGAAACTGCTGCACGCGTTGCAGCTGGCGCCATAGCGCGTAAGGTGGTGCCCGGTCTCGTTGTACGTGGCGCACTGGTTGGGATGGGAATACATACCATCGACCGCGGCCGCTGGGATTGGGATGAAGTGAACAACAATCCATTCTTCACACCGGATGCGGGATCGGTCGACATATTCGCGGACTATCTGGACGGCATTCGCAAGGCGGGGTCTTCCATTGGTGCTATTGTTGAAGTCGTGGCGGAGAACGTTCCGGCAGGTCTCGGTGCTCCGGTCTACGGCAAGCTTGATCAGGATATCGCCAGCTACCTGATGTCGATCAATGCCGTGAAAGGCGTAGAGATTGGCGATGGTTTCGACACTGCCAGACTTACCGGTGAAGAAAACGCTGACGAAATGCGCATGGGTAACGACGGAAAGCCAATTTTCCTGTCCAACCATGCCGGTGGAATTCTGGGCGGCATTTCCAGCGGCGCACCGGTCGTCGCGCGCTTTGCCGTCAAGCCGACGTCATCGATTTTGACGCCGCGCCGGAGCATTGATGCGGACGGAAATCAAGTCGATATCATGACCAAGGGCAGACATGACCCATGTGTCGGTATCCGTGCCGTGCCGATCGGTGAAGCAATGGTGGCGTGCGCCATCGCAGATCATTATCTCAGACATCGCGGCCAGACCGGCCGTATCTAAGCAAAGGGACGCTCATATGGCCTACAATCAAAAACGGGTCGTCGATGCCCTACGCGCTTTCGAACGCGGTGAAATCGTGGTTGTCATGGACGATGACGGCCGCGAGAACGAAGGCGATCTGATCGTCGCCGCAGTTCACTGTACGCCAGAGAAGATGGCCTTCATCGTTCGCCACACTTCAGGCATTGTCTGCACGCCGATGACCCGCGAGCACGCGAAACGCTTGAATCTCGCGCCAATGGTGGCCGACAATGATGCTCCCCATTCGACGGCGTTTACTGTCACTGTCGACTACAAACACGGCACGACAACCGGTATCTCGGCTGAAGATCGCACGTTGACAGCCAGGAACCTTGCCAATCCGAATGCTGGTGCCATCGATTTTGTGCGTCCCGGCCATATTTTTCCGCTGGTGGCCCGCGAAGGGGGCGTACTGATGCGTTCCGGCCATACAGAGGCCGCTGTTGATCTTTGCAAGCTGGCAGGACTGCCACCTGTCGGAGTCATCTGCGAGTTGGTGAACGACGACGGTTCGGTCATGCGTGGTCCCCAGGTTGCAAGCTTTGCCGAAACTCATAAGCTGCATCAGGTAACGGTCGCCGACCTCATTGCCTACCGCCAGCGCAAGGAAACGCTGATCGAGCGAATTGGCGAGTACGAGATTGATACCTGTGCCGGACGTGCCAAGGCAATAACATACGCACTGCCTTGGGAGCCGATGCACCATGCCGCCATCGTTTATGGCGATATTCGCGATGGTGAGGATGTTCCTGTTCGCCTGCAGCGTGAGGATGTGCTAAGCGATGTATTCGGCGCCCGCAACACGCTTGACAGTATCATGAAGCGCATCGCTGAGGAAAAGCGCGGAGTTATTGTCTATCTGCGCGAAGGATCGGTCGGTGTTGGCCGGGATGATGACCGCAATCGTGCAGCATTGCAGGAGCGCGAAGTCCATGCGGAAGCGCGCGTGCGCGAAGAGGAATGGCGTCAGATCGGGCTTGGTGCCCAGATTTTGAAGGATCTCGGCATCACATCGATCCGTCTATTGTCTTCGCGCGAACGGCACTATGTCGGGCTCGAAGGCTTTGGTATCCAGATCACCAAGACCGATATTATTTGAAGACTGGCTCTCGCTTCTTGCGAAGGCCGCTTCAAAATAGCAAGGAATGGTCGTTGGATTTGCTATAATCTCGCTGGATAGGCTCATTCAGCGAGGAGACTGCCATGACCGCTCCCCATCCGTCCAAAACACATATCGGCAATCACGAACTGCATCCTGAGACGCTGATGCTGAACTACGGCTACGATCCGGAACTATCCGAGGGGGCTGTCAAACCGCCTGTTTTCCTGACCTCGACCTTCGTATTCAAGTCCGCGGAAGAAGGCCGGGATTTCTTCGATTTTGTCTCTGGTCGCAAGGAACCGCCGGCCGGTACGGTGGCTGGCCTGGTCTACTCACGTTTTAATCATCCCAACAGTGAAATCGTTGAGGACCGTCTGGCTGTCTACGAGCGGACGGAAAGCTGTGCGGTTTTTTCCTCGGGAATGTCGGCGATTGCCACGACCCTGTTTGCATTCGTCCGTCCGGGCGACTCGATCCTGCACTCGCAGCCGCTCTATGGCGGCACCGAAACGCTGCTCGCCAAGACGTTCCTCAACATGGGCGTTGCGGCCGTCGGCTTCGCTGATGGCGTGAACGAAGCTTCGGTACAAGCTGCCGCTGACCAGGCGATGCAGAAGGGCCGTGTCTCCGTGATCCTGATCGAAACGCCCGCCAATCCAACCAACAGCCTGGTTGATGTGGCAATGATCCGCCGGATCGCCGAGGCCATTGGGGAAAAGCAGGGCCACCGCCCGATAATCGCCTGCGACAACACGTTGCTTGGACCGGTATTCCAACGGCCCATCGAGCACGGCGCGGACATTTCCCTGTATTCGCTGACAAAATATGTCGGTGGCCACTCCGATTTGATTGCCGGAGCAGCGCTCGGATCAAGAGCCGTGATGAAACAGGTGAAGGCGCTGCGTGGCGCGATCGGTACTCAACTCGATCCGCATTCCTGCTGGATGCTCGGCCGATCACTCGAAACGCTCAGTATTCGCATGGAGAAGGCTGACAACAACGCCTTGGCCATTGCCAATTTCCTTCGCGATCATCCGAAAGTTGAGAAAATACACTATCTGCCATATCACGACGCGTCTTCACCCCTTGGTAAGACGTTTGCCGCTCAATGCACCGGAGCTGGCTCGACTTTCTCATTTGACATCGTTGGGGGACAGCCGGCGGCCTTCAAGTTCCTCAACGCATTGCAGATATTGAAACTGGCCGTCAGCCTTGGGGGTACGGAATCGCTGGCCAGCCATCCGGCAACGATGACTCATTCGGGCGTCCCCATCGACGTGCGCCAGCGCATTGGCGTACTGGATTCAACAATCAGGCTGTCGATCGGCATAGAACATCCGGATGACTTGATTGCCGATCTGACGCAGGCATTGAGTATAGCTTGACCAATCGGCACGTACGGTAGAATTCGCTGACATGTCTCTTGTACAACAGCGGGTAGCTGGTGCAATTTGAACGTGACCGCCTGGTCATGCTCATGCCCTTTTGCTGTTGCAGAAAGCTTTCATGGTAACCCGTCTTTATTCGCACCCGATTTATCTGGAACATTTGACACCTCCGGGGCATCCTGAACGGCCGGATCGATTGCGCGCGCTCAATAAGGTGCTGGAGGATAGCACCTTCGATGCACTGGATCGCGTCCAGGCACCAATGGGCGACGAAACAACGATCCTTTATGCGCATCCCCAAACGTTTATTGAACGTGTCCGCGATACCATCCCTGAAGAAGGGCTGACCCGAGTCGATTCGGATACGACTGTGAGCCCTAAAAGCTGGGAAGCGGTGTTGACCGCAATCGGCGCAGCGAACGCCGCTGTGGATGACGTATTCACTGGTGTCGCGGACAATGTCTTCGTAGCTTCGCGTCCCCCCGGCCACCACGCAGAGCGGGACAAAGCCATGGGCTTTTGTCTGTTCAACAGCGCCGCGATCGCCGCCAGGCACGCCCAAAAAGCTCATGGCGTCGAACGCGTTGCGATCGTCGATTGGGACGTGCATCACGGCAATGGTACGCAGGACATTTTCTGGGATGATCCGTCGGTGCTTTACTGTTCGACGCACCAGATGCCGCTCTATCCTGGCACCGGAGCCAAGGACGAGACGGGTGCTGGCAATATCATCAATGCGCCTCTCAGCCCGCAGACTGGCAGCGACCATTTCAGAGAAGCATTTAACACGCGTATTCTCCCCGCTATCGATGAGTTTCGGCCGGAGCTGATTATTGTTTCTGCCGGCTTTGATGCCCATCACCGCGACCCGTTGGCGGAAATAAATCTGAACGAGGACGATTTTGACTGGGCGACCGGTGCCCTGATGGAAAGAGCTGGGAGCTATGCGTCAAACCGCCTTGTCAGCCTTCTGGAAGGCGGCTACGACCTCAAGGGTATGTCGCTCTCGGCGGGCGCGCATATAAGACGCTTGATGGGAGGATGAAGCATGGCCGATGTAGAGAACAATTCCGATATCGCTGCCATGAGCTTCGAGCAGGCGCTCGATCAGCTGGAAAAAATAGTCGATGATCTGGAACGTGGTGACGTGCCACTTGAACAGTCGATCCGGATCTATGAGCGGGGCGAAGCTCTCAAGAAGCATTGCGATACGCTCTTGAGCGCTGCTGAAGACAAGGTGCAGAAAATCCGCCTTGGCCGTAACGGTGAACCCGTCGGCACAGAGCCGCTCGATCCGGAGTGAAGCACAGCGATGCTGTTCAGCACCATGAAGAACCGCTATGCTAAGGCTCCGGCCCCTTCGGAGTAGCGCGCATGAGTTTTTCCCCCTGCCCAGATCCCAAGATAGGTGACTTAGTCGCAATCGATGCAATCGAGACGCTAATTATCCCGCGCACCAGCGATGTTGGCGGGCTCGAAGTTCGGCGTGCCCTACCGAGCGCCAAGCGCCGACTTGTCGGTCCCTTCATTTTCTTCGACCGGATGGGTCCGGCGATCCTTCGCCCGACGGACGCGCTTGATGTGCGGCCGCATCCGCACATCGGCCTTTCGACTGTGACCTATCTTTTCGATGGGAACATCCGCCACCGCGACAGCCTCGGCACGGAGATGGTCATCAAACCTGGTGACGTCAATCTCATGACGGCGGGCCGCGGAATCGTTCATTCAGAACGTTCACCGGAGGAGTTGCGGACCGAACCGTTACCGATTTCGGGGCTGCAGACCTGGCTCGCGCTGCCAGATCATCTGGAGGAAATCAACCCGGCCTTTGCCAATACAGGTGTAGGTGAACTGCCGGTACTGCGCGAGGCAGGAATGGAAGCCCGCATCGTCATGGGCAAGTTCCATGGGGCTGGTTCGCCAGTCAAACAGCATGCGGAAACGCTTTACGTGGACATTCGGCTCGATCCGGGGAGCCATATCCAGTTGCCAGCAAACATTGCCGAAGAGCGGGCCATCTATACGCTGGACGGCTCGGTAGAAGTGGCAGGAGAGAACTTCCCGGCGGACCGTCTATTGGTGTTCCGCGCCGGTGACGAGATTATTGTCCGTGCACCGCAAGGCGCGCACTTCATGCTGTTTGGAGGTGCTGCTCTTCCGTCCAAGCGCTATATCTGGTGGAATTTCGTGTCTTCATCCCAAGAGCGGATCGAGCAGGCAAAAGAAGAATGGCGCACGGGCCGTTTCGATATCGTTCCTGGCGACGAGGAAGAATTCATACCGCTGCCTGAAAACCGACCCATGGAGCGGTAAACTCCGCTTCTTGCTGGTCGGCTGGTTTTCCTTTAGGGAACGGCAAGAATTGAGCTTGGAATTGGAACCTGCGCTTTGGCCAAGAATTTTGAAACACCACTGCTTGATCGCGTTAAAGTTCCTTTGGATTTGCGCCAACTGCCGGAATCCGATCTGCCTCAACTGACGCAGGAACTGCGCACCGAACTGATTGATGCGGTTTCGACGACGGGCGGCCATCTCGGCGCCGGTCTTGGGGTCGTCGAACTAACGGTCGCACTCCATCATGTTTTCGATACGCCGCATGACCGGATCATTTGGGACGTCGGCCATCAAGCCTATCCGCACAAGATACTAACCGGCCGGCGCGACCGTATCCGGACCCTGCGGCAGGAAGGCGGGCTTTCCGGTTTTACCAAGCGCGGCGAAAGCGAGTACGACCCCTTCGGCGCTGCCCATTCGTCCACGTCCATTTCCGCAGGTCTCGGAATGGCCGTTGCCAGCGATCTTTCCGGCACGAAGCGCAACGTGATCTCGGTGATAGGCGACGGAGCGATGTCGGCAGGCATGGCCTATGAGGCGATGAACAATGCTGGAGCTCTCGATGCGCGGCTGATCGTCATTCTCAATGACAATGACATGTCCATTGCACCGCCCACCGGCGCGATGAGCGCCTATCTGGCGCGCCTTGTCTCCGGGCGCGCTTACCGTTCATTCCGCGAAACCGCCAAGCAGCTTGCCAAGAAACTGCCGAAATTCCTGCAGGAAAAGGCGCGCCTGTCGGAAGAGTATGCGCGTGGTTTCTGGACTGGCGGAACGATGTTCGAAGAGCTCGGCTTCTACTATGTCGGGCCCATCGACGGGCACAATCTCGACCATCTGTTGCCCGTCCTGAAGAACGTCCGCGATACGATGGACGGCCCGGTGCTGATCCATGTCGTTACCCAAAAGGGCAAGGGTTACGCTCCGGCGGAGGCAGCTGCGGACAAATATCACGGTGTTAATAAGTTCGACGTCATTACTGGAGCGCAGGCGAAGCCGCCGGCCAACGCGCCAAGTTACACGAAGGTCTTTGCCACGAGTCTGATCGAGGAAGCGCGTCACGACGATAGGATCGTTGCCATAACCGCAGCGATGCCGGGCGGAACCGGTCTCGACCTTTTTGGGGAAGTTTTCCCGGAACGTACCTTCGATGTTGGTATCGCCGAGCAGCACGCCGTGACTTTCGCAGCGGGTCTGGCAAGCGAAGGCTTAAAGCCGTTTGCCGCGATCTATTCGACATTTCTGCAGCGTGGTTACGACCAGGTGGTGCATGATGTGTCACTGCAGAACTTGCCGGTACGTTTTCCCATAGATCGGGCGGGGCTGGTCGGTGCCGACGGCGCGACCCATGCCGGCTCATTCGATACGGGTTTCCTGGCTGCTTTGCCGGGCTTCGTCGTCATGGCCGCATCTGATGAGGCCGAGTTGCGCCATATGGTGCGAACGGCGGCCGAGTATGATGAGGGGCCGATCTCGTTTCGCTATCCTCGCGGTGACGGCGTCGGTATCGATTTGCCTGAGCGGGGACAGATTCTGCAGATCGGCAAAGGCCGAGTTGTCCGTGAAGGGTCGAAGATCGCATTACTCTCGTTTGGCACCCGCCTGCAAGAATGTTTGGCCGCAGCAGACGAGTTGGATGCAGCGGGACTTTCTACAACCGTTGCCGACGTACGGTTTGCCAAGCCGTTGGACGAGGATTTGATTCGTCGTCTGGCACGGGAGCACGAGGTCTTCATTACGGTGGAAGAGGGTGCGATTGGTGGTTTCGCCTCCCACGTTCTGCATTTCCTTAGCCGGGACGGCCTGTTGGACAATGGCCTTCGTGTCCGGACGTTGACATTGCCTGACCTTTATCTCGACCACGCCAAACCCGAAGCAATGTATGCCCGTTCGGGTCTCGACAGTGCGGGCATCGTGCGAACTGTCTTTGGCGCACTTGGCCGCGAGCACATTATTTCGCCAGCCCGCGCGTAACGTCGATGCGGCTCGATCAGCTTCTGGTTGATAAGGGGCTTTTTGCAAGCAGGTCACGGGCGCGCGACGCCATCATACGCGGCACGGTGCAAGTCAACGGTTTTGTCATCACCAAGCCGGGCACCACGGTTTCCATCGACGCAGCAGTCCTTGCCGATGATCCCGCCAGTAGCTATGTCTCGCGCGCAGCGTTGAAACTTGTCACCGGCCTCCATCATTTTGCCATCGACGTGAAAGGATGCACAGCACTCGATATCGGAGCATCGACCGGCGGGTTCACGCAGGTCCTGCTGGAAAGAGGCGCGGACCATGTCATTGCCGTCGACGTTGGTCATGGCCAGCTGCATGGGAGTCTCAAAGCCGATGCACGTGTCATAAATCTTGAAATGCTCAATGCCCGGGAATTGGTCCGCGAGCATCTTGAGGGTCGCAAGATCAATCTCGTCGTTTCTGACGTCAGCTTCATTTCACTAAAACTTGCGCTGCCACCGGCCTTGCATCTGGCAGAGCCTGGCAGCCACTGCGTTCTTCTCGTCAAGCCGCAATTCGAGGCCGGTCGCGAAGCTATCGGGAAAGGCGGCATTTTGCGCGATCCGAAGGATGGTGAACGCGCCGCAAATGATCTAAGGAACTGGTTGGATGGATTGCCGGGCTGGAAAGCTCTTGGGTACTGCCCTTCGCCCATAGAGGGCGGCGATGGCAATCGCGAGTTTCTGCTGACCGGCCTGAAAGCCACGATTGAGAAGTAAAATCTGATGAGTACGCGCGTAACGATCGAACGGATGGGCGCCGGCGGCGACGGCATTGCCGCCACTTCCGCGGGAAGCACCTATGTGCCGTTTTCGTTGCCCGGCGAGGTTGCCAATGTGGCGCTGGAAAATGGCCGTGCCACGCTTGTGGCGCTGCTGGAACCATCGCCCGAGCGCATTGCGCCCGCCTGCCGCCACTTTGAGGAGTGCGGAGGCTGCACCTTGCAGCATTGGCAGGACAGCGCTTATCGCGATTGGAAAAGATCGCTCGTCCACGATACGCTTGCGGGCCGGGGGTTCGCGTTCACGCTCGATCCGCTTGTGCCGTGTGCCCCGCAGACCCGGCGCCGTGCAGTTTTTGCCGTCCGCACGAGTGAGAGGGGTGCCGTACTCGGTTTCAACAAGCATCTCAGTCACGAACTGGTGGATATTGTGGAATGTCCAGTAACAGTGCCGGAAATCGTTGCGCGTCTTGACGACCTCCGCGAACTGGTTGCTGTTCTTGGTGGCGGTATGAAACCCTTCAAGCTGACAGTCACATCCACGGCTTCAGGCCTGGATATTGTGGCATCAGGGTGTGGCGCACCCGACGCCGCCAAACGTCAGGCGCTGACAGCGCTGGTTATCAAAAAGGATTTTGCCCGACTAAGCTTTGAAGGCGAAATCATCGTCGAGCCACGAAAGCCTATTGTCCATTTTGGCAAAGTTCCAGTATTTCTGCCCGCTGGCGGCTTTCTCCAGGCGACCTTGGAAGCCGAGATAGCCATGTCTGCATTGGTTACCGGGCATCTGGCCAAGGCAAAGAAGACGATCGACCTCTTTAGCGGTTCTGGCACCTTCACATTCAGAATGGCAGAGAAATCAGCAGTCCACGCTGTTGAGGGCGAGCAGTCCGCCGTTGATGCGATGGATCGCAGCATCCGGCATGTTCAGGGTCTCAAGCCGGTCACGGCGGAGCGCCGTGATTTGTTCCGGCGACCTTTTCTGGCGCGGGAACTGAAGCCGTATGCGGGTCTCGTTTTTGATCCGCCGCGTGCGGGCGCGGAAGCACAGGCAATCGAGATCGCGAAATCCACCGTGTCGAAAGTTGCGGCGATCTCGTGCAATCCCGTCACCCTCGGCCGCGACCTGAGCATCCTCGTCAAGGGTGGCTATAAAATCGACCGCGTGGTGCCAATCGATCAGTTTCTCTGGTCATCGCACGTCGAAGTGGTGGCCTTGCTCAGCAAAAAATAGGGACCTAGTTAGACCGCCGTCCCGCCAACGGTCATCTGATCCATGCGCAGATGTGGTTGGCCGACACCCACCGGCACCCATTGACCGCCCTTGCCGCAATTGCCGATGCCCGTATCAAGCTGCAGGTCATTGCCGATCATTGAAATGCGTTGCATCGCGTCGGGTCCATTGCCGATCAGCATGGCGCCCTTGACGGGCGCGCCGAGCTTGCCGTTCTCGATCATGTAGGCCTCCGTACAGCCGAACACGAATTTGCCGGAGGTGATGTCCACCTGGCCACCACCGAAGGAAACGGCATAGATTCCGTTCTTGACCGAGGCGATGATTTCTTCCGGCGGTTTGTCGCCGCCAAGCATATATGTGTTGGTCATGCGCGGCATCGGTGCATGAGCGTAGGATTCGCGCCGTCCGTTGCCGGTTGGCTCCATTCTCATCAGGCGCGCGTTTTGCCGATCCTGCATGTAGCCGACAAGAATGCCGTCATCGATCAACACAGTCTTGTTGGTCGGCATGCCTTCGTCGTCGACAGTCAGTGAGCCCCGCCGTTCGGAGATGGTACCGTCATCAACGACGGTTACGCCCTTCGATGCTACCTTCTGGCCGAGCAAACCGGCAAAGGCAGACGTCTTCTTCCGGTTGAAATCCCCCTCGAGACCGTGGCCTACAGCTTCGTGAAGCATCACGCCCGGCCAACCGCTGGAAAGCACGATGTCAAATGTGCCAGCGGGGGCGGGGATTGCTTCCAGATTTACCAGAGCCTGCCGTAGTGCTTCATCGGCAGCATATTGCCATTTATCTGCGACGATGAATTCGCCGAAGCCCTTGCGGCCGCCTGCACCATATGTACCGCTTTCCTGCCGGTCGCCATCGCCGACAACAACGGACACGTTAAGCCGGACCATGGGGCGAACATCGCGCACAAAATGTCCATCGGCACGCAGAATTTCTACCTGCTGCCATGAAGCCGCAAGCGAGACGGAAACCTGCCGCACCTTCGGGTCCTTCGCCCGGAGATAGGCATCAATCTCCTGGAGCAGTTTCACCTTCGCCTCGAAACTCGGCGAGCCAAGCGGATTTTCATCGCTGTAGAGGCTCCGGTTTGTTCCGGGCGGCGCTGCGGTATAAGTTCCGGCGTAGCCAGTCCTTACCGCCGAAGCTGCATCCGAGGCACGCTTCAATGCGCCTAGCGACAACTCGCCGGCGTGAGCATAACCGACCGAATCACCGGCCACGGCGCGCAGCCCAAAACCCTGATCCTGGTTGAATGAACCGTTTTTCAGCCGGCCATTGTCAAAGGCGAGACCCTCTGATTCTCTGTATTCGATGAAGAGTTCGCCATCATCCGCCCCGTCGAGACTCTGCTTTACGGTTTCAAGGATTTTGTCGCGCGGCGCATCAAAACTGTCGATGAGACTTTTCATGAGAATGGGTCCGGTTCAAATGGTGTGAACGGGATGTAGGCCTTCATAGCCCTTTCGACAACCGCAAACTCCCTCGAAACTTATGGAAGTGCGTCAAAACCCTCGCCAAACCCATTAAGTTCGACCGGAATGCCGATACCTTCTTCCGGTGTCTGGAAGACAATGAATGTTGCCGCCTTGCCGGTCTTTAGCGTCTGGACAAGCTGATCTTCCAGAATGACCTCGGCATAGCAACCATCCTCGAAGCAACGAACGAAGTAAGCCCGGCCGATATCTTTACCATCCACATTGAGGCCAAGGCCGTTGGGCAGGAGTACACCAAGGGGGGCAAGTACACGCAAGATCTTCGCTTTGTTGTCCGCCGTTTTCAGAACGACGACGGAGAGGCCCATTTCCGGACGATCCGCCGCGACGACGTTCTGGATCAGCGCGCATTGCTCCGATTTGGCACCCGCCGGCGTATCGCAGAGGATCGACCATGCGCCATGGGTGGACTTGACTGTGCCGCTTTGCTGCGCTGCCATTGCGGTGCCCGCAACGACAGTCATTGACAGAGCAAGCAGACCAGCAGCGATGCTACGTAGCGCGAAAGAGAACATGTAGGCTCCAAAACGAATCATCCAGACGTTAAACCGCTCCGCCCCGGATGAAAAGAATACCGCTCAAACGCTCCCCAGCATAGCGCGGCCTATAAGACGTGGTGTAGCCGAAAAATGGCCGGATTGTGAGCCTAATGGCCCTGTGTGCTGCAAAACAGCTGCAAGAACGAAAAAACTGCTGCTTCGAGCGGTCTGGGGCTTGCTGCTGGAAAGCCGCGCGCAAAAATGCCGCATGAGATCACGTTCGCCTTCCTTGCGATGTAAGCTAATGTGTGGTTTGAACGCGCCATACATCGGGCCATCACGCTGCCCAGTCTTATTCTATGGAATCAATGCTTCATTCGGGAGATTTCTAGGTGAAGAAGAATATTGTCACGCTGATGGGTATCCTGAGTGGCCTGCTCGGTGCCGGCACTGCTTATGCAGCCCAGCCGGAGCCTTGGCAAATGACTTTCCAACCGGCAGCTTCCGCCATTATGGAGCAGATCGAGTGGTTTGAACGCTATACATTGTGGTTTATCGTTCCCATTACGCTTTTCGTGATGGCACTGCTGGCCTGGGTGATGTATCGCTATCGCGCCAGTGCCAATCCGGTCCCGTCAAAAACCAGCCACAATACGGCGGTTGAGATCGTCTGGACCGTAGGCCCTGTCGTCATTCTTCTCTTCTTGGCGATTCCCTCCTTCCAGTTGCTGACGGCGCAGTATTCGCCCGAAGAGCCGAAGTTGACGATCAAGGCCACCGGCTATCAATGGTATTGGGGTTACGAATATCAGGCAGGCGAAGCCCCTGTTTCGTTTGATTCTGTCATGTTGAAAGAGACGGATCGCGCCGCTACCGGGAAGGAAGACAAAAAGGCCTACCCGCGCCTGCTGGCGGTCGACAACGAAATGGTCGTCCCTGTTGATACGACTGTGCGTTTGCTAGTCACCGGTGCCGACGTCATCCACTCTTTCTCCATGCCTGCCTTTGGTGTGAAGATGGATGCCGTTGCTGGCCGCAGCAACGAAACCTGGTTCAAGGCTAACAAGGAGGGCATGTACTATGGTCAGTGCTCGCAGATTTGCGGTAAGGATCATGCCTTCATGCCGATTGCGATCCATGTCGTTTCACAGGATCAGTACAATGCGTGGTTTACTGCCGCCGGGAAAGATCTTCCGGGTGCCTACAAGGCGCTGACCGCAGCAATTGACGCAGACAAGAATGTAAGCGTGGCTGGCAACTAAGCCGGTTTTACGCAATTTATTGAGGAACGGGAGCACTTTGATGGCAGGTTCTGCAGCTCACGAAGCACACGACGCTCACAAGCCGACAGGCTGGACGCGTTGGGTTTATTCGACCAATCACAAGGACATCGGTACGCTGTATCTGATCTTCGCGATCATAGCTGGCCTTATCGGTGGTTCGCTTTCGATCGCCATGCGCGCCGAGTTGCAACAGCCAGGCATCCAGATTTTCCACGGTCTGGCCTCCATGGTTTACGGCTTTGAAGGTGACGCGGCTATCGATGCCGGCAAGCAGATGTACAACGTGTTTTCGACCGCACACGGTCTGATCATGATCTTCTTCATGGTCATGCCTGCGCTCATCGGCGGTTTCGCCAACTGGATGGTTCCGATTATGATCGGTGCCCCGGACATGGCCTTCCCGCGCATGAACAATATTTCGTTCTGGCTGCTCCCGCCCGCACTCCTGTTGTTGATACTGTCGATGTTCGTTCCGGGTCCTGCCGGTGGCTTCGGTACGGGCGGTGGCTGGACAATCTATCCGCCATACTCGACATCAGGTCAGCCTGGCCCGGCGATGGATTTTGCCATTCTCGCGCTTCACATTGCTGGCGCGTCGTCGATCCTTGGTGCCATCAATTTCATTACCACGATCTTCAATATGCGCGCTCCCGGCATGACATTGCACAAGATGCCGCTGTTTGCCTGGTCGGTTTTGATCACTGCATTCCTGCTATTGCTGGCGCTCCCGGTTTTGGCGGGTGGTATCACGATGCTTCTGACCGACCGCAACTTCGGCACGGCGTTCTTCGCGCCTGAAGGCGGTGGTGATCCGATCCTGTTCCAGCATCTGTTCTGGTTCTTCGGTCACCCTGAAGTTTACATCATGATCCTGCCGGCATTCGGCATCATCAGCCACATCGTATCGACATTCTCGCGTAAACCGATCTTCGGTTATCTCGGAATGGCCTACGCCATGGTTGCCATCGGCGTCGTCGGGTTTATCGTTTGGGCCCACCACATGTACACAGTGGGCCTGTCACTCGACACGCAGCGCTACTTCGTCTTCGCCACGATGGTCATCGCGGTTCCAACCGGCGTCAAGATCTTCTCCTGGATCGCCACGATGTGGGGTGGGTCCATCGAGTTCAAGCCGCCAATGGTCTGGGCGATCGGCTTTATCTTCCTGTTCACCGTTGGCGGTGTGACGGGCGTTCAATTGGCTAATGCCGGTCTCGACCGTTCGCTGCATGACACCTACTACGTGATCGCGCATTTCCACTACGTGCTGTCGTTGGGCGCAGTGTTCGGCATCTTCGCCGGCTGGTACTACTGGTTCCCGAAAATGACCGGCTACATGTACAACCATAAAATTGCCCACACGCATTTCTGGGTGATGTTCATTGGTGTCAATCTGGTTTTCTTCCCGCAGCATTTCCTTGGTCTCGCCGGCATGCCGCGCCGCTATATCGATTACCCGGATGCTTTTGCAGGGTGGAACGAAGTATCGTCGATCGGTTCGTACATCTCAGGCGTTGGCGTTCTGATCTTCCTCTTCGGCGTATTCGAGGCGTTCGCCAAGAAGCGTGAGGCTGGAGCCAATCCTTGGGGTGCGGGCGCCACGACACTCGAATGGCAGCTTTCATCGCCGCCGCCGTTCCACCAGTGGGAACAGCTCCCGCGCATCAAGTAAACACGTCAATGCCGGGACTGCCAAAGGTTGTCCCGGCATCGAATAATACAAGACGGATCAAATGGCACTGATTGAGAAAAACGCAAATCTTGATGCGAGTATTGGCCTCTCGGAAGCCAATGCGTCGGATTATATTGCGCTGCTCAAGCCACGCGTCATGTCCTTGGTTGTCTTTACTGGCTTCGTTGGAATGATGGCTGCTCCTGGCCAGATAAATCCCGTCTTGGCCGCAATCGCCATCCTTTGCATTGCAGTCGGGGCAGGCGCCTCAGGTGCACTCAACATGTGGTACGATGCCGACATCGACGCCATTATGAAGCGCACCTCGAAGCGACCGATCCCTGCAGGACGTATCTCGCGCGGCGAGGTGTTGACATTTGGTCTCCTACTGTCGGCTTTTTCAGTCGTAACGCTGGGCCTTTTCGTCAATCTCTTGTCGGCATTTCTTCTGGCATTCACGATCTTCTTCTATGCTGTCATTTATACGATGTGGCTGAAGCGTTCCACGCCGCAGAACATCGTTATCGGAGGAGCAGCGGGTGCGTTTCCACCCATGATCGGCTGGGCGGCGGTCACGAATTCTGTGAGCATGGAAAGCATCGTCCTTTTTCTCATCATCTTCCTGTGGACGCCGCCGCATTTCTGGGCTTTGTCGCTCTTCATGTCGGATGACTATGAGAAGGCGAAAATCCCGATGATGCCCAATGTGGCGGGAGCCGCATCGACGAAGTTTCAGATTTTTCTCTATACTTTGCTGGTAGCACCAGTTGGTGTCCTCCCTTGGATCATGGGATTCGCGGGGCCAGGGTATGGCCTGTTTGCCATAGCGATGGGCGGTGCCTTTCTTGCTTCGGCCTTCACTGTATGGCGTGCTCCAGTTGGCGATGCGATGTTGAAGCCTGCCAAGAAGATGTTCGCTTTCTCCATTTTCTATCTTTTCAGTTTATATGCGGTGCTCCTCGGCGAGATTCTGGTGCGCAAGGCATTTCTGGTGGCTGGTGTTTAATATGAGCAACGACATGGTAACTCTCACGGACAAGCAGAAGCGGGCACAGCGCAGTCGCTCCCTGGCGCTCGCGCTGGCGTTGGCCGCGTTTGTTGTCGTTGTCTATGTCGGGACATGGGCCAAAATCGGGGCCAATCACTCTTCGCAAACGGCACCCGTAACGAGGCCCGCACAATGAGCGATGCACCGAAGCGCAAGGTTTCCGACCGGACGATCGCAATTTCTTGCCTCGCGTTCTTCTTCGGCATGGTGGGTATGGCGTTTGCTGCCGTCCCGCTCTACGCCATGTTCTGCCAGGTCACGGGATATGGTGGCACGACCCAGCGTGTTGAACAGATGTCCGATACAATTCTTGACAAAAAAATCACTGTGCGTTTCGACGCCAATACTTCTGGTGGCTTGCCGTGGCAGTTCGAGCCTGTACAGCGCGAAGTCACGATGAATATCGGCGAAACCAAGCTGATCAAATACGAGGCCAAGAATATTGTCGACAAGCCGACCGCCGGGCGCGCGTCATTCAACGTGACGCCGCAGGCTGCGGGTGCTTACTTCAACAAGGTCGAGTGCTTCTGCTTCACGGATACGGTCCTGAAGCCAGGTGAAGATCTGGAAATGCCGGTCGTCTTTTTTGTCGATCCGGACATCGTCAATGCGCCTGAGCTGAAGGGCGTCAACACAATCACTCTATCCTACACATTCTTCCCGATCCCTATGCCGGCACCCATTGCTGCCAATACCGAGGTCAAGAAGAATGGTACATCAGGACAACTCTAAACTGCGCCGGCTTAGCCCGGTGTCAAAACCAATGAACAGACCTTGCGAGGGTTAGAATGGCCGAGACGCACCAAAAGAACCACGATTACCACATCATCGATCCCAGCCCTTGGCCGTTTCTTGGCTCGGTTGGCGCGTTTGTTCTCGCAATCGGCGGCATCGCTTTCATGCGTTATCATGCCGGCGGCGAGCTTGTCCTTTTCCGTGCTAATCTCACAAACCCCTGGATCCTGCTTATAGGCGTGATGATCGTTCTTTATACGATGTACGGCTGGTGGTCCGACACGATCAAGGAGAGCAAGGAAGGCCATCACACGCGCGTGGTCTCGTTGCATCTGCGCTACGGCATGATCATGTTCATCGCGTCAGAAGTGATGTTCTTCGTTGCCTGGTTCTGGGCTTTCTTCGATGCCAGTCTTTTCCCCGGGGAAGCAGCGCAAGTAGCGCGGACAGCATTCACCGGCGGTGTATGGCCCCCGAAGGGTATTGAAGTTCTCGACCCGTTGCACCTGCCGCTTTATAACACCGTTATCCTGCTTTTGTCCGGCACGACGGTCACGTGGGCGCACCATGCTCTGATCCACAATGATCGCAAGGGCCTGATCACGGGCCTGACGCTCACCGTCCTGCTTGGTCTGCTCTTTTCCTCGGTGCAGGCATACGAATACATTCACGCTCCATTTGCGTTCAAGGATTCGATCTACGGTGCAACATTCTTCATGGCGACTGGTTTCCACGGTTTCCACGTCATCATTGGAACCATCTTCCTCGCTGTATGCTTGCTTCGTTCGCTCCGGGGTGACTTTACGCCGACCAAACATTTCGGCTTCGAGGCTGCGGCCTGGTATTGGCACTTCGTTGACGTGGTCTGGCTGTTCCTGTTCTTCTCGATCTATGTATGGGCATCCTGGGGTGCTCCGATAGCCGTGGAATAGGCGGACTTTGTCTAAAATTTGCGGGCGGTCGTGGAAACACGGCCGCTCTCACTTTTTCAGCACATTCCTGCGCAACCATCCGATATACTCACTGCAAAGCCCCTCCGGCCTTGAGGCACATGACCATGAATCAAGACACGGCGCTTTACCCCCCAGTTGACCCGGTAGCTGCCGGCGTTAAGGCGAGGTGCCCACGCTGTGGACAGGGCAAGCTGTTCGATGGCTTCCTGACGCCGGCGAAGCACTGTTCCACCTGTGGGCTGGACTATTCATTCATCGACACGGGCGAGGGCCCGGCAGTTCTGGTGATGCTCTTGATCGGCTTCATTGTCGTCGGCCTTGCCCTCTGGATGGAGGTGACGCTCGATCCGCCATTGTGGCTGCATTTTATCATGTGGATACCCCTGGCCCTCGTGCTCTGCCTTACGGCGCTCCGCTGGATGAAGGGCATTCTGATAGCCTTGCAGTACAAGCATAAAGCCGCAGAGGGTCGGCTTGATACGCTGGATAGCCATGACTGAGCGTGTGACACCTTTACCAAGCAACCGCTTCCCGTGGATAAAAGTTGTCCTGGGTGCAATCGTTTTCGCAATCTTGATCGCCCTCGGGACCTGGCAGGTCGAACGCCTGTACTGGAAGGAAGGCCTGCTGGCGGAGATAGATGCTCGAACGCATGCGAAGCCCTCTTCGCTCGCCGAGATCGAGAAAGTCTGGGCGGCTGAAAAGGATGTCGACTACCGGACAGTGACAGTGACCGGCCGGCTGCTTAATGATCGCGAGCGTCACTATTTCGCGACCTATGACGGCACTTCCGGGTTCTACGTCTATACGCCGCTTTTGCTTGACGACGGTCGCGCAGTCTTCGTTAATCGCGGCTTTGTTCCCTATGACAAGAAGAATTCCGTGACACGGCCACAAGGCGAAGTCGAGGGACAGATGGTTGTGACGGGGCTTGCGCGCAATCCGCTTTATGACAAGCCTTCGTCGATCGTGCCGAATAACGACCTCATGACCAATATCTACTATTGGAAAGACCTGCCAACGATGGCGGGACAGTCGGGCATTGCAGATGACAAGCTGGTTCCTTTTTTCATCGATGCCGACAAGACGCCAAATCCCGGGGGCCTGCCGGTCGGCGGTGTGACGATCATCGATCTGCCAAACAGCCACCTGCAATATGCGGTAACCTGGTATGGCCTCGCCGTGACACTGCTTGCGGTTGCGGGAATTTCGCTTTGGCAGCGATACCATCCCAAAGATCCAAACGAGCCTGATCCCAGCCAATCTGAAGCTTCGGACTTGACTTCGCGTTGATTGCCGCCCAATTCCAACAGCACTGTAACGCTTCCATGAGACACGACACGATGGCTGACAAGAAACCACTGACAATCCGCCTGTGCGGGCCGCGCGGTTTTTGCGCCGGTGTGGATCGCGCCATCCAGATCGTCGTTTTGGCGTTGAAGAAATATGGCGCACCTGTCTACGTCCGCCATGAGATCGTGCATAACCGTTACGTCGTCGAAGGCTTGCAGGCCCGCGGAGCGGTTTTTGTCGAAGAGCTCGACGAAATTCCTCCGGAGCATCGCAATCAGCCTGTGGTCTTTTCCGCGCACGGGGTTCCGAAGTCGGTTCCCTCCGATGCGGAAAGCAAGAACCTTTTCTATCTGGATGCAACATGCCCGCTGGTGTCCAAGGTTCATAAGCAGGCGATGCGCCACCAGCGGCTCGGCCGCCATGTCATTCTCGTCGGTCACTCGGGCCATCCGGAAGTCATCGGTACGATGGGTCAATTGCCTGAAGGTGCGGTGACGCTGATCGAAACCATCGCCGATGCTGAGACCTATGTCCCCGAGGATCCCGACAATCTCGGCTTCGTGACGCAGACAACACTTTCCGTTGACGATACTGCCGGGATCATCGCGACCTTGCAGCGCCGCTTCCCCGCGCTGACGGCACCAGCTGCAGAATCGATCTGCTACGCCACTACGAACCGCCAGGACGCTGTGAAAGCCGCGGCTCCAGGCTGCGATCTTTTTCTCGTCGTGGGAGCTCCGAACTCTTCCAATTCAAAGCGACTGGTTGAGGTCGCCGAACGGTCGGGGGCCGTACAATCCCTGCTGGTTCAACGAGCCGGCGACATCGACTGGAGCAGGGTCGGCAACATTTCGGTGGTCGGATTATCCGCCGGAGCTTCAGCTCCGGAGATCATCGTTGACGAAATCATTCAGTCCTTTTCGGAGCGGTATATCGTGTCGATCGAACTCGCGGAAACAACCATCGAGACCGAAAATTTCCATGTGATGCGGGACCTGCGCGATGTGGAACTGACGAGCGCCGATATGGCATTCGTCAACGGCAGCCGATAAGAGCTAGCATATGGCCGTCTATACCGACATCAATGAAATCGACTTGGCGCACTTCCTCAAAGACTACGACATCGGCGAGCTGCTTTCGTATAAGGGCATTGCCGAGGGCGTCGAAAACTCCAACTATCTGCTGCATACCAGCACTGGATCGTACATTCTGACGTTGTACGAGAAACGTGTGAACAGCAACGATCTGCCGTTCTTTCTCGGTTTGATGCGCCACCTGGCGGGCAAGGGGATACGCTGTCCTTTGCCAGTGAACCAGAAGTCCGGATCAAGCATCGGTGAGCTGGCTGGTCGGCCTGCTGCGATCGTAACCTTTCTCGAAGGCATGTGGATGCGCCGCCCGACCGTGCAGCATTGCTTTGCCTTGGGCGAGGCAATGGCGAGGATGCATGTCGCAGGCGAGGATTTCCCCATGCGCCGCCCCAATGCGCTCTCGGTGGAAGGTTGGCGGCCCCTGTGGAATAATTCCAAGACCGGTGCCGATCGGGTTGAACCAGGCCTTGCAGACGAGACAGAGACCGATCTGGCCTTCTTCGAGTCCAACTGGCCGTCGCACTTGCCCTCGGGTGTCATCCATGCAGACCTTTTTCCAGACAACGTCTTCTTTTTGGGAAACAAATTGTCGGGACTGATCGATTTCTATTTCGCCTGTACCGATCTGCTTGCCTACGATGTGGCCGTTTGCCTGAACGCCTGGTGCTTTGAAAAGGATCATTCTTTCAATCTAAACAAGGGCACAGCCTTGCTCCGAGGCTACAATTCTGTTCGCCCGCTCTCGGCGGACGAAGCGGTAAGCCTACCTGTCCTTGCACGCGGTTCGGCGCTGCGTTTCATGCTCACAAGATTGTACGATTGGCTCAACACGCCGGAAGGCAGCCTCGTCGTCAAAAAAGACCCGATGGAATACATCCGCCGGATGCGCTTTCACCGCCAGATCAGGTCGGCAGAAGAATACGGGCTTATCCTGGAAGGGTCAAAAGTGTGAAGGAGATTCAGGCTTTTACCGATGGCGCTTGCTCCGGCAATCCCGGCCCGGGAGGCTGGGGCGCGGTTCTACGCTGGAACGGCAATGAAAAGGAACTCTCTGGCGGTGAAGCCGACACGACCAACAACCGTATGGAGTTGATGGCGGCGATCTCGGCTTTGAATGCCCTGAAGGAGCCCTGCCAGGTCGATCTCTATACGGATTCGGTCTATGTTCGCGATGGTATTTCTGGCTGGATCGACGGCTGGAAGCGTAACGGCTGGAAAACTGCCGCGAAGAAGCCGGTGAAGAATGCCGAACTCTGGCATGCGCTGGATGAAGCGCGCAAGCGTCACAAGGTGGTCTGGCATTGGGTCAAAGGGCATGCGGGTCATCCGGAGAACGAGCGTGCCGACGAACTCGCGCGCGCCGGCATGGCACCATTCAAACAGAAGCGAATGCCGCAAGTTTAAGCATATCACGTGAATAGGTGCGCGAGGCGCAAGGATGGCGATGCGTTGCGGCCGGTATTTCGCGGGGCCTGGCGATAGAGCCTTCCCGGCATGAAATAGAGGGATCGGCGCGAACCAATCCCCCACAACGTTACTGGCCGGTCATGATGCCCTTGACGCCGCGCCCCATGGTGCAAGCTTTCAGATGGGCGATTTCCGCCTCATGGTCGCCTCCACTCATACTGGCTACCGGCAAACCGATCAGGAAAACGCCAAGCGCGTCATTGGTCGCGGCAGATTGCTGAACCGATGAAAAGGCGGCAAGTTGTTGCGCCGCGTTGGGTGGGCAATTGCTGGCATAGGCAAGCGGCTGGATGCGGCCGGGCGGCGTGGCGCAACCGGCGAGCAAGCTGATGGCGATGAATGGTGCTGCTAGTTTCTTCAATTTGGTCATTTTCCCCTGAAAGCGTTTTCTCATCAGGCCGGTTTGTCATCCCCCGGCGACGGGCAAGCGCCCGAATGGTCAGAGTAAACGCTCAAGGCTTAAGGATTGCGCCCGACTTAGATTAAGCTTTTAACCAACTGACGCGCATCGATGGTATTATCAGCCTTTGTCTTCATCACAGCCGATGTTCAGCGGCCGGCGACTTCGGCGAAAGGATTGATGGAGCTCACCTTGGAGGCGTCCTTGGACAGAACTTCCCACGGACAGTGGGCCCGTTACCCGCCATTTCTGTCTGAGGGTGCTGATTGCCGGATGGCAATGCTGCTGTGCGTGGTTCGACAAGCTCACCATGAGGGAAGTGGGTTGATGGCAGGGAGCCACAATTTGCAAAGCGAAGAACTACCGCAAGGCGCATTAGGGTTGGTGACTATCCATGCAATCCTCAATCTCCCTCATGGTGAGCTTGTCGAACCACGCACAGTGCCTTTTGCCAAAATCTAGTACCGACAGCAGAGTGTCTCTTACCCCCTTTTGAAGAGGGAGGTTGCATAGCAGCAGGGAGGGAGGCTTGGATTTACACCCAGACTTATCCCCACTCCGATATGCTCTTGTTCTAGAGCTGATTGAGAATGGTAGCTGCGCTCGAGGTGACAGCCTGACCAGGAGACTCTTCGATATTGAGTTGCTTCACCACGCCGTCTTCAATCAGCATTGAATACCGCTTGGAGCGTATGCCCATATTACCGGCACCAAGATCGACATCAAGACCGACTGCCTTGGTGAACGTGGCATTGCCGTCCGAGAGGTACTGAATCTTTCCCTCGCCATTCGTTGCCTTGGCCCAGGCGCCCATGACATGCGGATCATTGACGGCTACCACGACAATTGCGTCGATGCCCTTTGCCAGAATGGCATCCCTGTTTTCAAGATAACCTGGCAGATGGTTCATGCTGCAGGTCGGCGTAAATGCGCCAGGAACAGCAAAGAGAACAATTCTCTTGCCCTTGAATAGCGCATCGGAGCGGACTTCACTGACACCCTCATCCGACTTCGTCTTGAATACAGCGTCCGGCAAACGCTCGCCTACCTTGATCGTCATGAATAGCTCCCTGTGAGATGATGATATGTGACTTTCCGCAGATAGGGTGCGCACTTGGAAAAGTCGAGAATTTTGATTGCTATTCCTGCACGCCGATCGTTCCGGAGACCGCCTTGTCTCCCTGAACCAGCGTGTAGTTGAGAGGCGGCGTTTTTTTGTCCTTTCCGGAAATGATCCGCACGGAAAAAACGGCACTATTCGCCTGCCGGTCCTTCAGTTTCGACATGCCGAACGTAACGATTCCATCGCCCGCGACGAAAATGTCGGTGTTTGGATCATCGGAAGGAAGGTCGACCGTTACCCTAACACGATCATCCTTGCGTACCGCGCTACGCGCCCCGAATGTCGCCGACGCTACGCCCGGCAGCTGTTCAAAGGCCGAATCTATGAGCGTTTTGGTCAGCGGGTCGGTCGGTTTGGTGTTGTCGACGGCAAAATCAAACTCCGCTTTGACAGGGATGCAGATCGTCTCGCAAATTCCAAGAAATGCATGGCCCTTCAAATGAGCGGGCTTGGCAGGATCGGCCAGCGTGAGCGTCACTGGCAAGGCGATCGGTTTCTTGTATCCCGCCCAGTGCGTATTGCCCTCATCGAAGCGATGCGGTGTTGGAAACGAAAGCGCATAGCTTTTAATGTTGGTGCTTTCGGTGAGATCGAGTTCTGGCGGCACACCCGCATCACCGGGTTCTCGCCAATAGGTTTTCCAGCCCGGATCGAGATTAATCTCTATGGCTCCGCGGATCTCGGGCGATGGCTGGACGGGATTGTCGATGACGAGCCTGACATTGCCGCCGGGCGTCTTCGTCCATTCGGAGTTTGCATGCGCCGGAGCGGCAAACGCAATCACGGCGGCAAGAAAGAGCAATTCTGTTTTCATTTTGGGACCTTTACAGGCCTTTTGGGCACTATCAAGGATGTGACTGTTTTTGCGCATCATTTCTGTGTGAGAAGTAATCCTGCAATGCGTGCGCGGCTGAGGGATTTAAGTATCATTTACAATTCGTTACCCAAAGCCGTTGTCATTTACAGAATCCTTGGTACCTTTATTCTCATGGAGATTTTCAGAGACGCCAACAAAGAGACCGGATTTCTGAATGGACAGTTCCTTCTCGCTATGCCGGGAATGGACGACAGCCGGTTTGCGCGCTCGGTCATCTATGTTTGTGCGCACTCTGAAAAAGGCGCTATGGGCCTGATCATCAACCGTATCCAGGACATGGAATTTTCGGATATCCTTGTTCAACTGGGTGTTCTCGATGAGCAACAGGCAATCATGATGCCTGAACGGACGCGCGATTTTCTGGTGCGCAATGGGGGACCGGTCGAAATGCGGCGAGGCTTCGTCCTGCATTCCGATGACTATCTCACCGATTCAACCATGCCGGTCGCAGAAGAAATTTGCCTGACGGGAACTGTGGATATACTGCGTGCCATCTCTGGTGGCCGCGGACCGCGCAAAGCCTTGATGACGCTGGGTTATTCCGGTTGGGCTTCGGGCCAACTCGAGACCGAGATCGCCAATAATGGCTGGCTCACCTGCAAGGCGTCGCAGGAGCTGCTTTTCGACACGGATATCGAGAGCAAGTACGATCGAATTCTTGCCTATATGGGCGTTGATCCTTCGCGGCTGGCTACTGTCGCCGGTCACGCCTGAAGACCCCTTGCCAATTCACCCTGACGGCCACCTGATGTGATTTTCTCGACTTCCGGTGCTCATGGACGCAAATGTCCACTGCGCGCCGGTTCTCGGAAATCGCACCAGTTGACTCATCAGGCTGAATTCTCAAGAGGTCTTTTACTACGACGCTTTAGATTGCTGGAACTGCTCACGCAATAGCTTCGTCGCGACGTCCAGTGTAAGCGGCGGGCTGAACATGAAACTCTGCGCATACTCGCAGCCCATCTGGCGGAGCTGCAGCGCATCGCTCTCGTTCTCGATGCCTTCCGTCACAACCGACAATCCAAGATCATGCGCCATGCTGATCATGGAACGAAGCAGTGTCACCTTCTGCGGTTGATCCGCCTTCAGGAAGGACCGGTCGATCTTGATCATGTCGAACGGGAAGGAGGTCAGGTAGGACAGCGAAGAGTACCCCGTGCCGAAATCATCGAGCGATACACCGACGCCCATCGCTTTGATGCTGGAGAGCACATAGTTGGAGCGCTCCGGATTCTCCATCATCAGGGATTCCGTGAGTTCCAGTTTCAGGCTCGCCGGCTCGATCTGGGTTTGCAGGAGCACCGACCGTACGTCATCGATCAGGTCCTGCCGGATCAGCTGGCTGCTGGAAATATTGACGGAAACAAAGAGAGGCGAGGCGCCCAGATTGCGCTGCCAGTTGACGAGGTCTTCCGCCGCCTTCTGCATGGCGAAGAGGCCGAGCTGCACGATAAGGCCCGAACTTTCGGCAATCGGAATGAACTCCGACGGCGGAATGGAGCCACGGCGCGGGTGATCCCAGCGCATCAGGGCTTCGAACCCGGCAATGCTGTTGTCTTCAAGGCGCATGATTGGCTGATAGGCCATATGAATTTCGCGTCGCTCGAGCGCGCGACGCAGATCAGATTCCAGCTGAAGCCGGTCACTGCCCACAGCACGGAAGGCCGGCCGGAACGGCTCGATGCGATCGCCGCCGAACCGCTTGGCCTGGAACATGGCCAGCTCGGCATCCTTTACCAAGTCTTCCGGTGAGGCGGCGCTGCCGCTGGTCCAGGTAATCAGGCCAAGCGATGCAGTCAGCACGATCTCGCGTTTGGAAAAGGCAATCGGCGCCCGGATTGCCTGTTTCACCGCTTCGGCGAATGCGGCGATTTTGGCGGGCTCGCTCTCGGAAACAAGAATGAGGCCAAACTGATCGGCAGCCAGGCGGCTAAGCGTATCCTGCGGCCGCAACAGGCGGTGAAGACGACGTGAAATGGTCAGAAGAAATGTATCGCCCGCCGACATGCCAAGGCCGTCATTGACCTGCTTGAACCGGTCAATGTCGATGATGAACACGGTCGGGCGGATACGGCTCTCCGTCTGCGCCATGGTGATGACGGAGCCCAGGCGGTCCAGGAAGAGTTCGCGGTTCGGCAGGCCTGTCAGATTATCGTGCACAGCATCGTGCAGCAGGCGTTCTTCCGCCTTTTTCTGCTCGGTGACATCGATCAGTGTGCCGACACACCGGACAATTTCACCATCGGACCCGATGACGGGGCGAGCCTTCAGCGAGTACCAGTAATAGTGGCCGTCATTGGCGCGCAGGCGGAATGTTTGTGAAATGCGGCCACGCCTGTTTTCGAGAATAACGTCCAGGGTCGTGCGGAAGCGATCGCGGTCATCGGCGTGCAGAGTCGGCAACCAGTTGCGCACTGCGCCGTGCAAAGAACTTGCCGAGGCTCCAAGGAAATTGGTGAGGTCCGGCGTGGTAACGACGCGATCACGCGGCACGTCCCAATCCCAGACGATATCCCCGGAACCGATAATGGCGAGCGCTTGCCGCTCCACATCGGAGAACAGGCCTTGTTGCAGAGCGCCGCCGGAAAATGCGTGCTGCATGACGGTGAAGCCGATGAGGAGAACGATGAGAACGAGGCCGCCGGCAAGCGCCGGCTGAATGATATCATTGGCCAGAATTCCCGATACCGTGAGCCAGCTGCCCATCAACCAGACGAGCAGGAGGATCCACGTCGGTATCAACATGATCGCACGATCATAACTTCGGAAGGAGAAGAAGCCGATCAGCACGATGCCGGAGATGATGGTCAGGGCGAAGGAGAAGCGGGCAATACCGGCCGCGATCGGTGGGTCGAATATGGCAACGCCGGAGACGATGCCGAGGCCGAGAATCCATGTCAGCGCGCCATAGCTGAAATTGTCATGCCATCGGTTGAGATTGAGGTAGGTGAAGAGGAAGATCACCAGCGTCGCCGCAAGCGCCACCTCGGTGCCCGCTCGCCACATCTGTTCATTGCCTGGCGTGATCTCTATCAGCTTGTTCCAGAAGCCGAAATCAACGCAGATGTAGGCCAGTACCGCCCATGCGAGCGCGGCTGTTGCAGGAAAAAGCGACGTTCCCTTGACGACAAACAGAATGGTCAGGAACAACGCGAGCAAGCCAGCGATTCCGAGCAGAATACCACGATAGAGCGTATAGGAATTGACCGTGTCCTTGTACGCATTTGGCTCCCAAACGTAAACCTGAGGCAAGTTGGGTGATGCTAGTTCGGCAACAAGCGTGATCACGGCTCCGGGATTGAGCGTAATCAGGAAAATATCGGCATCCTCGCTGGCTTGCCGGTCCAGCGCGAATCCCTCGCTCGGCGTAATGGACGCGATGCGGGTCGAACCGAGATCGGGCCAAATGAAACCTGATCCGACAAGGCGGAAGTGCGGCGCTACGATCAGCCGGTCGATCTGCTCGTCGGTCGGGTTGGCAAGGGAAAAGGCTGCCCAGTCGCCGGTAGACCGCTTGTCGTTGGCCTGCACCTCGATACGGCGAACGATACCGTCGGTACCCGGTGCGGTGGAAATCTGGAAAGTCTCGCCTTGGTTCCGGTACACTTCAACGGCTTTTGACAGGTCGAGCGCCGTGCTTTCCTTGGTGATCTTGATTGTCTCGAACGCGTTCGCGGCCGACTGCATCGATATCAACAAAATGACGAGCGCAAAAACCCGCGATAAGCCTTTCAGCATTCGTCCCGTCAATAATTTCACTGATATAACCTTTATTTCCCTAGCGCCGTACATCGCCTTCAATCATCGAGAAGAGCAGATGATCTTGCCACATACCATTTATCTTTAAGTATGAGCGTAGCAGTCCTTCCCTCTGAAATCCGGCTTTTTCGAGAAGGCGGATCGATCTTTCATTGCTTGGAATACAGGCCGCTTCCAGCCGGTGCAACCTCACCTTGGTAAAAGCATAGGGAATAAGCAGTCCCAGAGCTTCGTGCATTAAACCCTGTCCGGCAAACGGCTCACCGATCCAGTAACCGATCATGCCATTCTGACCAACGCCGCGGCGGATATTGCCGAGCGTAATGCCTCCAAGCAGGCGCGAATCCTTGTTGCGGAAAAGAAAGAAGGGATGGGCTGTGCCTGCTGCCGCCTCTTCGTCATAGTGACGAATTCTGTGGCGAAAGGCTCCACGCTCCAGATCGTCGGCCGCCCAGAGAGGTTCCCACGGCGAGAGGAACTCGCGGCTCTGCGCGCGAAGTGTGGACCACGCACGGTAATCGGAAAGTTGCGGCGGACGCAAATAGAGCCGCTCGCCCTGCAGGGGCGGCGCGGCGCTTTTCAGGAAGGGCAGGGCGATCATGGCCTTGCCTTGCCGTCAGACCGCGATTTTTCGGGGACTTGCTGTTGCAGAAGTAAGCCCCTGACGGACATCGGCGAATTTCATCAGCGAACCAACCGGACCGACAGCGGCAATGGTTGGCGTCGTATCGAGAAAGAGGCGGCCTGCGAGGTCCGTCAGGCGCTCTGTCGTGATCTTCGACAACCGCTCGACCAGTTCTTCGGTCGAGACTGCGTGCCCGTAGAGCAGCATCTGCCGTGCAATCTGTCCGGCCCTGCTCGCGGCACTTTCGTGTGACATCAGCAGACTGGCACGATATTGCGCCCGTGCACGGTTCAACTCTTCCTGACTGATGTTACGAGCCGCTTCATGCAGTTCATTGATGATAACTGGAACGAGCTTCTTGAGGTGGTTGCGCCCGGTTGCGGCGTGAATTCCAAAAATGCCGGTATCGGAAAAACCCCAGTGGAATGCATAGACCGAATAACACAATCCGCGTTTCTCGCGCACTTCCTGGAAAAGACGGGAAGACATCCCACCGCCAAGGATCATGGCGAGCAATTGCGAAGCGTAGAAATCGCGAACGTGGTAGGCGCGTCCCTCGAAGCCGATGACCACCTGTGCGTCCATCAAGTCGCGTTGTTCGCGGAAATCGCCGCCAACATAATGCGACAGATCGGGCTCCGGTGCTGTTGATTTGGCACGAAAGGAACCGAGACGCTTCTCGACTTCGCGTACGAATTCATCGTGCTTCACACCGCCAGCGGCGACGACAACCATGCGCTCGGCGCTATATTGTTCGTCCATATAGCGGCGTAGGTCGGCGGAAGAAAAGGATTGTACGGTTTCCGGAGTTCCAAGAATTGTCCGGCCGATCGTCTGGTCTTGGAACGCTGCTTCCGTGAAGCGGTCAAAGACAACGTCGTCAGGCGTGTCGTGAGCTGCCCCGATTTCCTGCATGACAACATTTTTTTCGCGCTCGAGCTCGTCAGCGTCGAATTTCGAACCAGTCATGATATCGCTGAGGATGTCGATTGCCAGAGGCATGTCATCGCGCAAGACGCGCGCATAGTACGACGTTGTTTCAACACTGGTGGCCGCATTGATCTCGCCGCCTACGTCTTCAATGTCGGCTGCAATTTTCCAGGCGGAACGATTTTCAGTTCCCTTGAAAGCCATGTGTTCAAGAAGATGAGCGATACCGTGTTGATGGCTGCCCTCATTCCTCGACCCTGCCTTGACCCAGATGCCAAGCGCTACACTCTCCACATGCGGCATTGTCTCTGTCGCAATCGTCAAACCGTTGGAGAGGCGACTGATTTCAACGCCCATTCAATGCTCCTTACCCGCCGCTCTTGAATGTCGGCTCACATACTCTTCCACACTTTTAAGGTCGTTGGGAAGTACCGTGTACTGTTCTTTTCGTTGCATGAGGTCGCCCAGCCAGAGCGGAAGGTCAGGATGAATGCCGCTTGCCGCCTCGACGGCATCGGGAAATTTCGCCGGATGAGCAGTGGCAAGTACAACGCTTGGCGTTTCCCGCCCGGCCTTCTCCCGCGCGACCTTCAGTCCGATGGCCGAGTGCGGATCAAGAAGATAGCCAGACTGCTTCAGGACATTTGCAATTGCCTCGGCCGTTTCCGCCCGGCTAGAGCGCCCCGCCGCGAATTCAGCGCGGATTGCGGCAAGCACAGTGTCGGAAATCGTGAAGCTGCCTGACTGTTTCAACCCGTCCATCAATCGGCGCACTGCGCCGGCGTCCCTACCGTGCGCTTCAAAGAGCAGGCGCTCGAAATTGGAGGAAACCTGTATGTCCATGGAAGGCGATGTCGTGTGCAGTACGCCCCGGGTTTCATAAATTCCCGTTTCGATCGTGCGGGTCAAAATATCGTTATCGTTGGTCGCGATGACAAGTTGGTCAATCGGAAGGCCCATGCGCTTTGCAACGTAGCCCGCAAAGATATCGCCGAAATTGCCGGTCGGAACGGTGAAGGACACCGGGCGCTCGGGGCTTCCGAGCGAAACGGCAGCCGTGAAATAATAGACGATCTGTGGCATGATCCGCGCCCAGTTGATCGAATTGACCCCCGACAGAGAAAGGGAATCGCGGAAGGCCAAATCGTTGAACATCCCTTTGACCAGAGACTGACAATCATCGAAATTCCCTTCGACGGCCAGCGCGTGGACATTCGATGCCGCCGATGTCGTCATCTGCCGCTGCTGTACAGGCGAAACGCGGTTGTGCGGAAAGAGGATGAAGATATCCGTGCGATCCCGATTGGCAAATGCCTCAATGGCTGCACCGCCCGTATCGCCGGAAGTTGCACCGACGATGGTGGCGCGCTCGTTACGCTTGGTCAGGATATAATCCATCAGTCGCGCCAACAGCTGCATCGCCACATCCTTGAAGGCGAGGGTTGGACCATGGAAAAGCTCGAGAACAAACTCGTTATGCCGGGTCTGTACCAATGGGCAGACCGCGTCGTGGCGGAACGTACCATAGGCTTCATGCACCATTTTCTCGAAATCAGCCTGGTCTATGTCGCCGGTGATAAAAGGCGTCAGAACCTGAATGGCAGCTTCGGCATAGGTTTTGCCGCGCAGCGAGCGGATCTCGCTTGCGGAAAACTGTGGAAATTGCTTCGGAAGATAGAGCCCGCCGTCGCGGGCAAGACCGGACAAAAGCGCATCGGAAAAGCCCAAAACCGGCGCTTCTCCCCGGGTACTCACATATTTCATCTCGGTCGCCTCATGTGTTTTGCCCAATAGTGCTGTCACTGCCCTTGTCAAAAAAAGGCTGCAATGCCCCGTCGCATTATTTCCTTACCGTTGGTATAGAACACGCTCGTTCGTCAAGGTTCGTTCTTCAAGGAAAGTTCTGTTCATGAAGTCAGAAGCACAAAAATCTCTGCCCTTCTATCAACTTTGCGCCCCGGTTTGTGCAATGATCTTTGCTTTGGGTCTTGCAGGATGCTCTACCAGCGGCAGCAACAAAGACGACCCGAATAGTGAGAAAGCGCAGGCCACCGCGGAAGCGCAAAAACGCATAACAGCGTCAGAGTTGACAGCGTTCTGCCCCACCGTGACGATCCGCGAAGGGACCTCGGTCCTGACGAACTATGGAAAATCAGACAAGACGCCTGAGAACCTGATCTATCAAGCTTCGATCTCGAACCAAACACGGTCGTGCCAGTCAAGCGACGGTACCATGACCATGAATGTGGCCGTTTCCGGCAAGGTCGTACCCGGTCCGAAATTCACCCCCGGCACAATTACAGTGCCTATCCGCGTCGCCGTCATTCAGGGAACAAATGTGCTGTACTCGACGCTGCACAAACAGGCGATTTCCACTTCGGATGGCAGCGCTGCGACACAGTTCGTTTTCAACGATCCAAATGTGAGTTTCCCAAAGCCAACGGCACAGAACATTCAGGTGTTCATAGGTTTCGACGAAGGGCCTGCAAGCGCGGCTTCAAAATCAAAGCCGAAAACACAGTGAGAAGGCTGGCGCCATGCCAGCCCCCTCTAGATCCTGACCCCAGTCAGACTGCTTCGGACCACACCGTCATTGCTTCGATAACTGCCGGCAGATCGCGATGACGGCTGATAACCGTTTCCGCGCCCGCATCGGTCAGCTTGTCGGCATGCCCCGGATACGTGTGAGCGCCGCCCGTAAAACCAATTACCCGCATGCCCGCAGTCCGTGCAGCGTGAACGCCATGGCTCGAATCTTCGATAACGATACAGCGCGCCGGATCTACGTTGAACTGCTTCGCAGCGAACAAAAACACGTTTGGATCCGGCTTCGGCTTCTGTGTACCGACCTCTCGGGCTGAGAAGATGTGCGGGGCAAAGAGATCATAGAGCGTGCTTTGTTCGAGCATCATCTTCAATGACGAACTGATCGAATTCGATGCGACACACTTGGGGTATTTCAATGCTGCAATAACCTGTTCGGCGCCTTCGATGACATTGAGTTCGTTGCGCAGCTTATGGTCCATCTGCCGCGACGATTCTTCGATCAGCGAGGCCGAAATCGGAATGCCGGATTCCTTTTCCACCTGAAGCAGAATATCCGTCCAGGTCAGCCCGGCAAAACGTTCGGCGATGTCTTCCGGTTCAATGGGGTAGCCGGATTGTGTCAGCAACTGGGATTCGACTTCGGCGGCAAGAATTTCTGAATCGACGAGCACGCCATCGCAGTCGAAAATAATAAGCTGAGGTTCCATTAGTCATACCTGTTCGTAAAATAGCGCCGCAACAGCAGCGGCTCCGGTCTTTTTGGGGGATGTCGGGCATCGACTACACGTTTATGGCCATCGGGTCAAAGACCAGAGTCACATTTTCATTCCTCCGATCTCTTGCGCTTAACGCGATATTTACCGTGTGCGGTAACCATACTGTTGTGTAAAGCGTCTCCAGTAATCGAGTATCAAATGTCCGTAGTACGTCTCGTGAATGATCTGCCCCAGGCAGCGCCGCAAACCTCCTGGATCGACACCATTCTCAAAGGCGACTGCGTCGCCGCTCTCAACCGTTTGCCCGATCATTCGATCGATATCATCTTCGCCGACCCACCCTATAACCTTCAGCTTGAGGGGGATCTGCATCGCCCGGATCAATCAAAGGTGGACGCGGTCAACGATCACTGGGACCAATTCGAAAGCTTCCAAGCGTATGACGCGTTTACGCGCGCCTGGCTTCTCGCATGCCGCCGCGTGCTGAAGCCGAACGGCACGATCTGGGTCATCGGCTCCTATCACAATATTTTCCGTGTCGGCGCGACAATGCAGGACCTCGGATTCTGGATGCTCAACGACATCATCTGGCGCAAGAACAATCCGATGCCGAATTTTCGCGGCCGCCGGTTCCAGAACGCCCACGAAACCATGATATGGGCGTCACGCGATCAGAAATCAAAGGGCTACACGTTCAATTACGAAGCCATGAAGGCAGCCAACGACGATCTTCAGATGCGCTCGGATTGGCTTTTCCCGATTTGCACCGGCTCGGAGCGTCTTAAAGATGAGAATGGCGACAAGATACACCCAACCCAAAAACCGGAGGCCTTGCTGGCCCGGATTCTCATGGCTTCATCGAAACCAGGGGATGTCATTCTCGATCCGTTCTTTGGATCGGGAACAACCGGTGCCGTCGCCAAACGGCTCGGACGGCATTTTGTCGGCATCGAACGGGAACAGAAATATATCGATGCTGCGACGGCTCGCATCGCTGCGGTGGACCCACTAGCCGGCGCCGACCTCACCGTTATGACCAGCAAGCGCGCCGAACCGCGTGTCGCATTCGGCAGCATCATTGAGTCCGGCATGTTGAAGCCGGGTGCGGTCCTGAGCGATATCCGCAAGCGCCACGCTGCTATCGTACGTGCCGATGGTACTGTGACGACAGGCGGTGACGCAGGATCAATCCACCGCATGGGCGCGAAAGCGCAGGGGCTCGATGCCTGCAACGGCTGGACCTTCTGGCACTTCGAAGACGAAGGCGTGCTCAAACCAATCGACGAACTGCGCAAGCAAGTGCGGTCGGGCATGGTTGCCGCTGGCGGGTAAGTCGGCGTTTCTGGCTGAAACTCAGACGTCGATGCCGAGATTCTTCAGATCGGCCTTGAGTGTTTCAGGATCGATGAATTGCACCGATTGCCAACCTGCGGCCTTGGCACCGGCAACATTCTTGGCGCTGTCATCGATGAAAAGCGTCGCAGATGCTTCAAGGTCAAAGGTAGTGACGTGGTGATCGTAGATTGCCTTGTCGGGCTTGATCAGGCCGACATCGCCAGAAATCGTAACGCCGCGGCTTTCGGTCAGGAACGGGTATCGCTCCCAGGCCTCGCGCAAAGTGTCCGAGGCGAAATTGGTAAGCATCGTCACATCGTGACCATCGGCGATCAGCTTGCGCATGATCTCGACGCTGCCATCGATCGAATGCGGAACCATCATGTGCCAGTTCTGCCGGAACGCGCGGATATGGTGCTCGCGGTCGGGAAAATTGGCGACTAGGAGAGCCTCAGCCTCCGGCCATTTCCGCCCCCGATCCTGCTCGATATTCCACTCGTGTGTGCAGACGTTGTCGAAGAACCATTTGCGCTCATTTGCATCGGGAATGACATCCAGGAAGGCGGCATCTGGATCATAGTGAATAAGAACCATGCCAATGTCGAAAACGATATGCTTGACCTGAGTCATTCTAATTTTTTCTCCTTGCGAACGCATCTGGAATGGCGGCAGCAATGGCCTTTTTCATAACCGTAGGCAAGGCTTCGCCTCCCAATTTATCAACCTTGACCCACCACCCGCCAGCCGCAATGTCTTTTTCTACGTCATGGGCTTTGTAGATTTTAAGACGCAATTCGAAATGCGTAAAAACATGGGTGATGTTGCCGGTGGCGATCCAGTTTGCGGGAAAGGGGGCTGCATCCAATTCTGTTCCCCCATCCAGACGTGCCGTCCATGATGTCGTCGGAACTTCCGCCATTCCGCCAAGCAGTCCCGTCTCTGCACGGCCACGCAAATATACCTCACCATTCGAAACAGCGATGAAGGCAGCCCCAACGCGAACAGGCTTCTCTTTCTTGGGCGCTTTCACGGGAAAGAATTCCGGATCGGTGGTTTTCAACGCCTGGCAATTGTCGTTGAGCGGGCAAATGACGCACGCAGGTCGCCTGGGCGTGCAAATCGTCGCTCCGAGATCCATCATTGCCTGCGCGAAATCCCCCGATCTCTCATCAGGTGTAAGCGCCTGCATATACGTGCGAATCTCCGGCTTGGCGAACGGCAGAGGCGTAGCGAGAGCATACAGCCGCGTGATGACGCGCTCCACATTGCCGTCGACAACGGCCATGGGCAGATCGAATGCAATCGAGGCGATCGCGGCCGCTGTATAATCGCCGATACCGGGCAGCGACTTCAAAATGGCGAGATCGGACGGGAAATGCCCGCTATATTCTGCACAGATGATATCGGCACATTTCTTCAGGTTTCGCGCGCGCGAATAATAGCCAAGGCCAGCCCACGCGCGCAAAACGTCATCCTGGCTCGCGGCGGCCAAATCCACGACTGTCGGCCATTTTTCTATGAAAACGCGGAAGTAGGATTTGACGGCTTCGACCGTCGTTTGTTGCAGCATGATTTCGGAAAGCCAGATCCGATAGGGATCGGCAGTGATGCCGGCGAGACGCTCGCGCGGCGAAATGCGCCATGGTAGAGTTCGATGATGGGAATCATACCATAGTAGCAGGCGGGTGGTTATAGGTTGCATCAATTCCAAACTGCGCTACACGAAGCCTTGACGGTTCTTACAAAAACGGTTGCAAGCATGAATTTCATAGTCATTCGGAACCTTAAATGCTTCCAGATCAATTAGCCAAAGCGGTAATGCTCCCCACAAGGGGCCATTTTATCGGAATCGATCGCAACAATCGTCTCTTTACGTTTGTGTTTGCGCTGTTTCCTGGCTTGCTGGCAAGCGGAACTTCCGTGACCTTGGTCTGTGCCTTTTTATGGGCAATCGTTTCACTCGCAGCAAAACGCTTCCGGTTCGAGATGAGCAGAACCGACAAGATCGTCGCCTGGTGTCTGACCTTCTACGTTCTCGTGACCATACTTTCAGTGGTTGTGCATCCCGATGCGTCGAAGGGGGTTACTTTCATCTTCAAGATGGTTCCCTTCCTTGCGATATGGGCTGTTCTGCCGCGACTTCGAGCCAGCCTTCCGGGTCGTCTTGTCCCCTTTTTGATCACCGGTGCCGGGATCGGCATGATCGGCTCGCTCATATTCAGCATCGTCCAGATCGCCTTTCTGTCTCCTCGCGCTGAAGGGGGCGCTGGCAACGCCGCGGTGTTCGGATTGTTTACAGTGTTGTTTGGCAGCATTTCACTGCTCAATGCACATTCAGACAGCAAGACCGAGCGATTTATTGCAATCGCTGGTTTTGCATGTGGTCTTGTGTGTGCATTTCTCTCCGGCACGCGTTCGGCCTGGCTGGTCATGCCGATAAACTTTGCCATCTTGTATTGGTACTTGCGAGGACAAACCCTGCCGACGATCACCAACGTCGTGAAGGTCGTTGGAGCTGTCATAATCGTTGCGATTATCGCCATTGCGGCAATGAAAGTGACGGAGCGCTATCACGCGCTCGAAAGCGATATCGTGCAGCTGGATCGTCAGCCAGACAGTATCAATTCGCTCAATGCGCGACTGATGCTGTGGTCGGCCGCCAAGCGGGCTTTTCTGGCATCGCCATTGATCGGCTATGGTCCGCAAAATCGCATGTCCCGGGTCAACGAGATCCTGAATTTGCCTCCTGACAAGAAAATGTCTTTCACCCACGTTCATAATGGCTTTTTGAACGCCGCTGTTGATGGAGGTATATTGGGTGTGCTGGCGGTGCTAGGGCTTCTTGCTGCTCCGGTAATCGCCGCGCATAAGAAGGAGCCCGGGCCGGGCCGGGATCTTGCAATCGCTATTTCCCTATTGCTGGTCAGCAGTTATGTGGTTACGGGCATGCTGGGTATCATGTTCGGTCATGATGCGACGGACGCGGTTTTCATTTATCTGACGCTGATGACCTGTTGGATATCTGGATCCTCGTCCTATCTGTCGATACCGCAGTTGGCCGCCCAATCCGAAGCTGACAAGCTTGCTTTGAGTGATTTGGACCAAAAGCTCGCCATTGCGAAGAGTGCCTAGAATGATGTTGGGAAATTTATGAAGGCCATCGTTACCGGAGCAGCTGGTTTTATCGGATTTCACGTTGCGCGACGGCTCGCCAGCGAAGGCTTTGATGTTATCGCGATTGACAATCTCAACGACTATTATCCCGTAGCGCTCAAGGAAGCCCGGCTCTCCGCGTTGGATGGTCTTTCCAATGTCCGTTTTGCTCGTGGTAACATAGCCGATCCCCAAGGGCTTTCCATTGCGATTGGCGATGATGTGGACGCCGACATCATCGTTCACCTCGCAGCACAGGCGGGCGTACGCTACTCGGTCGAAAACCCGGCAGCCTATGTCGATGCCAACGTACATGGTCAGGTGACGATATTCGAGCAGGCGCTGAAAATGCCGAAGCGGCCTCCTGTGGTTTACGCGAGTTCCTCATCGGTCTACGGCGCCAATACCAAAGTACCGTTCTCCGAAAACGATCCCGTCGATCATCCTGTTTCGGTCTACGCCGCGACCAAGCGCTCGGCTGAGCTTCTTGCCCACTCTTATAGGCACGTGCACAAGATTGCTTCGACAGGCCTGCGCTTTTTCACAGTCTATGGCCCCTATGGTCGCCCTGACATGGCCCCTTGGCTTTTTACGGATGCGATTTTACAGGGCAAGCCGATAAAGGTTTACAATCACGGCCACATGCAGCGCGATTTCACGTTCATTGATGACATTGTCAGCGGTGTTTATGGGGCCGTAAATCGCATTCTCGCCCATCCCGAAGGAACGGCACCAGTCTACAATCTCGGCAACAATAAGCCGGTCGCCTTGATGCGTTTTATCGAGATCATCGAAAATGCCTGTGGTCGAGAGGCGATAAAACAATTTGAGCCGATGCCCCCCGCCGATGTTAAATGTACATATGCGGACATCGACCTTGCATCACGAGACCTTGGCTTTTCGCCCGCTACCACGCTGGAACAAGGTATTCCTTTGTTCGTTGAATGGTTTCGCGGCTATAATGGCCGCTGAAACTCCTCTGAAACAGGTGCGATAGGCCAATGAGCGATGATCGCAGTAAAAAGGGCTTTCGCCCGCTTGCCGACCCAGCTGCAGGAATTCTCGATCCGGTGTTGCGCAAGCGCGCGGGGATAACGATCGAACTTGTTCAGGCTTGGGAAGAGGTCGTCGGGCCAGCCCTGGGCGCGCAATCAAGACCGCTCAAACTTCTTTGGCCGCGCCGGGCACATGAGAATGACCCGTTCCAGCCGGCAACGCTGGTCGTCGCTTGTCAAGGTTTTACGGCCATGCGAATTCAACACGAAACGGGCGAAATCATCAGCCGTGTCAATGCATTTCTGGGCTTTGCAGCTGTCGGCAGGATCAAGATCGAACAGAAGCCTGTGGAACAGCCGGTTACAAAACGCCGGGCCCTGCCGCCTGTAGACGCGGCAACAGCCGACAAGATCAGCCGCTCCGTCGAACCGATCGAGGATGATGGTCTACGCGAGGCGCTGCAACGGCTAGGGCAGAGTATTCATGCCGACAAGATGAAAAGATAATTTTTAAATAGTATGAATTCATTGATGTCGCATCACGAAAAATTCAAAGACAGAACGCATACTGTGCCTTAAAGAAACTGGCATGAACCACTAACGAGTCAAAGACTTGTAATTGCATAACCAACACCGGAGACAGGTGATCTTATGACTGAATTGCTGACACGCAGAAAAATTCTGACGCTCGCCGCTGTTTCCACGGCCGCCATCGCTATGGCCGCTGGCACGGAGGCTTGGGCACAAGACGCTACTCCTGTCCCAAATGCATCCGATGTAAAGGTTCCGCCTGCAGCAGGGACAGTCGATGAGGCGAAGCTGCTTGCGCCCGGCACTTTGAAAGATATCGTGATGGGCAAGGCCGAAGCGCCCGTAACGATCGTCGAATATGCATCGATGACGTGCCCGCACTGCGCGCATTTCGCAACAACGACCCTGCCCACGATCAAGGAAAAATACATCGATACGGGCAAGGCCAAGCTTATTCTGCGCGAATTCCCATTTGATCCGCGCGCCGCGGCTGCCTTTATGCTGGCACGTTGTGCTCCTGAAGAGCGCTACTACCCGCTGGTTGAAGTTCTGTTCAAACAGCAGGAACAGTGGGCAGGAGCGGCAAATGCAGAAGAACCTTTGCTGCAAATCTCCAAATTGGCCGGTTTTACACAGGAGTCCTTCAAGGCTTGCTTGACGAACCAAAAACTTCTGGATGATGTGAATGCTGTGCGTGAGCGCGGAGCCAATGAATTTGGAGTGAATGCTACTCCAACATTCTTCATCAATGGCGCCAGATACTCGGGAGCCCTTTCGGTTGACGAAATGTCAGCGATTATTGACGGACTGCTTAAGTAACCGCCACCAGGTTTTCGGCGGGCACTTTGCCGTGTCCGCCATTCAATCTTTTGCACGTGCGGTGTTTGTCGGAAAGGGCATCTGATGCGCTTTACCAAGCTCCGCCTCCTCGGCTTCAAATCATTCGTAGAACCCGCAGAATTCGTCATTGAAAGCGGCTTGACGGGCGTCGTCGGCCCCAATGGCTGCGGCAAGTCCAATCTTGTTGAAGCGCTGCGCTGGGTGATGGGCGAAAGTTCGTACAAGAACATGCGCGCCTCCGGCATGGACGATGTAATCTTTTCCGGATCGGGGACACGGCCATCACGCAATACGGCGGAAGTGACGCTCTTCCTCGACAATCAGGACCGCAGTGCGCCGTCCGCATTCAACAATGCCGACGAGCTTCAGGTTTCGAGGCGCATCGAGCGCGAGGCCGGCTCGGTTTATCGCATCAACGGCAAGGATGCGCGCGCCAAGGATGTACAATTGCTTTTTGCCGATCAATCGACAGGCGCACGTTCGCCTTCGATGGTCGGGCAGGGCCGTATCGGTGAGCTTATCCAGGCGAAACCCCAGGCACGCCGGGCCTTGCTGGAAGAGGCCGCAGGGATCTCCGGCCTGCATACCCGTCGCCATGAGGCTGAACTGCGTCTACGGGCAGCGGAACAGAACCTTGAGCGGCTCGAGGATGTCGTCGGTGAGCTTGAAACGCAGATCGAAAGCCTCAAGCGGCAATCGCGTCAGGCAAATCGCTTTAAAAGCCTGTCCGCCGATATACGCCGGTCGGAAGCCATTCTTCTTCATCTGAAATGGTCCGTTGCCAAGGCGCAGGAAGGCGAGGCGCAATCGGCGCTCTCGGTGGCGACAGTTGGCGTTGGCGATCAGGCACAAAAGCAGATGAACGCCGCCAAGGAACAGGCGATCGGTGCACATAAATTGCCCGATTTGCGCGAAGCGGAAGCCCAGGCGGCGGCGATATTGCAGCGTCTGACCATCGCTAGGTCGCAGCTCAATGAGGAAGCCGAGCGCATGCGGGCGCGCCAGAACGAATTGGAAAAGCGCCTCGTTCAATTCACTGCCGATATTGCTCGCGAAGAGCAGATGGTGCGCGATAACGCCGATGTGCTGGCACGTCTCGACACGGAGGAGCAGTCGCTCAACGAAGAAAATGCGAATGCTGGTGAACGCGAGATCGAAACGCGTGCAGAATTCGAGCGCGCCGACGCCAAGCTGAAAGAAAGCGAAACAGCACTGGCAAAGGTTACTGCCGAGCGCGCCGAAGCGTCGGCCGAACGTGCGCAGGTCGAGCGGAACTTGCGCGAGAGTGCCGAGCGGCGCGAGCGCCTCATGCGTCAGATGAGCGATGTGGAGCGCGACTTGTCTGCAGTCGCAGCCCAAATCGGCGCGTTGGCCGATCCTGTTGAAAAACAGGGCCTGGTGGAAACCGCTGAAGCCGCACTCGAGCAGGCCGAAGAATCTGCGCTTACCGCCGAAGCGGCAGTGGAAACCGCGCGCCGGCGGGAGGCGGAACTTCGCCAACCGCTGCAGGAAGCGCGCAGCAATCTGGGCCGTATAGAGACGGAAGCGAATACGCTCGCCAAGATGATTAACCTTGGCGGGTCAGACCTTTTTCCCGCGGTCGTGGAGGCGCTGAAAGTCGAGAAGGGTTATGAAATAGCCCTTGGCGCTGCCTTGGGTGAGGATCTTGACGCACCCACGGACAAAAGCGCTCCGGTCTTCTGGGGTGAGGTAGACGGTTCGGGGGACCCGGCATTGCCGACAGGTCTTCAATCCTTGGCGGAATTTGTCCGGGCTCCGCGCCAACTGGCGCGCTGTCTTGCCCAGATCGGCATTGTCTCCGAGGCAGACGGGGCGCGGCTACAATCCGCGCTGAAGCCGGGTCAGCGGCTGGTCAGCCGTGACGGCGCGTTGTGGCGCTGGGATGGCTATACGGCGAGCGCCGATGCACCAACGCCGACTGCACAACGCCTTGCCCAGAAGAACCGTTTGGCGGAACTCGATCTTGAAGTGGTCGAGGCAACAAAAATCCTGCGTGCTGCGGAAGCCGGAATAGTTGCGGCCGAAGCAGTCGTTCGGCAATCCGTCGAAGTGGAGCGAACTGCACGCGATCAATGGCGTGGCATGCAACGCTCGGTCACCGATGCGCGCGAAGCCTTGGCCGCTGCCGAACGCGCCGCGGGGCAATTGTCCAGCCGTCGCGCCGCGCTTGAAGAGGGCAGGGCTCGCCTTGCCGAAAACCTGGAGGAAACCCAGGAGCAATTCCTGGAGGCGGAAACCCGCCTGTCGAGTGCTGCCGACCTAGATGAAGTCAACATCCGGCTCGCCAATTTGACTAGCGAAGTGACGCTTGATCGAGCCGCACTGGCGGAGGCCCGCGCGATTCATGATGGTCTGCGCCGTGAAGCCGAAAATCGTATGCGTCGCCTCGAAGCGATTGGTCACGAACGCAAGAGCTGGGTCAACCGCGCCGATAATGCCGACCGCCAGATCACGTCGCTTTCCGAACGCCGTCTGGAAACGGAACGCGAGGCGGAGAATCTTGCTGACGCGCCCGACGAGCTTGCCGAGCGCAATCGGATATTGCTTTCGCAATTGTCCGAAGCAGAGGCATTGCGTAGGGATGCCGCCGATAAGCTTGCCATCGCGGAAAACAGACAACGGGAACTGGACCAGCTTGCAACCGACGCCATTCAAGCTCTGGCCACAGCGCGCGAGGGCAGGGCACGCGCCGAGGAACGGCTCGCTGCCGCCCAAGAACGCCGCAAGGATGCCGAAACCCGCATCGTCGAGGCGCTGAATTGCGCACCGCATGAGGTGATGAAGCTGACCGGACTCGGCCCCGATGATCCACTGCCGGATGTAGATGCAACGGAGCGCAATCTGGAGCGTCTCAAGATCGAGCGCGAACGTCTCGGCGCGGTCAACCTGCGGGCGGAGGAAGAACAAGACGAACTTTCCGCGCGACTTGAGACGATCGTCAGCGAGCGCGAGGATATCATCGAGGCCGTGAAGAAACTGCGCCAGGCTATCCAGAGTTTGAACCGGGAGGGACGCGAACGGCTTTTGGCCGCATTCGAAGTGGTCAACGTCCAGTTTCAACGCTTGTTCACGCACCTCTTTGGTGGCGGCACGGCAGAGCTGCAATTGATCGAGTCCGACGATCCGCTGGAAGCGGGCCTTGAAATCCTTGCCCGTCCGCCCGGCAAGAAGCCGCAGACGATGACGCTCCTGTCGGGCGGTGAACAGGCGTTGACTGCAATGGCTTTGATATTCGCGGTGTTCCTCACAAATCCCGCACCAATCTGCGTCCTCGACGAAGTGGATGCGCCGCTCGATGATCATAATGTCGAGCGTTTCTGCAATCTGATGGACGAAATGGCTGCTTCCACCGATACACGGTTTGTAGTCATCACCCACAATCCCATCACCATGGCACGGATGAATCGTCTATTCGGCGTCACCATGGCCGAACAGGGCGTGAGCCAGCTGGTCTCCGTCGATCTCCAGACGGCAGAGCAGCTGCGCGAGGCGAGCTGATCGATCGTAAATGACAAAGGATTTCAAAGCTTAATGCGGATTTACTCTGCTAATCGATTTGAATGCTGCGATGCAGCATTTTTTAATGGTGCTTGACGAATTGATCGCGTAGACCTCTCCTGTGTTTCAGCGGCAAGGGAGGCTGCAATGGTGAAATGGGTCTATACATTCGGTGACGGCAAGGCGGAAGGATCCGCGGGCGATCGCAATCTGTTAGGTGGAAAAGGCGCAAATCTTGCCGAAATGTGCGCGCTTGGTTTGCCGGTTCCGCCTGGATTCACCATCACGACAGATGTTTGCAGCTGGTACTATGACAATGGCCGGAAATATCCGGACACGCTCGAAACGGATATAAAAAAGTCCCTCTCCCACATTGCCACAATAACGGGCCGCAACTTTGGCGATGTGGAAAAGCCGCTGCTGGTCTCCGTGCGCTCAGGAGCGCGTGCGTCGATGCCAGGTATGATGGATACGGTGCTCAACCTTGGCCTCAACGACGAGACAGTGGAGGCGATTGCTCGCGAGACCGGCGATGCGAGGTTTGCCTATGACAGTTATCGCCGCTTCATCCAGATGTATTCCGACGTCGTCATGGGCCTCGATCATTCGGTTTTCGAGGAGATTCTTGAAGACACCAAGGCCAATCTCGGCCATGAGGTCGATACGGCCCTGACAGCCGACGACTGGAAGAATGTCATTGCGTTGTACAAGGCGAAGATTGAGGAAGAGCTTGATGAGCCTTTCCCGCAGGATCCGGAAAAACAGCTGTGGGGCGCAATCAGCGCTGTATTTTCCAGCTGGATGAATGCCCGCGCGATTACCTACCGGCGGCTTCACAACATTCCGGAGAGCTGGGGCACAGCTGTTAGTGTCCAGGCGATGGTGTTCGGCAATATGGGTGATCGCTCGGCGACCGGGGTTGCCTTCACCCGCAATCCATCCACCGGTGAAAAGAAACTCTACGGCGAGTTCCTGGTCAACGCGCAAGGCGAAGACGTCGTTGCCGGTATTCGCACACCCCAGAACATCACCGAAGACGCACGTATTGCTGCGGGCTCCGACAAGCCCTCGCTAGAGAAGATAATGCCTGCGGCCTTTGCCGAATTCTGCGCAGTGTCGGAACGGCTCGAGAAGCACTACACCGACATGCAGGATCTCGAATTTACCATCGAGAACGGCAAACTGTGGATGCTGCAGACGCGATCCGGCAAGCGGACCGCCAAGGCAGCATTGAAGATTGCAGTGGAAATGGCAGAAGAAGGCCTGATCTCGCGCGAGGAAGCAGTTCTGCGCATTGATCCCGCTTCGCTTGACCAATTGCTGCACCCGACTATCGATCCAGGTGCAGAGCGCAACATAATCGGAACAGGCCTTCCGGCATCTCCGGGCGCTGCCACGGGTGAAATCGTCTTCTCGTCGGAAGACGCCGAGCAGCTGAAGGCAGAGGGGCGCAAAGCGATTCTGGTTCGTATCGAGACCAGTCCGGAAGACATCCACGGAATGCATGCCGCCGAGGCGATCTTGACCACGCGTGGCGGCATGACGAGCCACGCGGCAGTGGTCGCACGCGGCATGGGTAAGCCCTGCGTGTCGGGTGCTGGCTCGCTCCGTGTCGATTATCGTAACGAGACCCTGCTGGCGATTGGCGTCGTTTTGAAGAAGGGCGATATCATCACCATCGATGGCGGCACCGGCCAGGTGCTGAAGGGCGCGGTGCCCATGCGGCAGCCGGAGCTTTCCGGGGATTTCGGCAGGATCATGGAATGGGCTGACAAGACGCGGCGCATGAAAGTGCGTGCAAACGCGGAAACACCTGTCGATGCCCGTACGGCTCGCTCATTTGGCGCTGAAGGTATTGGACTGTGCCGCACCGAGCATATGTTTTTCGAAGGCGAGCGCATCGTCGCCATGCGTGAAATGATCCTGGCCGACAACGAGAAAGGCCGTCGTGCTGCGCTCGACAAATTGCTGCCGATGCAGCGGTCCGATTTCGTGGAATTGTTTGAAATAATGCATGGTCTGCCAGTCACAATTCGCCTGCTGGACCCGCCCCTGCATGAATTCCTGCCGAAAACCGAGGAAGAAATCGCCGAAGTCGCTGCTGCCATGAATGTTGACGCCGACAAGCTGCGCGAACGAACTGATAGCCTGCATGAAACCAACCCGATGCTTGGCCATCGCGGCTGCCGTCTTGCTATCTCCTATCCGGAAATCGCGGAAATGCAGGCGCGGGCAATTTTCGAAGCTGCTGTGGAAGCGGCGAAATCGACAGGGGCCCCTGTCGAACCGGAAATCATGGTGCCACTGGTCGGACTGCGCGCCGAACTCGATTTCGTCAAGGCGCGCATCGATGCGATTGCGGTCGATGTGATGAAAGAGGCTGACATCAAGATCAATTACCTGGTCGGAACAATGATCGAGCTGCCGCGTGCCGCCATCCGTGCCCACTCGATTGCCGAAGTTGCCGAGTTTTTCTCGTTCGGAACCAACGATTTGACCCAGACGACATTCGGCATCTCGCGCGATGACGCCTCATCCTTCCTGATGAGCTATCAGGTGAAGGGTATCATCGAACAGGATCCGTTCGTGACGATCGACATTGACGGCGTTGGCGAACTGGTACGGATCGGCGCCGACAAGGGCAGGGCCGCGCGGCCCGGAATCAAGCTCGGCATATGCGGCGAACATGGCGGCGATCCAGCGTCCATCCACTTCTGCGAGGAGGTTGGGCTCGATTATGTTTCCTGCTCGCCGTTCCGCGTTCCGATAGCCCGGCTTGCGGCAGCGCAGGCGTCGGCAAAGGCGAAGAATGCCTGAACCACGTCTGCCATAAATATGCTTGGTTTCGCGCGCCTTGTCCGCGCGAAATTCCTCAATCTATGGCGAAAATTGTGCGCTCAACGTCGACAATCATCACTGCATTTGTTCTTTGCACTTCCGTCGTCACGGCAGCAGCCAAGGAACATCCCCACTTTGTAGAGCCCAAGCTTTTCATCACCAAAGGCGGCGATGCAACGCCGCAAGTCGCCTTGACGCTGGATGCCTGTGCCGGCCAGACGGATCAGCGCATTCTCAATGCGTTGGTTGAAAACCATATTCCAGCGACAATTTTTGTTACCGGCCGATGGCTCAAGCACAATGCCCCTGCAGTAGCGATCATGAAAGCGCATCCAGACCTGTTTGAACTGGAAAATCATGGGCTTAATCATATCCCAGCCATAGACAACCAGCCCAAGATGTTCGGCCTGAAGACGGCAGGATCTCTGCCTGCTATCCGCACGGAGATAGAAGGCGGTGCGAATGCGCTGATTGCAGCAACACTGGCGAAGCCGGCCTGGTATCGCGACGCAACGGCTCGCTACAGCGACGATGCGATAACACTCGCCCATCAGATGGGGTATCGGGTGGCCGGTTATTCCCTGAACGCCGACATGGGTGCCTCGTTACTGGCTGGTCAGGTTGAAAAGCGCATCGCAGCTGCCAAGGATGGCGACGTGATCATCGCCCATGTCAACCAGCCGACACGAGTAGCAGGAGAGGGAGTCGTTAAAGGCATTCTCGCGCTCAAGCAAAAGGGCTACCATTTTGTGCGCCTAGAGGACGTTCAGGAGAGCGAACAGCCTCTGCGACCAGGTGTCTAACCATCGTTGATATTTATACGACTATCGAAATATCTAGACTTTGGGATAATTGACAGGCTCGTCTGTATTGTGTTCGTTGCGGAACGCTCATTGAGCGACACCTTGGGAGGGGTTCATCCGCATGAAGATATAGAAATTCATATGATTTTTGCGGATACATCCGCGCAGTTCATTTTTTAGCGAACCATTTTTAAAAAGACAGAACCACACCAGAGCTGGATCAAATATTTGATGCGCAATTGTGCCGACACGGCCAACCGCGCAACGGTGCCGCACGTTCGGACATAGCTGCGCATCTCATTGATTTTCCGTCGAAATGTCTGGTTTTGCCTCACCTTGATTTGAGGAGGAATTATCTTGAACCGCATTCAAATTTCTATTCTGAGCTTGCTGCTGTTGCCGGGTCTCGCCGGTTGCAACGATACGAAACCGGCATCGGATACCAGCACGTTTGCCGGCTTGCCCGAGCACAAGGAAGAGCCCAGCGGGGAGGTCGGAACGACTGTCGAGCCCAAACCGCCGGTCGACGTCATATTGATAAAAGATGGTACCATCACACCAAGGCCGGGTGGCTTTGACGTGCAACTACAAAAGGATGTGCTTGAGGTGCGGGCCGCTGCGGCAAACGCTTTGCGCGTGCATTTTCTTCCCGAAGGAAAGGCGTCAGCACCGACACAGGTGATTGATCACAACTTCAAGATGGATGCAACCTTCAAGCTCGAAGCTGGCTCCGATGACAAGACCATGCGGTTGAACGCGGATCAGTTCAGCGCATCCTGGGACGCGGCGACATCGCTGCTTACGATCAAGAATGCGGCAAATGAACAAGTCATGTCGATCAGCACCAATGATCTGAAGAAGGGTCAATTGATTGTAAGGCACGGGGAAGCGGACAGGCTTTATGGCATCGGGGGGAGTGGCAGGTATGAAGATTCCCGAGCAATTTACCGCAACTACGCAGAGGGCCTGAACACTGGCTCTCAGGGTCATGCCGGCGCGCCCTTTGTCTGGAGCACGGCCGGTTATGGCGTTCTGGTCGATACGATGGGTTCGAGCACCAGAAAAATTGAACTGCGCCACGAAAATCTCATCCAGTTTCTCGATACGTCGAAGAAGGATGTCGATGCCTATTTGCTGGTCGGTCGCCCGGCGGAACTATTCGGTGCCGTGGCAAAAATCAGCGGACGCACGCCGCTTTTTCCAAAATGGTCGATGGGCCTTACCAACAGCCAGTGGGGCGCAGGTACGGACAACAAGTGGGGCCCTCTAAGAAAGGATGGCCAACTGCAAGGTATGACCGAGGAGAAGTTTCGCAGCATTATCAAACAATATCGTGAATATAGTATTCCGATCGACGCCTTCACCTTTGACCTCGACTGGATGTTCTGGGGTGGCACGACCAGTAGCGAGATAAAAATTCCTGACTCCCAGTTCCAGTGGAACACAGAACGGTTTCCGGGCATGAAAGCTGACGCTCCCAAGAGTGCAGACCAGAATTTGCGGATGTTTGCGGAAGAAAACGGCATCAAACTGACCACTATCCTGAAGCCGCGCATTCCTTTCTATTCGGCGGAAGGCAGGGTTGCCGAAAGCAAAGGTTACTGGATGCCGAATACAGAGGTAAAGCAGGATTTTTTCACCCCTGCCGGGATGCGGCACGTGGATTTTTCCAGACCTGAAGTTCGCAAATGGTATTGGGAAAAGGTCAAAGGTGCATTCGATACGGGCATTCAAGGCTGGTGGAACGACGAGGCAGATTCCAGCGATGCTACCGACGACGGCAACGAGACCGAGGGCACGGATATGCAGCGCACGGTCTATGAAGGGCAGCGCGCCGCCTCGAACCAGCGCGTCTGGTCGATCAACCGCAATTTCTATCTGGGGGCACAGCGTTACGCCTACACGCTCTGGTCCGGTGATATAGATAATGGATTTGACAGCATGAAAATCCAGCGGCACAGGATGTTGAGCGCTATCAATGCCGGAGCCACGCAATGGACCATGGATGCGGGTGGTTTTCATAACGGAAAGGGGACCAAAGATGGTGGCACCGGCAATGAGGATTATGCGCGCTGGGTACAATTTGCGATTTTCACGCCGATCTTCCGGCTTCACGGCGAAAATGGGGTCGAGCGTCAACCTTGGTTTTATAAGCCGGACGATCAAACCGTAGATAAAATGGCAGCGGTGGAAGCCATCAAGCTGCGTTATAGGTTGATACCCTATATTTACAGCTATGAACATCAGCGCAAAAAGACCGGCGTCGGCATTGTCCGTCCATTGCTGTTCGACTGGCCTGAAGACGAGATTGTCAGCAACAATGTCGACAGCTGGTTGTTCGGCGATTGGCTACTGGCATCTCCGGTGGTGGAGAAAGATCAGAAAAACAAGGAAATATATCTGCCTGCCGGCAATTGGATCGAGTGGAACGCGGGAAACCCACAGACAGGCGGCCGAACGATGAATTTCGGCACGGGAAAATGGGAGAGCAATTTCCCGCTCTTCATTCGCCAGGGTGCGATTATTCCGATGATGCACGAAGACGTGCAATATGTGGGAGAAAAGCTGCTCAAAGAACTGGATGTGGAAGTGTTCCCGGACACCAAGCGTACGTCGTTCGAGTATTATGATGATGACGGCAAAACCTATGATTACGAAAAGGGTGTATATTTCCTGCAGAACTTGTCCGTGCAACGGACTGGCAAAACGGTTCTATTCGAAACGGCTGCGCCAGAGGGTGGTTTTAAGCCGGAGCTCGAATATTATACTGTAAAAATTCATGGCCCTTTTGCCACGAGTGTCGAGTCGAATGGCGCGAAACTCAAGCAGGTTCCGAACCTCACCGATCTAAACACCGCCGGCGAAGGCTGGTATTCTGGCAAAGATGCAGACCATGGTAATATAGACGTGACCTACGTCCGGATAAGAGCCCAGGAAAAGCAAAGCGTTAAGCTGACCACCCAGTGATAAAATCATGAAGGGGCAGTATCTGGCTGCCCCTTTCATGTCTTGGCCAATGGAATATTACACCATCCGCAGCCCGTTCTTCGACACGTAAGCCTCGGTGTCGGCCAACGCCAATTCGAAGCGATTGAAGAGTTCGCCCAGTTCATCCTCGGTGATGATCATCGGCGGGCAGAAGGCGATCGTGTCGCCAAGCGCGCGAAGTATGGCGCCATGTCCTTCCAGGAACTTCGCAAGATTTGAACCAACGCCGTGCGCCGGATCGAAGGAGCGTTTCGTGGCCTTGTTAGCAACCATCTCTACCGCGCCAACAAGTCCGCAGGAACGAACCTCGCCCACGAGAGGATGATCTTTGATTTTGGCAAGGCGGGCTTCAAAGGTAGGGGTCAAGCCGCGAACATACTCGACAATATTCCGGCGCTGGTAAATTTCGATTGCCTTCACGCCGAGCGCGCACCCGACCGGATGACCGCCATAGGTGAAGCCATGGCCGAAACTGCCGAGCTGGGCGCTGTGGTCGACATAGGCCTGGTAGACGTCCTCGGGGACGAGCACCGCACCGAGCGGCGCATAGGCCGCTGTCAGCTGTTTGGCGGCTGAAATCGTTGTCGGCGTCATGCCGACGCTCTGGCTCCCCCACCAGTTGCCGGTACGGCCGAAACCGTTGATGACTTCGTCGGCGATGATGAGAATATCATGCTCGCGCAAGATCGGTTCGATGGCGGCGAAATAGCCGGACGGCGGAACGATGACGCCGCCAGCGCCCATGACCGGTTCGGCGATAAAGGCGGCAATCGTTTCCGGTCCTTCGCGTTCAATCATATCTTTCAAGGACTTGGCAAGACGAGCCACAAACTCGGCCTCGCTTTCGCCCTCGAGGCTGAAACGGTAATGATGCGGGCAATCCGTATGCAGCACGCGGTCCACGGGTAAGTCCCAACCCTTGTGGTTCCCGGGCAGCCCGGTCAAAGATGCGGCCATGACCGTGACGCCATGATAGGCCTTGACGCGGGAGATGATCTTCTTCTTTTCCGGCCGGCCAAGGGAATTGTTATAGTACCATGCAAGCTTGACCTGTGTGTCGTTTGCCTCGGAACCGGACGATGTATAGAACACCTTCGAGATTGGTACAGGCGCGATTTCCTTAAGCTTTTCAGCAAGTTCAATAGCAGGCTCCATACCCTTGCCACCGAAAAGATGGTAGTAGGGCAGGGTGCGCATCTGCTCATTGGCAGCCTCGATCATCTCTTCGTCGCCGAAGCCGAGACCCGCACACCACAGGCCCGACATGCCCTCGATATATGCCTTGCCTTGTGTATCGTAGAGATAGACGCCTTTGCCATGCCCCATGACCAGAGGCCCGGTTTCTGCAAGCTTGTGGAGGGGAGTATAGGGGTGCAAAACCGCGTTGATATCGCGCTGCTGGACATTGGTAAGGGGATGGCCATTCGCCATTGGGTAACTCCGGTTTTGAAAGATTTGCGACCTTAGCCAGACTCGGTTGAAAGTGCAAAGTGCTGCGCCAAGAACGCTCTTTGCAACCTTGCTAACCAAAATTTCAACTCAGGGTGCAAAAAAGCATTCCGGAATCGACTATTCATGCATAAGAATCGCCAGGTCTTGTGCCATTTTCGCGTATTGTTGCGCAAAAACCTTGCCGGAATAGGCGAGCGCCGCTCTAAGTCCGAAAACGTTTGAGGAGAGCGGCAAATTCCATCCCGAGTTTGCTCTGCGGTGCGGTCTCGGGCTGATCCGTGGTCACGGTCAAACTTGTTCCGTCGTTGCCGAGCATCACGAACACGGTCTGATCGGTCGTACCGTCCGACACGGAGATGGCGGCGATCCGCTGCTGATCGCTGTTTTCCGGTGCTCTGATATTGAAGATCACTTCGCCGCCGACGAGATCTGCGGCTTTGCGCAACGCGCCCTCAAAACCGTCCGCGACAATATCCTGGGCACCGAGCGCAAGCTCGATTTCCACAACCTCAAGCGAAACCGCTTTGCCAGCCTCAGGCATATTGTCCGGCCTCGTTATCTTCATGCTTGAAATGCGGTTTGCATTCCGCCCTCTGTTTTCCCGAAACGATTGTCCAAATCAGGACGGTGATCATGTCAGTACTGTGACACCCAATCCACTCATAAAGTGTAAACGGCTTAAATGCAGGTGGACGACCCGAAAATGTCATCGAAGTTTCATGCAATCCCGATATGGGAATGCGACATCTGATATGCCGACAGTACGGCGGAAATGATTTTTATCTAAATTAATTAATAAAATCAATTGTTTAAGTTAAGGACAAGATTTCAATGGAACGTCGCGATTTTATCAAGATGCTGGGTCTTGCCGGCACCAGCGCTACTGCGTATGCCGCCTGCTCATCCTATATGCGTGAGGCACTGGCGCAATCCACCAGCATCAATGAATTGCTGACCACTGCAGCGCATTGTCAAAGCGGCTCGCTCAAGGACGTTGAACACGTCATTCTCCTGATGCAGGAGAACCGCTCCTTCGATCATTATTACGGGACTTTGCGCGGCGTGCGCGGCTTCGGCGATCCGCGGCCCTTGCGGCTCAAGAGTGGTGTATCGGTGTTCAACCAGCCAAGAGCACCGCTCCTTTCGTCATTCAGCTATTCGTTCAACAACGTTAGCTGGGATATGATCGAAGCTTTCGTCGCACCATTCGAGCCGGCACAGCTCAAGCGGCTCCTCAAGGAGCAGATTGATACGATGTTCCCGACGGCGGCGCCGACGGTGACACCGTTGATCGATACCATGCCCGATAATTTTATCCTGCGTGTGCTGCGCAGCGACTGGGACAGCCTCCTGCCGCCGGAGATGGCCGGCAAGACCATTCCGGAGTTACTGGAGAAACTAAAAGACGGCCTCGTGGTTTTGAAGCCTGAGGATATCGATTCGACGTTTGCCGATATAGTGAAGAACGGAGTTATGTCCCTATTCGACAACAAGGAGGTGCTGGATCTGATCGGAAAGGCCCTGCCAGAGGGCGGTTTCCTCAAGCCCGATATGATCAAAGGGATGATGGAAGGGATGCCGGCGCAACAGGTTGTTGCAATCCTTGTGGGTCTTGTTGCCTCTCTTATCAAGATCGATGAATTGAAGGCCTCCTGGCCGAGTGCAGTTGCGATCTTGCCTTCGCTTGGCAAGGGCCTGCCAAACCTGGTGGAACTTTTCTATTGGTTGCAGGGACTGTCGAAGCAGTTCGCGGCGTCACCGGCCGTTGGCATGGTGCCGCAGAACCCCGCACTCCTCCTTTCCCTGCTGCCTGCCGACATTACCAAGTATATTCCCGAGGACATCAAGGCCCAGTATCCGAAGCTTGTTGCCTCGCTAAAGGCGAGGGTCACATCAAACCGTTCCAGGTACAACGCGGTACCGATTCAGCCGGCGAATATAAATCATTCGGGCTGCCGCATACCTATGACGATCAGCGTGATGCCATCAATCGCGGCTGGAATGATCAATGGATGCTGACAAAAGGCGAGGAGGCGATGGCGCATCTCGATGTAGCCAAGGACCTTTCATTCTACCACAAGCTTGTGGACGCCTTCACCATTTGCGACGAATATCATTGTTCTTCCCATACGGGGACGGACTCCAATCGCGCCCATTTTTATTCGGGCACGGCAAATGGCTGGACCAACAATTTGTTTTTCAGCGGCGGCAAAACCGTGCCCGACTGGAAAACCTATCCGGAGACGTTGCAGAACCTGGGTGTAAGCTGGAAATGCTATCAGGATGGCCTGGGAGAAGACTTATTTCTTGGCAATTTCGGCGACAATCTGCTGGAGGATTTCAAGCAATATAAAGTTGCCGGCAGTGAAATCGCCAAGCATGCGCTGATCGTCAACACGATATTGCGCACTGATGCCGACGTCCCCTCACAACTGGAAAAGGATATCGCTGAGGGTACGCTGCCCGCCGTTTCCTGGATCGCCGCGCCCCAAGCCTTCTGTGAACATCCAAGCGGTATCTCGCCGCATTTCGGCGAATATTACGTTAACCAGATATTGAAAGCTCTCGCGGCCAATCCGGAAGTGTGGAAGAAGACCGTCTTCATCATCAATTACGATGAAAATGACGGTTTCTTCGATCATGTGCCGCCGCCTTTGCCGCCGCTGCCTTCGGTACACGACGTTGGCAAGGTCTCCGATGGCATCGAGATTTCAGCGAACGGCTTCAATGCAGAACATGCGACGAAACTGGCGCAGGACCTTGTCACAGCAGAGTATGCACGCTATCCGGCCGAGCCCAGGGATCAATTGACCATGGGTCTTGGCTGCCGTGTGCCTTGCCTTATCATATCACCATGGACCGTCGGCGGGCGTGTCTGCTCCGAACTCTTCGACCATACCTCGACATTGCGCTTCCTCGACACGTGGCTTGCGGCCACGGGAAAGCAACCGTCCGGCTCGACGTTCGAGAACATCTCATCCTGGCGCAGAGCCATTTGCGGCGACATGACGAGCGCCTTCGATTTTACACGCAGGCTCGACACTGTCGCCAGCCAGGGCAAGACCAGGATCGATGCGGCGGTTGCGGCGGCAAAGTCTATTCCGGCTTACCGGACCAAGGCCGATCAAGCCGCGCTGATAAAGGCTCTGCCAAAGTATGAGGGCAAGGAAACCGATATCGCCGCTGACCTGGCCAAGGAAACACGGCTGAAGCAGGACCGCACGCAGGTAGAACTCTTGCCGCTTGGTTATGATTTCAATGTGTTTGGTTCTGTCGTCGAAAAAGCTGGCAAACCCGACAGGCTGCAACTGACCTTCAAGAACAGGGGCAGCATTGGCGTTGCGCTCAACGTCTATTCCTATCATGCCTATGACAAGGATCGAGGCGCCTGGTTTTATGCCTTGACGAAGGCGGGCAAGGACGGCAAGCCAGTGGAAGTCGTTGACGCATATAGCCTTGGCGATCGCGGCGGCAAATATGAATTCGCCGTGCATGCACCGAATGGCTATCTGAGTGAGTTCCGGGGCGACACGAACCGGACGGAGCAGCGGCTTCCGGAGGTGATCGATATACGCTCGACTGACGGCGGCGAGACCGTCGAGTTCGTGTTCGACAAGTGGCCGACAGCCAATGGCAGCATAAAGGCAGTCTCTGCCTATACCGGGCAGATAACTTATTTAAGTAGCGGCGCAATCAAACTTGCTTTGCCAGCCAAGAATGGTTGGTACGATGTCTCTTTTATCGACAGCGACAACGCTATCGTGGCGTCAGCGGAAACGACCACCGGCTATCTTCGCCGCTATGCCGGACATCTTGAAAACGGCAGGATCAGCAAGACTGATCCTGCCATAGGCATTCCATACGATGTGACAAAACGGATTTACGATTGGGCGGGCGCTTAGCCTGAAATCCGGCTATGCGGTAACATATTCAAATATTGATCTTTTAACGTTCAAAAATTTTACTTTGGAGTATTCATTTTGAAAAAGAATTTATTGTTGGCATTTCCGTTGATCCTGCTTTCCGCATGTAATGGATCGGATTCGAATTCGGACAAGGTTGCCAAATCGACTTTCGATGCGGTGACGGCAGAGCTTGAACAGGCAAACAAAGCCAAAGACGAACTGACCAAGAAAAATCAGGAACTTGCTGGGCAACTCAGTACCGCTAACGTGACCATTGCCGGACTTACCAGCGAACGCGATGCCAGTTTGAAGAAAATTGCGGATCTGAACAGCAGCATCGAAGCTGAAAAGCAAAATTATCTGACTTTGAAGACAGACTATGATGCGCTGCAGATATAACACCAGAATGCGCTAAGCACCGGCAAGATCGGACCTGACGGCAAGACCGGGTTTGAAGGCGAACTCAAGGACAAGGCGGATGCACTGAAAATTTCCGAGGACAATCTGATCAAGATGACATCGGAGCGCGACGCTGCAATCTTCGATCGTGAGCGGTTAAACGCGGCGCTGGCAAAGCTCGTCGAAAAAGTCTGCCAATAACAGTTGGCGCAGGGTCAGGCGGCGCTTGTTTGACCCCTTTCACTCCCAACATCCTTTGTTCAAAAAATTTCAGGTAACCACTATGGATAGACGCGATTTCATCAAGATGCTTGGCATTGCCGGCACCAGCGCCACAGCCTATGCGGCTTGTTCTGCCTATATGCAGGAGGCGCTGGCACAATCCACAACGATCGAGGACTTGCTGACCAGCGCTGCCGAGTGCCCGGGCGGTAAGCTTGCCGACATCGAGCATGTGGTGATCCTGATGCAGGAAAACCGTTCCTTCGATCATTATTTCGGGACGCTGCGCGGCGTGCGCGGCTTTGGCGATCCGCGGCCCTTGCGGTTACGCAACGGCAAACCGGTCTGGGAACAATCGGATGGCGCAAGACCTTACCGCCTGCCCAAGACGCAAGCCCATGAATCGGGCATCGACGGGGAAAAGATCCCGGCTAATAGCGCGGGGAGCGTCTTCCTCGAGGATCCGGCGCATGATTATGGCACCGGCCTTGATGCCTGGAACGGCGGTTTGATGGATAAGTGGAAGGAAAAAAAGGGATACGTGGCCCTTTCTCACTACACCGAGCAGGACATCCCCCTGTTTTTCAAACTCGCGCGAAGCTTTACTTTGTGCGACGCCTATTTCTGCTCGCATAATGGCGCCACCGACCCTAACCGGAGCTTCATGTTTACCGGTACCTGCATGGGCAGGACCGCCAATAGTTATTTCAGTGGCGCCAAGGATCCCGCCTGGGTTGACTGGAAATCCTATCCTGAGAAGCTCGAGGAACTCGGAATCGAGTGGAAATTCTATCAGGACGGTTTGACCTGGACGGACGATGCCTTTGCCGGAAATTACGGCGACAACACACTTGAATATTTCAAGCGGTACCGGACCAATGGAACCTCGATCTACGAGAAGAACCAGAGTGTCAATTCGGTCCTTCGGACCGATGCCAGCAAACCATCGCAGTTCGAACAGGACATCCTCGACAATAAACTGCCAGAGGTGTCGTGGATCGTAGCTCCGGAGGCGTTTACCGAACATCCGAAATATCCTCCGCATTTCGGCGAGTATTATATCCATGAAATATTGCGCGCCTTCGCGGCCAACAAGAAGGTTTGGCATAAGACGCTATTCCTGATCAACTACGATGAGAATGGCGGGTTTTTCGACCATGTTCTGCCACCCACGCCGCCTCTGGACAGCGGTCATGGCAAGACATCGCCCGGTATCACACTAACGCTAAAAGGCACGGTCAACTCTGAAACGTCGATCCAGCGCGCCGATCCGATAGGGATGGGACCCCGCGTGCCAATGCTCGTCATCTCGCCCTGGAGTGCCGGCGGCCGGGTCAATACGGAGACTTTCGACCATACGTCTGTCATTCGCTTTCTCGACAAATGGCTGATTGCCCGGGGCAAGCAAGCCGCGGAGGCGCCGGCCTTTTCCACCATCTCCTCCTGGCGCCAGGCCATTGCCGGCGATCTGACCAGCACATTCGATTTTCGCCGGACGCGGACCGAAGGACTCGACAAACTCATTGCGCCCGGTGAAAAAGCGATGATGCTTACGGAGGCCAACCGAACAAGTGCAAGGGCGGCGGCGGCTGAGGGTGCTCATTTCACACCGGGGATTGCCGACGTAAAGGCCGACGCTCATGCGGGCAAGCCGATCGGCAGCAAACAGGATCAAACACGCTGCGAAATCCTTCCTATTGGCTATGATTTTCAGGTCTATTTCCGCTTCGGCACGCACAGTGACGGCAAGAAGCGGGTCGAATGGGTGATCCGCAATAGAGGGCCTCTCGGGGCGGCATTTTATGTAACCCCCTATTCGAGGACGGATGCGCCATCCTGGTACTACAGCGTCGAAGGCGTGAAATCTGGCGGAGGGCCCATCGAAGTCACGGACTATGCCCAGATTGCAAATGGCGTCTACGCGCACGCCATCCACGGCCCCAACGGCTATCTGTTCGAGTTTTTCGGAAACTCGCTGGACACGCAGCAAACGCAGCTCCCGAACATCATGGAGATGAAATCGGCGGATGACGGCAAGAAGCTGCAGATAGTCTTTGAGAAATGGCAAACGGCGAGCGGCAAGCTGAAACTGATCGATGCCTATTCGGGTACCGAACAGGTGATCGACAAGGCGAAGGAAGTCAGTGGAACGACGACGGTCGAGATCGCGACAAAGGATGGCTGGTACGACGTGGCCGTTGTCGATGGCGTCAACGCCAATAATTTTCTGCGCCGCTATGCCGGACATCTGGAAAACGGCAAGATCGGCAAGAGCGATCCGGCCATCGGCCTGGAATACGATCCGTTGAAGCGGGCATATATCGGTATGGTGGCGTAGGAAGTTCGGAACGACTGCAGGTGTGTGGTGCGCTTGTCGAACCACACACCGCCACCGGAAGTTCAAATGCTTGTCTCGGCGTGAAATTGCGATTAGCTGTGGCGCAGTCACCAGCAATCAGGAATCTCATGCGACCGCACATTCGACGCCGCCGATCGATTTCCGCCAGATGGTCGGTACGCATTGCGTTTCTTGGCCTCATTCTGTTTGTTCTTTCGGGACTTGGCCATCGGTTCGAACGCATCGAAACGCCGGAGTTTCTCTGGCTGCTTGCCATTGTTGCTGGCCTCGCGCTGCTGGCGCTGTTGCTCAGTCTCAAGGGTTTCACCAGTGTCTGGCGCCGGGGCGATATGGGCTTTCCCAGTGCCTTTTGGGGTATGGTGATCGCGTTTGTGGTGCTGGCACCCTTTGCCACGACGCTCTATCAGGCGTTGATGCTGCCGAGGATCTACGACATTTCGACCGATATCACCGATCCGCCCGAACTGTTTGCCGCCGGGCAAAGGACAGAGCGTATGAACCCCGTCGTGAATGACGAGGACAGCCGCGCGCTTCAATCCAGCGCCTACCCGCAGGTGACAGGCCGCCGCTATGATGGCTCGCCTGATCGTATTCTGACCGCAATCAACAAGGTCATTGCGGCTAATGGCTGGACGGTTGTTGCCCAAAAAGGCGAGCCGGGCGTTGATGAGGAGATCCTGCTCGAAGTGGTGGCGCGAACCTTTTTGCTCGGTTTCACCAGCGATGCGGTTATCCGGCTTTCCGACGAGGGCGAGACAACCTATGTCGATATGCGCTCGGTCTCCCGCTACGGCATCCATGATCTCGGCGAGAATGCCGACCGCATCATTGCCTTCATGGCGGCGCTCGATGCGGAAGTGCAGAGCGCCCAGCCGGAAGAAGAAACGACCGAGCCGGCGCAGTGATATTTGCTTACAATGACAATTAATTACCAATAAACGCCATCGATCGCCGGGCTGCCTTCGGTCTGCACGAGGCCCCGCGCGACCATATCCTCAAGATGCGCCAGCACCGACAAAGCCGCCGCGCCGTGCAAGCGCGGATCGGTCTCGCGGTAGATGACCGTGACCATAGCAGGAATGGTGCGGTCTCCGGCGCGCACCCGTTCCAGAATTGCGCGCTCGCGCATTTTCCTGTGCGCTTTCAGGCCACGCATGAAGGTTTTCGGATTGGTAACCGGGCCGCCGTGGCCAGGAAAGTAGACGCGGTCATGCCGTGCGAGCAGCCGGTCCAGCGACGCCATATAGTCGGACATCGAGCCATCAGGCGGCGCGACGATGGACGTTGCCCAGGCCATGACGTGATCTGCGGAAAACAGGATATCCGTACCTTCGAGCGCGAAGACGACGTGGTTTGCCGTGTGGCCGGGAGTATGGATGCTCCGAAGCGCCCAGCCATCGCCCTCGATGATGGAATCGTCTGGCGCCATAATGTCCGGCATGAACTCCGTGTCGCCGCTCGCATCGAGAAAGTTGATCTCTCCCGTGTGCAACGGGCGGGAGGGGCGGTGCGGTCCTTCCGCCACCAGAATCGCGCCGAGTTCATCCTTCAACACGCTTGCCAGGGGCGAATGATCGCGGTGCGTGTGGCTGACGAAAATATGGCTGACCGGGCGTCCGGCTATGGCACGCAGGAGCGTCGCCTTGTGCGCTTCGTCGATGGGACCTGGATCGATCAGCGCCAGGGTATCTTTGCCGATCAGGTAGGAGTTCGTGCCGTGAAAGGTAAAGGGGCTCGGATTGTTGACGGTGATACGCTGTATATTCGGCGCAATATCGATGGCTTCGCCATAATGCGGCGCAAATACCTTGTCGAAAACGAGGTTCATTGATCGGGATTTACCTTTTGTGCGGCTTTCGACGTATTGCCGTGCGGCATGATCCTCAATATACATTTTTCATGAAATGGTGAAAGCTTGAGGCGTGAATTTGTAGGGTTCACGACCTTCCGGAGGATAAGAACATGATTGCTGCCCAGACTCGTTCTCTTGCCGAGACGTTCCAGCCGGAAGGCCAGCTCGCCAAAGCCGTGTGGTTTGTTTCGCTCGCCCTCGTCGGCACTGCGTTGATGACGCTTGCCGCCAAGACCAAGGTTGACATGGTCTTTGTCAACGTGACGATGCAGACGTTTGCGGTGTTCGCGATATCGGCGGCTTATGGTTCGCGGCTTGCCGTTGCGACGATGGCGCTTTACCTGCTCGAGGGTGCGCTCGGCATGCCGGTATTCACCGGAACACCGGAAAAGGGCATCGGGCTCGCCTATATGGTCGGCCCGACAGGCGGCTATCTCCTGTCCTATATCGCTGCCGCCTGGATCGTCGGCCGCGCTGCCGACAACGGCTTTACCCGCAATCCGATTGTCCTTGGCCTCGCCATGCTGGCCGCCGAGGTGACTATTCTCGGCATGGGCTTCCTGTGGATGGCCTATCTCTTCGGCTCCGAAAAGGCGCTCGCCTATGGCGTTGGCGTTTTCATCGTCGGCGATATGCTGAAGCTTGCACTGGCCGCCGCGATCGTTCCGGCTGTGGGATCCCTGCTCAAGCGCCGGTGATACCGGCGCTTCAGTTCGCTGTTTTCATTCTATGTTTTTTGTAATTTCCTGTTTTGATCGGTGTTCAAAATGAGCGAACGAAGCTGACTGCTACTTGGTTGAGTGGGGCATCTGTTGCACTTTATGCCGTTGGAGGATTGGCGCCGTTAACGTCCAGTATTTATAATGAAAGGCCCCGACTGCGTTGATCGCAGCGGGGGCGAGTATTTGTATTATAGCGGCCATTGCACTACATTGGATTGCAAGACAGACGCTGAAAGGGTTAAAACCGTGACATTGGAACAGTTTATGCTCTTTATGATTATGCCAGTAGGCGGGCTCCTGATGGGTGCCTTTGCGTTGTTTATTACGCGCAAGGATCGCTCGGACAATAATAAGCCGCGCCACTCCCACTGATAAGTACGTTCCTTGGCAGACTATCCTCGCAATCTGATTGGCTATGGTCGTAATCCGCCTGATCCGAAATGGCCGGGTGGCGCGAAACTCGCCGTGCAATTCGTTGTCAACTACGAAGAGGGCGGAGAGAGCTCGATCCTCGACAATGATCGGGCATCCGAGTGCCTGCTGTCGGAGATAGTCGGGGCGCAACCCTGGCCGGGCCAGCGCAATCTCAACATGGAATCGATCTATGAATATGGGTCACGCGCCGGTTTCTGGCGGCTGTGGCGCATGTTCACGCGCCGTAATCTGCCGGTGACAGTCTACGGCGTGACACTCGCCATGGCGCGCAATCCTGAAGCGGTTGCAGCCATGAAAGAAGCTGATTGGGAGATCGCCAGCCATGGCCTGCGCTGGCTTGAATATAAGGATTTCCCCGAAGAGCTCGAGCGCCAGCATATTCACGAGGCTGTGCGCTTGCACACGGAAATCACCGGATCGCGGCCCCTCGGGATCTATCAGGGCAAGCCTTCCGATAACACGCTGAAGATTGTCATGGAGGAGGGCGGGTTTGTCTATTCCGCCGATAGCTATGCCGACGAACTGCCTTACTGGGTGCAAGGTCCGAAGGGACCGCACCTGATCGTGCCCTATACACTCGACGCCAATGACATGCGCTTTGCAACGCCGCAGGGCTTCAACTCCGGCGATCAGTTCTTCACTTATCTGAAAGATACGTTCGATTGCCTGCTGCGCGAGGGCAAGGACGGCGCGCCAAAGATGATGTCGGTGGGGTTGCATTGCCGGTTGGTGGGGCGCCCGGGACGGGCGGCGGCGCTGGAGCGGTTTCTCGATTACATCCAGCACCACGAGGATGTGTGGATCACACGCCGCATAGATATTGCAAGGCACTGGCATGAAAATCACCGAGACCTTTGACAAAACCACCCTGATGGCCATCTGATGCGACTTTTCTGCGCTTCCGGTGCTCATGGACCCAAAAGTCCACTGCGCTCCGGTTCTCGAAAATCACACCAACTGACCTATCACGCTGAATTTTTCGCAAGGTCTCCACGATGGAAATTCTCATTCTCAATGTCCGACCACTAACCAAGCCAGCGTTTGCGCGGTTCGGCGATGTGATCGAGACAGAAGGCGCTGAATTGCGCCTGATCAATGGAGGCACGACAGAGCGCTACCACGATCTCGCCGATGTCGACGTGACGGGCGAGGGCGCGCGGGTGCTGATCAATATCTTCCGGGGCAAGTCCTTCGCGCTGCCTGTCGATATCAGCATGCTGGAACGTCATCCACTTGGCAGCCAGGCATTCATACCGCTGCAGAATCGGCCATTTCTGGTTGTGGTGGCTGAGGACGACGGCGGTAAGCCGGGAATGCCTGCCGCCTTTCTGTGCCAGGGCAATCAGGGCGTCAACTACGCCCGCAATGCCTGGCATCACCCTCTGATTTCACTGGACGAAACGTCGGATTTTCTCGTCGTTGATCGTGGTGGCAGAGGTGATAATCTCGAAGAGTATTTCTTTGACAATGTGATCTACAGGATTGAGAAACTCTAGGTCTATGCAGTTTGATCGTCTCGTCCGGCAAAGAAAATTGCAAATCCAACCAGAATAAGACTGAGTGCGCTGAACGCGGTTCGCAAACTATTCCACCAGGTCCAGGGATCGGAATAATCGGTCCATATTTTCTCCGGCTGCGAGGCAGTCGAGAGATTCACTCCGGCAAGTTCATTGTTCATGGGGACATTGACCGCGAAGGTCGGCACGAATGCTCCAACAATGTATATAGCTGCGGCCGCCAACATGGCGAGGCCGGCGCGTTTGCGTCCCAGCATCAGAAAGACGGCGCCAGCGGTAATCCCGGCGACAGGCGTTCCAAAGAATGCCGGAGCAAACATGGCGTTGCGAACCGTCGCATTGATTCCCTGCATGGCGACAATTGCACTTTGGGGAGCGATGGCATCAAGACCCCGCATCACGGAAACGGAATAGGCGTAAAAAAAGCCGGTGATTGCTCCGGTGAGCACAAGCGTCGTTGCGGACAGGAGAAAAGCAATGGATATCCATGATGACCTGTTCTTGGGGTGCGTCATGAAAGCTCGCGAGCGCGTTGACCGGAAGGTCGAAATCTATGCAACCACCATAAGCGAAATCCGCCTGAAAATTCAAATAGAATAATTGCTGGCCGAGACGGATAGACAACATTGCCGCCTCCCGTTCGTCCTCCCCCTTGACGCCCAAGCCCAGCCGGTTGAAGCTGGCAACATGTCACAAACGATACGTTTTTTTCTGAATGGTCAAAAGCAGGAAGCCTCGGTTCGGCCGGATACGACAGTACTGGACTGGCTGCGCAGCGGGCCGCGGCTGACCGGCACCAAGGAGGGCTGCGCCGAGGGCGATTGTGGGGCCTGCTCGGTGCTGATCGGCGACCCTTGGTTCGACGACGCTCACCATGAGGGGGCCGTGCACTACCAGGCCGCCAACAGCTGCATTCTTGCCATGGGCCAGATCGATGGCCGCGCCGTCGTGACGGTCGAGGGTTTGAAGACGGAGCAGCTGCACCCGGTACAAGCGGCGATGGCGGAAAACGGTTCGTCCCAGTGCGGCTTCTGCACGCCGGGCATCGTGATTTCTCTGGCCGGTCTTGCAGCGCAAAGAAGCGCTGCGGGAGCCGGTCTTGCAGCGCAAGGAAGCGCTGCGGGAGTCGGTCGTGCAGCTCGCAAGACGGAAGTCATGGATTCCGACATCCACGATGCACTGGCGGGCAATCTGTGCCGTTGTACCGGCTACCGGCCGATCGTCGAGGCCGCGCGCAAGGTTGGCAATGCGACGATTGCGGGACCGCATGTCGCCGCCTTTGCCAAGATCGAACCACGCACGACGATTTCGGCAGCCGGTTCGACATTCCATCAGCCGCAGTCGTTGAACGATCTGCTGCAACTGCGCAAGGAGAAGCCCGACGCGATATTGCTTGGCGGGGGCACCGATCTTGGTGTCGCGCTGGCGGACTATCATTCCGACTGGAACGAGGTGATTTCGCTTGCCCGTGTGCGCGAACTGCGTGCCATTCGCGAGACCGGAAATCATTTGAGCTTTGGCGCGGCAGTAACGTGGGAAGAGATTCTCGCGAGCGTCATCGAATATTACCCCTCTTTTGCGACCTTGATCCGCCGTTTTGGTTCGACCCAGATACGCTCCATGGGAACCATCGGCGGTAATATCGGTACCGCAAGCCCGATCGGCGACGGCCCGCCGGCGTTGATTGCACTCGGAGCCGAGATTGAACTTGCTTCGACGGGCGGCCACCGTTTTCTGGCGCTCGAAGATTTCTTCCTCGACTATCGCAAGACCGAACTGCGCGCCGATGAGGTGATTGCTTCGGTGTCGATCCCGAAGCCCGCGGAAGGCCAGGAGTTCCGCGTCTACAAGATTTCCAAGCGCTACGACCAGGACATCTCGACTGTCTGTGCGGCGTTTTCCATTGTCCGCGAAGAAGGTCAGGTTCGCGGCGCTCGCATCGCGTTCGGCGGCATGGCGGCAACGCCGCAGCGCGCCGCAAAGGCTGAGCAGGCGCTTGTCGGCAGCCTATTTGACCAAGCAGCCATCGACGCATGCGCCAGTGCGATCGCCGCGCAGTTTAAACCGCTGAGCGATTGGCGCGGTAGCGCCGAGTATCGTTTGCAGGTTGCCGCGAACCTCGCCGAACGATTCTGGCGCGATGTTGCCGGCGAGACGGTGGAGGTCATGTCGCTATGAATATTGACGCCAAGATCGTCCAGCGCAGCATTGTCGGAAAAGGCATCGCGCATGATTCCGCCGCGCGCCATGTGGCGGGCGAGGCGAACTACATCGACGATATGCCGGAGCTACCTGGCACATTGCATGCGGCCTTCGTCCTTTCGCCAGTGGCGCACGGCAAACTGAACGGCTTTGACGCCTCCGAAGCGCTGGCGATAGATGGTGTTGCCGGTATCTGGGCAGCGAAGGATGTACCCGGCCACAATGAAGTCGGGCCAATCCTCCACGGCGAGACGCTTTTCGCCGAAGATATTGTCGATCACGAAGGACGGGTGATCGCGGTCGTTGCCGCCCGGGATTTCGAAACGGCGTATCGCGCTGCCAAAAAGGTAAAGCTTGATATCGAGACGCTCGAGCCCGTGCTGGATATCGAAGAGGCGCACCGGCGAAAAAGCTACGTTCTGCCGCCGCAGGAAGTCATCGAGGGCGATGTCGAAACTGCTCTTGCAGGCGCGCCGCATGTCATTTCCGGCAAGCTGCACATCGGCGGGCAGGACCATTTCTACCTCGAAACCCATATCGCCTATGCCATTCCCGGCGAGAACGGCGAAATGCTTGTGCACTCTTCGACCCAGCACCCGACCGAGGTGCAACATCACGTTGCCGGCATTCTCGGAATACACGCCAACGCTGTGGAATGTCAGGTGCGGCGCATGGGCGGCGGATTTGGTGGCAAGGAAAGTCAGCCGACGATCATTGCCGGGGCTGCGGCACTGGTCGCAGCCAAGACCGGAAAACCCTGCAAGATGCGGCTGAAACGCCGCGATGACATGGTAGCGACTGGCAAGCGCCACGATTACATCGCCAACTGGAAGGCCGGTGTCGATAATAGGGGCCGCATTCTCTGTCTCGATGTCGAATATCTGGCGCGGGCGGGCAATCTGCCAGATTTGACGGGACCGGTTATCACGCGCACGCTGACTCATACGGACAATTCCTATTTTATTCCGAACGCGCGCTTCATCGGCCATGCCTGCAAGACCAATACTGTGTCAAACACCGCGTTTCGCGGCTTTGGCGGCCCGCAAGGAATCATCACCATCGAGGCCGTAATCGATACCATCGCCCGCGAGTTGAAACTTGACCCCAATGCGGTCCGGACGGTCAATTATTATGGCGACAAGACCGGCGACATGACGCCCTATGGCCAGCAGGTAGAGGATAATCGTCTGGTCGAGGTGACGGATGCGGTGCTTGGCTCCGCCGAGTGGGACTATCGCCGCGCTGAGATCGACGCGCACAATGCTGCCAATCCTGTTATCCGGCGCGGGCTGGCGATGATGCCGATCAAATTTGGCATCTCGTTCAATCTGACCTCGCTCAATCAGGCGGGTGCGCTGGTCCATGTTTACCTGGACGGGTCGATCTTCCTCAATCATGGCGGCACCGAAATGGGGCAAGGCCTGTTTGTGAAGGTCGCGCAGGTGGTGGCCGAGGTGTTTCAGGTCGAACTCGACATGGTCCGCATTTCGTCCACCGCGACGGGCAAGGTGCCGAACACCAGTGCCACTGCGGCGTCTACCGGCTCGGACCTCAACGGCATGGCTGCGTTCAAAGCCGCGACCGCAATCAAGGCGCGCATGACACGGGTGGCGGCCGAGCATTTCGATGTCGAAGAAGACGTGATCATCTATCGCGAAGGCCGTGTCCACGCCGACAATCGCTCGGTATCCTTCGGTGAACTGGCTAAAATGGCCTGGGCCAAGCGCATCCAGCTCTCGGAAGCCGGACACTATGCAACGCCGAAGATTCATTGGGACGGCAAGACGATGAAGGGCCGGCCTTTCTTCTACTTCAGCTATGGCGCTGCCGTTGCGGAAGTTGCTGTCGACACGCTTACGGGCGAAACGCGTTGTCTGCGCGCCGATATCCTTCAGGACGTCGGCTCTCCGCTCAATCCTGCCATTGACCTTGGCCAGATCGAGGGCGCCTTCGTGCAGGGCATGGGCTGGGTAACGTGCGAGGAGCTTTGGTGGGATAAATCCGGACGGCTGCGGACTGTTGGGCCATCGACCTACAAGATACCCGGATCGCGCGACGTGCCGCCCGAGTTCAACGTGCGCATTCTCGACAATATGCCCAACAGGGAAGAAACGGTGTTTCGCTCCAAAGCGATCGGTGAGCCGCCATTGATGCTTGGCATCTCGGTCTGGCTGGCCATTCGCGATGCAATCGCTTCGATCCATAGCGGGGTGCCGCAGCTGGATTCCCCGGCGACACCCGAGGCGGTGTTGCGAGCTGTGCGACATGCAAAGGGAGTGATTGGCGTATGATCGATTGCAATGCTGCTGTGCGTGGTTCGACAAGCTCACCATGAGGGATATAAGTGAGTTGCAGGGAGTGAGTTCGGCGGCGGAGGTGAGCATCGTGCAATCAGCCACTTCCCTCATGGTGAGCTTGTCGAACCACGCACAGCAGCATTGCTATCCTGTTATATTGGAACGTCGATGCAGCATATGACATTAGACAAACTCAACTCCCTCGATGCCACGGATTTCGTTGCAGCGCTAGGCGGCATATTCGAGCACTCGCCTTGGGTTCCGGAGGCTGTCGCGAAGTTACGGCCTTTTGCCAGCACCGAGGACCTGCACGCTGCGATGGTCAATGCCGTGAACGCGTCAGGGCAGGTGGCGCAACTCGGGCTCATCCGGGCACATCCCAATCTCGCGGGCAAGGCGGCGCGGCAGGGCAATCTAACGGCGGAGTCGACGAGCGAGCAGAAGGGCGCCGGTCTCGACAGATTGACGGACGCTGAGTTCGAAGAGTTTCATCGGCTGAACAACGCATATCAGAGCCGTTTCGGCTTCCCTTTTATCCTTGCGGTCCGGGGGCATGACAAGCATTCAATCATGGCGGCGTTCCGCCAACGCCTGAACCATAATTCGGGCGAAGAGGTGATCGAAGGGCTGCGGCAGATCGCTTTGATCGCACGCTTTCGTCTCGACGATTTATTTGCATGAGGAGCTTTTGATGGGAAAGTTATCCACACATGTGCTCGATACGGCGGCGGGAAAGCCGGCCGTCGGCATGGCGTTGACACTGCACCGGATCGATCAGACCGGCCGTCATTTGCTCAAGACTGCGGTTACCAATGCCGATGGCAGGACAGATGCGCTGCTGCTATCCCCGGATGAGATGATGGCTGGTCAATACGAGTTGACGTTCTTCATCGAGGATTATTTCAAGGCATCGCAAATTGCCCGTGACGAGCCTCCGTTCCTTGACGATATTCCTCTCCGGTTTTCGATAGCGAATGCCGATGGCAATTATCATGTGCCTCTGTTGGTAACGCCGTGGGGGTATTCGACCTATCGGGGCAGTTGAGAGAATCCTTCCTGCATTACTGCTGTGCGTGGTTCGACAAGCTCACCATGAGGGAGGTTGGCTGACCGCATGATAGTCGGCACGCTTGGGTGTTTGGCTCCCTGCAAAACCACTTATCTCCCTCATGGTGAGCTTGTCGAACCACGCACAGCAGCCTTCACCCGTAAATCCCGATTACGCTGACGCTACGAGCTTCATCGATTTTGAAATAGACGAGGTTGGATGTGGATGCAGGGGACTGATCCCTGCAGGCGACGGTGATAGCCCCGGTGTTGCCTGCATCGAGCATAATTCCATCCTGCCGGAATACACTACCCAGAAGTTTCTGCATCAGCGGCGAGACATCAATGGCAATGAGGTTGGTAACCGGATCGCCAAGCTGGATCGTATCGCCCGCGGACCATAGCTTGATGTCGTCGGCGTTGCTCACTTGCAGCTGATTGGCCGCCGTGTCCCATTTGGCAAAGGCCGGTTGCGCCGGTGTTTTGGTTACATTCCAGATGCGAACCATCGACAGCCCGCGCATGGCGGTGCCGAAGAATTCGCCAGCGGTATTGCTGGTGAAAGTCACGATATCATCACTGATCGAAGCCAGTTTGGCAGTCTTCAGGGCTTGGGTGCGAACCCCCAGCGGCTGGAAGATCACTGTGCCGCTGTCGCTTGGCGAGAGGAAAATCAGACCGGATTGCTTCTTGCCGGTGGCCGAATGAGCAATGCCTGAGGGAAAACGTGCAATCCCCGTGGCGCTATCGACGGCCATGGCGTCCTGCCATCGATTGCCGTCGGAGCTGGTCTTGATATGAAAATCACGACCCCACATTGTGCCCATCTCGGCCCGGCCCTGATAATTGGACTGGAAAAGCAGCGAGGCGGTATGGCTGTCATCCACCTTGTTTATTTTCAGCTGATGGCCGCCACCAGCATGATCGAACAACGAGGCAGGGCTTTTTAACGCCAGCCGGTTGTTCTCGTCGGCGACCGTATTGATACCGACAGAATCTACCGGGTTGGTTCCGCCCGCTACCCTGCTCCAGGAATTGCGATCGAAAACGGCGAAGGTTTGTTCCTCTGCCACCCAGGCGTGCCAGCCCTCCTGCGGCTGGAAGAACGCCCAGGCGTCATCCTGCCACGCAGCGATCTGGTCCGTCTTGCCCGCCCATGGCACGACGGCCTCGGACGCGACGATGTAACGGTCTCCTTCCGAAGGCTCCGGCGGGGCATTTTTCAGTTTGCGGCCTCATCACCGAGAGCTGCACCAGCGCATCGAGCGCCCGGATAGCCTCGTTGTGGGTGACATGCTTTTGCGCCTGCGACGGCGCTATATAGGGCAATTTGAGGTTCGTCGTCGTCTGGTCCATCTGGCTGTCCTTTCAGCAATCGATCAAGACCAGAGACTCTAAAGCCGCCTGACAGGTGGTGGATAAACCGCCAGCGGGAAGTGGCCGCTGCAACAACCTTGCAACGTGCTTTTTGAAGATCGGTGCAACCCTGCATTCGTTGCCTTCAACCAACAACCAAGCGATCCTCAACAGGTTTTCAGGCGAAAGCAGCAGCATCGAGCCAGTCGGTGCATTCGAAGGGGATAGGCCGCTTCGACCGAGGCGAGGGCCTCGCCAGGAAACCGGAGGTGAAAGCGATATGTGGTATCTACCACTGAGCATCACCCTTACAATGAAAAGGACCCGAAGCAGCTGGTCACTGTCTCTTCGGGTCCATTTCATACGGTAAGGAAAGGAGGGCGGGCGAAAGCCTGCCCTCTCTCCGACACCCAATATATCGAGTTTTCTGTTGATTTCCAAGCACGTCCCGGTTGATCGATAGACGAGCATTGCATTTATGATGCCCTATGCTACTGGTCTTGCGTTTTTTGCCTTGAACCTTGAGGATTAATGAAATTGGAAATCTTTCGGCAAAGCGTCTCGATGATGCCGCGTCGTTACAAGCAGATACTCCTTGTCATTTTTGACATGGTTACGCTGACTTTCGCTATTTGGCTCAGCTATTTGCTGAGATTCGGTGAATTTTTTATCCCGAACAGCGAGCAAGCTTTGTTGATGGTCGCTGCGCCGCTTATCGGTCTGCCGGTGTTCGTGCGTTTCGGGCTGTATCGGTCTGTCATCCGCTACCTTCCTGACAAGGCAATCTGGACCATGATCCAGGCCGTGACGATCTCCGTCATTCTATGGGTCTGCCTCGCCTTCCTGACGCTGATGACCGGTGCCGAAGGTGTGCCGCGCGCCATACCATTTCTCTATTGGGTGCTGAGCATCGGTCTCATCTGCGGCAGCCGTTTTGCCGCAAAATGGCTGCTGTGGAGCCCCTTGCGTGAAAAGCTGCTGGCGCGGCAGTGTCTCATATTCGGGGCGGGCGATGCCGGCCGCCAATTGGCGAACGCTTTGAGGTCACAAAATGAAGTCTTCGTCGCGGGTTTTGTCGATGACGACAAGAGCCTGCATGGCATGGATATTCTTGGTATCCGTGTCTACCCGACATCGCAGCTCGAGACTCTCATCGACAATTTCGGCATCAACGAGATGATCGTGACGACCTCGTCGCTGAGCGGCATTCAGCGCCGTCGCCTGATCGGCAGGTTGAAGTCTCTCGATGTCAAGGTTCGTATTCTCCCGGCGATTTCAGATCTGACCGCAGGAAAATACCTGATCAGCCATCTGCGCGACATCGATATCGATGACCTGCTAGGCCGCTCGCCAGTGCCGGCCGACCCTATCCTGCTCGACAAGACCGTGGAAGATCGCGCCATTCTCGTGACTGGCGCTGGCGGATCTATCGGGTCGGAGCTTTGCCGCACCATCGTCAAGCTGGCACCGGCGAAGCTGGTCATTTTCGATGTCAATGAGCACAGCATCTATCAGCTCCATCGCGAGCTCGCCGCGGTCAGCGATTGTCTGATCGTTCCGGTGCTCGGTTCGATCGCCGATGCGCCGTTGATCAGAAGCGTCCTTGCAACGCATAAGATCGAGAATGTCTATCATTGTGCCGCCTATAAACATGTGCCGTTGGTGGAGGAAAATGTTGTCGAGGGCGCACGAAACAATGTGATCGGTACGGAGGTGCTGGCGGCATTGTCGCGCGAGGCAGGGGTCAGAAATTTTGTCCTCATTTCGTCCGATAAAGCAGTGCGGCCATCGAATGTCATGGGCGCGACCAAGCGATGGGCCGAGCTTATCGTACGCTATTATGGCGATGAGGCGAGCAGGCAGGGCAGCGGACAGATATTCGCGTCGGTTCGCTTCGGCAATGTGATCGGTTCGAGCGGTTCGGTCGTACCGTTGTTTCGCGAGCAAATTGCCCATGGCGGTCCGTTGACGGTTACCCATGACGATATGACCCGCTATTTCATGTCGGTACGCGAAGCTGCGGAACTGATCATCCAGGCCGGCGCGCTTTCCGGGGGTGGGGATATTCTGCTGCTCGAAATGGGCGAAGCCGTGCGTATCCGTGATCTTGCAGAAAACATGATTCTTCTTGCCGGCCTTTCGATCAAGGACAGCCTCCATCCGGAGGGTGATATCGAAATCGTCACCGTCGGTATACGCGATGGCGAGAAGTTGCATGAAGAGCTGTTCTACGATCCGACCGGCGTGTCGCCGACGAACCACTCTAAAATTCTGCGCGCCAAGCGCGGCGCCAATTCGGTGAACCATTTGCCCGAAGCGATTACAGAGTTGCGGCAGCTGATCGAAAAGCAGGACGCCGATGCTGTGCGCAAGCTGCTCTTCGAGTATGCCAAATCCTAGCGCAATTTGGCTCGAAACCGGAGCAAAACAAAACCGACGCCAATCAGCGCCGCGAGAATACCTGCGGCACGAAATAGACCGTGTTGTGCCGCTGCAATGGCGCAGGCTCCAAGTATGACATTGAGCACGCCGACGCTGATGACAATGCCCCAGATCGACCAGCCGGATCGCTTTGCTATCTGATAGGCGTGCTTGGAATGCGCCGCGAAAATATTGTCGCCTGCTGCCAGACGCATGAACAGTGTCGATGTTGCATCGGCGATGAAAAACAATGGCAGGATCAGCCCGGCCCAGATCGACAGATCATGGCCAAGCCGAAAGAAGGCAAGCCCGCTGAGCAAGCCGATGGGCAAGCTGCCGGCATCACCGAGAAACATGCTCGCCTTCGGCCGGTTGAAGACGGCAAAGCCCAATAGCGCTCCTGCAATCGAAGCGGCAAGGCTGCCGGTCCCGAGCGCGGCAAGTCCGAAGATAGCGAAGCTGGCAAGCAGGGCGAGGGGGATGCCGAGGCCTGAGACGACCATCAGGTCGAGCCCGTCCATGAAATTGGTCAGGTTGATGAAATAGACGAGGGCGAGAACGAGAAGGCCTCGCTCCACAAGGAAAGGCAGGAGATCCGGCAGCAGGCGGAAGTCTGCCCCGAGCCCATAGACTGCAATCGCTGAGGCTGCGAGTTGCGATGCAAGCCGGATTGTTTCGGGCAGATGATGGCGGTCATCGAGGAAACCGATTATCCAGAGCACGGCGGCTGCAATGGTTGTTGCGCCGAGAAACTGCGGGTCAGGGTCGGACGCAGGGCCGAATATCCACAGCGAAACGATGATGACTGGAACGATGGCGAGGCCGCCCAATTGCCGCGCCGCCTGCGTATGATTGGAGCGCTCTGTCACCGCCGCACCGAGGAAATCCGCAGGAAGCGCCCGCATGATGATCGTCAGCAAGGCGGCACTTGCAACGGCGGCGGCAAGAAAAGGAGCTATGATGGCGGCCAATGCTGATTCCCGTATTTATGCGACCTCGGAGCGGTCACTTAGCACTCTTGGAAATTCCTTGAGAAGTGCTATATTCCTCTTGGATAGGAGGCAGGCCGAAACCCACCTCCCATTCCTAGGTTAGTGAAAATGAGAATCGGATTGTCAGTGACCAGCTGATCCGATTCTTTTTCACTTCCAGGGTGATGCTCAGCGGTAGAAACCACATTCGCTTCACTCCAAGTTTGACAGCATATTGGCCGTATGCCTCAGCCAGGGAGGCCCATCCCCCTGATTGCACCGGCTGGCACGGTGCTGCTGCTTCGCCGTCAAAACACAATATTGCTCCAGCCTAGCGATATGCATTTCTGAACAGAACCCCGACTTAGAGCGGTTTGTAATCATATTGAATCATCCTGCCGGAGGGAATTTGGTTCAAGGTCGAGGGATTTGGCGAGGCCGATGCCTTTCCATCGGACGACGCCGAAGCCCGACGGATTTGGGCCAAATTCACCCGGCCCTTCGGGTTTCCGGCTGGCGGCCAACCACTTTGTCAGGCGGCGTCGGACGATGGAAAGACATCGACCTCGCCACCTTCCGCGTGGATTGTCTCGCCACCCGGGAAACAGGATTGATCCAATATGGTCACAAACCGCTCTAGGTCCAATGCCCCGTCCTGGCCTTGGTCATGGAAAAACGCGGAAACAATTGCGGAGAACGTACAAACTCTCCGATCATTCACATTGCACAAGCTGGAACCAGAGGTTATAAGGCCGCGCTGTCACGCCGAATATTCTGATTGGCGCTGGCATTTTGGGGCGTAGCCAAGTGGTAAGGCAGCGGTTTTTGGTACCGCCATTCGGAGGTTCGAACCCTCCCGCCCCAGCCAGTCATTTCATGACAAGATCTGTTTCTTTCCGGCTAATCATTGCTATAGATCATTGGCAAAAGACTATTGACCAAAGAGGAAACAGATATGGCACGTCGCATCGCGGTCGTTGGTAGCAACATGACCGATCTCGTCACATCGATCATTCGCATGCCTGCGCCGGGAGAAACTTTGGAAGCACCGGCATTTTCGATGGGATTTGGCGGCAAGGGCGCTAATCAGGCGGTCGCTGCTGCAAGGCTTGGCGCCGACGTGATGATGGTAACCAAAGTCGGCGACGACGTTTTCGGTCAAAGCACCATCGACAACCTCAAGAGCAACGGCATCGATGTCTCGCATGTGGGGACCATCACGGGCAAATCGAGCGGCGTTGCGCCGATTTTTGTCGACGAAAGCGGCGAAAACTCGATTTTTATCATCAAGGGCGCGAACAATGATCTGAAGCCCGCCGATATCGATGCTGCTGCAGAAGATTTGAAGCGCTGCGACCTTATCCTCATGCAATTAGAAGTGCCGCTCGAAACGGTCTATTACACGATCGCCTTCGCTGATCGGCATGGCATCGAAACCATCCTCAATCCCGCACCCGCTGCGCCTGATCTCGATCCGAAACAGGTCACCAAGGCAACCTTCGTCGTTCCCAACGAAACCGAACTGGCGCTGCTGACGGGCATGCCCACCGGGACAGATGCCGAGATTGAAACCGCCGCGCGTTCCTTGATTGACAAGGGTATCCGCACGGTCATCGTCACCCTCGGTTCCCGCGGAGCTCGGCTGATCACTGCGGACACCTCGACATTGATCGAGCCTTTCAAAGTCAAGCCGAAAGACACGACAGGCGCCGGTGATGCATTCATCGGCAGCTTCGCTCGCTATTACGTAGAGGGCCGGGAGCTCGAAGCCTCGCTCAGGAAAGCGGCGCTCTATGCCGCTGACTCGATTACCCGCGAAGGCACACAGAAGTCCTATGCGACGGCCGAAGAATTCAATCAGTTTCTGCAAAATCGCGCGAAATAATCAGACATATCGGGAGGAAACATGCTCAAGAATCTGGATCCATTACTGAATGCGGATGTACTCTACGCTCTGAGAGCTATGGGCCACGGCGACCGTCTGGTCATATGCGATACCAATTTTCCGGGGGATTCCATTGCGCGCCAGACACGGCTCGGCCGGCTGTTGCGCATTGACGCTGTGACCGCGCCGCGAGCCGCGCGTGCCATTCTCTCGGTCATGCCGCTCGACACGTTCATCGATGACGCCGCCGCGCGCATGGAAATCGTCGGCAGCCCCGACGAGATGCCTGATGTGCAGGTAGAAATGCAGGTGGAGATCGACGCCGCCGAAGGTAAGCATTGGCCAATGGTCTCGATCGACCGGATGGATTTCTATGAACATGCCAAGAATGCCTATTGCGTCATCGCCACCGGCGAGCGGCGGTTTTATGGGTGTTTTATATTGACGAAGGGCGTGATCCCACCGGAAGACCTTCGATAATCCACCCTGACGGGCATATGATGGTTTCCTGTGCTTCCGGTGTGCCGCTGCCAGTAGATGGAACCCGTCGGATTAAACGGTCCGCTCTCCTTTGCCGTGGGTCCTCGGGTCAAGCCCGAGGATGACGGAGAGAGAGAGGCGCTTAACAATGACGCAGAAATGGGCGCTCAAGGACGTCGGCGAGAGAACTGTGCTCAAGGTGGCACGACCCCGGATCAATTTTCCACGGATTGGACGTTTTAAAAAAGCTGGACTCCGGCGTTACGCTGCGATGGAATCGCTTTCTGATAAAATGTCGTTCACGGCAATAAATTGGCGCGGATTTCGTGTCCCTTGTGAAACCATCCTTTCCTTAAATATCGCCCTTCCACTATGTTGCCGCGAGCAATGGCGATATTGATACGCCGCGTGATTCAGTTGATATTCGTTGCGCCTGATGCTGGCAGCGAGAGTGGATAGTAATTTTCATGACCAAGAACCTGACGCATCTCCAGCGTCTTGAAGCCGAAGCAATCCATATTTTTCGTGAGGTCGCGGCGACGTTCTCCAATCCCGTGATGCTTTATTCGATCGGCAAGGATTCGTCCGTCATGCTGCATCTGGCGATGAAGGCCTTCTATCCGGCCAAGCCGCCATTTCCATTCCTCCACGTCGATAGCACGTGGAAATTCAAGGAGATGATCGCATTTCGTGATTCAGAAGCTCAGCGACTTGGCTTCGATCTTCTCGTTCACAGTAATCAGGAGGGCATCGAGCAAGGCATCGGTCCCTTCACGCATGGCTCCAACACGCATACGCACATCATGAAAACCGTGGCACTGCGGCAGGCGCTCGACAAATACGGGTTCGATGCGGCCTTTGGTGGCGCGCGCCGTGACGAGGAAAAGTCTCGTGCCAAGGAACGGATTTTCTCGTTCCGCAGTGCGCAGCATTCCTGGGACCCGAAGAACCAGCGGCCGGAAATGTGGAAGATCTATAATACCCGCGTCGCCAAGGGTGAATCCATCCGCGTGTTTCCGATCTCCAACTGGACCGAGCTCGATATCTGGCAATATATCATGCAGGAGGAAATTCCGATCGTTCCTTTGTACTTTGCGGCAAGGCGTCCGGTTGTCGAGCGTGACGGCATGCTGATCATGCGCGATGACGAACGGATGCAACTGCTTCCCGGCGAAGTGCTGCAGCAGAAAATGGTGCGGTTCCGCACGCTGGGCTGCTATCCTCTGACAGGGGCTGTTGAGTCCGGCGCGGCAACCCTGCCGGAAATCGTCAGCGAAATGCTCGTCTCGCGTACCTCCGAGCGGCAGGGGCGTATGATCGACAAGGACGAGGCGGGCTCCATGGAGAAGAAGAAGCGCGAGGGCTATTTCTGATGTCTAAGCTAGGACAGATCAAGATTTTGCCTGCAGCTTCAGCCGCCGAAGAAATCAACGCCTATATGGCCGAACAGGAGAAGAAATCGCTGCTGCGGTTTCTTACTTGCGGCTCGGTCGATGACGGCAAATCCACGCTCATCGGACGTCTGCTTTACGATACCAAGCTGATCTTCGAGGATCAGCTGGCAGCACTGACCAAGGATAGTCGCAAGCACGGTACCAACGGCGAAGATATCGATTTCGCCCTGTTGGTCGACGGGTTGGAAGCTGAACGCGAGCAGGGCATCACCATCGATGTCGCCTATCGCTTTTTCTCGACGCCGAAGCGCAAGTTCATCGTTGCCGACACGCCTGGCCATGAACAGTACACGCGCAACATGGCAACCGGCGCTTCGACTGCGGACCTTGCAATCGTGCTGGTCGATGCGCGGCAGGGCATCCTGCGCCAGACGCGGCGCCACAGTTTCATTGCGTCGCTGCTTGGCATTCGCAACATCATTCTTGCCGTCAACAAGATCGATCTCGTGGACTATTCGCAGGATGTTTTTGACAAGATTGTTGCGGATTATCAGGAGTTTGCGAGCAAACTCGGATTCAAGACAATACAGGCCATCCCTCTTTCGGCGCGCTTTGGCGACAATGTCATCGGGCCATCGGCCAACCTGCCCTGGTACAAGGGACCGGCGCTGCTGCAGCATCTGGAGAACGTGCCGTTGGAAAGCGCGGATGACGCACGTCCGTTCCGCTTTCCGGTTCAGTACGTCAACCGGCCCAACCTCGACTTCCGCGGTTTTTCCGGCACCATTGCCTCGGGCAGCGTTGCGCCGGGCGACGAAGTCGTCGTCGCCAAATCCGGCAAGTCTTCACGGGTCAAGCGTATCGTCACTTGGGACGGTGATCTGGACTCTGCCAGCGAAGGTGAAGCGGTCACGATCGTTCTCGATGACGAGATCGAGGTTTCGCGCGGCAATATGCTGGTCGCACCCGAAGCTCGGCCTGACGTTGCGGACCAGTTTGCCGCCAACGTCGTGTGGTTCGCGGAGCATGCGCTGATCCCGGGGCGATCCTATATCCTGCGGACGGAAACCGATCAGGTCACTGCGACGATTACCGATCTCAAATATCGAATCGATATCAATAGTTTCGCGCAGGAAGCGGCCAAATCGCTTGACCTGAATGAAGTTGGCGTCGTCAATATCTCGACGCAGGTGCCAATCGCCTTCGACGCCTACAAGTCGAACCGCTCGACAGGGTCGTTCATCCTGATTGACCGCCTGACCAATGCGACGGTCGGCGCTGGCATGATCGACTTTGCGCTACGCCGTGCTTCCAACGTGCATTGGCAGGCGCTCGATGTCGACAAGGCATCGCGCGCCGCGCAAAAGGATCAGAAACCCGCAGTCGTGTGGTTCACCGGCCTATCGGGTTCCGGCAAATCGACGATCGCCAATCTGGTCGAGAAGCGCCTGTCGTCACTCGGCAAGCACACCTATATTCTCGACGGTGATAATGTCCGTCATGGCCTCAATCGCGATCTCGGCTTTACCGAAGAAGACCGTGTTGAGAACATCCGCCGTGTCGGCGAGGTGGCCAAGCTGATGGCGGACGCCGGATTGATCGTCCTTGTATCGTTCATTTCGCCGTTCGCTTCCGAGCGCCGCATGGTGCGCGAACTGCTGGATGATGGTGAATTCCTCGAGGTTTTTGTCGATACGCCGTTTGAGGAGTGCGCGAAACGTGACCCCAAGGGATTGTATGCCAAAGCACTGCGCGGCGAGATCAAGAACTTCACCGGCGTAGACTCGCCCTATGAAGCGCCGGAGAATCCGGAACTGCATTTGAAGACAGTTGGCCGGACAACGGAAGATCTGGCCTCAGAGGTTGAAAAGCTCCTTGTAGAGCACGGCATTATCTTTAACTACGATCAAAGTTCCTGGTCGATCTAAGCCATGTTGATATTCACGCCATGCCGGCCTGCAAACGGCGTTTTTCTGTGCTCCGGTGCTCATGGACTTCAAGTCCACTGCGCTCCGGTGCTCGAACACCACCGTTTTCGGTGCGGCATGATCGCGAATCTCGCCGCGGCCGTGGTCAGGAGCCCAGAGGGGAAGGCATGAACGCCGTAAACTATCCTGCTCTGCTTCAGACCTTCGAAACCACGGCGATTGCTGCCGGACGCGAAATTCTGCGCATTTACATAGAAGGCTGCGATGTTTCGTTGAAAGACGACAAGTCGCCGGTCACCGCTGCTGACCGCGCGGCGGAAGCCATCATCCTGGAGGCGCTGCGCCAGGCAACGCCCGATATTCCGATTGTGGCGGAGGAAGAGATTTCCGGTGGGCACGTGCCCGGTGATCTCGGCGACCGTTTTTATCTGGTCGATCCGCTCGATGGCACACGCGAGTTCGTCAATCGCAATGGTGATTTCACTGTCAACATCGCCCTGATCGAAGACGGCGCTCCGGTGCTGGGCATCGTCTATGCTCCGGTACGCGGGTGGCTGTTTACCGGCGGCCCGAACGGCGCTCAGGAAGTGACCGTCGATTCCACGGGGAGCGTGACCACGCGCAACAGCATTTCGTGCCGGACTGCGCCGGAGGAAATGATTGCCGTCGCCAGCCGCTCGCATCGTACGCCGGAAACCGACGAATACCTGAAAGGTTTCGCCATCGCCGATTGCGTCTCGGTTGGCTCTTCGATCAAATTCGGCCTGTTGGCGCGCGGCGAAGCCGACATCTATCCGCGGCTCAGCCGGACGATGGAATGGGACACGGCGGCAGGTGATGCGGTTCTACGCGCGGCGGGCGGCATCACGCTGACCCTTGACGGCAAGCCGCTGACCTATGGCCGCCGCAATCAGGCCAATGATGCGGACTTCGCCAATCCGAGCTTTGTCGCACGCGGCAGGTTCTAGCCCGACCGTTTGCGTAACAGCAGCGTCACCACGAAGAACGCCCCGACGGAACTGGTAACGATGCCGATTGGCAGTTCCTGCGGCGCGAGGAGAAGGCGTGCGGCAAGGTCGCTCAGGAGGATCAGCGTTGCGCCGAGCAGCGCGCAGGTGGGGATCAGGCCCGCATGAAGCTGTCCGGCAAAGCGCCGTGCGATATGTGGAATCATCAGACCGACAAAACCGATGACACCTGCGACTGAAACGAAGATCGCCGTTGAAAATGCGCAGACGATGAAGACTGTATTGCGTGTACGGTTGACGCGGATGCCCAAGCTTTCCGCCGTATTTTCGCCGGCAAGAAACGCATCGAGGTTGCGGTGGTTATAGAGCGCGTGGATGAGGATCGCCGTGAGGCCCAGCAACGCCAGCGGCAGGTTTTCCCAGCGTGCGAGGCCGAGCCCTCCAAGCGTCCAGAACAGGACGGAATGGGCGGCGCGCTGGTCACCGGAGAACACCATGTAGTTGGTGATCGCGGCAAACAGGAACGAGACGGCGAGACCCGCAAGGATCATGCGTTCCGGTCCCTGACCCTGTACGCGCCGAACCAGTAGCAGAACGATGATTGCAGCGAGCATGCCGCCGATGAAGGCAGCGATCGGCAGCGTCCAGATGCCGAAGCGGTCGCCGAAAATGCTGATCACCGAAACCGCACCGGCTGCGGCACCCGATGATAGCCCGAACAGGAAGGGGTCGGCGAGATCATTGCGCGTTACCGTCTGCAACATCGCGCCGACAATGCCGAGCCCGGCGCCAACGCAGATGGCCAGTATGACGCGCGGCAAGCGCAGATCAACGACAATGCGTTCGATTGGTATCGTTGTGTTCAGATTGCTGAGACCAGCCGCATGGGCGAAGGCATTCAGCACATCGCTCAAGGGTATGACAGTCGAGCCGTAGGCGATGGATAGCAGAGCGAGGGCGATGACCAGCATCACCCCTGCCACGAGCGAAATGCGTTGTCGGGCTTGCACTCAGAAAGCTTCCGGATGCATGGCCTTGGCGATCTTGCCGATGGCTTCGATATTGGCCGGACCAGGCGTGAGCTCGGCATAGCGCAGTGCCACGAAACGCTCATTCTTCACCGCATCGGTTTCCTTCATTGCCGGATGCGCTTTGAGGAAGTCGAGCAGCTTTTGATAGCCTGCACCATCCTGATAGTCGAGCAGGATGAGGAATTGCGGGTTGCGTGCCGCGACAGTTTCCCATGATGTCGTGCCCCAACTTGTCTCCATGTCGGACATGATGTTGGTGCCGCCGGCTTCGCTGATGAGTGCAGTCGGCATCGCGAACTTGCCCGCAGTAAAGGGCTTGTCCTCGCCGGAATCATAAAGAAGAACACGGGTTTCGCCGCTGTTGCTGATTCTTTTTTTGATATCCGCAAGCTGTGTCTTCCAGCCGGCAACCAGTGCCTCGGCCTGCTGTTCCTTGCCGAAAATCTTGCCGAGTTTTGTCATGTCGCCGTAGAGCAGGTCCATCGAGGCGGCGGGGCGATTCTTGTCAAGGTGCACGCAGCTCTCGGTCAAGACGAGAGTCTTGATGCCGTAGGGCGCAAGCGTATCCGGCGTCACGTCTCCGCCGGGTTTCATCCCATAGTACCAGCCGGCAAAGAAGAAATCGGGGTTGGCGGCGACGAGGTTTTCCACCGTCGGTTCCTTGGAAGCGAGTTCCGGAATTTGACCAAGCTCCTTCTTGAAGGCGTCATCCACCTTGTACCAGCCTGTGATGCCGGTCACCCCGACCATCGACGATTGCAGGTCGAGTGCGAAGGCCATTTCACTCATGTTGAGATCCTGGATCACCGCTCGTTTTGGCGCGGCATCGAAAGTCAGCGGCTTGCCGCAACTTTCGACAGTAACGGGGAATGCCAACGCAGGCGTCGACAATATGGTCAGTGCGAGGGCAAGAATTGTCTTTTTCATCAAATGCTCCGTGCGTGGGGATGGACTGATGGCGATGGTTCTGGCGTCTCGAACACCATGAGGTCGCGGTTCTGCGATGGATGGCGCAAGCGCAAAACGTCTAGATTGAAGACGTCGCCGACAACCCGAGGCGTCAGCGTTTCATCGGGGGTGCCGGTGGCAACTACAAGGGCGTTGTGCATGACCGCGACATGCGTGGCAAAGGGCGCGACCAAAGGCAGATCGTGCAAGACCGCGATCGTCGTCACATCAAGTCCGGCGACCAGTGACAGCAACTCGCTGCGCGCCCTGGGGTCGAGATGGTTGGTTGGTTCATCAAGGAATAGCACAGCCGGTTGTTGGGCAATGGCCCGCGCCAACTGTACGCGCTGACGCTCGCCGCCCGACAGCGATCCGATGGCGCGTCGCGAAAACTGCGCGATCTTCGCGCGATGCAATGCTTCGGCCACGATCTCGCGTTCCCGTACCTTGGTAAAGGTGCCAACATGCGGAATACGGCCGAGAGAGACATAGTCTTCGACGGAAAGCTGGAGCTCCGGCGTGTCGGTCTGGCCGACAAAGGCAAACTGCCGGGCACGTTCAAGCGGTGTCAAATGGCTGACGCTTTTGCTACGGAGTGTGATATCGCCGAAAGTCGGCTGGAGAAGACCTGCCAGCATGCGTAACAAGGTCGACTTGCCGGCACCGTTCGGTCCGATGATCGCCAGGCGTGCACCGCATTCGATCGTCAAGGATGCCTTGTCGACCAGGGTCTCGCCGGCGATGCGATAAGTCACGGTGTCGGCGTTGAGCACAATATGGCTCATAAGCGGAGTTCTCCGGATGCTGAAACGCCGCAAAAGCAGCAGCGCACAGCACCTCCATTACGTAACGTTATAACGTATGTAAAGAGGAGCAGTGCGCTGAAGGCAAGAACTGGCCTGACGCGAGAGAAAATCTTTGGGGTATTCATTCCCGTCCATCTGTTAGGGAACGGGATGAGGGAACGGACAATGCAGCGCCGCCATCAGGCACAGACCCGCGAAGGGGACCGTTGCGGCGGGAAACATCGCATCGCTCCCGGCACACCCCGTCCGGTTCGAATTTCAGTATTGATGGCAGGTCTCCTGGCTCGCGGGTCTCAGCTTTGCCTTGCCTTCCCGATCATTCGACCAGTGGCATCTTCAGGCATCGCTCACCGCTTACAGTTGCGGGGGCAGCCACGGTCTCGGTCCCTTTTGGGTACGCCTCACCGTGTTCCCTTTTCATCTCCGGCGTTGTCTTGCCGGAGAAACCATCGGTGACGATCATTAGTGGAAAAAGCACCCAAAGCAATCCGTTTAATAGTCTGCAGACTAATCAAGTGCGGATAACGCTTGGAAAAATGAAAGGAAATGCTATGTTTTGTCTTGGAGTGAGAGGCAAGCTTTCGCCTGCCCCTCTTTTCCTAGTTTACTGAAATAAGACCCGGAGAGTCAGTGTCCAGCTGCTCCGGGTCTTCTTCAATTCCAGGGTGATACGCAGTGGTAGAAACCACATAGCGTCACCCCTGTCTTGCGAGCAAGGCTCTTGCCCTAGTCGGAGAGGCCTATCGTCTCCGATACACCGGCTGGCACGGTGTTTTCTGCTTCACTCACAAAACTCGACGAAGGTGACTGTGATCTGTCCTGGCGGCAACGAATGCAGGGTTGCATTCGTCAGGTCGCAACGGCGTTCCAAGTTGTGTGGCCAAGCCCGTTTATGCGGCAAACTTTTTCCGTGCTAAAATAATTGGCAGGGACATTTAACAAAGTCGTGGAGTAGGCTACGGTTCTTCGGGACAAGCATTTCAGAAAAAAATTTGAGGCGACATGGCAATTCACGCAGCAGTCTATCACCTGACCCACTATAAATATGACCGCCCGATCATGCTCGGGCCGCAAGTGATCCGCCTGCAACCTGCGCCTCATTCCCGGACCAAAGTTCTCAGCCATTCGTTGAAGGTCAGTCCGGCCAATCATTTCGTCAATCTGCAGCAGGACCCCTACGGCAATTTCCTGGCGCGCTTCGTTTTCCCGGAGCCGGTGACGGAACTCAAGATCGAAGTCGATCTCATCGCCGACATGACGGTCTACAATCCATTCGACTTTTTCGTAGAACCCGTCGCCGAGACTTGGCCCTTCGCTTACCCTGACGACATAAAAGATGACCTTTCGATCTATCTGAAACCGGACCCGATCGGTCCGCTGCTCTCGAATTTTCTTGCGACTGTCGATCGCACGCCGACAAACACCGTGAATTTCGTCGTGGATCTCAATGCGCGTATCCAGCGCGAAGTTGGCTATGTCATTCGAATGGAAACCGGCGTGCAGGAGCCGGAAGTGACGCTGGACGTGCGTACAGGCTCTTGCCGTGATTCGAGCTGGTTACTGGTACAGGCGTTACGCCATCTTGGTCTCGCGGCGCGGTTTGTTTCCGGTTATCTGATCCAGTTGAAGCCCGATCTTGTTTCGCTGGACGGGCCCACCGGCACGAGCCAGGATTTCACCGATCTCCATGCCTGGTGCGAGGTCTATCTGCCGGGTGCAGGTTGGATCGGTCTAGACCCGACGTCCGGTCTGTTGACTGGCGAGAGCCACGTGCCCCTTGCTGCCACACCGCATTATCGCAATGCGGCGCCGATCTCGGGGATGGCGGAACCCGCGAATGTCGAATTCGGCTTCGATATGCGTGTTACACGCGTCTCCGAACACCCGCGCATCACCAAGCCATTCTCCGATGAATCCTGGACAGCGCTGGATGCACTCGGTGACAAGGTCGACGCGTTCCTCAAAGAGCGCGACGTGCGCCTGACGATGGGCGGCGAGCCGACATTCGTATCGATCGACGATTTCGAATCTGGCGAGTGGAATACCGATGCTGTCGGCCCAACCAAACGCGAAAAGGCCGACAAACTCATACGCCGCCTGCGCGAGCGCTTCGCTCCGGGCGGGTTCCTGCATTACGGGCAGGGGAAGTGGTATCCCGGCGAAAGCCTTCCACGCTGGACGTTCTCCCTCTACTGGCGCAAGGACGGCAAGCCGATCTGGGTCAATCCGGATCTGATCGCAGCCGAGAACAGCGTGGCAAAGATCAAACCGGACGATGCGGGCAAGCTTCTGACCGGCATGGCCGAGGTACTCGGCGTCGAGAACGAGATGGTCACGCCTGCCTACGAAGACCCGGCCGAATGGATCGTCAAGGAAGGCAATCTGCCTGCCAACGTTGATCCTTCCAATTCCAAGCTCAAGGATCCGGAAGAGCGCAGTCGCATGGCCCGCGTCTTCGAGCGCGGTTTGACGGAACCGACAGGCTTTGTTCTCCCCGTGCAGCGCTGGAACAGCCAGGCTGCCGCAGGGCCGCGCTGGCGTAGCGAGAAATGGACAACGCGCCGTGGCAAGCTTTTTCTGGTGCCGGGCGATTCGCCTGTTGGCTATCGCCTGCCGCTCGGTTCCTTGCCGCATGTTCCCCCATCTGAATATCCGTTTATCGTGCCCGTCGACCCATCTGTCGAACGCGGCCCGCTGCAGGATCCGGCTGCTCAGCCTGGACTTGCTGCACGAGACGCGCCGCAGACTGTGGCCTCGTTCACTGCGGCCGAGGGCACGCAGCAGGAGCGTGTCGAACAGGAGCTAGGTGAAATCGGTGGCGCTGTGCGCACAGCCATTTCGGTTGAACCGCGCAATGGCCGATTAAGCGTTTTCATGCCGCCGGTGGAGGCGCTGGAAGACTATCTCGAACTTGTTGGCGCGGCGGAAGCTGCGGCGGCAAGGTTGGGGGTGCCGGTCCATATCGAAGGTTACGGCCCGCCGCAGGATCCTCGAATCAATGTCATTCGCGTTGCGCCAGATCCCGGTGTCATCGAGGTGAATATTCACCCGGCGTCGAACTGGCGCGAATGCGTCGAGATAACGACGGCGATCTATGAAGAGGCGCGGCAGACTCGGCTTGGCGCCGACAAATTCATGATCGACGGCCGCCATACCGGTACCGGCGGCGGCAATCACGTGGTGGTCGGCGGCGAAACGCCGAACAACAGTCCGTTCTTGCGCCGCCCAGATCTGCTGAAGAGCCTGGTCTTGCACTGGCAGCGCCATCCTTCGCTGTCCTATCTGTTCTCGGGGATGTTCATCGGGCCGACCAGCCAGGCGCCGCGATTCGATGAAGCGCGCCACGACAGCCTCTACGAACTCGAGATCGCCATGGCGCAGGTGCCGCTACCCGGCAAGGGCACGCCGCCGCTGCCTTGGCTCGTCGACCGCCTGTTCCGCAATCTGCTGGTCGATGTGACGGGCAATACGCATCGCTCGGAAATATGCATCGACAAGCTGTTTTCTCCGGATGGTCCGACCGGAAGGCTGGGTTTGGTCGAGTTTCGTGGATTCGAGATGCCGCCCAATGCCCGTATGAGCCTCGCGCAGCAATTGCTGGTGCGAGCATTGATCGCGCGGTTCTGGAACACGCCTATCGAGGGGAGTTTTGTGCGCTGGGGCACCACGCTGCATGACCGTTTCATGCTGCCGGCCTTCGTCTGGCAGGACTTTCTGGATGTTTTGGCCGATCTGCGCCAGAACGGCTTTGATTTCCGCCCGGAATGGTTCGAGGCGCAGCTCGAATTCCGCTTCCCATTCTGCGGCGAAATCGAGAACGAAGGCGTCAAGCTTGAACTGCGCCAGGCGCTGGAGCCTTGGCACGTCATGGGAGAGCAGGGCGCGATTGGCGGTACGGTGCGTTTCGTCGATAGCTCTGTCGAGCGGCTTCAGGTCAAGGTCGAAGGCTTCAATCCTGCCCGCCACAGCGTCGCATGCAATGGTCGCGAAGTGCCGCTGAAAATGACCGACGTGCAAGGCACCGCCGTCGCCGGTGTCCGTTACAAGGCATGGCAGCCGCGATCCGGCCTCCACCCGATGATCCCGGTCAATACGCCGCTGGTGTTCGACCTCTACGATCAATGGTCAGGACGTGCCGTCGGCGGTTGCGTCTATCATGTCGCACATCCGGGCGGCCGCAGCTATGATACGTTTCCGGTGAATTCAAACGAGGCGGAAGCACGCAGGCTTACCCGGTTTGAGGCGCGTGGGCACACGGCCGGAGCATATGAGCTCAGAAAGGAACAGCCTGCGCCCGAGTTTCCAATGACGCTTGATCTGCGAAGGCCGCGGGTATGAACACAGGTACCGAAAAGCGACAATGTCACAAGTGAACAAAGCCAAGTCGCTTCCTGGCCTGCTTGCAAGCTATAAGCCCCTGCCTGATGTAGCAGACGAGATGATCGATCCATCGGGCGCGGTGCGGCCGGGCTGGGAAACGCTGCTCCATACGCTCGACCAGATTGGTCCTGAAAAGCTCGCGACACGTTTTGCCCGCGCCAACCAGTACTTGCTCGATGCCGGTGTGTTTTACCGCGTCTACGATGAGAACGGCACGCAGGAACGCGAGTGGCCGCTGGCGCATATACCGATTCTGATCAATGAGGCAGACTGGCAGTCGATCACCGCCGGTCTCACACAGCGAGCCGACCTCCTGGAGGAGATCGTCGCGGATATCTATGGCGAGACAAAACTGATCCGCGATGGAATATTGCCGCCTGATCTGATTGCGTCCAATCCGGAATTCCTGCATCCGCTGGCAGGCGTAAAACCGGCGAGCGGCCATTTCCTGCATTTCTGCGCATTCGAACTTGGGCGTGCGCCTGATGGCCGGTGGTGGGTACTAGGTGATCGCACGCAGGCAGCTTCCGGCGCCGGTTTCGCGCTCGAAAACAGGGTGGCGACGACACGCGCACTTTCGGATATTTCCGGCGCCATGAACGTGCACCGTCTGGCGGGGTTCTTCAAGGATTTCCGCGATTCGCTGCAAAGCCTCGTCACTGATCCGCAGGGGCGTGCCGCGATCCTGACACCTGGACCCAACAACGAGACCTATTTCGAACATGCGTATATTGCCCGGTATCTCGGCTTCATGCTTCTGGAAGGCGATGACCTGACGGTCAGCAAGGGCAGGGTGATGGTGCGCACGGTCTCCGGTCTCAAGCCTATCGATGTTTTATGGCGGCGCATGGATGCGGCTTATATGGACCCGCTCGAGCTTAAAACAGACTCGTGGATCGGCACGCCCGGCATTGTCGGCGCACTCCGTCAGCAATCGGTCTCGCTGGTCAACGCGCTCGGCTCGGGGATACTCGAAACGCGTGCGCTGCTAGCGTTTCTGCCGGCAATTTCCAAAGCGTTGCATAATCGCGATCTCGCGCTCCCAAGCATCGCCACCTGGTGGTGCGGGCAGGAAAAGGAACGCAAGCATGTCATGGACCGGCTCGACCAGATGATGGTTGGCCCGGCACTTTCGACGCGCCTTCCTTTCGAGGATGTGGACGCGACAATGCTTGGCTCATCGCTTGATGCCGATGCGAAGGCTGCTCTTCTCGCCCGGCTGGAGAAGGACGGGCGCGGACTGGTCGGCCAGGAAAAAGTCAAGCTTTCGACTACGCCAGTCTATGTCAATGGCAAGCTGGAACCGCGGCCATTCGTGCTGCGCGTTTTTGCGGCACGCCACAAGGATGGCTGGAGTTTCATGCCAGGGGGCTTTGCCCGGGTTGGACGTACGATGGACACGGCGGCGATTGCCATGCAGCGGGGTGGGCAGGCTGCCGATGTCTGGATCACAAGCAGTGGATCCGTTCCCAAGGATACATTGCTGCCGCGCGAGGATGACACATTCAGGCGTAACGTGCCGGGCACATTGCCTAGCCGCGCTGCCGAAAATCTGATGTGGATGGGGCGCTATATAGAACGCGCTGAAGGGACAGCGCGGATCCTGCGCGCCTGCCACGCACGCTATGCCGAAGCGGCCAACATGGAAATTCCGCTTCTAGTGGAAATGCGCGCCTACCTGAAGCCGCTTGGCGTCAATCTCGATACGGCGATTCCAAAGGGACTACAGCGCTCCATTGACGGCGCCATGCTCAGCGCAGGCCGCGTCCGCGACCGCTTCTCACCCGATGGCTGGCTGGCATTGCGCGACCTGTCGAAAACGATTCACCGTTTTAACGATGCGGTTTCGCCGGGCGATGACGCCACGCGTGCCATGACGATTATCCTGCGCAAGCTCGCCGGGTTCTCCGGCCTCGTGCATGAAAACATGTATCGTTTCACCGGATGGCGCTTCCTCGAAATCGGCCGCCGCCTGGAGCGTGGCATCCAGATGACGCGCATTCTGGCGACGCTGTCGCGGGATGATGCGGCCGAGGGTGCGCTGGAAATGCTGCTCGAGATAGGCGACAGTGTCATGACCCATCGGCGCCAGTACAGCGTCTATTCAGGCCGTCTCAGCGTGCTTGACCTCCTGGGACTCGATCCACTCAATCCGCGCTCGATCATCTTCCAGCTCGACGCGCTTAAGACGGAGTTTGGTCTGCTGCCGGCGCGCGATACGGGCACCCATATGCCTTTATTTTCCAAGGAAGTGCTGCGTCTGCATACGGAGCTTGCGATTATGGAGGCAAACGACCTAACACCTGAGAAGCTCGAGACAATAGAATTCGAATTGGGCAATCTTTCCAATATGATCTCTGATACATATTTTGCGTGAAGGCTTGTAAGTATGCTCTACAATATCCGCCTTCATCTTCACTACGACTACGAGCGGTCCGCTGCGGGTGGGCGGCACCACATCCGGGTCATGCCGCAGGCGATGCCCGGTATTCAACGCATTGTCGCCTCCAGCCTCTCGTTCGATCCGGTTTCGGCGGAACGCTCCGAATTTACGGACTTTTTCTCCACCAGCGTGACCTCGATCGTCTATCGCAATCCGCACGAGACGCTGGATGTGACGATGATGGCACGGGTGAATGTGACGCGGCCGCAGAATATGCTCGATGTTTCGCCCGATCTTGCCGGACTTCGGAAGGAGATACGCAGCGTCTGGTCGATTGCCGCCGATGCGCCGCACCATTTCCTGGCCACGAGCGCTCATGCAGCGATCGACCCGGATATCACGGCCTACGCCGCGCAAAGCCTTGTCGATGCGCGGACGGTGATGGAAGTGGTCAATGATCTCAACAAGCGCATCCATGCGGACTTCACCTATGACGGTGACGCGACAGACGTGCGCACGACGGCGCGTCAGGCATTCGATCTGAAGGCGGGTGTGTGCCAGGATTTCAGCCACGTGATGATTGCAGGACTGCGCGGACTGGGCATTCCGGCCGGTTACGTCAGCGGTTTTCTGCGAACAATCCCGCGGCCGGGCAAGGAGCGGCTGGAGGGCGCTGACGCGATGCACGCGTGGGTGCGCGCATGGTGCGGACGGGAAGCCGGATGGCAGGAGTTGGATCCAACCAACGATATGGTTGCGGGGAACGATCACATCACCATTGGCTATGGCCGCGACTACTCCGATGTGTCACCCATTGTGGGCGTGCTCAAGACAAGCGGCTCGCAAAAGGGGAAGCAGTCTGTCGATGTGATCCCGCTGGAGTGAGGTGATGGCAGGAATCATTGTGCGTGGTTCGACAAGCTCACCATGAGGGATGCTGCGTATCGCAGGGAGATTACACTGCAACATCACCGATTGCTTGCAAACCAGCCCACTTCCCTCATGGTGAGCTTGTCGAACCACGCACAATGAATTTGCTGACCGGATAGGATGATTAAAACGGTTTTTCTTGGTTTCTGGAAATCCCGAGAATATGGTCTGCACCATGCTTCCCATTCCGCCCTTGATGCTCACCACCGGTCCTGTTCCCGCCTATCCCGAAGTGCTTGCGGCGCTGGGATCGCCGGTGCTCTATGACTATCACCCGGCATTTCAAATCTTCTATGCGGACGTCACCGAAAAGCTGCGTCAGGCGCTTCGCTGCGATGCTGCTCCGGTGATCATGCAGGGTGAGGCTATTCTTGGTATCGAGGCGGCGGCAGGCGCATTGATTTCGAAAAACGATGTCGTCCTCAATCTTGTTTCCGGTGCTTACGGCAAACGTTTTGCCATCTGGGCATCACGCTATGGCAAGGAAGTCATCGAGCTCGCCGTACCCTATGATGATGTTATCGATCCACAGGCGATTCGCGAGGTATTGAGAAAGCGGCCGGATATCTCGGTTATGGCGCTATGCCACCATGATACGCCGTCCGGCACGCTCAATCCTTTGGGCGAAATCGGTGCGATCACTGCTGAGCATGGCGCGTACCTCATCGTCGATGCCGTGTCATCCTTCGGCGGCATGAACGTGCATCCCCAGGAAGCGCATGCCGACATCTTCATCACGTCGCCGTCGAAATGTCTTGGTAGCACGCCTGGCTTGAGCCTGATTGCGATGAGCGACCGTGCCTGGGCGAAGATCGAAACCAATCCGGACGCGCCGGTAAACTCATTTCTCAGCCTCCTTGCCTGGAAGGATGCATCGGAACCTGGAAAGCCTTTTCCTGTTACGCCTTCCATTGGCGAGATTTATGCGCTGAACGCCGCGCTCGACCGTTATGTGGAGGAGGGCCCCGAAAACGTGTGGGCCCGCCATGCGCTGACCGCAGCGATCACGCGAAAGGGCCTGTTCGAGCTCGGGCTGCCCTTGTGGCCAAAGGAAGAAGCTTTCTGCTCTCCCACGGCGACCGTTTTCAAGGTGCCGGAAAACATCAGCGATGTGACGCTGCGCGATCGCCTGTTGCACGACCATGGCATTCTTGTCTCGCTCGGGCGCGGGGAGACAGCGGGCAAGGTGCTCCGTGTTGGCCATATGGGCGCTTCGGCACAGCCTGACTTCGCTCGACAATTCATTGCCGCGTTGAGCGGGATTCTATCCGAACCATTTTCTGCTGATTGAGAGGATTGCAACAATGTCCCGTATCTTATTGAACAGGCGGAGTTTTCTCGCGACGACCGCGAGTGCCGGAGCGATGATGGTTCTGCCCGAATGGGCTCGTGCGCAGACTGCTACGCCTGTAAAAGGCGGACGTCTCGTCGTTGCCGGGGATAGCGAACCGGCAAATCTCAATCCCGCCATCGTCGCTTCAAATGGTGTGTTCTTCGTCGCCAGCAAGGTCATCGAGCCGCTGGCCGAGCAGTCCTATGATGGAAAGGATGGTCTTGATCCGCGACTTGCAACCTCATGGGAAGGATCGGCCGATGGGCTTACCGCCACGTTCAAACTGCGCGAAGGGGTCACTTGGCACGATGGCAAGCCATTCACGTCTGCGGATGTGGCGTTTTCCGCATTGGAAGTCTGGAAGAAGCTGCAGAATCTGGGACGGGTGGTGTTCAAGAACCTCGAAAGTGTCGAGACGCCGGACGATCACACCGTTGTATTCAAATTTTCCCACCCGACGCCATTCCAGCTCATCCGCAACGCCCTGCCTGTGGTCACCTCGGTCGTGCCGAAGCACCTTTATGAGGGCACGGATATTGCCAAGAATCCGGCCAATCAAAAACTGGTCGGCACCGGGCCATTCAAGTTTGGCGAATACAAGCCTGGCGAATATTACCTGCTCAAGCGCAACGACGCCTATTGGAGGAAGGACGAGCCGTTCCTCGACGAGATTGTCTATCAGTTCCTGCCAGACCGCGCGGCGGCAGGCAATGCGCTCGAAGCCGAGGAGATCCAGCTCGCGGCATTCTCCGCCGTTCCGCTCGCGGACCTCGAACGCATCTCCAAGGTGCCCGGGCTGAAGGTGTACTCTAACGGTTATGAAGGACTTACCTATCAGTTGATTGTCGAAATCAACCATCGCCGCAAGGAACTCGCTGATGTCAAGGTGCGTCAGGCACTGGCGCATGCGATCGATCATGATTTCGTCGTCAAGACGATCTTCTTGGGCTACGCGAAGTCCTCGACGGGGCCGGTGCCAGCTTACGACAAGACATTTTTCGAATCTGATGTCACCAAGTACGTCTTCGATCCTGCGAAGGCGGAGGCGTTGCTTGACGAGGCTGGCTACAAACGCGGTGTGGACGGCAACCGCTTCAAGCTGAAGCTGCTGCCGGCGCCTTTCTTCAATGAAACCAAGCAATTCGGCGACTATCTTCGCCAGGCGCTGGCCAAGATCGGCATTGATGCACAGATCGTCAGCAACGATACGCCTGCGCATCTGAAGGCGGTCTACACGGATCATGATTTCGACATTACTGTCGCGACGCCGGTCTATCGTTCCGATCCAGCGATCTCGACGACGATCCTGCTCGAAAGCGGCCTGCCAGCGGGCGTGCCTTTCTCCAACCAGTATGGTTATGCAAACGCGGAAGTCGACAAGCTGATCAAGGATGCCGCCTCCGAGATCGATGCCGACAAGCGTGCCGGGCTGTACAAAGAGTTGCAGAAGAAGGTCGCGGACGACCTGCCGCTGATCAATGTCGCCGAATTCTCCTTCATCACCGTGGCGCGCGACAGCGTGCAGAATGTCTCGAACAATCCGCGCTGGGCGGTTTCGAATTGGGCTGATGTGTGGTTGAAGGGGTAGTGGAAACCTAGGCTGTCCAGTCTTCGACCTTCAGGCCGTCCACCCTTTTGAACTCGCGTACATTGTTGGTAATGACGGTCAAGTCACGGGCTTTCGCTTGCCCTGCGATAAGCACATCATAAGGCCCTATCGGCGCACCGGTTTGAGCGAGTGCGCTATGCAACTCTCCCGATACGCGTGCGTCTTCCTGATCGAATTCCAGAATGGGAAAATCAGTGAGAAGCAGGCGCAGAGCTTCCAGATTGAAGGAAATTTTCTGGCTTTTATAGACGCCGAAGTAAAGCTCATGAGCGACAATCGAAGGGATACCAATCTCCCCTTCGCGTTTTTCCAGAATGAGGCGGACCAAAGTGTCCGATTTCCGCGAGACCAAGTGAATGACGGCGTTGGTATCGAGAACATAGCGCATCATTTGAACAGGTTGTCCAGTTCTGGCCGGTCCTGTTCGGGTGGTTGCTCGCGCCCATCACCAAAAAAGTCTTCACTGAAACCATGGTCGAGAGCCGCTTTAAGCGAGCTCCAGGCCTCCTTGCCAGTCTTGTGGGGACGCAGGATGAGCGCGTCGCCCTCGCGAGAAATTTCAACTTCGTCGACATTCAAGCGGAATTCTTTCGGCAGGCGAACGGCCTGCGAATTGCCGGAGTTAAACACTTTTGCAATCTGCGGCATGTGCACATCCTGTAAGCGAGAAGCGTATATACTAACGTGTATATACGACTTAGTCTGTTCGTGCAAACTCGTTTGTTTTTCCCCGGCAATCCCTCTAGACTCAACGGGTATTCGCGCCAGCCGGAGTTCTCCTTGCCGCCTCTCGTTTCCTTTTTCCTGAGACGTCTCGCAACGGCGCTTCCGGTTCTGTTCGTGCTGCTGGTTGGGAGCTTCCTTTTGCTTGAGGCGGCGTCCGGCGATGCCGTTGATTCCTATGTGGCGCGATCCGGCAGCATGGACGCGGAGCAGATTGCACGACTGCGCCAGGAATGGGGCCTAGACCAAGGCCCAGCTTACCGCTTCAAGGCCTACGCATCGGCGCTCGCCCGAGGCGATCTTGGCTGGTCCACAGCCTTCGAACGGCCTGTTGCCTCGGTCATACTGGAACGCTTGCCCGTCACATTGATGCTCATGGGCGTGGCCACGGCGCTTGCCTTCTTCCTTGGATCGCTGCTCGGTGTCGTCGCCGGAGCAGATCCTGGATCGTTTCGCGACCGCTTTTTGTCGACCAGTTCGCTCGCCCTTTATGCGGTTCCGGGCTTCTGGCTAGGTCTTGTGCTCATCGTGATCTTCGCCGTCGATCTGCGCTGGCTGCCAATCGGCGGCATTGAGTCAGTTGCGTCCGGGAAGACAGGTCTTGCACGCGTGGCCGATATCGGCGCGCATCTGATCCTGCCGGTTGCCTCGCTCGCCATGGTATACCTCGCGCTTTATCTTCGGTTGATGCGCGACCGGATGAGCGAAATCTGGCGCGATCCCTTCGTCAACGCACTGAAAGCGCGTGGGTTGAGCCGGGGGCGGATCGTTTGGCGGCATGTGGCGCGCAACGCAGTCTTGCCGGTGGTTACCATGCTTGGCTTGCAGGCGGCGGCGATGCTGGGCGGCAGTGTCGTGGTGGAGAGTGTGTTTGCTATTCCGGGATTCGGCCGATTGGCGGCAGAAGCAGTGGCGCGCCGCGATACACCCTTGTTGCTCGGGGTCATACTGTGCAGCGCCATCACGGTGATCATTGTCAATCTCCTCGTCGATCTCGCCTATGGCAAGCTTGATCCGCGCCTAAGGGTTGGGCGATGAGAGTTTGGCGGATGCTGAACTGGGAAGGACGCGCAGGCGCAATCGTGCTCGCGGCCCTTGTCCTAATGGCACTGCTGGCGCCATGGATCGCGCCGGGTGACCCTCTGGCGATTACCGGCGAGCCTATGCTGCGCCCCTCCGCATCCGGTGCACACATACTTGGTACCGATCGGCTTGGCCGCGACGTCTTTGCCGGGCTGTTGCATGGCACTCGCACGACACTGCTGGTCGCCTGCTTCTCTGCGGCCGTTGCATTGATTGTCGGCAGCGTCGTTGGCACGCTGGCCGGATATTTGGGTGGTCTTGCCGACACGGTGCTGATGCGCATGACGGAGGCATTCCAGACCGTGCCGGCATTCCTATTGGCCCTGGCAGCAATCAGCGTCACTGGCCCAAGCGTTCCGACGCTGATCTTTGCCATCAGCCTTGGAACCTGGACACAGGCAGCCCGCGTAACGCGGGCCGAGGTGCTGTCACTGCGCGAGCGCGATTTTGTTGCCGCAGCGCGCACACTCGGCATGCGCCCGCTCGAAATCGCCTTTCGCGAAGTGCTTCCCAATGCGTTCGGACCAACCGCATCGCTTGCTGCCATTTCCGTCGCCGCCGCGATTCTCATCGAAGCTGCACTGTCGTTCCTCGGTTTCGGCGACCCGAACCGGGTGACCTGGGGCAGCATGATTGCCGAGGGCCGCACAGTCTTGCGGGCCGCGCCATATCTTTCAATCGTGCCGGGTATCGCTCTGGTGGTCACTGTTCTGGGCGTACATTTGCTTGGGCGAGGGCTGTCACGAACCGAAAGATTGCAGCCATGACAGAGACTTACCTGCGTGTCCGGAATCTTTCAGTTAACTATGGTCAGACCGCTGCCTTGCATGATGTATCTTTCGATCTTGCCAAGGGCGGTAGGCTGGCGGTGATTGGCGAGAGCGGCTCGGGAAAGTCCACGCTCGCCATGACCATTGCAGGCCTCTTGCCCAAATCGGCAAGAACAGAGGGTGCAATAGAATTTCCAGGATTCTCGCATGCGCCAAAGCTCGGCAAGGACATTGGCGTGCTGTTTCAGGACCCGAGCGGCAGTCTCGACCCGGTGATGAAGATAGGCGACCAGATCGCCGAAGTGGTGATGACGCATGAGGGGACAGGTTGGATATCGGCGCGCGTCAGGGCGGTGGAGCTACTGGATCGTGTGCGTATCCCAAAGGCACTCTCGCGGCTCAACAGCTATCCGCATGAGTTCTCCGGCGGACAAAAGCAACGCATCGCGCTTGCCGCAGCGTTGGCGGGCAATCCCTCACTGCTCATCGCCGACGAGCCAACTAGCGCGCTCGACACCGTCGTCCAGAGACATATCGTCAATCTGCTCGATGAACTTGTGCGCGATAGCGGCCTGACGCTGCTGTTCGTCACGCACGATATTGCGCTGGCTTCCGAGCGGGCCGACCAGATTGCCGTGCTTTACAACGGCACGCTGGTGGAGTGGGATTCGGCCAGCAAGGTGCTTGGCGAACCGGAGCATCCTTACACGAAAGCTTTGATCGCAACGCATATCGGGCTGGATACGCCACGCCGTAAGCGATTAGCCGAGATCGATGCGAGCGAGCTGCAATGACGGAAACCTCGCGTGTATTGCCGGTATTGGAGGTCAAAAATCTTGCCAGGCGCTTTGGCGATCGCGGCGCGGCGGGACTGAAGGATGTGACTTTCACGATCGCGCGTGGTGAAACGTTGGCCGTTGTCGGTGCTTCGGGTTCCGGCAAGACGACGCTGGCGCGGCTGATCATGCGGCTTGCAAACCCGGAGGCGGGTTCGATCCAACTTCATGGGCGGGATATCACGCGGTTGCATGGCGAGGCTCTGCGGCGCATGCGTCCGCAATTTCAGATGGTGTTTCAGGATGCGCTGGCTGCGTTCAATCCGCGCGCCAGTGTCCGCCGCATTCTGGAAGATCCCCTGCGGATACATGGACTCGCCGAACCAAAGGACTTTGACGCATCCATTGACGCTATTCTCGAACGCGTTGGTCTTGGCACCGGGTTCAAACAACGTTTGCCGCTCGAACTTTCCGGTGGCCAGCGTCAGCGGGTGGCTATCGCCCGGGCAATCCTCACCAAGCCTGATCTCATCGTGCTCGACGAACCGGTATCGGCACTCGATGTTTTAGTACGCGCGCAAATTCTCAACCTGCTCCTAGATCTGCAGGATGAGACCGGGGTCGCCTATCTCTTCATTTCGCACGATCTAGCCGTCGTGCGGGCATTCGCGGACCGGATGATCGTGATGGATGAAGGCCGTATCGTCGAAAACGGCACCACGGAAGGGGTGCTGGCCGCGCCGCAAGCAGAAGCGACGCGGGTGTTGATCGATGCCGTGCCCCGATTGATCAGATGAGACCGTACTGCTCCGCCTTGTTGCGCAGGAAGGGCAGGCCATTACCCATGACTTCTGCCTCATCCTTGGCGACGGGACGCCACACCGCCAGGCCGTAGGCTACTTCAGGCGGCATATTGATGAAGCTTTCCATGGCCAGTCCGCCCTTGAAGCCGATGGCCGCAAGCGCCGCATAAATCTCGTCCCACGGACAATTGCCGTAGCCCGGCGTTCCCCGGTCGCTCTCGGAAAGGTGGATATATTTCAGGTGTTCGCGCGCATCGAGGATGCCATTGGCAGCGCCTTTTTCTTCGATGTTCATGTGATAGGTGTCGAGGTGGACGAAGATGTTGTCGGCGCCGACGCGCTCGACCATCTGCACCGCCTGCCAGCCGGTATTGATCAAATGGTTTTCATAGCGGTTGACCGCCTCGACGCCGAGCTCGATGCCGCGGCTTTTGGCGTGTTTCGCCGCCGCCGTGAGCACCCTCGCTATGTTTTCATATTCGCCTTCCGTCGGCGGCACGCCTGTCCGCTCGCCGATGCCGCCAAAGATCACGCCTGAAAGCGCCACGGCGCCCATTTCGGCGGTCTTGTCGATGGCGACCCGGAGGTGTTCGATTGCAGCGTCGGGACGAACGGAGGCCCAGGCGGATTCGGGCAGCCCGAGCGAACAGACTGCCGGCAGTTCATGCTTGTCCAGAAGCGCGCGCGTATGCGCTGCATCGACGGCCGGAGCGTTGAGCAGTGCGATCTCGATGAAATCCATCTTGTATTTCACCGCTGCCGCAATGGCTTTCTCCGCACCGGCGTGGTCCCAGTTCATCGTCCACATGCTGGTGTGAACGCCAAATCCCTGAACAGACATTTTCCTATCCTTTTCTGCGATTGAAGATCATGAGCTGAGCGGCGAGCCAACGCAGGATCATGACGGCGATCAGGAGGATTCCCCAGACTGCCGTTGCCAGATGCTGGTTGGCTCCCATGAGGTTGAGCCCCGACGAGAGAAGCTGGAGCACCACCAGGGCGACGAAAACCGGAATCACACGTCCGAACCCGCCGAACGGATTGACACCGCCGAGGAAGCAGGCGAGCACGGTGATCAAAAGGTAAGACTCGCCATGGCCGACGCGCACGGAATTAAAACGTGCCAGCATGATGATGCCTGCCACCGCAGACATGGCGCCTGAGAGGGTGTAGACCAGCACAAGCACCTTGCGGGTGTTGACCCCGGAATAGCGCGCCGCGTCGATGTTGGAGCCAATCATATAGGTGTTGAAGCCGAGCTTCAGCCGCGTCAAAAGTACATGCCAAACGAGTACGCACACGATGAATATCAGGAGGGGTATGGGAATGCCGGCGAGGCTGCCGTGACCTATTGGCTGCAGGAAAGCCGGAAAGCCTGAAATATCGCCACCACGGGTCAAGAACTCACCGAGACCACGAACAAAGATCATCATCGACAGCGAGACGAGAATGGGATGAGCGCGCGTATAGGCTATCACCAGACCCATCACGACACCTGTCGCAGCGCCCACGGCGATTGCCAGGATGCATCCAAGAACAAACGAAGCCATGCCTGCGTCCACACCGCCATTGACTTGAAGCACCCAGGCGACAGTCAGACCCGCGAGGTTCGCCGTGAAAGTAATTGCGAGGTTGAGGCCGCCGGTCAAAACCGGAAGCAACATTGCGAGGGTGAGCAGGCCGAGTTCAGGCAGCTGGAACGCCACCGATCCGAACGTTGCAGAGCTGAGGAATTGCGGAGACGCGAGACTGAAGAACAGCATCACGGCCACGAAGGCCAGGCCCGGCCCCGCTATCTCGGGGCCGAGAAACTCTTTGATGCGGGTGACGGCCGTGTTCATCGGCGGGCTCCTCGCATGAACGGCAACAACTTTTCGATGCTTGTGTTCGACAGCGTAATGGCGACGAGGATGATAGCGCCGACGATCATCTTGAAGGCGAACGGCGATACGCCGAGTAGGTTCAATCCATTCTGGGTGATGGCGATAAGAAGGACGCCAAGGACGCAGCCGAGAACCGATCCCTTGCCGCCGCCAAGCCTCGCGCCACCAAGGACGACCGCCGCCAGTACGTCGAGTTCCCGGCCGTACAGTGCGTTCGGCACGACCTCCTGCGCATAATGCGCCTGGATCAAACCGGCGATTCCAGCCATCATTCCGAGCCATCCGAACGCGATGAATTGCATGGCGCCGATATTGATGCCGAAGCGGCGAGCGCCCTCCGGATTATCACCGAAGGCGTATAGCTGCCGCCCGGTCGTGGTTCGGGTTATGAACAGCCATGTCGCAGCGACGCAGATTACCATGACAAGGACGGGCAAGGTTATCTCCGCCCACGTTCCATCGGCCATCTCGTGTTCGAACAGCACCACCCTGTCAGTCAGCCAATCGGGCAGATCGTAGATCGATACGCCCTGCGTGAAGAACATCAGCAGCCCGAAATAGATATTAAAGGTGGCGATGGTGGCGACGATCGAGATGATGCGGAAACGATGGATCAGGAAGGCGTTGAATGCTCCGAGCAATATGCCGAGGCTGCCGGCGATGAGGAGCCCGCTCATCCAGCCGCCGCCACCAATATAGCCAAGGATCAGGGCCGTAACATATTGCACGACCGACGCGCCAACCGCGAACGAGATATCGATGCCGCCCGCAATCAGCACGACCAGAAGCCCGACGGCAAAGATGATGTTGACGGAACTCGTGTTCAAAAGATCGAATGCATTGCCCAGGGAGAAGAAACTGTCCGTGGTCAGCGAAAGAACCGCGCAGATGGCCGCTATGACGGCGAGCAGCGCAAATTCGGTGGCGTGGGATTGCACGAGCTTACGCATAGACGGCGGCCTCGATGTCCTGGAGGCTGCACGACTGCGGATCAAACCATCCGGCAATCTGGCCTTGCGCCATGTGCAGGACTCTGTCGGCGTTGAAATAGACTTCAGGAACCTCATCCGAGATCAGGATGATGGCAAGGCCGCTCTCGGCGAGCTTGGCCACAATTTCGAAGATGCCGGCGCGCGCGCCCACATCGACGCCGACGGTCGGCGCATCGAGGATGAGGAGCTTCGGGTCAGTGGCCAGCCATTTGGCGATCGCAATCCGCTGCTGGTTGCCGCCCGAGAGAGTCGAGACCGCATCGCTTTGCCGGCCGATCTTCACGCCGAGATCGGCGATCCACCGGGCAACCAGCTGGCGTTTTCGGTCATCGGACAAGAGCCCGCCGGATTTGATGCGATCGAGGGAGGCTATCACCAGATTGTCGGCGATCGATTGCGGCTGAATGAGCCCGAGCGACAGGCGGTCTTCGGAGAGATACGCGATCCCCGCCTTGATCGCATCGCGGTTCGATGAAAAGCGGACCGGCTTGCCATGCAACGATACAGAGCCGGACCGGGGCTTGAGCATGCCGAAGAGCGCCAGCGCAAGTTCCGTTCGTCCTGCGCCCAGCAGGCCGGTTATGCCGAGCGTTTCACCGCTGCGTACGTTGAACGAAATATCGTGAAATTGTCCCGGGCGCGAAAGTCTTTTGACCTCGAGAACGACCGGATTGTCGCGAACTGACTTTGCCCGCACCTGCTGATCAAAATTCTTGCCGGTCATGAGTTCCGTAACGCGTGACTGCGTCATTCCTTCCACGGGGTAAACGCCGACCAGGGCGCCATCACGCAGCACAGTGAGTCGGTTGGAGATTTCCAATACTTCGGCCAGACGATGGCTGACGAACACCACTGCGACACCGGAAGCTGACAGCGAGCGCACGATCTCAATCAGATGATCGGTTTCGGACTGCGTCAGGGAAGCTGTCGGTTCATCCATGAAAACGAGCTTCGCTTCGCCGACCAGCGCGCGGGCAATAGCAACGATCTGGCGCTGCGCAATCGAATAGTCCTTGAGCGGTGCATCGACATCCAGTGCGACGCCAAGGCGCTGGAGCGCTTTGACCGCGATATCACGCATAGTGCGATAGTTGACGAACCGCGGCCAGCGGCCGATCACGGTCTGGAAAGCGATGTTTTCCGCAACGGTCATTTCAGGAAACAAGGCAAGATCCTGCCAGATCACCTGAATTCCATTGGCTTGGGCAGTGACGGGGGACATATGCGAATAGGTTTGCCCGTCATATTCGATGACGGCGCCGTCCTCCGGACGATAGACGCCGGTTATGATCTTGATGAGGGTGCTCTTGCCGGAGCCATTTTCGCCGGCAAGACAATGGACTTCACCCGGCAGCACTTCGAAGCTCACATTCTTGAGCGCCTTGATGCCGCCGAAGGTCATATTGATATTGTGCAACGACAAGAGGGGCTTCGCGCCCGTGCCCGGAATGTCCGCCATTATAGTGCCTGTCAAAATCGGAGACTTGACGCTGCCGGTGCAATCGCACCGGCAGCAGAACGAGTGCTGATCAAAGACCCATCTTGGCCAGATCGGCCACGGTTTCCTTGTTGATCGGCACAAGCTGGTCGACGATGATGTTGTGGTTCTCGACGTCAGGGTGGATTACACCGAGACCTTCGATATCGTCACCATCTTTCAGTTTTTCACCCTTCATCAGCTTGTCAGCAAGCGTGACAAAGACTTCGCCTGCCTGCTTCGGATTCCACATGAAACCGCCGGAAATGGCACCGGACTTAATGAGCTTTTGTCCCTGGCCCGGCGAAAACGGTCCCAGCACGAAGATTTCGCCGGTCTTGCGCCGTTCTTCGATAGCCCGACCCGCGCCGATCGGACCCTGGCTGCCGAATGCCAGGAAACCCTTGAGGTCGGGATGCGCCGAAATGAGATCGAGCGCCGTCGAGCGGCTCTTGTCCACGTCCTCGGCAACGCCGTAGCGCTCGCCGACGAGCTTCATGTCTGGATAGTTCTTCTTGATATATTCGTTGGCAGCATCAGCCCATGCGTTGTGCAGGGGAACAGTCAGAGATCCAACGAAAACGGCATATTCGCCCTTGCCGCCCATCTTTTCTGCGAGGAGCTTGGCATGCGCTTCACCAAAACCGGTCGCTGAGGCGAGTTCGAAATCCCAGTCGGCGCCCTTTTGGCTCGGCGACTCGTGGGTGATGACGATGATGCCCTTTTCCTTGGCTTTGCTGAGCACCGGTTCCAGAACCTTGGCATCGTTCGGCACAACGCCGATGACCTTCACGCCTTGCGCAATCAGATCCTCGATGGCGCGAACCTGGAGCGCTGGATCGGCACTTGTCGGCCCAACCATGAAAGCGTCGACGCCGAGCTTTTTGCCCTGTTCCTTGATGCCTGCATCCATGGCGTTGAACCATGGAATACCGCCGATCTTGACGACAATTCCAACCTTGCCGCTGTCGGCAGCAAGGGCCGTGAAGGCGCCTGCCAAAGACAGCGATACCGCAACGGCGGCGATTACAAATCTTTTCATTGTTTCCTCCTCCATGTGCTCCCCACGGGAGCTTAACATCCAATCGGGCGGCGGTCATTGGCAGAACCGGAATGGCCCTGGAAAACCCGCGCTCGATCACCGCCTCCTCACGCTGCGATGTCTGCACCACCGATGTTGCATTTTTGCACAATCGATGGTGCAATGAATATCATTTAGTTTGCCACTTTCGTCAAGCGGTGTTTGGCGGTAGGAGAAATCATGGAACATCAGCCGAAGAAAAAGGCGACGATCTACGACCTTTCGGTGCTTTCCGGAAGTTCGCCATCGACGGTCAGCGCGGTTCTCAACGGCACCTGGCGCAAGCGCCGTATCAAGGAAAGTACAGCTGAACTGATACGCGATCTGGCCGATCAGCATCAGTACACCGCTAACCTGCAAGCACGGGGATTGCGGAGTTCGAGGTCTGGCCTTGTCGGCCTTCTGCTGCCGGTTCACGACAACCGCTATTTCTCATCGATGGCACAGTCATTCGAGGCGCACGTACGCAGCCGCGGACAGTGCCCCATCGTCGTCAGTGCTTGCCGTGATCCGGAGGAGGAAAGGCGAACAGTGGAAACGCTGATTTCCTATTCCGTTGACGAGCTGATCGTGGCGGGCGCCACCGATCCTGACGGTGTACATGCCGTCTGCATCGGGTCCGGCCTCAAGCACGTCAACATCGATCTGCCAGGCAGCAAGGCGCCCTCCGTGATCAGCGATAATTATCAGGGTGCGCGCATGCTGACGGAGGCGATCATTCGCCATTTCAGCGAAGACCTGAAACTTGGCCCCGACGAACTCTATCTGTTTGGCGGGCGCGACGATCACGCGAGCCGGGAACGTATTCGCGGATTTCGCGCCATCAAGCGCGAGCTGATGCAGGGCGATTCAGACAAGTGCATAGAACCGACCGGCTACTCCCCCAACATGGCGCAGATTGCTTTCGAACGCTTCTACGAGCGGGAAGGGAAGCTGCCGCGAGGATTGTTCATCAATTCGTCCATCAATTTCGAAGGCCTTCTGCGTTTCATGGCGCAGCATCCGAATGAAGCTTTTATGGATATCGTGGTTGGCTGCTATGACTACGATCCATTCGGATCGTTTCTGCCGTTCCCGGTTATCATGATCCGTCAGGATATCGAAGGGATGATCACGAAGGCGTTCGAGATCATGGCGGAGAGCCGTCCGTCAGTGCAGACTTACCTCATTCAGCCGGAACTTGTGCCGCCACGCACCGCACTCAAGGGACCGCTCGACGCCATCAAGGATATAGCGTAGGTGCTTCGTTGATTGAAACGACGATAATAATCGGAATGCTTGAAGGCTGGTCGAAATTCCCCTTGTTTCGGTTAAGCTGGCGGTAAAGCACTTTAAAAGTCCGGATGCCGATGATCGTGATGATCATCCCGTTAAACTCACTAATCGCGAGCCGTATTGTACGTCAGGGTCAATATCAGTCAACCGCCGACGAAAGCGAGAAGCGCGCCAAAGTTCCCGGCATCGGCATTTCGTAGAGCCAGGAGGTAGCTACCCCGACGCTCATTATCGGCCTGTAGATCAAAGCCATTCGCCCATTCAATGGGAACGTGATCGAAGTAGTCTTCCAGAAATACATCCGCGGCAATGCGCGTATGCCGTCCGTTGCCATTTGGAAATGGATGAATTTGCACCAAACGGTGATGGAAACGTGCTGCCGCCTCCAACGGAGGAAAGACACTATGATCGGCCCAGTAACGGGCATTATCAAGGTGCATTTGGACTTGCACTGGGATTTGAAGCGGATCAATGCCAATAGTCTTTTCGGTTAATCGATAAGTGCCGGCCCAATTCCAAACATCCCCAAATAATCGGATATGCAAGGTTCGGATGAAACTATCGGTAAGAATATCGCCGCCGCGCCTCCTCCCCAGCCATAACAGACCTTGCTCAATGTTGGCCTGTTCTAACTCATCGAGTTCGCCGCGCGTTGTAACGTGCTTGAATTTAAGGCCGTTGATTTCATCCGGATCAAGCGGCGTTGCGCCGTCTGGTTCTCGAAACACTAACGGCTTTCCCAGAAGTCAGTAGGCATACGGCGGATAAGGTCGTCGGCGAGTTGGTCTATCTCGGTTTGGGTGCCCTCTGGTGGTAGGGATTGTAGTTCTAGAGCCATATGGGAACTTGCTCGCCTTACCAATCCTTCCGCTCTTCGTAATGCCTGCGCCCGGATGACGTCTTCCACCTTTCCATTGGGAACAATGGCATAGACAAATTTTCCTCCAAGCGCTCGTGCCATTTTCTCCATTTGATTAAGAGTAATAGCGCCATCACGTTCGTTTCGTTCGGCTTGATAAACGGCGGCTCTAGTGATTCCTGCTCTTTTAGCAAGCTGTGGACCGCTCATGGACAATGCCTTACGCACCGTTGCAATCCACCCTTCAGGGGGAACGCGGAGGGCACTTATTTGCCGCAACGCAGTATCGACCAATTTCTTATATTGACGCTTTGCTGTGTCTTTCACACTCATGCTATTTGCCTTATCATCCGCGCAGAAAGATATCAGTTGATATACATTATCATAAAAAAGTCAATACATTAATATGCAAATAGGCATACTAGGAATATTAATTGATATCCATATTATCTCAAAATGGATATCAATCGATATACGTAGCTCGCATCGCAGCCTGCAGGAAAGCCAAGCATTGCACGAGTGACAACGCGCTTGACCGGACCAAAAGCGTATCAGCGGCGGATATCAAACTACTGGCCGCGTGAACGAATAACGCCCCACCGAAGCGGGGCGTCAAAGTCTTGATGAAGTGTGTTTAGGCAGCTTGGAGCAGAGTGGCTGAGAGATACCCCCCGTTATCGGGACTACCTGCAACGGGCTGTATAAATATGACCGCGACTGTTACGATATTGACAGTTGCCGTTTCGCAGATTTCGAACCAACAGTCCGCCAAGAGCGCCAGCCCCGGCGCCAATCAAAGCCCCTCTGCCGCCACCAGCGATTCCGCCGATTGCTGCGCCCGCCACCGTGCCAATACTGAGGTCTTTTTCTGTCGTCGTGCAGGCCGAAAGCATAAACAATGCCGCCACAGCAGCAATTAATGTTCGCATATCAACAATCCCCCTTTGCGATTCCACAATCTTGCTTGGCCCCCACGCTGGAATAGCGAAGCCGTAAATATCTTACGTCGCAAAAACCACGTTAGGCAATAGTGCTGAAATCCGCAGCGCAGTGGGCCATGTCTTGGCGATCCGCGTCCAGTTGAGGCGTTTGAAGGTTAGCGTAGTACGAGCGGTGAAAGGGTTGACGATCCAGCCAATGGCGCGCCCCACGCTGGCGGAAATGAACAATCGCTGCTGTGGGATTTGGGAAGAGGTAGCCAGCTACTCGTTTTCACTGGTCGGAGTGAGAGGATTCGAACCTCCGACCCCGTCGTCCCGAACGGTCGGCGCTTCTACGAAACCCGCCGTTTTACTGTAATTGGCGTCACGTTCGAAGCCGTATGTTCTGCTTTATTTCCGGCTTTTCTGTGGGGTTTCTGTGGGGAGGATATCGCGTTGGCTGCTTCCTGCAAATGATCTGGATGATGGTGCCCATAGGTGTTTACCAGCGTCTCGACGGTCATTCCAAGGAACCCGGCTGCTTCCCATACTTCCGCACCGGCCTGCATCATCCAGGTTGCAGCGGTGTGCCTGAGAATGTGGGGCATCACATCCTCGCCAAGCCCGGCAGCCTTACATGCCGCTCGGAAGCTCTTCTTGACGCTGGTCACCGGCTTACCGTTCCACTCGACTACATAGCTTTGTGAAATCTTTGGCCCTTCTGGATCGTTTAGATCAGCTGGCATGTCGCGCCAGCGCTTCAGGTGAACAAGCAATCTTTGCGGAATCGGAATTGCCGGCTGCCGCTTCTTGGTCTGCTTCGTGCCTGGCGCGCGCCGGTAGAACACACCGCGATCGAGGTCGACATAGCCGGTCCCGATCGTTGGTCGGATCGCTGCGCCACATATCGCGGCGCTACGCGTGCCCGTATAGAGGCCAATGAGGATGAACCGCGCAAGGTGCCGACCGGTACGCCGCTTCGACTCCTGCCCCTTCCATGACTGCGTCATGCGCCATGCGGCACGAATGAGAGCTGCCGCTTCGGCACGGGTCAACCAGCGGTCGCGGGCACCGGGCTTCTCAGGCAGCCAAACCGTCGGTGCTACCGTCGCGTATCCCTCATCTTTGTAATAGTTGATTGCGGATCGGAGATCTTCAAGCTGGCGCCGTGTTGCCGCTGTGACGTCCTGATCTTCCCATTCGGGCTTTATCTTGCGCCGTGACTTAACACCGGCTTTCAGCTCGGCCTCGACAGATGCATTCCAGTCCTTCACAAACTGGCGTTTCTCGGCGTTCCACTTCTCCCGCCGGAAATCGTTATAGGCTCGGCAGAGATGACCATTGATCTGGTCGAGTTTCTTGTCGCCGAAGAAGTCGAGAACCTTGTCGAGCCGAGCAGCGGTTTCATGCGGGTTGGAGTGTTTCGGCGCGACTTCTGTCAGATATACGGAAACGACATCCGCAATCAGGATCGCAGCGGAATCACGTCCCCGTTCTCTTGATGGCTGGTATTTTTCGGCGATGTAGGCCGCGAGGGCTTTCTCAGCGTTTCCGCGATCCGTCTCGCCGCCGCCAGTGCTGATGAACTTTGATCCATCCCGGATGAACCAGCCTGCGCGGTTGCGAAGCGAGCCATCGGCTTTTCTGCTCTCGTCGCGCCATTCGATGCGCGCTCCTTTCGACTTACGCGACATAGTTCTCTCATCCTTGCGATTGCCGCCAGGGTGACAAACTCTTTCCCGGCGATCATTTCCGTCTCAAGACGCCCTGCATCACGTTCCTTTCGCAATCCGGGCGGGCCGATCGAGCCGTCAGGGAATGCTATCCTTGCCGCTATATCAAGCCGCAGGGGCGTATCTTCAGTGTAGGTTCCTGGCGCAGGGGCGCTATTCATGCGTCTTATCCCCGCTATCCACCGGCTCCAAGGCAGCTTCAGGATAAAGCTGGACTGACCCAGGTTCACGCTCACTTTCAACGTTGTATCCTACTGGCGTCAGTTTGGTGCTGTAGAAGCCTACGACTACGCCTTGCCATGATGAGCCCTTGATCTTGCGCACGCGGTCACCGAGCTTGAACCGGCGCTCCGCTGCCTCCCCGCTTATCTGCTCGCCCTCTGGTTTGAGGGTGGAGAGGGCATTGGCAGCGTCATTCAATGCGTCAGAAGTGACGGTCCGCGGCATGTCAGCTGCTAGATCGCGCAATCGTTCAATCAGTCCGGTATTGCTCCCGCTCATGATGTGCGCTCCTGATAAAGCCTGCGAGGCGGCAAGGACTTCGAACTAGGCGCGTGAACCTTGGCGCTCTTCGCGAAGCCCTGAGACCTAATATCGCCGTTCGGTCGCTTAACGCCGGTATGCTTTGCCCGGACCTTGGCGACCTTGGACTTTTCCTTCACGTCCAATGCCGTTTTCTTAAGATGGCAATGCGAATGCGCCGGCGCGAGATTGCCTTCAGTGTTCGATCCGCCGTTGATCAGGGCGATTACATGATCGGCTTCCCAAGTCTCGCCGATCTTGATCTTGGTCTTGCACAGATAGCAGGAACCCTTGTCCCGGTCATAGATGCGTTGGCGAACCCGCGGGGGCGCTTTGGTATTATCGGTCTTGCCGATCCACTCTGCGACCTTGCGGGCCATTACCGGTCACCCCGCGGGCCGGGCAATAGCGGCTGCATTGAACCGGTTTCGTAGGCAGTTGCGATACGCGGGCGGACATGCTCTGAGACGGTCTGTCCGTCTGGCATCTGGACGTGGGCAAGAAACGCGTCTTCGAATGTTTCGATGCCAGCTTCAACACTTTCAAGCTTTGCCTTGATGCAGAGGAACAGTGCCCGCCACCGTGATCGGCAAGCCTGTTCCCATGCTTTTCCTTGGCTTTCAGGGCTTCGCCGCTGCACGCCGCGTACCCCGAAAGTCGCATGAGTGAACGCGCGGCTCTGCTTGTCCGGCAATGGCATTTTCAGGACAATACGCCGGCCGTCCTTTTCAAAAGCGATGACGGCCTGATCTGCGCTTTCAAAAGATGCAAAGCTGCTGGCACCATATTTCCGGATGATGGCTTTGATCTCGCCTTCGGTCTTTGCAACAGGAACTGTCGTGTCTTTGGCGTAGGCCATCAGTCGCCCCCTTCCATGCGGTCGAAGAACTCGCGATCCTCGTTTCGGATGTCGCGGAGATGGTCAGGATCGGATTCTGCCTTGATCGGGCTGCCTTTGCACCAATCACAAACCCGCTCGCATAGATCGCAGCCGCCCTCGGGATCGACGCAGCCAATCTCGTCTAAGCAGCAGTAGATGACACCTTCGCCAGCGCAGTTTGAGCAGTATTCATCGATCTCGCGATCATCGTCGGGGCTCGCGAGTTTCCACTCGTCGTATCCTGGCAAGCCCGTCATGCTGCCACCTCGTCAATGTTCTGCTTGACGACGTCGAAGCTTATGGCAGTAATCCAAGGGTTTTCAGCCCACGCGTCGGCGCCATTGATGTGATCCCAAAGCGCGCCGTATGCGTCGATCGCAGACGTAGTTGATGCGGTATCCCAATCGGAATCAGGCAGCCCGTAGAAGCGTCCAATCTTTTGGATGCCTTCTGCAAGCGCGTCTTTCTCGCTGATATCCTGCAAGCGTTCGACCCGCACGTCTTTGACTATCAGGGTGAGGCGGGAAAGACGGCGCGGCATGTGCATTGCCTGTCGGTACTTTCCGCTATCGATTTCACCATCAGCGATATAGTGGATGGAACTTGTTTGAAGGTCGCGGGGCGCGATCGCATCGAACATTGCATGAGTTCGCCACGCCTCGCGAACGTACAGACGGTCTCCGATATTGATCCGGAGCTTTACCACTCCGCAAAACACTCCGTACTTTGATCGCCATTCATACTGATAGAAGGCAGGCGCATCGAAGGGGCGGATCAATTGCTTGACGACATGCTTTCCAGAATCCTTTGGCGGCGAGCCCAACGGCAGTAACCGGCGTGTCTGGGTCTTACGACCGGCGAGCAAAGCCTGAACCATGCTCGCGGAAAAGAGGCTAGGACGGTCAGCCATTGGCCAACTCCTTTTCCTCTAAACGGGCTTTACCCGCGATCATCTTGACGTAGTTCGCCTTATTGTCGGCATCACCGCATGCGGTCTTTGCCAGTCGAACGATGGCACCGGCCCGCGTTTCGGCATCTTCGGATAGGCCACCGACCAGTTCGGCACTGATGACGGTTTCGAGCTGATCTATGTTGCTGCCGATCGCAGCCGAGACTCGCTTAGCAAAGCTCTGCAGCCATTCGGTCTCATCGAAATCATGATCAGTAGAGTCCGGCGACACCTCGGCGGAGGTTTCCGAAGTGTCGCCAGACTGATCCGCTTTCGCGGTGTTGGTGGAAGCAGCGTTATCGGTTATCGAAGCCGCGCTGCTTCCAGCATCTCCGCTCGGGGCAAGCTTCAATGCATCTGTGTTCTGGTTTGTGGCGTCACCGGCAAGGCTATCCGTCTCGCGGGTCACATTGGCCGCGTCGAACCCTTCTTGCTCTCCTTGGGGCTTATTGGCGGCCAGACGCTCCATAATTGAAGGGCGAGGGGTGACGTCCTTCGCATTGTCAGCGCCTTGAAAGCTTTCGACTTCGTCGCGATCGTAAACGCCGAGCAAGACCTCCGGGCAATGCCGCCGCGCCCAAGACCTCGCAGAGAAGTATCCAAGCTGCTGCTGCGGCTCCGATTTCCAAAGAGGAGAGTTCTTGACCGTGATGTTGCCGACGGCTGGCGAGGTGTAAACGCATTCCTCATCGTCAAGAATGCCGGTGACTGTGCAAGTCATCGTGGGGCCTCCGCCATCGAACTGGTACTTGAGCCTTCCCTTAATGCCAGACCGAGTATTGACGACAGCGGCGATGAGCTGCGCCTCATAGGCAATCCGCCCGCCGACCTCATAGGACTTCGACGCGACGGCAAACGGGCTCATCTGCCATTCCAGCGCTTGCATCGCTACCGCCATACATGCGCCGGCATTGCCCCGAAGGTGCTTCGGAAGGGCTATGTCAGCCTTACACATAACTTCTGCGAAGCGAACAACCTCGCCCAGGTTCTGCGGCGCGATCGACGTACCATTGGCTCCGGTCGATACTGATACGCTATTGATGGATGTTTCGCGTGGGGCGATCTGGTTCATTATCGTGCTCCAAGGTAATGGCGCGCGGTATGCTTCTCGTCGGCGCCGAGATCAGATTTGTTGGCGACAAAGTTCAGGTAGTCCCAAGGCACGTCCTTCCAGAGGAGTCCGCGGTGCTTGCCGAACGTGACCTTGGTCAGCAGAACCGGCGCAGTGGAAAGGCGGACGAGCTCATCGGGATTCCTTGCCAAGACGAGCCGATGCAGAATGTGTGCGGTGACATAGGTATCAGGCCCGGCGCGATGCGGAGGCATGGCGGCACTTGGATCGTCAAACCCTTTGTCGATATCCATCCAGTATCGAAGCGTCTGGTTTGAGAAGCCCGGAGCGTCTGGAAGAATATGCTTCGCGCACTGCATCGTGCATATCCAGCGTCGGCCGCCACCGCCAAAGAATGCTTGTTCAAATTTGGCATTGTGAGCGGCAAAGATGTCGTCTTTTTCCATGCCATCCATAAGCATCATGCATGCCGTACCAGGATCGATCGCGCCGACGACATCGGCATCCGAGATGTGATGCACGGCGCGCGTCTGTGGCGGGATTGGATGACCGGGATTGACCAGAAGCGACCGAGTTTCCGATACCTTCCAATCTGCGGTCAGATCGGTCCAGCCGACCTCGCAAATAGCCTTGATCTGATCGTCGGGAAGGCCGGTCGTTTCAAAGTCAACTACGCGAATCTTTTGCATTATGCTGCTTCCTGTTCGGCGATCTGCGCCTGTCGGTTGAGGAAATGGTCTACGCGGTCCTTGGACCAGACCTTCATCTGGATTGGTCGTTCGCCGCGGTTGAATGGTTCGCGGCCGGGCCAATAGCCTTCATCAAGGCAATGCCGGATCGTATCGAGGCACCAACGGACGCAGGCTTCACCGCGATCGATTGTCATGGTCTCGATCTCGACATGTGCCGTGTCTGGCACATCATCGTTGAGGACATAGAGCAGGGCGAAGGTTTCGAACGGGACACCGAGACCGCGGCAAACCATGCGATTGATCGCGGCTTGCAGGTAATAGGCGCAGTCGAATATCTGGCGCTCGAGGAAATCTTCATCCATGCTGGACGTGGACTTCAAATCGCAAAACACACCGTCAGCAGCCGGGATGACGTCAGGACGCGAACGAAGCCAGATGCCGGTCTTTGGGTCTTTCCAAAGCATTGAACGCTCTGCGCGGCCGTTGAGAATGCCTTGCTGCACTTCGGGATACTTCGAAGCGTCGTCGGCCATCCGCTTGATCGTTTCAAGCTGATCGGATGTGAGAACCGTCATGCCCTCCTTGGCACGATCTGCCAGCCAAGCCTTGCAGGTGTTGTTGTTGCCATTCCATGCTCTGCCATCGGGAGCTTCGTCGGGGCGGATGACGTAGTGATCTCGGAACGTGCCTTCGCTCAACAGAAGGAAGTGGACAGCCTTACCGAACTCAAGCGCGGGGCTGGACTTCGGTACGACATGATCCGGGTTGTGCTTCCACCGTCCAAAGAAAGCCTTCGGGCTTCCGCCGTGGGTAGGCAACAGATGCTTGAGCATGGACTTTGAAACCGACGGTCCATCCAACAAATTGGGATTGTTGTGATAGTCATCCATTTTGATCCCGGCATATGTGCCGTTCGCCGTGATCGGTTTTCCATCCCACACTTTTTCCTTTGCCAATCCGCCAACGATCTTGTCGGCAAGAGAGCCCAATGACTGCATGGCGTCGGTCTCGATGATCTTTTCCATCGTTCTGTCTCCGATCAGTATTTCAGGGTGACGTTGGGAACCAAGCCGCTGACGATCGCTATGACGATCTGTTGCGCCTGGTCTGCGGTGATGTCCGAGCAATCGACCAGCTCGCTCACGATGGCCCTATTGACCGTCTGGCGATGTGCCTTGTCGTCGTCTCGGCGTTTCTGTTCAGCCTCGGCCGCGGCTTGCTCATCGGCTGCCTTGCGGCGATCGTCCTCGACCTTCGCGGCAGCATCGGCGATTGCCTGTTTGGCGTCCGCGTCCGCTTTCGCTGCCTTACGTTCAGCATCCGCTACACGCTCGGCGGCCTCGTCCAAGGCCTTCTGACGGGCTTCATTCGCAATGCGCTCGTCTTCGACCTTGCGGGCTTCCGCCTGTTCGGCCTCTGCCTTTGCCGCATTCTCTGCAGCCAGGCGTTCAGCATCGGCGGCTTCGCGTTCGGCATCCTTCGCGCGAAGCTTTTCCAGTTCGGCCGCATCGGCTTCCTGCTTTTCCGCGATTTTAAGCATCCGGGTCAGCGTCTCGATCGCATCTTCACGAGCGAGAGAGGCTTGTGCGGCGAACTCTTCCCACGTCGCGCCGAGCTGCGTCTGTTCCGCTGTGGCCAGCAATTCGCGATACTCGGCAACCGTGCGGCCAAGACCAACTTTGGAAAGATCGATCAGAGATTGAAGTTTCTCTTTGTGAGCGTCGACCCGATCTTCCTCGATCTTCTCCCAATCATCGACGGGCTTGCGAACCTCGTCACGCAAGGCGTCTAGTCGTTCCTCGATCGTGTTACAGGCGGCGTTGACCTTAGTCGTCTGGTTGCGCCAGCCTTCGGTCAGTGCCTTGCCTTGTTTGACCAGAGCCACTTTGGTTTGGGCAACCTTGTAGGCGAGGGATTTAACCGCATCCCGGCCAGTCTTGGTCGATGTGTCAGGGACATGCTTTGAAACGGCTTCCTTCACCGCGGAATAGAGCTTTTCGAACTCCTCATCGTTGGTGAAGGTCTCGGCAGTCATGACGGCCGGCAGTTTGATAATCAGGTCGGTTGCTGCTGCCTTGCTCATCACAACACGCTCCCCAGGCATCCGGCGACGAAGGCCAGCCCCATGAAAGCGATGGCAGCCATAAGCTTCCAGCTTTCGCGGCGGGCCCGGTTGTCGGTCAGCGGATCTACAATGAGGATGCGGTCAGGCTCTTGTTCAAAGGTGCGGTTCATGGGTTATTCCCCGATATCGTGGTTGAAATCTTCCGCTTGCTCGGCGTGCCAGAGATCGATCATCCCCTTGGCCTCGACCAAGCTGGATGCGTCTCCGCAGCGGTCATCGCCATCGCCGCAATATTCGACGTGGACGTAGTGCCAGTCCCATCTCCGATCAGGGATCGGCGGCGGCTCGTAGTGGATGTCGAAGTCGCGATAGCGCTCGGTCACTGATCGAACCCCGCACGGGAAGCTGCAAAGCTGGTCTCAATGGTGTTCGCGAAACCAAGAACCGAGACGACACCGCCGATCATGGCCACGACGGGCGCGAGGTAAAAAATCCAGTTCATGCCCCGAACTCCCAAATCTGCTTGTGAAACCGGCGAAAGAAGCGGGCCAGGAACAGCCGCGACTTGATCGCCATGAACCGATTGCCGCTCGCGAAAGGCGTGCCGGTGTGGCTCTTCTCGACGCGATACATGCGTTCCAGACGCGATAAGGCTTGATCGATCGATACCGGCGGTTCAGTGAATCCTTCGAGCCCGACACAATGCAGACGGCTCAACAGATCGCGTTCGTCGCGGATGGCACCGATCAGATTCCGCAGATCGCGCTTTTCCCTGAACCGAAACAGACGCTTTTCATTTTCGATCTGAGCCGGCGACTTGGTGAACTTGGCCAATGCCCGCGCAATGGAGTCGCCGGTAGGGTCGAGTGCTGAGGCACGGCGAAAGTTGTGAGCGATCACGTTCATCGCGAAACCCTCGAGGCTTTGCCATTGTCGCCAGCGGTGTTGCTGGTCCGCAAATCGCAGTTGTAATAGCCATCAGCGCAGGAATAGCGCGTGGCTGTCTCGGCTTCGCGTGGCGTCCAAGTGTTGTACGTGCCGCAACCGGAGAGCTGCAGGGCAGCCGTGACAGTGGCGATGATGAGCGCCGTTCCCAGAATATATTGCTTTGGAGAGGTCATTTCGTTCAGCCCCGAATGTTCCGATGGGCCTACTGTATACGTATCATGCGTAAACACAACAAGTATTTACGAACCGTGCGTAAAAATATTTGACCGCCATGCGTACGGCGCGTAAAAGAAAAGCGCCGGAGGGATGATCCTACCGGCGCCTGAGCACGTTCATTAAGCTATCCCTTAAGTATCACGCCGGTGATTTCCAGTACAAGGGAAATGTCCCGCTCAGGGCGCAGAAGTGTTGATTTTATTGGGTCTGCTCGGAGGTTCCCGCCAATAAATGAGACATGGAGCGCTAAGGCAGCGGTCTTTTTCAGGGCATTGTCCCGCAGCACCGATCATCCGGCGCATGAATTCCTAGGCGGTTTGTGATTCCAGTCTAATCACACGGTCCGGACGGGTAGACGCCGTCTGAATGATTTGGATGCGGTCTGACGAGTAAACTGAGCAACATACCTTCAAGAATTGAGACAGATTGGCCTTCTGGTGGAACAGGCAGCTCAGGATATCCGGACTTCATAGCATCCCGTCTTGCCAGCATCGGGCAGGGCGAAAGGGCGGAACCTCTCGTACTTGAGGGTGAACGTCTTGATAGGTCGTATTGTGTCACGAATCCTTCAAAAGGGTCACTTTACAGTTCCAAATTTGCGCATAACGCGCCCGACAACATAAAGGTCTTCGACCTTCCAAACTTTTGTTTTATGGCGCGGGTTGTCAGAAATGACCGAGACGAGCGTTTCTTCAGCGCCAGGAACGCTGGAGACCTCAAGGCGTTTAATCGCCAATCCGCCAAGTTCATCAATAATAGCGTAGAGCCCATCAGGCGAGGGCCGACGGTGGCGGGTGTCGATAAACACAACGTCGCCCTCATCGAGGGTCGGCTGCATCGAATCGCCTTGCACCGGGAAAATCGCGATGTCCCGCGCGCCGAGACCGAGTGACACTAGGATAGCTGGTGGAAGCTTCCAATAATCCTTCACACTCTCTGCTGAGAAAGTCATGCCGTGCTTGCCAGGAACACCTTCGTTGACAATGGCTAAGCCACCAGCACCCATGCCAGCGGTTATATCGATCTGAGGCGAGCTGCCTTCTGGCGCACCGTTGAAGCCTGTCTCAGATCCTATGGACATGCGTTCGTCGTTATCCCGCTGTTCAGGTCCATCAGGATCATAACTTTGAACAAGGCGCGGGCGCGAAGCGGGTCGAGTTGAAAACTCCGGACCAGCGAGTTCCCATATCTCTTCTTTACGAATGGCCGGGCTCCCTTTCCCCGCGAGAGCGTCCACGATCTTTGCAACCAGATCGCGCTTCAAATATCCACCTGCATAGTCGGTAGGGCTCTCGTAGCGCTGCACGCTGGACGCGCTCTTATAGCCAAGTGCCTTGGCAAATTCATCCATGCTCAACCCGGCCTTTAGCCGAAGGGCTCGTACTCTTCCAGTTATTGATTCCGGGCTGTTATCCATGATGCGTATAAACGCACATGCGATTTACGTTTTCCACGTTGACGTCATTTACGAAGTATGCGTATATGTACGCACACACAATGATCATCGGGAAAATCATCCAATGCAAACACCAGCGGAATATGTGATCGGCAAGTTCGGAGGTCTGACCAAAACGGCCAGAGCGCTCGGCGTCCCGATCTCGACAGTTCAGGGCTGGAAGGAGCGGGGAAAGGTACCGCAAGAGCATTGGTTGCCCTTGATCGAAGCAGCCGGAAAGAATGGCGACGCTTTGGAGGTCACAGACTTCCTTAAAGATCATGAAGAGCCATCCTCCGAGGTGGCAGCGTGAGCAGAAAATCCAAGAAAAAGATGGCGCGTGCCGCTGCGAAAGCGCCGACGTGGCTCCGGACTGGAGCTGCCGCAACGTTTGATCCGCAGGGCACGCGTGAGTTTCGTACCAAACAGCTCGGTACGTTCGGTGAGGCTTCTGACGTCCGCAATATCGATCCCTCCGGATACGTGGTGAAATCGTGATTGATGATCTGGACAAGATGGTTCAGGACGCGGTCGAGCGCGGAATCGTCAAGGTCATTCCGGCGGGTGTGACAGCGATCGCTGCTCCGAAGAAAGACCAGACTCCTGTCCGTTTTCATCCCGCGTCCTGCGGCAAAGGCGACCGCGTGTTTCGCTCTCGTTTTCTCGATGAGCAGGACGGTGATTTCTCATGAGTACCGCTATCGCGATCAGCCTCTACTTGCTCGGGTTAATCGGCGCTGTTGCTGCCGTGGGGCGGGATGTAGCCCCTGGCCCGAGAGAATGGGCAATCATCGTTATTTGGCCTGTAGGTGTTTTTTGGTCGGTGATTACCGGCCTTGCGGCTCCCCTGATGGGGAAACTTTCCAAATGAAAACAATTCCAACTGCACTGGCATCTCTGTTTGGCGACGTCTTGCCTGCTGCAGTTTCATCTCAGTGTCCTTCCTATTCCGAGCCGACCGGAGAGGGCTCGCTCTACACCTCAAAATGTAGAGCGAAAGGACTGTCAAATGTCGGAAATCCAGGGGCGCGACCAATCAGATTCACGGCGTAAGCCGGAAATCTCACGGCGCGAGGCAGAAATGTATCGAGTTGAAGTCATCCAATCTGAAATGGCCTCGGCCGTCCGGTTCTTGGGCGGCGAGGGAAGTGCGAAGGAACAGATCACCAAGGCAGCACGTGCGGCGGGCCTGTCTATTACGGTGGTTGAACGTCTTCGCTGGAGGAAAATCAAACGGGTGCCGGCTGATATCGCGGACACAATCCGCGAAGCCGTAAGTCGCCACAACGAAGAAAGTCTATCGCGTGCAAAACACGAACTCTACGTCGCAGAGCAGAAAAACGCAGTCCTTATGGCACGGCTTCAAGCAATCGGTTCGGATCTGGACCGGTCGTAAGTTCATCAAATGGGGAGGCAAGCTCTCCGCATCGGGTGCCGAGCTGATCTTCGCTGCTGAGTTTGAAAATCAACTTATCGAGGATGGAGAATGAGCATGGCTGAGAAGAGTGACAATAACAAACTGACCGATGCCGAGCGCCGCGCGCTCATGTTCCACCACTTCTCTGCGGTTCAGATCGCACAGAACGCTGTAAACCTCGCCAACGAGGAGCGGAAGCGGGTCAGAAAGCTCGCCAAGGTCGATGGCATCGTTCTTTCCGATCTGGATTTCATGCTTCGCTGCGCCGAGATCGAGGATCCGACGATCATCACCGGACAGATCAGGTCGATGACACAGATCGCCGAATGGTTCGCTCTTCCCGTCCAGTATCAGCCCGACATGTTTGTCGATCGTGCGCCGGCACTGGAGCGGATCGAAGCCGAGGGCCTTGTCGCCGGTCTGTCCGGAATGACCGGCGTTTCGGAATACGGCGCCGGTTCACCTGAAGATCAGGCATGGATGAAGGGCTGGACCAAAGGTCAGAAGTCGCTCGCCGATGATCTGGTCTCGGCGATGGAGAAAAAGAAGAACACCATCAGCCAGGACAATGATCCAGGCTTTGCGGGCGATTCAGAGGAAAATCAACCAGACGCTGCGGAGTAACCCGACATGGTGGCGCGTAAGGATATTGATGTCGAGTTGGCCCGAAAACTGAAAGCGCAAGGCCTAAATTATAAGGAGATTGGCGATCAGTTGGGTACCAACGGCATCACAATGCGAATGCGCCTCGATCCTCAATATGCTGACCGCCGCCGGGAACAGGTGAACGAAACAAGGCGCATCAAGCGCTATGGCCACGACAATCGGGTCAGGAAGTCCCCCCGCGTTGCGCCCGATGACTTGGACAGCCTTCCCGCTCTTCCGTCAGACACGCGAAGCGTCACCGGTCGGCTATGCGGCGATCCTCTTCCCGGACGTAGCGCACTTGATCAAAGGAAGACAAATCAATGTTGAAGTTGGGTAGTGTACTGGAAGCGACACCCGCGTATCGGGCAGCCGTGGCTCGCCAGCAGGCAAAAGAAGATGCTCGGCTGCATCCCGAAAAGATCACGGTTTTCTCGACCTATCAGTCAATCAAGAAGATGGTTGACCAGAAACTAGCTGTTGATCATCTCAAGAAAAGCGACTGTGAGCGGGAGCGCTTGCACCTGTGGCTCCTAAACGCCGAGTACAACAGCGAAAAGCCGATCGGTGCGGCGATCGTGGAATTCAATGCTCGCAAGCACAATTTGACGGTGGACGATATCAAAGGCGATAGCCGGTTCCGCAACATCATAGCGGCCAGATATGACGCTATCGTAGATCTTCATCACAAACGACCCGAACTCAGCCTTCCCGAAATGGGCAGGATCATGGGCGGTCGTGACCATACAACCATCCTCCACGCGCTGCGCAAGCGAGGCATAGCCTACAAGCCACGCCACCAGACATTCGATCCCGATCAAGCCAGAACACTCTACGCATCCGGGATGACCAATGAGGAAGTGGCGCTGGCTATGGATTACGCCGTCGAGACCGTTCGCCGGGCAACGTCGCCATTGGCGCAAGGGCGGTCGGCATGAACGACGATCTGAAGCCATGGGAAGTATACGTCACCCTGTTTCTTGTCTCCCTGCTTATCGGGATCGTTGTCCTCGGATTCATGTCCATGGGCGAGATGCCGGTATGAACCGCGTCGTCATGAACATGGATGCGCAGGGCTGCTTCACGATCTATTCGGATGAGCCTGTCGAGTTCTTCGTCGTCTCCGATCATACCCCCGCCGATCGCGTCTACCAGATGCAAGTCGAGGTTGGTGTCGAGAAAGTTCAGCAGCAACTTGCCGGTGAGCCAATCGGTCACGCGATGGATAGCCACGTCCTCGGCGAGGGATACGGCCCGAGGAAGCCGCCCTCCAAGCGCAAGTTGGAGGTGGTCAAGTAATGCACCTCTTCGATTGGCCATTCGGCGATATCAACCCGCACAGCTTCGACATGATCATGGCCGATCCGCCTTGGCGCTTCGTTGTCAGGTCTCCGAAAGGCGAGGGCAAGAGCGCACAAGCGCATTACGACACCATGGCGCTGGAAGATATCAACACCATGCCAGTCATGGATCTCGCCGCACCGAACTGTGTCCTATGGCTTTGGTGTACCGCTCCGATGCTTCCGCAGCAACTGACGACCGTCAAAGCCTGGGGATTCGAGTATTGCACTGAAGGCGTATGGGTGAAGATGACGACGCACGGCAAGGTGTCATTCGGCACCGGCTACGGGCTTCGCGGTTCACACGAGCCCTTCATCATCGCCAAACGCGGCGAACCCAAACTCACCAAATCAACCCGATCGGTCATCCATGGCAAGGCGCGTGAACACTCCCGCAAGCCCGAGGAAGCCTACTTCGAAGCAGAACGATTGATGCCGCGCGCTCATCGTCTGGATCTGTTTTCCCGCACGAATCGTCCCGGCTGGACAGTCTGGGGCAAAGAAGTCGGCAAGTTTGGAGAAGCCGCATGAACCTCGCACATAATCAATCAAACCTCGACAATCCCCTCGATCGCGCCTTGCTGGCGTACTTCTACGACCGCCGGGGTGACTGGCTTGACCGAAACATGGTCATGAAGAAGTGCGGATTCGATAGTCCATCGGAACATCCCGTCGGCGCCTATGCACAATTTGCGAACAGCCTCATCCGCGTCAATCGCGAGATCGCCTATCGCAGCCTGACCATCATCAGAGATGAACGGGCACTCGACTTCTTTTCCCTGCAATCTGCGGAGTATGGCAAATGACCCTGATCCTCGGGCTCGATATCGCTACCCGTACCGGTTTCGCCTATTACGACGATCAGGCTTCTCTCGCTGCCATCCGCGTCGGTCACATCCAATGCGAGGGCGAAGAATTTGAAGAGAAGGCTGCTTTTCTCGGGCGGGCACTCGTCAGACTGATCAAGGCGGATAAGCCGGATTTTATCATCATCGAGCGGCCGATCCGGGCACAACCGGGCGGCGGCGGAAAGCGCACCATGAAGTTCATGGGCGAGGAGCAGCAAGTCGAGGCCAAGGGTTCCGGCCTCAATGCGGTCATATCCTCCAATCAGCTCGTAGGCGCGGCTTCGGCGATCATCGGGGCGTATGGCATCCCGTTCGACACGATCGCCTCTGTAAGCTGGCGCAAAGCCTTCCTCGGCTTCGGTACCCATAAGGGATGGGAACGCAAGGATTGGAAGAAAGCCGCGCGGGACCGCTGCACTCAACTGAAGATCAAAGTCACCAACGATGATCAGGGCGAAGCCGTCGGAATCGCCTTTGCCGGATCCGGTCATGATCGCGTCAAGATGATGAAAATAGGAGCTGCGGCGTGAATGTGGCTCTACGTCCCGAATATCTCAACATCCTCTCCATCTGCACCGGAGGCGCCGGACTCGATCTCGGCATCGAACTGGCAGTTCCAGGCGCTCGAACAGTCTGCATGGTCGAGAGGGAAGGTTTCGCGATCGCGCAACTGGTATCAGCTATGGAAGCGGGCCTCTTGGCTCCAGCGCCTATATGGAGCGATGCCAGAACCTTCAACGGCAGACAGTGGCGTGGCGCAGTGGATGGCCTCATTGGCGGCATCCCGTGCCAGCCCCATAGCCTTGCCGGCAAGCGTCTCGGCGAAGAAGACGAACGCGATCTCTGGTCGACAGCCCGACGCATCCTCGTCCAGTCCGGCGCGTGGTTCGCCCTTATCGAAAACGTCCGCGGCATGCTCACCTCGGGCGGAGCCGAACGGGTATGGCGAGACCTTCGCCGATTGGGCTTTACGGTTGAGGGAGGATTGTTCACGGCGTCAGAAGTTGGCGCAACGCATGAGAGAGAACGCTTCTTCCTCCTCGCAGTGGCCGACTCCGCAAGTCGCGGACATCAATCAGGACCGTGGCGGCATGGAGTATGCGGAGAAGAAATTCCAGCAGTCCGGTTATCCGAACTTGGCGAACTCAGCAAAGATGTTCCAGGCGTCAGCCTGGCTGACGCCATCTGCGAACGAAGATGCGGCGGGCACGGTCGATGGCAAGATGCAGAGGATGTTGACGCATCAGGCAAAGGAAGCGTCCGATCTCTGGTCGACGCCTCGGGCATCGGACGGGGAGAAGGGCAGCCCAAATCAGAGCTTCGGGGCGGGCGGGATACCATTGCCAGCGCAGGCGATTCAGCTTGGCGAAATGTGGACGACGCCACGCGCGACAGAAACCAACGAGGCGTGGGAAACCAAGCGGGCACGCAACATTCGTCATCTAGCTACAAGCACATCGTCGAGCCGAACGAAGGGCGTTGGCGGCCCCACGACGTCAATGCAGGCGGAGGCGTTGGCCTCTTCCCTCCCGGTCCATCCGATCTATCCAGTTGGCGGGATACACTCGAAAGAGCGCCGGAGCTTGAACCCGCTTTTCGTAGAGTGGCTGATGGGCTGGCCACAAGGCTGGACATTGCTCGCGTGGACCGACTTCGCATGCTCGGCAATGGAGTTGTCCCATTGGAAGCAGCGTATGCGTTTCGCACTCTCTCAACTCGCCTCGCCAAAAGAGGCTCCTCCGGCGCAGCTCGCCTTGTTCGGATGATGGGAGAGTCAGCATGAACGCGCATCAGACCAACATCCGCGCATCGCTACCTGATGCAATTGAGGCAGAGCAGGCTTTGCTCGGGGCTATCTTCGTCAACAACGATGCTTATTGGCGGGTGGCTGCCTTCGTGAAGCCAACCCATTTCGCCGAGCCGATCCATCAGCTTCTCTACGAAACCATGGGGACGATGATCACAGGCGGTCGCGGGGTAAACCCCGTTACGATCAAATCTTATGTGCCTGTTGATCTGAAGATTGGCGACATGACGGTCATGGAATACATGGCCAGGCTTTGCGCCGAGGCGATCACCATCATCAACGCCTACGATTACGGCCGAGCTATCATCGAATCGTGGTCGAGACGCAGGCTTGTATCGGTTGCTCAAGACCTTGACGAATTGGCGCGCAACATGCCGGTCGATATGACGCCGGAGAAGATCATCTCATCCATGGCGGATGAACTGACCAAGATCGCGCAGGAAGGCAATGAGCGGGCAGGATCGCTCAAATACGGTGTGTTGTTACCAAAGGCCATTGATCGCGTTGCTCGGGCTTCACTGTCGACCACATCGCTCATTCCTTGGTTCCTGCCGGAGATAACCATGGTTGCCGGCGATATCCGACGCGGCAATCACATCGGACTGATGAGCGATTCAGGCGGAGGCAAAACCTCATTCGCGCTTCAGCAGTGCCGCCATGCCGCTCTTGCCGGGTTTAGGTCGGCGTTCTTCTCGATCGAGGTCACCGACGAAGAAGCCGCGCTCCAGTCCGCGGCACAAGCCAGCCGGATCCCGCTCGGCCGTCTCGACGCCTACACCATGGATACGAGGGAAATAGAACGGATCGAGGCTGAAGTGATGAAGTCGGTCGATATACCCTTCGACATCGTCGGGTTTGCCGATTGTACGCTTTCGGACATTCGCATCAAAATGGAGGCGATGAAGAAGTCGGTCGGGCTCGACCTGGTTGTCATCGATCATGCCAAGATGATCGCGCTGCCGAATCCCAAAGACATCTTCGCCGAGCGCATCAATGCCCTTTATCGCGGGCTCAAAGCCATCGCCAAATCGCTTGATGTCGCCGTTGTCACCCTCATTCAGAGAAACGACGAGTGGAAGGCTCGCTGGAGAACAGGCGGTTCCATTCGGCCGATGATGGGCGATGCCTACGGCGGCGGTAGCGTGAAGCAGAACCTTGATATCTGGTTCTCCCTGTATCGACCGGAACCGCTTTACAAGGAACTCATTCCGATCTGTCCGCCCGAACGGCCGCGCACCGATGGCCAGCCGACCAAGCGCGAGAAGATGATCCGCGACTACGAGAACTCTCGTGGCAAGGCCTGGATCATCAACCATAAGCGCCGCCGCGGTGAACCTGGCCAAAGCCAGCAGGTCAATTTCGAGGCCGAATATACATCTTTCGCGTCCAGCACTTCCGACATGCCAGAAGCCTTTGAAGGATTTTTTGAATGAACCGATACAGTGCCTATTCTCAACCTGTTCCCGGCGGCTGGCGCGTCATGCTTCGGTTTTCCAAGGATGGCCATCCGAAACCCGTCATGGGCGAGGGTGACAAGCCGGAAGTGTTCCCGTCCGAACTGTTGGCTCAACAGGCGATCACGAAGCATCTGCTCGCATATTTCAACGGAGATTATCAGCGGTGCGGTGAACGTCTCTCTACTGCCAAATCAGAGGCTGAAAAGATGTGGGGCGCGATCCATATGAACGGTCGAGAGATCAAGATCGAGCGGAAGGCGGTAAAAGCGTGAGAATGTGGTTTGCATACGAGTTATCAGATGCCGGCGTTTGGGAGGCGGTCTGCTATCGCGTCAACTTCGGCGATCCCGCCTTGGATGATCGCCCGAGGACCAATCTTGTCGCTGTTCCTGCAAGTTGCATTGGCGAGGATGGCGAACCGCTATTTGGTCGGTTGCGTGATCTATATCCGCTCGAGGTGGTGGATGGCTGAGATCGACGCGCGCATTGCCTCCATATCAGCCGAGTACGACGTTTCTCTCATCGGCAAGAGCAAATATCCAGAACCAGGCGAAACGCGCGCTGTGGCCTCTCTGCTGCATATTCTCAATGCTTACGGGGAGGGACATCTGCGCATGGTTCTCTCCACGCTTGCGGAAACCGAGAACAACCGGGCAAGCCTCGATGCTGTGTCGCTGTGGTGTGTGTCCGATCTGATCCGTGCGTTCCCGCAGCTCGTGGAGCATGAGACGACAGCATGGCTTTCCTGCTTCGATGCAATGCCCGTTGGAGAACTTCAATACGTGAATAACGAATGTCTTCGTGGTGTGGTAAAGCTCAGGCACTCGCTTGCAGGCATGTTGACGGAGCGCATTTACCGCCGGTTCGGACCTCGGGCAACGCAGCCAGACCTATTTGATGATCGCAGGAGGATGCCATGACAGAAGAAAAAAAGCACTGGTATCTCAGTCGCCCACGTACCCATGAGTACGAAGTGGAAATCACACCGCGATGCGATAACGTAGATCAAGTTCTCTTGGCATTCTTGGAAGGTCAGGCTGTCCCGCAGGGATCTCGGATCCACACGATACTTCCGACCAAGGATAATGAAAATCTCATCGTTGTCTATGAACGCGAGGTGTCGAAGCCATGAACGAAGGTGACATCGCAGAACGCCTTATCGAGGCATACGAGATTGCGCGAAATAGCAGCGATCAAGTCGGACCGAAGCGTCTCAAGGCCCAGGCTATGCCATACCTGCACTCTCAGGCCGACAAGAATGGTTGGGGAAGTGAAAGGCTCGCGGAAGAGCGCAAAGACTTCTGGGAAAGCCTGTCCCGCACGCCGACTGCCCGGCAGATATCCGAAGCAGAAGAAGCGATTAGTTGGCTCGCACTGGTCAAGAACGAGGCAGAGCGCCGCTGCCTTTCGGAATGGGCCTATTGCATGGCTAGTAAGCAATTCTTCAAGGATGTATGTTTCAGAATGGGTATTCACCCAGAGACTGGAAGACGTCGAAAAAACAGGGCAATAGTCTCGATACTATTCGCGCTGGGCGGCAATGTATTGTTGCATAACAAATCATGCGGCAACAGCCTGTTGCATGAGGAGCCCGAAACAGACTACTTTGCAGATACGATCACAGACCCACGCCAATCGAACGGCATTACTTCATGGGCTGATGATGAAGCCTTTCAACCATTCATCGCTGGAGCCAAACACGATTTCTCGTGGGCTGATAAGCGAAACGAACAAAGACGTCAGCGCAGGGCAGCGACGCTCAAGAAGCAGGCGGCATAAATGAAGGCTAACGACGCTTTAGGGATGCAACATCGTTTTGCAGTTGCTGTACTGCTCGCGCCAATTCTTCGAGAGCCAATGCTATCTGTCGGGCCTGTTGATTGGGATCGAGTGTCCCTTGGGCCGCTCTAGCAGCCGTGATTGCGCCTTGTGCTGACATAATGGTCCTCCCGTTTCGGGAAACTTGCAACAGCCCCGCTTTGAGCGGGGTTTTTCAATTTAACAGAGATTGGCGCAAATCGTCCAGCATGGCCAGCGTCATTGGGTCCGCCTTATCCTTCGCCATTTCCATGTAGCCGTGTAGCGCCGCTGGATATTGGCCTGGTTGGAGAGCGCCATTGTCTTGCAGGCATACCACGAGCATCTGAAAAGCTACGGTGACCGCCGACATGTGCGCGGCAATGACTTCGTGATCTGGTGACACTTTGGACTTCGGCATTTCATCCTCCGGGTTGGGCCGACGATATCACTTTAAAGGGCTGGCCATGAACCTCGAACTTGCTCGCGAGTTGATGGTTTATGCCGCCAATGTACTGAAATACGAATGCCCGGAAGACGTTCCCGAGATAAGGATCGAGCCTGATCTGGAATGTCATGGCCTGTTTCGCTGGTCCATCTTTCGCCCGCCGGTGATTTCGTTGCGCGACTGGCGCGAGGGCAATCTCGAAGATCAGGCAACGCTTGTGCATGAACTTGCGCATTGGGTTCAATATGAGAGCGGCTTCGGGACGAACGAAATAGGGGCGATCACGGTCGAATGCCGGTGGTTGCAGTCGAAGGGTGAAAACCCGCGCGATTACATGTCTGAATCCTCAGTCTTCAAGATGACCGGCGACAAAGAGTTTGCCCGGCTCGAATGGCTTTAATCAAAACAACCGGAGAATGTCATGAGCACCGAAAAGTTTTTGAAGCGTTGGGCCAAAAATCAGCCGAACCCGAAACAGGCTTACGAGAAGCAGATGGCACTCATGCCGGTGACCATGGAAGCACTTCGCGCCATGAAGCTGCCGATGGATTTGCGTTCATGAGATGGACCAACGGCGAGCCTGGACCGGCAATGACTGATCCGATCCTTGTCACGCACAAGGAACACGGTCTGATGCTGGCGACATGGCAGGAGCATCGCGGCTCGTACATCGGTGTGAAGGCGACGGGCGATACACACGCACCGTTCTTTCACGCGCTCATCGATGTTGGAACCACAACCAAGTGGTTCACGCCATCCTGAAAGCACTCCGATGACGAAAACGCGACAGCGCTGAGCGCTTTGACTGGCCTTAGCTCTATACTTTGCCCGCCTGATCGTTGCTCACCTTGCTGGCCGTCCTGCTCCTCAGGTCGGTACGGTAGTAAAACCAAGCTAGAAAAACAGGGATGCCTACGCCGGTCGCGAGAATCGAGCCTATGGTACCGAATAGCACCGTCATGACGGCGACGAAAACAGTGACACCAAATGCTCCAACGACGACGAACATGTTCCAACCCCAACCGCCAATTTCATATCTCGGTGTAACTATACCGGTTTGCTGCGAAGAGTCACGACTTGTGGTCATGTCAACGCAGTCAAGGAACGGTCGCAGCATTCGATCACTGGGGGTGGGTCAAAAGTCTGCAAAGTCGGTTGCTCCTGCTCTGTTCGTTGTCCTTGTTGATTGGGCTGCTTACCAGCTCAGAGAGCCGCAAACTGTATGGCTCGTCAATCTAATCAGGGGATGGGTTTCATGAACCGGCGCTCACTCCTCGCATTCATCGGCCTTGCTCCCATCGCTGGCGTAGCGGCGGCACTGCCACGACCGGCGGACCCGGTGAAATTGGCTGGCACGACTGGTCGAGAGATCAAGGCAGTTGTCGGCGAGTGCGGACCGGAAGCAATCATGCCGGTGCAGCCTTTCGTATTTGTCGAGGGCAAGCTTTACTTCAACAAGGCTCGCATCAACGACTTATACCGATAACGGTTTGCGGCGACATTCCGACCTGCCCAACTCGCGACAGGATACAGACTTTCATTCGTGCCGGATCGCCGGAAACCGGGGCCGCAAGGGGCTTGTCATTTGACCCGGTGAAATGGGTAAGCGAGACAGAAAACGAAAACGCCGAGATTGCTCCCGGCGTTCCTGCGTTAAAGCAGTACTTTCAAAATGGCGGCGATGCCTAAGAGGCAAGGTGCCAGATTGATCGTTATCGTTATTCGAACCGTGGTTTTCTTCCACATTGGAATAGCCCTCGGTCGTCGTGGCCACGAGACCATAAGGTTTCGTGAAACATGCCCATCGAACGGATAAGCCGCCGTTCATGAGTGCATCGGCCCACATTCCGCGTTTCGAAACCGCGGTCAGTAGATCCCGTCGGACTCTGGGTATCCATCCTACTTGTCGGCGGTGAGCCGGTGAAGGAGGGGCCAGTACGGGCGCCAGGGTATCCCGCCGGGTGGTCCCGTCGTCCAAACGGAGATCCTTCGGGGGCCTGGGTTGAGACGAATATCTCACAAGTGTGCCAGCGGATGCAATGCCGACAAAAGTACTGCCAGCGATCATCAGTGGATAGCGGTGACAACTGAATTCAAACTAACCGGATCAATCGTGCCCCTCAACACCAAACAAGAGCGTTTCGTCGCTGAGTATCTGATCGATCTCAACGCGACCCAGGCTGCAATCAGGGCCGGTTACAGCGCAAAGACGGCAAACAAAGCCGGTCCGCGCATGTTGGTAAATGTTGGTATTGCCGCTGCGATAGCCGAAGGCGCGCAAAAGCGGGTCAAGAAAGCCGAGATAACGGCGCAGGACGTTCTCGACGGCCTCTACCTTGAGGCTACCCGTGAGGGGGAAGGCGCCTCCCACGGGGCTCGTGTGTCGGCATGGGGACTGCTCGGCAAATACCACAAATTGTTCACAGACAAGATCGAGGCAGACATCTCGGGGGATATCACGGTGACGGATGCGAAATCAAAGCTTCAACATATCGTCTCTCGCCTCGCTTCCACCACTTCAACGACAGGCGGTTCTGGCAAGCCTGAGTGAAAAGGACTGTCTCGATCTCATCCATGACTGGAGGTTCTTCGCCCGCGACAACCAGATAGCTCCGTCGGGTGACTGGCAGACATGGCTCGTATTGGCCGGGCGTGGCTTCGGCAAGACCAGGACCGGCGCTGAGTGGGTTCGCGAGCAGATCAAGGCGGGGCGCAAGCGTGTCGCTCTTGTCGCTCCTACCGCATCCGATGCCCGTGACGTCATGGTCGAGGGTGAAAGCGGTCTGCTCTCTGTCTGTTGGGCAGGGGATCGATCGATATCAGGCGATATGCTTGGTCGACCATCCTATGAGCCATCGAAACGACGGGTGACATGGGCGAACGGGGCGGTGGCGACACTGTTCTCGGCCGAAGAGCCTGAACGCCTTCGCGGACCGCAGCATGAGGCCATGTGGTGCGATGAGCTGGCGGCGTGGAAGTATCTGCGCGAAACATGGGACATGGCGATGTTCGGGCTGCGCCTGGGGAATGACCCGCGCACCATCATCACCACGACACCAAAGCCTTTGCCGCTCGTCAAGGAGATAGCGAAAGACCCGACAACGGTCATCACGCGTGGCTCGACCTTCGACAATGCGGGCAATCTCGCTCCGAAGTTCCTGAAGACGGTCAAGGAGAAGTACGAAGGTACGCGTCTCGGCCGCCAGGAGCTCAATGCCGAGATCCTTGACGATCTGCCCGGCGCCCTATGGAGCCGAGACGAGATCGACAAGAAGCGGGTCAGGGCTGCCCCTGACATGCAGCGCATCGTTGTTGCAGTCGATCCTTCCGGCACCAAAGGTACGGGGGATGACGGCGACGACATCGGCATTGTGATCGCTGGCAAGGGCGTAGACGGACGGGCTTATGTTCTCTCCGATCGGACCTGCAAACTGTCACCTGCAGGATGGGGACGCCGAGCAGTCGAAGCCTACAAGGAATTCGAGGCTGACAAGATCGTGGCTGAACGCAACTTCGGCGGCGCCATGGTCGAGCATGTCATTCGAACCACTGATGACCGGGTTCCTTACAAGGAAGTGACAGCAAGCCGCGGCAAGGTCGCTCGGGCTGAACCTGTCGCCGCACTCTACGAACAAGGCCGGGTCTCTCACGTCGGATCGTTCCCTGAGTTGGAAGATCAGATGTGCCAGATCGCGCCCGAGGGGTTTGTAGGCGAGGGGTCACCCGACCGCGCCGACGCTCTCGTATGGGCCCTAACCGAACTGATGCTCGGTGAAACCGAAACCGTCGCCATGATCCTGAAGAAGAGACACCGTACATGAACGCTATCACAAGGGTTACCAACGCGGTGGCGCGGCGCATGGACGTGATGTTTCCGGGCTTCTTCGCCCAGGTGAAACACAACCATTACGCTGACTTCGGTTATCCGACCGATCTCAACTTCAAGCAGCTCTACGACATGTATATGCGCAACGGCATCGCTCATGCCGGCGTAGAGAAGACGATCCTCAAGACTTGGCAGGACATGCCCTTCCTGCTCGAAAAGGAACGTGACGGCAGCGAGGGCAAGGACACCAAAGAGACCAAGCTGGAAAAGGATATCCGGACGCGGTTCAGCGATCTCCGGCTATGGCAGCACCTTGCCGAGGCTGATCGCCGTTCCCTCGTTGGCGGATACTCCGGTGTGATCCTCCGTCTTGCCGACAGCAAGACCTTTCAGGAGCCGGTTGATACCGTGCCCGGCGGTCCGTTGGGACTGGTCGAGCTTATCCCGGCATGGGAAGGCCAATTGCAGGTCTCCGAATGGGATACCGACGAGCGGTCCGAGAACTACGGCCATCCCAAGATGTTCCAGTTCAGCGAATCCTCTGTCGATCCATCGCAGAAGGTTCAGCGCCAATTCCAGTTGCATCCCGATCGAGTGATCATCTGGTCAAAGGATGGGACTGTCCATAACCGGTCTCTGCTTGAGCCCGGCTACAACGATCTGATGACGTTGGAGAAGATCAGCGGTGCCGGCGGCGAGGGGTTCTGGAAGAACGCCAAGTCGTCACCTGTCCTGCAGATCGACAAGGAAGCTCGGCTTGAGGATATGGCCAAGGCGATGGGTGTCCCGCTCGATGAGATCGCCGATCGCATGGATGAGCAGGTCGGTGACTGGCAGAAGGGATTCGACAAGCTGCTCATGCTTCAGGGCATGGAAGCCAAGACGCTCGGCATCACTCTGCCTTCACCCGAACATTTCTTCGCCATAGCGCTGCAGTCCTTTGCCGCGTCGGTGCCAATTCCTCTGAAGATCCTCGTCGGGTCACAGTCCGGAGAGCGTGCCAGCACGGAAGATGCCGATGAATGGGCACAGACCAATATGTCCCGCCGGAACAATCAGGTCATTCCGAACACCATGGAACTGATCAATCGGCTGGAACGCTTCCGGATCCTGCCTGAACAAGACTGGCATATCGACTGGACCGATCTGACCGAGAGCTCGATGGCCGAGAAAATCGAACGGGCGGTGAAGATGGCCGACACCAACCAGAAGATGAAGGACGGCGGGGAACTCGTGTTCACGCCCGAAGAAATCCGCGCGACCGTCGACATGGAACCGCTTTCCGATGAGGAGAAGTACCGCGACGATCCAACCGAAGAGGACAGCACCGCGGCAACCACTCCGCCGCTGCCTGGCAAGCCAGCACCGAAGAAAGAGACGCTATGAACTGTTCGGATCAACATCCGGTCGCTGGCCAATTCGGCGGCGATCCGCAAGGAAAAGCGCAACGGCCGTGATGTGGTCATCGTCCCGAGTGCCACGCTTCCTGACAACGTCGTGATGAACGACATCATGTATCCGGCTGACGAGATCGAGAAGAGCTTTGCCACCCTCGATCGTACGCCGGCGCCGCTTGGTCATCCCATGGTCAACGGTGTATTCCTCTCGGCCAGCGACCCCGAGGGCATCAACCTCGGATGGATCGGGGCATGGAATGAGAACGTGCGACGCGAGAATGGCCGCGTGTTCCTCGACAAGGTGATCGACGTCGAGATTGCCAACCGCTCCGAGGGCGGCAAGGCGGTGCTGTCTGCCATTGACAAGGGTGAGCCTGTCCACACCTCGACCGGCCTTCTGGCCCAGCTTGAGGCGGCAAACGGCGACGTTTCCTATTCACATATCGCTCGTGACCTTGTGTTCGACCATGACGCAATCCTCCTCAACGAGAAGGGCGCTGCTACCCCTGAACAGGGCGTCGGCATGATGGTCAACTCGAAGGGCGAGAAAGAAGAGATCGCGGTCATCAATTCATCGCTCAGCGATATTGACCAAGAGATCGATTGGGCGGGAACCCGCTTGGTCGAAGCACTCCGGCGCAAGGATAATCTAAGCGTCTGGGAGCGAATGAAGTCCGCAATAATCGAGGCGATCAGCTCCGAGCGGGAACCCGTTGCAAACAGAAAGGAAGCAGACATGACTGTGTCGAAAGAACAGTTCGATGAGCTTTCCGCGAAGGTTAATACCCTCTCGGAAGGACTCGACAAGATCGGTGAGACGATCGCCAACGCTGTCCAGACTGCGGTCAAGCCGCTGACTGACAATTTGGCCACGATCCAGAACAACCAGAAGGCGAAAGATGACGCCGAACTGGCTGGCTTGGTCGAGAAGATCGTCAAAGCCAACATCCTCGATGAGGATAGCGCCAAGGAACTGACCCTCAACGCCGCGCGCAAGCTGGCGGAGAAGGCCACTCCGGGCAAGGCCGCTCCGCTCAACGGTGCCTTTACCGGCAACGCTGACAAGCCTGCATTCAAGCTTCCGGAAGGAGACAAGTAATCATGGCACGCTATAACAAAATCTATGCTGGCCCGTTTACGGAAGCCACGCCCCAGGTGCAGGAGCGTATCTGCGCTGCTGCTGTCCTGCCCGGCACTGCTCTGGTCGACTCCGGTGCGAACTTCGCCCAGGCCGGCGCCGCCAGCAACCTCAGGATCTACATTGCTCAGGATAACTACCTGACAATGAAGGGTGTTGACGATGCATGGGCAGCCGGTGACCGTGTCATTGGCATGGAAATGCTCGATGAGCAGTTCTTCAACGTGCGCGTTCCGACGGCAACCAACGTCGCTCGCGGCGCCGCGTTGACCACGAACGCATCGGGCAAGTTCGTCCTGGCCACAACCGGCAACCGCATCATCGCCTTTGCCGAGGAAGCCTACAACAACACATCTGGATCAGATCAGCTTGTCCGCGCTCGCGTGGCCAAGGGCAATCTGGCATCGGCGTAAGGAGAGCCCGACAATGCGCTACTTTGATTCTCAGCTAGTCGCCAACTCCCGGCCGCACGCGGCTTGGTGGGGCGAGCTCTCGGTGGAACGTGAACACTTCCACCGGACCGAAGAAGTTCACGCCAATCTGATGCGGGAAATGCTCGGCAACGCCGCGGCAGTCCTTCCCCGTGACGCTTGGCTTGAACTTGATGGCATCACTCGCCGCGTCATGCGCGCCGACGAAGGCCAGGCATGGATGGCTGACCTTATGCCGCTTGCAAAGGCGGTCAACATCGGCAAGCTCGTTCACCTGAACCGCGTATCTTCGGATGCAGGTTCGGTCACGCGCTCGATGTCCGGTCAGGTGCCGGTGCCACTCGACAAGGTCGTCTATGATTATCGCGGTAACCCCGTGCCGATCTTCTCGACTGCATACGGTCGTGAATGGCGCGAGTGGAACACGCTGCAGTCTGAAAACTTCGACGCATTGTCGGATGATCAAGAAGCACACACTGCGAAGATCCGCCGCGACATGGCTCTGTACGCCCTGAATGGCGATGCAACCATTGTTGTCGGCGGGTACACCGCTTACGGCATTCGTACTTCCCCTCTGTCCAAGGTCATCAACCTCGGGCCGACAGGCGGTGCGAACATCGATCTCGACTCTTCCGCCACCACTTCGGATGCGATCGATGCATTCTTCTCCCAGACCTTGGGTGCGATGCTCGATGCCAACCTGATCACCGGCAAGGTCAATCTCTACGTCTCGCCGGAAATCGGGCGGAACTTCGATCGCTCCTACTCCGGTTCTTCCGGCTTCAAGGGCGGCACGCTGATGAGCTACCTGCTCACCAATCGGCGTATCAACAAGATCGAGGTCTCGTACGAGCTTACGGGCAATCAGTTCTTCGGCTTCGTGCCGAGCGCTGAGTTCATCCGTCCGCTCGTCGGCATGGCTGTCAATACGACTGCCAAGACCCGCCAGAACCCCACTGACAACTACCAGTTCCTTGTCATGGGCGCGATGGGCATCGAAATCCGGGCTGACTACAACGGCAAGTCCGGCGTCTTCTACTCGACAGACGTGTAACCGGCCAGCCTCGCCTCCGGGCGGGGCATCCTCCCCTCGTTGCTTGGAGATAAGCACATGAAGATCAAGATCACAAAAGGCGGGATTTACGGTGTCGACGGCGAGATTGCCATCGGTACCGTGCTGACCGTCAAGGAAGAACCAACAGATTGGGTCGGTCGCTACGAAATCATTTCCGGCCTGACCGAAGGCAAGACCGCTGTAACAAACCCTGCCGCCGGCGGTGTTCCCGGCGACCTCGATCGCGAAGCGCTCAAAGCCCAGGCTGATGAACTCGGCATCGAATATGCCCGGAACGTCACGACTGAAAAGCTCAAAGAACTGGTTGACGCCAAACTGGCCGAATAACCATCTGCCCGGCGGTAATCTGTCGGGCACCTCATTTCACCGGAGAGTTGCAACATGGCTGGATACGGCTCGAACGAACAGTTCGCCACATGGCTGACCGATAACGGCTACACTCTTCCGGAAGATGCTCCCGCACCCGAAGTGCTGCGCCAGCGTGGCAGCCAGTACATCGACGCTGTTTATGGAGATAGGTTCATCGGCGTTGTGGCTTCCTTCGATCAGGAGAGGGCATGGCCGCGCGTCGGCGCTTCTCTCAGGGGAACAGCCATTCCTTCCGACGTCGTGCCGCTGGCGGTCATCTATGCTTCGTTCTTTGCCGCCTTTGCAGACGCAACCAATCCGGGCAGTCTTGTTGTTACCGGATCGGCTTCCACCGGCATTGTGCGCGAGAAGGTCGGAGAGCTCGAAGTTCAGTACTCCAATGCTCAATCGGATGGGACAGCGACATTCATCACACCCCTGATCTCGACCGTCGACGGCATGCTCGCGCCTTATCTGCGCAATCTCAACGCTCCTTGCCTGTTGATCAGGTCGATAGGCTGCTGAGATGGCAAAGTTCGATTATGCCCGCGAGCAAACGACTGCGCTGCGCCTGCTCGACAAGTTCGGCTCCGCCGGCGAGATATGGCGCGACGTTCCCGGCGGCGGTCCTGTCTATGATCCGGGTGAGCCGACGGTTCAGAAGACGCCATGCACCGCGGCGATATTGGCCATCGAGTTGAAGGACGTCGACGGCACTCTCGTGAAATCGACAGATCGCACCGCCTATGTTGCCGCCAAGGGCCTTGCCATAGAGCCAACCACGACTGATAGGCTAGTGTTCAACGGCAAGTCATACACTATCGTAAAGGTGGCGCCGCTACAGCCGACCGACACCATTGTTTACCACAAGCTTTTCGTGAGGGCCTAAAGGCTCGATGCTGCTTCGCTGAACAAGGATTTAGCAATTTCCAGTACTCGGGCTCGTTCATCGGCCTCCGTTTCATCTGGCACTGGCGGATCTATAAAGATCACCTTTGCAACGGGAAGCTTAAGTGCGTTCATTGTGACGGTGCAAAATCGCCCTGTTGGTTGATCGCTGAAGTGTACAAAGGTCTCCGTAAAAGTCGTCATTTCATTCCTCTGTTTTCGGGTTGAGTAACAAACCGAAAGTCCAGTTACAAGTCGAGAGGACATTTATGCTCCAGCGCCTTCAGTCCGCGAGAAGTTCAAGCCACTCCGGAACGCGAACGTGGAATTCAACGGATGCGCTTAACGCTGACCCAATCGTTCATGTCATTGATTCTTAGTCGCCCGATGAAGCCGGAAACGTCGAGCAAAACATCAGGCATGAACTGATAGATGTATTCGTATTCGTCGCTGGTCTGCTGCCAAACCTGGCCGTTGCTGAGCTCGAATATGGCACCAACATGATATCCCTCAGTGTGCCCTTTGATCGTTTCCCTGTCGTACATGGATGCCCCTCACACTTGGTGGCAGTCAGTGTGCCATCCCGCAGACGACAAGGATATTTAATTGGGCGAGAATTGCCAATGCTCAAGTGCATTCAACCCGTGAGAAGTTCTGTCTATGGCCAGTAATCGGAGTATCTTTGAACAGTTGCTCGACAAGTACGATGCAGCTCTCGCCGAAGCCTTCTTTCAGGGCATCGACGCGATCAAATCGCAGATCACTCTTCGGATCGTGGTCGAGCGCCTGGAGAAAGGCGACGTAGCCGGCGCGATCGAGGCAATCCAACTTGATAGGGATGCATTCTCCGCGTTGGAACTGGCACTTGCCGAAGCCTACAACTCGGGCGGAATCAGGCTGGTCGAGAACCTGCCGAAACTGAAAGACCCTGAAGGCAATCGTGTGATCTTCCGCTTCGGTGTACGCAATCCGGAGGGTGAAGCATTCCTTCGCGATCATTCGGCGCAACTTGTGACCCGGATCGTTGATGATCAGCGTGTCGCGATCCGCCAGGCACTTGAGACCGGCCTTTCGCAAGGCAGAAATCCTCGATCGACTGCGCTCGACGTGGTTGGCCGGATCAACAGGGTATCTGGTAGGCGCGAGGGCGGCATAATCGGGCTCACGTCGCCGCAGGAGCGTTTTGTCACCTCGGCGCGCCAAGAGCTGCTTTCGGGTGATAGCGCGCTTCTGCGCAACTACCTGACGAGGCAGCGCCGGGACAAGCGCTTCGACGCTACCGTGTTGAAGGCGATCAAGGAAGGCAAGCCGATCCTCGCCGAGACGGTGGCACGGATCGCCGGCCGTTATTCCGATCGCCTGCTTCAACTTCGCGGCGAAATGCTTGCCCGTACCGAAACCATGACAGCGCTTGGCACGGCTCGACAGAATGCGATGCGCCAGCAGATCGATAACGGTAAGGTCGCTGCTTCCGACGTCAAGAAGATTTGGCGCTCGGCCGGTGACGGTCGGGTACGCCACACCCATCGGGTATTGAACGGAAAGGCAGCCGAGATCGACGGTGTGTTTCAAAGCGTGTCCGGTGCCGTTCTTCGCTATCCCGGCGATCCGCTGGCACCGGTCAGCGAGATATCGGGCTGCCGCTGTCATCTGGAATACAAGGTCGATTACTTCGCTTCGATCGTTGAAAGGTTCAGGGCTGCATAATGGCAAAGCTATCGTTCAGCGCGCAGGTCGCAGCCTTTGCCGAGAAGATCCCCGGCGCGGTGGAAGCCGTGTTCAAAGAATCGGTGCAAGAGATTGTTTCCGAGATGCAAACACCGATCGGTGCCGGGGGACGGATGCGGGTTGATACCGGGTTCTTGAGAGCATCGCTGATGGCCTCAACGGCTTCAATGCCTGCGATCAGTTCGAACAAGAAGCCGGGCGACGGTCAGAAATATGCATATGACGAAGGATCGATCGAGGCGGTGATCCTTGGCGCTGATGTCAATGACACGCTCTATATCGGCTACACCGCTGCTTATGCCGCTCATCGCGAATACGGGGTGAACGGTCAGGCGCCGGATGCGTTTGTCCGGTCAGCCGTTCAGCGTTGGGATGTCATTGTTGAGGCGAAGGCTAACGAACTCAAACGTCGCCTGGGGCTTTAATAGCTACGTTCCTGTCGCTGTCGTCATCCATCGCCTTGAGCAAACCCATCTGCAGAAGGACCAAGGCCTGTCTGGCAGCCTTCAGGCTTGTATCGCCGCGAACGGTTTGACCTTCCTCTCCGCCAAGGGCGATGAGGGCAGCATACAACCGGTCGTAGGTTTGCTCATCATTCAGTTTATCGGCCATTGCCGGAAGGATTATCATGATGGCCGCAACTGTTGAAGCCACAATCGCCGAGATGCTGTTCGCGCGGCTTACCTCATTGGTACTGTCGCCGGTTTTGCCTGTCTCCTATCCCGGCTTGGCATTCACGCCTCCGGCGAACGCTGCCTATCTCAAGGCGGGTTTCATTCCCAACCGGACCGATAATCTCGGCCTGGCGAATGATGCAAAGGCACGGCATCAAGGCATCCTTCAGGTTATGGCAATTTATCCGGTCGGGCAGGGCGTCATCAAGCCAACGAATACGGCCGGGCTTGTCGCTGCACACTTCGCCAAGGGAACGATCCTCTACGGATCCGGCGTCAAGCTGAAGGTCTATTCGAAACCCTCTGTCGGCGCTCCCATGATCGAGCCTGACAAGGTGAACGTTCCGGTCACCATCCTCTATCGAAGCTTTAACTGAAACCCGGACACTCCGGTCTAACCCGCCCCGTTCCGGGGTTTTCATGAAAGGAAATACCCATGGCCATCACCACGGCAACAGGTGCGAAATATTTCATCGGCGGGACAACCGCCATCAGCTATGCATCGGACGCGGCTGCTATCGCTGCTTTCGAGGCCCTGACATGGGTCGAGATCAAGGAAGTCGAAGACGGCGGCGAAGTCGGTGATGAATCTGCCGATGTGACGTTCCAGTCTTTGGGCGACAGCCGCGTTCGCCATCTCAAGGGCGCGCGCGATGCCGGTACCATTGCCATGGTTGTCGGCGATGACCCTCTCGATCCCGGCCAGGTTGCAATGCGCGCGGCCGAGAAGACGAAGTTCCAGCACAACTTCAAGATCGAATACGAGGACGCACCGAGCGAACTCTATGAGAACAGCGTGGATTACTTCCGCGGTCTGGTCATGTCGGCTCGCAAGAACATCGGGACCGGCGACAACGTGCTGCGCCGCACCTTCAATGTCGGCATCTCCACGCCGATCCTCACCGTCGATACCGCGCTCCTCCCATAAGCCTCAACGGCCGGTCTGACAGCCGGCCATCCTTCCCCGGAGTATTCTAAATGACATTCGAACTTTCACAATTTGACGGTATTGCCGCGAAGCTTGAAGAAGGCTTTGACCTCGATATCCTGCATCCTTCCACCGGCGAGAAAACGGGCCTTGTGATCAAGGTCGCATCCTACCGGTCGGAACGGGTGAAGCGCGTTCAGCGCCGCCTTGCCAATGCTGCCATTCGCGAGGGCAAGAAGAACCCGAAGAAGGTCGGCACGGTCGAAGAGATCGAAGAGAAGACCAATGAAATCGTTGCCGCTTCGGTGATCTCGTGGAACCTGACGAACGGCGGAAAGCTAGTCGAATGCACGCCGGAGAGCGTATTGAAGGTCATTTCCAACCCGGACTACTTCTTCATCTCCGAACAGATCGACAAAGCCGCGGATGAAGACGCGCATTTCGTGAAGCCCTCGCCGAAGAGCTGATCGGCTTCGCGAGGGCGCATTTCACCCCGCGCCGCAAGAATGACCTGATCCCCGAGACGCCGGAATATACCGATTACATCTGGGATTGGTTCGTTCAACTCCACAATTCCCGCGAAACCGGCTTCAACGCCAATCCGATCAGTTTCCTCGAGGTCGAGGCATTCTGCCGGATGACAGGCGCTCTCATCGATCCATGGGAATTGTCGGTCATCCGCCGCATGGATCAAGCGGTCCTGGCAGTCATCAACAAGACCGGCAAGCCCGAGGCGAATGAAGGCCAGGCGACACCGGCAGACGTACAGGAAGCCAAGCTTCGGATCAGGGGCGCGGCAGCCAACCGGCGCGTCGTAGAGCGCAATAAGGGATAGTCATGCCAGATATCGCATCACTCGGCGTCGAGGCCAAAGCATCCGGTGTCGATCAGACCGCAAAGGCCCTCGATCGGCTCACCGGTGCTGCTAAACGTGCCGAAGCGGCTACCGAATCCATCGGTCCGGTTTCAAGCAAGGCGGGCGCGATGGCGTCTCAGGCTGCCAATTCCCATGCTACCGCTCTCAATGCCGAAGCTGCCGCAGCAACGCGTGCATCAGGCGCAATGAAGGCACATGCCACGGCTGTCAGTGCCAGCGGTCGCCAGCTTGTCGGTGCGAACCATAACGTTGCGAACCTTGCCGCGCAGTTTCAGGATATCGGCGTTTCGGCCGCAATGTCGATGAACCCGCTTCAGATCGCGCTTCAGCAAGGTACGCAGATCGGTGCCGTACTCGGTCCGATGGGTGCAGCCGGAGCCGTTAAGAACCTCGGCTCCGCTTTTCTGTCGATCATCTCTCCGGTCAGCCTCGCGACCATCGGATTGGTTGCGGCGGTCGCTGCCGGGTTGCAGATGGTCAACTGGACAAAGCTCGGGGCCGCTGCTCTCGTCGGGCTTGCCGACTCCCTTCAGGTCATAGCACCCTATGCAATAGGTGCTGCCGCTGCGCTTGCCTTGCTCTACGCGCCTGCGATCATCGGCGGCATCGTTCAGGTCATTGCACTACTCGGGCGGGTTGCTGTTGCTGCCGTCATCGCTGCCAGCGCCATGGCCGCTGCCAATCCCGGTCTTGCCTTTATTCTAGGCATTACCCTTGCCGTAGCAGCGGCGAACATCTTCCGCGATGAACTTGCTCAGATATTCGGCTTCGATATCGTCAAGTCTGCGAAAGATGGCGTGAACGCGCTTATCGCAACGTTTGTCGGCGCCTATCAGGGCATCAAAGCGACCTGGAAGCAGTTGCCAGCGGCGATCGGCGATATCGTCTACCAGACCGTCAACGCCACGATCAAAGGCGTTGAATCCATGATCAATTCCGTCGTCAAGCTGATGAATACCTATATCGGCGGGCTCTACAACAGTGTCGGCGGGTTGGCTTCAGAGCTTGGCGTCGATATCGGTTCCTTCAAAGACATCGGACAGGTTTCATTCGGTGGCATCGACAACCCCTATGCTGGCGCCGCGGACTCGGTCAATGCCGGTATCGCTGATGCGATGAAATCCGCTCAAGGCACCGATTACGTCGGGAACTTCGGTTCAGCCATTGCCAAGGGCGCATCGGCGGCATCTGCCAAGCTCAAGGAGATGGCAAAGGATCTGCTGTCTGTCGATGATAAGTCGAAGAAAAAGAAGGGTGGCAAGACCGAAGCCGAGAAATATGACGACATCGTCAAGGGCGCGGAACGCCGTATTGCCTCGCTGAAGGCCGAACAGGCTGCCATAGGACTAACCGAGGAAGCTTCGGCGAAACTGCGCTACGAGACTGATCTGCTCAACCAGGCACAGCAGAAGGGCATCACCCTTACCGCGGCTCAAAAAACCGAGTTGTCCGGGCTTGCCGGTCAGATGGCCTCGATCGAGGCAGCAACCAAGAAGGCAAAGGAAGCACTCGACTTCGCCAAGGAAGCGACCGGCGGCTTTCTGTCCGATCTCCGGTCTGGTCTGCAGAGCGGCGAGGGCTTCTTCAAGTCGTTTGGCAATGCCGCGGTGAACGTTCTAGATAAGATCGTTGACAAGCTGCAGGATGATCTCGTCAACGCCCTGTTCAGCGTCAACAAGGCAGGTGGAAGCCTCGGCGGCATCGGCGGCGGTATTCTCGGCATCTTCACCAAGATATTCGGCGGGGGCGCTTCTTCTGCGGCATCTGATCCATGGGCAGGACTTCGCATGGCGAATGGTGGCGCATACGTCGGCGGTGTTCAGCGTTTCGCCAATGGCGGCGCCTTCACCAACTCTGTTGTCAGCAGCCCGACCAAGTTCCGCTTTGCCAAAGGTACCGGAATGATGGGCGAGGCGGGCCCGGAAGCGATCATGCCGCTCAAGCGTGACAGCTCGGGCCGGTTGGGTGTCGCTTCCAATGGCGGCGCCAACAGCAATGCACCTCTCCCTCTCGATGTTCGCGTCTCGGTCGATGATGACGGCAAGCTCGCTGTCATCGCCAGACAGGCCGGATCAGAAGCCGGGGCTCAACAGGCAGACGTGCGCGTGAAAACGTTTAGCAAGCGGGAACTGCCCGACCGGCTGAATGAAATCAAAATGGCACCTCGGAAGAGAGGTTAATTAGTTTGTTCTAAAGGCCAACCCCTTGGCTGTAATGTTGTTATAGCAGTTCTGCGCTAGGTTGATGTTGGAACGTGTGTATGTGACAGATGTCACCGTATTGGCTCCCTTGTTCGCCGCTGCAACTTTCATCATCATCAGTGCTATCTCGTTAGTTGGTTCAGGTTCCCACTGATAACGCTGACACGATGTTGCTTGAACTGGCCCAAGATATTGAGATCCATCCGGTTTGATCTCTACCAAACTGACGGTCGCGGCCTTCTGAACACTTTCGGCAGGAAATTTTGCAGGGTCAGTCGTGCCTGGCGGAACAGTAATCGCACAACCCGAAATACCAAGTACCAAGCAACCAATTGCAAACTTTCTCACGTCTCGTCCTCACCCGATGCGACCATTGAAGGCCCGTTCATGACAATCACCTATCCATATGCACTTTCCGTCTTGGCGGATAGGCTCGATATCGAGTCCGTCACCTGGGATATTCAGCGCAATGATGAATTGTCCGGTACCGGCGACGGGCGTGTCTGGCAGGCCGAACTTGCTCCGCCGCTCTGGACCGGCGATGTCAAACTGAACATCGGCGATAGCAACGATTTGAAGCAGATAGCGGCGCGTGTTCGCAAACTGCATGGCGCGCAGGAACTATTCTTCCTCTACGATCCGTTGTCGAAATACCCGCAAGCGGATCCCGATGGTTCGATCCTTGGCGCATCGGCTGTTCGGATCAACAGCGTCGGTACCGGCGGGCGCACGATCAGCCTGAAGGGGTTGCCGGCGGGATATGTTCTGACCCTCGCCGACAAGCTGCAGATCGCCTATGCGACGTCACCTGTCCGCAATGCCTTCCTCGAGGTGTCCGACGATATCGTGACGGCAAGCGGTGGCGGCATAACCCCTTCATTCGAGGTGTTTCCGAATGCACCGACCGGCGTTGCCATCAACGATGTCGTGACGCTAGCAAAGCCTGCCTGCAAGGTTTTCATCTCGCCGGGCACATCGAACCCAGGATCAGGGGCAGGGCTCTTGACCTCGGGCGCCGGTTTTAAAGTGATCGAGAAGCGATAATGAAAGACATCAGCGCTGAAATGGCGGCTGCGCTTGCGGCTGCTCGCGATAAGGGCTTGGTTCCTCGCCAGTTCATCCTGGTTGAAGCGATCAGTCGGTCGACGGGTCTGCCCTTCGATCGCGGCTTCTGGTCTGGCGACGATGTAATCACGATCGGCGTTCCCGATCGCAATACCGGCGTGATCGTCAATCACGATTTCATCGGTGCGCAGAACCTCAACATCGGGCCTATTCCCCGCGTCTCTGATCTGACCATCCAGACCGTGACCGTCGATCTGTCTCAAATCGCCATAGCGGTTCAGGAGATCGCGCGCGAGTACGATCTGAGGCTCGCCAAGGCGGACATATACGAAGTCACACTCGACCCTTTGACTAAGATCGCATCGGCTAACCCGGAAGTCGTCTTCATGGGCGAGGTCAACGGCAATCCGTTCGATACGCCGGCCGTCGGCGATGAAGGTTCGATCCAACTCGAATTGAACTCGGACGCGATCAGTATGTTGAGTCGTACCAATCCGAGCAAGAGTTCGTTCGAAGGTCAGAAGCGGCGCAGTGGTGACGAGTGGGGGCTCTATTCGAGCACATTGTCATCGTGGAACGTACCATGGGGGCAAAAGGCGTCATGACAGAACTTACCCGTCTGCCGAATTGGCGTTCACGTTTCGAGGCGGCCATCGATGAGATCAAGTTCGTTCCGTTCGATTGGGCTGAACAGCATGATTGCGGGCCGGGTCTTGCCGGTCGGCTGGTCTATGCCATCACTGGCGAAGACCTGACAGTCAAATATCAGGGCAAGTACAAGACGGCGGAGGGCGCTCTCAAGGTCATGAAAAAGGCAGGGTTCGACAACCTTGCCGACCTGGTCGCTTCGTTCCTGCCGGAGATACATCCGTCTGAAGCCAGCCTCGGCGACATCGTCGCCTATGAAATGGATAGCCCGTTCGGATTCGCGCTCGGCGTCGTCAATGGTGAGCGCGTGTTCGTGCTTCGCCCCGAAGGGGTCGGAACTATGGATCTGCTCAAAGCCAAGAGAGCCTTCAAGGTCGGATAATGAAAAGCATTGGTATTTTCCTGACCGCTGCATGGTTCATGTTGGCGGGGCTTTCGCTCGCCCATGCGGAGCCGATCACGATTGCCTTGTTCGGCGCCGCATTCGCGGCCACGACGGCAGGGGCGGTCGTTACCTACCTGATCGGCGCCGGGATAGCTTATGGCGTCTCGCTGCTCTCACAGGCGCTGTTCGGCGAACAGGAACAGGCAGCACAGACCCAAGGCGTGAAGCTTACGGTCCAGATGGGCGACGACAAGCCGATGTCGTTCACTGCCGGGACAACCGCGACCTCTGGCAAGCGCAAATATATCGGCGCTTGGGGCAAGGACGGCAAGACGCCGAACGCGTACCTGACCGATGTCGTTGAGATCGGGAATATTCCCGCGCCTGGTCAGCCCGCGTTCTGGGTTGTCGACCAAAAAGTTACTGTCCTCTGGGGTGAAACGCCGGTCGAGCAGGGCTATCCTGTTCTTGAGTTCCGCAAGGACGGCAAGGATTATCTCTGGTTCAAGTATTACGACGGCACGCAAACAGCGGCCGATACCTTCCTGCTGGCGAAGTTCAGCACGGATCCCGATCGGCCCTACAAATCAACGATGATCGGCCGCGGCTGCCCTTATTTCATCGCGACGGCTCGCCTCAATCAGGAGCTGTTCCCGAACCAGCCGACATACCTTTGTGAAGCTCCCGTCACCGCTTGGTATGACGTTCGCAAGGATTCGTCGGCTGGCGGATCAGGCGCGCACCGTTGGGACAATCGCGCGACATGGGAACCTTCTGATAATCCTGTCGTGCTGATCTATAATATCATCCGCGGCGTCTATTACGGCACCGAATGGATTTATGGCGGTCAGAACCTTCCGGCCTTTCGCTTGCCCGCTTCGAACTGGATGGTTGCGGCGAATGAATGCGACCGGCTGATCCCGCTTGCCGGTGGCGGTTCGGAAAAGCAATTCCGCTGCGGTACCGAGATCAACTGCGATATGGTGCCGCTCGACGTCATTGATAAGCTGAAGAAGGCTTGCAACGGTCGCATCGCCGAGGTCGGTGGCGTCTTCAAGATGTTGGTCGGCGCGCCTGGTGCCGCTGTCTATTCGTTTAGCGATGACGATATCCTCGTCACCAAGGGTCAGAACTTCACGCCGTTTCCCGGCCTTGATGCCACCTATAACGGTATTGAGGCAACCTATCCGGAACCTTTGGAGAAATGGGCAACCAAGGATGCGCCGGCACGTTATTCGACCGATCTGGAATCAGCAGATGGTAACCGTCGGCTCGCCTCGGGCGTAACATTCGAAGCCGTTCCTTTTCCGGTTCAGGTCCAGCGGTTGATGAAACTGCTGATCGAGGAAGATCGGCGCTTCCGTGTCCATTCGTTCTACCTTCCGCCGGATGCCTGGACGTTAGAGCCGAATGACGTTGTGTCATGGACATCGGTTCGGAACGGCTACAGTAACAAGAAATTCCTTGTTGTCCGCATCGATGGCGAGCGCAGCTTCAATCAGCTCGTGGTTCTGAAGGAAATCGATCCGTCCGACTATGACTGGTCGACTGATGAACAGGTTCCGGTTTCGGTCGGTCCGGTCGGTCCGATCGTCAATCCTTCCCATCCGATGTTCGGTTGGCAGGCTCTCCCTGCGACCTTGGATGATGGCAGCGGACCGCGCCGTCCAACGATCGAGGTGTTCTATGCTGGCGATCAGGATGGAGTCGACCGTATCCGGGTAGAGGTCTATCAGAAGGATACCGGCAATCTCTGGTTCGACGGCGAGATGCCTTATGACGCGCCTCTTGACGAGCAGTATTCGACCAAGCTTATCGCTGTCTTTGCGCCTAATACGGATTATCTGGTTCGCGGAATCTTCGTTTCCAACATCGGCAAGAACTTCACATGGTCGGGACTGATCGATGTCACGACACCGAACGTTCTTCTCGGCGCAGGCGATATCTACCTGCCAGGCATGGTCGACGGTGTTCTCTCTCGCCTCAACGGCAAGCTGGAATGGATCGGGCAGTCGCTGCGCTTCGCCTCTGAAGCACGCCAAAAGGCTGAAGCCTTGCTTGCCGAGGCCGGTGCGCAGTCGTTCGAAGATCGCAAAGAGATTACGGCTACGGTCGGCAACTTCACTGCGTCGTTTACTGACACGATTACAGTTATTGCGTCCGAAACGGCTGCAATGGCATTGCGGGTCACTGAACTGACCGCGCAAGTCAATGATCCGGTAACGGGTCTAGGCGCGCTCGCCACAATCACCGACACGCTCTCGGTTTCCGTCAGCACCATCGACGGGGAATTGACGGCAGTCACCAATCGGGTGAGCGTGAACGAGGCAAGGGTTGGCAACTTCTACGCTAACGGTATCATCCGGTTTGAGCAGGTTGCGACGCAAGCTGGAGCATTGTCTACGGCTGGTTTCAGCGTTGCGGCCTCGGGAATAGGCGCGCCAAGCCAGGCAGCAATGTTCATGAGTGCTATTGCGGGCGGGTTGAGTGAAATAGGCTTTACCGCTGACAGCGTCTACATGGTCGCGCCGGGGGCGAAACGCCGTCCGTTCATCTTCAGCGGCGGCACGCTGTTCCTTGACGATGTAAGGGTCAACACTTTGGCGGCTCTTTCGGCAACGCTCGGCGCAGTCGACATCAGTTCGGCGGTGATCGGCTCGCTGATCGTCGGAACGTCAAATCTCGGGATTGATTCCGTATCACAAAGTGACGTGTCGCCAACTGTCAACCTCAATCCCGGTAGCGGGCAAATCAATTACGATAGGGCGCTGAATATTCTGGCTTCAAACCGCTCGCTTATGCAGCTCAACATTGATTTGTCGTACAATTATAACGCTAGCGGCGGCAGTCCTTCGATCACGGTTACCAATCTCACGACCGGCGTGGTTGTGCTTTCCAAGACCTTCGGCCCCTTCGGCTCTGGCGCGGCTCGTATCATCGATACGCTGTTTTTCCTTGGCCAAAATTCCATTGGCAGCAACACATACCGGATTGCTCAATCCCCAGGCGGTACGGCTGGCCTGACCGATGTCAGAAACGTAAAACTAACGTCCCTCTGGTGGAACCGCTGATCTAGGGACTGCCCTTCAACACTCAATATCGCACAGACCCGCTCATCGCGGGAAGGAGAACCCATGTCCTCGCAAATGACCGAAAAGAACATCCAAGTCACGATCGCCGATATCGCCGAGGAGTCGATGGCACTCAATGAATTCTATCGCCAGCGTGTTCTCGGCGTCCAGGCGATGCGCCGCACCGAAGCCGAACAGGTCAAGGTTTTGACCGAAGCGCTTGCAGCAGCTGAAGCCGGTCTTGCCGAAGTACGCGAGGAGATTGCCAAGCTGACGCCGCCTGACGCGTCAAAGGGTGGGAAGGCAAACTGATGGCCGAAAATCCTGACATCACAGACGGCACGGTATCGGTCACGACCGGCACCAAAGCCGTTACGGGCGTAGGCACGCTTTGGTCGACATATGGCATTCTGCCCGGTGACACCTTCGGCAGTGACGGCTATGCACGCGCCCGTATCGAAAGCGTCAACAGTGACACATCGATCACCTTGCGGGACAATTGGCGAGGTCCGACGCTCGCGGCCGGTTCGTCGTATTGGATTCGCTACCAGGCGGATGCTTCGCGGTATTCCGCTCTGCTCGGCGCGGTTCGTAAGATATTGACTCAGCCGATCCTGACGGCGTTCTCCGGGCTCACCGCCGCTGCTGACAAGCTCCCGTATTTCACCGGCGCGAACACCATGGCGCTTGTCGACTTCAAGGTATGGGCGCGGTCGTTTCTCGGTCTGACAATGGCGGCTGACAAGCTTCCATACGGTACCGGCGCGAACACCATGGATTTGGTTGATTTCAAGGCTTGGGCACGCTCAATGCTTGGGTTAACGCCAGCAGCCAACAAGGGCATCTTTTTCACGAGCGGAACAGCAGCGGCGTTGTTCGATCTTACAGCAGCCGGACGCGCTATAGCGGGGGGTGCCGATGCGGCAGCGCAGCTTACAGCCTTGGGCTTTTCCCCCTTCGTCCAAAGCCTGATCGATGATGTCAACGCTACAACACTCCGCGGCTCTATTGGCCTCGGAAATGTCGACAATACGTCCGATGCAAACAAGCCGGTTTCGACCGCACAATCGACGGCGATAGCGGCTAAAGTTGACCGAGCTGGGGATACTATGAACGGTGTTTTGGGTTTGCAAGGTGCTGGATCACAGGTCTACCAATTGCAGGCCATCAATGCCGCAACGTTAGCCAACGGTGCGGGACTGACATGGAATAACGGATCTGGTGTGATCATCGTCAACGTGGCGAACAACGGCATGGTCGCCATTTTTACTGTCGGCGGCGGCGTTGTTACATTGGGGACGACGACTGGCGGCTTCACGACTGCAGGCAACAATCCCGGAACGGTGAACGTCTTCTACGAGCCAGGACTGACTCGCTATCAGGTCCAGAACCTCTTGGGCGGTTCGATCAGCATTTCGGTTGTCTTCATCCGCACGCGCGGCAGTGTGTAAGGGGTCAAAATGACATACAATATTGAAGATTTTTCCCCTGTCGAGGGGGAAGCAAACCAATGGCTTCATGAGATTGATGGGCTGTTCGTCGGCCGCGAAGGGCAGACACTTGAAAGCATGGTTGAGGAGGCTAACGCGCCGCTAGTCAAACCAGCCATTTCAGGTGAACGTGTTAACGCCGAGAGGCACCGGCGTATCGAAGCTGGCAAGTCTATTGACGACGTGCGGGTCACCGGACGGGATGAGGACGCTCGAAATCTGCAAGCACTTCTCAGCGTTGCTCAACTTCGCATCGCGGGGGGCGATACGACAACTACTACAGTCTTTCGCGACGGGAATAACGTCGATCACGAATTAAGGCCTGCGCAGATCGTGAACTTATTTCTGCAATCTTCCGCATTCGTGTCTGACGTTTACGCTGCGGCATGGGCGCTAAAGGCCCTCGATCCTATCCCGGTCGATTTTGCCGATGACAGCCATTGGCCTGCTACCGGTCTGTAAAAAGCCCGATCTACCGGAAACGCAATAACCGATAAATCGGGCTTCTGCTGACATTGGGGGCGTTCAGCGCCGCCACCATAACCACAATCCCTAAATAGAAAATGACCTTAAACAGAGCAGCGTTCAACGCGGCCTGTAGGAAGCAGCCCGACCAACCAGAAGCGCTAAAACTAGCCGGCCGGGCGCTTCGCCTGAATCGTCATGAAAGGGTCAAGTGGCGGCTTCAGGCTCAATGTCAGCGATTGTGTTCACTGACATGCCGCCTAACACAGTGCTGGTCGATTAGTTCCCCTCTGCCGACAGAAAAGCCCGATCTGCCGTAAACGCAAGAACCGGCAGATCGGGCCGTTCAGCCTGCGTGAAAAAGAAGTGGAGTTCTTTGTCAGGCTTTGCCGACGCGGGGGTGTCGGCACTCGGTAGTTTTTCCAGAAAAATGGCAACAAAAAGGAACTGACCATGCGTCTCATAGACGACTGGCGATCTGTGCTGCGCAAAGCCTGGTCGATGCGCCTAATGCTGCTTGCCGGTCTGCTGTCCGGCATTGAAGCGGCTCTGCCGTTGCTCGACGGCCTTCTCCCAATTCCGCAGCGATTGTTTGCCGTGCTGACCCTCTTTGCGGTCGCCGCTGCCTTCGTTGCCCGCCTCATCGCTCAAAACAATCTGAAAGGTAATGAAGATGCCAATCAACAAGATCAGGTCAAGCAGCCGCGCAAAGGCCGCCATCGCCGCAGTTATTTTATCCGCTTCTGCCACTGGCTGGTTGGCGTTTTTCTCCCCTGAACGGATCACTCCGGCAAGCGTTCATACGGCGATCGAGCAGGGCATCACCCCGCCTGCTGTCGATTTGGCTGTCAATAAGCTGATCATTCCGTGGGAAGGACTTGTTCTCCAGTCCCATTGGGACAGCTTCGCCAAGATCTGGGATATCTGCTACGGCGAGACCCGGATCAACGGCAAGGCTGTCACGGCCGGCATGAGCTTTACGCCGGCGGAGTGCCTGGCGATGCTGAAGGTCCGCGTCATCAATGACTATTACCTTCCGCTGGTCGACGGTGTGAAAGGCTATGTCGAGGCACCTGTATCGGTTCAGGCATCGTTGCTTTCCGGTGCCTATAACTTCGGTGTTTCGGCTGCCAAGCGATCGACTGCTGCCCGGCTCACCACGGCACGCAAATATCGTCAAGCCTGTGAAGCACAGACGGCGTTCAACCGTGCCGGCGGTCGCATTGTCAATGGCCTGGTCCTGCGTCGTGAGATGGGGGACAAACAGCGCCTTGGTGAAGCCGAACTATGCGTGAGTGGCCTCTAATGAGTGCCGTAATAGTCGCCATCCTTCGCGCCCTCGGCATTCCGCTCTGCATCTTCCTCGGGATGCTCGGCTATTACGAGGGCATGCCTGTCCTTCGCGACATTCCTTACATCGGCGTCATTCCGATCGTCGGCGAGCTTGCAACGGGCAGGGTGGCAAGCGAGTCCGCCAAGGCCGCAGCAGCAGCTCGGGCCGGTTACGTCGAACTGTCCGAAAAGACCGCCCTTCAGGCACAACTTGCCGAGGAGAGGCGTTCGCGCCTTCGGGCATCCCAACTCTACGATGAAGCACAGAAACGCGCCACGGCAGCGGCGCAGGCAAACAGGATTGCAAATGAAAAGCTCGATAAAGACATCAATAAGGATACCGGCTCTGATGGTGCTGTTTGGGGCGCTGATGATCTCGACTGGTTGTCAAACCACTGAAGAGAAGCAAACGGCAAGGGTGACCGCTGCCGCCCAGGCCATCGGCATCATGAGGGCCGAACCAATCCGCCCGACGCTGCCACCCGAATGTCGAGAGCATATGGGTCGCGTGATCCCCAAGCTTGGCGAGAAAGCTCGCTGGACACAGAAACGTTGGGAATACAGCGCCGATCAGGTCGATGCGAAGATCAATCGCTGCGCGCAGTTCCACGACGATCAAACATCGTAGGCGCAGGACAGGGCATGGCAATGGATAAAGATGCAATGGCAGTTCAGCGCTGGATAGAGCTACCCGACAAAACCAAGCGCTTCTTTGAGCAACTTGAAGCGCAAAACATAGAAACACTCGAAGTCGTCGCAGACGCGCCGGCGGAAGATGTCACGGAAATATTCGTGATGGTCCGCAATGCCAAGGTGATCGGTAAATTCTTCAAATGGCTCATCGTCGGCGTCCTCGGGATATTCCTCGGAACAATCATGTTCTGGGAAGGAATGTTGAAGGTGCTTGCATGGTTCAAGATCTGAAATCAATGAGCGTATGGGCGAAGGGTGTCATGGCGCTCTTTGCTGCTTTGGCCTTCTATGGTGCGATAAGTCTCGGGATCATGGTTGCTGACCGGCATCCGCCCATCTCATATGTCAGCGCCGCGGCCGTAGGGTCAGAAGTGCCGCAAGGCGGTTCTATCGAGATCGAATACGAGGTTGTCCGATCGCGGATATGCCCGTCGATCCTGAAGCGGTGGCTTGTGGATTCAGTGGGAGACCGTCACGCGATCACGAACTACACGGTCGGGACTGGAACACGGAAGGGCAGGGAGACATATCGGCGTTCAATCACCATCCCAGACAATGCCGCCGTCGGCAGGGCTCACTACGAAGTGAGCATCGAATACACCTGCAACCTGGTTCAAAGACTCGGCTGGCCGGTGAAGCTTACGTCGCCGCCGATCTATTTCGACATAACGCCAGGCGTGACTGTCGTTCCGTTCAGTTAAATATCTCCCCGCCGGTCAGGGCTGCCGGGAAAGGGACTCGGAAAATTGCTGATTTGTTGAAATAGTGCCTCTTTGCGGGGGCATCCAATTGACGGCGATGGTTTGTGGTGATGACTTTCCGCTTAGCGACGCGAAGGATATCAGGGCATGGATAACCGAGTGGAAATCATCGACAAGATCAATCTCGTGCGAAGGCACGTGGACCTGGTCGGTATGGCAGTTGAGGCGATCGAGGACCGGAACCAGGCCGATGCGCTCTCCGAAGGGGTTTGGATCGTGCAAACCTCTCTCAGAGAGCTCAAGGAGTTGGCAAAGGATGCATTAGCGTCAGAGGATGCACTCAACAAGTAGTGGACATCGCCCGATCTTTTCAGCCCGCCGCCGGTTCTCCGGTCGGCGGGCTTTTTTTGCATTCAAGCTTTGCGCTGTCATTTTACCGCTGAAAGTTTGGCGCGTCCGGTTGCAGCCGGTGGGACAACGTTCGTGGTCAAGCCAAAGATCAAGTTCTCCAGTTCATCGTCTGGCAGGGAGAGGTCTCTTGCTATTTTTGTCCTCGTTTGACCTTGGCTCCAAAGATCGTTGAGCACCATTTGCCATATCGCAGATTTTTCCTTTTCCATACCGTTTGGTTCGAGATTGCGATACCGTTGGTTCAATTGGATACAGAATGTCCTATATTGCCACTCGGTAATGAGCCCCATCTTGTGCAGTGAGTAGCAAAGAGCGGCAGCTGACACGCCCCATCTAACCTTTGCCGCGATAATCTGATCCAAACTTCTCGTATAAGGAAGACGGGAACGCACATCTGCGCTCGGCATCAAAAACGCTCCGGCAAACTCATTAGCCTCGATTTCGGCAGAGCGTTGATTTGGCCCTCCATGCTTGTGAAGGACAAGATGACCCAACTCGTGTGCGGCATCGAAACGACTCCGCTCGGCCGTCTTGAAAGTATTTAGAAAAATATATGGCTCGTCATTCCGCCACACCGAAAACGCATCTACATTTTTTGTGCTTTCAGCAAGGGAAAAGACCCGAATTCCCTTTGATTCGAGCAATTTTATCATGTTGCCAATAGGTTTTTCACCAATAGTCCAATGTTGGCGAAGTGTCCTGGCCGCTGAGGACGGGCTCCGCTCGTGACTGAGGTCTATCAAGTCCGGCACCGGCAATTGATATCGGTCATTCAACCAATCGGCGACTTCATATGCCAGTGAGCCAGCGGACAGAGCCGCATCTCGCTCCCTCGCAGTCATTGCCGTTAAACTGCGAAAACTGGCTGCCGAAACATCTATCTCGTCTACCGTGTCCTGATCGAAAAATTCCACTGGGAAATCCAACGCTTTTATCAAGCGAGTGATTGTTTGTTCGTCAGGAGTTTGTTTGCCATTGATCACCCGTGACAACGTCACGGGCGCAACGCCAGATTTTTCGGCCAGAATCTTCGCCGTATAGCGGCGACGTTTCCGTGCCTGCTCAAGCCGTTCTATATTAAACATGTTCTTACCTGCGAGCTATTGTCGGCTCGAACTCAACCGTATCATCATTGTCTTCATTGATGGTAAATTTCGCCCATTCACCACTTTGCAGAAGCAATATTCTCTCCAAAAATCCGTGAAAATTGCCATCCTTTACCGAAGCTGGCAAAGACAATTCAGCCCGGATGTCCTCACCGTTGAATGACACGCACAGATACCACATGGATGACCCAAGACTGCGAACCGAAGCCAAATCTACGGCTTCTGGGAGCTCGCCGTGAAGAAACAAGGACCCCTGCGCTTCTTCAATGAGGCTCGCTGATCCACCCCTTTTTCCAGCAATTGCCTTGGGACTACGGTGTGGTGACCCAGCCATATCAACGTTCTGATAGGCGATTTTTATGCCGTTAGCGGGATTTATAACCGATTCAATATTTTTGGTCCGGTCAGTTGACCAACCCTTGGGCAAGAATAACCAGCGTATATGGCGAGTGCCTGCGATATAAGAAAGTGTGCCGGGGGTACCGAGAGGATCGACGGCAACGGAGTTAAGGCGTTCACCCAATGTGGAACGTACGACCTCAATCAGTTCGCTTTTGGTTACCCCAAAGCTCGCCAAGCGAGTATTCACATCCCGTTCTTCAGCGTATACGTTTGCAGCGAGCATCGTGATTCCTTACGATAATTTTTTCCTCCTCGTTTGTGGACGAAAAAATTATCGCGGTCAAGTGTCGTGCCAGTTTATGTGGAGGATATCCCACACTCATCACTGCCCCGAATTGCTAAGCCATTCGCCGGGGCCTGCTCTTGTGCCATCTTGTGAGTTTTCCCGTCGGAGGCCTACCTTCCGGCTTATCGACGTAGTTTTCAGCTTCCTTGGCCGCCTGGATGAATGCGAAACGTGCAGCGCCAGATGACATATCTTCTTCAAGGCTGCCCGTCGTCACCTCGGCACTCCAGGCCGCTGAAATGATTCTCACCGATTGGCCGATCGAGGAATCAGCTCGAAGGTTTTGTTGGGTCATTGGCCACCGACTCAGTCGCGCTTGTTGAGTTTAAGAGAGTCGCAACTGCGGTGATAAGTTGCGCGCCGACAAATGGCTTTTGCAGCATCACGCTCTCGGGCACGCCATTGGCTGACCAATCGTGCGCGCTATCGCCGCTCATGTAGATGACTGGCATAGACGGCACTAATTCCCTCGCGCGGCGTCCAACGTCCCAGCCGCTCGGGCCAGTACCCAGCCGTATGTCGGTAATCACGGCTTTGAACTCTGTTGCACGCGCCTCGAGTTCCTGAAGGGCGGTGGTGCCATCATGGGCAGTTACAACGTTAAAACCTTCGGCTGAAAGTGCATCTTCCAGAATTGGTACAAGAAGATATTCATCTTCAACGAGCAACAAAACAGGGAAGTTCGAATCTGTCGACATAACTGCTCTCCAAGCGAAGGGGGAAAGCAGGATGGCGGACCATCAACCTCTCGACGTCAGCAACCCGTTAGGCTGACGATAGCGGATCGTACCGCAATTGGCGCGGGCTTACAAATCACGGTTAAAGCTTGCGTCTTACGAGAGACATACTCAGCCCATCCTTGACGCTCTCAAGACAGTTCAGTCTGACCGTGTGGCGTGTAATGCCGATCAAATAAGGGATCGCCCTTGAGGCCAAAGATCCAGAAATGCTGCAATTTCGTCATCATGACCGCGCACTTTCCGAACGGAAGAGGCTCGGCGGTGCCAATATCCTAGAGAGGAGTAAATCCGCCGAGCCTCCATCTGACATGATGTCGGTGCCAGATGGAAGTTATTAAACTCCAAATGGACAGCGGTGGGCAAGCCCGATGTCCCGACCTGCCACCATACACAACACGAAGGGCAGGCCGGGTGCCAACCCAGTGGGCACTAGGGTCAGCCCCCAAAAGCGTGCGCCTGTATGGTCAACAAAAGGTGAGGCTCGCCGCGGGGTTTCCCGAAAGGGCGGGTGAATGACGACGAGCCTCTGTTGCCAGGTGCGTGTGATGTCTGCCGGACAACACCGCTCAAACTCCCATCAAAGTCATGAGTTCCCGCCAATCGTGTAGATTTCAGAGTTGTCAGCGATCTCTCGTATTCCTTTGAACGATGGATGACGCAGTTTTCCGTCATGCGTCCAGGAACCATAGGTTACCTCAGCCACCAATGTTGGCTCCACGAAAACGTATTTTTTCCCCTTAATGCCGCTAGCTGCCGGAACGGCGACGCGCATGCCATCCAGTTGAACCCTCAAGTCTCTTGCAAGCTTTGTGGAAAAGCCGGTGCCGACATGGCCGACATAAACGAAGCCGTCGTCCTTGCGCGCAGCAAGCAGCAGGCTTGCGATGCTACCGCGAACCAGAAGGGATGGTTCATAGCCGATGACAACGAAGCTTTCGCTGTTCGAGCATTTGATTTTCAGCCAGTCGAGCGATCGGCCAGATCGATAGGGCCTGTCCTTACGCTTGGCGACGATCCCTTCAAGGCCATGGGCGCAGGCCGAACGCAACAAAGCCGGCCCATCATCGGTCTCGATCTCTTCCGACAGGCGTATCGCACCTGTCTCGCCTTCCAGGAACGTTTTGAGCAAACGTCGCCGCGACGACAGCTCAAGACCGGTTAGGTCGTGGCCGTCGAAGTAGAGCAGATCAAAGGCATAGAGCACGGCCCTGTTAGCAGCGCGGGTTGCACGCCGGCCGCCTAGATCCTGTTGCAACAAACCAAAGTTCGGAACGCCCTTGTCATCGAGCACGACAGCTTCTCCATCGAGAATGAACCTCGCGGGACCGAGAGCTCTTGCTGCATCCTTGATCGCAGGGAAATAGCGCGTCCAATCGTGGCCACCTCGAGTGATGATCCGAATTTCGTTAGACTCGGCGTGTACTGCAAGACGATAGCCATCCCATTTGACTTCGTAGGCCCAGCCACCGCCATTGGGCACCTTTGTGGCGAGCGTCGCCAATTGAGGTTCAATACGCGCTGGCATGGGATCAAGCGCAAGCTGCGGTTGGCGCTTGTCGCGCGGTTTTATTGATTGGGTCTTGAGTGGTGCATTGAGATCGGTCAGAAGTCCGATTGTCTTCAATTTGCGTGTCGAGCTTTTTGCCATCCAATTCGAACGTGAAATGATCGGAATCAGTTCCGCACGGCGGATAGTCAATTTTTATTAGCATCCTTCGGAAACTCTATAGGCGGCAATCCCTTCAGAGAGCGTAATTTGTTTGCGGTTGAAATCGAAAGCTTCGTCCACATGTCGGCAATGTCTTCGGCTGCTTCGAAAAGGTCGTCATCAACACCGTCATCCTTGTCCATTTCTTCCAGGATCCGGTTAAAAGTGGATGCACCCTGTTCAACGACCCGGAAAAGCCTGGAAACCTGGACATCACTTAACTGTGGGAACTGAAGCGTGAGTGTCACATCCTCCGCTATGCGTGTTGCAAATTCAGCTTGCTCTTGCAGCGTTGATATCCAGTCGATGGCCATGTTGGCTCCTGCAACAAAAAGACGTTACCCGCCCTTTACCTTTGCAGCATTCGAGTCTGGCTTCCGTCAGTCGGCAGTAGCGGGCCGAAATTGAAAAAACGGTGATCGCACTAACCTCTGAGACCACTCGTCAGTGCCATCTCCAAATGAGCGGTTCTTAAAAAGTCATCGGCTCCATTTGTTCCAAGCACATTAACAGGCAAGCTACACCGGCAAGGACAAGGCCGATACAAATGAGCGCGAAGTAATGGTGAAAGGCCAGTTCAGTCCGCCCGTTTTCTGGGCCGTTATCGAAATCTATTCGCATAGGATTTTTCCTTTCGAATAATTTGACCGGCTTGAAAAAACGCCCAGAGGGACCTGCGGCTTTCACCAAAAATAACCGGCATAGCTCGCCGCTAAGAAAAGTATCAAAACTGACAAGATGCCACCAATGCAGAACGACAGGACACTTGGTCGGCCATCTGGATCGTCATCGAAATCGATCCGCATAGGATCATTCCCTGCGTATGATCTGGCCGTCGTGCATTTCGAAGACACCGCTGCCGCCGCCTTGGGAATGGAAATCTATTTCCAAGTCTCGCCACCTGCCAAGCACTCTGTCACATGAACTGCATTGAATCAGGGTGTGATCTTGCACGTTATCCGGGATGCGCAGATAGATTGTTCCGCAATTCGGACATTCAAGTTTGTGGTCGAGGCGCTTATTCATCTCATACCCCTCCGACATCGTCTCAAACGAAGTGTACGCTCAATTTTACTTGCTACAATCGTATGTCTACCAGTGGACATTTTTGCGCATGGGGAACGAACCCTTTCCGAGAATGTTTCAGACCATAACCGGGGTGACAACCAGTGGCATCACGAACATCTGACTGGATGGCGATCGCCAAGCTGTTGAGGCTAGGCATGAGGAACCGCGAATTTCAGGAGGCAATGAGGTCTCGTCACTTTCCCATCGCGACGGACGAGGTTTTTGCGATCCTACTGGCCAGATTGGAACGGGCAGAGATTGACCCGATGAGGTCTTAGATAATCCTAACCACCCTTTGCCTTGGCATAGGCGTTCAAACCTGACTGCCACCGATCCGGCGCCAAACCGAGCGCGCCACCCTTGTCTGAGGGATATTTGAGATAGCGCGCAAACGCCGTTTTGATCTTGTCCGCCGCTTCCTGCTTTTCATCCTCGACGCCGCTGAAATCGCCTCGTCGAAAATCGCTGTGGCCGAGCAGGAACGACCATTCCCATTTCCCTTTTTGCGGACCATCACCGAACTTCCTTACCCTACCAATGGTCAAGCCTGCTGCCTCGGCAACGAAGTCACCGGCTGCAGTCTCTCCGCCGATGACGGTCTTTTTCCATGTGATCGAATGGGCCACTCTCAATCCAATCTGTGGGGATATCTGTGGGGTGAATGCTTCTGAGAAATCGAAAACTCAGGTTCCAACTGGTCGGAGTGAGAGGATTCGAACCTCCGACCCCGTCGTCCCGAACGACGTGCGCTACCAGGCTGCGCTACACTCCGTGACCAGTACGCGGGGTATATAACGTCCGGTTTCAGCGCCTGCAAGTTGTTTCCTGCGCCCGTTTTTAATTATGGCGGCAGGAACTACGGGTGACATGCGAAACAGCCGATTTATGCACTGTGATCGGGGCGGAAAGTCTAGTATCCATTCGAAAAGCATAGTTTTGAGGCACTTGAGCAGCGGGAATGCGATCGATGGCGGCGAAAAAGCAAAAGATCATCAGCTTTGTCATGAGTGGCGGTGTTGGTTCCCGACTGTGGCCACTATCGCGCGAGGATTTCCCCAAGCAATTCCACAATATTTCCGGGCAGGGCTCGATGCTGCTGCGCACAGTCAAGCGAATGGGCGCCCGGATCGAAGGTAGTGCCGTGCCGGTTTATCTGCTGGCGTCGGAGCGTCATTCGGACCACATCAACCAGGACCTGGCAGGGGTCGACCTCGGCGGCGGCAGGCCTATCCTTGAACCGATGGGCCGCAATACCGCTTCAGCAGTTGCATTGGCAACGGAAATAACGTTGCGCGAACATGGCGATGAACTCGTGCTCGTGGTTCCGTCCGATCATGAGATAACCACCGATCGGGATTTCTGGAACACCATCGAATCCGGCATCAGTGCCGCCAACGAAGGCCGGATCGTCGTCTTCGGTATCCAGCCGGATCGCGCAGAAACCGGATACGGTTATATCGAGACCAGTCTGCAGACCGGCGATATCCGCGACGTCGTGCGTTTCGTCGAGAAGCCAAACGAACAGACTGCGAAACAATATCTGGAATCCGGGAATTTCCTCTGGAATGCAGGCATTTTCTTTTTTCGGGCGAGTGTCATGCGCGACGTCTTCAAGTCGCATGCTGCTGAAATCTGGGATGGTGCGATTGCCGCGCTCGACAAGGCGGATACGAACATATCCGGCACGTATCTGCCGCATGACCTTTACGCCGCTGTGCCATCCATTTCGGTTGACTATGCCATCATGGAACGGGCCTCGGATATTGCACTCGTTCCGGCAAAATTCCGCTGGAATGATCTTGGTTCCTGGCAATCCCTTTTGGAAGTCGGTTCCGTCGATGGCAACGGCAATGTGATCGTTGGCGATGTGGTGGCGATCGATTGTGAGCATAGCTATCTGCGCAGCGATGGCCGTCTGCTTTCCGCAGTCGGGCTGCGCGACACGGCTGTGGTCGCCACGGCGGATGCCACTTTCGTTGCGCCGGTTAGCGAGAGCCAGAATGTTCGCAAGATTGTCGAGCAACTCGAGAAAACCGGGCGGCTGGAGACCAAGTTCACGCCCGCACAAGACCGGCTTCCGCATGTCGGAGCCTACGGTAACAGGGTTCGTCACTGGCTCTTCGATGAAACACTGCCGCTATGGTCCACAGTGGGTGTCGATGACAGACACGGTGGTTTCCACGAGGCCCTTTCCTTCGATGCGATTCCCATCAAGAAGACCAAGCGCATGCGCACGATGGCCCGGCAGATCTATGCATTTGCGGTTGCGCATGAGATGGGCTGGGATGGACCAGCCAACGCTCTGATCGACCACGGAATCAGCTACATCAAGAAGGGCCGCACTGACCGTGGCGGCTGGACAAAGACATTCAACGAAGACGGCAGTGTTTTGGATCCTACCGAGGATGCCTACGATCAGTCATGTGTATTGCTCGCATTGGCCCATGCGCACAAGGCGGGCCACAAGGAGGCATTGGCGCTCGGTACCGAAACCTTTGTGTTTATCGACGATTATCTGGCCGACGCCCGGCTGACGGGTTTCCTCGAGACACCGGGCGATACGGGCTTGCGGCGGGCCAACCCGCATATGCATCTGCTTGAAGCTTTCCTCGCCTGGCATGAAGCGACGGGCAATCGCGACTATCTTCAAAGGGCTGCGCGAATCGTCGATCTGTTCCGGCACCACATGTTCGATGCCGAGACCTGGACGCTGGGCGAATATTTCAGCAATGACTGGTCCCGCGCACCCGGCGAACAGGGGGAATGGACGGAACCTGGCCATCATTTCGAATGGGCTTCGCTCCTGTCCGATTTTGCCCGGGTTACGGGTCAAAAAGATGTCATGCGCTATGGGCGCAAACTCTATGCGTCTGCGATCGCGAACGGCCTCAACCGCTCGACAGAACTTGCCTACAATGCTGTGTCGCGTCACGGTTTGCCGCTGGACACCAATTCACGCAGCTGGCCGCAGACCGAAGCCGTCAAGGCCGCCATCGCGCTTGATGGCAATGGTGGACCGGACCTGAAGCCTGAGGTGGAAGCGAGGGTAGGCCGTCTCTTCCGCTGGCACATAGAACCTGCACCAAAGGGGCTATGGATCGACCTCATCGATGAGACGGGAAAAGCCAAAGCCGAAGACGTCCCGGCTTCGATCTTCTATCATCTGGTGTGCGCGCTGACGCAATACGTGGCTTACGTCGGCAAGAAGCCTTAGGAGCCTGACCCTAGTAAGGGCTCTCTACCTTGCCGGTTTCGACATAGACCGACTTGATCTGGCTGTAATGATAAAGCGCGGCAAGGCCGTTCTCGCGGCCAACGCCGGATTGCTTGAAGCCACCGAACGGCATTTCTACCGGTGCAAGATTATAGGTATTGATCCAGCAAGTGCCTGCCTTGAGTTGGCTGATCACGCGGTGCGCGCGCGACAGGTCCTTGGTGAATACCCCCGCCGACAGGCCGAACTCCGTATCGTTGGCGCGGGCAATGACTTCGTCCTCCTCCTGAAAATCAAGGACTGCCATGACGGGTCCAAAGATTTCCTCGCGCGCGATGACCATGTTGTCAGTCACGTTGGTGAAGATGGTCGGTTCGACGAAGCACCCGCCCTCGAAACCCTGCATCTGAGGGACGCCGCCACCGAAATGCAGCGTCGCACCCTCGGCTTTGCCCTTTTCGATGTAGGACACGACCTTGTCGCGCTGGGAAGCGTTGACCAGTGGTCCGAGGTGAATTTCCGGATCGAGCGGATCCCCGAGGCGAATGGCCTTCGTGCGTGTGGTCAGGCGGTCAAGGAACTGGTCCTTGATGCCACCCTGTACGAAGACGCGCGTGCCATTGGAGCAGACCTGACCAGTTGAATAGAAATTGCCGAGGAGGGCACCGCCCACGGCATTTTCCACGTCGGCATCGTCGAAAATGATCAGGGGAGATTTGCCGCCGAGCTCCATGGTCGCGTGCTTCATATGCGATCCGGCCTGTGCCAGCACGCGCTTGCCTGTCGGGACCGAGCCGGTCAGCGAGACCTTGGCGACCAGCGGATGATCGACCAGCTGCGAGCCGACATCGCCAAAACCCTGCAACACGTTGAACAGACCATCGGGCAGGCCAGCTTCCTTATAGACTTCAGCCAGGGCGAGGGCCGACAGCGGCGTGTTTTCGGACGGCTTGAAGATCATGGCGTTGCCGGCAGCGAGCGCTGGAGCGGACTTCCAGCCCGCACCTTGAATTGGATAATTCCATGCGCCAATGCCGACGCAAACCCCCAAAGCCTCGCGGCGCGTGTAGGCGTAGGATCCGCCAAGCTCGATCATCTCGCCATTGAACCCGGCGATGATGCCGCCATAAAATTCCAGTGCATCGGCAGCGGATGCGGGATCGGCAACGAGCGTTTCCTGAATAGCCTTGCCGGTATCGAGCGTTTCAAGTTCAGCGATTTCGGCATTGCGGGCGCGCAGGATATCGGCGGCGCGGCGCAGGACACGGCCGCGTTCCACCGGCTTGAGTGCAGCCCAAGCTGGTTGCGCGGCGGCGGCAGCCTGCACCGCCTGCTCGATCAGCGCCGGTGTCGCGCCAAAGAGCCTGGCGATGATCTCCCCCGTTGCCGGATAAATCACATCAAGCGGCTTGCCGTCCTTGTCCTCGACGAAGCGGCCATTGATGAAATGCGATGCCTTGGGCTGCGCGCGCATGGTGTTCTCCTAAGTTATTGTTTGTAGCCTAGCGGTCACTCACCTGCCAGCGCGGATTGATCCACGGCTCCTGATTGGAGCGAGGCAAGGGATCGCGGTCAAGAATGTGATCGGCAGCTTTTTCGCCGGCCATGATCGAAGGGCCGTTGAGGTTGCCATTGGTAACGCGCGGGAAGATCGAACTATCCGCAATACGAAGACCTTCGACGCCGATCACCCGGCACTGCGGATCGACCACCGCCATCGGATCGTTTGCCGAGCCCATTTTACAGGTGCCACAGGGGTGAAAAGCGCTCTCTGCGTGTTCGCGCAGGAAATCATCGATCTCTTCATCCGACTGCACATGGGCACCCGGTGAAATCTCCTTGCCGCGATAGGGATCTAGTGCTGCCTGTCCGAAAATCTCTCGCGTCAATCGTACGGCGTGGCGGAAATCCACCCAGTCGTCGGGATGCGACATGTAATTGAAAAGGATCCTGGGTTTCTCGAATGGATCAGATGAGCGAAGCGTCACGCTCCCGCGCGATTTCGACCGCATCGGACCGACATGCGCCTGGAAACCATGACCTTTCACGGCGGCCCGGCCATCATAACGGATCGCTGCGGGCAGGAAATGATACTGGATGTCCGGATAGTCCACGCCGGGTTTCGAACGGACGAAAGCCGCGGATTCGAAATGGTTGGTTGCACCATGCCCAGTCTTGAAGAACAGCCATTCGGCGCCGATCATCGCCTTTGAGAAGAGCCCGAGCTTGGAATTCAGGGTGATCGGTTTCAGGCTTTCCTGCTGGATATACACCTCCATATGGTCCTGCAGGTTCTGGCCGACACCGGCCCGGTCGGCAACGACGTCGATTCCATGCTCTTTCAAATGGGCGGCGGGGCCGATACCGGACAGCATCAGCAGCTTGGGTGAGTTAATGGACGAGGCGGCGACGATTACTTCGCGCCGGGCGCGGATGATTTCCGTCCTGCCGCGCCGGGTAATTTCCACACCGACCGCCCGTTGATTCTCAATGATCACACGCCGGGCGAAACCATTGACCAGACTCACGTTTTTACGTTTTAGCGCCGGGCGAAGATAGGCATTGGCCGCGGACCAGCGGCGGCCATTGTGGATAGTTTGCTCCATGGCCCCGAAGCCTTCCTGCTTCGAGCCATTATAGTCTTCGGTAACTTCGAAACCCGCCTGTTGGCCGGCATCGACAAAGGCATGGAACAATGGATTGTCCCGGCGCCCGCGTTGTATATGCATAGGGCCATCCGTGCCGCGCCATCCAGGCTCGCCACCATGCGAATGCTCCATGCGTTTGAAATAGGGCAGCACGTCTGCATAGGACCAACCGGTTGCGCCACTTTCCGCCCAATGGTCGAAATCATGTGCATGGCCGCGCACATAAACCATGCCGTTGATCGAGGAGGAGCCACCGATGACCTTGCCGCGTGGCGTGACCAAGCGGCGCCCGCCAAGGTGCGGCTCGGGTTCGGACATAAAGCCCCAATCATAGGTGCTCATATTCATCGGAAAGGACAGTGCCGCCGGCATCTGGATGAATGGGCCGATGTCGGTCCCGCCGAACTCAACGACGATCACCGAATACTTGCCATCCTCCGATAGGCGGTAAGCCATCGCGGAACCAGCAGAACCAGAACCGATGATGACGAAATCTGCTTCCATAATGCTCTTCATGCTCACTCGCCGCGCGGGTAGCGGGCGTTCTCTTCCAGAACGTTCAGGTCCATATGATTGCGCATGTAACGCTCTGAAGCCTTTTGCAGAGGCTGATGGTCCCATGGATAGTATGAACCGTTGCGCAGCGCTTCATAGACCACCCAGCGCCGCGCCTGGCTTTCGCGCACCGCGGCATCGAACTGAGCCATATCCCAGCGCTTCCGGGCTTTCGCCGTGAAATCTGCGACCAGCTTGGCACGCGCCGGATTGGTCGCGAGGTTGGTCAGTTCATCCGGATCCGATTCAAGATCAAAGAGTTGCGGCGGGTCGATCTCGCAATGCACGAACTTGTAGGCGCCTTCGCGGATGCAGACGAGCGGCGCGTTCGAGCCTTCCGCCGCATATTCCATCAGAACGGGACCGACGCGCGCCTTGCCTTGCATGACAGGTGTCAGATCCTCGCCATCGGTCCATGGCAGGATTTCGGCGATATCGATACCTGCAAGCGCACCGAGCGTCGGATTGATATCAAGTGTCGAGACCGGCTCCGAGATCAATTGCGGACTGATACCTTTGCCCGCGATCATCAGCGGAACGCGCGCCGAGCCTTCGAAAAAGTTCATCTTGAACCAAAGGCCGCGCTCGCCCAGCATGTCGCCGTGATCTGACGTGAACACGATGATCGTGTCGTCCAGCATCCGTGTGGTCTGCAGGACCTCGAGAATTTCGCCGACCTTGTCGTCGATATAGGAGATATTGGCAAGATAGCCCTGACGCGCCCGCCGAACGTGGTCGGCTGTGATGTCAAAGCAATGATGCTCGCATGCTTCGAGCAGCCGCTTTGAATGCGGATCCTGTTTTTCAAACGGAATGGCACCGACCTCCGGATCGAGCGCAGACGACCCCTCATAAAGGTCCCAATATTTGCGCCGCGCCACATAAGGATCGTGCGGATGAGTGAAGGAGACTGTCAGGCACCATGGCCGGCGCGATGCATCAACCGATTCACGCGATAGCTGGTAGAGCTTTTGCCGTGCGTGAAACGCTACCTCGTCGTCATATTCCATCTGGTTGGTGATCTCGGCAACACCCGCGCCGGTGACAGAGCCAAGATTGTGATACCACCAGTCGATGCGTTCTCCCGGCTTGCGATAGTCCGGTGTCCAGCCGAAATCGGCCGGGTAAATGTCTGTTGTCAGGCGCTCTTCAAGGCCATGCAATTGATCCGGGCCGACGAAATGCATCTTGCCGGAGAGGCCGGTATAGTAACCAGCACGGCGAAGATGATGCGCGTAAGTCGGGATATCCGAGACAAACTCTGCCGCATTGTCATAGACACGGGTGCGCGATGGCAACTGACCCGACATCAGAGAAGCACGGGCAGGGGCACAGAGCGGCGAGGCAGTATACGTATTCGCAAAGCGGGCCGAACGCTTGGCCAATGCCTTCAGGTGTGGTGCATGGATGAATTCCGCCGGACCGTCTGGAAAAAGTGTTCCATTCAGCTGATCAACCATTAAAATAAGTATGTTCGGTCGCATGCAGGCTCCGGCAGGGGCAAAATTCGTCTCTATGGCATTTTCCATATGGTAGTGATGGTCGCTGTTTCAGTTACGCCATTGCGCACCGCATGACGACCGATATTTCTGACCTAAACGATCGACGCTCGTATGTTTGCCTTGAATCGCGCAGGTTTCATGGTTAGCTCAAGAGAAAGAGATTTTGGAGGAATGGAAATGACTGCCTGTATCGTTGGATGGTCGCATCTGCCATTTGGAAAGCTGGAGGGCGAAACCGTCGAAAGCCTGATCGTCAAAGCTGCGGTGGGGGCGCTCGATCATGCCGGCATTGGTCCTGAAGACGTCGACGAGATCGTACTTGGTCATTTCAATGCTGGTTTCTCTCCCCAGGATTTCACCGCCAGCCTGGTTTTGCAGGCGAGTGACGCTTTTCGCTTCAAACCCGCGACGCGTGTCGAAAACGCTTGTGCGACTGGCTCGGCAGCCGTGCATCAGGGCATCAAGACTATTCGCGCAGGCAGCGCCAAGGTCGTACTTGTCGTGGGTGTCGAGAAGATGACATCGACGCCCGGTCCGGAAATCGGCAAAAATTTGCTCAAAGCGTCCTATCTGCCGGAAGAGGGCGAGATTCCCGCGGGTTTTGCCGGAGTCTTCGGCCAGATCGCAGCGGCTTATTTCCAGAAATACGGCGATCAATCCGACGCCTTGGCGATGATCGCTGCCAAGAACCACAAGAACGGCGTCAATAATCCCTATGCGCAGATGCGCAAGGATCTTGGCTATGATTTCTGCCGGCAGGAGAGCGAGAAGAACCCGTTCGTTGCGGGCCCATTGAAGCGTACCGATTGTTCTCTCGTCTCTGACGGTGCGGCAGCGCTGGTCCTGACGGATACGCAGACTGCCTTGAAGATGAAGCGTGCTGTGGCATTTCGTGCGGCTGCCCACGTTCAGGATTTTCTGCCGATCTCCAAGCGCGATATCCTGCTGTTCGAGGGCTGTTCGGAGGGCTGGAAACGCGCGCTCGACCAAGCCGGCGTGACCATCGATGACCTGTCCTTCGTCGAAACCCATGATTGCTTCACCATTGCCGAACTGATCGAGTATGAGGCAATGGGATTGGCGAAACCGGGCGAGGGCGCCAAGATAGCACTCGAAGGCCAGACAGCCATGGATGGCCGCCTGCCGGTCAATCCTTCCGGCGGCCTCAAGGCAAAGGGGCATCCGATCGGCGCCAGCGGCGTGTCGATGCACGTGCTGTCATCGATGCAGTTGACCGGGGAAGCCGGCGGCATACAGGTGCCGGGCGCCAAGCTTGCGGGCATTTTCAACATGGGCGGCGCAGCGGTCGCCAATTATGTTTCGGTGCTGGAGCGGATCAAATAGGGGTTGCTAGAAACCAACCCTGCCGAATCCGGGAACCTTGAGTCCCGGATTCAAAACATCCACACCCGCCACCAAGCCCAGGAAATTGATCTCAAATCCGCTGCGAGAACCGGCGGAAACGCCAGCATATCCGAAAAGCGTGGCGTAAAAATTCTCCCAATCATCGTCGATCACGAACAGCTTGCCATCCGTTGGAAAATCGCGCCCAACTGCATTTGACGGCAGCACGATGCCCATTTCGGGAACGGAACGGAGAACATGAGCAACGAAGCTGTTCGAGTTCGGGCCCGGCCAGATCGTGTAGTTGCCGGGCTTTCCGTAGGGATATGCCTCGATTGCAGCTTGGATCTTCGGGATTAAAATTTCCGCTTCAGCGCCATGAAATTCATGCACGATAAATGGTCCATTGGAATACCAGCGCCCGTCAGCGTCGTAGGCATTCTTACGGACTGGCATTCCCCAGCCGACAACCTCATAACGGTCATAGCTTGTGATACCAGCCCGCTTTATTACCAACCAGGAATGCAGCGATAGGGCGCCTTTTATGCCGCCAGTACGCGCGGCGAGAATATAGACTGACGCCTCACCGATTTCTGGCTTGGCAGGAATAACACCGCTTGAGCTCCAGTCAGCGCTGCGCCAGTTGTCCTCGTGATGTTGGGTCATCCACCAACCAGCCGCAGCCAGAGAAGGAAGAATGAAGAGGATGAAGATACCGAGCGCCAGACGAACGAATAATTTGAACACGCGGCTTTCTCCATTGGAAAGGGGAACGGACCACCTTATAACACCATGGATTCCGGCTGATTTAGGTCAACATCCCGGGGAATGTGGGGCACGATGAGCAATCCGGTACTGGTTGAAGTTTTTCGCGGTGAAACGGTGGAGAGTCGTCATCGTGGCGCGGTGATCGTGACCGATGGCGATGGCAGGATCGTCTTCTCGCTAGGCGATATCGAGAGACCGACCTTTCCGCGCTCGGCGATCAAGGCAATTCAGGCGCTGCCGCTGGTCGAGAGCGGCGCGGCGGATGCCTATGGCTTCGGCAATGAGGAACTCGCCATGGCCTGTGCCTCGCATTCGGGCGAGCCGCAACATGTGGCGAAGGCCGCCGATATGCTGGGCCGCGCCGGGCTTGATGTTTCGGCACTTGAATGCGGCTCGCATTGGCCGTCGCAGCAGCCCGTGCTGATCGCGCTCGCGAAAAGTGGCCAGGAGCCGACGCCGCTGCATAATAATTGTTCCGGCAAACATGCAGGGTTCCTGTGCACGTGCCGGCATCTTGGCATCGAAACGCACGGCTATTCTGCCTTGGGCTCGCCCGAACAGGATATGGTGCGCGATGCCATGCAGAGCGTCACCGGCGCACCGCACACGCTGGATCGCTGCGGGACAGATGGTTGTTCGATTCCGACCTATGCCATTCCATTGAAAAACCTGGCGCATGGCTTCGCCCGCATGGCGACGGGGGTTGGATTCGAGCCGGTTCGTGCCGCTGCGGCACGGCGCCTCGTCGATGCGGCGATGGCAGCACCATACTATGTCGCTGGTACCAATCGCGCCTGTACGGTTTTAATGGAGATGGATCCAAACCGCATATTCGTAAAGGGCGGCGCTGAAGGCGTCTACGCCGGTGCATTGCCGGAACTCGGGCTCGGGATCGCTATCAAGTGCGATGACGGGAGCGCACGGGCCTCCGAGGCAATCATCGCTACGGTTCTCGCCCGGATCTATCGCAACGAGGACGAACTGGAGTCTAAGCTCGACCGGTTTGCCGATCGCGAAATGCGCAACTGGAACGGCATTACCTATGGTGTCATCAGCCCGACAGAAGCGCTGACGGACGCGGATATCAATTGACGATATTCCGCTCGACGGCAAGGTTTGGGTAGATCTGGGCGCTCTTCTGGGTCAAATCCTTGACCGTGACATCACTCCAACTATGACCAACAATGCCGCCATTCCTGGAATCTTGGATGATGTTGTCAGAAATGATGGCCGAACCGACGCCCTCGACGACGCTGACATAGATACCTTCGCCTGACGTGCGGACGATGTTTCCAGTCGCAATCACGTTGCGCATGTAAGCGCCCCAGCCGAGCTGAATGCCGTAGAGCGGCGCGTTTTCAACCACATTGCCGGTAACCGAGATGTCGGCTTCGACGCTGATACCGATGCCGAAGGCGCCGGGATACGGGCCCTTGGTCGAGAGGTTGCGCACCAAATTGCCGCTGCAGGTTCCGAGACGGCCGCCGCTGTCGAAATTTACCATCGATATGCCGTTTGCAGCACCATCGACGAGATTGTTGGCGATGACCGCGCCTTCGAAAGCGAACTCCGAATAAATCGCGGTTTCGCCGCTCGCACTGCAATTGTTTCCGGTGATCTGCAAATTGCTGGCGCTATTGCCGCGGATCGCGGTAAAGGCGCTGTCGTTGATGACATTGTTGGAAACGACGACATTGTTCGCGCGAAAGATATTGACGGCGTTGCCGTTCTGACCGGTGCCGCCTGCATCCGCCTTGGTCTTGCTAATGCGGTTGCTCGTAACGATCGTGCCGTCTCGGCCTTGCTCGTAACGCTGAACGAGAATGCCGCCATTACCGCAATCGTGGATCTCATTGCCGGTGATCTCCAATCCGGTGGAGTCCGCAGCAAATATGGCCGCATCGCTGGCGCCCGAGATACGCGTCCCCTCGATACGTCCACCGCATTTGAAGAGGTCCACGGCATTCTTGCGCGCACCTACAATCTGGCAATCATCCAATACGAGATGAGCAACGTTACTGGCTTCGAATAGCCCTCGAACGCTATCACCTAGAGGCCTGCCGTCACCGTCGATGACAAGACCGTTAAGCTGAATATGGTCGGAACCATTAGCCCTTATCAGACCAGATTTGCCTCCGAACAGAAGACGTGACTTGCCGGAAACACCGAGCAGATTGACATAGGCGGGAAATTGCAGACCCGAGACAATATAGGCTCCAGGTGGCAGGAATATCTGCTGACCGGACGAACTTGCTTTGGTCAGCAACGCATTCAGCTTGATCGTCTGATCGTCTGGGCCTCCAGGGGTCAACCCGAATTCCACAGCGTTGATTATTCCTGATGTGGTCTGGGCTTGCGTGGTACGCGGCAGAATGCCGACGCCGGCAAGCGAGGCCAGACCGGTCAGGACGAAGCGTCGGTTGATCATATTGTTATCCGCGGAAGAGAATGAGAGGGGCGCTGGAGGATTGCACTTGCTGTGAGGCCTAGCAAGGCCTACCTTCGTTCGATGAGCAGGGCCTTCACAAAGGAAGACGATAGCAACTCCTCGATCGATGTCGGCGAGCGCCCCATAAGCCCGCACCGGAATCTGGTGACGGAGAAGGGCCTCGCTCACATTGATGCCGAACTCGCAGCGGCGCATGAGGCGCTGGCCAAAGGCAACGCCGAGGCTGACCGCGATCTGATCGCGCGGGCCTCACGCGACCTGCGGTACTGGAACGCACGCAGGGAATCAGCCGAAGTCTCACGCCCCGATCCGCATAGTGACGTGGTCCGGTTCGGCATGACAGTTACAATCGCCGACGAAGACGACAAATCACAAACCTGGGCAATTGTCGGCGAGGACGAAGCGGACGCCAGCCATGGCAAGATTTCGCATGTGTCACCCATGGCGAAGGCGATGTTCGGTAAATCTGTTGGCGACAGTTTCGTGCTGAATGATCGCGAGTGGGAAATCACGGCGATCGATACTGCAGCTTGAAGTTGAATCCTGCTTTGAGCAGTGGGCCTCAAGAGATTCAATTTAAAGCGTTTTTCATACCGGCTCGATGTGATCGCGAAAGAAGGCTGCTGCGCCGGTCTCGTCGATTTCGCCAGCGGCGACGTTCATCACAAACGTGTAAAGTGTACCGGGATCGGCAGTCGGCACATAGCCGTTGATGACGAGGAAGGCGAGGGCTGCAGCGAGCGCCGTACGCTTGTTTCCATCGACAAAGGCATGGTTTCTGGCCAAGCCAAACATGTAAGCTCCGGCTAGCTCTGCTATGTCTGGATCGCCATAATTAGATTTGTTTTCGGCGCGAGCCAAAGCCGATTCGAGGGCATTTTCGTCTCTCAAACCGTGAGCCCCGCCATGACGATGCAACTGCTCCGCATGCATTGCTTCCACTGACAAGCGGGAAAGGAATTCCCAACTCATTCAGCAAGCTTTTGAAAAACGGTCTTGTACTTGTCCATCATTTTGCGTGCGGCTTCCATCTGACGTTCGAACGAATCGTCAGTAGGCTTCAAAATTATGCCGTCGGCAGTTTGAATGACTTCCAGCTGATCTCCGGCCTTCAGATGGTTCCTCTCAAGCACATCCTTCGGCAGGATAACCCCTTCCGAATTTCCGATTTTCCTCACGGTTACGTTCATGGCCTTAACTCCGATGTTATAACGCGAGGTATAACGTAAGTGTACGACACATACAAGCTGGAGATTGTGATCTTACAGCCAGCCCTTTTTGCGGAAAATCAGGAGCGGGATGACGGCCGAGGCAATCATCAGGGCGATGGCCATGGGATAGCCCCAGACCTCGTCGAGTTCCGGCATGAAATGGAAGTTCATGCCGTAGATCGATGCGACCAGCGTCGGCGGCATGAAGGCAACAGCGGCGACGGAGAAAATCTTGATGATGGCGTTTTGCTCAATCGAGATGAGCCCAACCACCGTATCAAGCAGAAAGGTCACCTTGTTGGAAAGGAAATCGACATAGGTGCTCAACGATTGCGTGTCGCGCTCCAGCGACTTGATCGTGGCCCGTATATCCTTCTTGCTCAGGGTCTCCTCCTGAATGGCGGCCGTATAAACGAGGAGGCGGCTGACGCCAGCGATGCTTTCCCGAATTTTGGAAAGAAACGCACCTTGAATACCGATATTGTTGAGACTGTCCCTGAAGTTCTTGGTTGTCATCGGCTTGTCATTTTCCGAACGCCGGAAGATCGCGTGAGAATTCACATCAATTTCGCCAGCTACACCTTCGAGAATGTCCGCAATCCGGTCCGTTACGGCTTCGATCAATCCCAGCAGAATGCTGATGCCGCTGCATTTGGGTGTGATGAGACCGTTCCCCGGTTTGGTCGCGCGGCCAATGAACAGAGTGAACGCCTTCGGCTCGGTATAGCGGACAGTGACAAGCCGCTTTCCTGTGAGAATGAAAGATACCGGAGCAATACCGTGATGTTTCAATTCGGTAGAGTGCAGGATGGAAGCCGTCAGATATTGCGCGCCATTCTCGGCGTAGAAACGGCTGGATTCCTCGATCTCGATCATATCCTCGTGGGTCGGTATGGTCGCCTTGGTCCAGTTCTCAACCTGGACGTCTTCTTCATGCGTCGGGTTGATAAGGTCGATCCAGACTGCATTGGGTGGCAGCTCTGCCCCCGCAAGCGCAGCACTGGGCATCAGATAGTCGTCTTGCAGCGCGTAGACATAAATCATTTCACAATGAATCCAGCAAGGTATCGATGAGTTTCTCGGCAGCCTCGCCGATTACAGTGCCGGGCGGGAAAATAGCCGTTGCACCTGCCTTGAGGATTGCATCGAAGTCCTGCGGCGGTATGACACCGCCAACGATAATAAGAGTATCTTCCCGCTCGCGGCGTTTCAGCGCCTGCTTAAGCTCCGGTACAAGTGTGAGATGTCCAGCTGCCAGCGATGATACCCCAACGATATCGACGTTGCTCTCGATGGCGAGGTCGGCAACTTCTTCAGGCGTCTGGAACATGGCGCCAACAATGACCTCGAATCCGAGATCACCGAAGGCAGTTGCTATGACCTTCTGGCCGCGATCGTGGCCGTCCTGGCCCATCTTTGCGACAAGAATACGAGGCTTCCTCCCCGTGCGTTTTTCGTAAGCAGCCGCTTTGGCTTCAACGCGGTCTATGACTTCGTTCTTCCCGGCCTCCTTACGGTACACACCGGAAATCGTGTGGATGTTGGCTACATGCCGCCCATAGGCCTTCTCCAGCGCCAACGAGATCTCGCCGACCGTTGCGCGCGCCCGCGCTGCCTGGATCGCCAGGTCGAGCAGATTGCCTTTGCCCGCCTTCGCTGCTGCCGTCAGCGCAGACAAGGCTGCATCGACCGCGGCAACGTTGCGTGTTCCCTTCAGCTGCTGCAGCTTGGAAAGCTGGCGTGCGCGCACTTCCGCGTTGTCGACTTTCAGCACGTCGACTTCCATATCCTCGCTCGGGCGATAGGAGTTGACGCCGATGACCGGTTGCCGGCCGCTGTCGATACGTGCCTGTGTGCGGGCGGCGGCGGCTTCGATGCGCATCTTCGGAATGCCCTGTTCGATGGCCTTGGCCATGCCGCCCAGCGCTTCGACCTCGTCGATGTGGGCGAGGGCACGGGCGGCAAGGTCATGCGTGAGCCGCTCGACATAAAATGAGCCGCCCCAGGGATCGATTGCGCGCGTCGTGCCGGACTCCTTTTGCAAGACCAGCTGTGTGCTGCGGGCAATGTGAGCCGAGTGATCGGTTGGAAGAGCCAGCGCTTCGTCGAACGAATTCGTGTGCAGTGACTGGGTATGCCCCTGTGTCGAAGCCATGGCCTCGATCATGGTACGTACTATGTTATTGTAAGGGTCCTGTGCTGTCAGCGACCAGCCCGAGGTTTGCGAATGGGTGCGCAGCGAGAGCGAACGCTCGTCCTTCGGATTGAAGTTCTTCTTCATCAACGCGGCCCAAAGCAGGCGCGCGGCACGCAGCTTCGCGACTTCCATGAAGAAATTCATGCCGATCGCCCAGAAGAAGGAGAGGCGCGGTGCAAAACTATCGATGTCCTGACCAGCTGCAACGCCCGCGCGCGCATATTCGATGCCGTCAGCGATCGTATACGCGAGCTCAAGGTCGGCGGTCGCCCCTGCTTCCTGCATGTGATACCCGGAAATCGAGATCGAATTGAACTTCGGCATGTTTTCCGACGTGTAGGAAAAGATGTCCGAAACAATCCGCATCGAAGGTTGCGGCGGGTAGATATACGTGTTGCGTACCATGAACTCCTTCAGAATATCGTTCTGAATGGTTCCGGCGAGCTGCTTCTGGCTGACGCCCTGTTCCTCGGCCGCAACGATGTAGAGCGCGAGAATTGGCAGCACTGCCCCGTTCATGGTCATGGAAACGGTCATTTCGCCAAGCGGAATACCGTCGAACAGCTGTTGCATATCGAGAATTGAATCGATGGCGACGCCCGCCATCCCCACGTCGCCTGCGACGCGGGGGTGGTCACTGTCATAACCGCGATGGGTGGCGAGATCAAAGGCAACGGAAAGACCTTTCTGGCCGGCGCCAAGATTGCGCCGGTAAAAGGCATTGGATTCCTCGGCTGTCGAGAAGCCGGCATATTGCCGGATAGTCCAGGGCTGCTGGACATACATCGTCGGGTAGGGACCACGGATGAACGGCGCGGCACCGGGAAAGCTATCGAGGTGCGGCAGCCCGCGCAGCGCCGCATCGCCATAGGAGCGCTTGACCTGGATACCCTCAGGCGTGATCCAGGCTGCGGCCTCCGGCGTTGGGGCGAGGGGCTTCGGCTCTTGCCAATCGATCTTCGTGAAGTCCGGAATTCTCATTTTATTTTGGGGCCTGCAAGGTTTCATCGATGCGCGGGAAGGTTAGCGGTTCGCAATGAACGACGCCATCCGTCGGCAAAGGCATGTGGGGTGCATCAAGCACGGTGACCGGCCGTTCTTGCCGAGCAGGGAAGAGCGTCGTACCCACGATGGCGCGTTTGCCGGAACGGTATTCCTCTGTTCGGGCATTCCGGGCTGCAATGATACGGGCCTGGAACTTGCCATCAACAAGGCTTTGTAGAATGCCGCCATCATGTTCAAGCGCCTGAAATTCCTTCCATGCCGCCTCGCACAGATTCTCCGTCAGACTTTCCACCGCACCTGAACCGCAAGCCGGATCGGCAACGAAGGCCAGCTTGCTTTCTTCCGCAATGACAAGCTGTGTGTTGCGGGCGAGACGCCGTGCAAAGGCATCAGGCAAGCCATGGGCGATCGTATGGGGCAAAACCGCAATCGAATCTGCACCGCCGGCAGCTGCAGCGAAGCCTGCAATCGTGTTACGCAATATATTGGTTTCGGGATCGAGCCTCGTGATCATACGGTACGATGTTTCGGCATGGATCGTTGCCTGCGAGGGGCGCATGCTGCCGCAAGCCTCCTGCAAACGCGCCCACAGACGCCGTAACGCACGGACCTTGGCCATCGAAACGAACTGATCCTGGTCGACCGAAAGTGCAAAACCGATGTGTGGAGCAGCGTAGACGATGGGCTGACGCGCCTCTTCGAACAGCCGGAAATGACCAGTGGTGATGGACAACATCGCACCGAGCTCCTGTGCCTCGGTGGCACCTGCATTGTGATAGACGCGGCCGTCCGCCTCAAGCACGATTCCAGGCAGATCGGATGAGAAAAAGCCCGAAAGCGATTGTGGCAGCGAGGCTTTCAGCGCTGCAAGGCTCATGCGCAGACGGCCTGTCCCCGCCAGAGTGGCGGCGGGATCGATGCCAAGCGAGAAGCTCAGCGTCTTCGGATTGACATCCCGGGGACGCATGTAATCCACGAACCAGTCGGCACAGGCACGGCTTTTCGGATGCACGTCCATGCGCAGATGGATCATGTCGAGATGAACACCGTAGAGCACCTTGTCGACCGCATCACGCGTCGAGGGGAGGCCATAGCCGAAAGCATTCGGGGCGCCCTCGAATACCAGAGCAATGCCGGTGGCTCCGTTTTCCAGTTCCTCCAACAGCTGCCTGTTGGCACGAACCGGATCCGGATCATCGATCCGCTGGACGATATGCCAAGGCTTCGAGGGATTTTTTCGCGGGGTCAGCAGCGCGTTGCGGCGGCGTTCATAGAGAGGTTCGATGGCGATAGCATCGTCTGTCTTCGAGATCAGGGATTCATCGAAATCCACGCCTTTTAGGGCTTTTTGCGCAAGTTTAACCCAGCCATCCCGGTCAATCGGCGCAAATTCAGTTTGCTTGAGCAGTGACGCGTCCATGCTTTCTCCCTGTTGCGCGCATTCTTTTCGCGACTTTAGGAGGAGTCATGCTGCTTCGCAACAAAGCAAAGTGCCGCTGGCGCAACTTATTGAAAACACCCAATTTTTCGTCGTGTCTGGTTTCGGGTGGCTGGAGCGGAGCGGGCGTGAAAGGCTGGTGTCAAGTTTAACGCGAAAGGTCAAAACAATGAACATGCTATTGGGAAAGACGGCCATCGTGACCGGCGCGAGTTCTGGCATCGGTTATGAAACAGCAAGGCTTTTTGCTGCCGAAGGCGCGAATGTCATCGTGGCCGCAAGACGCCAGCGTGAGCTTGACAAGTTGGTCGCGGCGATCGAATCGGACGGTGGAAAAGCCATCGCTCTGGCCGGTGACGTCCGTGATGAAGCCTATGCCAAGTCATTGGTTGAATTGGCGGAAAGCTCCTTTGGCGGGCTTGACATCGCCTTCAACAATGCTGGCACAAATGGAGAAATGGGACCGACGCCGGACGTCTCGTTCGAGGGCTGGAACGAGGCGCTGAACGTCAATCTGACGGGCGCTTTTCTCGGAGCGAAATATCAGATCCCTGCGATGCAGAGACGAGGCGGTGGCTCGCTGATCTTCACTTCGACCTTTGTCGGCCACACGGTGGGAATGCCGGGCACCGCGGCCTATGCCGCCAGCAAGGCAGGAGTCATCGGCCTGATGAAGACGCTCGCCGCAGAGCTTGGTCCACAAGGGATCAGAGTGAATGCGATTCTGCCAGGCGGAACCGCAACCAGCATGGCGGAGGCCTGGGTCGATACGCCGGAGAAGCTTGCTTTTGTTGAGGGATTACATGCGCTTAAGCGACGGGCAGCGCCTGAAGAAATCGCCAGGTCAGTGCTCTATCTCGCGTCCGATGCGTCGAGTTTTACCACGGGCTCGGCAATGCTGGTGGACGGCGGCGTCTCGATCAACCGGACCTGAAAACAAAACCGCGCGCCGAAAAGCGCGCGCTCAGGATCGGCGATGAGGCCGGTTTAAACGAACTGGCTCAGACCCGGAATGGAATTCACCACCTCGTCGACTGGCCCGCTGCCGGCTTTTTCACGAGCAAAAGCAATGGTTTCCTTGGAAATGCCGGTGATTTCGCCCATGCCGAGGCCAATACCCATCAGCTTGGAACCGAGGCCCATGACGCCCGGCATCAGGCCGGAAAGTCCGCCGCCGCTGTTGTTGGCTTCGGCAATGGCAGCTTCAGCGCCGGGAACGCCGGCAATCAACTGGTCAACCTTGTCGGCTGGCGCTTCTTTCTGCAGGAATGCCAGAATGAGACCGACAGCCTTGCGAGCCGTGTCCGGATCGGTACCGACATTGGCGGAAATACGCGCGATAAGTTCATCCATAGTTCTATCTCCCGTCTGATATGAATTACGTTTACGTAATATGCGGGAATATTCCTCCGCACAAGCTCTAAGTCAATTTGGATCATTCTCTCAACCTCGTACAATCAAATTGCAATCGGGCGATGAAATTCCTGCGCCAGATTCGCACTTTCTTGCATGGGAACACGTAAGTCTTGTGCAGGAATCGTATTTTTCTGTTCCATTTGCATTCCGGAATTTGCCGGGCATCGGCAATTTTCCAGAGACGATAAAGCCTTGGCCATTGTCGCGTGGAGTTTGGCTGTTTATACCGTGGATAAAGTGACCGTCGCGACGAGGACGAACGACATGGCCGATGACAGTATTTTCCTTGGTGCAAGCCGCAAGCCCGACGATACCTATCAGCAGGCGGAATCTTTGCTGCTGAAATTCGGCAACCGGCATGGCCTGGTCACTGGCGCAACCGGTACGGGTAAGACGGTCACGCTACAAGTACTGGCTGAAGGCTTTTCGAAAGCTGGCGTTCCGGTTTTCTGCGCCGACATCAAAGGCGATCTTTCGGGCATCGGCGCCAAGGGCGACGACAAGGATTTTCTCGTCAAGCGCGCCGCCGACGTCAAACTCGATCCTTACGAGCATTCTGCCTCACCGGTGATCTTCTGGGATATTTTCGGCGAGCAGGGACACCCGATCCGCGCCACCATTTCGGAAATGGGTCCCTTGCTGCTCTCGCGCCTGATGAACCTGACGGAAGCGCAGGAAGGCGTCTTGAACATTGCCTTCAAGATCGCCGACGAGGAGGGGCTGCTCCTCCTCGACATGAAGGATCTGCAGTCGCTGCTGGTCAATATCGCGGAACGTGCCGAAGAAATCTCTGCCCGCTATGGCAATGTCACGAAGCCTTCGGTCGGTGCGATCCAGCGCTCGCTCCTGGTGCTGGAACAACAGGGCGGCACGAAATTCTTCGGCGAACCGGCGCTGAAGATCGCTGACATCATGCGCACGGACACAAATGGCCGCGGTCTGGTCAGCGTCCTTGCGGCCGACAAGCTGATGATGAACCCGCGGCTCTATTCGACGTTCCTGCTCTGGCTGTTGTCGGAACTTTTCGAAGAGCTGCCGGAAATCGGCGATCCGGAAAAGCCGCGCCTGGTCTTCTTCTTCGACGAGGCGCACCTGCTCTTCAACGAAGCGCCGAAAGCGTTGCTGACCCGCGTCGAGCAGGTGGTGCGCCTGATCCGCTCCAAGGGCGTCGGCGTGTTCTTCATTTCGCAAAACCCGCTGGATGTGCCGGAAACGGTGCTGGCGCAGCTCGGCAACCGCGTGCAACATGCGCTGCGGGCCTACACGCCGCGCGAGCAGAATGCGGTGAAGACCGCAGCCGACACCTTCCGTGCCAATCCGACCTTCAATACGTTCGAAGCGATCACCAATCTTGCCACCGGCGAGGCGCTGGTTTCGACGCTGGCCGACAAGGGCGTTCCCTCCATGGTGCAGCGGACATTGATCCGCCCGCCGGCAGGACGCATCGGGCCGCTGACCAGCGACGAGCGTCAGACACTGATCAATGCGAGCCCGGTCGCTGGCCTCTATGACGAGATGGTCGACCGCGAATCCGCCTATGAGCTTTTGCAGAAGAAGGCGGCGCAGACAAAGACCGAAGCGGAGGCGGCGCAGGAGGCCAGTGCCGATAGCACGGGCGGTTGGCGGCTGCCCGATTTCCTCGGCGGCGAACCGAAGACCGGCCCGCGTGGAGGCCAGGTGAGAGGCCGCCAGACCGTGGCGGAAGCGGCGATGAAATCCGTCGTCCGCTCCGTCGGGGGGTCGCTGGGCCGCGCGCTGGTGCGCGGGATATTGGGTAGCCTGAGCCGACGGTGAGCGCCGGTCTGCAATTTTCACGATTAGACTGTCAATCTAACAACCTGAAATTGTGTGTTTTTTTGCAACATGCATATTAATTAACCGTGCCTCGAATTCAGGCAGTTGACACAACGGCATACAACCGCAAAATCTGCCAGCTATTATTGCACTTCATATTGCCTGATTTTTTAAAGGACGCTTTTCATGTATGCATTTTCAGGGGCGGATTCCGCCCGTTCTCCGCTATCGCCTTCATTTCACCGCGCCCGACGCAAACTGCTTTCGTTTGTGTCAGTAGCTGCGATCGCTATCGCATTGCCAACAGTTCCCGCCTTGGCGCAGGAGGCGGGCAAGTATTTCAACGCGGACGGCTCTCGCACAAGCGATCTTGCCGCAGCCATGCACAGCTGGCGCGACGATCCGGAACTCAAGGGAACATGGGGATTCGCAGCCATCAATGCTGAAGCTGCATTTGCGCGCGGTATCACTGGCAAGGGCATTCTTATCGGCCTCCTTGATAGCGGCACGAAGGTAAGTCATCCCGAATTCAGGGACAAGAACATCACGGTTCTCAGCTATACGGGCACTTATGCCGACGGAACACCGTTCGACATTCGCGGCGATGATCCAAAGGATGGGCACGGCACAAAAATGGCCGGGCTTCTTGGCGCAGCGCGTGACCATACTGGCATGATGGGCCTGGCCTACAGCGCGGATCTCGTGATCGGCAGCACTGGGCTCGACGATAGCCACGATCTGGAATATGCGACGAGGCCATACGAATATTTCAAGCTTGTGCAGGAAGGGCTGGTCAAATCCGGTGTGCGCATCATCAGTAACAGCTGGGGCCAATCACCGGGAGTTACAGGCGGTTTTGACTATCTCAACGGGTTTTATTCCCGTGCGCCCAAGCCTTCCTATCTGGATGCGATGGCCGATGCCGCAAATGCTGGTGTGATCCAGGTTGTCGCTGGCTATAATGAGGGAACAGCCAATCCCGCAATTACGCCGATACTGCCCTACTACCGGCCAGAGCTCGAAAAGAACTGGATCGCCGTTTGCCAATTTGGAGAGTCCCGAGGAACTGGGCGCCAGCAACAAATGCGGTGCAGCCAAATACTGGTGTATTTCCGCACCGGCAGTGGCTCGATAAGCACGTATCTCGATGATGGGTATGCCAGTTCTGGCGGCACATCGTCAGCGACACCCCATGCTTCCGCGACGCTGGCTTTGCTGATGCAGCGTTTTCCGGGCCTCGGCAATAATGAAATTCGTCAGACCATGCTTACTACAGCAACGGACATAGGCGAGGCGGGCGTCGACGCCAAGTTTGGCTGGGGCCGCATCGATATCGCCAAGGCCATGGATGGCCCGGCGCAGTTCCTGTCGCGGTTCAACGCCAATCTGGGAGAGGGCGTTACCGACACATGGTCCAACGATATTTCGCAAGTCGCGCTCGACCAGCGGCAAAAGGAGGAGCAGCAGGAGGTAACGGCGTGGAGTGCCAGAAAGACCGCTCTCGGTTTGAACCACGGGATTCCCGCCAATCTGGTCGAGACACTTGCCGGCACTCTCGTCAATGATGTACCGGAAGGCAAACAACTGCTCGAGGCAGCGATCGCAGCCAATATAGAGGAAAACTTCGAAGACGAGAAATTGCAAGCCGCGTTGGCCGCTGCCAAAGCCGACCCCGTGGCGTCCGTATTGCTCGCGCTCTATGCAAAGTCCCATCCCCGATGGACACGGCGTCGGAGCACTGAAACAGACTATGCCGATTTCATTGCCCGCTACACAGATGATCTGGCTACCGCAAGGTTGATTGCTCAGCCGGCGGCAGAGGCTATCAAATCCGAATTCGCGTCCACTGAATCCCGCACCGCCTATCTCGCAACCAAGACCTATGACGCCGGGCTCACCAAATCCGGATCGGGCACGCTGACGCTTGCCGGCACGAACACCTATCGCGGCGATACGATCGTCGATGGCGGCAAGCTTGCCATTGCTGAGGGCGGTTCGATCACCTCGAACGCTGTTGTCAATTACACTGGTCGGCTTTCGATCGATGGCACGGCAGCCAATGCGACGATCAACCAAGGCGGCGAATTGCGCGTCAACCAGACCGGCAAAACTGGCGATCTGACCTTGAATGGCGGCTTTGCCGCTGTCTATGGCATGACCGGCAATGCGACGGTCAATGCTGGCGGCGAGCTTGGTGGCAAGGGCGGCTCGGTCGCCAGCCTTGTCGTCAACCGGGACGGTTTGGTTTCGCCTGCGGGTCAGTTCCATACGCAGGAGCAGGATGATGGCCTGGTCAAATCCTGGCCGCCCCATGGCACGGAAATCGGCGTTCTGACCGTTACGGGCGATGCGACCTTTCATCCGGGAAGCCTCTTGAATATCGGGATCATGTGGGACGCGAGCGGCGCCGACCTGCTCAAAGTCGATGGAACCGCAAACCTGCTGGGCGGCATCGTTGCCGTGCGCCTTGAAAATAAGGTGGCGCTCCTGAGTCAGAAAACGATTGAAGGGTTTTTCCTGGACAAGTCGTATGAGGTCCTGAACGCCGGAAAAGGCGTCACGGGCAGGTTTGACAGTGTATTGCCGCAGTATAATTACGTGACAGCGGAGTTGCACTACAGCGATGCGAACAAAGTCACCCTCGGCTTCGGCCTGACTGATGCAGGGCGGGACGAACGGGACCGGCTGGCGAAGGAAGGAAAAGATGCACAGGATCGGCTGGCGCGCGAAGAAGCACTGCGCTTGCTGAAAGAGCGCGTCAAAAACCTCGTTCTCGTCGATGCGAAGACGCCGAACCAGATCGCCATCGGCGGCGCAATCAAGGAGCTTGAACTCGGCAACCCGCTGCTCAACACGGTGCTGTTCTCGGTAATCGGCGAAGTCTTGCCCTATGATAATCTCTCGGGTGAAGCCCATGCGACGCTTTCCGGCGTGCTTGCCAAGGATGCAAACGTGATCGGCAATGCGGCGCAAAACCGTATCCGCGCTGCCTTCGACGGGGTCACCGTCAAGGAGCAGGCGGTGATAGCGTCACCGCTGGCTTACGCTCCGTCGAAGAAAGCCAGAGCAAGTGATGCCTTTGACGCACATCCTGAGCTTGCCGAAGGAGCCCCGGCACCAGCCACGACCGCCCTGTGGGGCGAGGCTTATGGCGGATGGGCGCATGCGGGCGGGGACAGCAATGCGGCGGGCTATAGCCGTAATACCGGCGGCTTCGTCACCGGGCTCGACGGTGTGATCGTGGATGATTGGCGCATGGGTGTGCTGGCCGGTTATGGCAACACCTCGCTCGATAGCCGAGCTTCGAATGCCTCGGTCGACAGCTATTCTATCGGGCTTTACGGCGGTACCGCGTGGGACAATCTGCGCTTGAGCCTTGGCACGGCCCTTACCCAAAATGAGATCTCTACGGACCGCACGGCGGTGTTCGGCAATCTTCTCAACAGACACAGCGCTTCCTACGATGCGAAGACCGTGCAGGTATTCGGCGAGCTCGGCTATGCGGTCAAAACGGCTTATGCCGATTTCGAGCCCTTCGCCGCGGCAAGCTACGTGCATCTGAAGAGCGACGGCTTTCAAGAAAGCGGCGGGATCAGCAATCTGACCGGGCTTGGCGGGACGAGCGACCTGACGACGACACTCGGCCTTCGGGCATCGCATGACTTTGCTTATGGCGACACGATCAGCCTGACGGCGCGAGGACTGCTTGGCTGGAGCCATGCCTTCGGCGATGTGACGCCGGAGCAGCGCTTGGCCTTTGCCGGTGGCCAGCCCTTTGACGTCAAAGGCCTGCCGGTCGCGCAAGATATGGGCATCGTCGAGGCGGGGTTCGACTTCATCCTGAGCCCGTCGAAGGGGGGATTCGGCAGGAACACCACGCTCGGCCTGACCTATAACGGGCAGTTTTCGGACAGCGCCAGCGACAATGCGGTAAAAGCCGATCTGACGGTAAGGTTCTAGAGCGATGGAGGCACTCATCCAGTAAAATCGCCGGCTGTGCCGGCGCGTCTTGGCAGCGCCTGCGGGAACCGGTGTCGGACGTGCTTTCTCGCATTGGCGATATTGTCTCGACAGCCGAGGCCTTTGATCCGTCGACATCACGGCGGCGTTTTACGATTGGCGCACCGGATGGTGTCTCGGCAGTGTTACTGCCGCCGCTGCTCGATGCTCTCCGATCATTGGCCCCCCGCATCGATCTTGGCGTACGACAGCTTCTACCGCCCAACAGGGCAAGGGGCCTTCAAACCGCTTGGGAGCCGGTGCTCGATGAGCTTGAAGCCGGCAGTCTTGATATTGCAATCGTGCCGCTTCAATCGGTACCCGCCCGCTTTGTGATGTCGACCCTCTACGAAGAGAGTTTCGTGATCGTGACGAGGGCAGGACATGGTTATCCCAAAGATCCCTCCCTCGATCAGTACTGCGATATGCAGCATATCGTTGTATCGCTTACAGGCGACAGTCACGGCATGTTTGACGATTATCTCGCTGCGCTTGGCCGTTCACGCAGGGTAGCTCTGACTGTACCAAACTTCATGCAGGCGATGCTGATGCTGTCCGGGACGAATTTCGCGACTGCAGTACCCCGACGCCTGGCGGAGGCGTATGCAGGGCGGCTCGACCTTGAGATTGCCGAGATTCCTCTAGGACGCCCGCCCGATCAGATTCTCGCCGTCGCGACCAAGGCGGCAATGATGGACAGGGGTGTCGCCTGGCTTTTTGGCGTGGTTGAGAAAACGGCGCGGTGTCGTCAAATGTAGTTCGGGCAGCATCGCTAGGCTGGGGTGGTTTGCGCTTGCTGCCTTTTGGACGCGGTTAATCCAAAACGATCCAGGTGGGAGCGTGGTCGCTTGCGTGGTCCCAGCCCCTGACGTGACGATCGACATCAGCGCTGCTCAATCGATCGGCGATTGAAGGACTGAGCAGGAAGTGGTCGAGGCGCAGGCCGGCATTGCGGCCCCAGGCGTTTCTGAAATAGTCCCAGAACGTGTAGATTTTCTCGTCGGGATGCAGGTGGCGAATGGCATCGGTCCACCCTTGCGCAACAAGTTTCGCGAAGGCCTCTCTGACTTCGGGGCGGAAAAGCGCGTCGTCGGTCCAGCGCTCGGGCTTGTAAACATCCAGATCCGTCGGCATCACATTATAATCGCCGGCAAGCACAATGGGCGCGCCTGTCGCAAGCAGTTCCTGAGCGCGTTGCGAAAGGCGGTCGTACCAGCGCAGCTTGTAATCGAATTTGGGGCCCGGTGACGGATTTCCGTTCGGAACATACATGCATCCGATCAGGACACCATTCACGGCCGCTTCGATGTAGCGGCTATGGCTATCGTCCGGTTCTCCGGGCAGGCCGCGTGTGGTCTCGATAGGCTCGGTGCCCTTGGCAAGAATGGCAACGCCGTTCCAGCTCTTCTGTCCGTGCCAGATCGCACCATATCCGGCGGCGCGGATCGCTCGCTCCGGGAATTTTTCCTGAGGCGCCTTGAGCTCCTGCAAGCACACGACATCCGGCTCAGCTTCTGCAAGCCATCGCAAGAGCAAGGCGAGCCGGCCGTTGATGCCGTTTACGTTGAATGTGGCAATCTTCATCAAGAGCGGGCTCTGAGCCGGAAACGTTTCTGATAGTTGCATCGAGTCGTTGCCTGCATCATGAGATAAAGCCGGGCGCAATGGAAGCTGCGCCCGACTGGTCACGTCAAATCACAGAGCGCCTGACGTTCCTCAAGCCTGCTTGGCCCGCCATACGATATCGCTGACATTGAGCTTCTTCGGCACGATCTTGAGGTCAAAGAACTCATCGGCCAATGCCTGCTGATAGGCAATGGCTTCCGGTGTAACGCCAGCCACCCTGCCAAGATCCGCTCCCTCGCGCGTCAGGACAACCTTCTGGATATCCTCCGGCACGCCGGTTATCTTCGCAAGGATCCGAACCGTCTCGTCAAGATTGTCTTGCGCTGACCGGCCGACAAGCGTCAGCTCATCGAGGACATCCGCCAGAACATCCCCATGCGAAGCAGCAAACTCGCCATTGCTGAGAAAAAACGACCAGGACTCGACGATGCCTTTCCCCGTTGCCAGCACCCGCGCTTCCGGACGCTTCTCGGCCACGGCAAAATAGGGATCCCAGATTGTCCAGGCGTCGATCTGACCTGCAGTGAAGGCAGCGGCCGCGTCGGGAGGGGAAAGGTCGGATGCAACGATATCAGTCACGGACAGCCCGGCCGTCCGCAAAGCTTTGACCGTGAAATTGTGGGCGCTGGAACCACGTTTGAAGGCGACGCGCTTGCCCTTGAGATCGGCTATGGACTGCAATGGTGAATCCTTGTGGACCAGAATGGCCGAACCCGCCGGTGGGCCCCGATAGGTTCCGGCATAGACCAGATTTCCGCCCGCCGCCTGCGCGAAAAGCGGAGGCACATCGCCTGTCGGGCCGAAGTCGATAGCCCCGGCGCCGAGTGCCTCGAGGAGCGGGGGACCGGAAGAGAATTCCGACCAGCTGACATCGATGCCGCGCTGTTCGAAACGTTTTTCCAACGCGCCGTTGCCTTTGGCCAGTGCCAGGACGCCATTTTTCTGCCAGCCGATGCGGAGTGTTTTTGGCGATTCCGAAGCTCCATGTGCTGCGAAGGGCAACGTCGTTGCAGCGGCGGCAGCACCGAGAAAAGCGAGAGTTTGTCTGCGATTGATCATGCGAGGCATCCCTTTCCAATAACGTTGGCTCCGACAAAGGATGGCGCAATGGATCAGCGTCGGCGACGTCAGAACGTGCGAACAATCGCGGGGATGGGGAAAATCATGCCTGTTTTGGCGTAGGCGGCGAAATCACTTCGCCGCCGGAAACCCATTCGGATGCGCGGGCACAGCCTTGAGATAGGCGGCTATTGCGTCACGATCCGCAGGCTCGAGATGCGCCATATTGAGGACCACATCCGTCATCGAGCCGCCGAGCGAGTCGAAATCCGGCGTGAAACCGCTCTCCAGCGCATAGGAAATGTCCTTTTCGGACCAGGAATCAATGCCGCCTTCGCCGCCGGTGATGTTCGGGATGACGCCCTTGCCCTCCGGCGCCTTGGCGCCCGCCAGCCATTGCGTGTTGTCCGGCCCACCAATGACATCGCGGGGAGTATGGCATTCGCCGCAATGGCCCGGGCCTTCCGCCAGATATTGCCCGCGCTTGATCACATCGGTGGCATTGGCCAGCGTGAGGACCGGCTGCGGCGAAAGGAAAAGCCGCTTCCACAGACCAATGCCGCGCCGGATGTTGAAAGGAAAACCTAGCTTGTGCGGCCCGGCGACATTGTCGGACTGCGGCAGGGTCTTCAGGAAAGCGTAGAGATCGGCAATATCCTGCACCTGCATGCGCGCGTAGGATGTATACGGGAAGGCCGGATAAAAATGCCTGCCATCTGGCGAGACGCCTTCCATCATCGCATTGGCGAGATCGGAGAAGGACCAGTCGCCGATGCCTTGCTTCGATGGGGAAATGTTTGGCGTTACGAAGGTGCCGAACGGCGTGACGAGGTTGACACCGCCCGCCAGCACCAGCCGTGCATCGCCCTTGGCACCCGGGGCTGCATGGCAGGAGGCGCAGCCTCCTTGCCAGAAGATGCCCATGCCACGTTGTGGATCACCGGGAGCTACCGCGGCAAGCTTTGCCGGATCGACATGGGAGGGTGCCGAGAGCAGCCAGAACCCGGCCCCGCCAATCAGTGCCAGAATGATGATGAGCAATGCGAGCTTGCGCATCATCCTTTTACCTAGTCTTTCTTGATGCGGAATGCCTTGTGGCAGGAAGCGCAATTCTCGGCTACCTGGTTGAAGACGACCTTGAAGCTATCGAGGTCCGTCGGGTTGGCTTCGGCTGCCGCGGCTGCGTCTTTCTGGTATTTCGCTACGGCGGCGACAAAGCCGGCATTGTCTTCCCAGATCTTTGGCGAAACGGTGGTCTTGCCCTGGTCCGAGCCCGCTGGGAACAGCGTCGCCACATCGATCTTCTGCGCATCCTCGTTCAGGTGTACCAGCGCGGCCTTTACCGCATCGGCGTCGAACGGCTTTTCGCCTTTGATGATCGGCGTGATGCTGCCGACGGTCTTGCCCTGATCCTTCATGAGCGCCTGGCGGTCAGCGAGCGCATCGGCGCTTGCCGGTGCCGAAAGTGCGATGGCAAGCAAAGGCGCCGCAGCAAACGAAATCAGTCTGTTCATGGGTGTCTCCGACTCTTGTGGCTAAAGTATTGTGGCTTCAAGGGCTTCCGGTGGGCACTCTAGATTATACATTGCGAAAAGCACGCGGTCGTTTCGATCACATTTTCGTTTGTCAGCAGTTAGGGCCTATCGGTATTCACGCTCTGACGGCCTGCAAATGGCGTTTTTCCGCGCTCCGGTGCTCACGTACCTTGAAGTACGCTGCGCTCCGATGCTCGAAAACCACCATTTTCGCCGCGTCATAGCATGAATCTCAACAACCCCTAAAGCAAAAAGCCCCGGCGTCAGACGCCGGGGCTGGTCATGTTGTCAGAACTGTAAATAGATCCCGCTCCTGCGGTAACGGTAAGGGTCATCCCAGGTTCGATAGTATGGGCGATCACGGTAGTAGGGGCGGCGGTAATACCGGTCACCATAGTACCTGCGATCCCAGCGGCGATGATGCCTGCGTTCCCAACCGTAGTGCCTGCGGTCCCAGCGGCGATGATGCCGGCGGTCCCACCGGTCACGATGGCGGACGGTTTCGACATTTGGGTTCTGAGCAGCCTTCGAGGTCTCGACTGGCTGCTGAATGGTCATAGGCGCGGCGCTGGCCGTTTCGACTGGTACAAGTGTCCCGATCGACACCAAAACCGCGCTTAGGGCTGAAATCAACTTTCTCATTGTACCTCCAGTGAAAGCCCCCGCTTTTGCCAAAGGCTTTCAACACTTAAACGTCCCTGAGATATTAGACATAAGTCCAATTCTCTGAACCTTGGATGAATAACGGTCAGCAATGGGGCAGGGATCAAAAAGGGGCGATCACTTTTGAGAACGTGTTGTTCCAATGCGTGAAAAAGCACGCATATCCGGGCGGTTCGTTCGCGATTCTGCGGCCGCCGGAGCGTCCAAATGGTCTCCGGGCAGTGTGCAATGAAGATGCCGGTCATCATCAACTGATAACCGGCCCATATGTTTGTATGTTCTGTCTTATGCGTGTTTGTAGACGGGCTTTCCATGATGCTTGTGCCATGCATGATGCTTTGGATGATGCACGACGTGATGATGATGATGATGATGATAGACGCGGTGGTGCCTGTGATGGATCGGTTCAGCAGCGCTTGCACTCGTGGCAAGCACTGGTGCGGAGACGGCGAGGGCGATAGCGAGGCCGAGAGCTGAGTAAAGAGACGTTTTCATATCCTTGGGTTTCCTTTGGTGGGTAACAGAGGAGGAGGGACTGCAACGCGCAGGTGTAGAATCGTTCCACCTGCCTCTTTATCCGATGCGGATGTTTCGGCGCTATTTCCCGCATGTGGTGTTTCGTTTCTGAAATGTTTCTCAAATAGGGCGGGGGATTCGTTACTGCAGCAATGGATTGGTCACACGTTTTTCGAAGTGATGAATGCAAAGCGGCCCCGCCAATGACGGGGCCACTTCTGTGCAACAAGCGACAATTGCCGCCAGGATAGTTATGGGAGAATTAGCGCCCACCCGCCTCGCTTGTCGCATGGTCCTGCGTAAAGGTCCGGCGTAGATGCACGACCTTGGCGGCAGCATTCTCAATATATTCTGTGGGGCAGCGCAGCATTTCATCTCTGATGCACCGTTCGACTTCCCTTGCTGTCTCGAGACGCTTATCGAGCAGCTCGGTGTCGACGCCTGCTGCCTTGAGTCTGGTGCATGAAAGAACAAGTCGAGCGACTTCAGCCCGAGCCTGTTCATGATAATCAATGGCGATCATCAATAGAATCTTTTCCATCTTGGCCTCCGTGGAGTTGTCGTTAATGGCAGGGGGCGTCGATAGTCGCGGCGCTTGAAAAATGGGGTTTGCTTTCATCCCGGCGTCTTGACGCGAATCGCTGGCGGGCGAAAGTGACAGCGCTGTCCCCATGGTCGGGGGACAAATCAGGACAATGAATTGAATTCACGTCGTTAAATAATAGATCGATTCCCATATAAATGTTCCAATAAAATAAACAAAATAAACTCTGCGCGACGCTTTCGCGTCAAAATATACCTTAATATGCTCCGGTTCGCCGGCCTCTACACTTTGATATTACAGTGGTTATAGTTTGAATAGTGTGTTTCATATCAAGTCGTCAGGATGAATGCCCTGCTACGTGATGGTTAACAATAAGTCAATCGCAATCGGTACCGTTTCGCACGACACGTCTCGCGACGAAAGTGACGGCGCTGTCCCTATTTGCACGAAGCCGAATCGGGCTACAAAAAGTACTTTGAATTAAAGCACTTATTTTGAAAGTTTTTTTTTGACAACAAAGCATTCATTACAGGACGTATTAATCGTCGAAGACCAGCATTTGATGCGCCTCGCACTTGTGCATGAATTGCAAGCCGCGATTCCTGCCTGTGTCGTCCACGCCGCCGCAACGATCGCCACAGCGCTGGAGCTGATCGAGGCCAATCAGTTTGCACTTATTCTCATCGATCCCGGGCTGCCAGGCTACGATCCCCGGTCCGAGATGGATCGACTGAAGACTATAAGCACCGTGGTTGAACGAACGCCCGCTGCGATACACATCGTTATTACCGGCGCCGAGAGTGCACAGGAGTGGGAAGAGGTCCGGACTATTGGCGTAGCCGGCTACATTGCCAAAAACAGCCTCAAGCCCGGCACCATGACGGCGATTCTGCAGTCGATAGCAGATCATGGATGTTGTGTCGGCTTGATGCACGAGACCAGCATGTCGCCGGAAGTCTACCACGCGGTGCTCTCTCCAAGGGAACAGGAGCTTGTCCAGTGGATGATGCAAAGGCCGGCAAATATCAGCCGCAAGGCGATCTACGATCAGCTTGGCGAGCATCTCAATATCGATGCGGCCTCTGCGGAGCGCTATTACAAGCGCGCCCGGGCCAAACTTTTGAAGTTCGGCCAGTTGCCGGAATCACTGTAGTGTGGCTTATTCTTACCTGTTATTTCGATATTTGATTTTTATCAGTCTATTTCAGCACCGGCTCGCAGTCGCCGTCATAGTCAGAATGCGGACCGGTTTGGGTGCATTTTTATGAAAGATTTTTTTAAAGTCATTTTGTGGTTGGCCCTGCTTGGACATCCCACCATTGCGAGATCCCAATCTCCTGATCCGAACATTCTGACGATTGAACAGGCAACTGGAAAAACCGCGACATATACGGAAAAGCAGCTGCGCAGCGGGTTTGATCTGCACGAGCGAACAACGGCGACACCCTGGAGCAAAAAAGGCCAAAAGACGATCTTTCGCGGCCCTCTGCTCAAAGACATACTCGCCAGGAGCCACCTTGCTGATGTCAAAGAATTCGAAGTTGTCGCTTATAATGACTTCATCGCAAGGGTGACGAGCAAAGAGATCGATGCTTTTTCACCCATGGTGGCCATCGAACAGCAGTGCGCCGAAGAGGACAGGGCAAGCGGTCTTTGTAAGGATGGCCAATTGTACAGGCCGCTATCGATCGACGATGGCGGGCCATTTTATCTGGTCTGGCCGCTCGACGATCTTCCCTCCTCCTACATTCTAAGCCGCAAGTCCATTTGGGTGTGGTTTGTCGTAAATGTGCGTCCCAGCCGATGAGGTGCGCGATACGCCAGATCCTGCCGTACTTCCTCTGTGTAGGTCTCCTCATCTCGTTATGTCTCAGTGTCTGGTCGATTTTGCGCACAGACACCTATAGGCAACAAACAGAAGTCACGCTTAGCCAAGCCTCTGAAATCCGATGGCGATTGGCGCAATCGAGAGAAAAGGCCGCCCGCATAAGCGGCTATCTGGAACTGTCCATGAGCACGGGGAAAAATGACCCCCGATTGTTGCAAGATCTTCGATTGTTGCGATTCAATCTGAAGTTGATAGCAAGCCTCGACTACGCAGCCGCATTCATCAAGCCGCCAAACATGGCCATCCTGCACCATGCAATCGAAGCGATCGACCTTACGGTCGTGCCCGTAGCCATGCATGGCGGGAACTATGAACAGGCCCTCGGATCCATCACGACTGTCGACGGCTATCTTGTTCGCCTGGCCAGCGTGACAGTCGATTATAGCCAGGGTCTGAGTGCGACCGCGCAAATCGCCACCGATGCGGCACACAACATGCTCGTCCTCTTTGGCGCTATTGCAGCGCTCATTCTGAGCATCATCGCCATCTGGCAACACAATAAAATCAGTTGGGAGAAAGATCAGCACATCAGGTCTTTTTCGTTACTCTTCGCCCATATGACCCGAACGCGGGTCGCCGCCTTGCGCCTTTTTCTGGGCTACCTGAACGGGCATTCGGCGCCGCCATCCGAAATGACGAATGCTGCCGTGCGAACAATAGCGGAGCTCGATTCGATCAATGAAGGCTTGATGATGATAGGCCATGCCCGCGCCAAGGTGCCGCCCGCACCACTCGGCCAGATCATCAACAATATAGTCACGAACAGCAAAAACACGCTGAATGTAAACGCCGATGACGAGGTGCGCGCTGTTAATGTTCCCGCATCGCAGTTCCACTTGCTGCTGGACGAACTCGTACTGAATGCTGTCAATGCGGTTGCCGGACGCACCGACCCCATGATCGCCATCACCGGAACCGTGCGACGGCGGTTCCTGCGCCGCTCACAACTGATCCTGACCGTCAGCGACAATGGGGGAGGAATGAGCCCGGATCTCTTGGCCAAGGCAAAACAGCCATTCTTCTCCACCAAAGCCGGCGGACATGTTGGCCTTGGACTCACCAACTGCGTTGAACTCATGAAGACCATGGCAGGGAGGCTGGATATAAGTTCAACGCCCGGCAAGGGAACTTCGGTCAGAATCTACTATTCAATCTGAGAGACCGTTTGGAAACTCTACTGCGGCGGTCATCTGACGTGATTTTCTGCGCTTCCGGTGCTCACGTACTTAAGTACGCTCCGCTCCGGTTCTCGAAAACCACGCCATCTACCTCGCCGCAGCAACTTTCCAAACGGTCTCTGAGCATTCAGGTGTAGGGGCAGTCTCTTTGCGGCCAAGCGCGGCCAGCCACAAATCATCGAGGCATCGGAGTTCGCGGGCGTCGATCTGGTCCAAAAACAGCCAATACTCACCGCTTGGGAAATAATAGCCCAGCGTTCTTTCGCGGATTTCGGCACGCAGCAATTGTGCCTCATCGACCTGCCGCAAGACGCTGTCGATGCGGAGCTGTGCATCTCTCGGCGACCACTCTGCAAGCTCGTCGATATCGACACGTGGAAAAACCAGCCGGCTTGTGTCCAGACGGGAAAGATTGACGCAAATGCAGCCCTGCCGTGCTGCCGAGATCATCAGCCGTCCCGTCTTTGCTTCGAGGCTCTGCAACGTCACATCGGGGCGCAGCGGATCCGCATTGCCATAGCCATAAAAATGCGTTGGCCCCGCCTGGTCGTAGTTCATGTCACAGCCAAGGAATGCGAGTACATCCGGTTTGAGCCTGTGCAAGGCCCAGTAGGCTGACGTCAGGGACATCGTCGCACCCGCATAGACGAAGCCGCCATAGGCATTTTGTGCAGGAACATAATCGGACGCTGTGTGGATCTTACGGTCGCGCGCCAAATCCGGCACGGGCATTGCGCTCTGCGGAAAGTCGCCGGCGTGGACAAGGTAGTTCCAATCGTCGCGCACCCGCCAGGCGTTGTTGATCGCGACGATCGCATCGAACGGCGCACGCTGCCACTCACGCGATCGCACGGCATCCGGTGCGCTGCCAAGAATGAGCACTATTTTGGGAGCTGATGCCGGGCGCATTGGTTTGTTAATGGTCTCATTCCAGGCGAGAATCCAGAACAACCTAGCCCATACCTCCGCATCTGTCTTCTTAACAAATGGTCTCATACGCGGGGTATGGAGGAGAGCCCTTCGGGCATTTGCATCGTCGAATGCAGACTTTGCCGATTGTTTGATCGAACGCAGTTGCGACAATGCAAAATGTACCTATATGGCAACCTTCGATGCAAAAGCGGCAAAGACGGCCGGCATGCGATTAATCGACTAGCTCATAAAAAAGCCCCGCCGAAGCGGGGCCTTTATGTGATTGAGAGGCCGCTTACTTGGCCTTGCCGTAGAGTTCTTCGACATATTCCCAGTTGATCAGATTATCGACGAACGCTTCCAGGTATTTCGGGCGGGCGTTACGATAATCGATGTAATAGGAGTGCTCCCAGACATCGACGCCGAGGATTGGCTTTGCGCCATGAACCAGCGGGTTCTCGCCGTTCGGCGTCTTCGAGATTTCCAGCTTGCCGTCCTTGACGGAGAGCCAGGCCCAGCCGGAGCCGAACTGTGTGGTGCCGGCAGCGATGAAATCGGTGCGGAACTTGTCGTAGCCACCGAGATCGGATTCGATAGCCTTTTCGAGTGCGCCCGGAAGCTTCTTGCCGCCGCCGCCCTTCTTCAGCCAATGCCAGAAATGCAGATGGTTGTAATGCTGGCCGGCATTGTTGAAGAGGCCGGCATTCTTGCCGTAGGACTGCTTGACGATCTCTTCGAGCGAAAGATTTTCGAGACCGGCTTCTGCAGCCAGTTTGTTGCCGTTGTCAACGTAAGCCTTGTGGTGCTTGTCATGATGATATTCGAGCGTTTCGCGCGACATATAGGGTGCGAGCGCATCGTAATCATACGGCAGTGCGGGCAATTCGAAAGCCATGGAAGTCTCCTCTTCGATTCAATTGTGACCGGATTGGTTACCCGGGAGGGGCCCCGGAATGGGATGGTCGCCAATCCTGACAAAACCTGCGTTCGTTACATAGGTCCGTATTTCTTCAGGAGCAATGCGAACCGGATCAATTTTTCAGATCCGGCCAATTCGAGAGCTAAATTTTCGGAGTGGAGTGCGCGTACTCCCAATAAAGCTCCCGGGCTTTTTTGGCGATCGGACCCGGCTGAAGATCGCGGTCTTCAATACGGATAACGGGAACGACCTTCGAATGGTTCCCGGTCGAGAAAATCTCGTCGGCATTGAGGAAATCCTGCACGCTCAATGTCGTCTGCGTTGTGCGGAAACCATAATCGGCGAGCACATCGATCGTGCGCGAACGGGTGATGCCCGAAAGGAATGTTCCATTGGGCGCCGGCGTGAAAATATGGCCGTCCTTGACCATGAAAATATTGGACGTGCCGGTCTCGGCGACATTGCCTAGCATATCGAGCACCAACGCGTTATCGAAACCGCGCGAGCGGGCCTCAAGAATTGCCCTTGCGTTGTTCGGATAGAGACAGCCCGCCTTTGCGTTGGTCGGCATGGTCTCGAACGTCGGGCGGCGGAATGGCGAGACACTGAGCGAAAAACCGCTCGGCTCGATCATCGGCGCTTCATAAAGGCAAAGGCAAAACCGGGTTGAATCCGGATCGGCGGGGACGCCCATATAACCGCCATGCTCGCCCCAGTACATCGGGCGGATATAGACGGCCGCGTTACCGTCGAATTTCTTCAGGCCATCCTTGGCAAGGCCGATGATTTCCTCGGTGCTCATGGTCGGCATCAACCCCATGGCGATCGCCGATGTGTTGACCCGGGCCGCGTGCTTGTCGAGATCGGGCGAAACCCCTTCGAACCAGCGCCCGCCATCGAAGACCGTCGAGGCCAGCCACATCGCATGGCTGCGCGGGCCGATCAGGGGAACATTTCCTTCGTACCAGTCGCCATCGACATAGGTCCATGTCACTGTTTGGGCTTGAGTATTAACCGCCATGATACTGATTCCGTCCCGCTGGTAATTTTTGCCACCTTATCTCCCCCCTTGCGGGGGAGAAAGCGATTTCAGCATCTTAGCCTCTTTGCTAAGTGCTAGAAATCGCAAGAGAGGGGATTTGCTTCACTGAACTACCCCCTCACTTGGATTTTCCAAGGATTTAGCGAAGAGGCTAAATCCAGGAAAATCCTTTCTCTCCCACAAGGGGAGAGAAAACCGGCGTTCTCACAAAGTGTTTATCCGAAGTTGAACGACCAATTCCATTGCGTATGGGCTTTTTGTTGCGGCGCGGCAACAGTCGGCGCGCCGCCTTGTTTGCGCCCTATTGTCAACGGTTAGCCGCCATATTCATTGTGCGTTTAGGCGGCGCAACTTCGCGTTTCCCCATCCCGTCACCAACCTGGTTCAATGATGCAAAACACACTTTCCCGTCGCGGCTTTCTGGCTGCATTGACTGCAACCGCCGCAGCCGGTCTCGCAGGCTGCGCACAGATCCGCGACGACAGGCCAGTCATCCAGGTCGATGACTATGGCAATCCCCTCTCGACGCCGCAAATGGATGTCGACCCGGCTTTCGCTTCGTTTCAATCCATGTATTCGGCACGCGAAGACGATGGCTATCAACTACCGGCAATCCCGATCGAAAAGATGGACAAGCGCTATCTTCGGCAGATCGTGCAGGATCCGACCGGCGAACAGCCGGGGACGATCGTCGTCGATACGACCGACAAGTTCCTGTATCAGGTGCGCGAAGGCGGACAGGCGATCCGCTACGGCGTCGGTATCGGCAAGGAAGGTTTCGCCTGGTCGGGCCGCGCCGTCGTCCAGTGGAAGCGCCACTGGCCGACGTGGACGCCGCCAGATGAGATGGTCGCCCGCCAGCCGGAACTGGTGCAATACAGTGCCAGAAATGGCGGCATGCAGCCGGGACTGAAAAATCCGCTCGGTGCCCGCGCGCTTTACCTCTTCAAGGATGGCGTCGACACGCTCTACCGCCTGCACGGCTCGCCGGAGTGGTGGTCGATCGGCAAGGCCGTGTCATCCGGCTGCGTGCGCCTGATCAACCAGGACATCATCGACCTTTATGACCGTGTGCCGAACAAGACGCCGGTTCTGGTGACATAAGTTTACGCTCGATATCAGATCAAAAAGGCCGGTGGATCGCTCCATCGGCCTTTTTTCTTTGCCGGCTCTATGCCGGAGTGAGGAGCTACGTCTGGCGCTGTGAGCCTCGCGGTAAACCTATCTTTTCTTGCAACTGATCAGCACTGAATTTCCATCGGTATATTTGCTGCGCAAGGTGTAGAGCCAGCCCTGGCACTCCTGCATGGAAGTAAAGCAACGAAAGAACGAGACCGTCGTATTGTCACCGCCCATGGAAAGGATCGGGTTGTCTGTCGTGCCAGTATATTGCCCGAGGATGATCCCGGAGCCGCGCGGCGGCGTGTTGCAGCGCTGACCGGCATATTCGCTGACATTCTTGCGAACCGCCGCCTGCACCTGCGACATATCCGTGAGAGCGAGCACCGGCTGCGCTAGGAAACCAAGGCCGAGTAACAGGGCGAACGCGCTTCTCTTCATCTATAATCTCCGAGGCTATTCAAGAACAAACCAAGCGTCCGAATCCCCCGCGCGGGCGTCGTGTATTTATAGCTCATTTCGACGCGCAGGTAAGTGCGCGGACGCCGCAGCACGGCGAAGTGAAGGTAATGTGAAACGGCTAGCGCCCTGCTGTCAGCACCTTTTGAAAGGTCGGTGACAAGCGGGCGAGATTGTTCCGCAAGCATGCGATACCGCGCCCGCCACCCAAGGCGACCGAGCTGCACAACCTCCGGAAATCAGGGCCGCACGATTGGCGCACGATCATCATCTCCTGACGCGGCGTGAAGGACGGGTTGGGAGCGGCAGCAGCGGGGGCGGTTGCGGCTGGGGCGGTTGCCGTGCCGGTTGAAGATGCTGCCGGCGCTGACTTGCCTCCTCCGAGCGCCGCTAGTGCCGACTGGCAAGCGGCCGAAAGTGACGAGTTATGCTGCTGCAGACAGGTGAGCGCGGCTTTGCCTCCCGGTTGCACACCCGAACATTGCGCCATGAAATCGGATCGGCAGGCGGATTTGATGGCGCTTTGCTGCGCTGCGGTTGGTTGCTGGGCAGCTGCGGCACCGGCGAAAACGCCGGCCATACAAAGCATGGTTATAAACAGGCCGCCTCTGCGGTCTGTACATTTTCTGGTTTCTTCGAACATCGAACCTCTCCCTGGGGAATGCGATCCCAGGGAGAAGTTGACATGCAGGACGGGCGAAGGACAGTACGTTACAGTTACGAGAGGCCGGACGCGGCGAGCGCCACGTGCACGTCCTTTCAGCTCAAACGCCGGCTTTTCCGACCAGTTTCAGCGCATAGGCATAGACATAGGCGACCTCTTCCAATCGCGAGAAGCGCCCCGAGGCACCGGCGTGTCCCGCATCCATGTTGATGCGGAAAAGCACCGGATTGCCGTCCGTCTTGAAGTCCCGCAGCTTTGCCACCCATTTCGCCGGTTCCCAATAGGTCACACGCGGATCGGTGAGGCCAGCGACGGCAAGGATCGGCGGATAATCCTGCGCGACGATGTTATCGTAGGGCGAATAGGAGGCCATGTAGGCGTAGTCGGTGGCCGAGGTGATAGGATTGCCCCATTCGGTCCATTCCGGCGGGGTGAGCGGCAGCGTGTCGTCGAGCATGGTATTGATGACATCGACGAAGGGCACTTCGGCAATGACGCCGCCAAAATTGCCTGGCGCCATGTTGGCGATGGCACCCATCAGCAGACCTCCAGCGGAACCGCCTTGCGCGACGATGCGGTCGTGACTGGTGAACCCTTCCGCGACGAGGTGTTCGGACGCGGCGATGAAATCGGTGAAGGTGTTCTTCTTCTTCAGACGCTTGCCGTTTTCGTACCAGTCATAGCCTTTGTCCTTGCCGCCGCGAATATGGGCGATGGCATAGATGAAGCCACGGTCGGCGAGGGACAGGCAATTGGTGTTGAAGCTTGCCGGAATGGTGATGCCATAGGAGCCATAGCCGTAAAGCAGGCATGGCGCCGAGCCATCGATCTTCGTGTCGCGATGATAGACGATTGAGATCGGAACGATCTCGCCATCGGGAGCAGGGGCGAGCAGGCGGCGCGTGATGTAATCGTCCGGATTGTGCCCGGAGGGTACTTCCTGCGTTTTTAGAAGCGTGCGCTCGCGCGTGCGCATATTGTAATCATAGAGCTGGGTCGGCGTGGTCATGGACGAATAGGAAAAGCGGATGATCTCCGTGTCATATTCGGCGCTGCCCTGCAGACCAAGCGCATAGGCTTCTTCATCAAACGATATCGAATGTTGCTCGCCCGAATGGCGGTCGCGGATCATGATGCGCGGCAGTCCGTTCTCACGCTCGAGCCAGACCAGATGATTGCTGTAGGCCGAGTGACCGAGGAGCAGGCGTCCGGCCTTGTGGGCAACGATCTCGGTCCAGTTGGCCTTTTCCGGCGCATTCACCGGCGCGCTCATGATCTTGAAATCCTTGGCGCCATCGGCATTCGTAAGGATGTAGAAGACATCGCCGCCCTCGGTGAGGCCGTATTCGACGCCTGTCTGCCGTTCGATGACGAGTTTCGGTTCGGCGGTATCGTCATTGGCTGGCAGCAGCCACATTTCGGAGGTTTCGTGATCGTGAATATCGATGAAGACAAAATCATTGAGCGTGCTGCCGCCGACGCCGAGGAAGAAACCCGGGTCTTTCTCCTCGTGGATCAGGCGATCCTCGCTCTCGGGCTGGCCGAGCTTATGGTAGAACAGGCGGGACGGCCGATGATTGGCGTCGACGCGCGTATAATAAAAGCCATTCGACTGGGCATTCCACACGCCACCACCGGACGTATCACTGACCGTCTCGGTGGTGTCCTGCAGCGTCGCGAGGTCACGCACCTTCAGCGTGAAGAACTCTGAACCCTTGTCATCGAAGCCCCAGATCATCTTGCTGTGATCGGGAGAGTGATCCGCCGAGGCAAGGCGGAAATAGGCCTTGCCTTCGCCTTCGAGATCGCCGTCAAGCAGCATGGTCTCGTCACCGCCATCGCGCGGCGTGCGGAAAAAGCGGGGCTGCTGGCCGCCGGTCTTGTAGGAGGTTCCGTAGGCGTAAGGTCCGTCTTTGGATGGAACCGACGAATCATCCTCCTTGATCCGGCCCTTCATTTCGTCAAAAAGCCTCACCTGAAGATCCTTGGTGTCGGCCATCAGCGATGACTGGTAAGCGTTTTCCGCTTCGAGATGGATGCGAATCGCCGGATCCAGCGTGGAAGGGTCGCGAAAAACATCCTGCCAGTTGTCAGCGCGCATCCAGCCGTAATCGTCTGTACGGGTGATGCCGTGCCGCGTATCGGATATGGGGTGCTTCTCGGATTGCGGCGCAGGGATGCTCAAAAAACGGGGCGTATCGGTCATGGAAAAACTTTCAAGGGATGAACCGGCGGATGCAACAATCCGCCGGAGGGGGCAATCATTAAAAGGTGTAAAGCAAGTTGCGGGCTGGTCAATCCTGATCAAAGACTAACGCGTTGCCATTCATGCAATAGCGCAAGCCAATGGGGGGAGGGCCGTCCGGGAAAACATGGCCGAGATGCGCATCGCAATCCGCACATTTTATTTCGGTGCGCAGCATTCCATAGGAGCGATCCTCGATCGCATTGACCGCATCAGGTTCGATCGGGGCAGTGAAACTTGGCCAGCCTGTGCCGGATTCATATTTGGTTTCAGAACGATAGAGCGGACGATCGCAGCAAACGCACTTGTATAATCCCTTGAGTTTGCTATCGAAGTTCGGACTTGAAAAGGCGCGCTCCGTCCCGTGTTTTCGGGTGATTTGATATTGCTCCGGCGTGAGCTGTTCGCGCCACTCGGCGTCCGTTTTAACGACCTTGAATGTCTTTGTGTTCATCGTTGGTTCCTTTTTACGCAAATGTAGGGATGAACACTACACATCGCAATATCTGTTATTATAGAATGCTTCAAGTATTGCGCCCCATTCCTCATTTTTGCCATTTTTTGTCTTAGTGGTATGGCGCAAATCCTTTTGCATACGCATTTTTGTTACTGCGTGGGCATTCAGGTTCCGGCTTTCTTGGGTCTATCTCCTACTGCTTACGGTTAATCTCTACCTTGGGGATTATTTGAAATATTTCTTTCGTAGGCAAAGTATTGATTTGACATTTTCAACGAAATCCGGAATAGATTGTTACCAATGGCGTAGGAGACTTCGCCTGTTATCGACTTTATATTGGTGATTTTAATCTACCTATCCAGATTTCAAATTAGACGAAGGAATTGGACTTAGATGACCACGTTCGACAATTCAAACACAACTGGTAGTGACGTGCTGCTGGAACTCACAGCGGAATTGGTTGCTGCTTATGTGAGCAACAACTCAGTGCCGGCCGGCGATCTGCCCGGTCTCATCTCTGATGTTCATGCAGCCCTTGGCCGGGTTGGCGGTGGTCTGGAAGCCGTAACTGCCATCCAGGAAAAACCCAAGCCAGCTATCAATCCGAAAAAGTCTGTCGCGGATGATTTTATTGTCTGCCTCGAAGACGGCAAAAAGTTCAAGTCGTTGAAGCGTCATCTGATGACGCACTACAACCTGACTCCTGAACAATATCGTGAGAAGTGGGACCTTGATCCTTCCTATCCGATGGTCGCTCCGAATTATGCAGCAGCCCGTTCGCGCCTGGCAAAGAATATGGGCCTGGGTCGCAAGCGCAAGAAGGCCGCTTAAAGACCTTTGCTAACCCTGATGCACATCTGATGCGCCGGTTTTACGCGTTTCCGATGCTTCCGCATCTTGGTGCAAGCGGAAGAGATCGCTGAGCAGGTCTATGATATAATGACGAAGCGGCGCTGAGAGGCGCCGTTTCGCGTTTGCGGGTATGATCTCCGGTGACGATCATTGACTGACTGCGGTCTTCCCGCATCGATGACTTCAACGTATCGAGTGCCTGTTTCAACCCAATGTGGCGATTGAGATCGTAGCTCCAATGGCCCTTGACGCCTTTTAGGCGCTCACGCTCGATCAGGCGCTTCAGCCGCCTGCATGTATGAGACTTTGTCTCATCATCTTGCGCAATCAATCCATCCAGATCGGCGTTGCAGAGTATCTGCAGCGCCAGACGCTGGCATACTTATCCTTTGCCGTGATAAACGCGCTTTGGTCCAATCGATTGCCCACATGCGTCCATTCCTTGTTGAGGGATAGACGCAGTATGGGCAAATACCGACGATGTAGGATAAGAGTCCTATGAAAATCGATAGTAAAACAAAAACACAATTGATATCAGGTGGTTAATAAGAGGGTGCGGGAAAACTTATCCACGCCCTTGTCCACTTCGATATAAGAAGATATTCCTATAATCAAAGTGGAGTGAGAATGTCTTCGAGTTTGCCCCGTCTGATCCGCTCCGGAGCCGAAGCCCGGGCCGTCACCGATACGCTGAAGCCGAGACGATGCCGTTTCAAGCGGCCTGCGCTGATGGTCGTCGATGAGGAAGCGCCGGTGGATGAGCGCCTTTTTCAGCTATGCGACGGAGTCCTTGATATTCTGTCGGCTTTTTTCAATGTGAGCGGCCGGGATCTGCGTTCTCATTCGCGCTGCGAACGTTCAGTGGCAAGGGTGCGGCAGGTCGGCATGTATGTGGCGCATGTCACACTGGCATTGACCATGAGCGAGGTGGGGCGCGCCTTCGGCCGCGACCGCAGCACGGTCAATCATGCTTGTCATCTGGTCGAGGATATGCGCGAGGATCTGGAATTCGACCGGATCATCCAGACGATCGAAAATATCATTCGGGTAGCCTACGTGGAAAGCGGGAGATTGCGCGCGTGATTGAACCAGCTAACAAGGAGATTGCTCGGCTGCTGCGTTTTATCGCCAAAGGTGCCGCCAAATCGACGAGACACAAAGTTCTGACAAGCTGGTGCTGGAAGCGGCGCATACGGCACGATTTCCGCTACACGAAACGTTGTGAAGGTCACGCTGAGCCAAGGTCTCGGGGCTTTGAGCAAAGGCAAGATATCGATCAGCGATGCGGGGCGCACCTGGCTTCGCCGTCTCGAATGTACAGATGACCCTTACGCCTGGCAGCATCGGAGCGAAGCGATAATTGCCGTTGCCGATAAGAGCGGGTCGATGCGGGTGCGCAGCAATGACGCGGAGTCGCCGCTGTCGCTGCTGCGTAATCGCAAGGATGCAAAGGGTCTGCCGCTGATCGACGATGAGGCGTTCAAGGCGGGCGAGCGACTGCGATCCGATTTTACACTCGGCAATCTCATGCCCTCGATCGGCGTCAACTGGGATGTAACCGGGTCCGGTTCACGCGACAATGGTGTGCTCGAGATCACCGATGCGGCACTCGCGGCCCGCCAGCGTGTCGAGCGGGCATTGGAGGCGGTCGGACCGGAACTGTCCGGCGTGCTGATCGACGTTTGCTGTTTTTTGAAAGGGCTGGAGACTGTTGAACGCGAACGGCGATGGCCGGTGCGTTCGGCAAAACTCATCCTGAAAACTGCGCTGGCGGTACTCGACCGGCACTATCACCCGCCCGCGCTTGCACGAAGAAACCCGCGGGTTATCCACTGGGGGACGGAGGATTACCGGCCCGAGATTCGAAATTAATGCTGCGTGACCTCGGCGGGGGCGAGGGCATTCTGCGCTTCGCCGCGGATGCGGCCGATCATGGCGCGCAGGCCATTGGACCGCTGCGGCGTCAGATGTTCGTCGAGGCCGAGTTTCCTCAATATGGCTTCGGGGTTGATCGCCATGATCTCGGAAGCGCGTTTGCCCGAGTAGAGCACCATCATGATGGCGACGAGACCGCGCACGATATGCGCGTCGGAATCGCCAACGAACTCGATGACAGGATCGGTGTCACTGTTAAGCGTGCTCTTCAGCCACACCTGGCTGACGCAGCCCCTGACCTTGTGAGCGGCATCCCGCGCCTCTTCCGGGTAAGGCTTCAGGTCGCGGCCGAGGTCGATGACATAGCGATAGCGATCTTCCCAGTCATCGAGAAAGTCGAAATCGCCAAAAATATCGTCAATTGTCTGTGCCATGCATCACATATAGTGATTTGAATGCTCTACGTCACCGCCTGAAACGAAAAAGCTCGATCACTTGCGGGAAACGGTCCCGGTCTGGGTCTTGTCGTCGACCTCGTTCGCCTGTTCGCGCTGGCGGGTGGCGGCATCGAGAATTTCGCGCAAGGCCATTTCACGCAGTTTCGCTTTTATGGCGTCTCCCTGGCCGGATTCTGTGTCGGTGTTTTGCGCGCCGGTTTTCTTCGGATTCTCGCCCATGCGCGCATCGAGATACTCATAGCCGACCTTCGCGACCTCGCCCGCGCGTACGCCGGCATTGGAGAGTGCGGCCTTGCCGGTTTCGCATGCCTGTGGCTTGCGGGTGCAGAAATCGCTGAGATCGCTGATCGTCTCCTGCGCAGCCAGTAACGCCTCGATCGGGCCGGGCTGGGCACCTCCCTGCGGCTGATCTTTCGAGTCCACGGGAATGAACAAGGAAATCAGCATCATCCAGAAGCAGAACTTGATCGCAAACCTGATCAGAAAGAACATTTCAGCAGTCCTCTATAGCGTCGCTATTCAACCCTTCGTGGTGGACACTGACACAGATCCGGCAAAAACCCGTTGAAACGCATTTCTGCATTTGAACGATCATAGAAACGAACAATTAATAACTGCTGAGGGTAGGCGGGGTTGAGGTCATCTGGCCCGGAACAACGTTCCTAGACACTTTCTGGTGTAAATATCTGCATCGGCAGAATTCGGTGCGTGATGCCTGGTGCATCGAGCGCCGCTGAGGTGCGGGCGATAAGGGTTTCTACAGTTTCCTTGGCAATTTCTTTAATGGGATGAGAAAGGACCGCCTTGAGCGCGCCGCTGACGAGGCCAGCACTTGTCGCTTGCGTTAGATCGTGGCCGATAACCTGAGGGCGCTTGTCGGCCTCAAGCTCTTTCATTGCCGCCATCACTCCTCCGATACCGCCTCCGGCGACATAGACGCCTTTGACGCTTTCATGTTTCTTTACGAGGTCGAGGGTTGCCTCGAACGCATACTGGTCACTCTCGAATGTAGCGACTGGTTCGAGAAGATGAAGATGTGGAGCATTCTCGCGCAGGAAGGCTCGAAAGCCAATCTCACAGGCTTCCTGGCAGAGATAGCGGTGACTGCCGACAAAAATTGCCACCGAAGACGGGGCGTTGATCATGTTGGCAAGAAGCCAGCCTGCAGTTCGGCCGACCTTTCTGTTGTCGAGACCGACGTAACCGGAGCGCGATGGAGCAGTCAGATCCGAAATCATCGCGATGACCGGGATGTGTCTGGCCGCCAGTTCGTCGATGGCGGACGTGACGCTCGGATGGTCGGCTGCGACGATGGCGACGCCGTCAGCGCCACGACCAACGCGTCTTAGCGTCTCGGCGACGGCTCCGGGCGTGAGGTCATCCATGAACTCGACGATCGCTTTTCCACGGATCGAGGGGCTGCTTTCAACGGCCTCCCGGAGTGCAGTTCCCAGTAGTTCGTAAAAGGCTGTCGTCTTCTGCTGGAGAAGAAACGCGAAAGTCTTTTGGGGTACGTCGGTCTTCAACCGCTGGCGCAGCAGCGGCGTGGCATAGAACCCGATTCTCTCGGCTGCTTCCAAAACGCGGCTGGCGGTTTCCGCCCGCACATCCGCACGGCCGTTCAACACCCTATCGACTGTAGAAAGGCCGACTCCGGCTTCTTTTGCGAGCGTGGTCATGTTGGGACGGCGCATGTGACCTCAATGAAAGAATTCTTTCATGTAATTATTGCTTAACCGGACAGTTTTTGAAAGGAAATATTTCATCGCAATTGTATGAGCGTGTCTGTCGACGTATTTTCCGGGTTCGTCAGGGAGGCCGAAATGCGTGATGAAATTCGAAGTTATGCCTTGGTGGGCAACGCCGACGCTGCCGCTGTCATAACGGGCGATGCCTTCGAGGAGAAGGTCGAGGCCGAATGGTTTTCGGCGAAGGTGGATCGGAAGGAATTCAAGCAACTCATCAAGCGGTCCGATGCAGCAGGTCTACGACATTTCGGAATTTGGCTGGCGCTTCTCGTCGGTTCCGGGATCGTAGCCTACCTGACATGGGGTACCTGGTGGTGCATTCCGGCCTTCATTGTCTACGGGCTGGTCTATTCCATGGCCGACCATCATGCGCATGAGCTATCCCATGGCACCCCGTTCAAGACGCGCCGGATCAACGAGATTCTCTATCATCTGAACGGCTTCATGACCTTGCATGAGGGGCATTACTGGCGCTGGAGCCATTCGCGCCACCACACGGAAACGCTTTTCGTCGGCCGCGACCCGGAAATTGCCGTGCCACGGCCGCCCGACATTCTTGGCATGTTCCTTGACCTCTTCTTCATCAAGTCGGGACTGACCCAGATCGCCTCTATCGTGCGTCATGCGTTCGGAAACCTGAACGAGGAGGGACGCCACTTCATTCCAGAGGAGGAGAAACGCAAGGTCTTCTGGTCATCGCGAGCCTTTGTCGCGGTATTCATTGCTGTCATCGTTGCATGCGTTTTGACGCAATCGATACTGCCGGCGATGTTCGTGGTGCTGCCCCGTTTCTACGGTGGCTTCATGGCCCAGTTCTTCAACCTCACGCAGCACGCCGGCATGCAGGAGGATATTCGCGATCATCGTCTGAGCACGCGCACCTGGAAAACCAATCCGGTCTTCCGCTTTATGTATATCAACATGAACTACCACGTCGAACATCACATGTTCCCGATGGTGCCGTTCTATAATCTTCCCAAGCTGCATGAGATGATCAAGGACGAGTGCCCGCCCGCCTACGAGGGCTTGTGGGCCTGCTATGCGGAAATCATTCCAGCCGTCTTGCGACAAGTGAAAGACCCGAGCTGGTACGTCCGCCGTCCGCTGCCGATGCACGCCGTGGCCGCAGAATAAAACAACCGAGGAGGAAAATAATGAGCAGCGTTGACACCGAAAACTGGATTATGGCTTGCGAGGCCGACGATATCGATGAGGAGGATGTCGTTCGCTTCGATTACAACGGCAGGACCTTCGCCATCTATCGTTCACCAGAAGACAAATATTATGCGACCGATGGGCTTTGTACCCATGAACAGGTCCATCTTGCCGACGGACTGGTGATGGATCATGTCATCGAATGTCCCAAGCATAATGGACGCTTTGATTATCGCACTGGCCAGGCCAAGGGCGCGCCCGTCTGCGTCAATCTGAGGACGTACCCGGTGAAAGTCGAAGACGGCAAAATCCTGATTGCCTTGTAACGACGTTTTCCCCAGGCGAGGCCAGCGTCCGCGTCGGTCCTGACGAAACCCTACAGTCCCTGCGGCGCCCTCTGCTTTCAAAAGCGGTTCGCGAAACCGATGGTTTACGATTCGGACGGCAAAGCTGCTCAAAGCCGAAACCCTTCATTTACCATGACCGTCACAATCGCTTGAAACACGGTTCGCTTGGCGTCCGGCGGCCCCGCTTTATCCTTTCCTTAAAGCCTCATCTGCAAAAGTTAACGCCGACAGGAATGTTGCAGAGAACATTCGGGAAATGACCGCGACTTATCCGGCTCCGGCCGGATTTCGCGGAAAGCAGGAAAAAGTTGGTGCCGATTCACTCCGTCACACAATCCAGAATTGCGGCAGGCTACAAACGCCTGTGCAAGCGCTGGGTCAGTCCGTCCGCTGCTGGTGGTGCCACCGCCGAGCGGGACGCGCGCATGGCCGGCGCGTTTCTCGGCATGCCGCTGATGCTGGCTATCGCATTGACCTCCAGCCACTCGATCGCGGGTGAACTCGACGCGATGTTGAGCTTGGTTGCCGGCGTTCTGGCGCTTCCGATGATCTTTTGCGGTGCGCTTTCAGTATCGAAGAACAGCGCATCGGTCGGCGTGAGCGCGCTTCTGGCCTATTCTCTGTCTGTCACCGCAATCAGTGTCACCGCACCATCGACGAATTTGCTGCTCTGGATCATGGCCGCGGCTATCCCTCTCGAAACCTGGTTTGTCTGCCGTAATGAGAAATCCATTCGCCTGCCGGCTGGTATTGCCGCCGGGGTGCTTGCAACACTCTTCGTCGTTGCGATGCGGGCAGGTGAAAGCGTGACATTGTCGCCCTTGGTGCTGCTTGCTTCATTGGGTTATCTGGCGACGCTCATTGTCAGAACCGCTGGCACTCTCGCTGCCCGCACCGCTGCTGCCCGCCGCGATGATCGCGTGGCCGATCTCGAGAACGCTATCGATGGCGTCGTGTTCAGTCTCGGAGCGGACGGGCTCATTGTCTCGCTGTCGCCCAATGCGCAGGACCAGTTCGGCATCGCACGCAATCTCCTGATTGGCACGCCTCTGCTCGACCGCGTGCACGTGTCGGATCGCGTGCAGTTCTTGAGTTTCCTGTCGGATATGAAGAGCGGCGCTTCGAGTGCGACAGCCGAGATCAAGCTGCGCTGCGTCGCACCGGGCGCGACGTCGAAACACGCCCATAGCGTGCGCTTCGCCACCTATCGCCTGCGCGCCGTTCCGCACAGCCGGGAGACAGGTTTTGTCGTTGTCGCGACCGATATTTCGCAGGCTGTCGCTGACCGCAATGCGCTGATAATTGCGCGCCGTGAGGTCGAAACAGCTGAAATCGCCAAGGGTCGTTTCCTTGCTTCGGTCAGCCATGAGCTGCGCACACCGCTGAACTCGATCATCGGCTTTTCCGATGTGTTGCTGCAGGAGATTTGCGGCAAGCTGCCGGACGGACGTCAACGCGAATATGTGGAGCTTGTAAACCAGTCAGGCAATCATCTCCTTTCGGTCGTCAACGCCATTCTCGACGTGTCGAAGATCGAGGCGGGCACCTATCCGATCTTCACGGAGAGCTTCGCCTTCAAGAATGCCGTGACCATGGTGCACGACATGATGGCGCATCAGGCCTCGCAAAAAGGCGTGACGCTGTGCGACCGTGTCAGCCCGCGCATCGGCAATGTCGTTGCCGATAGCCGCGCCATCAATCAGGTGCTGATCAACCTCGTTTCAAACGCCATCAAGTTTACCGAAAGCGGCGGCGTCGTCACCATCGATGCACTGATCGAAGACAACATGCTGGCCTTCTCCGTAAGTGATACGGGCATCGGCATTGCAGAAGCCGATCTGAAGACCTTGGGCCAGCCATTCCGGCAGGTGCAGAACGATTACACGCGCAACCACGAAGGTACGGGCCTTGGCCTTGCCACGGTCAAAGGTCTTGTCGGGCTGCATGACGGCGAATTGAGGATCAAAAGTATTCCAGGGCAGGGCACGGTCGTCGATGTGCGCATTCCCCTGGACGGTCCCGTGATCGAACATTTTTCGGACGAGGCGAACATTGTCGAATTCAAGATCGAAAGCGATATCGAGGGAGGTTCCCATGGGGAAGCCCGTAAGTCGGCCTAGCAAAAAGCGGCGCGCCCCGAGGCGGGGCAAGTTCGCCGTGGCTGTTTTCGCAACCGGCAGTCTGATCGCCAGCAATCCCGGTATTGCCGGCGGCACCACGGCCTTTCTGGTGACGCTCGGCTTCATCTCCGCCAATGCGCTTTGGTATCAGCCGCATGTACACGAGGGCGTGTTCTTCCGCACGCGGCCGGAACTCGTCTTCAAACCGGTCAAGCAAAGCAATATTTCCTTGCCGGGCGGTACCTCGCAGGCACAATCAGCCGATGCGCCCATTCGCGAGGTAAAATCTGTTCCAATTCCGCAGAGCCCCGACCCGATTGCCGCCGCGATCAATGGCGACCCGGTTCTCGCGCCAGGTGGCGATCCGGAAGTTGCCAAACTGCAGCAGAAACTTCTGGCGCTCGGTTTTTATAGCGGCACTGTCGACGGCATTTCCGGCAAAGGCACTCGTGCCGCTATCGATGCCTATCGCAAGGCAACGGCTGCCATGGGTATCGAGCCCGAGCAGGCTGTTGACAATGCCAGCGAAACCACCGCGAGCATTGCCATACCGGAGAAAAAGCCGGAACAGACGCAAGAAAAAGCAACAATCCAAAAGGTTTCCACCAGTCCGGCGCAGGACAATGCAGCCGTCGCGAGCGCTGGCGGATTGTCGCCCGCAGAGATTGTACGGGTTCAGGCGGGCCTTCGTGCATTCGGCAATGATATGGTCGAGATCGACGGCAAGGTTGGCGCCTCCACCAAAAGTGCTGTGAGCGAATTCCAGAAGCTGTTCCGCCTGCCGGTGACCGGCGAGCCGGATCAAAAGCTGCTCGCCAAGATGCAGGAAATAGGTTTAATAAATTAAGCTCTGGCTATCTCCCCCTTTGTGGGGGAGAAAGCGATTTCAGCATCTTAGCCCTTGCTAAGTGCTAGAAATCGCCAGAGAGGGGATTTGCTTCATTGAACTATCCCCTCACTTGGATTTTCCAAGGATTTAGCAAAGAGGCTAAATCCAGGTAAATCCTTTCTCTCCCACAAGGGGAGAGATAATCGGCATCGACTGCATCGCCCGAATTGAGAGAAACCGCATGCGCCTGACATCTGAATTCTGGGTTGCTGCACTGGTCAGGCGTGTCAACGGTACAGGTGCGTTCGCTGCGTTGAGCAACAAGGGCGCGGCGGAAGCGGGCGCAATTTTCATCAAGTTCCGCAATGCGGATGGCTCCTATGATCTCTTCGGACCCGCACCGCAAATGGTCTACGATGAAACCAAGCCCGATGAGCGGCTGTTTACGCCATTGAATACCCGCGTGGCTGAAATGGAAATCAATGACGATCTGGAAAAGCAGAAGCGCTGGGATCGGGATTTGTGGATCGTCGAGATCGAGGATTATCGTGGGGATCGATCCGAACTTTTTCCGGTGGCGAAAGACTAGGAGACCTTGCGGGCGCCGTTCTCGAAGTCCGCGGCCATCTCGCGCAGTTTCTGCCGTAGTTTCAGCGAGTTTTCCTTGGCCTTCCAGCGCTCGACGGTCGCCTCGGCTTTTTCCTGATCAATCTGGCGATAGGATTGCACGAAGAGGCGCAGCGAATGCAGATCCTTGTGCACGAGGCCGAACAGCCCTGTGAGGACGAGATGTGCGGCCTCGGCAGAAAGCCCGAGAGACGCCAGCGCGATCGTCAGTTCTGCATTCAGGCCATGGCCGATGATCCGTTTTGCACTGTCGGTATCGAGGTCAAGGGCCTTGGCAAATTCCTGTTCGAAGAAGGTCGTCTGGTCGAGAAGAGCCGCATCGACAAGATGTTCGGCCAAAGCCTGATCGCTGGAAAAGCCGGCATCGCTGTCCCGCATCAGCGCCTTCAAAGCCTCACGCGTTTCACGCAGGCGTGGCGATTCCTGGGTCGGCAGGGTATCTGGCATGTCGCTTTCCCTGCCATGAGCGAAATTCGATTGAGACGTCAAAGCACGTTCAATGGCCGGGTCATTGAACCCATGCAGCACGCGCAGAAGTTCGGGATCGGTGATCTCGCGCCGCGCGATCGCCCGCGCATGGCCAAGGCCCTTATGCGCGATTATGTCGATCAGGTCAGACGTATTCAGAACCGGCGAGCGCAGCAGAAGCGGCGCAGATATATCCACCTCGTCCTCCGCGAGCGCGATGACAAGCCGTTTCGGTGCGTGGGAAAATTCCGACAGGGCGGCGGCCGCATGGCGCCGCACACGCTGCGAGGCGAGGGCGAGGAGCGGGACTGCGAGATCCTCGAGCTGCTGCGCATCGCTCTTTGCCGGTCTTGCGACGCAGCAGAAGGCAGTAATCGACGCGGTGAGGAGATCGTCAGCCTTGCTGCCGCTACTGCGGTCTTCAAGCGCCCGAAACTCAGGATACTTCACGAACACAACTCCACGAGACGCAGTACGAGGTTAAACAATGGCTAAAATTAGCCTTGAAGCGTTAGCAACCCGTTAACCATCGGTGGGCTAATGAAAATTATGGCGCAAATCGTGCGCGCGTAAGCATCGGCGTATCAAGGAGATCAACGAACTCGGATGCGTTGATGTTCACGCCATGACGGCCTGCAAACGGCATTTTTCTGCGATCCGGTGCTCACGTACTTCAAGTACGCTCCGCTCCGGTTCTCGAAAACCACCGTTTTCGCCACGTCATGATCGCGAATTTCGACACATCCTAAAACGGATGGGCGATATGGGGTTGGTCATCACATTTCCAGGCAGCGCAAACAAGCGCCGCACCATTGCAGACAACGAACGGCAGACGACTGCCGAAATCACGATTTTTCCCGGCGTGCGCTACGAGCGTTATGCACCGGAAGCGCCAAAGCGCGTCAAACCAAAATCACCGCGCAGATATTTCGATACGATGCCGCAGCCGGGCTGAACTGCTGCTCGTTATTCAAGCAACTCGCATCTTTGCTTATTAAATCAGCTTCTATCGCACTCGCGTGCTTGACACGAATGGCGGCTGCCTATCCTATTGCGGATTATTACGCGCGCTAAATTTATTCTTACACCATTTCAACAGAGAGATTTTCAATGTCATCAATTACCGGCACCGCCGAGAGTATTGGCTTACCTTCAGCTCATCCAAAGCGTCTAGCCCTTGCCAGCATGGTTGGTACGACGCTGGAATATTACGATTTCACCATCTACAACACGATGGCGGCGCTGGTCTTCAGCCAGCTGTTCTTCCCGAGCGTCGATCCCATGGTCGGCACGATGCTGGCATTTTCCACCTACGCGATCGGTTACTTGTCACGCCCGCTCGGCGGCCTGTTTTTTGGCCGCCTCGGCGACAAGATCGGCCGCCGCGCCGTCCTTGTGATAACGCTGATCATCATGGGGCTAACGACTGCGACCATCGGCCTGCTGCCGACCTATGGCTCCGCCGGAATACTGGCGCCGCTGCTGCTGATAACGTTGCGCTTCGTGCAGGGTGTTGCTCTCGGCGGCGAATGGGCGGGCGCGGTCTTGCTGGCAGTCGAGCATGGACGGCAGGACCAGCGGGGACTCAATGCCTCGTGGACACAGATGGGACCCGCCCTGGGCACCCTTCTTGGGACCGGCCTGATCTATGGCTTTACGTCGCTCATGGACAACGAAACTTTCCTCGCATGGGGCTGGCGCGTCCCTTTTCTTCTCAGCCTTGCCTTGGTCACGTTTGGGCTGTGGGTTCGCAGCGGCGTCGAGGAATCGCCGATGTTCAAGCAGCTCGAAGAGGCGCATACCAAGGCAAAGGCGCCGATCAAGGAGGTCGTCACCAATCATTGGCGCCGCCTTTTGCTGGCCGGCGGTTCGCGCATCGGCGGCGACGTGCTCTACGGGTTGGTCGTTGTCTTCACGCTGACCTACGTGACCACCGTCCTGCAACTACCGAAGTCCACGGCCCTGATGGCTCTCTTGATAGGTACGGGGTTCAATGCGCTGGCCGTTCCGCTCTTTGCGATCTTATCCGATCATTGGGGACGGCGACCGGTGCTCGCACTCGGTGTCGTGAGCACAATAGTCTGGGCTTTCCTTATGTTCGCGCTGCTCGACACGACGCAGACCCTGGCGATCGTGCTCGCCTCCGTTGGTGGACTGATCGTGCATGCGTGTCTTTACGGTCCGCAGGCGTTATTCATCATCGAACAATTCCCGACCCGGATCCGCTTCACCGGCGCATCGCTCGCTTATACTTTTGCCGGGATTATCGGCGGTGGATTCGCTCCCTTGATTATGGCGGCGCTGTTCAAAAGCTATTCGAGCTCCTACGCCATCTCGATCTACGTAGCGGGTGCGGCTTGCGTGACGGGATTGGTGCTGTTGCTTGCGCGCGAAACAGCCCACAAGCCCCTGGAGGAGTAGCGCTTCTTTCGTGAAACTGGCAGCGACCTCAGGCCGCTGCCGGTCAAAGCAGCGGTGTACAGCTGGCACTCTGCAGGAAGGAACCGACTTCTTCCTTCCAGGACTCATCCGGCACGAAACTGCGGATGACAACAAAGCCTTCGTCCATGTCGGCCTCGATAAGCACGGAGTTTTCCGCCGCTGCGGGCTTGGTTTTGTTGAGTTCGATCATCTGCAGCGGTGTCGCGATGACCAGATCGAGCTGGTCGGCAATCGCGGTGCGATCATTGATCGAATAGATGTTTTCGCCTTGGCGGTTGTAGACGGAGATTGACCAATAAGGTGTCGTGCCGACGCCGGTGATGTGGGCGGGGAGATCCTCGATATCGAAACGGCAGGCTGCTGCCTGAAACAGTGGATCGAAGGCTAGCGGCACGGTTCCCGGCGCCCGGTCCCGAGTCACGCTATGGAATTGCCAGTCATCGCCATAGGCGGAAATGCGCGACCAGGCGTTGCGATCGGAATAGAAGGGCACGAGCAGGACAACCGCGATGTGAACGATGCCGGCTCCGATGAGACCAAAGAGCAGGGCGCGAAAAAGCTTACCCATCGCAGCTGATCCTCGTGACCGCCGGAAATGTCATGTCGACGAGACCCGAATTGCTGCCGACAGGCGTATCATAGAGGGTCATCACGAGCACCATCCGGCCGGCGCCCATCGTGGCAAGCCAGTTTCCCGGTTGCGCCTTGGGCGAAACGAGCACCACGAACTGGCCATTCTCCTGGCGGAGTATTTGCCGCGAATGCAGCGCAGGCAGGCGGTCCTTACCTGGGTCAAGTGCGATGAGCGATCGGTCGGCCGCGTAGAGCGTCCAGAAACGCGAATTGGGGCTATTGCCTTCGATCCTGTAGGAGCAGCGCCGGTCGAGTGCCTGGCCCTGATTATCATCATAGGCGTAAAAGGCGAGGCCCTCGGCGGACCCAAGCGGAAAGGCGCCTTCGCGGGCGGCGCGCGCCTTGGCATAAGGATCGGAGAGGAGGGTACCTGCTTCCGGATGCCCGGTCCATTGGCCGACGGTCAGCGCGCCAAAGCCATCGAAACGGTTGACCGCGTACCATGCGCTCAGCGTGCCGCCGCCGACAGCAATCACAAGCGCAATGAGGGCGAGGAGAACATTTCGAAACATCGAATCAGAAGTACACGCGAGTGTTGGGGCATGCAATCAAAGTGCGGAGACTTTCGAGGGCAGGATCGGCAGTTTGAGCTGCGGCGCGGCTTTCAGCGCCTGGCCGATTTCACGGATGGCCGTCGCGGTGGCGCCTGAAAGAACCCGTGGCCGCTCTTCCGCTTTCAGCGCGTCGTCGTCAACGGCCTCCTCAGCTTTGGCCGCCACCTTGTCCTGCTTCGGCATGGTTGGATCGATGCCCGGGATCGCTTTGAGATCGATGTTCTGATGTGCATAGTTCATGAAGCGCTGCCAGGTCATTGCCGGAAGGATGCCGCCCGTCAATTCCTTGGTCGGCGTGAAATTGTCATTGCCGAACCAGACTGCGGCCGTGTAGTTGCCGGTAAAACCAACGAACCATGCATCGCGATAGCTTTGCGTCGTGCCGGTCTTGCCCGCCGCGCGCGTCATCGGCAAAGCGGCACGCCGGCCAGTGCCCCATTCCGGCACCTGCGACAGCATGATATTCATGTTGTCTGCCGCCGTTTTCGAAAGAACCCGGTGCGGTTTCACGCCATCCTTCTTCCAATCCCACAGGGCATCGCCATTCTGGCTTAAGATCTGCGTGAACGGATGACGCATGCCGGCGATGCCACCGGTCGCGAAGACGTTGTAACCGGTTGCCTGATCCATGACGGTCATGCCAGAGGTGCCCAGCACCATGGTCTTGTGCGAGCTGATCGGCGACTCAACGCCAAACGCCTTGGTCAAGGCTACGATGGGGGCAGTGGTCAGGTAGTCCTTGGCGAGCCGCACGGGGACTGTATTGATGGATTTGACCAGTGCGGTGGTCAGGTCGATCTTGCCCAGATACTGGCGCGAGTAATTCTGCGGCGACCAGTTGCCCCATGAAACCGCGCCACCGGAGACCAGCGTCTTCGGGGTCATGCCCTTTTCCATGGCGGCAGCATAGACATAGGGCTTGAACGACGAACCCGCCTGCCGCAGCGCGGCTGTGGCGCGGTTGAACTGGCTTTCGCCGTAGTCGCGGCCGCCGACGATCGCCCTGACAGCGCCGTTGTTTTCAAGCACAACGATTGCAGCCTGGGTGACGTGATATTCCTTGCCAAACTGGCGAAGATGATATTCCGCGGATTCCTCCGCTGCTTTCTGGATTCCCGTATCGAGCGTAGTGCGGACGACGAGCGTATGGGTCGGCATTTTCTGCGCGACCTTCTTGACCTCATCGAAGGCCCAATCGAGGAAATAATCCGGGCTTTCCGAGCGGCCGCGATCGACCACGGTTGCGGGATTGCGCCGTGCGCCGACCACCTGGCCTTCGGTCATCAATCCGCCCTGGACGAGATTGGTGAGCACCACGTTGGCGCGGGCACGCGCTGCCGGCAGGTTGACATGCGGCGCATATTTCGCTGGCGCCTTGAAAAGCCCGGCCAGCATTGCCGCCTCCGCCAGATTGACGTCCTTGACGCTCTTGCCGAAATAGAATTCGGAAGCTGCCGCGATGCCGAACGTTCCACCGCCCATATAGGCGCGGTCGAGATATGTCTGCAGGATTTCCTTCTTGGTTAGGTTCGACTCCAGCCAAAGGGCAAGGAAAGCTTCCTTGATCTTGCGGTCAAGGCTCCGCTCGTTGTTGAGGAACAGATTTTTCGCCAGCTGCTGGGTAATGGTGGAGCCGCCCTGGACAACGGAATTGGCGCGCAGGTTTTCCGTCATGGCGCGCGACAGCCCGAGGAAATCAATGCCGAAATGGTCGAAGAAGCGGCGGTCTTCCGTTGCAAGGACGGCCTTGATGACGTGGTCCGGCAATTCGTCAATGGGTACGGCACTGCGGTGCAGAATACCACGCTGGCCGATCTCGTTGCCGTAGCGGTCGAGGAACGTCACGGCAAAGTCATCGCGCGTGCGCCAGTTCTTTTCCGTCTCGTGAAAGGCCGGGATGGCCAGCGTCAGCATGAGCACGGAACCGACTGTACCCCAGGTGAATGCTTCGCCCAGAACTTCGAATATAGTGCGACGCCAGCCCGTGACATGGAAGCGGCGGAAGAAGATGGTGGTGTCTTCCCAGAATTCTGCAAGGCGAAAGCGCGTTTCGTAAAGGGTCGAATCGATCCAGGCATCAAGCCCAAGCAGCGGCGAGACCTTGAATCGCTTGCGTTTCTTGTCCGGCCTTGGCGCGTTCATCAAACTTCTTGCCTGCCCTGTGCTAAGCCATGCTTGCCCCTGAAGGCACATGGTTTAGCGGATATCACTTAACAGCTTCTTGAAGCGGCTGTTTAAGCTCTAATATGGTCATTTCGTCCCTCAAAAAGAATACCGCCTTTGTGATTAATGTCACAAGGGCAAGCGCTTCCGATATGGAGATTTGACCGGGACTGTTGCCAAAAAGTTTCCACTTGCAATTGCGCCTGTCCGGTGGATTGGTGTCATTTTTCCAAGTGGGAGCATAGGCATGTCCATTGAGCATTGGCTGGCATTCGTTGCCGCATCGGCAATTCTTCTCGCTATTCCAGGTCCGACGATCCTTCTCGTCATCTCCTATGCGCTTGGCCATGGCCGACGCTTTGCAGCGGCGACGGTTGCGGGTGTTGCGCTCGGTGATTTCACCGCGATGACTGCCTCCATGCTCGGCCTGGGCGCCTTGCTTGCGGCATCGGCAGCGATCTTCACCGTGCTGAAATGGGTTGGTGCCGCCTATCTTATCTATCTTGGCATCAAGCTTTGGCGTGCGCCGATCGCCAATCCTGAAACCGGCGAAACGCCGGAAAAGAACGAGAAGGCCCACCGCATCTTTCTCCACGCCTACGTGGTCACTGCCCTCAATCCCAAGAGCATTATTTTCTTCGTGGCTTTCCTGCCGCAGTTCCTCGATACGACCCGCCCGATATTCACGCAGATGGTGATCTTCGAAACGACCTTCCTCGTTCTCGCAACGCTGAATGCCGCAACCTACGCCGTGATGGCATCGATGGCGCGTCAGACCATCCGCAAGCCGAAGGTCCAGCGTATCGTCAACCAGACAGGCGGATCGTTGATGATCGGGGCAGGGCTCTTGGCTCTCGGCTGGAAAAAGGCAGCAGCGTGATATTCACGCCAGGACGGGCCTGCAAATGGCGCTTTTCTGCGATCCGGTGCTCACGTACCTTAAAGTACGCTGCGCTCCGGTTCTGGAAAATCACCATTTTCGTCGCGTCCTGACCTGAATCTCAACACAGCCAAGCGCAAATAAGAAAAAGATCCAGACTAGGAAAATAATCCTTGACTGCGTAACGGTTGTCCTGTAGGTTCTGGTCATGTACTCCAAGACCAAGCCCTCCTAGGCTGGGTTTACATAAAGCGGTGGTGGTTTTTGCAGAATCACCGCCGCCTTGTTATTTGGATGTTTTTACCCACACAAACGCAATGCCGGAAACCACGTCATCCCCTGTTCATCGCAGTATATCTTGCGCGGAATCGGGAGAGTCTATGGTTTCGTGGCTGGAATATCTCCTACGAAGCCCAAGAGAGACGACGCGAAAGCCCAGAACAGCAGTACCGCTGCGCCGATGGCCGTGACAATCGTTATAACCAAGACCGCATACCAAATCGGAACGAAGACCCCTGGAAGAATATGTTTGACTCTTTGGCTAACGCGGCTCGTTTTGCTAGGAGAACCGCTGGCGGGTACTCATTCACAATCAGGACTCGAAATTTCATCATTTCCCGCGCTATTGCCAGCATCTTGAAAACTTCGAAAAGTACGAAGCAAAAGATACTTACTCCCAACAGCAAACCAACCCAGTTGGCGAGCGTGTGCGAAAGGTGGTCTTTCGTATTCGACCAGATTGTGAAAATACCGGCATAGCCGCCAAATACGATCACCGCCGTGTACGCGGTCGTATGTCCAAAAGCCGCCGACTGAATCTCAAGCATCATTTCCGTGACAAGTTTAGCGTTCAGCGCGGCTGCTTCCTTTTCGCTCTCTGAGAGAAGCGTGGGAAATGTCATGGGGTACGACTCAGTTGTTGGAGGGACGCGCAAGTGTTGGTCTAATGGGAGTACTGCGTCTAGTGGCATATGGGAACAATCCACATTAGCGTTCCTCCGATGCCGCCGCTCATTGCGGCAGTTGCTTGCCGCCGCTCAACATCGGGTGTATCTCATTGCGATGCCAAGCGACGCCGAACAATTTCAAGCGCTGATCTCAGGCCTTCAAGCCTGTCGCATGTCTCTTTCGCAGATCGCCGGAACCGGCAACATAAAATGCCTTGCCCCGAAACTTACTCCTTTTTGGTAAGCCGCCGCTGAACATCCTCAAACGAACCGCGAACATCTCCAGATTTGCCGCTGGTCAAATCAGGAACACATGAAAGTCAAGGCGACACACATCCCCTAAAAGTTGGACCGACCGGACCACGCAAGTACTCGCAGGCTTTGTGATCCTCAGCTATAGGTGAAGCACGTCACCATTGCACAAAAAAACCGCCACTGGGAGAGGGGTTCCTCGACAGCGGCGGGAGGGAGGTTCAAGGAAAGCGGCGGCCGCCTTCTTGAGCCGGTATGATGCCGTGACGACTGGCTCGCCACAATCGGGCCTTCACCTAAGTCTTCGCCGGGAAACTAGGTAATCATTGCCGAGGAAAGCGTCGTCAAAGATAGGGCGGGGGGTAGTTAATGAAATTGATTTGGGTATGGCTTTGCATTTTGGCTGGAGTTGCAAGCGCATGGGCGGACGATAGTACGTGTGCTGAACTAAACGGGGCCTACGAACACGCCGTAAACACCGGACGCTACCAAACGGTTTCAACCGTTACTGGAAAGGGTCAGGATAGCGGGAAGCTATGGCTCCGGACCTTTTATTATGACCAGACCATCTACGTCCGCAGGCCATACTTTCCTTGGCTCTCATACAGGCGTGGAACGCTCGATCATACCGATGATGGACGGTCGGTCTTTCAAAATTGCACAAAACTTGGCACTGAGACCATGGCCGGAAATGATACGACGGTCTTCCAAACCGATTGGCAGCGCTATGGCGACAAGGCCGTAACCAAGTTGTGGTTTTCGACAGAAACGGGAAAGTTAGCGCAGACGGAACGATTCTTTACCGCGCTTGACGAGAATAGTTTTTATTCTGGCTTGCTCGGACAATCGGTGCTCGACAGATACGCCTATGACCGTGGGTTGCCACCACCCCTCGAAGCATACAAAGCATACTTGCCGACCGTACATCCAGAATAACTGGGGGAAAGCAAAATAGGTCGAGGCTGTAAGGTGCGACAAAATGGTCGTTTCGAAGGTAACGAAATGGGGCAAAAACATCACCGCTTTGAGGCGGTTTTGTTACCTTGAACCGTTACCTTGAGATATATCTGACCGACAAGGTCTTGAAATAAAGAAATATTTTATTTTAGGGGTTGTTGAGAAATATGATGTTAAAAGGCGTGAACTTGTGGCAATTCTGACAGTCACATTACCAAACGTTCATGCATCGTTCAGACAGCAACCGATAATAATGACGCCATGATGAAACACCTCTTTATCTCCCTGCCCCTTGCGGGCCTGATCTCGGTCGCTGGCGTCCTCAACGCCGGCACTGCCTTTGCTGCAGATTGCTCCTCTGTGGGACAACGGGTGGCCGATTCGCAAGGCGGGACACTTGCGCGGGCCACCTCGGTTGTGCAGAACGGCAAGGAAGTCTGCGTCGTGGTGGTTCTGATCCCCGGCAAGGATGGCGAACGTCCGCGCCGTGTGGAAGTCGCCGTACCAGCAAACTGATCCGCGCCGGCAAGGGAAATCCTGCATGAGAATACTCGTCGTCGAAGATGATCGTGATCTTAATCGCCAGCTTGTCGAAGCTTTGACCGATGCTGGTTATGTGGTCGACAAGGCTTCCGACGGCGAGGAGGGCCACTTTCTTGGCGATACCGAGCCTTATGACGCCGTGGTACTCGATATTGGCCTGCCGCAAATGGATGGACTGACCATCCTTGAAAAATGGCGTAGGGATGGGCGCGTTATGCCCGTCCTACTCCTCACCGCGCGTGACCGCTGGAGCGACAAGGTCGCCGGTATCGACGCGGGTGCCGATGACTATGTCGCCAAGCCATTTCATATCGAGGAAGTTCTGGCGCGTTTGCGGGCTCTCATCCGGCGCGCTGCGGGGCATGCTTCGTCGGAAATCACCTGCGGGCCACTGCGGCTCGACACCAAGACCTCGAAGGCGACAGTTAATGGTACTACACTGAAGCTTACCTCGCACGAGTTTCGGTTATTGTCCTACCTCATGCATCACATGGACGAGGTGGTGTCCCGCACCGAGCTGGTAGAGCACCTGTATGATCAGGATTTCGATCGGGATTCCAATACGATAGAAGTGTTTGTTGGCCGTTTGCGCAAGAAAATGGGTATGGATCTTATCGAGACGATCCGCGGTATGGGATACAGGATCAAATCGCAAGACATAAAGTCATAGGGACATTTGGCGATTCCACCCTCCTGAACGCCATCAAAAGGCAGGACGACGTGTGACAATCCCGCTGAGCAGCTATCTTCCCAGCCTGCGTTCCCTGTCGCTGCGCGTCATCATGCTCTCGACGCTGTGGACCATTATCTCCTTCGTTGCCATTGCCACCATCATTTCGACGATCTATGGCGAATCGCGCCTCCAGAGCTTCAAGCAGCTGCTTTCCGCCCATCTCTTCAGCGTGATCGCTTCGGTCAGCGTCAATGACGGCACGCTTGCCGGCCGTCCAGATCCGGGGGAGGTTCGTTATTCGAGCCCGCTTTCCGGCTGGTATTGGTCGGTCGAACCGGTGGCCGACAATCTGAAGGGTTCGCTCAAATCTGTCTCGCTGGGTGACAGGGAGATAGACTCGCCCTCGACACTCAATGTTCCCTTCGATACGTCGTTTCAACGCTCCTATATAGAACCAGGTCCCAACGGCCAGCAGCTTTCCGTCGTCGAAACCGAAGTTGTTCTCGACGCGGAAAATCGCGTTGCCCGGTTCAGGGTTATGGGAAATCTGAGCGAGGTTGAAGGCGAAATTGCCCATTTCCGTAACACGCTTTATTTTTACCTCGGTATATTTGCGCTTGGCGGCACGCTGATCAACGCGGCCGTGATCCTGTTCGGTCTGCGGCCGCTCGATCGTGTTCGCCGTTCCCTCGCCGATATCCGCGAAGGCAAGGTTTCGCGGCTGGATGAACGTCTGCCCGACGAAATCGCGCCGCTCGCGCGTGAAATGAACGCGCTGATCGACAACAATCGCCGCATCATGGAGCGATCGCGCACTCAGGTCGGCAATCTGGCGCATTCGCTCAAAACGCCGCTCTCCGTCCTGGTAAATGAAAGCCGGACGATCGGCGGGAGCGAAGGGCGAATTGTCGCCGAGCAGAGCGAGGCGATGCAGGTCCAGGTGCAGCACTATCTCCAGCGCGCGCGCATAGCCGCACAGCGCGACAGCGTGGTATTTCGTGCGCCGGTCACCCCGATCCTCACCCGCCTGGTGCGGGTCACCACGAAACTCAATCCTTCAATGGATGTTCAGTTCAACAATTACATGGATGATGCGATTTTTGCCGGTGAACAGGAAGATCTCGAAGAAGTCGTCGGCAACCTTCTGGAAAATGCAGGAAAATGGGGCCGCAGTGTTATCTGGCTTACGCTCGCGAAGGTGGATAGCGGGCTTGAGATCAGCGTCGAGGACGATGGGGCCGGTCTTGCGCCAAGGCAGATCAAGGACGCGCTGACACGCGGCAAGCGACTGGATGAGAGCAAGCCGGGGACAGGCCTCGGTCTCTCGATCGTCAACGACACGGTCCGGGAATATGGCGGTACGCTGCGGCTGGAGCGGAGCCCCGAGCTCGGTGGTCTGGCAGCGCGGCTGACACTTCCGGTTGCGGCTACCTGAATCGAGCTTGCAAGCGAGCGACTAATCAGGCCATAAAAGGCCACTATAAAGGACACCTTAAACGGACCGATGATGAAATTCCATATAGTCATTTCCCTGCTTGCCGTCGTTGTTCTAGCCGGATGTTCCACGACGTCGGCGCCCAAGAGCAATGGCGGAAGCACGCTGAGCAAACTGACCGGTGGCTCGAAACAAGCCGCCACAACGGGGGTTCTCGCAGCGCTCGGCAATGGTTTGATCGGAAACAATCCATCTCTGGATGCATCGGATCGCAAGCGGGCCCTGCAGGCCGAATACCAGGCGCTTGAATATTCTCCTGCCGGCAAGACGGTCGAATGGAAAAACAGCAGCGGCAGCCACTCCGGTGAAGTCGTCGCGGCGCAGCCATATCAGGTCGGCTCGCAAAATTGCCGGCAATACACGCATACGGTGCGGATCGACGGCACACCGCAATCAGCACGTGGTACTGCTTGCCGGAACGAGGACGGCAGCTGGACGCCTCTGACCTAAGGTCCGGACGCCCCTAGTCCATCACTTTTTAGTCGGACGAAATCAGCCGCGAGCACCCCTCGCGGCTGATTGCATTTATTCGATCTTTTTCTCCGTTATTTCAGGGCTTCATTCATGGCTGCTTCAGCATTGAACGGGTATTCCTACCAACTCCGCATATTATCGAACATCAAGGCGAATGAGGTTTTGCTTGCTGCCTTGAAGCTGGCAAATCCAAGCGGGGACAACCGGCAATGGATAGCAAATCTAGAGGCAGAAAATTGTGAGCTGAAATCCTGGTCGACGCTTTACGAGCCTTTCCAGCTCTGGTTTGCATTGAAATATCGCCCGGACCAACCACGCGTGCCCGCCGGCAACCCCGATGGCGGACAGTGGACGGACGACGGTGGAGGAAGTGGTGGAACTGGGGGAAGCGCAGCGGGCGGTTCCCGGCTCGTCTCCGGTCGCGGGCGGTTTGGTGGCGCGATTGCGAAGAAGCCGGAGACCGGCCCGACAACGCCCGATGGGACGTCGGTTCAACTTGCGCAAACGGGTGGTGGTGGCCGGCGGAGCGGATCGTCATCCGGCCGGATGATTGGCGGACGGCGCATTCAAACGACGCCGCAGGAAGAGACACGTATCCAACTCTCAGCGATGAATGCTGAGGCGGCGGTGCGCCGGGTACAGGAGCGCGATCCAAACTGGAAGCCACAACCTGGCCTCTATGACAGCGCCGAAGGTGAAATCCGTAACAATGAGCGCATAACCCGCGAAGCGGATTATCGGATGATGGAGCTTGGGCGCGGTGCACAACCGGTTTATGAATGGACACCCTATGGCTTTCGCACTGCGCAAAACTATACGGGATTCCGCCAAAGTATAAGAGACGGCCTTCGCGATGCGGGCTATAAGGATGTGCGTGTTTTTATGCGCGGCAGTGCCGTGACAGGGCGAAATTTCAATCAGAATTCACCCTTCGATGGTGCCTATCGTAGTGACTACGACCTCGCATTGGTCAGTCCGTCCATGTGGCGGAGACTGAGCGATTTGGGTGTTCCAATGCGGACGGAAAGGACGCGGAGTGCGCCACTGAAAAAGGAGGTTCTGGACATATTGGGGATTGGAAACCTGAAGCGTTCTCTCCATGCCCAAACAGGGCGGTAAGTCAGTTTCATGATTTACCGCTCGGAACAGGATGTGGCGTTGCGACCGGGCGAGTATGTAAGATTGGAATTGAGGATCGAACCGTAGGAAAAAGCAATGATAACGGACGTGCTCTTTGGTATTAAAACCGAAGATATGGAGGAGATAAAGGAAATACTTGAAGATATACTTAGCAGAAAACTTCAAGCGAGAGAGGGGCTTCATATGGGGGGAGTACTACAGTCTACCTTTTCCTGATGACTATTTATACCTAAGACACAATGCGAATATCGAAGATGGTGAAATTGAAGAGGAAGAATTCCCTGAGTATCCTATCGTTCTGTATATAGAAGATGTCAATAAATATCCAGAGTATTTCGCTGCAATTCAGGCCAGGTCGGACGTTTTCGTCAAATTGCGAACAAATCAATGGCAACCACGCGGAGAATAGAGTTGTGGATTGAGCCATAAGGGGCACGCAGTGCAAGCGGATATTTTGTTTGGGATACATTCCGAGGACATTGAGGAAATAAAGGAAATTATTGAGGAGATTTTGGGTAGAGAGCTTGAGGCGCGGGAAAGCTTTAATTGGGGGCATTATTATTGCCTACCATTTCCTGAAAGGAATTTTTATTTAAGATACAATGAAGATCAAGAAGATGGTGAAGTCATGGAGTATAATTTTTCTGACTTTCCATTATTACTTTACATATCTGATGCTTACCGCTACCCGCGGTACCTGACTGCTGTTGAATCCAGATCGGATGTTTTTGTGAAATTGCGGACGGAGCAATGGGATCCCAAAGACTGAGGTGGGTCGATGGAGCCATGAACGCCGCCAACCTTTGCGGCGAATTGCCCTATCAATTTAAATCCATTTGGATTTTACGCGGGGGTGGGGGTATGTCTCAGCCATGGTTTTCTGGATTTCCGCTGCTGTTCTGACCGTAGTTGCGACGCTGCTTGTGCTTTTGCCATTGACGCGACGCGTTCAAGCGCCCGTGTCGGACAATCAATATGATGTCGAGGTCTATCGCGATCAGCTGCGCGAGCTTGACGCCGATGAAAAGCGCGGTCTTATCGACCCCGTCAGCAGCGAACAGGCACGCGCCGAAATCGGCCGCCGCCTTCTCAAATCGGCCAAGGCCGTGGAGGACGACAAGGCGATTGTCCGGCCAACGAAAAGCGCGACTCGCGAATGGCTCACGCTCGCAACAGTTCTTGCCATCCCTTTGATTTCGTGGGGTATATACACCAAGCTCGGATCTCCGGATTTGCCGGCTCAACCACTGGCGGAACGGCTTGCGAAGCCGGCGGATCAGAGTACGCCAGCCGAATTGATTGCACGCGCTGAAGCGCATCTCGCGCTCAATCCCGATGACGGGCAGGGCTGGGAAGTCTTGGCGCCCATCTATTTGCGTATGGGACGGCCCGGAGATGCGGTTGCCGCGTATCAAAACACCATAAGGTTGAATGGTGACAGTGCAGGCCGGCAACTCGGCCTGGGTCAAGCCTTGACTGCGGAGACTGGTGGTAAGATCACCGCCCGCGCGGAGGAAGCCTTCAAGCGCGCAATGACGCTTGATCCAAAAGACATGCGGCCGCAGTTTTATATCATTGATGGCTGGATGCAGCAGGGCCGCCTGCCAGAGGCGCGTGACCTGATCCGCAAGTTGCTGGCGGAAGCGCCCGCGGATGTTCCGTGGCGGGACCAGGCGCAGGCCGCCTTGACGAGGCTCGATCATGAGATCGCCGGCGATGCGCCGGACGTCAGCGACGTCGAGAAAACTGGTCCGGACGCCTCGCAGGTCGAGGCTGCTGCGGGCATGAACAACCAGGACCGCGCTGCGATGATCGAGGGCATGGTTGCGAACCTTGCCGAAAAATTGAAACAATCGCCTGATGATATCGAAGGTTGGGAGCGGCTTGTCCGATCCTATGTGGTTCTCAACCGGCCCAATGATGCATTGGAAGCGCTGGGCCGGGCGAGAAAGGTGCTGAGTGCAGACAAGCTTGCGCGGCTCGATGCGGTGGCCAACGAGCTTGGCCTTGCCGACGAACCGGACCAACCGGAGAACAATTGATGACGCGCAAACAGAAGCGGCTTTCGGTGATCGGGGGAGGGCTGTTCGTCCTGGCGGTTGCAGCGGCGCTGGTGCTATTCGCGCTGCAGCAGAAGATCGCATTCTTTCGCATGCCGTCCGACATCCAGACGTCCGATGTTGAATCGGAGTCGCGCTTCCGCCTCGGTGGTCTGGTCGAAAAGGGCAGCGTCGTGCGCGGCGATGGCACGAGGATCAGTTTTTCCGTCACCGACCATGTCAAAAGCGTTCCTGTAACCTATGATGGGATCCTGCCGGATCTTTTCCGTGAAGATCAGGGCGTTGTTGTCGAAGGCAAGTTTACGCCCGGCGGCGCGTTTGTGGCCGACAGTGTGCTCGCCAAACACGATGAGAACTATATGCCGAAGGAAGTTGCCGATAGTCTGAAAGCCAAGGGCGTCTGGCAGGGAGGGAGCAAGCAGTGACCGTCGAACTCGGACATTTCGCCCTGGTGCTGGCACTGGCGCTTTCGATTATCCAGGCTGTCCTGCCTGTGCTTGGCGCACGCCGCAATGACGATCGCATGATGGCTGTTGCAGTGCCGGCATCGTTTACTGTGTTTGCCCTGATTGCCCTGTCTTTTGCGGCGCTGACCTCCGCGCACGTTCTCTCCGACTTTTCCGTGCAGAACGTCTTTGAGAACTCACACTCGCAAAAGCCGCTGCTCTACAAATTCACGGGTGTGTGGGGTAATCACGAAGGCTCGATGCTGCTTTGGGTTTTGATCCTCAGTTTCTTCACTGCGCTCGTCGCCTTCTTCGGCAATAATCTGCCGCCAACGCTAAAAGCCAACGTCCTTGGCGTGCAAGCCTGGATCGGCAGCGCTTTTCTGCTGTTTATCGTTGGCACGTCCAATCCGTTCGCGCGGCTCAATCCGGCGCCCATCGAAGGTCAGGATTTGAACCCGATCCTCCAGGATATCGGCCTCGCGATACACCCGCCCATGCTCTATCTCGGTTATGTCGGTTTCTCGGTCTGCTTCTCCTTTGCGGTTGCAGCTCTGATAGACGGCCGCATCGATGCGGCGTGGGCACGCTGGGTACGTCCCTGGACACTGACCGCCTGGATATTCCTGACCGGCGGTATCGCCATGGGTTCCTATTGGGCTTACTACGAACTCGGCTGGGGTGGATGGTGGTTCTGGGATCCGGTCGAAAACGCGTCGTTCATGCCTTGGCTCGCGGGTACAGCGCTGCTGCATTCGGCGCTGGTCATGGAAAAGCGATCGGCGCTGAAAATCTGGACCGTTCTCCTCGCCATACTCACTTTCTCGCTGTCGCTGCTCGGTACATTCCTCGTTCGCTCGGGCGTGCTGACTTCAGTCCATACATTCGCCACCGATCCGGGACGCGGCCTGTTTATCCTCGCAATCCTTGTGCTGTTCATTGGCGGATCGCTGGCGCTCTTCGCCTGGCGGGCGCAGACGCTGGCGCCCGGTGGGCTGTTTCAGCCGATTTCGCGCGAGGGCGCGCTGGTCTTCAATAACCTGTTTCTGACCACCGCCGCCGCTACCGTACTGATCGGCACGCTCTATCCTCTGCTGCTGGAATCGCTGACCGGCGAGAAGATCTCCGTCGGCGCGCCGTTCTTTAATCTGACATTTGGTCCGTTGATGATCCCGCTGCTAGCGGCCGTTCCATTCGGGCCGCTTCTGGCGTGGAAGCGCGGCGATATCCTCGCTGTAGCGCAGCGATTGATGACGGCGTTTTTCGTAGCGCTGCTTGTCGTCGCCTTCGTGCTCTACAAGACCTCGGCATCTGGGGTGCTCGCCGCCTTCGGCATCGGCCTTGCTGTTTGGCTGATGCTCGGCGCAGTGACCGATCTGTCGCTCAAGGCCGGGATCGGCAAGACCTCACTTCGCGGGATGGCACAGCGTATCACGGGTCTGCCGCGCTCGGTATTTGGCACCGCCTTTGCGCATTTCGGACTTGGCATCACGCTTCTTGGCATCGTTGCTACGACGACCTTTGCAACCGAAAGCGTATTGGTGATGAAGCCGGGCGACGGCATTCGGGCTGGTGGATATACGCTCCGGTTTGATCGTGTCGATGCTGTCAAAGGTTCGAACTACACCGAGGACCAAGGCAAGTTCACGATCCTGAACGACGAGGGGCAGCCGGTGACCGATCTTGTCTCGGCCAAGCGTTTCTTTCCCGTTCGCAAGATGCAGACGACCGAGGCGGGCATCAAGACATTCATGTTCAGCCAACTCTATGTTTCGCTCGGCGATGCGGCCAAGGATGGCGGTATCGTGGTCCGGATCTGGTGGAAGCCCCTGGTGACGCTGATCTGGCTTGGTGGCGTGGTAATGATGATTGGTGGTGGCATGTCATTGCTTGACCGGCGTCTGCGCATCGGCGCACCCGCCAAGTCTAAATTGGGCAAGCCGAGACCGGCACGAGCCATCTCATGAGACCGCTGTTTGCAACTCTGGCCCTCGGCCTGGCACTTTGCTTTGCTGCGACCGGCGCGCAAGCCCTGTCGCCCGACGAAATGCTGTCCAATCCCGTGCTCGAAAAGCGCGCACGTACCATCTCCGCCGAATTGCGCTGCATGGTGTGCCAGAACGAATCCATCGACGATTCCAATGCCGATCTCGCTCGCGATCTACGCGTCCTGGTTCGCGAAAGGCTGGTGGCTGGCGATACGGACGAGCAGGTAGTTGAGTTCCTTGTCGCGCGCTACGGCGAGTTCGTCCTGCTCAGGCCGCGCTTGCAGACGAGCACGCTGTTGCTTTGGGGGTTCCCTATCGTCGTTCTGCTGACTGGCGGCGTTGCAATCATTCTGTCGATCCGGCGCCGCCGCACGAGTTCTGTGGAAACGACGCCGCTTTCAGAGAACGAGAAGAAGCAACTGAAGAAGCTCTTCGTTGCATCGGGCGATTGATCGTCAGCCCTTCGCGGGCAACATGCGCGTTAGCACGCGGTCCTTCAGCACGTAATGATGCAATAGCGCGGCGAGGGCGTGAATTCCGGCGATAATGATGATCGCCCAGGCGACGTTGTTGTGCAGCCAGCCAAAAGTTGACCGCAGGCCTGGCGCCAGTGCGACGTGTGGGATGGTGAAGAGGCCAAAGAAGGCGAAAGGCTCGTTCTGCACCCAGCGGAACAGGAAGCCGAGTGCCACTTGCAGGCACAGCAAAATGTAAAGCGCGATATGGACAGTCTTGGCAATCATTGCTTGAAGACCGGTCGTTGCTGGTGGCAGCCGACGTCCTTGGGCCAAGCGCCAGACGATGCGCATGATTATAGTGGCGGCGAGCGAAATCCCGAGCGAAATGTGCAGCGTTTGCAATTCCTCGCGCAGTGCAGTTCCTCTTGGTAAAAACCACCACGTCTCGGCGCTGGCAAAAAGCGAAACCACCAGGACCGCTGTCAGCCAATGCAGGATTATCGTCCCCCTGTCATAAACCTGCCGCGTTGATTGAGCGGCTGCGGTGCGGACACCCGGATTTGGCATGATATATACTCCTGAAATCGCAGTGTAAAATAGAACACCTAAAACCGTCGATTATTCGGGCGAGAATGTAAAATGTATTATTTGTAATGGTTTGCGGCGAAATCAGGCTTCCTCGAAGCCCTTCAAGATCACACTGACATTGCGTGCGTGAACGGATTCGTAGGGCGCGTAATAGCTGATCACACCCGCGACGAAATCCTCCGCGACGAAGGTACGGAGCTCTTGTTTTGCCAGTTCCGGTTCATGGCGTAGGCGCAGTAACTTGGTTACGTAATTGCGTGTGGCCGCGATCAATTCCGGTCCGTAACCGACCGCAATGATCATTTCCTCCGCACCATGATTGGGCAGGATTTTCTCGATATCCCACGTCGCCATGCGCTCCAGATCACGCAAATGATGCTCCAGCCGTTTCGGTTCGGCGACGTAAGTGATCGGCTCTTCGAGCGCATCGCCGGCCAGCATCAGCTTGCGTTGCGGCAGGATTAGCATCGTCCCGTCATGACTGTGAATGTCGACGTGACGCAGTTCCACATCGATATCGCCGACCTCCAAGTTCAGTTCTGTCTCAAAGGTGCTGTTCGGCATGATGAGCGGTTTGATTGGCGGGTTGTCATTTTCTAGCCGGTCGCGATTGGCGCTCATTGCCTGCAAGGTCAACTCGTTAGCGATGATCTCGCAGTCGGCAAAGACTTCGTTCCCGGCTACGTGATCCACATGCCAGTGGCTGAGCACAACCCGAATATTGCTGGCCCCGAGATCTTCTAGCGTCTTGCGGATAATCCTCGCATGGGGCAGCGAAATGCTGGTGTCGTAGACCAGCGCTTCATCGCCAGACACGATCGCGTAGGAACAAACGCCCAGCGAATAGGCGCCGTCGTCAAGCCAGTTGGGTGCATCGGAATAGGCCCGCGCTCCGTCGATCCTGCCGTCATAGAAGGCGAGAACCCCCGGATAGGGCTGGTGAACGCGCATAGTCGATCCGAGCGGCGGCATGATGATTAAACTCCAAATGATGACAATGCTAACCGAACTTCGCGGCGAAAGGCGAAGGATTCAACCTACAGTATATGGATTGGCGCAACAACAGATCATATATCGTCAGAAAATAAAAAATTACGCGTGTAAACTAATTATTTTCGTTGCGTCATATATCAGATTGCTCTATCTGAGCGACACAGAAGTTTAAATATTACATCAGTAATATATACAGCCGCCCAAAATTTTTCGGCTCACATCACGATTTAACATGTAAGCACCGATATATACACCTAAGAGTTGTTGTATATTTCGGAATTACACCATTAACGCGCACATATTATTTACATTAAATATTTTAGAGAGATTGATAATGAGAAAATTGATATTTGGATTAAGTTCATATTCGAAGTCAGAGTGCCTGCCGGTTTTTGTCGAAACGTTCGCAGCGTGCAGTCTGGGGTTCGCCCTGATGACGGGAATGATCGGGACGGCGCATGCCCAAGCAAGCAAGCCTATCGTATTGGGCGATGCGAATACCAAAGGGACAGGTCTCGATTCAGTCACTGTCGGCAACGGTGCACAGAGTACGTCGAAAGACAATATTGCTATCGGCCGCGATGCGCAGGCGGGTTTTGTAGCACCGGCGGGCAGTGCCTTGGAAACCGACAAGCCGGATACGGATCTGAGGGCAATTGCAATTGGTGCAGGAACAAAGGCCCTCGAGCAGGACACGATCGCGATCGGGTTCGGGGCTCTCGCGGAAGACAAGATGACCGGTGCGGTCGCCCTTGGCGCCTATGCGAAAGCATATCTCCTTGGTGGTGTGGCGATCGGCTTTAATTCGGTCACAGACACTGCTGCTGTTTCAACGGCAAATGTGACGATCAATGGCAACCAATATAATTTCGCGGGCAATTCAGCCTACAGCCAAATCAGTATCGGCAACGCAATCCAAAAGCGGCAACTGACCAATATGGCTGCTGGCCAGATCAATGCGGTGAGTACAGACGGCGTCAACGGCTCCCAGCTCTTTGCCACCAATTCGGCCCTCGGCACATTGGGGAGCCGAGTGACTGTCAACGAGACAAATATCAGCAAGAATACCGGCGATATCAACAATATTACGAACGGGAAGGCGGGACTCGTGCAGCAGGCTGCCGGGGGTGAAAACATCACTGTTGCCAAGGGCCTCGATGGTGGGGCAATCGATATTGCGGGCACAACCGCCGGCAAAAAAGGGCCACGCAGGCTGATCAATCTGTCGGCAGGCGTCGACGATACGGATGCGGTCAATGTCGGCCAGTTGAAGACGGTTGACGGGCGGGTGACAGCGAATGAGACACGGATAAACTACGCCGAGGACAATATTGTTGACCTTATCCAATCAGTTGATCATTTGGACGACGATGCACTGCAGTGGGATCCGGCCGCCGGAGCGTTCTCGGCACAGCATGGTACGGAAACGACGAGCAAGATCGCCAATGTCAAGGCGGGCACGGACGATACGGACGCGGTCAATGTCGGGCAGTTGAAAGGTCTGGCGGACGCCGAAAAAAAGCTTGGCGATGTGGCCGTGAAATACGTTTGGGATGACAAGAACGGCAACGGTGAGCTCGACGCAGGCGAAGTTGTCGATTACGGCAAGGTAAAGCTCGCCGGTGCCGGGGCAAATGGCACAGTGATGTCAAATCTCGGCAATGGCGCTGTCAACGCAACCTCGATGGAGGCGATCAACGGCTCGCAGATATTCGACATCGCGCGTTCTTTTGGCGGCGGCGCGGGCTGGAATGCAAACGGCGTGTTTACCGGCCCGAGCTACAGAATAACTGTCATCAACCAGGATGGGACGCTAACCAGCAAGGATCACGACAATGTCGGCGATGCGCTTGGCGGGCTCGACAACAGCGTCAGGATTGTCAACGCGAAAACCGACGGCATCACTGATAAGCTCAACGCGTTGGGCAATGACGCGCTGATCTGGGACGAAAGCAAGAAAGCGTTCACGGCCGGCCATACGGACATAGCCACCAGAGCAGTTAGTGGCAATAACCGGATTACCGACCTGCAGGCCGGTACCGTGAGCGCAACATCAACCGATGCCGTCAATGGCTCGCAGTTGAACGACACGAACAATCGAGTGACTGATGTCGAGAATCGCGTGACGGGTGTTGAGAACCGCGTGACGACTGTTGAGGGAGATGTCAACAACATCAAGACGGACATCACCAAGATCGACACTCGCGTCACGAATGTTGAAGGCGACGTCAAGAATATCAGGACTGACATCACCAACATCACAAACGTCACTGACCGAGCTGTCACGTATGATGGCAAGACCGGCGATCCCAAGACGCTCATCAAGCTGGAGGGTCCGACATCCTCGGATGGCGGACTGACTGGCGGCACGAAGATCACCAATCTCCAGCAGGGCGCTGTGAATGCGACATCCACCGACGCTGTCAATGGTGCGCAGCTGAATGCCGCCAACGAAAAGATGAAGACGCTCGACGACAATACCGCCAAGTACAAGCTCAATACCGTGCAGGAGCAAACTGCCAAGATCACCAACCAATACAACGAGTATCTGGACCAGTCGAAGAGTTATACGGACAACGTACCAGTAGTGCAGCTGCGAACACGCTCAACCAGTCCAAGCAATACACGGACGAAAGGTTTGCCGAACTTTCCTCGGATATTGGTTCGGTACGCAGTGAAGCACGGCAGGCGGCGGCGATCGGGCTGGCTGCATCCTCGCTTCGTTACGACAACAGGCCAGGCAAGATCAGCGTCGCAATGGGCGGCGGTGCCTGGCGAGGGCAGGGCGCTGCGGCATTCGGTGCCGGGTATACCAGCGAAAGCGGCAAGGTGCGGGCGAACGTTTCCGGCGCTGCGAGCGGCGGCGAATTCGGTGTCGGCGCAGGCATCAGCTTCACGCTGAATTGAGCTCATCATGATCAGGCAAGCTATGAAACGCCCCATTTTCCTGGCTTGCCTGCTCCTGTCCGGTTTGCCGTGCCCACCCGCGGCCGGACAGGAGTTCTCCAATTCCGGTTACAGCATCAAGCCGTCCGAGGTGAGCGTTCCGCAGGGAGCAGAACTCGGTCGCTATCGCCGCACGATCCAGCCCTTCGAAAACTGGGAACTGCGGTGCGATGAAAACCTCAAGGCCAAGAAGAAAATTTGCAATATCACTCAGACAATTCTGGACGGCGAGGGCCGGTTCGTTTTTAGCTGGTCGCTGGCGGCCACCGAGGGCGGCAAACCGATGATGATCCTGCGAACCCGCCCAGGACTTGGCCCTGAGAAGCCCATAAGCCTGACCTTCCCTGCAAGAAAAGAACCGGTCATGATCGCTACCAATGCCTGCGATGCCAATGTTTGCGTGACATATTTACCGGTCGGTCCAGTCTTGCGTGAGCAAATCGCCAAAGAGGCAAACGTGCAGGTATTTTATAAAGATACCGCGGAAGTGCCCCTTGTCTTCGAAGCGCCCTTGAAAGGCCTATCGGCAGCGCTTGCCGCAATAAAGTGATTGCGTGAAGCTGCCCCAACTTCCGCAGAACCTTACAAATTTGTCATAATGCGGAAATGGCGACGTAACCTTCCTATCTGTATCACTGGTATTACAAGACGATCCAAGATCGATCAGATGTCCAAGGAGATACATTCATGCCGAACATTCGTAAGTCCTCTGTTTACCGCGCGGGCATTGCCGCCGCCCTGTTGTCCTCGGCTCTCGTCGGGGGGCTTCTGGCGACCGGACCGCTCAGCGCCATTGTCCCGGCGCAGGCTGAGGCCGTGCGTGTAGATGCTCCCCAGCAGCCCGGCTTCGCCGATGTTGTCGAAAAGGTCAGCCCCGCTGTCGTCAGCGTTCGCGTCAAGAGCGCGGTCCATGATACCGCCGATGACGGCACGGGCTTTCCCGGGATGGATCAGCTTCCCGATGACAATCCCATGAAGCGTTTCTTCTTTGAGTTTGGCCAGGGCCAGCAGGGTCAGCAGGGAAAGCGCGGTATGGAACAGCGTAAGTCGCAACGCGACCAAAACCGCCCGGACCGCATTCGTCCGACCGCACAGGGTTCCGGCTTCTTCATCTCTGAAGACGGCTATCTCGTCACCAACAATCACGTGGTTGAAGATGGTTCGGCATATACCGTCGTCCTCAATGACGGCACCGAGCTTGATGCCAAGCTGATCGGCAAGGACAAGCGCACGGATCTCGCGGTGCTCAAGGTCGATGACAAACGCAAATTCACCTATGTAAACTTCGGTGACGACAACCAGGTCCGCGTCGGACAGTGGGTCGTGGCTGTTGGTAATCCGTTCGGCCTTGGCGGCACTGTGACGGCTGGTATCGTCTCGGCCCGCGGCCGCGACATCGGTGCAGGTCCTTATGATGACTTCCTGCAGATCGACGCTGCTGTCAACCGCGGCAATTCCGGCGGTCCAGCCTTCAACCTGAACGGTGAAGTTGTCGGCATCAATACGGCGATCTTCTCGCCCTCGGGTGGCAGTGTTGGTATTGCGTTTGCCATCCCGGCGACGACCGCCAAGAATGTTGTCGATCAGCTGATCAAGACCGGCACGGTTTCGCGTGGCTGGATTGGTGTTCAGATCCAGCCAGTCAGCAAGGAAATTGCTGAATCGCTTGGCCTTTCTGAAGAAAAAGGCGCACTTGTTGCCGAGCCTCAGGCCGATGGTCCTGCAGCCAAAGCCGGTGTCGCCGCTGGCGATGTGATCACCGCAGTTAATGGTGACAAGGTCTCTGATCCGCGTGATCTTGCCAAGAAGATTGCGGCAATCGCTGCCGGCAAGGATGCCGAGCTCACCGTCTGGCGCAAGGGCGAGGCGAAGTCGATCAATGTTGCGATCAAGCCTTATCCGCAGGACGACCAGCAGGCCAATGCTGCTCCGCAGCAGGAAGAACAGGCAAAACCTTCGGCGCTCGACGATTACGGCCTGACTGTCATGCCATCCGATGATGGCAAGGGCGTTGTGGTGACGGATATCGACCGCCAGGGCGATGCTGCCGACAAGGGTATCACGACAGGCGATATCATTGTCTCGGTCAACAACAAGCCGGTGAAGACCGGTGCGGAAATTGAAACGGCGATTGCAGATGCATCGAAGACCGGGCGTAAAGCCGTTCTTCTCCAGGTGCAGACCAACGACCAGTCGCGGTTTGTGGCTCTGCCTATCAACCAGGGTTGATCCACACGAGATAAGGGTTGCGGCGGCGCTGCATCCACCCCCGCTAGCGCCAAAGCACAAAAGGGCGGCAGATCCTTCGATAATCTGCCGCCCGCTTTTCTTTCTGCGATGTGCGATACTTCACTCATTCACCAAAACCGGCTTAATGTACTGCCATGAAGATTCTTGTGATCGAAGATGACCGCGAAGCGGCCCGTTACCTGGAGAAGGCTTTCGCCGAAGCGGGGCATTCGGCCGATATCGCTGGCGATGGCGAAACCGGCTATGCACTGGCGGAGCAGGGAACTTACGATGCCCTGGTCGTTGACCGCATGCTGCCGCGCCGCGATGGTCTATCCGTGGTCGCAGCTCTGCGCGCCCAAGGCAATGATACGCCGGCGCTGATCCTCTCTGCTCTCGGTCAAGTCGATGATCGTGTCACCGGCCTCAGGGCTGGCGGCGACGATTACCTTACCAAGCCTTACGCCTTCTCCGAGCTCTTGGCTCGCATCGAAGTCCTGCAAAGGCGATCGAGCCCAAAAGAGGCGGAAACGGTCTATCGCGTTGGCGATCTCGAACTCGACCGCCTGTCGCACACCGCCAAGCGGGCCGGTCAGGTCATTATCCTCCAGCCGCGCGAATTCCGTCTGCTCGAATATCTGATGCGCCATTCCGGACAGGTCGTCACTCGAACAATGCTACTGGAGCATGTCTGGGATTATCACTTCGATCCGCAGACCAACGTTATCGATGTGCATGTCTCGCGCTTGCGGGGCAAGATCGAAAAGGGCTTCGAAACGCCCCTTCTGCACACGGTGCGTGGAGCCGGCTATATGCTGAAGGCGGCTGCCGGTACCAATGCATGAGCCGTTTTCGTGCAATGATGAAAATGACAGCCGTGCGGCTGTCAGCGCTGTATCTCATACTATTCACGATCTGCGCGCTCGTGCTGGTATTCTATATCACCAGTTCTTCCGTCCGGCTTCTGACGACACAGACGGAGACGGCCATCAATGAAGAAATCGAGAGTATCGGTCAGGTCTATCAACGGGGCGGCATTGTGGGCCTCGTGCGAACGATCGATCGGCGCGGACGTCAGCCGGGCGCTTACCTCTATCTCGTAACGGACCCCGCAGGGCGCATAGTTGCCGGTAATGTCCAGAGCATCGAGGTCGGCGTTTTGCAGACAGAGGGCTGGATAGAGCGACCCATCACCTATGAGCGCTACAATGAGGGTAGCGATCCGCAGGTCCATACGGCCATTGCCAGGGTCATTGTCATGCCAAATGGCATCAGGGTCATGGTGGGCCGAGATCTGGGCGAGCCGGAACAGGTCCGGCTCGTCGTACGCCGCGCGCTCATGGCCGCGCTCGGCATCATGGGTGTCGGTGCATTCTTGATATGGTTCTTCGTCGGGCGGCGTGCGCTACAGCGTATTGACGAAGTATCGGTCGCTTCGCAGCGCATTATGGGCGGCGATCTGGCCGGGCGGCTTCCCGTGAGCGGATCCGGAGATGAGTTCGACCGCCTGTCGGAAAATCTCAACGGGATGCTGGCGCGCATTCAGGAATTGAACGAAGGCGTCAGGCACGTTTCGGACAACATCGCCCATGATCTGAAGACGCCGCTGACGCGTATGCACAATCGCGCTGAATCTGCGCTTTCCAGCGCCAAGACGACGAAGGCTTATCGCGCCGCCATGGAAGGCATGATCAGCGACTCCGATCAGCTGATCCGTACGTTCAATGCCATTCTGATGATTTCGCGCCTCGAATCCGGCTATTCGACCGAGACGATGGAGCGGATTGCACTATCGACAATTGTCGAAGACGTTTTCGAGTTATACGAGCCTTCGGCTGAGGAAGCGGGCGTCAAGCTTGCGCTAGGACCGATCGACGAAACGCTTGTCAATGCGAACCGCGAGCTGATCGGCCAGACCATTTCCAATCTCGTCGACAACGCCATCAAATATGCGAGCGTCAGCGATAATCCGGTTGAAGTAACGCTGTCAGTGGAAAAGCACGATGACAAGGTCAGGGTTACTGTCGCCGATAACGGTCCAGGAATTCCCGCAGATCAGGTGGCCCGAGCGACCGAACGCTTTGTGCGTCTGGAGGAAAGCCGTTCGCAACCGGGGTCCGGATTGGGTCTCAGTCTTGCCAAGGCCGTCATGAAATTGCACGGTGGCACATTGGAGTTGACTGACAATGCGCCGGGGCTGCGGGCTGTCCTCGTTTTTCCGGTGGGAGAGGAGAATGCATGAGTTCCGGAGCGGCGGGCGCTGACGCACCTTTCTTTGCGCAGACCTTGCGTGATCTGGAACCATTGGATACGCAGAATGCCAAAGCTTTGCTCCGCGACCTCCTCGCGCGCGCCTCGGAAAAGGAATGTGCCGGCGTCGGTACATTGACAGCCAGCAAGCCTGCCGCTGCCTTTGTTGCAGCAGTCCTCGACCTCTCCCCCTATCTGCGCGCCATTCTCTTACGTCGCCCCCAAATCATCGAACCACTGTTCGAGATGCCGCTGTCCAAGCGCCTAGAAGCGCTGATGCTGGAAATTGCGGCGACGAGCGAGGGCGACGATGTCACCGAAGCCGGCCTGATGACTGCGCTTCGGCAAGCAAAGCTCAAAGGCCATGTGCTCATCGCATTGGGCGACTTGTCCGGCCAGTTTACGACCTCGGAGACGACGCTGTGGCTCTCCCGACTTGCCGAAGAATGTCTTGGCGCGGCGGTGCGCCTCCTGCTGCGCGATGCCCATGAGGCGGGCAAGCTCAGCCTGCTCGACCCGACCCATCCGGCGAACGGTTCAGGCTGGATCATTCTCGCGATGGGGAAATTTGGCGCATTCGAGTTGAATTATTCTTCGGATATCGACCTGATCGTCTTCATCGACGAACAGAGCCCGGCGATCACTGATCCGTACGAATGTGTCGAGACCTTTTCACGGCTGACGCGGCGTCTGGTGCGCATCATGCAGGACCGCACCGCCGACGGCTATGTCTTTCGCACCGATCTGCGGCTGCGGCCCGATCCGGGTTCAACACCGCTCGCCATCCCCGTTGTTGCCGCGCTCAACTATTATGAAGGTCGCGGCCAGAACTGGGAACGCGCCGCCATGATAAAGGCCCGGCCGGTAGCAGGCGACATCGATGCGGGAAAGCGATTCGTGGCAGAGCTTGCGCCGTACGTCTGGCGCAAATATCTCGACTATGCAGCGATTGCCGACGTCCATTCGATCAAGCGGCAGATCCATGCGCACAAGGGTCATGGCGAGATTGCCGTGCGCGGTCACAATGTGAAACTCGGACGCGGCGGCATTCGCGAGATCGAGTTCTTCGTACAGACGCAGCAATTGATCGCCGGTGGCCGCTTCCCGCAACTGCGCGGTTCCAGCACTGTCGATATGCTTGGCGCGCTGCATGGCCTCGGCTGGATCAGCGAGGAGGCGCGCGACACGCTGGCGGAGAAATACGGTTTTCTGCGTGATGTCGAGCACCGCATCCAGATGATCGCCGACGAGCAGACGCACATGCTGCCGGACGACGACGAGAACTTTCTGCGTGTCGCCCACATGATGGGTTACAAGGATGGCGAGACCTTCGCCGAGGATTTTCGAGCGGCCCTTAAGACTGTCGAAACCCACTACGCCGCGCTGTTCGAACAGGCACAGGACCTGACGGCCGAGGCGGGCAATCTGGTGTTTACCGGGGACGTCGATGATCCTGATACATTGAAGACGCTGGAGAAATTCGGCTTCGAGCGGCCGAGCGATATCTGCCGGGTGATCCGCACCTGGCATTTCGGGCGCTACCGCGCGACACAATCGGCAGAGGCACGCGAGCGTCTGACCGAGTTGACGCCGGTGCTGCTGAAGGCCTTCGGCGCGACCAGCCGCGCCGACGAGGCGCTGATGCGTTTCGACGGGATGATCAAGGGCCTGCCGGCGGGCATCCAGCTGTTCAGCCTGCTGCAATCCAATCCACGCCTGCTCGACCTGTTGGTGCTGATCATGGGCGCTGCCCCGCGGCTCGCCGACATCATCACCCGCAAGCCGCATATTTTTGACGGCATGCTCGATCCCGCAATCTTCGCCGATGTACCGACGCGCGCCTACTTGGCCGAACGGCTGGAGAGCTTTCTCGGCCCCTGCAAAGTTTACGAAGACATTCTTGATCGCCTGCGTATCTTTGCGGCCGAGCATCGCTTTCTCATCGGTATCCGGCTGTTGACAGGCGCGATTAGCGGTGGACGGGCCGGCAAAGCCTTCTCGCATCTGGCCGATCTTGTCATCGACAGAGCCCTCAAGGCCGTCATGGACGAATTTGCCAGCAAACATGGCACGATCAGTGGCGGGCGCATTGCCATTCTTGGCATGGGGAAGCTTGGCAGCCGGGAACTGACCGCGGGGTCTGATGTCGATCTCATCCTGCTCTATGACCACGATGAGCATGCCGAGGAGTCGGATGGGGAGAAGGGGCTCGCGCCCTCGCAGTACTATATGCGTCTTACCCAGCGACTGATTGCGGCATTGTCCGCGCCAACGTCGGAAGGCGTGCTTTACGAGGTCGACTTCCGCCTGCGCCCATCCGGCAACAAGGGTCCGGTCGCCACTCACATCGACGCCTTTCGCAAATACCAGCTAAATGATGCATGGACCTGGGAGCATATGGCGTTGACCCGCGCCCGGCCGGTTGCCGGCGATGAGACGTTGTTCGCCGAAATTGAAGAGGACGTCAGCGATATCCTGGCCATGTCTCGCGATCCGGCAAAGATCGCCAAGGATGTCGTGGATATGCGCGCGATGATCGAGGCAGAGAAGCCGCCGAGCGATGCGTGGGATTTGAAGCTCGTTGCCGGCGGTATCATCGATATTGAATTCATTGCCCAGTTTGCCGTGCTGACGGGGAATGTCGACGGGCCAGCGAATGCGCAACCCACGGCAGAGGTCCTTGAGAAGTTGAAGCCGGACTTCGCCGATCCAGCCGTGACCGACAACCTCGTCGAAGCGGCTCATCTTTATACGGGCATCACCCAGATCATTCGCCTGTGCCTGAACGGCGACGTCAAGCGCGAGGATTTCCCGCCCGGACTGTCTGAATTGCTCTGCCGCGCCTGTGATCTGCCCGATATGGAACGTGTCGAAAGCCAGCTGGCGGAGACCGCACAATCGGTGCGGAAGACATTCGATGCTCTGCTTGCAGCAAACCGCATACAGCGCGCACGCTCCACCTAATAACGTCAGCTTGCGGGCGTTACTTCAAGTATGGCCAATCGAGCTTTGCCCTCGGCCGTATTACCCACTATGACGGTTGTACCGGCGGCAACCAGAAATCCTTCGCCGACTTGCAGCGTTCGTGTATCGCTGCCCGACTTCAAGACAAGTGCGCCATCGACGGCAGCGACGTAAATGGGCTCGTTGCCGCGAACCGTATCACTGGCTCCCGTGGGCAGTGTTTTGATACTCTGCTTGACCTTGTACGGACCGTCGATGGGTTTCTGATTACGAAAAATCACCTTGAACGGATTTGACGAATGACATTAACGATCATGCTTGTCGGTGCGCCGAGCGCAGTGCAAATGTCGCGGAAAGGTGCACCCGCTCGCATTATGTGTGTAGACAGATAATGCATTTCGCCTTGATCCATATTTCCTCCGGTGTGAACCGTAAGGTCAGGTATCAAGAAGGTCTGCTGCGTCGGAACCTTCGTTGTGGTACCGCCTTTATCGGCGGTCCACCAAAATCCGGTGCCCTTGATCGTCGTCACACATTCAATGCCATCGTGCACATGGATGGGAAACAGCCCGTTTCCCTTGACGGCAGTGATTTCATACCAGACATCCCAATTCTCTTTAATGGCTGTTGGAACGTCGCAAACACCTTCTATGACTTCGCTTGGCGCTGCTTGTTGTGCCCCAACCGGCATAGGTGGAGGGAGGGCAACAGCGCACGTCAAGAAAAGCATACATGCGAACTTCTTCGGCATGGCACACCTCCCTCAATATTTCGATTGAGAATACGCTCATTAGGACTAGCTAGCAACTAATTCTAAAGTATTAGTTACGGGGGTTACCCGTCTGTTCTTTCCGGAATGCGCACCGAAACGATTGTACCGACACCCTCGGTGGAACGTATCTTCAATGCTCCACCATGTAGTTGGGTCAACGAACGAGAAATGGCGAGGCCCAATCCTGAACCAGCGTGGGATTTTGTGAATTGATTTTCAACCTGTTCAAAGGGTTGGCCGATTTTCTTCAGCGCTTCTTTGGGAATACCGCAGCCGGTATCCTCGATAGTGAAGACAAGCGCACCCGATACTTTTCGCGCGCGAACGGAAATACGCCCGCCCGTATCGGTGAATTTCACGGCATTCGACAATAGATTGATCAATATCTGTTTTATGGCACGGCGGTCGGCATTGAGTGTAACGCTTTCCGCGATCCTGGTATCGACCTTAACGTCCTTTTCCTGTGCCTGCAGCGACACGACGCGCACGGTCTCGCGGATGAGCGGGCAAAGATCGATCTCCTCGCGATCCAGCGAGAAATGCCCGGCCTCGATCTTTGACATGTCAAGTATGTCGTTGATGACGTTCAAAAGGTAGTTGCCGCTGGTATGGATGTCGTGGACGTATTCCACATAACGGTCGGAGCCGAGCGCGCCGAATGTTCCGGAATGCATGATTTCCGAGAAGCCGATAATGGCATTGAGCGGCGTGCGCAATTCGTGTGACATGTTGGCGAGGAATTCGGACTTTGCCCGGTTTGCCGCTTCTGCACGCTCCTTCTCGACAGCATATTTGCTGTTGAGTTCCGTAAGCTCCAGCGTACGTTCGATCTCGGATTTGCGCGCAAGGCTCAGATCGTGAATTGTCGCCATCAAGCGGCGCTCGCTATCCACCAATCGTTCTTCATGCACTTTCAACTGGGTGATATCGGTACCGACAGACACGAGGCCCCCATCCTGCGTGCGGCGCTCGTTGACCTGTAGCCATCTGCCATCGGCCAGCTGCCGCTCGAACGTCAGCGCGCCATTGCGACCGTGTTCATTGGCCATTCGCTTTTCCAGGGCGACAGCGCGGATCCGTGGCTCGAGCTCCTCGCGACCGATGCCTGGCAGCAGGCACTCATTGGCGAGCCCTGAATATTCGTTGAACTTGCTGTTCGACATGACCAGGCGGTTATCGGCATCCCACAGAACGAAGGTCTCCGAGATGCTTTCGATCGCTTCACGGATGCGCTGATCGGCCTGTGCTGTCGCCTGAACGAAACGGTGCTGTTCACTGACATCGACGGCGACGCCGACGAGATGCAGATCCCCGACATTTGCATCTGCAACCTGCGCTCGCACCCGCATCCATACCCAATGACCTTCCGCATGGCGCATGCGGAAGACGCGGTCCATCTGGCTTATTTCGCCGGCTGCCACCTGCGCCGCAAGGCTGTACAGCTTGTCGTCGTCTGGATGGATGATCGACGATATATCGCCGAGCGAGAGAATGGCGTCGTAAGCCTCGTAGCCGAGCATCTCATACATTGATCGCGACCAGTAGACGCGCCCGCGCGCCATGTCCCAGTCCCACAGCCCGCAGCGGCCGCGCGCCAGTGCCGTGTCCACCCGTGCTTGCGTGTGCTGGTAAAGCTCGTCCGCATCCTGTGCGCGAGCCGCCTGGCTGAAATAGGCATAAAGAACGATAAGCATAATCGTTGCCGTGCCGGCGAACATCGTGACGTTGATCGAGACGACACGACGCCAGTCGGCGAAGACGGCCTCGACAGGGTGCATGACAAAGACTGAATAGGCGCCGTTGCCCGAACGGCTGAACGCGGCGAGGGCAGGCGTGCCTTCAACTTTTACGGGCATTGCGCCGGCCCGGTCTCCAAAGAGGAAAAGCGGTTGCCCTTCGGTGACGAAACGCTCGAGATTCTTGTTGCGCCAATAGTCACCGCCATCGGATGAGACCACGATGTTCGCTTCATCATTCGCGATTGCGAACCACATGCCCGATGGGATCAGATCGTTGGCGCGGATTTCGCCGATGATGTTCTGCAGGTCACCCGCGCTCAGTTTTTGGCCGCCATTCATGCGATTGTCGATAACGCTCGCCACATGGGTTGCTGCCATGGACAAGGCTGCGCGGGCTGTGCGCTCCGTGTCGTCACGCCAACTGAGAAGTGACATGGAGCGCGCGAGCGCAAGTGCGAGCAGGAAGATGATGATGAGGGGTGGGATTGCGCGACGCAGATAGGGTTCGGCGGCAAGCAGCTTGCCATAGGCGGGATCGGCGAGAAGTTTTATGTGACCCGAAAGCCGGTTGCGCCCCCGCGCATCGCTCCGGCTTTTGGCATAATTCTTCCCCGTCGGCGCGCGATACGCGTCCGCATTTGCCATCGACTGGCCCCCTCATTTTACCTTTGTAATCAGTGATTTGCTTCGGCACGCCGCACATCCGAAGCACCTGTAGTGAATCAAAACTGATTCTGCGTGTCTAGTCCCTTTGTTAAATATTTATCAATACTTATGGCGGGCCAAAACTATAATCAGACGACGAGTCATAACTCCTTGAAATGACTCAAGATACCCTCGGGCGATGCCCGAGGACGATGAATAAACAGGGCAGTGGATAACCCGCAGACGCCCTCTCTAGGCCAGCGTCCGCTCGACAATGTCCCGCACGTCGGCCGAAAGTCCCGTCTCTCTAGCGATGGTCGCCAGTGATTCACGTGCATGTTCACGTCGCACTGGTTCGAACGATCGCCACGAGCGCATCGCCGTCAGAAGCCGTGCGGCAAGCTGCGGGTTCTTTTTGTCGATGGTCAGGATTGTCTCGGCGAAGAACTTGTAGCCGGCGCCGTCGGCGCGATTGAAGCCCGTCTGATTACCGCTGGAAAATGCGCCGATCAAAGCCCGGGTGCGATTGGGATTGTCGAGCGAAAACAGCTGGTGAGTCATCAACTCGCGCACCTTGTCCAGCGCCCCATTTCCCGGCTGCATCGCCTGCACCACGAACCATTTGTCCATGACGAGCGGATCATTGCCGAAACGCGCCTCGAAGGCCTGCAGCGCATGGTTTGTCGCATCGCTGTCGCCAAAGCGCTGGACGAGCACACCGAGCGCAGCCGCCCGATCTGTCATATTGTCGGCGTTTTTGAACTGCGTCGCGGCCCGCTTTGAACTACCCTCGGCGACACTCAGATAATCGAGCAGCACGTTGCGCAGCGCTCTGCGGCCCGCTCCGGCCGCGTCCGGCTTGAACGAGCCCTCCTGCGCGAGCTCGCTATAAGTTTGCGCGAACTTCCCCGCATGTGCTTCGGCCACGGCGCTGATCAATGCATCACGGCTGCCAAGAATAGCATCCGGGTCGATATTCGCGCCAAGTTCACGCGCAATGTCGCTTTCGGACGGGATGCTAAGGCACAGCGCCCGAAACGCCTCATCCAGCGTTACGTTAAAGGCGATCTCGCCGAGGAGCTTGATCGACGAGTTCTCGATTGTCGCCGGCTTGCCGCCGCGGACGCGTTTGGCATTGCTCGTCAGCTTGGCGTTGAGCAGTTGGGTAAGGGCTTGCCAGCGCGTCACCTCATCGCCGTCGTTGCGGGCGAGGAAGGCGAGGTCGGTTCGGGTCAATTCGCTGGTAAGCGTCACCGGTGCCGAAAAGCCGCGCAGCAGTGAAGGGACTGGGCGTTCCAGGATACCGGAAAAGCTGAAGCGCTCCTTTCGCTTGCGCAGATGGATGACGTCGTCCTTGACCAGACCACCCTTGGCTGAGCGCGGCCTGAGCTCACGACCTTTTGCACCGAGCAGCGCAAACTGCACGGGGATGTGCATCGGCTTTTTCGAAGTCTGGCCCGGTGTTGGCTTCAGCGACTGCTCGATCTCGATCTCGAAGGTTTTGGTTGCCTGATCATAGTCGTAGGTGATGGCGAGATTGGGAGTTCCGGCCTGGTCGTACCAGAGCGCAAACTGGCTGAGATCTTCGCCCGACGCATCCTCGAAGACCTTGATGAAATCCTCGATGGTCGCGGCATCGCCATCATGGCGCTCGAAATAGAGGTCCATGCCCTTGCGGAAGAGTTCCGGCCCGAGAATGGTACGGATCATACGGACCACCTCGGAACCTTTTTCGTAGACGGTCGAGGTGTAGAAATTGTTGATCTCGCGGAACTGGCGCGGACGCACCGGGTGGGCGAGGGGCCCGGCATCTTCCGGGAACTGATGCGCCTTGAGGCCCTTCACCTCGGCGATGCGTTTGACGGCGCGCGAACGCATGTCGGCGGAAAACTCATGGTCGCGGTAGACGGTCAGCCCCTCCTTCAGGCAAAGCTGGAACCAGTCGCGGCAAGTGATTCTGTTTCCTGTCCAATTGTGGAAATATTCGTGGGCGATCACCGCTTCGATCCCGGCATAATCCGTATCGGTCGCGGTGTCTGGGTCGGCTAGCACGTACTTGTCGTTAAAGACGTTGAGCCCCTTGTTTTCCATGGCGCCCATGTTGAAATCGGACACCGCGACGACATTGAAAGCGTCGAGATCATATTCACGGCCGAAGACATCCTCGTCCCATTTCATCGAACGCTTCAGCGCATCCATGGCATAAAGCGCGCGGCGCTCCTTGCCATGCTCGACATAGATGCCGAGATCGACGTGACGCCCGGAAGCGGTTGTGAAGGTATCGGTGATCACTCCAAGATCGCCGGCAACAAGCGCGAACAGATAGGCTGGCTTCGGATGCGGATCGTGCCAGACGGCAAAATGCCGGCCGTTGGTAAGTTTGCCCTTATCTTTGGGATTGCCATTCGACAGTAGCAATGGTGCTTCGCTGCTGTCGGCTTCGATGCGGACCGTGTAGACGGAGAGCATGTCCGGCCGGTCGAGAAAATAGGTGATGCGGCGAAAACCTTCTGCCTCGCACTGGGTGCAATAAACGTCGCTCGACCGATAAAGGCCGGTCAACTGCCGATTGGTCGTCGGGTTGATCTCCGTGGTTATTTCGAGCGTGAAGGCGCCATTTTCCGGCAAGCCGCGAATTTCGAGACGATCCGGCGTTGCTATGTACGCATTGTCGCCGAGAACGGCGCCGTCGAGGCGGATATCAACCAGCTTGAGGTCGTCGCCGTCCAGAATGAGAGGAGCGTCCGATGCAACACCCTCCCTGCGCTCGATCTGCAGTGTGGATTTGACGACTGTGCGCTCGGGATGGAGACTGAAATCGAGGTGGGTTTCGGGAATGAGAAAATCGGTGGGCTTGTAATCTTCCAGATGAAAAACCTGGCCGGTATCGGTACGCATGGTCTAACTGTCCTTATTGATGGCGGGGACCCTATCGATCTTTCTTGTGGGGCACAACAAATGCCGATTTGTTTGGTTCACAAACGCAACGTGAATGATTGCCCACTGGTGTGGCCGCTTAAACCATCCTAAAGATATATCAGTTTACAATTCCATACCGCCGCCGACCACTCTTTCTTCCAGGATGTAAAACCGTGTCCACTATCGTTCACCCGCGAGATGGTGAACCACTTGTCGCAGATCGTGCGCGCAGCACCAATGTCATGCTGGGAATTGGCCTCAAGGTCGCTTCGGTCTGCGTATTCGTCTGCATGTCGAGCCTCTTGAAAGCATCTGACGGTATTCCGGCGGGCCAACTGGTGTTCTTCCGCTCCTTCTTTGCGATTTTTCCGGTCATTGCCTTCATCGCGTGGCAGGGACAGATGGCTGTGGCATTCAAGACGAGCGAGCCCTTCAGCCATTTTTGGCGCGGCTTCGTCGGCGTTAGCGCCATGAGCCTCAGCTTTTATGGTCTGACCAAGCTTCCTTTGCCTGAGTCCATCGCAATCAGTTACGCGACGCCGCTGCTGACGGTCGTATGCAGTGCAATTTTCCTGCGCGAAACGGTGCGGCTCTATCGCTGGTCGGCAGTGTGCTTTGGTCTCGTCGGCGTCGTCATCATCCTTTGGCCGCGCATGTCGTTCTTTACCGGGGAAACCGAGTTCGGCGCGGATCAGGCTGTCGGCGCGTTGGCGACACTGGGCGGTGCAGGACTCGCCGCCATTGCCATGCTGCTCGTGCGCAAGCTGGTTCAAACGGAGCGCACGCCGACTATCGTCGTTTACTTCTCCATCGCCTCAAGCGTCATTGCGCTGGTCAGCCTTCCGTTTGGCTGGGTCTGGCCGACTGCCTTTCAGGCGACCTGTCTGATCTTCGCCGGGATAGCCGGCGGTGTCGCGCAAATTCTTCTCACGGAGAGCTATCGACATGCCGACATGTCGGCGATTGCTCCATTCGAATATACGTCCATGTTGCTGGGGCTCGCCCTCGGCTATCTGCTGTTCGGTGACATCCCGACAGCGGAGATGATTACCGGAGCAGCAATCGTCATCAGCGCCGGCATCTTCATCATATACCGTGAGCATCGGCTTGGGCTCGCCCGGGCTCGCGCCCGCAAGGTCTCTACACCGCAGGGATGACCACTATTCTTCCTGCGCCGCCTCGCTCAGGGGGTGTAGCTGGAATGTTTCCGGAGTATGCGGCCGGTCATGCGGGCGAATGGCGAAATCGGGACGCTCTGAGGGAGCTTGCGACGCACGGCGAAGGCTGCGCCAGAACGCATAGGAACCATAGGCCGCATAGCTGATTGCCATCGTGACAAAGAAACCCGAAGGGCCATTCAGATCCATCAACCGCCCGGCGATCTGCGGGCCGATCATGCTGCCAACGCCGTAAACAATGAGCAGTCCGCTGGAAATCTTGACGAACTCACTGGGTTCGGCGAAGTCGTTGGCATGCGCCACGTTGAGCGAATAGATCGGAAACAGCACCGTCCCGAAAACAAACATCAATGTATAGACCACCCACGGCGTAGTGGGCTGAACCATAATCATCGTCAGCGATATCGCAACACCGCCGATCCCGGCGACGACCATTACGTAGCGCCTGTCGACGAAGTCCGAGACACGGCCGATCGGGTACTGGAAGATCGCTCCACCGATCATCGAACTCGCGATCATCGTCGCAATGCCGAAAGTCGACAGGCCGATTTCGCGGCCATAGATAGCCGCAAGAAAGTTCCAGGCGCCGGCGATGATCCCCGCCAGCAGCGATCCAATCAACGCGGCGGGTGACTTCCGGTAGAGCCCGGGAAGGTCCAGCGATACCTGCGTCAGAGGACGTGGAGACTGTGCATTTGAAAGGCCTGTCGGCACCAGGGCGCCAGCATAGATCAACGCCCCGATCATGAACAAAGCCTGTGTCGCCGGATCGCCGAACGGCAGAATATATTGGCCAACGAGAAGTCCGAGCATGGAAACAATCATGTAGATCGAAAACACCATGCCGCGTGTCGAATTGGTGACGCGCTCGTTCAGCCAGCTTTCGATCACCATGTAACTGCCGGCCAATGAAAAACCGGCCAGCGCCCGAAACAGCGTCCAGGCCCAGGGATCGATGATCAGACCGTGCATCAGCATCGACATGCTGAGGAGCGTGAGCAGCACGGCAAAGACCCGCACATGGCCAACGCGGCGCACGAGGCGCGGAACGATGATGCAGCCGCCGGTGAATGCCAGCGCGTAGCCGGTTCCAAGCCAGCCGACGGTCGTTGGCGACCAGCCTTCCATGCCCGCGCGCAAGGGGAGCAGGATTCCCGCCAGGCCCCCTGCCGTCAGCATCAGAAAGGTGCTGGTCAATAACGCCGCGATCGGCAAGAGCTGGCGAAACATATATGTATCCTGCGTTTCAATGCCCGAAACTACAGGTTTCAGTGCTCATACAAGCGAAAGATTACGACACCGGCATTCCAGTTTTGCGCCAATCTAATCGGTCAGCGCACGCAACCGCATTTTGACGCTGACGAAATCGCGCCAGGCGAAGCGCTTTTGGGCAGGATTTCGCAGAAGATAAGCAGGATGCAGTGTCGGCATTACCGGAATCTGGATGCCGGATGTGGTCAAATGGGCTTTCCAGTTTCCGCGCAGGCGCAAGATACCTTCCGTCGCATTGGTAAGCGCTTTGGCGGCCGGGCCACCGAGCGCGACGAGCAGCCTTGGATTGGCGAGCTCAATCTGGCGCTCGAAGAATGGGCGGCAAATCTCCGTTTCAAGCGGCGTTGGCGTGCGGTTGCCAGGTGGACGCCATGGAATGGTATTGGCGATATAGACGCTGGTCCGGTCAAGGCCGATGGCCGCAAACATGCGATCGAGCAGTTCCCCCGAACGGCCGATGAAAGGAACACCTTCGAGGTCTTCCTCACGGCCCGGTGCTTCACCCACGAACATGATCGGAGCCGCAGGATTGCCGTCGGCGAACACGAGGTTCTTGGCAGTGAATTTCAAGTTGCAGCCGTCGAATGCGGCGAGCTGCTCGCGCAGTTCCTCCAGCGTAGCAGCACTTGAAGCCATCTGCCGCGCCATCGCGATTTTGGCATCGTCGGGGACTGAGGTCTTGCTGAGGATGGATGGAGCCGGTTGGCTAGCTGCCGGTTGTTCAGGTCGCTGCTGCTGGGAAGGTCGAACGGCCTGCGCGGGCGAAGCCGCAACACGCTTTGTCTCGACTTGGGAGAAGCGGTCGACCGGCGCATCTTCGAGCGGCGTATCGACGCCGGCCTCGGCATAGAAATGCAGCAGTTCGCGCAAATTGGTCAAGCGATAATCCTTTTGTCTCTGAAGTCGCAAATTGCCGGCACAATTGCAAGGTCAGGAGGAAGGAATGCGTGGCTCCTGCACCAGATAAAACACGCGTTTGGGTGTGAAGTCAGCAATAGGAAAATCAAAGCTCGCACCAAAACCGGGATCGATCTTGCCATCCCGGAACACCATACGATCATAGGGCTCGAAGTCGTCGCTGAAAGTGCCGTAACCGGTCGATTTGATCATGCCCCTCTTGTCACCTGGCTGGTAGAAGGAAAGACCATCGCCATAATCGCTTGGCACGTTAAGCTGTTCCTGCAGTTCAAACTCGAACTCGACCCAGGGATGACCGCTGCTGTTGGTGGCCCGGACGCGCAGATAGAATAGAATCCCGGCATCCTCGCTCGGGTTAAGTTGCGCTACTTTTTCGGTGCGAATGATGAGTGTGGTTGGCGTTACCGAGGGGAATTCTTCCGTAAGGATGATTGGATCCTGCATCGTTCCTGTGCCACTGATGGACCGAATGATGAAGCCGCCAAGCTCATCGGAAAATGAGTAAGGCCCCGCAGTCCAAAGCCGCGGATCTTCTTGTGCCGATCCTCTCGAAACGTAACCGACGAAAAGCATGCAGATGGCCATCATGCCACGCAGCATCCAGTCCGTGCGGTATCGTTTCATCAGGTCTCCCATCGGTTGGCATGCGAGACAATAAGCTGAATTATGACTGAAACCGCATCCCGTGCAAACAATCTGTGAAAGTGCAAAATATTGACGTTTACGTTAAAGTAATTTAGATTCCGCCAACCGTCGTGAAATGGGGGCAATTGGCCGCATCTGGAATGCATGACTGTCTATGTCATATGGCTATTGTTGCGCTACAAATCGGGAAAATACTGCACAAAAGTGCTTACGGGAATGATTCTTAGGAGGATTGCATGAGCGAGGTAACCGAACTTCCAGAGCGCGAGAGCATGGAGTTTGATGTCGTCATAGTTGGAGGAGGGCCGGCTGGTCTATCCGCAGCGATCAAGCTTAAGCAGATCAATCCGGAATTGTCGGTTGTAATTCTGGAAAAGGGCGGCGAAGTCGGTGCGCACATCCTTTCGGGCGCCGTGGTCGACCCGATCGGCGTCGACAAGCTCCTGCCGGGCTGGCGCGACGAAGAAGGGCATCCCTTCAAGACGCCGGTTACGGCCGATCATTTTCTGGTTCTCGGACATTCCGGCTCGGTGCGTCTCCCGAATTTCGCTATGCCGCCTTTGATGAACAATCATGGCAATTTCATTGTCTCGCTGGGCAATGTCTGCCGCTGGCTTGGCACCAAGGCGGAAGAACTGGGCGTAGAAATCTACCCCGGCTTTGCCGGCTCGGAAGTGCTTTACGACGACAACGGCGCTGTTGTCGGTGTTGCCACCGGTGACATGGGCATCGAGAAGGATGGCAGTCCCGGACCAGCCTACACGCGGGGTATGGCTCTCCTTGGCAAATATGTCCTGATCGCGGAAGGCGCGCGCGGTTCGCTCGCCAAGCAATTGATCAACAAATTCAAGCTCGATGAAGGTAAGGAGCCGGCGAAATTCGGTATCGGATTGAAGGAATTGTGGCAGGTTGATCCGGCAAAGCACAAGCTGGGCCTGGTGCAGCATTCGTTCGGATGGCCGCTGGACATGAAGACGGGCGGCGGGTCATTCCTCTACCACCTTGAGGACAACACGGTCGCCGTCGGCTTCGTCATGCACCTCAACTACAAGAATCCCTACCTTTCGCCATTCGAGGAGTTCCAGCGCTTCAAGACCCATCCGTCCATCCGGGGCCTCTTCGAAGGCGGCAAGCGCCTGGGCTATGGTGCACGCGCGATCACTGAAGGCGGTTGGCAGTCGGTGCCGAAACTGTCCTTCCCCGGAGGAGCACTGCTCGGCTGCTCGGCTGGCTTCGTCAACGTGCCGCGCATCAAGGGTTCGCACAATGCCATGCTCTCCGGCATGCTGGCCGCCGAACATGTGGCGGAAGCGATCGCCGCCGGGCGTGCCAATGACGAGCTTATTGCTTACGAGAACGCTTGGCGCTCAAGTGAGATCGGCAAGGATTTGAAGCGTGTGCGTAACGTCAAGCCCATGTGGTCGAAGCTCGGCACAATCGGCGGTGTCATGCTCGGCGGTCTCGATATGTGGCTCAACACGATCTTTGGCGGCTGGTCGCCCTTCGGCACGTGGAAACATGGCAAGTCCGACGCGGCCTCGCTCGAACCTGCGAGCAAATACACTCCAATCGCCTATCCAAAGCCCGATGGCGTCCTGACCTTCGACCGCCTGTCCTCGGTGTTCCTGTCGAATACCAACCATGAGGAAAACGAGCCGGTTCACCTGATTGTCAAAGATATGGACCTGCAGAAAAGCTCTGAACTCGAAGTCTACGCGGGACCGTCGGCACGTTACTGCCCGGCCGGTGTCTATGAGTGGGTCGAGGAGGCAACCGGGCCGAAGTTCGTGATCAACGCGCAGAACTGCGTGCACTGCAAGACATGCGATATCAAGGACCCCAATCAGAACATCAACTGGGTGCCACCACAGGGCGGCGAAGGACCGGTCTATCAGAATATGTAATTGCCTTGCCTCAGTACTGTTTGTTGATCTGGACCGCCATTGTCATCAACGCCGCTGATCGTAAAGCGAAGCAGGAGCGGCAAATGATCCGAGCCGACAGGCTGTAGTGTTTCGACTCGCGTTTGGATAATTCGGTCCGAAACGAGGATGTGATCGATCGGCAGGCCAACCCAGCGCGCCGCATGCGCCAATGTGCCGTTGACGAGCCAACTCGGGCGTAAGCCTTCGGCTGACAATGTCTTGCTCGCTTCGGTGATGGTTTTCAGCGTCTGGCTCCAGGATGTCGCGTTGAAATCGCCGGCAATGATCATTGGACCTTGCAGCCGCTCGAGGTAGGGCTCGATCGTCGCAACGTTGCTGGCTTGGCCATAGGGCCAAGGCCAGTCGAGGTGGATGGCGGTAACAATGGCGCTGCGTCCCCCGAAATCAACGCGTGCGAGACCGATCAGACTGTCGACACATTGTGGCGTGGTTCCGAGGGCGAACGGGCGGCGGGAGAGAATTGCAACGCCGCCAATGTGGCTGCGGTTAGGGCAGTAAAGATTATAGGGATAGCGTGCTTCGATCGCTTTCAGTTTTGGGCGCCACGCAGTGGATACTTCCTGCAAAGTGATGACATCGGGGGCTTCTTGCGCGATCAAGCGAAGGACATCAGCCTGGTGACGATTGTCATAGCGCAGGTTCAGTTGCATCAGTTTGTATTCCGGCTGGGCTGTTTCAGCCTCTGCGGAAGGTGCAGGGGAGGGAACAAGCACTGAACCAAGTGCGGTCAGTGCCAACACCATTGCCATCAAACCTTCTCGCCACAGTCCAAGAATAAGGGCTGGGATGGCCGATATGGCCATCAGCACTGCAAGATGCATGCGGAAATGCGCAAAGGAATCGAACAGCGGATGGGCCGCACCGAAAAATCCCAGTACCAGCGGTACCGAAAACATCACCGGTATCAATACTGCGGCAAGTCTTATCCACGATAGCTTGTTCTCTGTCGTCATGCTCCGCATTAAACCGGCAATTGCGACGCAATCAAGATGGCAGCGCTAGTGATCTAGGGACAACCCGCAGCACCGTTAACCGGCCTCTTATGCAACCCTGCATTCGTTGTGGTCTGCGACAATTCCAGCCATGTGTGGAGGGTTCTCTAGGCAGAAGCGGCACGTATTGAGTGAACCGGTACATCGGGGAAGATTGGCTACTCCGACTCCGGCAAAGCCTTGCCTTTGAAACTTGGAGGTGAACTATGCGGTTTTTACCGTTTAGCGTCACACTGACAATGAAGAGAACCCGGATAAGCTGGTCACTCAGCATCCGGGTTCAATTCAACTAGTCAGCAAAACGAGGGGCGGGTGAAAATCCGCTCCTCACTCCAAAATGGAATATAGCAGCTTTCCCATTATTTCCAAGCAGCGGCGTTTTGGACTTTAGGCGCATGACAGAGATGATTAGTGTGAGATCTCGGACGAGACTCAACCTTGAGGAGGGTGTCCCGTGATCGTAAAACGCATCGTTCCAAATTTCGCATGCCCTGATCCCGGCAGCGTTCGTGAATTCTACGAAAACTTGCTGCAACTGAAAGTCGTCATGGATCATGGATGGATACTGACATTTGCATCCGACATTCCGGCAAGGCCGCAGATCAGCATCGCCAGCGAAGGAGGGTCAGGCACTCCTGTGCCCGACATTTCGATCGAAGTGGACGATGTCGATATGGTCTATGAGCGAGCGAGAACAGCCGGCTATGAGATCGCATATGATATCGCAGATGAGCCCTGGGGCGTCCGGCGTTTCTACGTCCGCGACCCAACCGGACGACTGGTCAACATCTTGACGCATGCTGTCGATTGAGATCACAGGAGCTTCTTCAAGCCATTTAAAAGTCGATCATGCTCGCCATCTGTGAGCAGTTCTTCAAGTTTGCCATGTGACTTCTTCCATATCGGCACGACTTCCGAAAGCAGGTGCATACCATCCGGCGTCAGTGCCATGAGGCGGCCGCGTTTGTCAGCAGGATCGACCACGACCCTCACCAGGCCACGGCGCTCCAGCGGCTTGAGGGCCGCGGTAAGTGTGGTTCGATCCATCGCGAGCAATGAGGCGACGGAGCTCAGGTTGGGCGGCGTCGGCCGGTTCAGCGACATCAATAGCGAAAACTGTCCGTTGGTGAGATCATATGGCCGCAACGCTTCATCAAAGCGCCGGGCGAGGGCGCGCGCCGCGCGTTGCACAGCAAGACACAGGCACGTATCGCGAACATGGATCGTTGTTTCGTAAGGAACTGAAATCGGCTTTGACATGGCCTATATATGTTGATATCAACATAATTGTCAATATTCAATCACAAGCCATCTGTACAATCCGGTCGATCATGAGAAGGAGGAGCTATCATGTCCAATTCCGGTAATTTTGTTTGGTACGAACTGATGACCAGCGATGCAGAAGCTGCCGAGCGCTTCTACAGCAATGTCGTCGGTTGGAGTGCTCAAGACGCTGGCCATCCGCAAATGAAATACACGTTGCTGAAAGTCGGTGAGGCCCCGGTTGCCGGTATGATGACAACGCCGGAAGGTTGCAATACCGGCGTCGAGTCAATGTGGTCCGGCTATATTGCGGTCGATGACGTCGATCAGTTTGCCGCCCGCGTAAGGGATGCGGGAGGCAAGATAACGGTTGAACCGCAGGATATACCGGAAGTCGGCAGGTTCGCGATCGCTGCTGATCCGCAGGGCGCGCCGTTCACTCTGTTCAAGCCCTCGATGCAAGATCGCGGTGACAATCCTAAGCCCCCTGCACCGGGTACCGTTGGCTGGCACGAATTGAACACCAGCAACTGGAAGAGTGCCTTTGAATTCTATTCCGGCTTATTTGGCTGGACCAAGGGCGAAGCCATGGACATGGGCGGCATGGGCACATACCAGATCGTGGAGCGCGACGGCCAAATGTTTGGCGCCATGATGAACAATCCTGAGCCGTCAACCCGTCCAGCCTGGTGTTATTATATCTGCGTGGACGATATTAACGCCGCTGAATCGAGGATCAAGGACAAGGGCGGCAAGGTTGTCTTCGGGCCGATGGAAGTTCCCGGCGAGCAGTGGGTTTTGCAGGCGCTCGACCCGCAAGGCGTGTCTTTCGCCCTTCTTGGACCTCGCAAATAAGTTCTATTGAAACGCCATCTCGTAAAAACTGCGCAACTTTCTGGAGTGCAGTTTCTCGGGGGGCATCTCGGCCAGCTTCTCCAAAGCACGAATGCCGATTTGCAAATGCTGCGCCACCTGACGTTTATAGAACTCGGTTGCCATGCCGGGGAGCTTCAACTCGCCGTGTAGCGGTTTGTCCGAGACGCATAGCAGCGTTCCGTATGGCACACGAAAGCGGAAACCATTCGCTGCAATTGTCGCCGATTCCATGTCGAGCGCGATCGCGCGCGATTGCGACAGCCGTTTAACGGGGCCACGCTGGTCGCGCAGCTCCCAATTGCGGTTGTCGATCGTTGCCACGGTACCGGTACGCATGATGCGCTTCAGATCATACCCTTCGAGCCCGGTGATTTCCGCAACTGCTTGTTCAAGTGCGACCTGCACTTCGGCAAGTGCAGGGATAGGCACCCAAACCGGCAAATCGTCATCCAGCACGTGATCTTCGCGCACGTAGGCATGAGCCAATACATAGTCGCCAAGCGCTTGCGTATTGCGCAGCCCGGCGCAGTGGCCAAGCATTAGCCAGGCGTGCGGCCTTAACACGGCGATATGATCGGTAATCGTCTTGGCGTTAGAAGGGCCTACACCGATATTGACCATCGTAATTCCGGACCCATTGCCGCGCACGAGATGATAGGCAGGCATCTGCGGCAGCCGGCCGATCGGCACGCCCGACGTCGGTGCATCATTGCCAGCTTCGGTGATCAGGTTACCCGGCTCGATGAAGCGTTCATAACTGCCGCCGCCTTCCGCCATCAGTCCGCGCGCCAATGCGCAAAATTCGTCAATGTAGAACTGGTAGTTGGTGAACAGCACGTAGTTCTGAAAATGCACCGGTCGCGTCGCCGTGTAGTGCGAGAGCCGGTGCAAGGAATAATCGACGCGTTGCGCGGTAAACGGCGACAGAGGCATGATACTGTCGAGGTCGTCCGTTTCATATTCGCCGTTGACAATGCGATCATCCGTCGCTGCGAGATCCGGTACGTCGAAGAGATCGCGAAGCGGACGGGTGAATGCATCCGCTACGGATGATTCCACGTGGGTGCCCTCAAGGAAGGCGAAGTGAATGGGAATCGGCGTCGTGGATTCCTGTACCGTCACGGGACCGCCATGGTTGCGGATCAACAGCCTTATCTGCTCCTCGAGATAGTTGTCGAACAGATCCGGCCGCGTGATGGTCGCCGTATATTGACCGGGTGCCGACACATGGCCGAACGCCAGGCGGGAATCGATCTGCGCATAGCTTGATGTTGAAAGACGCACTTCCGGATAGAAAGCGCGGAAATGCATGGTGTCGCGTTCTTCGCCTCGCGCAACTCTATCGAAGGCATCACGTAGAAACTTTGTATTGCGTTCATACAGCACGCTGAGCGCCTGGACGGCTGCCTTGGCGTCAATGAATTCTTTCGCTTCGACATGGCTGGGCATGCTGATGGCGGTGGGCTTCTTGGTTCCGATTCTTTTGTCCATGCCCCAATATAGTGACATAGCATGACACTTGAAAAGCGGTGTCTTAGAGCGGTTTGCAATCATATTGGATCGATCCTGTTTCTCGGATGGCGAGACAATCCACGCGGAAGGTGGTGAGGTCGATGTGTTTCCATCGTCCGACGCCGCCTGACAAAGTGGTTGGCCGCCAGCCGGAAACCCGAAGGGCCGGGTGAATTTGCTCCAAATCCTTCGGGTTTTGGCTTTGTCCGATGGAAAGGCATCGGCCTCGCCAAACCCCTCGACCTTGAACCAAATTCCCTCCGGCAGGATGATTCAATATGATTGCAAACCGCTCTAAACTCTCTGCAGACTGACGAGGAGAACAAGCCCTATGCCGCCATTTGATGGGTTTCGCCCTTCATAGCTTGCGGCAAAAGCCACGACAGGACCGACGAGAATGGCAGAGAAAATTAGCGCACGCAGAAAAAGCAGCGATAAATTTGCGGTGAATTGTATCATGATCCCCTTACTCCCTGTCCCGATGCGCCTTGGCATTGTTGATTTCGAGACAATGGCCCAACCGGTCTGAACGAAAGCTGATGCGTTCGTTCATCGCGCGTTCAACCGGAAGTGTGATTTCTCAGTTCGTAGGGGCCGCTCGCGAATTAATCGAGGCGCGGGCCCTCTATCCAAGCAAGAAAGGCTCTTGTTCGGACGGCGACGAGAGGCAGGAAATCTTTGCTCAACTCTTCAAAACCTTGAAAGAAAAAGGCAGCCATGGAGGGACAACCATGACTGCCTGTCTTTTTGCCCGTGACCAGCGAAGGATCTGTCCAGGCGTCTTGGTCTTGCATTGTTCAATCCAGGCAGGCGACGTACCAACGAATAAAATAGACAATACTTTTTCTATTCTTGGCCTCCCAGAATTTCACTCAGGCTTTATATGCAGGGAGGATGCACACAAACGACGATGACTCAACAATACAAGATAAAAGAACTTCAATATTCGGCATTTCGAAACAACTACACGCTGAAAGCTGATTGATAAGAGATATCGCGAATTTCCGCAATTATACCTTAGTCTAAATCGATTGAATTTTAAGAAAATGGGGCAACCCATGACGTAACTGGTATTGCGCGATTTTTTTATAAATGGCGAATTTCTGCAGGTTGACGCTCCCAATGATCGTGCCTTCCATCCTGGTACTCAACGGGAGCGTTCAACAGCTCGTCAGGCATCAAATCGTCCAGGCAGGCGATGTTTATCGCGTAGAACACACCCATATCCGCTGTTTCACCACGACCGAAGGGTTTAACGCCACACGTCCGGCAGAAGAAATGGACGATGGTTCCGCTGCCAAACTGGTATTCAGTCAAATAATTTGAGCCGGAGGTTACCCGAAGGGCATTTTCGTCAACAAATGCCTTCCAAAAGCGAGTTTTTGCGCAAAACGAGATGGGATGGTTGCCGCCCTCCCCTGACGGCATCGCAATGTGCCAATGTTGTGGTGCGTTAACCCACGAAGTAGAGAAGGCGGCAAAATGAA